>NZ_FQWK01000008.1 GCF_900129655.1 Bacteroides clarus YIT 12056
CCGTTACGATATACGTTGAATTCGGTATCCATAGGGTCGGATGAGAGGTATCTCCATGAAATGGTGACGGTAGAAGCGTCTTTGCGGATAGCGACCACACCACGTCCGAGATTTTCACGTTGCAATTTCTTGTAGTTGTAGTTAGTCCGGGCGTTTAAGCTTATAGTAATAATCAGCATGGATGCGATTAGATAATACAGGTGTTTTCTCATATCTTTTTCAGTTCTTGGGTTACGGGAATATTGTTTTTCAAATAGTCCAAGTAGCATCTGCAGATTAAAAGGCTTTGGGGAACTACAGAGAACTCGGCACGAATCCAAATCTATTGTGCTATCATATCCTAACCTTGTAGCCATTGTTCAATGCAATATACAACTCGAAAGAAGTATATACGAGGTATGCATTTCACTTACGGATAAGTCCAATCTCGTAGATTTATTCAACAAAAATAAATTCATAAGTTATCAAAGAGGAAAGCGGTCTTGATAGACTAAGTTTATTTGATTTTCTAAATTCTAGTGCCCCACTAACTTGTAGTGGGCACTAGTGATATTTATCAATAATTTAGAATGCCAACAAGTAGCGGTAAAGGCGCTTATCTTTCAGACCAACACCTTTATAGCGATCTGCCAATGCTGTCTTACCATAAGAATAGCACCAATTTGAACCAGCAGCACGAAGCGATGTAGACCAATAAAGATCGGTTGAAATTTTATCACCTTCAGCCTTATCTAATGAAGCATCTATGGCAGTGCGATTGGCCTCTATGTTAATATGATCGCGAAGTGATGGAAGATACCAACCCGATGTTATATCAGGAGCAACAGTCGTTCTACACCAAATATTGTATGACTCTATCATTACACAATTGTAACTATGGGTGTAACCTCCAATAACTAGCGGATTGCTAACAGACATCCATGAGTGGGTATCCTCAAATCCTATTTCAGCAAAGGTATCTTCCTTAAGAGAACCTGCAGAATTGGTATTCTGATTGGCTAAACCATGACCATAATCTATCCACCAGTTCCTCCATCCCGCGTTATTCTCCGCCGATGTAGTGGCAGCATAGTCACCCCAGGCTGCAAGACTACCGTTATTAAGTGAAAGGACAATGGCGTGAGTAGCTGTCTTATAGGATGAAGAAATACCGTCTGTTGTGCCAAGTTTTGCCACAACACCTATTACCATTGCTTTCTGTTGCGCCGTGAGCTCTGCATCTTTTGATACAAGTTTGCCAGTGGAAAGATAGTAGTCACCTACCTGCAGATTGTAACCAGAAACAAGGTCTACACCGCCATCTATAACATAGTCAGCATATTCACCTTTGTTGATATTTGCGAGGTTGTTAATGGTAGCATTGTTTTGTCTGTCACCATCTGTATACGATACGTTGAGTGTCTCTGAAGTGTTCGCCTTTACTATAAGGCGGTAAGACTGTATCTCTGTATCAAAATATGGTTTTACAATCTTGCCGCCAAGTTTGAACTGAACATTTTCCGCTTTCGTCAATACATAAGGTTCCATACCTTGGTTTGTGAAGACATACGAACTGTTAGGTAGTTCAACATTCACCATGCAGTTGACATGTGTCATATTCAACTTTACATAATGCAATTTTGTATCTACCGTGCAAGCACCTGTAACCATGATATCGGCACTATTAAAGTTCTTTACATTCTCTTGATTCAACGGAACTTGAAGACTGTTGATGTATTCAGAAAAAGGGGTTTCCGACGAGGCGTCGAAAGTGATATTTTCATTATAAGGAAAATATGCATAGAACTTAATGTCTGCCATGTCTACCGAGTAGTTGAGACTTGTTGCGGGAGACCAAAAACCAGACTGATTGAGTGTAAGTGGCAAATTGTTCAGATCTTCAACAACATAGCCATTTTTCACTCCAAATACACCGGCTTTATCGCCAACGGTAAAGACAGTGGTCATTGTAGTAGTGTTGATAGAGGCGCGCGTATGTGATTCAGTGATTTCAAAGCGCAGTGCAGCAACATTAAAGTTGCTCATCGTGTAGTCATCGCTACTACAGCTATTTAGCACAAATGTTAGCACTAAGGTAAGAATTGAAGTTATCTTATTCATGGATTTATCAATAATAAATTGGTTAATCATTAGTGTGAACTTATGTTACCGCCACCAGTAGAAGGGGTCCACTGTGCACCACCTGGAATAAACTCGATGGAACCTATGCCGTCAGTAAGGTCTATATTATATTCGTTCATATGGTCTTGAACCAGTGATACTTCACCCATGGCAACTGTGTAAGAGCGGTTGGTTCCAAGTATAACAATCTTAGCAGGATCGTAGGAATCAGCGGTAACTATTTGTGGAATAAGGGTAAGTGTAATAACTTTTGCACTATTATAAACAACATCTGCGAGATCTGATGTAACATTGAGTTCAATATCGTTTGTGAACGAATTGACGGTAGCTTCATGAACAAAACCACACAGACGATAGCCCTTTATGGTCTCGTCTTCCGGAACAATTAGGTTCAACTTCATTTGAGCATATGCATACTTAAAGTTTAATATTGCTGAAGTTACACCTATAGTAATATCGTTTGTATTTGCCACAAAGAGTGGTGGAATAGCGCTTTGGTCCTTTGTATTAAGATTGATGATGGCCTCATTTCCGTCTTCACCCATAAAAGGATAGTAAGCCGAAATAAATCCATTACCTTTAATGTATATAGGTACGCCTATAGTAGCATCAAACGTAGCTCCATCCTCGGCACAAGTGTATGAACGATTACGCGAGGTATTATCGTTGTAACTTGTGGTAATGCCTATCTTATCGCCAGCAACGAAGGTCTTATCTTGAAATAATTCAGAAGTTATATGTGCCGAAATATTCACCATGCTACCCTCTCTATCAGTAGTAAAGTGTCCACCTAAGTAATCTTCGTTAGAACAGCTCGCTAATACAAACAATATGATTAGCAAGAGCGATATATTTGAAAATTTTTTTTTCATACTTTTCTTTATATTAACGTGTCGTTTAATATCCCTTATTCTGAGTGTATAATCCCTGGTGAACCTGAATTTGGCTCAACGGAATAGGGTAGAGATACATGTCTGGGGTTACGCGGTTGGCATAAACAGTATAGTTTGCCGAGTGGCTGCCATCGCGAAGGTCGCGGTAGTTGATGAACTTCGTCTTGATGTCGTCAACAAACGTATTCAGGCGAACCTGATCGAACCAACGTTGCCCTTCGCCTAGTAGTTCGTGACGTCGCTCGCTTAATACAGCAACTTGGAATTGTTGGGGTGAGAGACCTGTCAGTGTACTCATACCAGCACGAGTACGAATAAGATTAAGACAGTGGTAACCTTCATTTGTATTGCCTACACATTCGGCATAAAGTAACATCACATCTTCTATGCGCAACAGAGGAAAATTCTGTGGCCAGTACGTACGGTCTACAATAGAAGCGTCCATATCGGGGAAGCCAAGTTCATTTCTCTTCATTTTATGCTCGAAGAACTTTACCATAAAGTTGTTTGCATCCTTTATGCCACCAACATATTCGCCCGTCTCTTCGTCGTAAAATGAGGCCGTGTTGATAGTTCCCGACAAACGTTCATCGAGTATGTCAGTGACTTCACCACCCTCGACATCAGCATTTAGCTGGAAGAACTCGTCTTGAAGATCGCGGTTGATGTATAAGTGTGGACCTATAGTGAGGTTAGCGTTACAATAGTTGTCAGCTTTAGAGTTCTGAACGCGTGTAAGTGGTGTCATTGGGTTACCGGCATCTTTTTCGCAAGCATACTGAATTTCAAAGAGGAAGTACTTATTATTGTTTTCATGAATCCACATCTTATTCCATTCATCAATATCTTTTGCCCAATACTTTGTTGGAATACCATTCAATGCATTAGCTTCTTGTAATACTTCACGTAGCATTTCCTCGGCTTGAGCCTTAGTGTCTTTGTAGAGTGGAAAGCCTGCCATCTGCATGTAAACCTTTCCCAGCAAAGCTTTGGCAGCTATAGCACTCACACGTTCAGGATGTTTCTTGCCTTGGAAGTCTACAGATGACTCCTGAAGATTGTTAGTGGCAAACTCAAGGTCTTCTATAATCTGAGTATAAATCTCTACACTCTCGCTTTGTTTCAGTGCAAATGATTCGGCTGTTGACAATACTGTTGTAGATAACGGCACACGACCGAAGAAACGAACCAAATCGAAATAAGCAAAACCGCGCAAGAAACGAGCTTCAGCCTCGTATTGCGTCTTAACGTCTTCGGTAGTTTCAGACAAACCTCCCATATTTTCTAACAAAGCATTAGCTGAAGCTATTAATTTATAATAGTCGGCCCAACAGTTTGCTACGATAGAGTTGGTTAGTAATGAGGTGGAGTTAAATTGAGAACAATCAGCATAGTCATTTGCCTTGGCTTCGGTAGTTTGCAACATATTATCTGAACGAATTTCTGACATTGCAAAATAATATATAGATAATGGCTTCAAGCAACTATATACACCAGTAAGTGCTTGATCCATTTGCGCCGGTGTCTTGTAGAAGTTTCCAGTACTAAGCGAACTTTTGGATGGAGTTTCAAGAAAGTCGCTGCAGCTTGTGACCACAAGTGTTAGCACTAAGGCTAATATTGATATTTTTTTGTTCATCTTGGTATATTCGATATTATTATTCAAAGTGTATATATGGTTATTACAAACTGATATTACAGCCAATAGAAAATGTACGAGCAGAGGGATAAGCTCCATAATCGTAAGCACGTACCTGACTACCAGAGTTGTTGGATTCTGGCGAATAACCACCATAATAGTTATCTATCATAAAGATATTCTCAACACTTGCAGTAATGCGCAAAGAGCGGACCATAACATCCTTCGAGAAATTAAAGCGATAACCAAGGGTTATATTTTTCAATTTGATGAAGTCAGTTGAATACAACCAGCGTGTAGAGAATTGCTCTTCAATGCTGCCATAGGTACCCACAGCAGCTGGTATCTTCCCATTACCCACGTGGTCAGGATTAAGCCACATATCTTTATAATGATCCAAGCGATTGAGCGCGTTGCCTTGATACTGCATGTCTATTGCACGTCCTAGAGCAGACCATATTTTTCCGCCACACTGACCGGTGATAAGGAACGACATGTCCCAATTGTTCCACTTGAAGGAGTTGTTTAATCCAAAAGTCCATGATGGTTGTGGCTTGCCACAGTATGTGCGGTCGGCCTCGTTAATGACACCATCGCCATTAACATCGCGATAACGGACAGAGCCTACAACTGAACTTTCTTGTTTAGGGAAGCGTGCAAGATCCTCTTCGTTACGGTAGACTCCATCAGCTATATACATATAGTATTCACCTACTGGATGACCGACCTCTATGATTTGAGTTTTATTATCAAAGCCTGTGTAGATAGTACTATTCTCACCAAGATCGGTGACCTTATTTGTAGAGTAACCTACGGAAGCCTTTGTTGTCCACGTTATGAGGCCTGTAAGATTTTCTGTTTTTAACTCTATTTCTACTCCATTTGTACGAATATTCCCTATGTTATCCCATCCCTTAGCATATCCGATAACCGATGGAAGAGTGACCTGATAGAGCATATTACTAATGTTCTTTACATAGTAATCTACTGCAACTGAGATGCGATTTCTGAAGAAACTAAGATCAAGGCCATAGTTCCATGAGTTAGTTTTCTGCCATCCAAGGTCATCATTGTTCAATGATAAGGGGATGTAGCCTGGGATAAGTGTTCCGTCTTGAGCATAATTGGTAGATGTAAGCATACCATCTGCCGCATTTGTAGGAATAGAGTTAGAACCGTTAGAACCGTAGGATACTCTCACTTTGGCTTGATTCATAATCCAAGTGCGGTCCCAAAACTTCTCGTTACTGATACGCCATGCTGCAGATATGGCCGGAAATGTACCCCATTTGCGATTAAGACCGAACCGACTAGAACCATCTCGACGTATTGATGCATTAATGAGATACCGTGAATCATAGCCATATTCGACACGACTAAAATATGAAATCAAATGGTCGTCAGTAGAATATGTAGCATCAAAACGTGTAGGCTCAACGCTAGTTAGTGTCCATCCCTGTATGGTGTTATTAGGAAATTGTGTAGCAGCCATGGTGTATGATGCTGCGTCTTGCGTAGATTCTGCAGACCAACCTACTACAACATTAAAGTTGTGCTTTTTTGCAAACTTACGAGTGTATGTAGCTGTAGCTTGAATAAGATACTTGTGCGAACGTGTTCCATTCCAGTTGCCAACAGCTGCATAACCTTCACCCTGTGTCCAGTTGCGGTTTAGCGATGACGGTGTAAAGGTTTTGCGTTCACGATTATTGAATATCCATGAAGCCAAGGCCCGTATTTTAAGATGTTTATTTACCTGATATGCGGCGCGAGCACTTGCTTGTAAGCGTATCTGCTCGTCACGATACGAACGATCGCGCATCAGTGCAACGGGTGAAACGGTAGAACCAGCCCACATATAGCGTGAGAATGGTTCAGCTGCAGTGTTTAAGCCTGCAGCCTGTTCTACCACAGGAACCAGTTGAAGTGCCTGCATTGCTGCATTGTCTTTACCATCGACATTGCCACCAGTAGTCACCATCATTTGAGGGGTTAAATCTAGTCCTAGTGTAAGGCGTTCCTTAATCGATGTCTCGGTAGATAGTTTTGCGTTCAAACGGTTCAATCCAGTGTGTATTACAATACCATCTTGGTGTGTATAA
The DNA here is from genome assembly GCF_900129655.1 of Bacteroides clarus YIT 12056. GTDB lineage: Bacteria > Bacteroidota > Bacteroidia > Bacteroidales > Bacteroidaceae > Bacteroides > Bacteroides clarus. Next base: position 6,756 of record NZ_FQWK01000008.1, read on the forward strand.
CCCAATGATGCACGATAGCTAGATGTCTTGTTTCCGCTAGAAATGGCTAGGTTATAGTTCTGCGAGAATGCTGTACGAAACATTGCTTTCTGCCAATCTACGAGTGATAATCCGCCATATCCTATCATTTTCCAACGAGGATCTGACACAGAAGAGGTTGAAGCACTACCGCCAGTCATTGCGACTTGCTCTGCATATGTATCACCCGCAAGTGCCCCACGGTTCCCATAAGTGTAAACATAACTATTGTCATTGCTCATCTGTCGCCATATCATCCAGTCTGATGGGTTGAAAATATTCATCATTTTTTCGGGAGTAGATAATGAGAAATTTGTCGTGACATTAACACTTGTACGACTATTCTTATCTCCCTTTTTTGAAGTGATAAGAATTACACCGTTAGCGCCACGCGAACCATAGATGGCCGACGATGAAGCGTCCTTCAGTACTTCTATAGACTGTATATCATGCGGGTTAATACTATTAAGATCAAAGCTTTCGTCCATAGGCACACCGTCTACAACATATAGTGGGCTTGACGATGCACTCTCATTAATAGAAGTCGCACCACGTACTTTTATCTGTACCGATGAACCTGGGGCACCTGATGTAGATTGTATGTCAACACCAGCAAGCTCACCTTGCAGTGCAGCAGCTACATTAGTTAGTGGACGGTCTACAAGAGCATCGCCTTTCACCTGTGCCACGGCATTGGTAATATCACCACGCTTTACAGAACCATAACCAATGGCTACAACTTCGTTAATAGTGATTGTATTCTCCTCAAGTCGAGCATTAATTTTGCCATCTACTACTTTTATAGTAAGTGGCTTGTAACCAATGTATGTAATCTCAACTTGTTTTGCATTGCTCTTCAGAGTAAATTTTCCGTCTATATCGGTAATTGTGCCTTGTGTACCTGCCTTTATCGTGGCACCTATAAGTGGCTCGCCATCATTATTGCTGACAACCGTTCCTGTGATAACAGCTTGCGCTGAAACAATAGTCACCACCATCAAAAGCATAAGGGTTAATAATATCCTTTTCATATCTCTCTTTTTATTCTACAATATTCATATTTTTCCATATAGGAGCATTCTTGTAAGTCTCGCTACAACCTGTAGGGACTTTAACTTCTGCTGATGAACTAATACTAGAGAATACGGTTTCATCGGCAATTATTGGTGGCTCTGTGGCATTAACTGTGATGAAACGTAGAGCAATACAGCCGTAAAACGCCATACGTCCTAGCTTTGTTACTGATACAGGTATATTTATAGATGTAAGTTTTTCACAGCGCCCAAAGCATGCAGAAGGTATTTCTGTGACACCTTTGGGGATATTTACACTAGTCAATGTCGTGCAGATATTGAATGCACCTTGGCCAATGGAGGTTACTGTTTCAGGCAAAACACATGCAGTCATAGTGCGACAACCCATAAAAGCCTCCTCACCAATACTTGTTACGGTGAGTTGTTTACCGTCATTTTCAATGAATTCGGGTACATTTACATCTCCTTTGTAGGTAGAGACTTTAACAGTTGCAGTGGAAGCATCCTGCCAATGCAGTGGGTTACTACCATCGAATGTCACTGTTGCTGTGCCATTTTTGCTGTCAAGGAAGAACATCTTTGTGCCATCTTTAAGTATTGAGATGAACTGTCCGCGTGATGATGTCCAATAGTTTGGATCACCTTCAGTGATACCATCGTCGTCACAACTACATAAAACCGTGGCGCAAAGTATCAGCAATTCGAAAGCTTTGAAAAAGTTTTTTTTCATATAAAAGATCATAGTCATAAATATTATCTTTAGTTTTATTCCGTTGTTTAGTTATACTTGTTTTTCCAGACTCTCTCCCATTTTTCCTCCCAAGTTTTACGTTCGCTTTTAGGAACGAATGGTTGGTCGAGTGCTGGATATACATGTCCATCTTTAGAGAAACTTACTCTTACAAAACCAACTTTTTCTCGAAAATGAGTCTGTGTGTCGTTACCAAAGTAACTACACCACCAGTCACCCTTCTTATCTTTGAAAAATCCTGTACCACCACCACATGGAATTGCTTCATGGCGCATAGTGTAAGGACCGTAAATAGACTCTGAAACTGCAACGCATGGTGAGTAACGGCCTTCGTAGGTGTCGGCACCGCCAAGGTAGTATTTACCATTATATTTAAATATGACTGCACCTTCATGACCGATGTCAGCGAAATTACGCTTAACACATCCTGTAGCGTGGTGTGAAGCAATGGTATCTGGAGTGCTGAAAATTACAGTACGAAAATCTTCAGCAAAACCATCCATTTCTTTGTTCAAGCGAGCAATGCGTGTAGCACCTGCATAAGTGAAGTAGACTTCTCCATCCTCATCTTCAAACAATGTTGCATCAATAGCTGCAACTATAGGTTCATTGCTCTTGAAAGCATTAACGTAAGGGCCTTCTGGTTTACCTGTAGCACTCTTTAGTATGCCAATTCCTCGTGGACACATACTGAAGCAAATGAAATAGTTTCCGCGAATATAATGAATTTCTGGAGCCCATACGGCACGTACAGCACGGCGTGGGTGTTTACGCCACTGTTTTACCCATTCGTCAGCCTCTTTGTCGATATCCCAAACTAGACCCATATATTCCCACGACTTGAGGTCAGCAGATTTCCAAAGTTCAATACCTTTGGCATAAGCCCAAATATTATCGCCCGACGAACCTGTTAGATAATACATGCCATCTCCACCAAGAGTAACGACTCCATCGCGAAGGTGAACATCCCATGCTGGTTTGATAGGAGGTACCAACCCCTCTTCTACAGCTGTTCCGCTGCAAACCTTTGACACTACAGTATATTCGGGGCGTATATCCTGCCCTTGATACTGTACATCGATAACGCCACTACGCCATCCACCACGTCCATCGCCAACAACAGCATGCCCTGCACCACTTGTTGCACGGAACTGCATAGCCCAATCAATGTCAGATTGTAGTGGAGTGAAGTCTCCGTCTAACGCGTGCATAATTTTTGCCACTGCTGGTTTATTGTTGTTTTTGTATTCAACCTTTAGAGCAAATACAGCTGAACCAGACAGGCGAATTGCATCCTGACTGGTTATATCTATTGAAACTAGTTTTCCACCGAAACTATTGAAAGTGCCAATTTCATGGCGAGCATGGTTATTCTTCCATATCTTTACATACATAGGTCTATTGTCTGTGGCGGCCTTATAGGCATACATTGTAATCTTGGAAACCTCTTTTGACTTTTCTATTGTAAGGATTCCCTCTCCTTGGCGACGAAAGAAAATGCCAGGGTAACATTTTCCATCAATTAAGATGACCCGCTCTTTCTGTAGATAGTTTGAATTGAAGAGTACATTGTCTTTCTGTCCATCTACATCTTTTGATACTAATGTGACGAGAGCTGTTTCAGTAGAACCATAAGTGACAGATGTTACTCCACCATTGATACTTTTTGATAACTCAATGTTAGCGTTGTTACCAGCACATACGAATGTGTTTTGCGCCCAAGCTCCAATAGAAAGAGTCATGATGCACAATAAAGAAAATACTTTTTTCATTTCATTGATATTAAATTCTTGATTTTGTTTAATTACGCCGGTAAAAGTACTGATGGTTTGCAAAATAGATATTTGTTTTTGTTCAATACCGTACAATATTATTCAAATCCTATTTATAGTCGTTTATTACAAAAGTATTTTCATCCCGCCACTAATAAAAACACGATATTCACTTTTTATATTCTTGGCTTTTTTATAACATCATAATGGAGTCCAAGGCTATTTCTTTCCTTGTCATGAAATACATAAAACATTTTATACGCTTTAAGATTTTGAGAAATATATTAATCTAACTTATAAGGTAGGTGACTATATACTATCTTATAGCAGATTGCACCCTCTTTATATTTCCATACACCCTAATTCTTAACAAAGATTCACACTGTAAGGTAATATGTAGTTACCATACAGTAAAATAAAAAAATAAGTTTATGTACAATAATTAAGTTATCTTTTCTGATATTCAGAAGGCTTAATACCAAAATATGCTTTGAAACAAGTAGAGAAATACTGAGGTGTAGAGAAACCTAGTTGATATGCCACCTCTGCAATTGTAAGCTTTTCATCCTTAAGCATCTCAGCAGCATGTTGCATCCTACGCTTACGAACATATTCTTTAGGTGAACATCCTACAAGCGAAGTTATCTTCTTGTAGAAGTTGGTACGCTTGTAATCTAAAGCCTCTGCGATATTATCTATGTTCATATTAGCGTCACTCATGTGTAAATCTATATATCTGTCAAATCGGGCGATAAGTTTTAAATCTCGTTCTTCAGTGATTAATTCTGGCAGTATGACCTTTGCACCTGTTGGTTTTACATCGTCATCAGAGACAGTATTGGCATAATCTAGCTTCAGATAACTGCGTTGTTTTATCAGATTAACGGTTTGTGCTATCAGTAATTGCATACTGAAAGGTTTTGTCACATAGGCATCAGCGCCCATAATCATAGATTTTAATTCCGTATTTTCACTATCTATAGCAGTAAGCATAATTACTGGGAGGTATCGATAAGAACTTTTACGAATATGTTGTAGCAGTTCCATACCATTTTTATTTGGCATCATGTAATCTGTTATTACCAAATCTGGCAACTTTTGCTCTAGCATCTCTACTGCTTCGGCACCATCTGTTGCCACCATAACATGAAAATACTGGCTAAGTTCTTGATGTAATATGTCTTGTATATCAATATCATCCTCAACAATTAGTACACAGCGATCGTTTAGCGGGTTGCTTATAAATAGTTGTTCACGCTGTTGATAGCCGTTAGGGCCATCACTGGTGAGTGAAAGCTGCTGTTCACTCATTACCTCGTTTTCAGCATATTCATCTCTGCCTATGGGAATAGAAAGAGTGAACACGGAGCCACATACATCCATGCGATTGTTGTAAGTGAGACAACCATGGTGGTTAACGGCCAACTCATAGCTAAGATTTAGTCCAATTCCCATAGAGTCTAGAGATGAAGTAAAACGTGAATAACGGTCAAATATGGTATCCCGCTTATCTGCAGGTACGCCTATACCATTGTCTGTTACTTTTACAGATAGTACCTTATTCTCATTTACAGCAAGGTACACTGTAATTTCACCACCAACGGGGGTATACTTGAAAGCATTCGAAAGCAAATTAAATATGATTTTATCTATATAGCCGCGGTCTACCCATGCCTTTACGTGGGTAGCAGTTCGGCTGAACTGGTAATTTATACGACGACGTTCGCTTTCTTCATGAAATGATTGGTATATATTGTATATAAATGTAGATACATCCGTTTCTTGTACTCGCAATTGCAGATTACCAGTCTCTATTTTGCGAAATTCCATCAACTGATCTATAAGTCGCTTAAGCCGTTGGCTATTTTGGCGCATCATCTGTATTGACCCTTTTATTGTGCTAGATGTGGCGGATAGTTGTTCAAGCTTATCGATGCTAGATAGAATTAGGGTAAGTGGTGTTCGGAATTCATGTGAGATATTTGTAAAAAATTTTAAGCGATATTCGGTAAGTAGATGCTCATCACGCATGCGTTGACGCAAGATACGTTTCTTGCGATTTTCATTATAAATCACTATTACCACTACCGCTGCTATCACTATATAAATAATATATGCCCACCAAGTGTTCCACCAAGGCTCACTGATAACAATCTCGAGCATGCGCTCTTCAGTTTTGCTTCCACCGCAAATGGCTTCAACATGAAAGATGTAGCGACCTGGCAAAAGATTCTGATAGTTGACACTATTACTTGTAGTGGTTTCGCTCCATTCGTCTATACCTTCCATAAAGTAACGATATGTGGTAATATTACCGCTAAATATGTTCATGTCAGAGACGTTGATAGTCAGAGAATTTTGATTATGTGCCAATGTTACCTTTTGTACTCCATTTATGTTAACTTCACCTAGTGGTGACGAAGTCATTCGGTAGGTCGGCTGGCCGTTAATAATCAACTCTGTGAACTCAAGATTACGTTGTCTTTTATCGTGTAATCCTTGTTTGAGGTTATGTACAACTATACCATCAAGAGTACCAAACCATACATTTCCATTGCTTAATGCTACGGTACAATTGGGGTTACAATAGTTTAATAATCGGTTATCATCACTCAAAAACTGGCTAGCTTTGTGATTCTTGGGATTATAGCAGGTGCAACCGTTCTCTGTTCCAATCCACATATTACCTTGTCTATCACTGATGATGCTCTGTATAGAGAGGTTTGTGATAATCTCATTAGACAGATCCTCAAATTGAATGTCGACATGATTGACAATTTTACTCAGAGGTATGTTACTACGATACAGACCATTGTGCGTGGTCCCCACCCAAAGATAACCCAAATGGTCTAGATGCAAGCAGTTGGTGCTCGCTATGCTGCCGCTACTATTCTTCAGTTTATATAGCTGGTATGACTTGGGATTAGTTAATAATTCATCTGGGCAGAATGATACTACACCACCATTACTGCCTATCCAAATACGATTATGTTTATCATAAAGGAACTGGCGAGTTTCAAGTAGTTTTTCATTGGTAAATAGCCTCTGAAACTCGCCATAGCTACCATCTTTTTTAGGTTCAGCTACGGCTATCAGCCCCTCTACACTTGCCACCCAAACACGTCTTTTATTGTCTACAACTACATGATCTGTACGCTGTCCGTCCATATAGAATCGGTCTTTCAAGAATACTCCTCGCGAACGTGTTGTTGCCCAAAGCGAACCATCAGGCATATTGCCTATATTGTTGTACAGAACGTTTGATGGTAGTTGGGCAAAAGACTTGAATTCCCCAATTTCATCTACACTATACACCTGACCAGCAGCAGTAGCTGCAACTATTTCGCCTGACTGCAACCGTGTTAGAACCTTCACTTCGTTATCGTCATTTAGGCGGCTTTTCCCGAATTTTATAGTTTCTGCCTCTTTTTTATTGCCAACATGTAGGCGGGTAAGTCCATACCTAGTATTGCTGATAACAATGTCTCCAGCCATATCTAGTGTTATTGCTACAATATGATTAGAAGGCAAAAGGTCAGGATAGTCTTGTGTAGTCAAATGCTGCAGTTCTCCAGTTGTAGGGTAGTAGATAAACAATCCATTACCGTTGGTACTCACCCACACGCGGCCTTCTTTGTCAGTAACTATGTAAATTTTTAAATCTACTGCCAACTGCCTCAGTTCGTCGTCAATAATATGCAAAGTAAAACTCTTACCTACATTACTATCTGTATACCGCAATGTTCCATTCTTATTGTCATATACAAATAAACGACCAAGATTGTCATAGAGGTGCATACTATTATGACTATACATGCTTTTATAAAATGTAACAGAATCACAGAAAGCTACCAGTTTATCACTTTCTAGGTTATACAATAGCAGTTGATTGGTATTGAAGCGAAACAATAATTGATTGTCTGTCCAATTGTTTATAGACACAATACGATTTGAAGGCATCAAACTCATATCGCCTTTAGTACTGCGTTGATACTGACGATAGCTATAGCCATCATAACGATAAAGGCTGTATTGTGTGGCAAACCATAGAAAACCTTTGCTGTCAAATTTGAGACACCGTACATTATTATCTGGCAATCCATTATCTGTTGTAAGATGATATGCGGTGATATCAGCTTTCGCATAACATATAGTGGTAAAGATTATTAATAATAAAGTTAAAAAGAAATGTCTCATAGTATTCGTTTTTAGCATGAGTATATTGTACAAAAACGCGATTTTTTTATACGAAAGGCTATTACTAGTAAGTCCGAATTTTGTTTCACTAGTTTTTGCAAAGTTAGCAATTTTCATAGTATCAAGCAAGTATCTGCTGAATCAAAGCAATGACCGGACACGGCTTTTTCATTAAAAAATATTGTTCATCGCTTGTTGCTATAAAAAAAATCCTTATATCCGCGTGCAGCGATGCGAAAGCACCGCCTTAGGTGTTTTTTCTTATCGTTTATTTTTTTAGGCAGGATTCAATAGGATATGATTTGATATTGTCTTCCGCCTTTGTTTTTGCAATAACCAAAATACGATTCATTTTACGGATATACAATATTTACATATAACTCTACTAAAGAAGAAGCACTTTGACAGTCTTCGTGACAGCGCCATGACCCATTTGAGAAAATTTGTATCCTCAGTCCCTGAATATCGCAGAACAAGTAGAGGAAACTTCAAACACAAACTTGAAGACACACTCATGCGTCATATTGGGGAAACTCAGCAAGTGTATCACCAGAGCTAAAATACTTCAATTTGGCAAACGTCACTTGAAACGCCTGCAGGCGAAAGCGTTATTTCCGTATGGCTTACTGTCAGAAGCTACACTTTACCGTGTGTTTCAAAACACAGACAATGAAAGGACGGCTGATCGAATATCTGTTTTTGTAGATGTTTTCCGCAAGGAAATATGCTCTTCGGCAACGAACATTATGTGTATTGATGGCAAGGTCATGCGAAGTACACTATACGACAACGGACGTAATCCTAATATCGTTTCTGCATACTCACTTCGTTCAGGTCTTACTTTGACTGCTAACATTTGCAAGGAGAAAAGTAATGAAATCAAATCCCTACCCCGATTATTGGATAAACTGGACGTGTTAGAATGTATAGTCACAGCAGATGCCATGTCATTCCAAAAAGGTAATAATAGACAAGATTAAATAGAAAGAGGAGACTTCGTGATTGAATTCAAAGCGAATCAAAGATCTGAGCTTGAGACTCTATAAAGACTGATGTTTACAAGAAAGGTCCATACTTGGAGCACGGTAGGATTGGGTCAAGGATATGCCGTATATACCGCAGGGAAGAACTTATTGCCGACAAGAAAAAAATGGAATGGTAGTTTGGCAGTTATAGAAATACTCACATCTACGGAAAAAAAGTCTGATAGTAAGATTATATCTGAACAGCGAGTGTATATTTCAAGCCTGAATAGCTGTGCAGAACCCGCTTAGTCAGATAACCAAATAGCATTAGGCGCAAGCGTGCACTGGAATCTTGGCCGCAACTTCCGGCAGGACAGCATAAAGCGTAAGGCTGAACGGACGGCTAGGAATCTCGACACAATTCAAAGGATGGTCTTGGCACTGATTGTTGTTTTGAAGAACAGAAGGAAAAAATATCAGATAAACGAAAAGGTACGGCTGAGATAACAAGAGAGCTATCAGTAAGTTTCACTAAGGTATTACATTTTCTGGCTCAAAAGGGGAAAACATCAGACTTAATATATTTATAATCTATTAATTATCAACAATATGATTAACATCCATGCCGTACTGAAATGGATAGGGAGATTGTACCCCTAAATCAAAGCTTAAATAAAAAGCCGTAGGAATAAGAGAGGGCGGACTATTCCGCCGCTACGTCCCAACCCGAAAGTACATCACCGTAGAAATAGAAAGTAACTTTAAAGACAGTCTCGCTATTCTCATCCGCCACCCGATAGCAACGGGTAGCATCGTAAGATTCCGTTTGCTTATATTCACCCAAAGCCAACGAGGGCAGTTCCTCTGTACCGGACGTTTTGGCTATAATCTGCCGCATACGTTTCTCTATCAACTCCATGACGCCTTTATGGGCAAAAGGATTCGCATCCGCCACATGAGGATAAACAGCTTCAATGATGCCGCCATTAGCTGCACGTACCGCCTTTACGCTGTCTGTATAAGCCTTGAACCGCTTCTTTACTTCAGGAGAACGCAGACCCGCCACCGTAAATACGGCGATACCTTGAGCGCCGCTATTCAAGGCGGCGTCCATACATGCAAACATCTCCGGACCGTCGGTAGCGGTCATACCACAGTACAACACGGTTTTATCATTCTTGTCGCGCGCATTCTCAACGGTACAATCGGAAATGAAGCTGACATCTTCCGTATAGAAAGTATGGTACACCATCGGGAAGACGATATCCAGATTCCATTTACCCCAGTCCTGCCGCACCATGCGTGAAGCCATTTTCGGAGTAGGAAACGGAGATGCCGCCATTGTCTTGCCGTACGAATGTACCACCTCGGCAATCATATTGGCAACTTCCGTTATCCGGTCGCAACGGAACTGCCGCCACTTCACGTCCGATGAAGGGTCTTCCTGCCCACGCGGATCATAACCATATTGTTCCTTGAACTCTTCGAGCATGGCGGGATGATAACCGTAATCCCACGCGGCATATTCGCGATCCTGCACAATACCGTAATGCGGCCATAACGTGGTAGGAAGCACGACATCCACAAAACGGTTGTAATCAATGGCAATCCCGTTCAGTCCTTCGACTTCACAATACGACTTAATTTTCTCTTTGATAAATTCGCGTACCTCAGGCAGCGCAGGACACAGGAATTTATAATAGTCCACGTATGCCGTAGTATCCGCAAGACTTTTTCCGTTACGGTTCACACTGAACCATTCGGGATGTTCCGCCAGAATCTTGTCGCGGTCATGCTCCAAATTCATAGTCCATAGCCATGCATATACTTCAATGCCGTGTTTATGGGCAATAGGAATCGCGATACGATAATCGTCGGGAGTGGGTGCGTTCAGCATTATCCCGTCCATGCCGATGTCATTCATCACTTGGCATACCGAATCAAAATTCATGCAAGGATGATAATCCAGCCATGTCCAGAACATGGGGTATTCCTTAACGGTAACTTCTTTTTCCTGTCGGCATGCATACAGGCCTGCTATCAGAAACAGCACTAAGAATGGTGTCAAAAAGTTCTTCATCATATTAAACTAAGATTAAATATAAAATTCGGGAAAACTCCTCTTATATAAAGACAGGTGACAACGCTCCATCCCTAAGAAATCCGGTAAAAGTTTTCGTTAATAAATTCAAAGACGGGATTTTCCAGCCGGACAGAGAGAACATAAAAAAGGCAGAAGAACAATCATCTCCTGCCTGTAATATAATGTATTGACAATCCTTTATTCTTCGTACATCTTGTCAATCAGTTCCTTATAGTTCTTTGAGACAACGGAGCGTTTCAACTTCAATGTATTGGTCAATTCTCCCCGTTCCATATTAAACGGTTCGGGCAATAAAGTGAAACGTTTCACTTGCTCGTAATTGGCAAACTGTTGCTGCAACGTATCGATACGGGCACGGAACAAAGCCTGCACTTTAGGATGTTGCAATAAATCGGCCATATCTTTATACTCAAGACCTTTTTCCTTAGCGTAGTTCTTTACCAAGCCATACACAGGAACAATCAGGGCGGATACAAACTTGCGCTGATCGGCGATAATGGCAATCTGGTCGATATAACGGTCGATTGCCAGTTTGGTTTCCAAAGCCTGCGGAGAGATATATTTGCCATTGGAAGTCTTGAATAAATCCTTGATACGTTCGGTCAGATACAAATGATCATCTTTCAGATAACCGGCATCACCCGTATGGAACCAACCGTCTTTATCGATGGCTGCCGCAGTGGCTTCCGGTTTCTTATAATAACCGGTAGTAATCGTCTTACCCCGGAGCAGGATTTCATTATTCTCTCCAATCTTTACTTCAAGATCGGGCATGACGGTTCCGACCGAACCGATTTCATATCCTTTGTCAAGGAAGCAGGAAACGGTAGCGGTAGATTCCGTCAGTCCATAACCCACTACCATATTAATGCCCACCGAATGCACGAATTCGCAGATTTCATCGGACACAGCCGCACCGGCGGTCGGGAAGAAATTACCGTTCTCAATACCGATTGTCTTTTTCAGCAGGGCATAGATAGTCTTTTCGTAGAACTTGTACTTCAGATGAAGCATCAGAGGCGGCGTCTTGCCCACACGCAGGTAATCGATGTTATGCATCTTGCCTACTTTGATGGCATCCAGCATCATTGCTTTCCGCAATCCGGTTTCCTGCGCAATCTTTTCCTGTACGCCCGCATAAACCTTCTCCCAGAAACGGGGAACGCTGCACATCAATGTAGGACGCACTTCCTTGATAGTAGTCTGAATATCCGCCGGACGAAGATTGATACAAACCTGTACCCCTCTATGAATACAGAGATAAGTCCAGGCTTTCTCAAACACATGCGTCAGCGGAAGGAAGTTCATGGATACATCCTTATCCGTCATGGCGGTCAAACGAATATCATGGATACGGATAGCCTCTCTGTAATTGAAGTGGTGTAACATCACGCCTTTCGGCTCTCCGGTAGTACCGGATGTATAAAGGATATTCGCGAGGTCGTCATCCGATGCGCGGGCGCTACGCTCTTCCACAACATCATTGTGGGGAAGCCCCTCACCCAATGCGAGAAAATCATCGTAGTAAATGGATGTCTTATCGCGGGGATCGAGCACCACGCTACGGTCGAAGATAATAAGTTTCTGCAAAGAATGGCAAAAACCGAATGCGCTGAAAGCGGCATCGTACTGAAACTGCTCGCCTACGAAAAGGAAACGTATCTGAGCGTCATTAATAATATACTGCGCCTGAGCCGAAGAACTGGTAGCATACAACGGTATGGTCACCAGACGATTGGCAAAAGCCGCAAAATCAGTAAATAAACATTCCGGTTTATTTTGTGAGAAGATACCGATATTTCTCTGTTCCTCTACACCCAAAGCCACCAACGCATTGGCTGCCTGACGTACCGTTTGAGAGAATTTATTCCAAGTGATGGGTATCCATTGTGATGTTTCATAGTCCCTGTATTTAAGGGCTACTTTGTCTCCATACTTCTCTGCCTGACGATGTACCATGACAGACAAATGATGATAAGTCATATTTTTAATAAATTGGTAAATATGGGTGCAAAGGTATTAGTTTTATTTGAAACTATCTCCCTTTTTCGGGATTTATCCGTAAGTTTGCAGAGTAATAACGAATATATAACTAATCTTGACGATGACAACCGACATACAGACTTTAGTTTCCGAAGCAACCGGACTGCTTAAATCATTGATAGCTATCCCCTCATTAAGCCGCGAAGAAGAACAGGCCGCGGACTTTTTACAGAACTATATCGAAATGCAGGGAATGACAACCGGAAGAAAAGGTAACAATATATGGTGCCTCGGCCCGATGTTCGATTTGAATAAACCGACGCTGCTGCTCAACTCTCATATCGATACGGTGAAACCCGTAAACGGATGGCGGAAAGCTCCGTTCAGCCCGTCGGAAGAAAACGGAAAGATTTACGGTTTAGGAAGTAACGATGCCGGAGCAAGCGTAGTCAGCCTGTTGCAGGTGTTCCTGCAACTTTGCCGGACTACACAGGCATACAACCTGATTTATCTGGCTTCCTGCGAAGAAGAAGTATCGGGCAAGAACGGCATAGAGTCCGTATTGCCGGAACTGCCTCCCATACAATTCGCCATTGTGGGCGAGCCTACGGAGATGCAACCCGCCATCGCCGAAAAAGGGTTAATGGTACTGGACATCACCGCTTACGGCAAATCGGGGCATGCCGCCCGAAACGAAGGCGATAACGCCATATATAAAGTATTAAACGATATCGCCTGGTTCCGCGACTACCGTTTCCCGAAAGAATCGTCTTTATTGGGGCCGGTAAAGATGAGTGTAACCATGGTAAATGCGGGAACCCAGCATAATGTCATACCCGACCGCTGTACATTTGCGGTCGACATCCGCAGCAATGAATGCTATACCAACCGGGAACTTTTCGACGAGATACAGAAGCATATCGGTTGTGAAGCCAAAGCCCGGTCTTTCCGTTTGAGTTCTTCGCATGTTTCTCCCGAACATCCGCTGGTAAAAAAGGCTGTTGCGATGGGCAGAACGCCATTCGGTTCCCCTACCCTTTCAGACCAGGCGCTGATGTCCTTCCCGTCCATGAAAATGGGACCGGGCAAGAGCAGCCGTTCCCATACGGCAGATGAGTTTATCTTCATCAAAGAGATTGAGGAAGCCATTACGCTCTATCTGGATTTGCTGGACGGGGCGACAATATAATGCTACCTGTTCAGCCAGGGTTCGGGATTCAGTTTCTCCTTTTCACGGCGTAGCTGGAAGTGAAGTACCGTACGTCCGCCGTCAGCTCCATCCGAGAATACCTGACCGATAGCTTGCTTGGTAGTAACCGTGTCACCTTGTTTAACGGAAGCGGAAGACAGGTTGCAGTACACTGAAATATATGCTCCGTGGCGGATAAGGATATTAAACAGCCCGTTCAGTTTGAATACGGCCGCCACCTTACCGTTAAAGATGGCGCGAGCCTGCGCTCCCGGTTTTCCCTGAATGTCGATGCCTTTATTATCCAACTTGACATTGCGCAGTCCTTCCACCGCATATTGCCCGTAATGACTGGTTATGATATAAGCTCCGCTGATAGGCATAGGCAACTTGCCCCGATTATTGGCAAAGTCGCCGGATAGCTCACGGTCGGCCTTACTCATGGTATAAGTTTCCAGAGGAGCAGCTTTGTTTTTGGAAGCGGACGCCGCCGACTTATCCGTTTTCGCCCCTTCTTTCTTGCGGGCAGCCGCTTCGCGGCGCGCTTCTTCGGCGGCGCGTTTGCGGGCTTTCTCTATTTCTTCGGCAATCAGGCGGTCGATACGCGCATTGAGTTGATTGGCCTCGCGGCGCTTTCTGGCAATCTCGTTCTGCAATCCGCGTTGTTTCTTCTGCAAGCTGGTTACAAGGGTACGCTTTTCTTTCTCCTGCGCTTCCAGTTTTACTTTCTCGGCCTCACGCTCTTTCAGCAAATCGGCTTTGGCGGTCCGCACCTGCCTGAGTTCCGCCTTTTTCTTATTGACTTGTTCCTGCTTTTTCAGCACTTCCTCACCTTGCAGACGCTGGTAAGTGGCATACTCACGCACATAGCGCAAGCGGCGATAGGTCTGCGCCAAACTCCGGGCAGAGAAAATAAACATCAGTTTCTCCTCGATGGAACGGTTCTTATAAAGGTATTGAACGGATGACTCGTATTTCTTCTTCTTATCCTTTAAGTCACGCTGCAATTTTCCTAACTGGCGTTCCAACGACGATAACTCACGGTCTATCGCCTCCACATCCTTGTTTATAGTAAGGATATAGCGTTTACGCTCCTCTATCTGGCCTGTCAAAGCGGCAAGTCCATTCAACTGGCTGCTTACGGTTTTCTTTGTGGTTTTCAGAAGTGTTTCCGATTCGGTAATCTGCTTTTGCAAAGCGCCGCGCTTGCTTTCCAATTCCTTTATCAGCCTGTTAGACTGCGCGAGGAGCGGAAAAGCCATACAGAAACAACTTATAAAAATACAAAGCAAACGTCTCATAGGCTCATCAGCATTTCTAATATTTCATTTAACTCTACCTGCGTATACTTTGAAGACAATTCGGTAGGCGTCAGAGAAAACGAATCATTGGAAAAGTTGGACAACTCGACTTTGCCTTTCTCCAAAGAGGGAATACCCAGCTCCTTTCCCGACAAATCTTTCTTGCCGTCGGGTTTGGAAGCGTCAAACAGAATCTTTTCCAAATGGGCAAAGTCGGCTTTCTTCGGCAACACATCCTTCAATTCCTTACGGGTAGCACGCACATAACGTTTGCCCATACGGTCTACCAGTAATATCTCTTCGGGCGTCACTTCCATGCGCGCCACCTCTGTACGTATGATGGGCATCAGGAAAGAGAGCTGCATCCGTTCGCCGCTTATCAACTTCATCGTGCCGTTTACGGTAAAAACCGCATCTTTGGTAGGAACCGTCAACTTCACCTTAGACGACAGATAGCGGGCGCTTTCGAGTAATTTGGACGTCTCCGCCTTACGAGAGGTTTTACAACCCGCCAGACAGCAGAGGAGAAAGAGCATGAAGAGCAGCGTCTTACTATTGAATTTCGTTTGTTTCATCGCCTTATTACTTTTATCATTTACACTTTACCGCCTTACTTATCGCTGATATACTTCTTCTTTTGAATCTTCTGTTTCAGCGTTTTGGACTTACTGCCTATCTCCAATGCCTGTTTCCAGTATTCCAAGGCCTTGTCCGCGTCACCTGTCATATAGTAGATATCACCGCAGTGTTCCACGATAACATCGCTTTTGCCGCCATCATTCTTCATGGCATCGTCTATATACAAACGGGCTTCGGCATAGTTGCCTTTCTCAAACAGAATCCAGGCGTAAGTATCTAAGTAAGTGGCATTATCAGGTTCCGCCTTTACCGTCTTATAACTCATCTCCTCGGCTTTATCCAGATTACGACGCTCGACAGACAGGTAATAAGCGTAATTATTCAAGGCTCCGATATTGGAAGAATTATACACCAGCGCCGAATCATAAGCGGCATAAGCTTCCGTATTCAAATCTTTCGTATGATAAGCATCTCCCAAAATGGAATAGAAATCCGAAACGACCTCTTTCTTACTGTCCGCCGTGATTTGCGTCAACGCTTTTTGGCAGATGGAAATCACATCATCTGTCCGTTCCGCCTGATTATACGCAATAGCCAGATAGAAATAGAATTCCAGCATTTCAGGATTGGTTTCAACACCGGCTTCGCATAAATCAATCACATCCTTGTAATCCTCTTTGCGTACCGCCTCACCCAGTAGCATCATACGCGCGGCCGTATTGGTAGGGTCGATTGTCAATACCTGACGCAGTACCGGAAAGGCTTCTTTGTTCATTCCTTTAGACAAGAGATACTGGGCGTAAAGCATCGGTATCCCGGCATCGTCCGGTTCCTGTTCCAGAATACGGTCGAAAAGGTTGATAACCCGCGTACTATCCTTGCCGTCCTGCTCATTCTGCACTACGAACTGACGCATTACGTTCAGTTTTGTTTCCGAAGGAACTTTCTTGTTGAGCAATAAAGTATCCAACTGCCGCTGGTAAAGGTCTTTCTGACCGGTCGCCTCATAATAGGACGCCAGCGAATACATCGCCATAGCATTATCCGGCTCGGCATCCAGCACCTTGCGGTACACGCTATATGCTTCTTCCTTCTTTCCGTTCTGCATATACACGTCTCCCAACACAACCTGATAACGGGAATCCATCGGATACTCCGCAACCAGACTCTCTATCTCATGGAAAGCATTCTTGTTATCTTTCATTTGCAGGTAAATACGGAACTTCTCCATACTCAACTGCTCGCTTTTGCCCATCTTCCCCTCAATCCGGTTCAAGGTGGCAATCACTTTATCGTACTGCTCCTGCCGGTTATAAATATCCAGCAAGGCATAAAGCGGATCCAGCTTGTCAGTGAAACGCACGGACATATCTTCCAGCAGCTTCATGGCCTTCTCCTTCTCGTCCTGTTGCTGATAAAGATTCGCCAGTCCCTGGCTGTACCAATAATTATCCGGATCATTCTCCACGGCTTTCTCCAATGCGGCCTGACCCTGAGGCGCTTGTTTCAAGTACAAATAATACTGAGCCAGTTCATATAAAGCCGACGAAGCATTCGGATTGATAGTCAGGCAATGCTGCAACAAATCAAAGGCCGCGTCATAGTCTTTCTGAACCTTCAGGCGGGCTGCCTCCAAAAAGAAGTAATCGTACTTACGCTGCTGTTCCGGAGTGAGCACAACAGCCTCTGCCGGCCGTACCTTCATCTTCTGCCGGGAAGTACCGCAGGAAACAAACAGCACACAGGCCAATAAGCATCCGATTATTTTAATATTCTTATTTCTCATTCAAGCATCCTGTTATACGCCCGTATGTCCGAAGCCACCGGCACCGCGTTCCGTTTCATCCAACACATCCACTTCCTGCCATACGGCCTGCTCATGGCGGGCAATCACCATTTGGGCGATTCGTTCTCCATCCTCAATCATAAATGTTTCCGAAGAAAGGTTCACGAGGATGATACAGATTTCACCGCGATAGTCGGCATCGATAGTACCCGGAGAGTTCAATACCGAAATACCTTTCTTGATAGCCAAACCGCTGCGGGGACGGATTTGCGCCTCAAAACCTGCCGGCAAAGCGATGTACAGCCCCGTAGGCACCAGGCAACGCTGCAATGGCTCCAAAGCCATCGGTTCGGAAAGATTGGCACGGATGTCCATTCCGGCGGACAATTCGGTAGCATACGCAGGCAACGGATGTTTCGACTTATTTATAATTCGGACGGTCATACTATTATTTGCCATTTTAATGAAGTTACGATTAAGATTACTTTAATTCACTATTTAACGGGCAAAATTACGGATTTTGAAGCAAATAGTCATACATTTGCAGTTAAATAATAAGAAAGTAATAACATGATGGATTGGAATACCCTCATATCCGCCAAACGATTCGGTTTGGAAGAGTTTCATAAAGAGCGTCACGAGAACCGTTCTGAATTTCAGCGGGATTACGACCGCCTCATCTTCTCCGCGCCCTTCCGGAGGTTACAGAACAAGACACAAGTGTTCCCCTTGCCCGGCAGCATATTCGTGCACAACCGCCTGACACACAGTCTGGAAGTTTCCTGTGTAGGCCGTTCGCTGGGCAATGACGTAGCCAAAGCCATCCTTGCCCGCCGCCCCGAATTGCAAAACTCTTATCTGCCGGAAATCGGTTCCATTGTTTCCGCCGCGTGCCTGGCCCACGATTTGGGTAATCCGCCATTCGGACATTCCGGCGAACGCGCCATCTCCACGTTCTTTTCGGAAGGAAAGGGATTGGCATTGAAAGGGAAGCAGCCCGACGGGGAGCAACTCACCCCGACGCAATGGGAAGACCTGACACACTTTGAAGGAAACGCGAACGCCTTCCGTCTGCTTACCCACCGGTTTGAAGGACGCCGCAAAGGCGGCTTCGTCCTGACCTATTCCACCCTTGCCGGCATTGTAAAATACCCCTTTTCATCGAGTTTGGCAGGACAAAAGTCCAAATTCGGGTTCTTCACCACCGAGGAAGAAAGCTTCCGACGGATAGCCGAAGAACTGGGCATGAAAAAGCTTAATGACTCGCCTCTGAAATATGCACGCCACCCGCTTGTTTATCTGGTAGAAGCCGCAGATGACATCTGCTATCAGATGATGGATATCGAAGACGCTCACAAGCTGAAGATTCTCACCACGCAAGAAACGCAGGATTTACTTTTATCCTACTTCCCCGACGAGCGTAGAGCGCATATACTCGATACTTTCAAGATTGTGAGCGACACCAACGAGCAGATTGCCTATCTGCGCTCTTCCGTTATCGGACTGCTTATCGGAGAATGCACCAAAGCGTTCCTCGACAATGAAGCGCGGATTTTAGAGGGAGAATTCGAGGGCAGCCTCATCAAACATATTACCGAACGGCCTGCCGCAGCCTACAAACATTGCGCAGAGGTGTCTTTCCGGAAGATATACCGTTCGCGTGATGTATTGGATATAGAACTTGCCGGTTTCCGCATCATCAGCACTTTGCTCGAGCTGATGATTGATGCGGTATGTTCACCGGAAAAAGCATACTCGCAGTTGCTCATCAACCGGGTGTCCGGTCAATACAATATGAAAGCGACCGCGCTGTATGAAAGAATACAGGCCGTACTGGACTACATCTCCGGCATGACGGACGTCTTTGCCCTCGACCTCTACCGGAAAATCAACGGGAACAGCCTGCCTGCGGTATAACTATCTGCTTGGGAAGAATATCTTATTCGCTCCGGAAGTCAGATTACACGATTCCGGCTCGTTTTCGATGAATGACTGGATATGGCGAATACGCTTTTCCGCCAGGATTTCATCGACAGCGATTAAGATACCTGTCTCTTCCACATCACCGAAACCGTAATTAATAGCCGTACCGAACATACGCATTGTCGGGCTAAGGCTCATATACGCATTTACCAACGGCGGAATATTGTATCCCAATTTACGGATTTCACCATTTAAAATCTTATAGTCTTCTTTAAATGTATCCTTACAGAATAAAGTAGCCAACTCATTCTCGTCAGATTCCAATTGCAGCGGTTTCATCGGAGTAATCAAGCTGTCTTTATCGGCGAAATGCTTCTTCAGGAAATAAAGAATCATGTCACGTCCCTTACGGATATAACTGGGGTACATAGTCACCTTTCCGAAGAAATACTTCACGTTGGGCATAACCACTGTCAGCGCGCCCAAACCGTCCCACAGATTATCCAGCGCAAACAGGCCTTTACTGTCGCGGCGGGTAGACTGATATTCGAGCGTCACGAACGAACGTCCGAGCTCAATGGTAGTGGGAAGATATTCATTCAGGAACTTCTCGGAGAAGTTAAACATGTGCGCAGTAGCCAGAATCGGCGCGCCGTGCTCGTCGAAACGTACGTCCGTACCGAGAATATAGCGATAACCGCCTAATATTTCTTCCGCTTCCGGATTCCAGACAATCAATTGTTTATAAGGATTATCCATCAAGTCATATTCGTCGAGGTCCATGGACATCCCTGTTCCGCCACCGGCAGCACGAAATGCTATCTCACGCAGACGTCCGATTTCCTTCATCGTATTAGGTGAATCCTGAGCGGTAACAATGTATATCTGATTATTACTCTTATTCGTCATGCGCAAGCGTTTGTCTTCGGTCAACTCCGCCTTCAGCAATTCTTTGCTTATCGGTGCAATAATATCTTCCATCTTCCGAGCTTCTATTTTTTAATATTCAATGTTCAACTTATAATTTATACACGATATCCTTCACATACTGCGCCCACTGCGCAGGTGTTTTCGTCTTATCGAATGTTTGCCAGGGAATAGGCTTGCCTATCGTAATGGTAAATGTCTTATGGCGGTTCTTCAACATCTCGTCCGCCAGATACAGCATAGCGATATTGAACTTGATGCCCGACAGTTTGCAGAGATTGGCCAGGTTATAAAAGAAATTGGAATTACGGCCTTCAAAATGAATGGGCACTACATCGCGGTGCGCCTCAACGCTCTTCACAATAAACGTCTTTTTCCAATCCAAGTCGCGGATAACTCCATTCCGGCGCCGCGAGCAAAGCCCGGCAGGAAACATAATGAGTTGGTCGTCCGACGCAAATCCGGCCTCTACCATTTTCGGAAAGTCCTTAGCCTGTTTGCCGGTCTTGTTAATAGGTATGCAGAGAGGAGCTAATCCACGCAGGTTCATGAGCAGGTCATTCACCATATATTTCACCTTTCCATCGTAAAAAGTACCGAGTACGTAGCCTAACGCCACCCCGTCCTGTCCGCCCAAAGGGTGATTGGAAACAAAGGTATAAAGTCCGTCTTTCGATAAGTTCTCCTCGCCCTTCACTATCAGTTTGGCATCCAGAAAGTCCAAACAGGCCTGCAGGAACTCCACCCCCACTTTATCTTTCGACTCTCTCAGAAAAACATTCAATTCATCTTGATGAACGATGCGCTTCAAATAAGACACGACAAACTTAGGGATATACTTCACATGCTTCGGAGCTTTCTCCCGAAGAATCTTATCAATGTCAATCAAAAATAAAGAGTCGTCAGCCATTCTTTTTATGATGAAATGATTGCGCAAAATTAACGCATCTTTTTAATTAAATGCAAATAATCGATAGAAAACTACACCCAAAATCTATCAAATAGCACCTAAAATCTATCAATTGATAGTTTTTACCCCAAAGATTGCTTAAAAACCACCCGACACAAAGCCGAAACTTTCGTAAACTTGCAATGCTGAAAGGCTAAACGAACAAGTAACCATTTAACAAAGCACATTATGAATAGTATTACATTTAAAAAAGATCTGCTCGGAGTTCAAAACGATTTATTACGCTTCGCGTACAAGCTCACCTCCGACCGTGAAGAAGCAAACGACCTTCTTCAAGAAACATCTCTCAAAGCTTTGGATAATGAAGATAAATACATGCCCGATACTAATTTCAAAGGTTGGATATATACGATCATGCGTAACATCTTTATTAACAATTATCGTAAGGTTGTACGCGACCAGACATTTGTAGACCAGACAGATAATCTTTATCATCTGAACCTGCCGCGCGATACCGCTTTTGAGAGTACGGAAAGCGCATACGACCTGAAAGAGATGCACCGCATCGTCAACGCATTGCCACGCGAATACAAAGTTCCGTTCTCCATGCATGTTTCCGGTTTTAAATACCGCGAGATAGCCGAAAAGCTGGGACTTCCGTTAGGAACCGTAAAGAGCCGTATATTCTTCACCCGCCAGAAACTACAACAAGACCTGAAAGATTTTGTTTAATCAATATCCCATATAAAATCATCCCATGAGATAAATGTATTTGTCTCATGGGATGAATCTTTTTGTCCCGTAAGATGATTTTATCCGTCTTACGGGACAAAATCATTCGTACAGGGAGACGATTATAGGCCCCTCACAAAATCACAGGGTTCACCCGCCAAGCGCCGTCAACAGGAAGCCGTGAAAGGTGAAGGGGATATAAGCGAACATTGTTTTATCCGAAACACACTATCCGTCCGGAATAAACGCACCATGTATTTCCACTAAACAGATAATGCGTTTCCGGCCGACAGACCATGCGTTTCCCCGGAGGATATTTTACTTTCCTACGAGGATAAATTCATTTGATACGCCTTTCATCACACATCCGTCCCGCCTGCCGGAGCA
This sequence comes from Bacteroides clarus YIT 12056, assembly GCF_900129655.1. Lineage (GTDB taxonomy): Bacteria > Bacteroidota > Bacteroidia > Bacteroidales > Bacteroidaceae > Bacteroides > Bacteroides clarus. The sequence goes on from NZ_FQWK01000008.1 coordinate 29,314, forward strand.
ACCCGTCCGCCCGCACCAATCCCCCACCAATCAAGCGACGCAACACTCTGTTCATTTTCAACAGAATAAGTAATCAACATGCTGTTGAAAACTTCTAAGTAAGATTTTAGTTAAAACATTGTGGGGAATTGTGGGGAAATGTGTATTTTTACCGTCGCTTATTATAATAAGGTGAAAATGATACGCTTTTTAGGCAATATTGAAGCAAAAACGGATACAAAGGGACGCGTATTCATCCCTGCCGGTTTTCGGAAACAGCTGCAGGCTGCTTCCGAAGAGAGACTCGTATTGCGTAAAGACGTGTTTCAGGAGTGCCTGATACTCTATCCCGAAAGCGTCTGGTTCAAAACGCAAACCCAACTTCGGCGGCGGCTGAACAAGTGGAACGCCAAACACCAACAAATTTTCCGGCAGTTTGTAAGCGATGCGGAAATCATGGTTCCCGACGGGAACGGACGTATCCTGTTGCCTAAGCGCTACTTGCAAATGGCGGGCATACAAAGCGATGTACGTTTTATCGGCGTGGACAACACCATCGAAATCTGGGCGAAAGAAAAGGCGGAACAACCTTTTATGAATCCGGAAGAATTCAGCGAGGCATTGCAAGATATTCTGGGAGACGAGAATTGGGAAGAAACAGAGGCAAGCGATGAGACAGCAGAGTAATAAACGATTCTAACTAAAAAATGAAGGAAGAAACAACATATCATATTCCGGTACTTTTGATGCCAAGCGTCGACGGGATGAACATCCGCCCGGACGGAACGTATGTAGACGTGACATTCGGCGGCGGCGGTCATTCCCGCGAGATAGTGTCACGCTTGGGCGAGGGTGGCAGATTGCTGGGATTCGACCAAGATGAGGATGCGGAACAAAACATCGTAAACGACCCGCACTTCACATTTGTACGCAGCAATTTCCGTTATCTGCATAACTTCCTGCGTTATCATGGTATCGGGCAAGTGGACGCCGTACTCGCCGACCTCGGCGTGTCGTCACATCATTTCGACGATAGCGAGCGGGGATTCTCTTTCCGCTTTGACGGCGCACTCGATATGCGGATGAACAAGCGCGCCGGACTCACTGCCGCCGACATCGTAAATACATACGACGAAGAGCGTCTGGCCGACATTTTCTATTTGTATGGGGAACTGAAGAACAGCCGCAAGCTGGCATCCGTTATCGTCAAGGCGCGCGCCACCCGAAAGATTGGCACCATCGGAGAGTTCCTGGATATTATCAAACCGCTCTTCGGACGCGAAAGAGAAAAGAAAGAACTTGCGAAAGTGTTTCAGGCGTTGCGCATCGAAGTCAATCAGGAAATGGAAGCGTTGAAGGAGATGTTATATGCAGCTACGGAAGCATTAAAGCCCGGCGGACGACTGGTAGTGATCACCTACCATTCGCTGGAAGACCGCATGGTGAAAAACATCATGAAGACCGGCAATATAGAGGGCAAGGCGGAAAAAGACTTCTTCGGAAACGTACAAACGCCTTTCCGTTTGGTAAACAACAAAGTGATTATTCCGGATGACGACGAGATTGAGCGTAACCCGCGTTCGCGAAGCGCCAAACTGAGAATCGCGGAGAAAATCATAAAGTGATTAAGATGATAAAGCTATAAAGTGACAGGGCGATGAATGAGACGGCTAATAAACAGGAAGAGGTGAAAGGCGAAAAGGTAAAAAGACGGACTTCGCTAAAGAACATCATAGGCGGTGACATTCTGGCTACGGACTTTTTCCGTCGTCAGACGAAGCTGCTCGTCCTCATCATGGTTCTTATTCTGTTCTATATCCATAACCGCTACGCCTGCCAGCAGCAGATGATAGAGATAGACAAGCTCAAGAAAGAGCTGATAGACATAAAATACGACGCTTTGACACGCAGTTCCGAACTGATGGAGCGAAGCCGTCAATCGCGTATCGAAGAATATATCGCGACGAAAGAAAGCGATTTGCAGACTTCGACCAATCCGCCGTACTTAATCAAATAAGTATAGGGAATGGAAAACAGACCGGTAAATAGTAAATAGTAAATAGTATAATAGTAAATCGAAACAGCCTTGGCAGTAAACAAGAAAAATATAATGACCCGTTACTTCTTCGTAGTCCTTGTTATGGGACTGATAGGAGTAGCCATTATCGTAAAAGGTACCGTCATCATGTTTGCCGAACGTCAGTACTGGCAAGATGTCGCCGACCGCTTTGTGAAGGAGAATGTTACGGTGAAGCCCAACCGTGGCAATATTCTTTCATCGGACGGTAAATTAATGGCGAGCTCCCTACCGGAGTACCGCATTTATATGGATTTCAAAGCGGGTGGAGAGAAGAAAGACACCATGCTGATGAATCATTTGGGCGAAATCTGCGAGGGATTGCACCGGATATTCCCCGACAAAAGCGCTGCCGAATTTAAAAGGCATCTGCTAAAAGGACGCAAAAAGGGCAGCCGCAATTACCTGATTTACCCGAAGCGCATCTCTTATATCCAGTATAAGGAAGCCAAAAGATTGCCGGTGTTCAACTTGAACAAATACAAAGGCGGTTTCCACGAACAGACTTACAACCAACGTAAAAAGCCTTTCGGCTCTTTGGCCGCCCGTACGTTGGGCGACCTCTATGCCGATACGGCGCAAGGGGCAAAGAACGGTATCGAGCTGGCATTCGACACGCTGCTGAAAGGACGTGACGGCATCACCCACCGCCAAAAGGTGATGAACAAATACCTGAACATAGTGGACATCGCTCCCGTAGACGGTTGCGACATCATCTCCACCATCGACGTAGGCATGCAGGATATTTGCGAAAAAGCGTTGATAGATAAGTTGAAGGAAATCAATGCCAGCGTAGGTGTCGCCGTACTGATGGAAGTACAGACAGGAGAGATAAAAGCCATTGTCAATATGATGAAAGCGGGTGACGGCAACTATTACGAAATGCGCAACAATGCCATCAGCGATATGCTGGAACCGGGCTCTACCTTCAAGACCGCCTCTATCATGGTAGCCCTTGAAGACGGGAAGATTACTCCCGACACGGAAGTCGATACGGGTAACGGCATCATGATGATGCACGGCCGCCCGATGAAAGACCATAACTGGCACCGGGGCGGATATGGCAAAATCGATGTGACACGTATTCTGGAAGTATCATCCAACATCGGCGTTTCCTATCTTATCGACAAGCATTACAGCGACAATCCGCAAAAGTTTGTAGACGGATTGAAGCGTATCGGCATAGACCGCCCGCTTCATCTGCAAATAGCCGGAGAGGGCAAGCCTAACATCCGCGGTCCGAAAGAACGCTATTTTGCCAAAACCACGTTGCCCTGGATGAGTATAGGATATGAAACGCAGGTACCGCCGCTGAACATACTGACTTTCTACAATGCCATCGCCAATAACGGCACAATGGTACGTCCGAAATTCGTGAAAGCGGCTGTGAAAGACGGCGAGGTTGTGCATGAATTCCCTACGGAAGTCATCAATCCTAAGATTTGCTCGGACAATACGCTGACGCAGATACGGGAGATTCTGCACAAAGTAGTCTCCGAAGGTTTGGCCAAGCCGGCCGGAAGCAAACAGTTTGCCGTAGCCGGCAAGACGGGTACGGCGCAGATTTCGCAAGGCGCCGCCGGATATAAGGCGGGACGGGTGAATTATCTCGTCAGCTTCTGCGGATACTTCCCGGCAGAGGCTCCCAAGTACAGTTGTATCGTCTCCATACAGAAACCGGGACTTCCGGCATCGGGCGGTTTAATGGCGGGCAGCGTATTCAGCAAGATTGCGGAAAGGGTATATGCCAAGAATCTGCGGTTTGATATACGCAGTGCGATAGACAGCACCACGAATGTGATTCCCGCGGTAAAAGCGGGAGAGATGAACGAGGCGTTGCGTGTGCTCAACACATTGGACGTTCCGGTGCAGAAGCAGTTCGAGGCACAGAAAGGGCGAGAGTTATGGGGACACAGTCAGGCCGCCCCGTCTGCCGTTATCCTGCAAAATCAGAAAGTTTCCGCAGGCATAGTGCCCAGCGTAGTGGGCATGGGGGCTAAAGATGCCGTTTATCTGCTGGAAAGCAAGGGGCTTAAAGTACGCCTCAACGGCATCGGCAAAGTAAGAAACCAGTCCATTGCAGGTGGAAGCCGGCTGGTAAGAGGTCAGACGATAGCCTTGACGTTACGTTAATATAAGAATATACATATATATAATAAGGTATGAAATTAACCGAACTATTAAAAGCAATACAACCGGTACAAGTTATCGGCAGTACGGAAAAAGATATAACAGGAGTAAACATCGACTCCCGTTTAGTTGCGGCCGGACATTTGTTCATGGCAATGCGCGGCACGCAGACCGACGGGCACGCATATATTCCGACAGCCATTGAGCAAGGCGCTATAGCCGTACTGTGCGAAGACATGCCGGAAGAACCCAACCCCGATATTACATATATCCAGGTAAAAGACAGCGAAAATGCGGTAGGTAAGGTTGCCACCACCTTCTACGGCGACCCCACTTCCAAGATGGAGTTGGTAGGCGTAACCGGCACTAACGGCAAAACAACCATTGCCACCTTATTATATAATACATTCCGTTATTTCGGGTATAAAGTCGGACTGATTTCCACCGTATGCAACTACATCGATGACCAGCCCGTTCCAACCGAGCACACCACTCCCGATCCGGTTACCCTTAACCGCCTGTTGGGTGAGATGGCAGACTCCGGATGCAAATACGCATTCATGGAAGTCAGCTCCCACTCTATCGCGCAGCAGCGCATCAGCGGTCTGAAGTTTGCCGGCGGCATCTTCACCAACCTTACGCGCGACCACCTGGATTATCACAAGACTGTTGAAAACTACCTCAAAGCAAAGAAGAAATTCTTCGATGATATGCCGAAGAGTGCGTTCAGCCTGACCAATCTGGATGATAAGAACGGATTGGTCATGACTCAGAACACACGCTCACGCGTATATACTTATTCATTGAGAAGCCTCAGCGACTTTAAAGGGAAAGTACTGGAGTCTCATTTTGAAGGCATGCTGCTCGATTTCAACAATCACGAGCTGGCCGTACGTTTTATCGGCAAGTTCAATGCTTCCAACCTTCTCGCCGTATTCGGCGCAGCCGTGTTATTGGGCAAGAAAGAAGAAGATGTGCTTGTCGCCCTCAGCACTTTACATCCTGTAACAGGCCGGTTTGATTCTATCCGCTCCCCGAAGGGCATCACCGCCATTGTAGATTACGCCCACACTCCGGACGCTCTGGTAAATGTACTGAATGCCATCCACGACGTATTGGCAGGCAGGGGGAAAGTGATAACCGTAGTTGGCGCAGGTGGCAACCGCGACAAAGGGAAACGTCCTATCATGGCCAAGGAGTCCGCCCGTCTGAGCGACCGTGTTATCATCACTTCCGACAATCCCCGCTTCGAAGAGCCGCAAGACATCATCAATGACATGCTGGCAGGCTTGGACAAAGACGATTTGGAGAAGACGATCAGTATCACCGATAGGAAATACGCCATAAAGACCGCCTGTTTGCTGGCGCAACCGGGAGACGTTATCCTCGTTGCCGGCAAAGGACACGAAAACTATCAGGAGATAAAAGGAGTGAAGCATCATTTCGATGATAAAGAAGTACTTAAAGAAATTATGAATTGAGCAGTGTGAATTATGAATTTCAATGCAGCGTATCGTACGATATTCCCCGTATGCATCCCGATTCATAATTTATAACTCATAATTAGAAAAGACATGTTATACTACTTATTCCAATGGTTAGATAAATACGACTTCCCCGGTGCGGGTATGTTCGGTTATACATCTTTCAGGGCGTTAATGGCTATCATCCTGGCATTGCTCATTTCGAGTATCTGGGGTGACAGGTTCATTAATCTGTTAAAACGCAAGCAAATCACCGAGACACAACGGGATGCCGACATCGACCCGTTCGGCGTAAACAAGGTGGGTGTGCCGAGCATGGGTGGAGTAATCATAATCTTTGCCATTTTGATTCCCTGTCTGTTGCTGGGTAAGCTGAACAATATCTATATGATTCTAATGCTTATCACAACAGTCTGGTTAGGCTCGCTGGGATTCGCCGACGACTATATCAAGATTTTCAAGAAAGACAAGGAAGGTCTGCACGGTAAATTCAAAATCATCGGCCAGGTAGGCTTGGGGCTCATCGTAGGACTGACGCTGTATCTCAGCCCGCAGGTCGTTATTCGTGAGAACATCGAAGTGGAAAAGCCGGGACAAGGTATAGAGGTAGTACATGCCGCTAAAGAAATCAAAGCTACGCAGACGACCATTCCTTTCTTTAAGAGCAACAACCTGGACTATGCCGACCTCGTATCTTTTATGGGAGAGCACGCCCAAACGGCCGGATGGATATTGTTCGTATTCATTACAATCTTCGTAGTGACCGCCGTTTCCAACGGCGCTAATCTGAATGACGGCATGGACGGCATGGCAGCGGGCAACTCCGCCATCATCGGTCTGACTTTGGGTATACTGGCGTACGTATCCAGCCACATCGAATATGCCGGCTATCTGAACATCATGTATATCCCGGGCTCGGAAGAACTGGTAATCTTCATCTGCGCCTTCATCGGCGCCATGATAGGCTTCCTCTGGTACAACGCTTACCCGGCACAAGTATTCATGGGTGATACAGGCAGCCTGACCATCGGCGGCATCATTGCCGTATACGCCATCATTATTCACAAAGAACTATTAATACCGATTCTCTGCGGTATATTCCTCGTAGAGAACCTGTCGGTAATTCTGCAACGGGTATATTACAAAGCCGGTAAACGGAAAGGCGTCAAGCAGCGTCTCTTTAAACGAACGCCGATACACGACCACTTCCGCACCGGCATGAACCTGATAGAGCCCGGTTGCAAAGTGGTATTTACCCAACCGACGCAATTGTTCCATGAATCAAAGATTACCGTCCGTTTCTGGATCGTAACCATTGTATTGGCAGCGATAACAATTATAACGTTAAAGATAAGATAACAATTAAATGAAGAATTATGAATTATAAATGAAGAATCTGGCTGCGCACTATTACGCTGCATGGCAATTCTTCATTCATCATTCTTCATTCTTAATTATAATAAAGTATGAGTAGAATTGTAGTTTTAGGAGCAGGCGAAAGCGGCGCGGGAGCTGCCGTACTCGCCAAAGTTAAGGGTTTCGATACGTTCGTATCCGATATGTCCGCCATTAAAGACAAATACAAGGAACTGCTGGACAGGTATGACATTGCTTGGGAGGAAGGACAGCATACCGAAGAGCTGATACTCAATGCCGATGAGGTGGTAAAAAGCCCCGGTATCCCCAATGACGCGCCGCTGATTCTGAAATTGAAAGAGAAAGGTATCTCTATCATCTCCGAGATAGAATTTGCCGGACGTTATACAAACGCTAAAATGATTTGTATTACAGGTTCTAACGGTAAGACTACCACTACTTCGCTCATTTACCACATTTTCAAGAGTGCGGGACTGAACGTGGGACTGGCCGGAAACATCGGCAACAGCCTCGCCTTGCAAGTAGCAATGGAAAAGCACGATTATTATGTTATCGAGCTCAGCTCCTTCCAACTGGATAATATGTATAAGTTCCGTGCCAATATCGCCGTACTGATGAATATCACTCCCGACCATCTGGACCGATACGATCATTGTATGCAGAAATACGTAGACGCCAAATTCCGCATCACGCAAAACCAGACGCCGGAAGACGCTTTCATCTACTGGAACGACGACCCTATCATCCGCAGGGAATTGGAGAAGCACGGTCTGAAAGCGCATCTCTATCCTTTTGCCGCCGTGAAAGAGGACGGAGCCATCGCTTATGTGGAAGACGGCGAAGTGGAAATCAACGAACCTATCGCTTTCAATATGGAACAAGAGGAACTTGCCCTGCACGGAACCCATAATCTCTATAACTCATTGGCGGCCGGTATCTCCGCCAATCTTGCAGGCATCAGGAAAGAAGATATACGCAAAGCCCTATCCGACTTCAAGGGTGTGGAACACCGTCTGGAAAAGGTGGCGACCGTACGCGGCATCCAGTTCATCAACGACTCCAAAGCGACCAATGTCAATTCTTGCTGGTATGCTTTACAAAGCATGACAACCAAGACCGTACTGATTCTTGGCGGCAAAGACAAAGGCAATGACTATACCGAAATAGAAGACCTGGTACGCACCAAATGCTCGGCCTTGGTTTATTTGGGGCTGCACAATGAAAAGCTGCATGAGTTCTTCGACCGTTTCGGGCTACCCGTTGCCGATGTGCAAACCGGTATGAAAGATGCGGTAGACGCAGCTTTCAAACTGGCGCAGAAAGGCGAAACGGTATTATTGAGTCCCTGTTGCGCCTCATTCGACCTCTTCAAGAGCTACGAGGACAGAGGCGACCAATTTAAGAAATACGTAAGAGAGTTATAAATGGATTTATTAAAAAGCATATTCAAGGGAGACAAAGTAATCTGGATTATCTTCCTCTTCCTTTGCCTCATCTCCATCACAGAGGTATTCAGTGCGGCCAGTACGCTTACCTACAAAAGTGGCGACCACTGGGGGCCTATCACTCAGCACAGCATTATCCTAATGGTGGGCGCTGTGATTGTGGTACTTATGCACAACATTCCCTATAAATGGTTCCAGGTATTTCCCGTCTTCCTGTTACCGGCTTCCGCGATACTGCTGGTGCTGGTCATGATGATGGAACGTATCAATGGCGCGGCGCGCTGGATGACATTCATGGGTATACAGTTCCAACCCTCGGAGATTGCAAAAATGGCGGTTATCATCGTCACGGCTTTCATCCTGTCCAAAGGGCAGGATGAGGACGGCGCCAATCCGAAGGCGTTCAAACGGATTATGATAATAACCGGGATTATCTGCCTGCTCATTGCTCCGGAGAACCTGTCCACAGCCGCACTGCTGTTCGGAGTAGTCTTTTTGATGATGTTCATAGGACGTGTCTCCGCTAAAAAACTGTTGATACTGATTGGCGGTTTGGCATCGGTGGGTGTTATCGCCGTAGCTTTCCTGCTGATGACAAAGAACAGCGATATACCTTTCCTGCACCGGTTTGACACGTGGCGTGCCCGTATCGAGAAATTCACGAGTGACAAGGAAGTACCCGCCGCCAAGTTCGACATAGACAAAGACGCGCAGATAGCCCACGCACGCATCGCCGTTGCCACCAGCAATGTTGTAGGCAAAGGTCCGGGTAATTCCGTACAGCGGGACTTCCTGAGCCAGGCATTCTCCGACTTCATCTTTGCCATTATCATCGAGGAGCTCGGACTGGTAGGAGGAGTCATAGTTGTATTCCTCTATATCTGCCTGTTGATACGTGTAGGGCGTATCGCCAAGAAATGCGACCGTACCTTCCCCGCCTTTCTCATCATCGGCATAGCCTTGTTACTGGTGTCACAGGCCGTCTTCAACATGATGGTAGCCGTGGGGTTGGCTCCCGTTACCGGACAACCGCTACCGCTTATCAGCAAGGGCGGTACTTCTACGTTGATAAACTGCGCCTATATCGGTATGATATTGAGCGTCAGCCGATATACAGCCAAACTGGAAGAGCAGAGGGAACATGATGCGCAAATCACCATGCAGGTAGAAACCGGCAGCGGAGAAGAGAGTACTTACAGCGAGGCGCAAAGCGCCGCAGAGCCGACAGCCAAAATGCTGAACAGCGATGCAGAATTTGAATAAGATTAATTATCAGTAGTAGCAAATAGATGAACTCAGATATGGAAACAAAGAATAGCAAGCCGCGCATTATTATTAGCGGTGGCGGCACAGGCGGACACATTTTCCCGGCTGTATCCATCGCCAACGCGATTAAGGAGTTGCGTCCCGATGCGGAAATCCTGTTTGTAGGCGCAGAAGGGCGTATGGAGATGCAGCGTGTACCCGATGCCGGTTACAAGATTATCGGTCTGCCCGTAGCGGGTTTCGACCGCAAACACTTGTGGAAGAACTTTGCCGTATTGATGAAACTGGCGCGCAGCCAATGGAAAGCGCGCAGAATCATCAAACAATTCCGTCCGCAGGTGGCGGTAGGCGTAGGCGGCTATGCCAGCGGCCCGACCCTGAAAACGGCGGGAATGATGGGAGTACCGACTCTGATACAGGAGCAAAACTCGTATGCAGGCGTCACCAACAAGCTGCTTGCCAAGAAAGCCTGTAAGATATGCGTTGCCTACGAAGGTATGGAAAGGTTCTTCCCCGCAGAGAAAATCATCATGACCGGCAACCCTGTCCGTCAGAATCTGTTCGGACATTCCGTTTCGCGCGAAGAAGCCGTACGCTATTTCAGTTTAGACCCGTCCAAAAAGACTATCCTGATATTGGGCGGCAGCCTCGGTGCGCGAACCATTAACCGGACTTTAACCGCGGGTCTTGACATCATCCGGCAGAATCCCGATATACAGTTCATCTGGCAAACCGGTAAAATATACATCGACCAGGTAAGAGACGCCATCACCACAGCAGTCGGTGAAGCCGTACACCATCCGCATATCAACGCCATTCCCAATCTGTATGTAACAGATTTCATCAAAGACATGGCGAATGCCTATGCGGCGGCCGATTTGGTAATCTCCCGTGCCGGTGCAGGTTCCATTTCAGAATTCTGCCTGCTGCACAAACCTGTAATCCTTGTTCCGTCGCCCAATGTGGCGGAAGACCACCAGACCAAGAATGCGCTGGCGCTCGTCGATAAAGACGCCGCTATCTATGTGAAGGACGTGGAAGCCCAGGAGAAACTTCTGCCCGTGGCATTGGCAACCGTAAAAGACAGCGGTAAGCTGAAAGAATTGAGCAACAACATCGCCAAACTGGCATTACCCGACTCGGCAACAATCATTGCCAAAGAGGTGCTGAAACTTATTAAATGACAAGTACATGAATATAGAAACCATAAAATCCGTTTATTTCGTCGGCGCCGGCGGCATTGGCATGAGCGCGCTGATACGCTATTTTCTTTCCAAAGGCAAATTCGTAGCAGGGTATGACCGCACGCCGAGCGCGCTGACCGAGCACCTGATTGCAGAAGGCGCACAGATACATTACGAGGAAGACGTCACCCTTATTCCGGAGAATTGCAAGGACAAAGGAAACACATTGGTTGTGTACACCCCTGCCATCCCCCAAGAGCATGCCGAGCTGGCGTACTTTCATAAAAACGGTTTTGAGATACACAAACGCTCCCAAGTGCTGGGCACCATCACCCGCAGCAGCAAGGGACTTTGCGTTGCCGGCACTCATGGAAAGACTACCACGAGTACAATGGCCGCACACTTGTTTCACCAGTCGCATATAGGCTGTACCGCTTTCCTCGGCGGCATTTCCAAAAACTACGGAACAAACCTGCTCCTGTCGCAGACCAGCCCGTACACCGTGATTGAAGCGGACGAATTCGACCGTTCCTTTCACCGGCTCTCTCCTTATATGAGCGTCATCACCGCCACAGATCCCGACCATTTGGATATATACGGTACATGCGAAGCCTATCTTGAAAGTTTCCGTCACTACACCACCCTTATCCAACCGGGAGGCGCATTGATTATCCGTAAAGGCCTTGCCCTGCAACCGGACGTGCAACCGGGAGTAAAGATATATACCTACTCCCGCGACGAAGGAGACTTCCATGCGGAGAATATCCGCATCGGCAATGGTGAAATCTTCATAGACTTCGTTGCTCCGGACACCCGTATCAACGACATCCGGCTTGGCGTACCCATCGGCATCAATATAGAAAACGGCGTAGCCGCCATGGCGCTCGCCCACCTGAACGGAGTTACCGACGAGGAAATCAAACAAGGAATGGCAAGTTTCCGCGGAGTAGACCGCCGCTTCGACTTCAAGATTAAGACGGACAAGCTCGTATTCCTCAGCGACTACGCTCATCATCCTGCCGAAATCGCGCAAAGCGTAAAGTCCATCCGCGAGCTTTACAAGGACAAGAAGATAACCGCCATCTTCCAACCGCACCTCTATACCCGCACCAAAGACTTCTACAAGGACTTTGCAGACAGTCTTTCCCTATTGGACGAGGTGATTCTGACGGAAATCTACCCCGCCCGCGAACAACCCATTCCCGGTGTCAGCAGCCGACTCATTTATGACAACCTGCGTCCGGGTATCGAAAAGTGTATTTGCAAGAAAGAAGATATTCCGGCCCTGCTTGCAAAGAAACCTATCGAAGTGCTGATAGTGTTGGGCGCCGGTGACCTGGATAACTATGTGCCTTCCATAACCCGATTGCTCGAACAGCGGGCAAACAGTGAATCGTAAATCGTCAAACAGTAAATAAGCCTATGATTAAACGGATTTTACTTTCTATCGTCCTGCTGCTTATCCTCGCCTATCTGGTGGTAGCCATTACCGCTTTCAACCGAAAGCCGGCGGGTCGGGTGTGCCGCGATGTAGAGTTGGTCATCAAGGATACGGTATACGCCGGTTTCATCACGAAAAAGGAAGTGGCCGCCATGCTGGAGAAGAAAGGCATCAGCCCCATAGGCAAGAACTTAGACCGTATACGCACCAAGACTTTAGAGCAGGTACTCTCCAAACATCCGCTCATCGACGAAGTGGAATGTTACAAGACACCAAGCGGCAAACTCTGTATCGAAGTAACCCAGCGCATCCCTATCCTGCGGATAATGAGCGCCAACGGCGAAAACTACTATCTGGACAACAAAGGCACCGTGATGCCGCCCGATGCAAAGTGCGTCGCCCACCTCGCCATTGTGACCGGAAACGTAGAAAAGTCGTTTGCCATGAGGGATTTATATAAGTTTGGTGTATTTTTGCAAAAGAATTCGTTCTGGGACGCACAAATCGAGCAGATTCATGTATTACCCGGCAGGAACATAGAGTTAGTACCGCGTGTAGGCGACCACATCATCTACCTCGGCAGGCTTGACGACTTCGAACGGAAACTGAAACGGGTAAAGACATTCTACGAGAAAGGCTTAAACAAGGTAGGCTGGAACAAATATTCCCGTATCAGTGTTGAGTTCGGTAACCAGATTATCTGCACGAAAAGAGAATAGTTTCCGCGCAGCAAACAATAGACAGTAAATAGTAAAATAGTAAATAAGATAGTTATGGCAACAACAGATTTCATCGCCGCTATTGAGTTGAGTTCTTCCAAAATTTCCGGTATCGCAGGAAAGAAGAACAGTGACGGAAGCATTCAGGTGTTGGCTTACGCACGTGAAGATGCATCCTCGTTCATTCACAAGGGTGTCATCTACAATATCGATAAGACAGCGCAGGCATTGACTTCCATCACCAACAAGCTGGAAAGCCAGCTTAACAACTCCATTGCCAAAGTATACGTAGGCATCGGCGGACAGTCATTGCGCACAGTAAAGAATGCGGTGAGTCGTACACTGGAAGAAGAGGGCATCATCTCGCAAGAGCTGGTAGACTCCATCTGTGACGAGAACCTTGAAGTGCCGTTGGCAGACATGAGCGTACTGGATGTAGCCCCTCAAGAGTATAAGATAGACAACAACCTTCAAGCCGACCCGGTAGGAGTGGCGGGGCAACACATCACAGGACAATTCCTCAACATCGTAGCCCGCGCCTCACTCAAGAAGAATCTGGAACACAGCTTCGAGCAGGCAAAGGTAGAGATAGCCGACCTTCTCATCGCTCCGATAGCCTTGGCAAACGCCGTTTTAACGGAAAACGAGATGCGTTCGGGCTGTGCATTGGTGGACTTCGGCGCCGATACGACTACCATTTCAGTCTACAAGAACAATATTCTCCGCTACCTGAGTGTATTGCCATTGGGCGGAAACACCATCACCCGTGACATCACCTCGCTGCAAATGGAAGAGCAGGATGCCGAAAAGCTGAAGCTTCAATACGGCAACGCCCTTTACGAAGAAGAAGAGGAGAGCGAAACTCCCGCCGTATGTACGACGGACGACGGACGCGCCATCGAACTGACTACGCTGAACAACATCATCGAAGCCCGTGCCGAAGAAATCCTTGCCAACGTATGGAACCAGTTACAGCTCTCCGGTTATGAAGACAAACTGTTCTCCGGGGTCGTATTCACCGGCGGCGGCGCCAACCTGAAGAATATTGAAGAAGCGTTCCGCAAGCAAAGCAAGATAGAGAAAATAAAGACGATGCGCTTCGTGCATAACACCATTCACGGTTTCAGTGACGTGCTGGCCAAAGACGGCATGCAGAACACGTTGCTCGGCCTTCTTGCCGCAGGCAATGAGAACTGCTGCCTGCAAGAGGTAAAACCTGCGCAACCGGCCGGCAATCCCACGCCCAAACCCGTTGACATGTTCGGCAACGACGAAGCCCTGAAGGAACAGGAAGCCGCAGCCCGTGCCGCCAAAGCTCAACGCGAGAAAGAGGAAAAGGAGCGCAGAGAGAAGGAGCGTAAAGAACGGGAGAAGAAAGAAAAAGAGAAGAAGAAAGGTCCCAGCTGGTTTGAAAAGACCTTCAATAAGCTCTCCAACGAGATTTTCTCAGACGACGATATGAAATAATTAAAAACTCTATAATCATGGATGATATAGCACAATTCGATTTTCCGACCGATTCACCGAAAATCATCAAAGTTATCGGTGTGGGTGGCGGTGGCGGTAATGCCGTAAACCACATGTACCGGGAAGGCATACATGATGTAACGTTCGTGCTGTGCAACACAGACAACCAGGCGTTGAAAGACTCGCCCGTTCCTGTGAAGTTGCAACTCGGCAAAGAAGGTCTGGGAGCCGGAAACCGTCCCGCCCGTGCCCGTAAGGCAGCCGAAGAAAGTATCGAAGACATCAAGGCCATGCTGAACGACGGCACGAAAATGGTCTTCATCACCGCCGGAATGGGCGGTGGTACAGGTACGGGTGCAGCGCCCATCATTGCACAGACCGCCAAAGAAATGGACATCCTGACTATCGGTATCGTCACCATCCCGTTCCGTTGGGAGGGCGACAAGAAGATAGACCAAGCACTGGACGGCGTGGAAGAAATCAGCAAGCATGTGGATGCCCTGTTGGTTATCAACAACGAGAAACTGAGCGAAATATATAGCGAACTCTCCGTAGACGACGCTTTCGACAAAGCCGACGACACCCTTTCGGTTGCCGCCAAGAGTATTGCCGAAATCATCACCCTGCACGGCAAGGTCAACCTCGACTTCAACGATGTGAAAACCGTACTGAAAGACGGCGGCGTAGCCATCATGAGTACAGGATACGGCGAAGGAGACAACCGCGTAAGCATGGCTATCCAGAATGCCCAGCACTCTCCGCTGCTGAACAACAACGATATCTTCAACTCCAAGAAAGTATTGCTCAATATCTCTTACAGCTCCCAGCACAAACTGATGATGAGCGAAATGGATGAGGTAAAAGAGTTCATGAACCGTTTCAGCCGCGACTTCGAAACCAAATTCGGTATGGCTATCGACGACAAGCTGGAACAAAGCGTCAAGATTACCTTGCTTGCCACCGGCTTCGGCATCCAGGACATTCACATGAAGGAAATGGACGACCGCATCACCCAGCGTACCGCAGAAGAACAGAAACGCCTCGCCGAACTGGAAGAAGAGGAAGAGCAAAGACGCTCACGCCGCGAAACATATTACGGAAAGGACGCCAATACCAAGTATCAGCGCCTGCGCCGCCGGCATATCTATATCTTCAACCCCGAAGACCTGGACAATGCCGACATCATCAGTATGGTGGAGAACTCCCCCACTTACCTGCGCGACAAGAGCACCCTGGCCGCAATCAAAGTCAAGGCGGAAGAAGCCGGAATACTCGCCACCGAAGAAGCGCAGGAAGCGGAGAACGGCGGCAACAGCGTAATCACCTTCTAAACCGTCTGCCGTTCTAAACTTCAGCCGTAAACAACAAATTGTAAACAGTAAAACAGTAAAGAATAAGATGGATTTATTTGAAAGAGTCAGCGAAGACATTAAAAACGCAATGAAGGCTAAAGACAAAGTAGCCCTGGAAACACTGAGAAACGTAAAGAAAGTATTCCTTGAAGCAAAGACCGCTCCGGGAGCCAATGATACCCTGACCGACGCCGACGCCCTGAAAATCATTCAGAAACTGACAAAGCAGGGCAAAGATGCCGCCGAGATTTATGTGCAACAGGGACGTCAGGACCTTGCCGACGCAGAATTGGCGCAAGTAAAGGTAATGGAAGCATATCTGCCCAAACAAATGTCTCCCGAAGAATTGGAAGCCGCTCTGAAGGCAATCATCGCCGAAGTAGGCGCTACCGGCGGCAAAGATATGGGTAAGGTAATGGGTGTGGCCAGCAAGAAACTTGCCGGACTTGCCGAAGGACGTGCCATTTCAGCCAAAGTAAAAGAATTGCTGGGATAAGGATTTTCCCAATCCCGCTACGCATAGAGCCGTACCTCAAGCGTCTCCCTTTTTGGAGAAGATAGCTTGGGGTACGGCTTTTTATTGCTGCATTATTCATCGCCCGTCCTGGTCACAAATTCTCATATACCACGGCACAAAGTGTTCAAACACATAAAAACAAAATGTTTCAGCCTATAAAAACAAAAAGTTTCAATAGGCGGAAACGAAATGTTCTGCGTAGTGAAACAAACTGTTCCATACCGCGAAACAAAGGGTTTCAACGGTTGGAACCCTTTGTTTCCCCCTTTGAAACCCAAAACCGGATACAGTGAAACGGGATTATCCCCGGGGCGGAACTTAATCAAACAACTCTTTCAGGACTTCCAAAGACTTGAGTACGGGAAAATCAGGCAGATGCAAACGGTAATATTCATTCATTATCGCCAGACAACGGGCACGTTCCGTGCGGCTCATGGCAAAGAGATGCATGGTTTCATAATTCATGCGCATTAGCCCCGTCAGGCGTGACGCCTCTTCCTGCCCTATGTAATCGGAATGCAACTGCGGGCGTAACGGAGTAAAGCAAGCGTTCTGCAAATCGAAATAGTCACCGCTGTGATAATCTTCCAGATTCGGATACAACCCGAGGAAGCGCGACAGCCGCATCAAAAAGACCAGATGAAAGTTGGCAAAACCGCTGCCGCATTCATCCAGCCAGACAATGGAATGCTGCAAATAAGCGAATAAAGGACGGTTTTCCGCTTCCTCGCGCAACGCACGATATAAGAACTCGGACAAAAACAGAGCGATGGCAGACTTATAAGGATCGTAAGGAATCGAAGTAAAAGGATAGAGAGACTTGGCCTCTTTCACCTTATATATAGTGGTATTCGGCCGGAAGTCCGCCTCCAACTCCACCAAAGACAGAGGCTGGAACAGTACCGACTTCACCGCAGCCTTACGCGAACGAGACACCGGAACCAGGAAAGAAGCCCGTCCGGACACCTCGGTATAGATGTCTACAATAATAGAAGTATCCTTATACTTCAAAGAATGTAATACGATTCCTTGCGTTTTCTGTAACATTTCCGTCCTTTATCAAGTTTCAATCCGGTTAACAAAGCTACAAAAAAAGCGCGAAACTACGGAATTTAAAGAAGGAGAATAAAAAAACGAAGCAAAGACAGAAAAATTGAAACACCAATATATCTCTGATTATCAGAGGATAAAACCTTATTTAAAAAGAAACTCAGAAGAAATACCGCAAAATTTTCATCGGAAATGTTTGCCAATTCAAAAATAGTTTCTACCTTTGCAACCGCAAACGAAAGGAAAGTCGGATGCAAGAGCGGAAACGCTCACCAAGGATGGCCCGTTCGTCTATCGGTTAGGACGCAAGATTTTCATTCTTGAAAGGGGGGTTCGATTCCCCCACGGGCTACAATTAAAAGAATAAACGAATTAAAAAAGATTAGTCGAGATGGCAAATCACAAATCATCACTGAAAAGAATCAGACAAGAAGAGACAAGAAGACTTCACAACAGATACTATGGTAAAACCATGAGAAACGCTGTTCGTAAGCTTCGTGCTACTACAGATAAAGCTGAAGCAACAGCTATGTATCCTGGTATCACAAAGATGTTGGATAAGTTGGCTAAGACTAACGTAATCCACAAGAACAAAGCTAACAACTTGAAGTCAAAGTTGGCGGTTTACATCAACAAACTCGGTTAAGCTGATAAGTTACACAAAAGATATGAGAGGCCGGACTTTTTAGTCCGGCCTTTTCTGCATTCGCATCATCCCCGGACAATAGTTCCGAAACAAATTCTCACGGTGCTAAAAAGCTGTAAACAGCCCAAATTTATCAAGGCGTTGGCATGATATATCAAGGATTTTCACTATTTTTGCTTTGTTATTACAATAAGAGAAATTAGATTATGACTGAAGAAGAAAAGATAAACGGCGAAAGTAATTACTCGGCCAGTAACATCCAGGTTTTGGAAGGTTTAGAGGCCGTACGTAAGCGTCCTGCCATGTATATCGGCGACATTAGTATCAAGGGACTCCATCACTTGGTTTACGAAGTTGTAGACAACTCCATCGACGAAGCGCTCGCCGGTTATTGCGACCACATCGAGGTTACCATCAACGAGGACAACTCCATCACCGTACAAGATAACGGACGTGGTATTCCGGTAGACTTTCACGAAAAAGAACAGAAATCAGCTCTCGAAGTTGTTATGACCGTGTTGCATGCCGGTGGTAAATTCGACAAGGGCTCTTATAAGGTTTCCGGCGGTCTGCACGGTGTCGGCGTATCTTGTGTGAACGCACTGTCTACGCACATGACTACCCAGGTTTTCCGCAACGGAAAAATCTACCAGCAAGAATACGAATGCGGCCATCCGCTATACTCGGTAAAGGAAGTAGGCACTACCGATATCACAGGTACACGCCAACAGTTCTGGCCGGATGATACAATCTTTACCGAAACCGTGTACAATTACGATATCCTGGCAACCCGTATGCGTGAGCTGGCTTATCTGAACGCCGGTATCAAAATTACGCTGACCGACCTCCGCGTAAAAGAGGAAGACGGAAGCTACAAGCAAGAAATTTTCTATTCCGTAGAAGGTTTGAAGGAGTTTGTACGCTATATAGATTCTTCCCGCGAACATCTGGTGAACGATGTTATCTACATCAATACCGAAAAACAAGGTACGCCGGTAGAAGTGGCCATCATGTACAACACTTCCTACAATGAGAATATCCACTCTTATGTAAACAATATCAATACCATTGAAGGTGGTACTCACTTGGCAGGTTTCCGCCGTGCGCTGACCCGTACTTTGAAGAAATACGCCGAGGACAACAAGATGCTGGAGAAGGCAAAGGTAGAGATTTCCGGTGACGACTTCCGCGAAGGTCTGACCGCGGTTATCTCCATCAAGGTGGCCGAACCGCAGTTTGAAGGACAGACCAAAACGAAGCTCGGCAACAACGAGGTTATGGGAGCCGTAGACCAGGCTGTAGGCGAAGCGCTCTCCTATTACCTGGAAGAGCATCCCAAAGAGTCCAAAATGATTGTAGACAAGGTGATATTGGCGGCACAGGCACGTGTGGCAGCACGCAAGGCACGCGAGTCCGTACAACGCAAGTCGCCGATGTCGGGTGGCGGTATGCCGGGCAAACTGGCCGACTGCTCCAGCAAGGACCCGGAAGAATGCGAGCTGTTCCTCGTCGAGGGTGACTCTGCCGGTGGTTCTGCAAAACAAGGACGTAACCGTGCTTTCCAGGCTATCCTGCCGCTGCGCGGTAAGATTCTTAACGTAGAGAAAGCCATGTGGCACAAGGCATTCGAAAGCGATGAAGTAAACAATATCATTCAGGCTTTGGGTATCCGCTTCGGTGTAGACAGCGAAGACAGTAAGGAAGCCAACATAGACAAGTTGCGTTATAAGAAAGTTATCATCATGACCGATGCCGACGTCGATGGCTCTCACATCGACACGCTGATTATGACGCTCTTCTTCCGCTATTTCCCGCAGGTGATACAGCAAGGTTATCTGTACATCGCCACTCCCCCGCTCTATCTTTGTACCAAGGGTAAGGTAAAAGAGTATTGCTGGACAGACCAACAACGCCAGAAGTTTATCGATACTTACGGCGGCGGTTCGGAGAATGCCGTTCACACCCAACGCTACAAAGGTTTGGGTGAAATGAACCCGGAACAGTTGTGGGAAACAACCATGAATCCGGAAAACCGTATGCTGAAACAAGTGCATCTTGAAAATGCCGCCGAGGCCGACTACACGTTCTCCATGCTGATGGGTGAAGATGTAGGCCCGCGCCGCGATTTCATTGAAAAGAATGCAACGTATGCAAATATCGATGCATAATTAGGGAATTAAAAATTGAGAATTAAGAATTAAAAAATGATAGTATGTCATCATCATTCATTTTTCAATTCTTAATTCTCAATTCTCAATTTTTTATTTACCAACCTCACATCTTACAACGAAGAAGCTCCGGACGGACAGGAAATACCTGTTGACCGGAGCTTTTCTTATATCATTCCTTGTTTCTTCATCTCTTCCGCCGCCAATTCCAGCTCGGCATACCAATCTTCACCGAATTTACGTATCAAAGGTTCCTTTAAGAACTTATACACCGGTACATCCTCTTTCTGCCCCAAAAAGACAGCGGCCTTACAAACATCCCAACGATGATAGTTCACCGCTTTATAAGGCCCGTAATCGCCTATACGGATAGGGTAAAGATGACAGGAAACAGGTTTATAAAAGTCTGTCTTACCTTCTCGGTACGCTTTCTCTATGGCACAATAACAACAGCCTTTCTCGTCATAGCAAGTAAATACACAATCCTTATTATTAACGATAGAGGTTACCAAATCGCCCTCTTCATCCGTGTACACCACACCCTGCGCATCTATCACAGCGCGTGCTTCCGGAGAAAGTTCATCCCATATCACAGGCAGTACCTCTTCCAGCTTCTCTATCTCCTCAAATTCCACCGGAGCACCGGCATCTCCCTCAATGCAACATTCTCCTTTGCAAGCATCCAGATTGCAAAGGAACTTCTCACGCAGTACATCAAAAGAAACGACAACATCATCTATCTGTAACATTAGTAAATTGAAAATTAAAAATTGAGAATTAAAAAATAAATGTTCATCTGTTTAAAGATTGCTTCATAGACTTCACGATGCTCACTAAAAGAGCTATCAACTCGTTACAATCTACAGAAATAGACTCATAAGAAATATCCTCTAAATAATGAGTATCTTTTAGCAGCGATAACCAGTAGGACGTTTCATTCGCTTCTTTTAAAGCAATATTCATCTTATTCAAAAAATCCGCACTACTCTGCGCATGATGAGCTTCAGCCACCAAAGCGCCAATAGCTGTACCACTTCGTAACAACTGTTTAGACAATATAAATTCCTTCTGAGAATCTGCTAAAAACTTGTATGCGTTTACTATTCGAATAGCAAACGCATACGATTTAGCATGGATAACATTATCCCTTGCTATCATTTTTTAATTTTTAATTCTCAATTCTCAATTTCTAATCAAGTCCTTACCCGTCATCTCAGCCGGTTGCTTCATACCCAGAATATGCAGGATGGAAGGAGCAACATCCGCCAATACACCGTTTTCCACCTTAGCATCCTTGTTTGCCGTTACATAAACAAACGGAACGGGATTCAAAGAGTGAGCCGTATTCGGCGTACCGTCCTCGTTCAAGGCATGGTCGGCGTTACCGTGGTCGGCGATGATGATTACCTCGTAATCGTTGGCCTTGGCAGCTTCCACCGTATCTTTCACACAGTCGTCGATGGCTTTTACCGCCTTCTCAATAGCTTCGTAGATACCGGTGTGGCCTACCATATCGCCGTTCGCATAATTCACTACGATGAAATCGAACTTCTTGGTATTGATGGCCTCAACCAATTTATCCTTTACTTCGTAAGCGCTCATCTCCGGTTTCAGGTCATACGTAGCAACCTTCGGAGACGGAACAAGAATACGTTCTTCCGCATCGTACGGAGTTTCGCGACCGCCGTTGAAGAAGAATGTTACGTGAGCATACTTCTCCGTTTCGGCGATATGGAGCTGAGTTTTACCGTTGGCAGCCAAATATTCACCCAATGTATTCTGCACGTTTTCCTTATCGAAAAGGATATGTACGCCCTTGAAAGAAGCATCGTACGGAGTCATACAGTAGTACTGCAAGCCGGGAATAGTGTGCATGCCCTGTTCCGGCATATCCTGCTGAGTCAGGACGACAGTCAATTCCTTGGCACGGTCGTTACGATAGTTGAAGAAGATAACCACGTCACCTTCCTTGATAGTACCGTCGCAGCCGGCATTTACAATCGGCTTGATGAATTCATCGGTTACACCTTCATCGTAAGACTCCTGCATGGCCTGAACCATATCCGACGCAACCTTTCCCTCACCGTTTACAAGCAGGTCGTAAGCCACTTTCACACGTTCCCAACGCTTGTCACGGTCCATGGCGTAGAAACGGCCTACGATGGAAGCAATCTTACCGGCCGACTTTTCGCAATGCGCCGTCAACTGTTCGATGAAGCCCTTACCGCTCTTCGGGTCGGTATCGCGACCGTCCATAAAGCAATGGATAAATGTATTCTCGATACCGTATTCCTTTGAAATATCGCAGAGTTTGAACAGGTGGTCGAAAGAACTGTGCACACCGCCGTTGCTGGTCAATCCCATAAAGTGGATGTTCTTGCCATGTTCCTTGGCGTAAGAGAAAGCGGAAACGATTTCCTTGTTCTTCAGGATGCTGCCGTCGGCACAAGCACGGTTAATCTTTACCAAGTCCTGATATACGATACGTCCTGCGCCGATATTGAGGTGACCTACTTCCGAGTTACCCATCTGTCCGTCGGGCAGACCGACATTCTCACCGCTTGCCTGCAACTCAGAGTGCGGATAAGCCGCCAACAAGCTATCCCAGTAGGGAGTAGGCGTATTGAAAATCACATCATCTTTACCTTGATCGCCGATACCCCAGCCATCAAGAATCATTAAAAGGGCTTTCTTGCTCATAATTAGTATTGTTTTAATTGTACAAATCTCTTTTTTACGGAAGGAAAAGGGCGTATAAAACATACCTGCCGATTTCTTTCAGGTACGGATTACACGGATTACGCAGATTAAAGGATACGCTATATATAGACTGAATGAGAAACCCGTGAAATCCGTGTAATCCGTACCTGAAACAAGAAACTGTAAGCGTCTTATGGCTTTGGCACAGCTCCCTTTTTCCGGTTGCAAAGGTACAAAATAGCGGCCAAACTATGCCACTTCAAAAAGTAAAAATAACATTTGCGCAAAGAGCCTCTCCCCGTAAATAACAAGAAATCCTAAAAAAGCCGTGCAAACGCAGAAAGTCAGGCCTGATTTTCATACTTTTGCAGAGCTTTTAAATAAAATCAACTGAAATTATGGACGATTCAAACCCACGAACGTGCAATAGTGTTTACAATTAAAGCGAACGGAGACGTTGGTCGCAATGCCTCTGTTCGGACTAAAGAAAGGAGGCAAAACAATGAGAAAGTATCTCTACAGCGAAAACGGCTTCGTAGAAAAGGCCGAATGGAAACCTAACTGCTGGGTAAACGTGGAATGCCCGGACGACAGCGATTTCCAATTCCTTACCCAAGAACTGAAAGTTCCCGAATCATTCCTTGAAGATATAGCCGATACGGACGAGCGCCCGCGTACGGAGACGGAAGGCAACTGGCTGCTGACTATCCTGCGTATTCCCATGCAGAGCAGCCAGCACGGCATCCCGTTTATCACTGTGCCTATCGGTATCATCACAAACAACGACATCATCGTTTCCGTGTGCTATCATCACACCGAACTGATACCGGACTTCATACAGCATACCCGCCGCAAAGGTATCGTCGTCAACAATAAGCTGACGCTGATTTTACGAATCATATACTCCTCTGCCGTATGGTTCCTGAAATACCTGAAGCAAATCAATAACGATGTAGCCACCGCCGAAAAGGAACTGGAAAAGAGTATCCGTAACGAAGACCTTCTTCAGTTGATGAAGCTGCAAAAGACGCTCGTATACTTCAACACTTCCATCCGAGGAAACGAAGTTATGATAGGACGGTTGAAGAATATCTTCCAAGATACCGACTACCTCGACCTGGAACTGCTGGAGGACGTCGTGATAGAGCTGAAACAGGCGTACAACACGGTGAACATTTACAGTGACATCCTTACGGGAACGATGGACGCCTTCGCCTCCATCATATCCAATAACGTGAACGCCATCATGAAACGCATGACGAGCCTCTCCATCACACTGATGATACCCACATTGATAGCCAGCTTTTACGGCATGAATGTGGATATACATCTGGAAAGTTTTCCGCATGCGTTCATATTCATCATTCTGCTGTCCGCAATATTGTCGGCCGTAACCTTTATATGGTTCAGAAAGATTAAGTGGTTCTAAAACAGTTCCAGCTGTCCGTCACCCAGCAGATTAAAAGTCATGCGATGATAAGGAGTGGTTCCCCGTCCGGCGATAGCCGCACGGTGCTTCTTCGTGGGATATCCCTTATTATGATTCCAATCGTAGTAAGGGAACTCTTCGTGCAGCCGGTTCATATAATCATCACGATACGTCTTGGCCAGAATGGATGCCGCCGCGATGGAAAGATACTTACCGTCGCCCTTCACAACGGTGGTATGCGGAATATCCCCGTATTTCCTGAAGCGGTTACCGTCGATAAGCAAATGCTGCGGGCGCAACTGCAACCGGTCAACAGCGCGATGCATGGCAAGGAAGGAAGCGTTCAGGATATTTATCTTGTCAATCTCCTTGGGGGAGACAACACCTACCGCCCATGCCAGCGCTTCTTTCTCGATGACCTCGCGCAAAGCGTAGCGTTGCTTCTCGGTAAGTTGCTTGGAGTCGTTCAGCAAATCGTTCTCGAAGTCTTTGGGCAGAATAACGGCGGCGGCATATACGGCGCCGGCAAGACAGCCGCGTCCGGCCTCATCGCAACCGGCTTCTATCAGTTCTTTGTTCAAATAAGGTAACAGCATATATCACTACGTTAGAGCATACAAAGATAAATCTTTTCATAAGTAAACCGGACTTTTAAAGAGAATAAATAATATGCTTATCTTTGCCGGCAAATAAAACGACAACGGATATGTTTACAATTATCGGACTGATGCTCACCGGGATGCTGCTGGGCTATCTCTTACGAAAAAGGAATCTACACAGGATTCATACGGTTATCACAGTGTTAATCTGGGCGCTGCTTTTCATTCTCGGCATCGAGGTAGGCGGAAACGAGCAGATTATCAAAGGGCTGCATACCATAGGAATCGAGGCTGTCATACTAACCTTAGGCGGTACTTTGGGAAGTGTCGTCGCTGCCTGGGCATTGTGGAAAGCTTTATATAAGAAGAAAGGAAGAACGGCATGAAAGGCAGTCTTATTATAATCGGTTTCTTCGTTTTGGGTACGCTTTGCGGAGTTTTCCACCTGATACCCGTTGATGTAGTCATGGACAGCGAAATCAGCTTCTATGCTCTTTGCGCATTGATGTTCAGCGTAGGACTGAGTGTAGGCAACGACCCGCAGACATTAAAGAACTTCCGTTCGCTTAATCCGCGACTGGTCTTTCTGCCTGTCATGACGATACTGGGTACATTGGCAGGTTCCGCGGCGGTCAGTCTTATCCTTACCCACCGTTCCGTAACCGACTGTCTGGCGGTAGGCTCGGGATTCGGATATTATTCGCTCTCCAGCATCTTCATCACCGAATACAAGGGAGCCGAGCTCGGTACTATCGCCCTGCTGGCCAATATCAGCCGCGAGATACTGACTTTGCTGGCAGCTCCGCTACTGGTGCGCTGGTTCGGCAATCTGGCTCCTATCTCTGCCGGCGGCGCTACGACAATGGATACCACACTGCCGATAATCACCCGTACTGCCGGACAGCAGTTTGTCGTCGTTTCCATCTTCCACGGGTTTGTGGTGGACTTCAGCGTGCCGTTTCTGGTCACCTTGTTCTGTTCGATATAGGTGATGGCAGATAGAAGTCTTGCATTGAGGTGAGAATACGGCATCGTTACAACAGATTCGTCCCATGAGATAACTGTATTCGTCTTACGGGACAAAAAAAATTATCCCGTGAGATGAATAAATCCGTCCCACGGGATGAATAGTTTCGTCTTACGAGACGAATCACGTATGCTTAGAACAAGCTCCAAGCCACGGTCAGCCCCGCCATAACGATGGCTACCATGCTCATCAGCTTGATAAGGATGTTAAGGCTCGGACCGGAAGTGTCTTTAAAGGGGTCGCCTACCGTATCGCCTACAACCGTGGCTTTATGCACTTCACTGCCTTTGCCGCCGAAATTGCCCTCTTCTACATACTTCTTGGCATTATCCCATGCGCCACCGGCATTCGCCATAAAGATGGCAAGTACGAATCCGCTGCTAAGACCGCCGATAAGCAGTCCCAACACACCGGGAACACCGAAGATAAGTCCGGTCATGATAGGAGCGACAATTGCGATGAGTGAGGGAACTACCATTTCGCGCTGCGCGCCTTTCGTGGAGATGGCTACACAGCGTTCATAGTCGGGCTCCGCCTCACCGGTCAGAATCCCTTTTATATCACGGAACTGACGGCGCACCTCATCTACCATGTGGGCGGCCGCACGGCCTACGGCATTCATCGTCAATCCACAGAACAGAAAAGCCATCATACTGCCGAGGAACATACCCGAGAGGACTTTAGGATTCATCAGCGTAACATCGTAATGATGCATGAAGTCGAAGAAAGTAGCGTCCTGCACGGACACCGCTTCACCGCCCACAAAGATGTCGGTAGTGCCCAGACGGGTCAGCCCGATACGGATTTCCTCGATGTAGGATGCAAGCAGGGCAAGCCCCGTCAACGCGGCCGAACCGATAGCGAAACCTTTGCCCGTGGCGGCTGTCGTATTCCCCAAAGAGTCGAGCGCATCGGTACGCTTGCGTACTTCCTCACCCAGACCGGACATCTCCGCATTACCGCCGGCATTGTCGGCAATAGGCCCGTAAGCGTCCGTAGCCAACGTAATGCCCAAAGTGGAAAGCATACCTACGGCAGCGATACCGATGCCGTAAAGTCCCAAGCCTACATTGGCAAAGTCGAATCCGGAAGCAAAAAGATACGAGGCAATGATGCCCACCACCACGGCAATCACCGGAATAGCGGTAGAGAGCATACCCAAACCGATGCCGGAGATAATGACCGTGGCCGGCCCCGTCTTGCCGCTCTCACTCAGCTTCTGGGTGGGACGATAGGATTGGGAAGTATAATATTCCGTAGAACGCCCGATAACGATGCCTACCACCAGACCTACCACTACCGAACAGGAAATCCACATCCAGTTATCCAGCTTCAGCAACCAAAGAATAAGGAAAGTAGCAACGACTATCAGTACCGAACTCAAGTTCGTACCGAAAGCGAGGGAATTCAGCAAGTCTTTCATCTTGGCGTTCTCGTTGGTACGTACAGCGAAGATACCTATAATAGAGAGAATGATACCTACGGCCGCAATCAGCATCGGAGCGATAACGGCTTTGAACTGCATCAGCGTATCTCCCGAATGGATAAAAGCGGCGGCGCCAAGGGCGGCCGTAGCAAGGATGGAACCGCAATAGCTCTCGTAAAGGTCGGCGCCCATACCGGCCACATCGCCTACATTATCGCCTACGTTATCGGCGATGGTTGCGGGATTGCGCGGGTCGTCTTCGGGGATACCGGCTTCCACTTTACCCACGAGGTCGGCTCCTACGTCGGCGGCTTTCGTATAGATACCGCCGCCCACGCGTGCAAACAGGGCTTGTGTGGAAGCTCCCATACCGAACGTCAGCATCGTGGTGGTGATGATGCAAAGTTTATGGGTGGGTGTCATCACATCCACCGGGATAACTGCGTTGAGCAGCAGATACCAGAAAGAAATGTCGAGCAGGCCGAGCCCCACTACAACCAGTCCCATTACCGCACCGCTGCGGAAAGCGACACGCAAGCCCGCGTTCAACGAGTTGCGCGCGGCATTCGCCGTACGCGCCGAAGCATACGTAGCCGTCTTCATTCCGAGAAATCCGGAAAGGCCGGAGAAGAATCCGCCTGTAAGGAAAGCTATCGGAACCCACGAGTTCTGCACTCCGAAGCCGTAAGCCATAATCGAGAAGAGAATCACCAGCCCCAGGAACACCCAGCCCACAATCTTATATTGCTGACGGAGATAGGACATGGCGCCTTTGCGCACGGCAGCGGCAATCTTAACCATTTGAGGAGTTCCCTCACTCTCTTTCATCATCTGACGGTGGAAATACCAGGCAAAGCAAAGTGCCAGAACGGAAGCGGCTGGAACCAGCCAGAAAAGCAATTGGTCCATAGCATAAATCGTATTAAAAGGTTGAACGAAAGCCTAAAAGTATTGATTTGGAATGAAATAAGCAAACGATTAACCGAATTTATGCCAGGGAGAGAACGCTTTATTCTATCGTTACAGCCGTACCGCAGGCAGTTACCATCAGCATACTGCCGCTGCCGCCTACCGTTTCGTAATCAAGGTCAACGCCAATCACAGCGTTAGCGCCCAACAGACGGGCTTGTTCCTGCATCTCGCGAAGCGCCGTGTCTTTGGCCTCGCGGAGCACTTCCTCGTACGAACCGCTGCGTCCGCCCACCACATCGCGGATACTGGCAAAGAAATCACGAAAGACGTTGGCACCGATAATCGTTTCACCGCTGACGATACCAAAATAACGGGTGATACGTGCACCCTCGATAGTGGGAGTTGTTGTTACTAACATAGTTCCGTATTTTTAAGTTCTTGATATATCTCAGACGCAGAGCAACTCAAAAAAGTTGCAAAGCATCAAAACATTTTACTGACGCGCTCGATACCTGCCGCCAATATATCTATCTCCTCTTTCGTATTATACAGGCCGAACGAAGCGCGTACCGTGCCTTCAATGCCGAGACGTTGCATCAGCGGCTGCGCGCAATGATGTCCCGTACGTACGGCAATGCCGAGACGGTCGAGTAAGGTACCCATATCGAAATGGTGGATATCGCCTACGAGGAAGGAAATGACGCTCCCTTTCTCTTGCGCCTCACCGAAGATGCGCATACCGGGAATCTCTTTCAGGCGGGACATAGCATACATGGTCAGTTCGTGTTCATGGGCGGCAATCTTCTCCATGCCGATGGCAGAAACGTAATCCAATGCCTTGGCAAGCCCGGTCGTACCGATATAATCGGGTGTTCCCGCCTCGAACTTGAAAGGGAGTTCATTGAAAGTAGTCCGTTCAAACGATACGTGTTGTATCATTTCGCCGCCACCTTGATAAGGGGGCATCTTGTCGAGCCATTCTTCTTTACCGTAAAGCACGCCCACACCGGTAGGCCCGTATACCTTATGACCGGAAAAAACGTAGAAATCCGCATCCAAGTCCCGTACATCCACCGGCATATGCGGAATGGACTGGGCACCGTCTACAAGCACGGGAACGCCCTGCTCGTGGGCATAGCCTATCATCTCCCCAACAGGGTTCATCGTACCCAGCACATTGGATACATGCGCCACGCTGACAATCTTTGTACGCTCGGAAAACAGCTGTTTGTACTCATCCAACAGAAGTTCGCCTCTGTCATTCATCGGAATGACTTTAATGGCAATCCCCCTCTTGGCAGCCAGCAACTGCCAGGGAACGATATTGCTGTGATGCTCCATAACGGAGAGAATCACCTCATCCCCCTCCTGCATAAACTCTTCACCGAAGCTGGACACAAACAGATTGATACTTTCCGTCGTACCGCGGGTAAAGATGATTTCATTCGTACTGCCGGCATTGATGAACTTCCGCACCGTCTCACGAGACGCCTCGTGCAGCTCCGTAGCTTGCTGCGAAAGGAAATGCACACCACGATGCACATTGGCGTTGACCGAATAGTACTCGTCCGTAATGGCGTCCACCACCTGACGGGGCTTCTGCGTAGTCGCACCGTTATCAAAGTAAACCAACGGCTTACCATATACCTCACGGGAAAGTATCGGAAAATCAGCTCTTATCTTTTGAAGGTTCATATCTTTTAAATTATGAATGATGAATGAATAATGAAGAATTGCCATGCGGGATGCTGATGCTGCGCAGCCCATTCTTCATTCATCATTCTTCATTATTTACATATCGCGCACCCCTGACACTTGTTCAGTTCACCGCGGAAACGTTTCTCTACCAGCAGATGCAGGCGGTCTTTCAAGGCATCCAGACGGATTGTGTCGATTACTTCGTTTACGAAGGCAAACATCAACAGTAAACGGGCTTCACGCATGGAGATACCGCGTTGCCGCATATAGAACAGGGCGCTTTCATCAAGCTGGCCTACCGTAGCGCCATGACTGCACTTTACATCATCGGCGTAAATCTCCAGTTGCGGCTGGGTGTACATATGCGCTTCGCGGGTGGCGCAAAGATTACGGTTCGTTTGTTGGGAACTGGTATGCTGCGCGTCGGGACGTACCAACACCAGACCTGCAAAAGCACCGACGGACTGGTCATCGAGCACATATTTAAAGAGTTCATTGCTGGTGCAGTTGGGCACTGCATGGTCTATGGTGGTATTATTGTCCACATGCTGGTTCTTGTCCGCGATAGCCATACCGCAAAGGTTCAGTTCGGCGCCCTCGCCGGCAAGCGTCACTTCGGTCGTATTACGGGTAGTACCGTTATGCAAGGTCATTCCATTCAGCAGAACGTTGCTGTTGGCCTCTTGTCTGACGTATAAACTGCTGATACGTACCGTACTGGTGTGTGTCTCTTCCAGTTCATAGAAATCGAAAGTGGCATTCTCACCGATGAACGCCTCTACCACTTGCGTTGCAAGGAAGTTTACACCGTCCATTGCATGGTCGCAGGCCAAAAGACGGGCTTGCGCACCTTCTTCCAAAATGATGAGCACACGACGGTTCACCATAAAGTTGACATCGCCGCGCAGGATGTTCACTAACTGGATAGGCTTTTCCACTACCACATTCTTAGGAACATACAGCAATACACCGTCTTGCGCAAAGGCGGTATTAAAGGCCGTCACTCCATCTTTGGAAGTATCCGCCAGCTTGCCGTAGTATTTCTTCACCAATTCCGGATGCTGTTCCGCCATATCCTTCAAACTGCCGAAAATAACACCTTCGGGCAAATGCGACTTGGGCAAAGCCTTGCCATAGAAAGCGTCGTTCACAACAAAGTAAAGGGAAGTGCTCATATTCGGCACATCGCATTTGAATACTTCATAGGGGTTGACAGGAATGTCCAAACGGTTCAGGTTCAGACCGTAGTCGGGTTCAAAGAACTTGCTGACATCGGTATATTTGTATTTCTCCGTCTTACGGGTAGGAAAACCAAGCCGCTCGAAATCGGCAAACGCGGCCGCACGCGGGGCATTCAGCACCTCGGCGCTGTGGCGGCATATCATCGCTTCCGTTTGGGAGAAAAGGTCTATATATTGTTGCTCTACACTCATGTTGTCTAATTATGAGTTTTGAATTACGAGTGATGAATCGCCGCGCTATTACATTGCAGAGCGATTCATCACTCGTAATTCATAATTTATAATTCACTTGCTTCTTTCTTTATCCAATCGAAGCCGCGTGCTTCAATCTCCTTCGCCAGTTCGGGGCCACCTGTCTTTACGATACGTCCGCCAAGCAATACATGGACGGTATCCGGTTTCAGGTAGTCCAACAGACGTTGATAGTGAGTGATAACCATCGCACTGGTCCGGGGAGTCTTTAGCTTGTTGAAGCCATCGGCCACAATACGCAGAGCGTCTACATCAAGGCCGGAATCCGTTTCGTCGAGAATGGCGAAAGTAGGTTCCAGCATAGCCATCTGGAAGATTTCGTTACGCTTCTTCTCACCACCGCTGAAGCCTTCGTTTACGCTACGGTTGGCAAGTTTGTTATCCAACTCGACAATGGCGCGCTTTTCGCGCATCAGCTTCAAGAATTCACTGGCTGACAAGGCGGGTAAATGGCGGTATTTGCGTTGTTCGTTAACGGCAGCACGCATAAAATTCACCATAGAAACACCCGGTATCTCCACCGGCATCTGGAATGAAAGGAAAATACCTTCATGGGCACGGTCTTCGGGACTCATAGCCAAAAGGTCCTTACCGTTGAAAGTTACGGTACCGCGTGTAACCTCGTATGCAGGATGTCCCACCAGCACATTACTCAAGGTGCTTTTCCCGGCTCCGTTTTGTCCCATCAGGGCGTGTACCTCACCGTCACGAATCGTAAGGTTGATACCTTTCAATATTTCTTTGCCATTGATGCTGGCATGCAGGTCTTTTATCTCTAACATTATACTTTTAAATTAAGAATGAAGAATTAAGAATGAAGAATAACCATGCGGCATAACAGTGCGTGGTCCATTTCATCATCCTTAATTCTCCATTGTTTATTTTAATTCTTCATTCTTCATTCTTAATTCCTCATTTATCCTACGCTTCCTTCCAATGAAATAGCCAACAATTTCTGAGCTTCTACGGCAAACTCCATAGGCAGCTTGTTGAGTACTTCTTTTGCATAGCCGTTTACAATCAGCCCGACGGCATCTTCCGTAGAAATACCGCGCTGATTGCAATAGAATATCTGGTCTTCGCTAATCTTGCTGGTGGTTGCCTCGTGTTCTACAATGGCCGTCTCATTATGGATATCCATGTAGGGGAAAGTATGCGCACCGCATTTATCGCCCAGCAGCAAGGAGTCGCACTGGCTATAGTTGCGGGCATTGTCCGCCTTTTGGGCTACACGCACCAGCCCACGATAAGAATTCTCGCTCCGTCCGGCGGAAATACCTTTGCTGACAATAGTACTGCGGGTATTCTTTCCAAGATGAATCATCTTTGTACCGGTATCTGCCTGTTGATAGTTGTTGGTGACCGCCACACTGTAAAATTCCGCCGTAGAGTTGTCACCGGAAAGGATGCAAGAGGGATATTTCCAGGTAATGGCCGAACCGGTTTCCACCTGTGTCCAGGACAGTTTGCTGTTTATGCCCTTGCAGTGCCCGCGCTTCGTTACAAAGTTATAGACGCCGCCCTTGCCTTCGGCATCTCCCGGATACCAGTTTTGAACGGTACTGTACTTCACTTCGGCACGGTCGTGTACCACAATCTCCACAATAGCGGCGTGCAATTGGTTTTCGTCACGCATCGGCGCCGTACATCCTTCCAAATAGGAAACATACGAATCATCATCGGCTACAATCAACGTTCTTTCAAACTGCCCGGTATTACGGGCATTGATACGGAAGTAAGTGGACAGCTCCATCGGGCAGCGTACCCCTTTCGGTATATAGACGAAAGAACCGTCGGAGAATACCGCGGAATTCAGCGCCGCAAAGAAATTATCACGATACCCCACGACCGAGCCCAGATACTTCTGCACCAAATCGGGATGCTCGCGTACAGCCTCGCTGAACGAACAGAAAATAATTCCCTTTTCCATAAGCGTCTCCTTGAAAGTCGTCTTTACAGACACAGAGTCCATTACGGCATCCACCGCCATACCGCTCAGCGCCATTTGTTCTTCCAAAGGAATGCCCAGTTTATTAAAGGTCTTGACCAACTCCGGGTCTACCTCGTCCATGCTTTTAGGGCCGTCCTTCTTCTTGGTAGGATCGGCGTAGTATGAAATAGCCTGATAATCTATCTCGGGAATACGGAGATGCGCCCATGTAGGCATCTCCAGCGTCAGCCAGTGACGGTACGCTTTCAGACGGAACTCCAGCAACCACTCGGGTTCTTCCTTTTTCTCAGAAATCAACCGCACCACATCCTCATTCAAGCCACGCTCAATGATGTCTGTATGTACGTCGGTCGTAAAACCGTACTTGTACTTCTCCTGAGTGAGTTCCTTTACATATTTATTGGGTTCTTCTTGTTGCATTATTCATTCAATATATATTGTTCTGTAACATGCTTAGCCGCGGGAAAGAATATCCCGGCAAACGACTTCATAGGATAATATAACACCGATTCCTTCTTTTTTGTTTGGCTGAGCAGCGTATTGTCCGCATCCATGAATTCAATGACACCGACCAGCAGACTCACCAGTAAAAGGGACTTCAACGCCCCCAGTCCGGAACCCAGCCAACGGTTCAGCCAGCCGAGCGAAACCGCTTCCATTGCCTTTGTCAGCAGCGAGGCTACCAGTGTAAAAACCAGCGGCACGGCTATCCAAATCGCGATGAATGCCAGTACTTGCGCCACCGTCATCGAATCGGTAACCTTAGAAAACACCTTTTCGGCCACGGAAGCATACAAAGCCTTTGCTGCCAGCAAACCGACAATCAGCCCCAGCAGAGTGGCCAGTTGTTTCACGAATCCCTTCATGAAGCCAATAACCGCTCCCGCACCGATAATTACCAATATTACGATGTCTATAACAGCCATATATGATATTAAAAAGGCACGGATTACACGGATCAACACGGTTTTTCTTTTAACCAATCCGTGAAATTCGTGTAATCCGTGCCTAAAGATTTACTGTTTTCTTACAAAGTCTGTTTTACCTCCACTTCTTCGTAAGATTCTATGATATCTCCCACCTTGATATCGTTGCAGTTTGTCAAACTGATACCGCATTCAAAGTTGGTACCTACTTCCTTCACATCGTCCTTGAAGCGCTTCAATGCATTGATGTTGCCTGTGAAGATAACGATACCGTCGCGAATCAGACGAGCCTTGTCACTGCGTTTCACCTTTCCGGTCTTCACCATAGCACCTGCCACGAGACCCACTTTGGTAATGTTGAACACTTCGCGAACTTCGATAGTCGCCGTAACCTGTTCTTTCAAAGTCGGCGCCAGCATACCTTCCATGGCAGCCTTTACCTCTTCAATGGCATCATAGATGACAGAATACTTGCGGATATCCACACCTTCCTGTTCAGCCAGTTTAGCGGCAGCACCCGAAGGACGAACCTGGAACCCTACAATAATCGCATCCGAAGCGGCAGCCAGAGATACATCCGATTCGGAGATAGCACCGACCCCCTTATGGATAACGTTCACCTGTACCTGTTCGGTAGACAGCTTAATCAACGAGTCGCTCAACGCTTCAACAGAGCCGTCCACGTCACCCTTCACGATGATGTTCAGTTCGTGGAAGTCGCCCAATGCCAAACGGCGGCCTACTTCATCCAGTGTCAACATCTTCTGTGTACGCAAGCCTTGTTCACGCTGCAACTGCTCACGCTTGTTAGCGATTTCACGCGCTTCCTGTTCGGTCTCGATTACATGGAATGTATCACCTGCGGCCGGCGCTCCGTTCAAGCCCAAAATCAAAGCTGGCTCCGAAGGACCCGCCTCTTTCAGACGCTGGTTACGCTCGTTGAACATGGCTTTCACCTTACCGTAGCTTGTACCTGCGAGCACAATGTCGCCCATCTTCAAAGTACCGTTGGATACCAGCACCGTAGCTACATAGCCACGACCCTTATCCAATGAGGACTCGATGATGGAACCGGTAGCACGGCGGTTCGGGTTTGCCTTCAAATCCAGCATTTCAGCTTCCAGCAATACTTTCTCCATCAAATCGCTTACACCAAGACCTTTCTTGGCGGAAATATCTTGAGACTGATACTTACCGCCCCATTCCTCAACGAGGAAGTTCATGGCAGCCAGTTCTTCTTTAATCTTATCGGGATTAGCGGTCGGCTTATCAATCTTGTTGATGGCGAATACGATAGGCACACCGGCAGCCATAGCATGGTTGATGGCTTCTTTGGTCTGCGGCATCACGTTGTCATCGGCAGCTACGATGATAATGGCAATATCCGTCGCTTTGGCACCGCGGGCACGCATGGCGGTAAACGCCTCATGACCCGGAGTATCGAGGAACGTTATCTTACGTCCGTCTTCCAACGTCACGTGATAAGCACCGATGTGCTGTGTAATACCACCGGCTTCACCGGCAATAACATTCGCCTTACGGATATAGTCGAGCAACGAAGTTTTACCGTGGTCTACGTGACCCATTACCGTTACAATCGGAGCGCGATGCTCTAAATCTTCCTCGGCATCTTCTTCCTCAACGATAGCCTGGGCTACTTCCGCACTTACGTATTCAGTCTTGAAGCCGAATTCTTCTGCCACCAGATTGATTGTTTCGGCATCCAGACGTTGGTTAATGGAAACCATCATACCGATACTCATACAAGTAGCGATGACCTGTGTTACGGAAACATCCATCATGCTTGCCAACTCATTGGCAGTCACGAATTCAGTCAGCTTCAGTACCTTGCTTTCCGCCATTTCCTGGTCTTCCAGTTCCTGCATACGGTTGGATGCCAAGTCGCGTTTCTCCTTACGGTATTTCGCTCCCTTGTTCTTACCCTTAGAGGTCAGACGCGCCAACGTTTCCTTTACCTGTTTCGCTACATCCTCTTCACTTACCTCTTGCTTGATTACAGGTTTCTTGAAACGGTCTTTGCTCTTGTTCTTACCGGCTTGTTGGTTATTACCGCCTTGCTGGCTACCACCTTTCAAACGATCGTTTCCGCCACGCTGGAAGTTGGATGCATTGTTGATATCCACCTTTTCCTTGTTGATACGGACACGTTTCTTCTTGCCATTGGCATCGGTACTGTCTTTCAAGTCCTTCGTCTTATTATCATCGCGGCGGATTTCCTTGATAATAGCCTCTTTCATCAGCTTCTTCTGATCCTGACGCTGCTTTTCTTTTTCTTCACGCTCCTTACGTTTTTCTTCTTTCGATTTTTTCTTCGGGCGTGTAGACTGGTTCAGCGCGGCGAGGTCTATTTGTCCGATGACGTTAATCTTCGATACAAACTCAGGCTGATGTATTTTGAATATTTCTTCTTTATCTTCCGAAACCGCTTCTTCGGTTGCGGCGGGAGCAGGTTCTTCGTCAGATGCCGGTGTAGGCTCAACAGCAACAGACACCGGTTCTTCCACAACAGGGGCAGGTTCTACCACCGGAGCAGGTATCGGCTCGGGCTGAGGTTCGGGAACAGGTTCCGGTTTCGGCGCCTCAACAACAGATACAGGCTCTTCCGCCTTCACTTCTTCAATCACCGGCTTCTCCGGTTCCGCTTCTTTCTCTTTTTCCACAGTATGTTTGCGATTCAGCTTATCCAAATCAATTTTACCGACAGGCTTAAACTTCGGACGTGCATCTTCGGGAACCACAGCCTTGACCACCTCTTCGGCTTTCGGTTTTTCCTGTGTTTCCTTGTCATAACCGTCAATAGACACTGATGCCTTGTTGCGATCCTTACTCTGACGTTCCTGAATGAAACGCTCCGTTTTCAATTTAAGATCCTTATCTGTACTAAACTCTTTCACGAGCAAATCATACTGCTCGTCGGTAATCTTCGTATTGGGATTTGCTTCAATGGCATATCCCTTCTTTTGCAAGAACTCAACTACCGTCGTGATTCCTACATTTAAATCTCTTGTTACTTTATTTAACCTTATCGTCATACTTTAATTTAATGAATGATGGAGAAAGAAGCGGATTTCAGTGATTAGTGATAATGATTAGTCGCTAAACACTAAGCACTAAACGCTAAACACTAATTATTCTCTTCTTCAAACTCCGATTTCAAAATGCGTAATACTTCGTCCACCGTTTCCTCTTCCAAATCCGTCTTCTCAATCAACATCTCGCGCGGAGCATTCAACACAGCCTTGGCGGTATCAATACCGATAGCCTTAATCGCATCGATTACCCAACCGTCAATCTCATCGCGGAATTCATCCAAATAGATGTCTTCATCCTCTACCGCTTCATCCAATTCGCGGAATACGTCAATAGTGTACTCAGTCAACATACTGGCCAGTTTGATATTCAAACCACCTTTACCGATAGCCAGCGATACCTCTTCCGGTTTCAGGAAAACTTCCGCCTTGTGTTCTTCTTCGTTCAGACGGATAGAAGATATCTTGGCAGGGCTAAGGGCACGCTGTATAAACAACTGAATATTCGATGTATAGTTGATAACATCGATATTCTCGTTGCGAAGCTCACGGACAATACCATGGATACGGCTGCCTTTTACACCGACGCAAGCACCCACCGGGTCAATACGGTCATCGTACGACTCAACGGCAATCTTGGCACGCTCACCGGGAATACGGGCAATCTTCTTGATAGTAATCAGTCCGTCATTGATTTCAGGTACCTCCATTTCAAACAGGCGTTGCAGGAAAACGGGTGACGTACGGCTCAAGATAATCTTCGGATTATTATTCTTGTTGTCAACGCGGGCCACCACGGCACGGGCAGTCTCACCCTTACGATAGAAGTCACTCGGAATCTGCTCGGTCTTGGGCAACAGCAATTCATTGCCTTCGTCATCGAGCAGCAACATCTCCTTTTTCCAAATCTGATAAACTTCTGCATTGATAATAGTACCTACCTTATCAATGTATTTATTATAAATACTGTCTTTTTCCAGTTCCAAAATTTTGGAAGCCAATGTCTGGCGCAAGTTCAGGATAGCACGGCGGCCAAACTTCGCAAAGTTCACTTCATCCGTCACTTCCTCTCCCACTTCATACGAAGCGTCAATCTTCCGGGCTTCGCTCAAAGAAATCTGCAAGTTCGGATTTTCAAGGTCTTCATCTGCCACAACTTCACGATTACGCCATATTTCGAAGTCACCCTTGTCCGGGTTCACAATTACGTCGTAATTCTCATCGGTACCGAACATCTTTGCAATCACACTGCGAAACGACTCTTCGAGTACGCTTACCATAGTGGTTCTATCAATATTCTTCAGTTCTTTAAATTCCGAAAAGGTATCTATCAAGCTGATAGTTTCTTCTTTCTTGGCCATAGTCTTATTTAAAACTAATTAAGTATTTAGTATATTTTATCTCTTCGTATGTAAAGGTTATATCTTCATCCACCATTTTAGGACGCTTGGCTCCCTCCTCTTTCACTTTCTTCTGAACGGTAACGGTAAATTGCCGCTCGTCGGCATCTTTCAATGTTCCGCAATACTTGCGACCGTCTTTAGCCAGCACTTCCACATCTTTGCCGATGTGGTTGGTGTATTGCTGTAACACTTTAAACGGTTGTCCGATGCCGGCAGAACCGACTTCCAGCTCGTAATCCTCATCCTCACGATTCAGTCGGGACTCTATGTAGCGGCTCAGCTCTACACAATCCTCAATCCAAACACCTTCTTTGTGGTCTATCTCCACCACAATCTTGTCATCAGGGCTGATTATGACTTCCACCAGGAAGTAATCTTTATCCTTCAGCCACTCGTCTACAATCTGACAAACTGTTTTCTTTTCTATCATAGATTAACCATTAAGAACGAAAAAGAGGAGCTTAATCGCCCCTCCACCTTTCATCCGTTTCGGTTGCAAAGATATAAATAATCTGTTCGACTACAAAATAATAGGAGAAAAAAAGAATATTTAGCACTCCTGCCGAAATTTATCCTCCATTCAAAATTAATCACTACATTTGCATGGTTATTTAAACTCAATCATCATGGTACATCACCTGAATACCAATAAACAGTTTATGATAGGTAACGGCATCCTTGCGTTTGCCGTAATATTCGTTGTTGTCATTTTTGTCTATATGAGTATGCGTTTGCAGCGCCAAAAGGAAGGTGAACGATACTTTGCCGAGACCTATAATGTCACTTTAGTAAAAGGATTCACCGGTGATTCCATATCCATCCTGCTCAATGACAGCGTACTGATAGACCAACGTATCGACAAAGAACCTTTCAATTTCGAGATAAAACGGTTTGCCGAGCAAAGCGCCCTAAT
Source organism: Bacteroides clarus YIT 12056 (assembly GCF_900129655.1). Classification (GTDB taxonomy): domain Bacteria; phylum Bacteroidota; class Bacteroidia; order Bacteroidales; family Bacteroidaceae; genus Bacteroides; species Bacteroides clarus. The sequence continues at coordinate 69,143 of NZ_FQWK01000008.1, forward strand.
GATAGTGGACAAGACAACCGACAAGCTCTCCCTGTTTGAGCTGAGCGAAAAAGGCGGTAGCTATCGTTTTGAAAAAGACGACGACGAAGTGAAGCTACTGGCACAGGAAGAGTAAAACCGCAACCGCACCATCCGTGCCAGCTTATTGGCACAGCCGTGCCTGTTTGATGGCACAGTTGTGCCTGTTCAATGGCAAAACAGTGCCTATCCGTCGGCACAACACCCGTTTTAGAAGTCCGTCTTATACTTTCTCAGTTCATTGCGTAAAAGTTGCGCCTTACCGTCTGTCATGCCGTTAAGCAATGCCCAAAAGCGTTCGCCGTGGTTCATTTCACGGGTATGCGCCAACTCGTGCAACAATACGTAATCAATCAAATGCCGGGGCAACAGGACAAGGAAATAGGACAGGTTGATGTTTCCTCGGGCGGAGCAACTTCCCCAACGCCCGCTACTGGAATTGATTTTCACGCTTTTATAAGAAAGATTGTGCTGCAGCGAAAGCGCATAAAGCCGGGGCGGAAGAATAATCTTGGCATTACGTCGCAAAGCTTCCTCTATCACCTTACGCAGCCAGGCTTGCAGCTCTTTATTTGAGAAGTCTGCATTCGGCGGACAGATAATCTGCATCTCTCCCAATTCCGAACGTGAAAGGAAACGGTCTCGTTCTCCACTAACCAGGCTCAATTTAAAGAACTCCGTATCGATACGGTAGTTCAAATCAATCAACGGGCGGCTTTGTCTCTGTCGGGCAACCCTCAGTCGGGAACGCAACTGTTCTACGGCATTCTTTACTTCCCCAATGGTTGTACCCGGTGGAACAGTCACATGAACAGCATCCTCACGCGTACGAAAAGTCAAACGTCGGGCACGGATATTCACCCGTACCAACAAGCGTCCCAACTCTTCATCCTCTAAAACATGTTCCGTTATCATCTGTTCTTTTCTCCTTGAAATAAGGACAAAAGAACGAAGAATCGTTCGAAAAAGCAAGCGGTTCTCTATCAAAAACGAACAATGTGTTCAAAAACGCACACTGCACTATCATTGTTACAACCTCAAAAACAGAAACTTATGATTATGGCATAGAATTTGAATAGTAATCGATAACAAGACGTTCCCGGCAAAAAAATCATGAGCCTCGCAACTTTTTGAGCAAAGACTCCGTCTAACAAACAAAAGAACTTAAAATAAATGAGTATGAAAACTTTAGCAACAATCATCGCATTCAGTATTTTCACATTAAGCGTAACAGCTTGCTCACACAATCACACGTACAGCTCCGGCCTGTTTGGTGGAAAGACAATCAAAGCAAGCAAAAACTATGTAACCAAGAATATCAAAGTGGATAATTTCACCGGTCTGAACTTAGCAGGCAGTCCGGACGTTACGTACACACAAAAGGCGGGAAAGCCCACAGTAGAAGTATATACTTCCGACAATATCGTAGACCTTCTGGACATTAACGTAGTCAACAATACACTGAATATAAAATTCAAGAAAGGCGTTAATGTATCTTATAATAAACTGGAAATCCGTATCTCTTCCGAAACACTTAATAATATCTCCGTTGCAGGATCGGGAAATGTAACATTAGCCAACGGCTTGAAAACAAATCAACTGAAAATGTCTGTAGCAGGCTCGGGAGATATCAATGCAAACAACATCGCTTGCACTAACGAGCTTAGCATATCCATCGCCGGCTCCGGTGATATACAAGGCAGTAATATCATTTGCACCAATCTCAAAACATCTGTAGCCGGTTCGGGAGATTTGAAACTCAACAATGTATCGGCTACCGATACCGAAGCATCTGTTGCGGGGTCGGGTACGGCAATATTGACAGGAACAACTCAAGAAGCCAGTTATCGTGTAGCCGGCTCAGGTGACCTGTTCGCTTCCGACTTGCAAGCAAAACGTGTCTCAGCAAGCGTATCCGGTTCGGGAGACATCAAATGCCATGCCACCGACTTTTTGAAAGCGCGTACCAGCGGAAGCGGAGATATCGGTTATAAAGGCAATCCGGAATTGGACTTCCCCAAAAAAGGATTATACAAACTCTGATTTGGTTATTCATTGCAAAGGATACATAAAAGGGACGCTGCATCACGCGGCGTCCCATCTATCTTAGTTAGTTTTTATAAAATTTTGAGAGAATTGAAACTTCACAGCCTCTGTTTTTTGTTTTAATAAAAGCACACTAACTATATTATATTTAAAGCAAATGAAAATGTTATTTTAAAAAGCAAATGAAAACATCTATTCTTTGACTTCCTTCCCCTTGTTTACACGATGCAGACTATCCAGAATCTGTTTTTCGTGCGTCACGGTTATATCTCCCGAAAGAGCAACCGACGGAGCGGAAATCTGTTTACCGATAGTATCGGCTGCGGCTACTTCCTTTACATCGGCAAAGAACGAGTGTTGCATTACATTACCCAATGAAAGTACCACTGCCACTACTGCTGCGGCTTTGAATAACGGCATGAAGCGTGCGGTCAATGTCATACGCTTGGCTTTCACAACCGGAACCTCAATCTCAGCAAGCACCCGTGCATCAAAATCCGCACCTAAATGTTCCTCTTGCTGGAATTGCTGATATACAAACAAATCTTTATAACGCAGCAGATGTTCGGGGATTTCCTCTTTTGTAAAGAAAGCACGCAACTGCGCTTCTTCCTCAAGAGAAGTCTCACACCGCCAATAGCGTTCTAAAAGTTGTTCTATATATTTAAAGTCCATAACCTTCTATATCAATAAACCGTTGTTTAACTTTTTGCCGCGCCCTGAAAAGATTCACTTTAACTTGTTCCTCTGTCAAACTCAAGACAACCGCAATTTCTTTGTAACTCTTACCTTCAACATCCCTCAACTGCATAATCAGCCGTTGTTTTTCGGGAAGCTCATTCATCAGCCGGTGTATCAAAATCATCCGTTCTTTACTTACCAAGCTTTCGTAAGGGCTTGATGCATCGGAAGTTTCTTCCATATCGGGCGTAAGTTCCACCGTTTGAGCATCTCTCCTTTCACTACGGTCTATCGCCAAATTCCTTGCCACTGTCAGACAATAGGCTTCGACAGAACCGAACTGCGTCCACTCATCACGCTTGTTCCATACCCTAATCAGCGTATCCTGCACAACATCTTCCGCTTCCGCCCGATTGAATGTAATTCTTAAGGCCAACCGAAAGAGCTTGTCCTTCAGAGGGAGAATGTCATCACGAAAACTGATTTCTTGCATCTCTAATTAATTGACGGTTCAGTAAGCCGAAAGTTACAACCTACCACCACTTTTTTGAATTATTTTTTGATACGGGTTCCGCTATCACTGTTTATGGCTGAAGCTAAGGTAATTACAACTTCCGAGACACCGGCATCCAAAGCTTCAAAAGAATTCTCCAGCTTAGGAATCATACCGCCTTGAATAACTCCTTCGGCAACATATTGCTTAAACTCTTCCGGAGTAATCTGGGGAATCACACTGTCATCGTCATTCTCGTCACGCAGTACACCTTTCTTCTCAAAGCAATACACCAGCGTCACATCAAATTGTCCGGACAATGCCTTAGCCGTTTCTCCGGCAATCGTGTCGGCATTCGTGTTCAGCATACATCCCTTACCGTCATGCGTCAACGGAGCCATTACCGGCACAACTCCCTTATGAATAAGGTCACTCAGAAAAGTACCGTTCACTTGCCTTACATCACCTACAAAACCATAGTCCACCTCTTTTACCGGACGTTTCACGGAGCGGATTACATCCATGTCCGCACCCGTCAGACCGAGTGCATTGACACCGCGCGCCTGCAAACCGGCAACTATGTTCTTGTTTACCAATCCACCATATACCATTGTCACCACTTTCAAGGTTTCGGCATCGGTGATACGGCGCCCGTTTACCATTTCGCTTTCAATACCCAACCGGGCTGCGATTTTCGTTGCCGAACGTCCGCCGCCGTGCACCAACACTTTATAACCTTCGATAGCGGCAAAATCATCCAACAACTTGCAGAGAGTGGCTTCTTCTTCCACAATTTTGCCACCCACTTTGATTACTGTCAGTTTCTCTCTCATTATTCCAAATATGTATATCCGTACAAACCGGAACGATAATTAGACAAAAATTCCTTCCCTTCTTCCAAAGATATACGCCCTTCCTTTACAGATTGGGTTACCCATGTTTCTAAAGTACGTACCAGCTTCTTCGGACTGTATTGCACATAATCCAAAACTTCCGCCACTGTCTCACCGTCAATGACCTGTTCTATTGTATAGCCCTTGTCGCTTACAGATACATGTACCGCATTCGTATCACCAAACAAGTTGTGCATATCGCCGAGAATTTCCTGATACGCACCCACAAGGAATACACCCACATAATAGGGTTCCTTGCTCTTCAAAGAGTGCACCGGCAAATAATGCGAAACATTTTTGGTAGAGATGAAGTTGGCAATCTTGCCATCCGAATCGCAGGTAATATCCTGTAACGTAGCCGTCCGGTCAGGTTTCTCGTCCAAACGCTGGATAGGCATGATGGGGAATATCTGGTCTATCGCCCAAGAGTCAGGCAAAGACTGGAAAAGTGAGAAATTACAGAAGTATTTATCCGCCAGCAACTTGGGAAGTCCGCGGAATTCATCGGGAGCATGCTTCAAACCGCCGGCTATCTGGTTTACTTCACGCATGATAGACCAATACAACCGTTCAATCTTGGCACGGGTCTGCAAGTCTACAATACCATGACTGAATAAGTCGAGCGCCTCTTCGCGTATCTGTTGCGCATCATGCCAGGCTTCCAGCATCTTGTTCTGGTTCAATGTATCCCAAATACCGTAAAGCTCCCGCAACAGTTCGTGATCGTTTTCGGTTACCTCTTCCTCATCGTCCCATTCGGGAAGATTGGTTGTCTCCAGCACCTCGAAAATGAGTACGGAATGATGTGCCGTCAAAGCTCGTCCGCTCTCCGTTATTATATTGGGATGAGGAATACCGTTCTTATCGCTGGCATCGACCAAAGTAGATATAGAGTCATTCACATACTCCTGAATGGAATAATTCACGCTACCTTCACTGTTGGAAGAACGCGTTCCGTCATAATCCACACCCAAACCGCCGCCGATATCCACAAACTCGACTTTGAATCCCATGCTGTGCAACTGCACATAGAACTGAGACGCTTCACGCAAGGCTGTCTTAATGCGGCGAATCTTCGTAACTTGGCTTCCGATATGGAAATGTATCAATTTCAGACAATCCTGCATACCCTTATCCGCCATAAAGTCGAGCGCTTCAAGTAATTCACTGGAAGACAGTCCGAATTTGCTTGCATCACCACCGGAGTCTTCCCATTTACCACTTCCCGATGAGGCCAACTTAATACGAATACCGATATTAGGCTTCACGTTCAATTGCTTCGCCATTTTGGCTATCAACTTCAGCTCGTTCAGTTTTTCTACTACGAGGAAGATGCGTTTTCCCATCTTCTGCGCCAGCAAAGCAAGTTCAATGTAGCTTTCATCTTTATATCCGTTACAGATGATCAGCGAATCGGAGTCCATATTGATAGCAATCACTGCATGCAGTTCGGGCTTGGAACCAGCCTCCAGTCCAAGATTGAACTTCTTACCGTGGCTGATGATCTCCTCAACCACCGGGCGCATCTGATTCACTTTAATAGGATAGATAATAAAATTCTCCGCCTTGTAGCCATATTCCTCAGCCGCCTGTCTGAAACAACAGGAAATCTTCTCAATCCGGTTGTCGAGGATGTCGGGAAAGCGAACCAGCATGGGAGCCGTCACGTCACGCAGTTGCAATTCGTCGACCAATTCTTTTAAATCGACGCCAACTCCGTCTTTACGCGGTGTTACTACAACATGACCTTTGTCATTGATACCAAAGTACGAAGTGCCCCAACCGGTAATGTTGTACAGCTCTTCTGAATCTTCAATACGCCATTTTCTCATTTCTTGTTACTCTGCTGTTTTAGTAGTTTATTTATAAAAAGGGATACAAAAATACATATAAATCTGAAACATCCTGCCTTTTCGGATGAAAAACACACATTTACAAGGGATTAAATGTCCAACAAATTACGTAACTGCTGTACGGACTCAGCTATCTGACGTCTGCTTTCCAAACGTCCGGCATCAAAACGGTAGCGAGCCTGCAAATAGAAAGGAGCTCGTTTATCCAATGCGTCCACAATAAAGGCGCGCAACTCCTCGTCCGTCTTTCCTTGCAGGATAGGGCGCTGATGGGTTGCCACTCGTAAACGATTGAATAATATATCGGGATGCACATCCAAGAATACGGTTTGCCCATGTCCGTTCATGTAGTCCATATTGTCGAAGAAACAGGGAGTGCCGCCACCGGTCGAGATAATGACATTTTCAAACTCAGATACCTCATGCAGCATATTTCGCTCCAATTCACGAAAAGAGGCCTCTCCCCGCTCGACGAACAATTCACGAATAGATTTGTGAAAGCGTTCTTCTATGTACCAGTCCAAGTCGATGAAGGGTACATTTAATTCGCGGGCAAAAGCCTTTCCTAAAGTTGTTTTACCAGCTCCCATGTAGCCGGTCAAAAAGATACGTATCATAATTGCTTACCGTTTGCGGGCAAAGATAAGCAATTCCATAGTGAGACTACCTCACAATCAACGGAAAATTTTAATCCGCTCGCTCAACTCCTGAAACTCCTTCTCTCCGGGTTCGGCGGTCGGCGTACCAAAAGGCATTTCGGCTATCAGCATCCAACTTTCCGGTAAATCCCAGGTACGACGTACTTCATCATCGATCAGCGGATTATAATGTTGCAATGAGGCTCCCAAACCCGCGTCTTCCAGCATCGTCCAAATAGCAAACTGATGCATGGCCGATGTATGCTGTGACCAAGTCGGGAAGTTTTCGCTATAAGAGGGGAATGCGTCCTGCAATTTCTTTACAACCGCAGTGTCCTCAAAATACAGCACAGTACCATGTCCGGCAGCAAAGCAACCGTCAATCTTGGCTTCCGTCTTAACGAAAGCTTCAGGAGAAATACGCTGTTTCAACGTGTTCTTTACAATATCCCATAATTTCTTATGCTCATCACCCAGCAACAGAACGATTCTTGTTGACTGCGAATTAAAGGCCGACGGCACATTCTTTACTGCCGTACGGACAATATGTACCACTTCCTCGTCCAAAACCGGAGAATCGTTACCTATGGAATAATAGCTGCGTCGATGCTCCAACGCTTCTGCAAATGTTCTCTTCATATATTTTTATTTTATTATTAGTTTATCCATAATTCGTGAATTACAAAGCGGGGCTTAAGCCATACTTCCCCTTAACCCCTCAACTCTCCTCAATTTAAAAGAACAAATGAAAAAGACCAATTGTTCGAATTTGTGAAATATATTTGTACCTTTGCCATAAGTTATGAAGAAAGAAAAATTCTACGTTGTATGGACGGGTGGCACTCCGGGTATTTATACATCCTGGACTGACTGCCAACTACAAACCAAAGGCTACGAAGGAGCGAAATACAAATCGTTCGAGACTCGCGAAGAAGCAGAAAAGGCCTTTGCCTCTTCACCATACGATTACATCAAGCGCAATATATCCGCAGACGGCAGGCGACCCAAGCTTTCTCAAAACACAGACGCCCTCTACCCGGCCGCCGTCCTCGAAAACAGTCTTGCCGTAGATGCCGCATGCAGTGGAAATCCCGGAGCAATGGAATATCGGGGAGTGCACGTTGCCAGCCGCCAGCAGGTTTTTCACTTCGGCCCCATGTACGGCACCAATAACATCGGAGAGTTTCTTGCCATTGTTCACGGCCTGGCCTTGCTGAAACAAAAAGGCTTCGATATGCCTATTTACAGCGACAGCGTTAATGCCATCAGCTGGGTGAAACAGAAGAAATGCAAGACCAAATTACCCCGCGACCCCAAAACCGAACAACTTTTCCAACTGATAGAACGCGCTGAGAAATGGCTGCGTGAGAACACCTATTCCACCCCTATCCTAAAATGGGAAACCCAACAATGGGGTGAAATACCCGCAGACTTCGGAAGAAAATAACAGGGCGGAACGTTTATATCCTCATGGCTGAATACCCGAATATTCAGCGTATCATGTCGTTACGCCTAAACTTCATCCTGCAGTTGGAAAACAGGATTTACTTATAGAGCTCCCGTGTTATACATGCTCCGCCTTTATCCCAAAGACTGCATATCATTCAGTTTTTTATAGTAGCCGTCTTTAGCGAGAAGTTCCTCATGCTTGCCGCGTTCTACGATTTCTCCCTCATAGAGTACGCAGATTTCATCCGCATTCTTAATTGTAGAAAGACGATGCGCAATGGCAATCGTGGTACGAGTCTTCATCAATCGCTCCAAAGCCTCTTGCACCAAGCGTTCCGACTCCGTATCGAGTGCGGAAGTGGCCTCATCCAGAATCAGTATAGGAGGATTCTTGAGGATGGCGCGGGCAATACTGATACGTTGGCGTTGTCCGCCGGAAAGTTTGCCGCCACGGTCACCGATATTGGTATCGTAACCTTTCTCGGTATCCATAATAAAATCGTGGGCATTCGCTATCTTGGCAGCTTCGATAACTTGTTCCATTGTGGCATTCTCTACACCGAAAGCTATGTTATTGAAGAAAGTGTCATTAAAGAGAATGGCTTCCTGATTGACGTTTCCTATCAGACTGCGCAAATCGGAAATACGCGTATCTTTGATGTTAAGACCGTCTATCAATATCTCGCCCGATTGTACATCGTGATAACGGGGCAACAAATCCACCAACGTGGATTTTCCGGAACCGGATTGTCCTACTAATGCGATAGTCTTGCCTTTGGGCACTGTCAGATTGATATGCTTCAATACTTGGCGGGAACCGTCGTAACTGAAACTGATGTCCTTAAATTCCACCTTATCATTCAACGAGGAAAGCAGCTTCGGCCGGATAGGTTCTTTAATAGGATTCTCCGCAAAGAGTATCTTGTCGATACGTTCCATGGAGGCGAGTCCTTTGGGTATGTTGTATCCGGCTTTGGAGAATTCCTTCAACGGATTGATAACGCTGTACAGTATCACCAAGTAATAGATGAACGAAGGGGCATCGATTGTAGCGCTATTACTGAGAATCAACGTTCCGCCAAACCACAGTACGATAACGATAACGCATGTTCCCAAGAACTCGCTCATGGGATGCGCCAATGCCTGACGGGTAGCTACCCGATTGATGGCGTCGCGATATTCGTTGCTGCACTTATTAAAACGTTCCATCATCTTATTCTCGGCGATGAAAGCTTTGATGATACGCAATCCGCCCAAGGTTTCTTCCAGCTGCGACATGGTATCGCTCCATTTTGCCTGAGCATCCAGCGACTGTCGTTTCAGCTTTTTACCTACCGTACCCATTATCCAGCCCATGCCCGGAAGAACCAGCAATGTAAACAGCGTCAGCTGCCAACTGATAGCTATCAAAGTGCCGAAATAGGCTATGATCAGTATCGGGTTCTTTATCAGCATATCCAGCGAACTGGTAACAGATGTCTCCACCTCGGTAACGTCACCGCTCATGCGGGCAATAATATCGCCTTTCCGTTCTTCGGAGAAAAAACTCAACGGCAGGTGTAACACCTTATTATATACTTGTGCACGGATATCACGCACCACACCCGTACGAAGAGGAATCATCACAGCCGAAGAGGCGAAATAAGAGAATGCTTTCAGTAAAGTCATTACTGCCAGGAAGACACCCAAAATCAGCAATGTTAATGAACCGCCCTGCGAGGCTATCATCTCGGTGACGTAATAATAGAAATTATTAACCGCTATATCTTTCAACCCCACTCCCACAGCATCCCAAGGGATAAATTCGTAGGTCTTGGTATCCATTTTGAAAAGTATCTGAAGAATAGGAATAATCAGAGCGAAAGAGAATATATTCAGAATTGCCGATAGCAAGTTCAGGAACAATGCCCATATCAGATATTTCTTATAAGGCGGAACAAAACGCCGCAGAAGTCGGAGGAATTCTTTCATTCGGTTAGCAGTTAATTCATTACATTGTGTATTGGGGACAAAGATAGTACAAACCAAGGGGAGAATAAAATGCGGAACAGATATTTTTATCAAACGCAACATGATAATCGCGGTTTTTTCGTAATCTTGGCAATAATTGTGTAGCTTTGTAGTTAAATCAAGAAATGATTAATCGACTTGATAAGTTAAGAAACTAACTCTAAAAAAGAAATGAAACCATACGATTATCTGATTGTAGGCAGCGGTTTATTCGGAGCTGTATTCGCTCATGAGGCTCATGAAGCCGGTAAGAGATGCCTTGTAATAGAAAAACGCCATCACATTGGCGGTAACATCTATTGTGAGGAAATAAATGGTATTAATGTACACAAATATGGCGCCCATATTTTTCATACTGATAATAAAAAGGTCTGGCAGTATGTAAATCAGCTGGTGGAATTTAACAGATATACCAATTCTCCAATCGCCAACTATAAAGGAAAATTATACAATCTTCCTTTTAATATGAATACTTTCTATCAGTTATGGAATGTGCGTACTCCGGCAGAAGCCAAAGCAAAAATACAAGAACAATGTAAAGAGTACGAACATATAACCAACCCGCAAAATTTAGAAGAACAGGCACTAAAACTTTGCGGAAAAGATATTTACCAGCGACTGATAAAAGGATATACGGAGAAACAATGGGGACGTTCTGCAACAGAGCTTCCGGCATTTATCATTAAACGCATTCCGTTCCGCTTTATTTTCGATAATAATTATTTCAACGATTCATATCAAGGTATTCCCATCGGTGGTTATAATCGTTTAATCGACGCTTTGCTGGAGAATATAGAAGTCCGCACCGGAATTGATTATACGGAACACCGCAAAGAACTGGACTCTTTAGCGGAAAAAGTGCTCTACACCGGCTGTATAGATGAATATTTCGACTATGCATGCGGACATTTGGAATATCGCAGCTTACGGTTCGATCACAAGCTTCTTGCCGATGTAGAGGATTTCCAAGGTAATGCAGTTGTAAACTATACTGACCGTGACACTCCTTACACCCGCATAATCGAACATAAGCATTTTGAATTCGGCAAACAGCCTTCTACTGTCATCACCTACGAATATCCCGACAACTTCGAACAAGGGAAAGAGCCTTATTATCCGGTAAATAACGAGAATAATACCCAAATCTTCAATAGGTATCAGGAATTGGCTCAACAACAGAAAACCATGTTATTCGGAGGCAGATTGGCACAATATACTTATGCAGACATGGACGACACAGTAGCAGCGGCATTGGCATTGTGGGAAAAAGAAATTACTGTAACTAATAATTAAGTATCCAGGAATTTATATCAAACTCCTCTTTTACTTTCTCACTTACTGCAGTTACCGGGGTAGTGACAAACTCCGGTAACTTACGCAGATCATCTTCTTCCAATATAAAGATGTTATTAGGGTGATAAAAAGAATACTCCTTAATACTCTTATTATTCGTTATCAGCTTCTTATCAAAAAATAGAGCTTCCAAAGGCCTTAAGGAGATACCTGTCTGTTCTGTTGTTATATCGACGACACAACTACACCGGCTCACATTCTGTATATTTTCGAAATAAGATATACCTTTCATTTTTCTTTTGAATATTAGGAATGAGCACGGCAAGCCCAGCCTTTCAAATAAAGCCTTGTATTCCAACAAGACATCTCGGCGATTCTTTTCATAACCGATAAAGTACAATCCTTGTGTTACATCAGACGTTAGTTTACTTTTGTTGGGAAATCTAAAAAAAGGAGGTTTTACCGCAATCTCCGGATAAATACGTGCATCATCCGCATTGAAGCTACTTATCCGATACATCTTACTGATAGCTTTCATATATTTACTTCTCTTTTCAGAAGTATAACGATGAAAAAGCTGACAAATTGGAGTCCAATAAAAAAGATTTCGCTCTACGGAAGAAGGTAATATTTTATCGATAATACGCAAATCTACAAGATGCCTGTTATCAATAATAATTATTCTCGCATTTTCTTCGATAAGCGAAAGTTGTTCCAAGGATTCGCTTCTAATATACAAGCTGCGGAAAACCCAATATAATCCCAGTCGACGAAGCAATCCACGCACACAACGTAATAGCAACGTATCTTTAATGTCTTTTAAACAAATTTCCTTTATTTGAGAACTATCAACCCCTGAAATAATATAATTCAAAGGCTGATAATCAGCATGTATAATATAAGTCATATATTCTTAAAACGATTTACTTCAGATAAGTTTCGATAATGTGTCCGTAGAAAGTCTTTTTCCCTTCCGGAGTTTTGAGAGATAACGGTATCTTATAGGTTAATTTATGAAAATCATAATTAGAACAAAATTCAATCCACCGTTCTTCCGTGTATTCTTGATTTAAACACTTACCAAGAGGTCCCATAACTGTTATCGGTACTTCTTCAATCATTTGATGTATAGCTGGCACATTGGCACGAGCTATGGCGAATGTATAATCAATCAATAAATATTCTATCAGTTTATTATGGTTCTGCCAATATTTTAAGAACATATCTGAAATAAATGCCGGCAATAGATTTCCCTTGCCACATGCCAGAAAAAATCCGGTCCATCCTCCTCTTGAAATATTATAATAAATAGGTAAATGATGGCAACTCCAAAATATCCTAGAGGGCTTGATAAAATCACCGATATTCTTGCAAGGAAGCAACACTGTGCTATCCATCCAGATTCCGCCATGAGCCTTCAACAATAACATACGCAATATATCGGACAAATGAGTCAAAGTTATGTTACCCGCTTTCCATTTCTGCAAAATACAATCCGGCAAAGTGACATATTCATGATAATTATCCCCTGTTATCAATATAACCGGATGGTTGTCAGCATGCATTAAAATAGAATTATAACAGGCTTTCACAATATCCGGCATAGAATCCCTGCCTTGCCACCAACAAACCCAAATAGGAGACACATCTGTAATCTGTTCACTGTTTTCTAATGAAGAATGTTTATAGTTAGCAATGACTTCCTTACCGCCGGAAAACAACAGATGACGTACAATAACATATTGCTTACAAGAAACAATAAATCTTTCTATGCGTTTGAAAAAACGTTTAGTCTTAGATTGTTGCATCGGGAAATGGCTCATTTCTTCAAGTTATAATTTCATATATTTAGGCTTACGTAGTTTCAATACATACGGAAGCAATTTAATAAACCGCAATAAACTGTTCTTCAAAGACAACAAGGGACGTTTACCTCTCCAAGGAGTCATATCCAAATAAGTATAGTATTCTCTTCGTAAAGGATGCATACTATCATAGTTCCAGGGTTTCTTATTAGTATAGTGTAATATAACCGGACTTTCCAAATCTTGCTTTAACGTCGGCCAATGCTCAATCTTTTTTTCCATGCCATACCGGTAGAAAGCATCTTGCATATTCCACTTTAGAGACATAAATAACTTATGTTCATGCAACAGGGCGTTCAAAAGGTCTTGGTCATTGTAACGGATTCTTTCGGGATAAGCCAAGAAATACTTAACGCATTGTTCATCTACTTTATGTTCTCTCCAATACTTCAGATTAATCAATAACACACCTGCATTGAAATAAGAATATTTAGAATCGTATTTCAAAGTTTCATAACGCTCCATATCATCGTACCCGATATCTTCTACGCATCCCACTGCATAATCCGTAAGATCTGTATTCCAAAACTCCGATATGTCTCCTAAAATAACAATATCACAATCCAGATACAACACTTTATCTACCGTTGCAGGTAAAATAGCGGAAAACATGCAACGATAATAAGTAGCCATAGAAATACGTTTACCAAACTTCCTGATAGAGAAATTTGCCAATAACTCCGGCGAAGGGAAGTAAAAGCAAACCTCATTACCATAAGAAGCAGCTAAAGACTTCAATATATTCTGATCTTTTTCCGGTAAACCCGGAGCAACAATATGCACACAAATATCAGCCGTTTTATTGTTCTCAAATAAAGAGACCAATGTAACAGCGCAATGTTGCGTAAAATTAGCATCAATATTGCAAGCTATATGAATCATAAGAAGATTTGATTAATTATTATTTTGACCTGTCATCTGAAAATATTTATCCATCACAAGCAATGAAATCAACCGCTCCCGTTCAGCATCAAAAAATTGAGCGACATATTCATGAGCATGCTTAACAATCTGTTCCGCTTCTACCGGATGATTGATATAATAAGTTAGTTTTTCTTCTAAGTCGGAAAGATCATCTTTAATCTCTATGTAATGATAGTCAGGAATAAGTTTTCCTTCCATAAACCAAGTCTCACAGGTAGGACGTGTCATTACAGCAATAGAATTAGAAGACATTACCCATTTCAGATTAGAAGCAACATCATTCCCTTCAAGCGCCATAATAAATTTATAATCAAGATGTTCTCGAATAGTTTTCTTGGGAGTCATCCAAACCTCAGGATAACCTTCATTCCTACCTACCACGCCGCAATCACAAATAGAAGAACCAAAATATTTTTGAAGGAATTTCTCACGAATACGACTAAGGCGGATTTTACCACGAAAAACAGCCTGATCGCGTTTTTGTGAGAAAGGAACAGGATCATTCAGAAAAATAAAATGACGTAGCTTATCCAATTTAAGTATGACCGAATATGCATTATCTTCTTTCAGTAATCTACTTTTTACAATCGAGGGAAATTCCGGAGTAAAATATACATCCCCGGGAATATAGGCAATACGCAAACTTCGACTAAACCAACGTACAGCATATTGCAAATCAAAATAATACGCTTTATGGAAAGTAGATGGACGAAAATTCTTTATCTCATCCAAATATACATAGTAACTATGTTTATGCTCATGCAATATTTTATCAGGCAATTCTACCGGATACTGCATTTTATTATAATAGTTCACTCGTTCGTAGATATAATCTCTATCCGGTCGAGTCTCTACTTGTTTCAAATACTCTTTTCTACGTATACGATAAAAGCCATTAGGCACACACATCTGCAGATATCCTTTTAAAAAAAAGAGTATTTTGGGCGGCTTTCCACTGCGAAGTTTATATAAGAGGCTATCGCTCATTTAGAAATAGTATATATTAAATATTCATTGAATAGACACAAAGATAGAAGTTATTTCTTATCTAAAAAATTGTTATACGTTTTTTCTCACATCTTACCCAAGCGTTCATGTATCCCGTCGTAATACGCTTTCCATAATTTAGGAATATCACCCCACTGATAGGCATCGGAAAACGGACAGGTTACAAAAGCTGTTAAGATATAACCTATTACTCCATTAAAACCGCGAAGATATTTTACCGCCCAATTACGGCCATAATGATGATTCAAATAAGTAGAATTACGTATCTGGTAAAAACGTTTCCACTTTTTCTTTTTGTTCCGCTCACTCCAACTATCATTTGAAAAAAACTTTTCTTTATCCATTAATGCTGTGGGAACATACAATATCTTATAACCGGACTGCACTGTACGAAGACAATAGTCCGTATCATCACAAAAGATAAACAGTTCTTTATTCGGGTAACCTATCTTCTCAATGACCTCACGCTTTATGAATGGTCCTTCAAAGGCTGCCCCTTGTATCTCGACAGGCTCAGTTACCGTTTGCCTTGATAATTTTCCGGTATACATGGAAGCAAAAGGATTTGTCAAATTATATCCTTGAAACTCATGTGTAAAGAGCTTACCTTCCTGTAAACGACGCGGTGCAAGTATCCCTATATTCTTCTGATCGGCATGCAGTAACAACTGTTCTAAACAATCAGCACGTGGAAAAACATCGTCATCCATACACCAAATCCAATCCGCACCTGCCTGATACGCATATTGCATCCCGGTATAAAATCCGCCTGAACCTCCCACATTAGTTTGATTGATAACAGTCAGTTCCGGTTGCGTCTTCAACCACTCGGCAGTAGCATCGGTACTTCCATTATTGACAACTACGATTGAAGTAACCGGTTTATTCTGCCGTAGGCAGTGAACAGTCCGCTTCAACAGTTCTATTCGATTATAGGTGACTACTACAGCTATAATATTCATGGCTATTTTAATAAAGATTATTAATCTTTCCCGGTTGAGTACTTCTATAGGAAACCATCAACTCAAAACACTTTTCCGCATCAAATCCACGAACCTTTGCATACTCTTCCGCCATCCAACGATGCATCTGCGGAGTAGCCGGTAAACGTTCAAAGTTCTTACAACCGGCTTTCATGCCGATAGTCCCGATAAACATACGATTCAAATCCACAATCTCCAGTTTAATTCCCCCCGGTACTTTCTGAAACAGAATATTTTCGCGCCCATAATCTTTATGAGCATATCCATGTTCATGGAGGATAGCAGTTACCCGCCCTATCTCACGCAAAACCTCCTCTTCATATTCAAACTTTTGTTTGAATAAGTCATTATAAACATAAGGACATGTTGACAAACAGCTCACATAGTAACTTCTATCAAACAAGAGGCCACTGCGAACGTTAAGATATCCTACCGGCCGGGGAGTCCCCACTCCTATCTTCAGGTACATGTCGGCATGATCATAAGAACGCTTTGCTTTAGAAGGGCGGAAAATACCATACACAAAACGATTGATAAAGTTAGGACGATGAAAAGACTTGACAACATATTCTCGACCATTATACTTCATCTTTCTTAATTCATTACGCCCTTTATGAATAACAACACCTTCATTTCTTTCAAAACGTTCTGGTAAAGACAAGATAAAATCTCTTAACTCTTCAAAATCCTGATGAATAACTAAAGTACGAGGATGAAGTATATCGTTTTTCCGGTTCATTTCAGATTCCATAAATATATCAAATTTTATCTAATCCTCTCGTATACTTCAACCAATAGTATTTCAACGGATTTTTATATTTCAACTGTTTCCACGGACGGCTACCATGCGGCTGGTGTAACACCGGCAATGTAGTAAACAGATAATTCTTAAACCCTTCTTTCAAAGATTGATGCGAAATGGTCACATCATGCCAGTTCTTTTCAGGATTTAATTGATGAAAATCGAAAGCTTTCAGAAAATTCAAAGTCAGCAGAGAGCAACAAAAACTACAATGTTTCTTCTCGGGAAAAACCTGGTTCTCCTTACCTTTCGCGAAAAGATAAGGGTAATTGATTTCTCCTTTTTCATCTACTGTGACGGCGGCGGCGATACCACAGTCTATTCGCTCCGTCGCTCCGTCAAATAAAGCTTGCAATGTGTTCTTCTTTACCAAAACATCCGACTCGACAATAATCAAACCTGCCTCCGCTTCAATGGCACGTTGTTGAGCCATTTGCAGAACCAACAAATAGTTCGGTGATGGATGATCCGTAATTTCTGCAAGATTCACCAACTCAAAGCCCTGTTTTTCAGACGCTTCTTTCAACCT
Organism: Bacteroides clarus YIT 12056; assembly: GCF_900129655.1. Taxonomy (GTDB): domain Bacteria; phylum Bacteroidota; class Bacteroidia; order Bacteroidales; family Bacteroidaceae; genus Bacteroides; species Bacteroides clarus. Next base: position 86,628 of record NZ_FQWK01000008.1, read on the forward strand.
AGCCGTGTTTTCTTCCGTACTGAAATCATTGTAGACGGTATAAGTAAACGGCGTTTGAAAACCGGATGCCATAATGGCTTCCACGGTTTGCAGCGTCAATTCAATAGAATCCTTTACGGGAGTAATGATATGAATACACTTCATTGGATATATAATTAGTCTTTATTCAACAAGCTATAAGATTCCCACAAGTTGACAAAACTATACAATATTTTGCATACAGCCAAACAGTTCCCTGCATTTATTCCTTATCCGCTTTCCGCTTAACCGTATGCTTTACTTTCAATACGGCAAGATTTAATTCGATAGTTGTTTCCGAATCCGTCGCTTGAAGATTATTATCCAATAAATCGGAAAACAAATCACCGCTTTTCTCCAATCAAGGATTTCTGTTATTCCTCAGAAGCATCTGGCAAACTGTTTATTGTACGGGAAAGTTCACGCAATTTGGAAAAAGTCTCAATTATCATAAACGTTGCATTATGGCACGGAAACTTTTCAAGATGGCAGCAAGCATATAAAGGCCTCTTTCTGCAAAATTTAGCAAGCGCATTCATCAGTATATAAATTTATGATTTAAACAATTGGTCAAAGGTATGCATTATTACATTAGGAACATCTGTTCTCACGAATTATTTCTAACTTTGCCTGCAATAAACAAAAGCGTTATGAAAGTAATTGTCGATAATAAAATACCTTTTATAAAGGAAGCCATCGAAAAAATAGCCGATGAAGTGGTCTATGCGCCGGGAAAAGACTTCACCCCCTCTCTGGTGAAAGATGCGGATGCACTCATCATCCGCACACGCACTCATTGCAACCGAGGATTATTGGAGGGCAGTAAAGTAAAGTTTATTGCTACGGCAACCATCGGCTTCGACCACATCGATACGGAATACTGCCGTGAAGCCGGTATTACATGGACGAATGCCCCCGGCTGCAATTCCGCTTCCGTAGCCCAATACCTACATTCATCTTTAATTTTACTGCAAGAATCGAAAGGTATTAATTTATCGGAAGCTACTATTGGCATCATCGGAGTAGGGAATGTAGGTAGTAAAGTTGCAAAAGTGGCACAAGAATTGGGAATGCGTATCTTACTGAACGACCTTCCTCGTGAAGACAAAGAGGGGAAACAGAACTTTTCATCCCTGCAAACACTTGCAAAAGAATGTAACGTACTCACTTTCCACGTACCTTTATATAAAGAAGGTAAATACAGAACCTACCATCTGGCCGACACAGCCTTTTTCCAATCATTAAAGCAAAAACCCGTCATCATTAACACCTCACGCGGAGAAGTAATCGAAACCGATGCACTGCTGAACGCTTTGGAAACAAAACTGATTTCAGACGCTATCATCGATGTTTGGGAAAATGAACCGGCTATAAACCTCACCCTATTAAAGAAGGTATTCCTCGGTACACCGCACATCGCCGGTTATTCGGCAGACGGTAAAGCCAATGCAACCCGTATGTCGCTGGATGCTCTATGCCGGTATTTCAATATACAGGCGGACTATCAGATTATTCCTCCTGCCCCAAGCCAACCGCAAATTACGGCAGAAACCTTGTCAGATGCCTATTTGCAAATATATGATCCCCGACAAGATAGTAATGCACTCAAAACACATCCGGAATTATTTGAAAAGTTACGGGGGGACTACCCTCTAAGAAGAGAAAAAAAAGCATACACAATTCTGAACCATTCGGAATAATATGTCGCTTCTCTTAGAAATCGTATTCCGAAAGGCTATCAGCGCACTTCCGACAACAAACTGTCGATAACCTTCGGATAATACTCATACTCCAGCGCATGTACTTTCTTTGCTACATCCCCTGCTGTATCCTCCGCCACAACAGGACATTTGTACTGTACTATAATTTCGCCTTCATCGAAATGTTCATTTAAATAATGTATGGTAATACCGGTTTCTGTTTCACCGGCAGCCACTACTGCTTCATGCACCCGATCACCATACATCCCCTTACCGCCAAACTTAGGCAATAAGGAAGGATGAATATTTATAATTTTATTAGGATAAGCATGCAAGATACAGTCCGGCACACGTGCAAGGAAACCGGCAAGGACGATAAAGTCGATTCCTCTATTTTCCAACAAAGACAATACAGCTGTCCCGTCCATCCATTCGGCCTTGCCCATACAGGCGAACGGAACATTCAGACTACGTGCACGTTCCAAAACAAAGGCACTCTCTCTATTAGTCAAAACCAGCTCTACGTTCACCAATTCGCTATTTTGGAAATAACGGATGATATTCTCTGCATTTGTCCCGTTACCGGAAGCAAAAATAGCAATGTTTTTACTCATAAACCCTCCAATCCCTGCACAAAACCGTGAAAAATGTGCAAAAATGTGCATTTAATTCATCAAATATTTGCGAGGAATGATAAATATTCATTCCTTTGCACCGCAAATTTAAAGAAATAAAACTAATTATTAATTAAAAACTTAAAGTTATGTCTGAAATTGCATCAAGAGTGAAAGCGATTATCGTCGACAAATTAGGCGTTGAAGAATCAGAAGTTACTAACGAAGCTAGCTTCACTAACGATTTGGGAGCAGATTCTCTTGACACTGTAGAACTTATCATGGAATTCGAAAAAGAATTCGGTATCTCTATTCCTGATGACCAAGCTGAGAAGATTGGTACTGTAGGCGATGCTGTATCTTATATCGAAGAACACGCTAAGTAATCTTAATCCATTCATTTCTTAGTATGGAATTAAAAAGAGTTGTAGTAACAGGTCTTGGCGCCATTACTCCCATTGGCAACACAGTACCCGAATTTTGGGAAAATCTCGTGAATGGGGTTAGTGGAGCGGGGCCTATTACTCATTTCGACGCATCGCTTTTCAAGACCCAATTCGCATGCGAAGTGAAGAACTTTGATGCCAATCAATATATCGACCGCAAAGAGGCTCGCAAGATGGACTTGTACACTCAATATGCCATCGGTGTAGCCAAGCAAGCGGTAGAAGATTCCGGTCTTGATGTCGAAAATGAGGATTTGAACAAAATCGGCGTCATCTTTGGTGCCGGTATTGGTGGAATCCGTACATTTGAAGAAGAAGCAGGTAACTATGCCCTCCATAAAGAAAACGGTCCCAAGTTCAATCCGTTCTTCATCCCGAAGATGATTTCGGATATTGCTGCCGGACAAATTTCTATTCTGTACGGTTTTCATGGTCCTAACTACGCGACTTGCTCCGCATGCGCCACTTCTACCAATGCTATCGCTGACGCATTCAACCTCATCCGTTTGGGTAAGGCTAACGCTATCATCAGCGGTGGTTCGGAAGCAGCTATTGCCGCTTGTGGTGTAGGTGGTTTCAATGCCATGCATGCTTTATCTACCCGTAATGACTCTCCGGAAACCGCATCTCGCCCGTTCAGCGCGAGCCGCGACGGTTTCATCATGGGTGAAGGCGGCGGATGTCTGGTTCTTGAGGAACTGGAACACGCTAAAGCACGTGGTGCCAAGATTTATGCAGAGGTTGCCGGTGTGGGAATGTCTGCCGACGCTCATCACTTAACCGCTTCTCATCCGGAAGGTTTGGGAGCCAAACTGGTAATGACAAATGCATTGGAAGATGCAGAAATGAAACCCGAAGAAGTAGATTACATCAATGTTCATGGTACATCTACTCCTGTCGGTGATATCTCGGAAGTGAAAGCTATCCAAGAGGTATTCGGAAAACATGCCTACGAGTTGAATATCAGCTCCACCAAATCCATGACAGGTCACTTGCTGGGTGCTGCCGGTGCGGTAGAGGCTATTGCAAGTATACTTGCCATCCAAAACGGCATTGTTCCTCCGACTATCAATCACGAAGAGGGTGATAACGACGAAAACATCGACTATGACCTGAACTTTACGTTCAACAAGGCTCAGAAGCGTGAAGTGAACGTGGCTTTATCCAATACTTTTGGATTCGGCGGTCATAACGCATGTGTTATTTTCAAGAAATACGCAGAATAATACGGTCGTGTTACGTAACCAAATAGACAAAATAAGGCTCTTATTCCGTAAGGATAGAGAGTCTTATTTTTGTTTTTACAGGATACTTGGTTTTTTTCCCCGTGATATTCGGTTCTATCAGCAGGCTCTACTGCATAAATCCACCTCTGTCCGCTCCGAGAAAGGACGTCCGTTAAACAACGAGCGATTGGAATTTTTGGGTGACGCCATCTTGGACGCCATCGTAGGAGACATTGTATACAAGCACTTCGAAGGCCGTCGTGAAGGTTTTCTTACCAATACCCGTTCTAAAATCGTGCAACGGGAAACCTTGAACAAACTGGCCGTAGAAATAGGACTGGACAAACTTGTCAAGTATTCCACCCGTTCTTCGTCACACAACAGCTATATGTACGGCAACGCCTTCGAAGCATTTATCGGAGCTATCTATTTGGACCAAGGCTACGAACGTTGCAAGCAGTTCATGGAGAAAAAAATCCTCAAGAACTACATCGACCTCGACAAGATGTCACGCAAGGAAGTCAACTTCAAATCCAAACTTATCGAATGGAGCCAGAAAAACAAAATGGAGGTTTCCTTTGAGTTGATAGAACAGTTCCTCGACAGGGATTACAACCCGATGTTTCACACAGAAGTTCGCATAGAAAGCCTTTCTGCCGGCACAGGTACGGGCTATTCCAAAAAAGAGTCACAGCAAAACGCCGCACAAATGGCATTGAAAAAAATCAAGAACGACGAAGCCTTCAAAGAAGCCATTGAAACTGCCAAAATACAGAACCACGCGGCAAAGGAAGATATTGCAGCAGAGGAAAACGAAACCGTCACAGAAAATACTCCCGTTGCAGAGACATCAGAGGTTCTCGAAGTTACGGATAATACAGAACCTACGGATACTGTACAAGATACAGCCAAATCACCCGAAACAAATCCCCATACGCTTACCCTGAACGACTAAATCATGGTCTTCAGTCACTAATTTGAGTTTTCCGGCTATCTCCTCCAGAGGCGCGGAAGATATTTCATTCCCTTTCAACGTTACCATACGTCCAAACTGCCCTCCTGCAATCAATTCCGTAGCATGACCACCCATACGGGTCGACAAATTGCGGTCAAAAGGCGTAGGCGAACCACCGCGCTGAATATAGCCCAAAACAGTCTCACGTGTTTCAATACCCGTTTCGTATTCAATCTCTTGTGCGATATATTCAGCTGCGCGTTTCCTGCCATCCGTCTGAATCCCCTCGGCAACCACAACAATAGAATAAGGCTTCCCCTTCTTCAGACGATTCAAAATCGTATCGCCTATATTATGGATATTATAAGAAAGCTCGGGAATTAAAATCACATCACCGCCACCGGCCATACCGGAGTACAGCGCAATCCAGCCCGCTTTATGCCCCATCACCTCTATCACCATCACCCGCTTGTGCGAACTGGCGGTAGAGTGTAACCGGTCTATGGCATCCGTAGCAATACTGACGGCAGAATCAAAGCCGAAAGAGAAATCGGTTCCCCAAATGTCATTATCAATGGTCTTAGGTACGGAAACGATATTCAATCCCATAGCAGCCAGCTTGGCAGCTGTTTTCTGCGTGCCGTTACCGCCGATACAGACTATGCAGTCCAGCCCCAGCTCCTTTACATTCTGTTCTATCAGAGCAGGTTTGTCTACATCGGATACCACCCCGTTTTTCTTAAACGGCTTTTCACGGGAAGTACCCAACATCGTACCGCCCAGATTCAATAATCCCGACAGAGACTTGTCCGTAAACGACTCCACATCTTTTGTCAACAGTCCTTGAAAACCGCTATGGATACCTACCACCTCCATTCCGTAGTAATTGATGGCGGTTTTACAAACGCCGCGAATAGTTGCATTGATACCGGGGCAATCCCCGCCTGAAGTCAGAATACCGATTCTCATGATGTTTTAGTTTAAATTACGGTTCTTTTCACCTATACGGACGTAAAGATAGAAAAAAAAGAGAAAAAAGATAGAGATGCCGATAAATAAGATTATTTTTGCGCACTTAAACAGATTTCAATAAGAACGATGAATATTACAAAATTTCTGAATAAAGTATACTTCACCCCCCGCTTGAAAGAAATCGAACTGTATACCGACCATGCAAGCGAACTGCAAGCAGGTGTTCTGAGACGTTTGGTACGCATGGCCGCCAATACGGAATGGGGAAAGAAATATGACTACGCTTCTATTCGTACTTATGAAGATTTCAAAAAACGCCTTCCTATACAAACTTACGAAGAAATCAAACCTTATGTAGCCCGTTTGCGTGCCGGTGAGCAGAATCTGCTATGGCCTTCGGAAATACGCTGGTTTGCCAAGTCTTCAGGAACCACCAATGATAAAAGTAAATTCTTACCTGTCAGCAAAGAATCTCTGCAAGATACTCATTATCAAGGCGGGAAAGATGCCGTCTCCATCTATTTGGGAATAAATCCCGAAAGCCGCTTTTTCTCCGGAAAAGGATTGATTCTCGGTGGCAGTCACAGCCCTAATCTAAACTCCAATCATAGTCTGGTGGGCGACTTGTCCGCCATCCTGATACAGAACGTACACCCGCTGGTCAACCACATTCGCGTACCAAGCAAGGAAATCGCTCTGATGAGCGAGTTCGAACCCAAAATGGAAGCCATAGCCAGCAGCACGCTTCATACCAACGTCACCAATCTTTCGGGTGTACCTTCCTGGATGCTGGTACTTATCAAACATATACTCGAGAAAACCGGAAAACAGTCTTTAGAGGAAGTATGGCCTAATCTGGAAGTATTCTTCCATGGCGGAGTAGCTTTTACTCCTTACCGGGAGCAATACAGACAGGTTATCAAAAGCTCCAAGATGCACTATATAGAAACATACAATGCGTCCGAAGGCTATTTTGGCACACAGAACGACCCGAACGATCCGGCTATGCTGCTGATGATCGATTACGGTATCTTCTATGAGTTTATTCCATTGGAAGATGTCGGTAAGGAAAATCCTCGTATCTGTTGTCTGGAAGAAGTGGAACTCAATAAAAACTACGCAATGGTTATCTCCACTTCTGCCGGGCTTTGGCGTTATATGATTGGAGATACTGTGAAGTTCACCGGTAACCACCCGTATAAATTCGTCATTACCGGACGTACTAAGCATTTCATCAACGCTTTCGGCGAAGAACTGATTGTAGACAATGCGGAAAAAGGGCTGACTAAAGCCTGCGCTGCCACGGGAGCACAAATTATAGACTATTCCGCCGCTCCTGTTTTTATGGACGAACATGCCAAATGCCGTCATCAATGGCTGATTGAGTTTGCTCAAATGCCGGATAGTCCGGAGAAATTTGCCCAAATACTGGATGACACCCTCAAAGAAGTAAACTCCGATTATGAAGCTAAACGACAGAACGACTTGGCTTTGCAGCCATTAGAGATAATTGTCGCTCGCAAAGGCCTGTTCCATGATTGGTTGGACAGTAAAGGCAAGCTTGGCGGACAACATAAGGTACCGCGCCTCAGTAACACGAGGGAACATATTGAGGAAATGTTGAAACTCAATTTCAAAGAATAATACCACCGCCCAACAGCAAGCCGGTTGCATCATAGAAAGCGGCGGCTTGCCCCGGAGCGATAGACTCCAACGGTTCCAACAACGATACTCGCAGATGTCCGTCCCCTTCCAAAGTAACCATACAACGGTTTGCTTGTTTACGATAGCGTATCTTTACGATCACTGTCTCCGCCCCTAACACCCGATGTGTACTGATAAGGTTCCAGTCCTTAAGATACATTTCATTTTTATACAGGGAGGCAAGCGGTGCAAGTACCACCTCGTTCGTGTCCATTTTGATTTCCTTCACAAATACGGCACGATTCAGATGAAGCCCCAGTCCACGCCGCTGACCTATCGTATAGAAAGGATATCCTTCATGCCATCCTAATATTTCCCCCTTTTCATCGAGAAAATGTCCCCTGCCCGGAAGCTGTTCCGCAGGGACTTCACGTTTCAAGAAAGAACGATAGTCCAACGGACAGAAACACACTCCTATACTGTCTTTCTTAGTGGCGACACGCATAAATCCACGTCCAGCGGCATAAGCACGTGCCTCCTCCTTTGTCATATCCCCCATCGGGAGTAACATTCGTTTCAGGATATCTTGCTTCAAACCCCACAAAAAGAAAGTCTGATCCTTATCTCTGTCGGCTGCCGGAGCGATATAATAGGTGTCCTCTAAAAGGAGTTTACGTACGTAATGTCCGGTAGAAATCCAATAAATTCCCTTTTCATCGGCTATTTCCGCCAAAAGCTTCCATTTCAGCTCATTATTGCAAAGGATGCAGGGAACAGGAGTATGCCCCGCCAGGTATTCATCTATAAAATAGCGAATAATACGTTCACGGAAAAGCTTCCTCGCATCATATATAATATGCTCAATACCCAGTCTATCAGCCAGCGTACGGGCATCTTCCAGATATTCCGCTTTTCCATCCGCCTCATAAAAACGAAAGGTAACCCCCGTTACTTCATAGCCGGCCTCCTGCAATTTCATAGCAGTCACAGAACTATCCGTGCCGCCGCTCATACCCAATAATACACGTTCTTTTGAGTTCATGCTGCAAAAATAGTATTTCATCCTGAGAAAACTCTATCTTTGTCACTTTCAAAAAAATAATCAATTTCAAACCATGAGACAAGACTATCGCCTGCTCGTCCTCGACCTGGATGGCACCCTGACTAATTCGAAGAAAGAAATATCACCACGCAACCTTCGTACTCTACTGCGTCTGCAACAAAGCGGCGTACGCCTGGTGCTGGCTTCCGGCCGTCCCACCTACGGTATTACTCCCCTGGCAGAACAGTTACAAATGAAAGAACACAACGGGTACATTCTTTCCTACAATGGCGGAGAAATCATAAACTGGAACACCGGCGAACTACTATACAAAAACCTGCTTCCCGATGAAGTGCTTCCTATCCTTTATGAAACCGCTATTGACAACCGGCAAACCATCCTCACCTACGACAATGAGTTCATCCTCACCGAAAATCCCGACGACCCATATGTCAAGAAAGAAGCATTCCTCAACAAAATGCAGGTGCGACGCGTAGATAACTTTCTGCAAGAGACGCCCCGCCCCCTTCCCAAATGCCTCATCGTAGGCGAACCGGAACAACTCATAAATACGGAAACCGAACTCAGCCTGCGTCTGCAAAGGCAAATCAGCGTATACCGTTCGGAACCTTATTTTCTCGAACTCGTACCGTTAGGCATAGACAAAGCCCGCTCTCTCGCCGTATTGCTGGAAAAAACAGGTATCACCCGCGAAGAAATGATAGCCATGGGGGACGGTTACAATGACCTCAGCATGATAAAATATGCCGGACTCGGCATAGCCATGGGAAATGCGCAGGAACCTGTCAAAGCAGCGGCGGATTACATTGCTCCAGGCAATGACGAAGATGGAGTAGCCATAGCCGTAGAACAACACTTCCTACATGCTTTTTAGAACAGATAGCCCTAATTTACAAATATTTGTTATACCTTTGCCTTTCCAAAAAGAACTAATTATCAAACGTTATGGAACAACAACTGACCATTTACAACACCTTAGATAGAAAAAAGGAGTTATTCGTGCCTCTGCATGCTCCTCACGTGGGCATGTATGTTTGTGGACCGACCGTTTACGGAGATGCCCACTTGGGGCATGCACGTCCTGCCATTACTTTCGATTTGCTTTTCCGCTATCTCACACACATCGGCTATAAAGTACGTTATGTCCGCAACATCACCGATGTAGGACACTTAGAGCATGACGCAGACGATGGCGAAGATAAAATCGCGAAAAAAGCCCGTTTGGAGCAACTCGAACCCATGGAAGTGGCACAGTATTATATCAACCGTTACCACAAGGCAATGGAAGCGTTGAACGTGCTTTCTCCAAGCATCGAACCACATGCATCGGGACACATCATCGAGCAGATAGAACTGGTAAAAGAGATATTAAAGAACGGCTACGCTTACGAAAGCGAAGGCTCCATTTACTTTGATGTAGCCAAATACAACAAAGACCATCATTACGGCAAACTGTCCGGACGTAACCTGGATGATGTACTGAACACCACCCGCGAACTGGACGGCCAGGAAGAAAAGCATAATCCCGCTGACTTTGCATTGTGGAAGCGCGCCCAACCCGAACATATCATGCGCTGGCCAAGCCCGTGGAGTGACGGTTTCCCCGGCTGGCACGCCGAATGTACCGCAATGGGTAAGAAATATCTGGGTAAGCATTTCGATATCCACGGTGGCGGCATGGACCTCGTTTTCCCGCATCACGAATGTGAAATCGCACAATCCGTAGCATCACAGGGCGATGACATGGTACACTATTGGATGCATAACAATATGATAACCATCAACGGGCAGAAAATGGGTAAAAGCCTCGGCAACTTCATCACACTGGATGAATTCTTCACCGGTTCAAACAAGACGCTGGCACAGGCTTACAGTCCGATGACTATTCGTTTCTTTATCCTTCAGGCACACTACCGCAGTACGGTAGACTTCAGCAACGAAGCCCTGCAAGCAGCGGAAAAAGGCCTGACAAGACTTATGGATGCCGTACATGGGCTGGAAAAGATTACGCCGGGCAAGGCTTCTACGGTAGACGTAAAAACATTACGCGCCAAATGCTATGAAGCTATGAACGATGATTTGAACTCTCCGATTGTAATAGCCCATCTTTTTGACGGCGCCAGAATGATAAACAACATTATTGCAGGCAATGACACCATTACAGCCGAGGACTTGCAAGAGTTGAAAGAAACTTTCCACCTCTTCTGCTTCGACATATTGGGACTGAAAGAAGAGAACAACTCCAACGAAGAACGCGAAGCCGCCTTCGGTAAAGTAGTGGATATGCTGCTGGAAGAGCGCATAAAAGCCAAAGCCAACAAGGATTGGGCTACATCCGACAAAATCCGCGATAAACTGACCGCATTAGGTTTTGCCATCAAAGACACCAAAGACGGATGTGAATGGAAGCTGAACAAATAAAAATCTAAAAGACGAATCCGAAGCCGGCGTACCAGCCGAGCTTCTTCGTCTGATTAGACCAATTCAACTCTATTTCCAACGGTCCCAAAAAACTATTATACATATAGCCGATGCCCGTTCCTACCAAGTCGTAAGAGTGGGAATCCTCAAATAACTCATGCAACTTATCGGAGCTGCGTCCGTAGTTTCCCGTCACCGATACATACTGATTCTTAAATATCCGCTGACGAAGCTTCAAACCGGCAACAATCAATGAACCGGAAGCCAACTCCGCACGGTTAATCCCTACAAAAGGTATTTGTTGGGGCATATAACGTCCGGCAATATTTCCACCCAACATATTAGTAACAGCAAAAGAATAGTTATCACCTCCGGTAAGAATACGCCCGTCAATAGACGGAATAATCGTAAAATTCTTTAACGGAGTGAAACACCCTTGCCAATGCGCCGAGAAGGCCAAAATAGGGCTGTTATCTTCGTATTGAAACAGATTATCCGTATACAGATGATACATTACGGACCATGACAGACCTTTGGTGGGTACGCTTCTTCCATTCAGATTATTATACAACAGCCCGGCAAAATAGGTAAACAGCGACTTATTTCCAAACATAAGTGCATCCACCGGCTCCAACGACAGCAAATCATGGTAGTTGTAGTGCTCGAAATTAAGACCTGCACTCACTTGAATCTTATTCCAATCCTTTGCGACTCCGGCGGTAAGCTGCTGATGGGTAAAAGTCAAATCAAGTGTACGCTTTCCCTCATTATAAATATTAATATCCTTGTAATCAAACCGGTAATTAATTCCCGTCTGCCAGCCCTTACTCCACTGATAATTATAACCGATTCTTGCCATCGTCCGTTTTCCTAAACGGGCGGTAAGGCTCACTTGCGATTCTTTTTGTTTTCCCAGATAAATATCCGTATTCGCCTGCAAGGCTGCCAGCTCTTCCGTATCAAAACGGATACCGACATTCAGCTTGTTTTCCCGTATGGCAGGAGCGGCTATCTGTGGATCAACGGGAATAGTCTTGCTCTTTTCCGCGTCAGGGATAGGAAAAGGTCCCGGGCGACGGGGCTGATAATCTTCTCTTAGCCCCATCTTCTTTTTTAATGTAAGCAGTTTATCCCAATCGGCCATAGCCGCCTGTTCTCCACGCACTATCAAGGTATCAATCGCTTCTTTGGTGAAACTTGCCGCAGAATAACCCGATACATCCACTTTAATATGTAAATCGGTCTTGCGAAGATTCTCTTGATATTTTTTCTCTCCCTGCAGATTAATGATTTGCCCGAATATATCTTTCACCGATTTCAGTTGCCCGGCATCCAGCAAAGGACTTTGTACATCCACTCCGATAATAATATCAGCCCCCATCTGCAAGGCCACATCTACCGGATAATTATTCACCATACCTCCATCTACCAAGACCCTGCCATTCAGATTGACAGGTGCAAATACCCCGGGTATCGACATACTGGAGCGCATGGCCGTAGCCAACACACCTCTGTGAAACACAACCTCGCTCCCATCCACCAGGTTTTCGGAGACACATGCGAACGGAATAGGCAGCCGGCTAAAGTTTACAGAATCCTGATAACCCTCTGTCAATACCGAAAACAACTGTGCAATATTCTTCCCCTTAATAATTCCCGCATCCGAAATGTCCGCCGACTTCAACGTAAAAGGAATAGACAGCACATAACGCTCCGACCGTAAACGATCGTCGAGCAATACATCTTTAGGATTGGGAGCGTCCGACAAAACGAACTTCCAGTTCTGCGCATTCACCATACTGTCCAATTGCTCCGGAGTATACCCTATGGCATATAAGCCTCCAACAATAGCCCCCATACTGGTGCCCACCACATAATCTATCGGAATACCCGCTTTCTCTATCACTTTCAAGGCACCGATATGAGCCGTACCCTTCGCTCCGCCTCCACTCAGCACAACGGCAACTTTCGGACGCTCTTGCGCCATAAGCAATAACGGAAGCAACAGCAACCAGCCCAATAACCTATATTTCATCTTCGTATGGATTTACATGAGTAAGAGAAAATAAAACAACTTATTCTTCCGATAGTTCACTGCCGGTAAAAGGAGTTACCGCCGGTTCACACAAAAAAAGAAAGGTCCTTCTTCACAGAAAAACCTTTCTTCCCTACAAAAGGATGTATAACAAAATACTTTGCAACAACCTTTCACAACAGTTATTTCTATTTATCGTATGGTATTATGTCAGATAAGATGCGCTCTCTATACCAGGGATCATCAATCTCTTTCAAGACTTTCCCCATTTCCGCACACAACTCGTTTACTACTTCTTTATTCTCCTCTAACGGAAGATTATTCATTTGATAGGGGTCTTTCTCGTCATCGAACAACAAACTCTTTACAAGCTTGCGATTATCACGGTCTATATAAAGCGCCAGTGTGTAACGGGCCGATTTAAAGCCGCGCGATGAAGGGAAATAAGAACGAACTTTACCGTCCGCATCTTTCTTTCCGTCCAGGTTCTGAATATAGAGAGCGCCCGTAGGACGTACAATATCAGCTTTTTCATTGAAAAACAGCGGAGCATAGTTACGTCCCTGCACATCCGTAGGAATGGAATCGGACAGACCTGCCAATCCCAATAAAGTAGGCATGATATCCGGAGAGGAAAGCATCAAGTCATCCAAACGGGGCTTAATCTTATCAGGGAAACGAACGATGAACGGTACGTTCATGGACTCGGAGAACGGGGAATTCTTCGGGTCATCCGTATGCTGGCTGCACATTGTTTCGCCGTGATCGGAAGAAAAGACTACAATTGTATTTTTGTCCAGTCCCAATTCCTTCAAAGCATCGAGTATCTGTCCGAAAGCGCGGTCTACACCCGTAACTGAAGCAAAATAATAACGTGCGCTTTCCGCTTTCTTCATTGTAGGATCAGCATTAGGACGAATCAATAAGCTATCCAATGGCTGGTCCTTATATAAATTGAAGTCCTGCTCCATGCAGTCGTCCAATGAGCGATAAGGGCTATGCGGCGGATTCATACCTACCATTATAAAGAACGGTTTCTTCGGGTCGCGTACATTTCCCTCATTCTTCAGATAAGAAACAACCTTACCCGACTCATGCAGCGGAGACCATTCACGCGGATCATGCCGTTTACCGTCTGTGTCCCAATAATGCGGATTCTTATGCTCATCGAATGTTCCGTAAGCGTACCAATAGTTAAATCCATGACGACGGTCCTTCGGTGTATAAGCGTCCCATGCGGGTACACGGTCTTCTACGTATTTTCCCGGACGCTGGGGGTCATTGGGAGTCGGGAAGTCAGCATGCAGTTTACCGAAATAGGCACAGTCATATCCCGCATTACTGAATACATCGCTTACACAGTCTACATCCTCGCGCAATGAGCTGATAGGACGGTCCGAATTACAGTTCAAAGGGATACCGCTCTTGTTAGGATACATTCCCGTCAGCAATGAACCCCGATGAGGGCTGCTCAACGGACAGTTGCTCATGGCAGAAGTCAGTACCAAAGACTCTCTCGCAAAATCATTCAAACGAGGGGTATGCACCGGGTCATTCCGGAAGTTCACTTTCTCCCGAAAACCTTCCTGTCCCCAAAATTCCATCGCCTGATTACGGTACTGGTCAGGAAAGACATAAATAACGTTCGGTTGTCGGGCCTGTTCCGCCTGCGGAGCTTTACAACCCTGCAAGGCGAACAAGCCTAAACCACCTAACAATATATTCAATTGATTTCTCATTTCTCCAAGTCTCTTTTACGCATCAAAGCTTCCAAGAAATAATAATCGGCATAGTTCAGAGGAACATCTATTTCCGCGCCGTGAGGAATACTGCCTACCGAATGCATCAGGATAAAGTTGCCGTTAGTTCCTACCTCCGCACGATAGGCCGGAGAAGCGAGGCTTTCCATAATTCGGTCTGCTGTTTCCTTATAACCCTTATTAGGAATATACGTACTCAATTCGTAAAGCGCAGAAGCCGTACATGCTGCGGCAGAAGCATCACGAGGCTCGTTCGGAATGTTGGGAGCATCGTAATCCCAATAAGGAACCAAATCCTCCGGAAGATTCTTGTTATTGAAGATAAAGTCATAAACTTTTTCAGCGTGATCCAAATATTTGGAATCGTGAGTGTAACGATAGCACATTGTATAACCGTATAACGCCCATGCCTGTCCGCGAGCCCAAGACGATTCATCAGCATAGCCTTGCGCCGTCTGTTTCTTGCGAACCTCACCGGTTGCGGGATCATAATCTACTACGTGATAGCAACTGTTGTCGGCCCTGAAATGGTTAGCCATGGTAGTATCGGCATGTTTCACGGCTATATTATAGAAAGTAGAGTCACCCGACAGCTTGGTAGCTTCGAACAACAGCTCCAAGTTCATCATATTGTCGATGATTACCGGACATTTCCAACCGCGTTCTGCCTGCCAGCCTTTGTCGGCATCCCAAGATTGAATAACGCCTGCGCCCGGACGGAAGCGGGTAGACAATGATTTGGCAGTCTGAATAATTACAGGTTTGTATTCCTCTTTATTGGCAAAACGGTATCCGTTCAGATAACTGGAACCGATCATAAAGCCTACATCATGATGCCAGGTCAGATATTGTACGGAATCCAAGGCTTCCGTATACTTTTCCGCCAGCGGCAACCACTTGTCGTCACCGGTCAACTCGTATGTATACCAAATATTACCGGGAAAGAAGCCGGAGCACCAGTCATCAATGGGAACATAATGAATGCTGCCATCCTTATTAATGGTACGCGGATTAAGAATTTTACCTGATTTCTCGATAATGTCCGTCTGAAGCATTTCCTGTGCCACTGCATTATCAATATTCTCCTGGATGAAGTCATTTGCAGGCTGCTTTTGTCCTGTACAACCTGCCAAAACAAGAAGGGAAATACCCAATGTAGTAAGAGCTGTTTTCATAATAAAGGATTTATTTATTAATTGTTGTCGTTTTTTCGATGGCAAATGTAGCGCGGTTATACGGAAATGACCCACCTAAATCATCCAATTAAAAGCTAAAATTGTTACATTTGCATCGGAAAGCATCTGTTTTTCTTTATGCTGTCCGTGAATCATTGAATCACCAATCATTAAATCCCTAAATTCCATGACTCCACAAGAGTTTTTCAAAAAAGATCTTTTTGCCGGCAAAACCGGTGTAGAACTGATAGAAATAAAAGAAGGATATAGCAAAGCGCGTCTGGTAATTACGGAAGAACATCTCAATGCCGGACACCGCACCCAAGGCGGAGCGCTCTTTACGTTAGCCGACCTCGCTTTGGCCGCAGCCGCCAACTCTCACGGCGTACTGTCCTTTTCACTGTCTTCCAATATCACTTTCCTGCGCGGCAGCGGTGTAGGCGACACATTGTACGCCGAAGCCCGTGAACGATACGTCGGACGCACTACCGGATATTATCAAATTGACGTTACCAACCAGAAAGGAGAACTGATAGCCACATTCGAGTCCAGCGTTTTCAGAAAGGGGGACGCATTGCCCTTTACTTTGTAACCACGGAAGTCATCGGATAACGATTGCCTCTTACACTTTTGAGAAACGCTTTTGCCGAACCGAAGTTCAAATACATATCCAAGCGTATGGGAAGGTGGTTTTTATCGTCTGAAACGAAGAAAGTAATCACTTCCTTCTCTTTTCCCTTTTTGTATTCCACAAAAGAAAATACAAGACAACGGTAGATTGTATCGTTGTTTGCCTCTATTTCTTCCTTTCCGCGGTAAATCAGAGTCTGTTCTTCCACCCTGCGTCCCGTTGCCATAGGGAAAAGTATCTTCTCGCCTATCTTATAGTCTTTGGGATCGTAAGAGCGGGCTTGCGCCAGAATACTCAGCATATCAAAAATACAACGGCTGTCACTGTATTCCATTTCCTGCGGTTCACGCACAGGATTATGCCAGGTACGTCTCTGCTTCACGGTAGACACACCGTCATTATACGAGAACCACGCCTCGTCTACCGTATAGCGTTTTCCCTCCTCGGCTGCCTTACGAAAATAGAGCGGTTCGAGTTTATCGCTGACATAGCAGGTCAGCGTATCACGCATCTTAAAGAAGAAATCCGTCTTCTTACTGCCCACAGAAAGAAGATTGAAACGATAGGCAGGACGGGAACGGTAAGTGGTAGCATTCGTTGTCAGACTCGCCAGCCCTACTTTCTTCCAGATAAATTTCCAGTTGAAATACAAATCATACATTACATGTTCCCCCGATTGGAACGCCTCATTCTTAGCCACACATTGAGCCTGCACAGGCATCATGCCGCCCAGACACATAAGTCCCGCCAGCAAGAGCAATCCCGCGATTCGTTGCTTTTTAGTAACTATATCCCCTACCGCTGTTGCGATTGCTGTTGTTACGGTTATTCCGGCTATTTTTCTTTTTCTTGTCTTCATCTGGTTTTTGTTTTTTCAGTTCATCCGGCTTTTGCTTATCCAACGGCTTTTCTTTCACGTTCCAATCCTGAATCAAATCAAAGTTGGCCTTAAATTCCAGTACTTGCGGATAATAATAAACCATTTCAGGCTGGCGTTTGGTGGCATAATCACCTGTATCCCATACGCCATTCCCGTTTGTATCGTTAATGAGCCGGGCCCCATATTTACCCGGATTCAAATAATAAAAGTCTGCTTTTCCTTCCACGACCGGCACAGTTCGTACCACCTTGTCTTGGGCATCCAGCAGTTCTACGAATGCCAAAGAATCGGCTCCGGTAATATTGAAGAATATCTGCCCGTACTCTTCCAGTTTTTTCACCGTGAACTCTTTCTTCACTTTATCGGTAAACAAGCCATATAATCCGTGAAAAGCGGTCGAGTCTACTTCAAAGGCGTAACTTTCACCCGGTTTCCAGTCCGCATACAGATTGTAGCGTTTCAAATCCAGCGAATCCCGCATGAAATCAAACGGCACATCCTGCCATAACGTATCCACCTTCTGCCTTACATGCAAGGCGGTGTCACTAAAGCTGGCTATCGGTTCCGTAAAGCTCAATGTGATATAATCGTACACATCCATTGCCGAAGGCGCATATACATCCATTGCCAGAAACGGGGTCGGTTCCGGTTCTTCCTCACCCTTTTTCCTTCTTTTCTTCTTCTCTTTCTCGGCCTTTTCCTTCTCTTCCTGTTTCTTATCCTGCAGTTTCTTCCAACTTACCTTCGATACCATTCTCAAGGTATCTGTCCGGGGAACCAGCTGATTCAAAGTATCCGTGTACAAATAAGTCAGGCTCATCCGCAACGTATCTTGCTGATAAAGCAAAGAATCCTTTATCCAATAATGAATCGTATCATTCCGTCCGGTGGTCTGCTCAATGACAAAAGCATCCTTTTCATCGAAATTCAGCCCTTTCATCAGAGGCAGGCTATCGGCCGGAGCCGTAAAATAGAAAGAGAACTTCTCCGGAGTCAGGCGCTCTGTTTTCATAAGGCGCTGCGAGAAAGTCTTTTCTTTGAAGCTGCGCAACAACACATCATCCGGCAAGAAATGAGTATATCTTCTCTCTACAATCGTGTCTATGGTCAAAGAGTCTCTCCAGAGAGTATCCTGGCGCGTACGTTCTTCCATGGAAGGGATAATGATGGAATCATTAAAAGCTATGGTTTCCGTAGGCTGGGAGAACTTGAAATTCTGGTCGGCATCCATTAAAGCATAAATACGGTATTTACCCGGAGCAACTCCACGGATAGAAAATCTTCCGCGGCTATCCGTACGACCTACACGATCGAAAGGCAACGTCGTGAAAGCCGAATCGGCCAGATTGGCATGCAAGCCGACCAGCACACCTTTTACCGGTTCCAGATTCGACGCGTCAAGCAACGTGCCGGCAATAGCCATCGAATCGAGCTCCGCACCGGTAGAAAACGTATAAGTAAAGCTCTCCATCGGATTTCCTTCATTATTATCCTGGATAGCATCGGCAAAGTCGATAGTATATGTGGTATTAGCCTTCAGCGTATCTTGCAGGTTGACCACTACCCTCTTGCCGTTCGCCTTTATTTCCGGCTGCTGCACCTGAGGCGGTGAAATAACAACTTTCTCATTCGCTTTCTCCAACTTGATAAACTCGTCAAACTCAATGGATATTTTACTTTTCTTATTATGGAGAGCGCCCGGCAATGGAGAACTCGTGACAAAACGAGGCGGCTCTTCGTCAATCGAGCCACCTTCCAGGCGGCCCACACTGGCACAAGAATATAAAACAGCCGCACTTATGACTGCCCCCAGCAACCGGCGTACAAACGGTTTCATTGTATTATGATGCTTGTAATCTAACATGATGCAAAAATAAAGGTTATCCCGCAATTAGCAGTATGCTTTACAGTATTTTAATCAAAAAACAAGTATTTCTCCCGAGTATATATAAAACATAGTTAAAAAACAGGGATATTCACACCTTATATACAGAGAAAAGAATAATTTTGCGACCGAAAACTAAACAAGAGTATTCAGTTTTCACCGCTATCCTTTTTCTTCTATGATTTACACACAAAAGCTTCAGATTAACTAGAACAAAATTATACAGAGAATAAAAGAGTATGAAGAGTAGATTAGTATTATTGGCATGTTGCCTGGCACTGCTCAGCAGTTGTGGACAAGGTGACAAAAGCACGGGCAAAGCACCCGAATTTGCAGTGATTGCAGTAGAAACTACCACTGCTAACTTGACAAACAGTTATCCGGCTACTATTAAAGGTAAACAAGACGTGGAAATTCGCCCGATGGTGAGTGGTTTTATCACTAAATTGCATGTGGACGAAGGTTCCGTCGTTCGTAAAGGACAAGTATTGTTCAGTATCGACCCTGTGCAGTACCAAGCTGCTGTAAACTCTGCCAAAGCCGCGGTTGAAACCGCAAAAGCCGCTGTAAACACACAAGAACTTACAGTAAACAACAAGCGTACGCTGAATCAAAAGAATATCATCAGCGATTACGACTTGCAAATGGCCGAAAACCAATTAGCACAAACCAAAGCGCAACTGGCGCAGGCGGAAGCACAACTGGTTAATGCCAAGAACAACCTGTCATATACCAGCGTAACAAGTCCCAGCGACGGTATCGTAGGTACCATCCCCTACCGTGTAGGTAGCTTGGTAAGCCCCTCCATGGCCACTCCGCTGACTACGGTTGCCGATATCTCCGAAATGTTCGCTTACTTCTCTATGACCGAAAGACAACTCCTATCGCTGATACGCGAGGGTGGCAGCATCAAGGAAATCCTGGCAAAAATGCCTCAGGTACAGTTGCAGCTGATTGACGGAACCATGTATGCCGACAGCGGACGCGTAGAAACCATCAGCGGTGTTATCGACCAAACCACAGGAGCGGTGAACATGCGCGCCCTTTTCCCCAACAAGCACAACATTCTGCGTAGCGGAGGTACGGGAAACGTGGTATTCCCCAACCCGATGGAGAACGTGATTATGATTCCTCAATCGGCTACCACGGAGATACAGGACAAGAAGTTCGTATTCGTCGCACAGCCGGACAATACGCTGAAAAATACCGAGATTCAGGTATTCAGCCTGAATGACGGCAAGTACTTCTATGTTACCGGCGGTTTAAAAGCGGGTGATAAAATCGTGATAGAAGGTGTACAGAACCTCAAAGACGGACAAAGCATCACTCCTATCACTCCCGAAGAGAAAGAGGCCGAATATCAGAAAGCCCTCAAAGACCAGAAAGAAGGTAATATCCAAACTGCGTTCAATTAACGTTTAACGCCCCTAATCACTAAATAACATGAAATTAGATAGATTTATTAATCGTCCGGTGCTATCTACGGTAATCTCTATCCTGATAGTAATCCTGGGAGTTATCGGTTTGGCGACACTGCCTATCACCCAATATCCGGACATTGCACCTCCAACGGTATCGGTACGCGCTACCTATACCGGTGCCAACGCCCAAACGGTGTTGAATTCTGTCATTGCGCCGTTGGAAGACCAAATCAACGGTGTGGAGAACATGATGTACATGACCTCCAATGCTTCCAATAACGGTTCCGCCGATATTTCCATTTATTTCAAGCAGGGTACCGACCCGGATATGGCAGCCGTTAACGTACAGAACCGTGTCTCTATGGCTCAGGGTCTGCTGCCGGCCGAAGTAACCAAAGTCGGTGTAACCACGCAAAAGCGACAGACCTCAATGTTGATGGTATTCTCCATCTACGATGAGAAAGACCAGTACGACATCGAATTCCTTGAAAACTACGCCAACATCAACCTTATTCCGGAAGTAAAACGCGTAAACGGTGTAGGTGACGCTACGGTGCTCGGTCAGGACTACTCCATGCGTATCTGGCTGAAACCGGATGTAATGGCACAGTACAAGCTGATACCTAATGACATAGCCGGTGCATTGGCCGAGCAAAACATTGAAGCCGCTCCCGGTCAGTTCGGTGAACGCGGAAACCAGAGCTTCCAATACACAATCCGTTATAAAGGCCGTCTCCAACAACCGGAGGAATTTGAGAACATCGTTATCAAAGCCCTTGAAAACGGTGAAGTACTTCGTATGAAAGACATCGCCGACATCGAACTCGGACGTCTGTCATACAACTTCAACAATAAGGTAAACGGCCACAAGGCTGTATCTTGTATCGTATACCAGATGGCCGGAACCAATGCCACACAGACCATCAGTGACTTGGAAAAAGTACTTGACGAGGCTTCCGAAACGTTGCCTTCCGGTTTGAAAATCAATATCGCGCAAAGCGCCAATGACTTCTTGTTCGCTTCTATCCACGAAGTTATCAAGACCTTAATCGAGGCGTTTATCCTTGTGTTCATCGTAGTATATATCTTCTTGCAGGATATGCGTTCTACGTTGATTCCCGCCATCGCCATTCCGGTAGCGTTGATCGCGACGTTCTTCGTGCTGAAACTGATCGGATTCAGTATCAACCTGCTGACCCTCTCGGCCATGGTGCTTGCCATCGCGATTGTGGTGGACGATGCCATAGTCGTCGTCGAGGGTGTCCATGCCAAGCTCGACCAGGGATATAAATCGGCAAGGACGGCATCTATCGACGCCATGAGTGAATTGGGCGGCGCCATCATCTCCATTACGTTAGTGATGATGTCTGTGTTCGTGCCGGTAAGCTTCATGGGCGGTACCGCAGGTACGTTCTATCGCCAATTCGGTCTGACAATGGCCATCGCCATCGGTTTCTCCGCACTGAACGCCTTGACGTTGAGTCCGGCTTTGTGCGCCATCTTCCTGAAACCGCATAACAGTGATACCGGCATAAAAGAGCGGATAGGCGTTGCCACGAAAGAGGCCCGTAAAATCATGGTGGCCCGCTATGCCGATTCCATCGGTAAAATGATGCGTCCCGGTCTGACACTGCTCTTTACCGCAATTGCCATTTTAGGTATGATTTTCGGCTTGTTCAGCTTCGAGAATCATCCCGTACTTTGCCTGGTTATGATTGTAATCAGCGTATTGGCACTGGCCGGTATGACGACAGACAAGTTCAAACACTCTTTCAATGCATCTTACGACTCCATTCTGGGTAAATATAAGAAACAGGTACTTCGCTTCATCCAGAAGAAATGGCTGTCCGGCGGCATCGTCGCAGGTTCCATTGTACTGTTGATAGTCTTTATGAACATCACGCCCACAGGTATGGTGCCCAATGAAGACACCGGTACCATCATGGGTGTAGTGACGCTTCCTCCGGGTACTTCGCAAGAACGTGCCATGGAAATATTAGACCGTGTAGACAGCCTTGTGGCGGCCGACCCTGCCGTACAGTCGCGTACGGTAATTTCCGGTTTCAGTTTCATCGGCGGCCAGGGACCTTCTTACGGTTCGCTCATTATCAAGCTGAAGAACTGGGAAGAACGTTCCACGATGCAGAATTCAACGGTGGTTTACGCCACGCTTTTCATGCGTGCGCAAAAAATCATCAAGGAAGCGCAGGTTTTGTTCTTTGCTCCGCCTATGATTCCGGGTTACTCCGCATCCAGCGATATCGAATTGAACATGCAGGATAAAACCGGCGGTGACCTCAGTCACTTCTTCGATGTGGTGAACAACTATACCGCCGCTTTGGAAGCACGTCCGGAAATCAACTCCGCAAAGACCAGTTTCAACCCCAACTTCCCGCAGTATATGCTGGATATCGATGCGGCCGCCTGTAAGAAAGCAGGTCTCAGCCCGAGTGACATCCTCAGTACCATGCAGGGATATTTCGGCGGTCTGTATGCTTCCAACTTCAACAGTTTCGGTAAGATGTACCGTGTCATGATTCAAGCCGAACCGGACGCAACCAAGAACCTGGAATCGCTCTCCAGCATCAAGGTGCGCAACGGCAACGAGATGGCTCCCATCACTCAGTTTGTATCTATCAAGAAGGTATACGGCCCGGATATCATCAGCCGTTTCAACCTTTACACATCCATGAAGGTGATGGTGGCTCCCGCCAGCGGTTACACATCCGGTCAGGCATTGGCTGCCATCGCGGAGGTTGCCAAAGAAAATCTGCCGACAGGTTTTGCTTACGAGCTCGGCGGTATGGCGCGTGAAGAGGCTGAAACCAGCGGCAGCACCACAGGCTTGATTTTCATACTCTGCTTCGTATTCGTCTACCTGTTGTTGAGCGCGCAATATGAAAGTTACATCCTTCCGCTCTCCGTACTGCTCTCCGTGCCGTTCGGTTTGCTGGGTAGCTTCCTGTTTGTCAGCGGTATAGGTTCCTTAGGCAACATACCTGCACTGAAAATGATTCTGGGTACCATGTCCAATGACATCTACATGCAGATTGCCCTCATCATGTTGATGGGTCTGTTGGCCAAGAACGCCATTCTGATTGTAGAGTTTGCCCTCGACCGCCGCAGGATGGGTATGAGTATCACATGGGCTGCCGTACTGGGTGCCGCCGCCCGTTTGCGTCCTATCCTGATGACATCTCTGGCTATGATTGTCGGCTTGCTTCCGCTGATGTTTGCTTCCGGCGCAGGCGCCAACGGTAACCGTACATTGGGAACTTCGGCCATCGGCGGTATGTTAATCGGTATGATATTGCAGATATTCATCGTACCCGCTCTGTTCGTTGCCTTCCAATACCTGCAAGAAAAGGTGAAACCGATGGAATGGGAAGATGTGGATAACTCGGATGCAGAACCTGAGATTGAACAATACACTAAATAAATGCAGAATGAAGAATGATGAATGAAGAATTTTGGTTGCGACAAGCACGCTGCAAGGTAATTCTTCATTCTTCATTCATCATTCTTCATTAAAAAAAACGATTATGAAGAAAGAAATAATAACTCTGATGTGCGCAACTGCTTTATTGAGCAGCTGCCATATCTACAAATCATACGACAGACCCGAAGATATTACTGTGGAAGGTCTGTATCGCGACACCGTCGCCGGTGGCGATACGCTTGCCGCAGATACCGCCAATTTCGGTAATCTACCCTGGAAGGAAGTGTTTACAGACGCCCGGTTGCAGGCGCTTATCGAACAGGCGTTAATCAACAATCCCGACTTGCGCAGTGCGGCACTGACCGTAAAACAGGCTCAGGCTGCATTGATGTCCGCACGTTTGGCTTATGCTCCGATGCTGTCTCTCTCTCCGCAAGGAACGGTCAGCAGCTGGGATAAAGGTAAGGCTACGCAAACCTATTCGCTTCCGGTTACGGCAAGCTGGCAGATAGACCTGTTCGGCCAGTTATTGAATCCCAAGCGCAAAGCGCAGGTTTCCCTGAAACAGACGCAGTTCTATGAGCAAGCCGTACAGACGCAGGTGATTGCCAACGTAGCCAACATGTACTATACATTGCTGATGCTCGACCGCCAGCTGCAAATCAGCGAAGCGACTTGTGACATTCTGAAACGTAACCTCGAGACCGTAGAAGCAATGAAAGAGGCCGCTATGGCAAACAGCGCGGCCGTAGAGCAAAGCCGTACCGCCTATGCGCAAGTACTGGCTTCCCTGCCCGATATACGCCAAAGCATTCGCGAAACGGAGAACGCACTATGCCTGATGCTGAACCAACCGGCGCAAAGCATTGCACGCGGCGCATTGGAGGAACAACAACTGCCGTCTGAATTTTCCACAGGCATTCCCTTGCAACTGTTGTCCAACCGCCCTGATGTGAAGGCCGCCGAAATGTCGTTGGCCGCAAGCTATTACGACACCAACAGCGCACGCGCCGCATTTTATCCGCAGATTACTTTAAGCGGTTCCGCCGGCTGGACCAACAGTGCCGGTTCCGCCATCGTCAATCCGGGCAAGCTGCTGGCATCCGCCATCGGTTCGCTGACGCAGCCTTTATTCTACCGCGGCGCCAACATCGCCCGTCTGAAACAGGCCAAAGCACAGGAGGAACAAGCTAAAATCCAGTTCCAAACCACACTGCTCCAAGCCGGAAATGAGGTAAGCAACGCCTTGTATCAATATCAGATGACTTCGGATAAAGCGGTTTCACGCGAAATTCAAGTGAATTCTGCCCGTAAAGCTGCGGAAGATACAAAAGAATTGTTTAACTTAGGCACGTCAACCTATTTGGAAGTCCTGTCCGCCGAGCAGTCCTACCTCAGCGCGCAGCTTTCGGAAGTGGCCGACACCTTCGACCGCATGCAGTCTGTAATCAGCCTGTATCAAGCGTTGGGCGGTGGGAGAGAATAATATCAGTTATGAGTTATGGGTTATAAGTTATTCTTGACGGCTCATCTCCCATAACTCATAGCTAATAACTCATAACTTATAACTCATAACTAATTACTTATGATTAGTCCATTAGCATCTGTAGATTCTGCCGCAAAAATCGGTAAGAATGTAACCATTCAGCCTTTCGCTTACATCGAAGGAGATGTGGAAATCGGTGATGACTGCGTGATTATGTCAAATGCAAGTATCCTCAAGGGTACTCGCTTAGGTAAAGGAAATAAGGTACATCATGGCGCCGTACTGGGTAGTGAACCGCAAGATTTTCATTACACAGGCGAAGCAAGCCGGTTGATTATCGGTGACAACAACGACATTCGTGAAAATGTGGTTATCAGTCGTGCCACGCACGAAAGCGGATGCACGCGCATTGGCGATAATAACTATCTAATGGACGGTGTTCACCTCTGCCACGACGTGCAAATAGGCAATCACTGCGTACTGGGAATTAAGAGCACGGTGGCAGGCGACTGCCGCATAGACGACTGTACAATCCTGAGCAGTAACGTTATCCTGCATCAGAATTGCCACATCGGCAGTTGGGTATTGATTCAGGCAGGTTGCCGCATCTCGAAAGACGTACCGCCTTATGTTATTATGAACGGTAATCCGGCAGAATATCACGGTATCAATGCGGTGGTACTCCAACACAAGCATCAGGTTACCGAGCGTATCCTGCGCCATATCGTAAATGCGTACCGCCTGGTATATCAGGGAAACTTCAGCATACAGGACGCTTTGCAGAAAATCGAGGATCAGGTTCCGATGAGCGATGAAATACATAACATCATCAACTTTATCCGCGACTCGAAAGGTATTGTAAAGTAGCCTCCGGTACATAAGGAAAGAACATACAGAGTGTAGCGAACGCCGTTCCCCGGCGAATTCGCTACACTCTTTTTTTATTGGGATACGACCGGGTAAAAGTATATTTCCCCATATCGCAAAGTACTTATGGCTGCTACGCAATCTTAGAATAAAAGTTTCATTTATAAAAACCAAAGCTTTATTCTTATAAACCAAAGTCTAATTTATAAGAATAAAAGCTTTGTTTTAAGATTGCATGGCATCGGAACGGACTTTCCATCCCGGTACGGCAGGTTCTTAACAGGGAAAGCGGCAATTGCCACCTTATACTTTATTCGAAGCGTAACGCTCCGAAAAATTCCGGACAGTGGAAGTTCGGCTTTTCCAAATCAATGGGATTCCATGACAGAAAATGGGGAGTTTGCAACTTATCACCGCATTTATAGAAATTGGCACGGATAGTCTTACCGTCCAATGAGGTAATGTTATGCATAAAGAAAGCGGAATAAGGTATTACCAAGGCCACCTCCCAGCTACATTCTCCTACCCGTTCCTCAAAATCCTCACGCCCCAAGGAAGACCAACGTTGCACTTTATCAAGAATTTCCTGCGACGCATGCCGGCGATCGGAGCGTCCGGCTCCCGCGCCGATAAGCAGCCGCCCCGCACAGTTACATTCCATATTGTAATATACTCCGTCTCCGGCAGGAATGGAGAAGAACTCCACACAGGCATCTTCCCAAACCGGTCCGTTGTCTTTGCCCGCTACCGCGCGTACACTGGCCTCTTTCACTTTATAGTGAATCAGGATAGCATTGTCCGTATGGGCAATACGGAATTTAACATCCGGGCAATATGGATATGCCGCCCAGTTCACCGTACTAATCGGCTGAAAAGCCACTTTTTCTTCATCCAACAGAGCAGGCACCGCTTCTACCGGTATATTTGCCATACTCACTTTCTTGACATCCAATTCTTTCATCGTCTTATTTTTGGGAGTTAACGCGAATAAGGGCAAGACACAGCAGCCCATCATCGCCGCCATTATATACCTCTTTAAATGCATGAAGCTATGAATTTCTGCATTTCCGGAGTATGTTCCTCTACGCTTTGAAGCAGTTTGAATTGCGCCTTCGTGCGTACCAGGTTATGTTCCGGATATTGAATCTTATAATATGTATCGCCGTTGATATAATCGGCAAGGAAGCGTACGCACTGCATATAGGGGAACAGGGCGGCCGCATAGGGCAGGTTCTCTATTTCTATCGGCAGCAGGAAAGATTTGGCCGACTCCAGATAACCTTTTGTGAACGCCTTGAATATTTCCATATCGAAGTTCACATTCGCGAGGTCTTTATCATCTTCCAGTCCTGTATTGGCTCCCGAACGCAGGAAATCGCCAAAGTCGGAAAAGACAAAGCTGGGCATTACGGTATCGAGGTCGATGACGCAAAGGACATTGCCGTTTTCATCAAACATCATATTATTGACTTTCGTATCGCAATGGCAAACACGCTTGGGCAGCTTACCTTCGCGATGCAGGCGTTCCGCCTTGCACATTTCATCGGCACGACGCTCTATCTCATCCAGAAAATACCGTACTTCCTTTACACGTCCGGCAGCGTCGGCCGCCACGGCATCGCGAAGTTGTTTCAGGCGGAATTCCATATTATGGAAATCGGGAATCGTCTCGCCCAGCTCATCGGGAATATCGGCAAGCATGGCCTGGAAATTGCCGAAAGCTACGCCTGCATAATACGAATATTCGGGATCGACCGTTTCGTATGTCCTGGCATTGGGAATAAACGCCATGACACGCCAATAATTCTCTCCGTCATGCCAATAAGTTTTTCCGGTATCGGCAGGAAGGAAACGCAACACTTTACGTTCAATGTCCTTCTCGCCTTTCTCTTCCAGTTTCTTACGGATATGAGTGGTTACGGCATCGATATTGGCCTGTAACATTTCCACATTTTGGAAAATGGCATGATTGATACGCTGCAATACGTAATCGGGGGCATCGGTTCCGAGCGTGCTTACTTTATAGGTGTCATTAATAAGGCCAGCCCCTAAAGGCTTGATTTCTTGAACTGTACCCTGCAATTGAAAATGAGATACGATAGATAAAAGGTCTTTCATGATAATAAATAGATTAATTTATGATACAAATATACGTTCTTTGCCACATATAATAAGTTTATTATTGTTCGATGAACATCCAAAAATATACATTTAAGCAGACATAACCGCAAAATCCAAATAATAAATGAGAATCTTTGTATAAAATATTCTTATATTTGTGACTGAAACCTTAAAAACAACTCAACGTGCAGAAGCTTATCATCAGATTATTCTTCATTTTAGCGAGCGCGGCTTTCGCAAATGTACATGGGCAGAACATCACCTTCAATCATCTTACCACCGACGACGGACTATCGCAGTTCTCTGTAAACAGCCTGTATGTCGATGAAAACGGAATTTTATGGATTGGTACGCGCGAAGGGTTGAACCGCTACAACGGAGAAGATATAAAAACCTACAAGCTACGGAAGAATGACCCCAACAGCCTTTTCTGTAATACGGTATCGCGCATTGTAGGCAATCACAACGAAAGAATCTATCTGCTCTGCACCGAGGGGGTGGCCGAATTCAACCTTTCCACCCAGAAATTCACAACTTTGCTGCAAGGTAATATCAGCAGCATTTACTACAATAACGGCCTTTTCATCGGTAAGAAAAATGAAGTCTACCGCTATAACGAGGAGACGGGCAATTTCGACCTTTACTATCAATTGCCCGGCGAAAACCTGGAAATCATTTGCATGCACATCTATAAAGGTTACTTATGGATGGGCACTACCACCAACGGCGTGTATCGCTTGGACATAGATAAAAAAGAACTGACACACCCCATTAAAAAAGGGAATATCACCAGTTTCTATCGCGACAGCGAAGGAGAACTCTGGATTGGCAGCTGGGAGGAAGGATTGTTCCATGTAAAAACAGACGGGAAAATCGAGAACTTCAGGTACGACGCCAAGAATCCGCACAGCCTTTCTTCCAACTTCGTACGAGCTTGTTGTGAGGACAATCTGGGCAATATATGGATAGGTACTTTCAACGGGCTGAACCGCTACAACAAGAGTACCGGATTATTCCAGAACCATACCGCCAATGACATACAGACCGATGGCCTCACCCACTCTTCCATCTGGTGCATCGTAAAGGATAATCAAGGTACGCTCTGGCTGGGAACTTACTTCGGCGGTGTAAACTACTTCAATCCGGAATATGAAATCTACACCCGCTACTCTTATTCCTCCAACGAAAAGAAAGGGTTGAGCAATCCGGTTGTAGGACGTACCATCGAAGATAAAAACGGTAATCTGTGGATAGGTACCGAGGGCGGCGGACTGAATTATTACAACCGCCGCACGCGCGAATTCAAATGGTACCGCCCTCAGGAAGGGCGCAACAGCATTTCGCATAATAATGTGAAAGCGCTTTATTATGACGCCGATAAAGAAATTATATGGATAGGTACTCATCTGGGCGGTCTTAACAAACTGGATATACGTTCAGGACATTTTACCCATTACCGCATGGAAGGGAACAACCCGCAATCACTCCCGTCGGATATTATCCGCGACATCACCCCCTACAAAGACCTTCTGATTATTGCCACGCAAAACGGCGTATGCCTCTTTAACCCCGCCAACGGGCAATGCCGGCAACTGTTTAAAGACAGTAAAGAGGGAAAATCCATTAAAATGGTAGCGGATGTCGTATTCGACTCGGAAGGTACATTATGGATTGCCGCCACCGGAGAGGGAGTATTCAGCTATCGTTTCGATACCCGCAAACTGACGAACTACCGTCATGATGCCGCCAATCCGAACAGCCTCAGCAATAATAACGTGAACAACATAACACAAGACAGCAAAGGAAACCTATGGTTTTCCACCTCCGGTAGCGGCCTCGATTTATACCGTCCTGAAACCAATGACTTCGAGAATTTCGACAAAGGGAAAAACGGCCTGGCCAGCGACTGTATCTATGAAACGCAGGAATCTCCCACCAGCGGTAAATTGCTGCTCATCACAAACGAAGGTTTTTCCATCTTTGATTACCGGAATAAAGATTTTAACAATTACAGCGCCGAGAACGGCTTCCCGCTGACAGCCGTCAATGAGAACGCGCTCTGCGTAACCCGTGACGGTGAGATTTTTCTGGGTGGTGTACAGGGTATGATTTCTTTCCATGAAATGGAGCTGAACTTCACCCCGAAACCCTATAAGATTATCCTCTCACGCCTCATCGTCAACGGGCAGGAAATCCATGTAGGAGACGAAACCGGTATCCTGCAACGCTCCTTGTGCCATACCGAAGAGATAACTCTCGATGCAAACCAGACCATGTTCAGCATAGAGTTCGCCACATCCAATTACATTCCGGCCAACAAAGACGATATTATTTACAAACTGGAAGGTTTCTCCAATGAATGGACAAGCACGCGCGGACTGCATACCATTACTTACACCAACTTGAATGCGGGCACCTACAAACTGCTCATTAAACCGGAAGGAAAAGATGAAAGCCTTTGTCCGCAAGTACCGCTTATCATCCATGTATTACCGCCATACTATAAAACAACGCTCGCCTACTTTATATATTTTATCATAACGGGAGTGGTTTTATGGTATTCGGTGCGCGCCTACAAGTCGAGAATCAAACTGCGTGAGTCTTTGAAATACGAACAGAAGCATATTCAGGATGTAGAAGCGCTGAACCAGTCCAAATTGCGCTTCTTCACCAACATCTCGCATGAGTTCCGCACTCCGCTGACTCTTATCGTGGCTCAAGTGGAGACTTTGCTGCAATTACAGAACTTCACCCCCGCTATCTATAATAAGATATTGGGTATCTATAAGAACAGTATCCAGCTACGTGAGCTAATCACCGAATTACTCGATTTCCGCAAGCAGGAACAAGGGCATATGAAAATTAAAGTCGGCCCGCACAATATCGTGAATTTCTTGTATGAAAACTATTTACTGTTCCTTGAATATGCCAGCGCAAAGCAAATTAACTTCAATTTCGAGAAAGGAACCGATGAACTGGAAGTGTGGTACGACCAAAAGCAGATGCAGAAAGTCATCAATAACCTCTTATCCAACGCCATCAAGCATACGGAAGCGGAAGATACCATTACGCTCAGCGTGAAGAAAGAAGAGAACAACGTCGTAATCCGCGTGAAAGATACGGGAAGCGGTATCGATGCCAAGGAAATCGATAAGATATTCGACCGTTTTTATCAGATAGACCCGATTAACTCCACCGATGCCGGCAAGAGCGGTACAGGTATAGGACTGGCCTTGACCAAAGGTATTGTGGAATTACATCATGGTACTATTCGTGTGGAAAGCGAGCTGGGTAAGGGCACGAGTTTCATCGTTACACTTCGCTTAGGCAATGAGCTCTTTACGGAAGAACAAATCAGCCGGAACCCGGATTGTGTGCGTCAGATTGAAATTCCCAAGCCGGAAACAGATGCCTTCCTGAAAACAGAACTGGAAGAAAATGCGCCCATCACACGCATTCCGGATGCCAAAATGTTGATTGTAGAAGACAATGAGTCCATTCGCGAGATGCTCGCCAATATCTTTAAGCCATTCTACCAGATATTGACGGCCGCCAACGGAGAAGAAGGCTGGCAACTGGTACGCAGTGAGATGCCTTGCATTGTGGTGAGCGATGTGGTTATGCCCAAAATGTCGGGAACAGAGTTGTGCAAGCTCATAAAGAGCGATTTTAACACCTGTCACATCCCTGTGGTATTGCTCACCGCACGTACCGCCGTCGAGTTGAATATCGAGGGCTTGCGTATCGGCGCGGACGATTATATCACCAAACCGTTCCACACGAACTTACTGATATCCCGTTGCAACAATCTGGTGAACTCCCGCATCCTCTTGCAGGAAAAGTTCAGCAAACAGCCGCAAACAGCCGCACAAATGCTTGCCACCAATCCGATTGACAAAGACATTCTGGACCGTGCCATGGCTATCATCGAGCAGCATCTGGACGATACGGAATTTAATGTCAACGTCTTTGCCAGGGAAATGGCTATGGCGCGCACCAATTTGTTCACCAAGCTAAAAGCGATTACAGGACAGACCCCGAACGACTTTATACTGACTATCCGCTTGAAAAAAGGCGCTCTGATGCTGCGCAACAATCCCGAGCTGAACATTACGGAAATTTCCGATAAGATAGGATTCAGTTCCTCACGCTACTTCAGTAAGTGCTTTAAGGACATCTATCATGTCAGTCCGCTGGCTTATCGTAAGGGGGAAGAATCCGATAAAGACGAGGAAGAAGTAACAAGCGGAAGGTAAGAAGCGTATCTTTTTGTACTTTTTATGCTTCCGTGTGTACTCCTTTATACACACAGACCGGAAGATAGCGCATATCTTTGGACACAGAATCAAACTTTAAAGTCCAAAGGCTATGAAACATTTATCTAATCTTTTACCGTATCTTCCAAGTACGGTCCTTCTGATAGGATGCGGCAGCCCATCCAAACAGGAGGCGAAGAACGACCAACCCCAAAAGCCTAATGTTATCTATCTTATCGCTGACGACTTAGGCATCGGCGACCTTAGCTGTTATGGCGCCACTAAAGTTAGTACTCCGAATATCGACCGCCTTGCCGGTCAAGGCATGCAGTTTACCAATGCGTATGCCACCTCTTCCACAAGTACCCCCTCACGCTTCGGACTGCTGACAGGCATGTATCCCTGGAGACAGGAAAATACAGGTATTGCCCCCGGTAACTCCGAACTGATTATCGATACAGCCTGTGTCACAATGGCCGACATGTTCAAAGAAGAAGGCTACTACACCGGAGCCGTAGGCAAATGGCACTTGGGATTAGGTCCTAAGGGCGGAACGGATTTCAACCATGAAATCAAGCCGAACACGCAGGATATCGGCTTCAACTATGAGTTCATCATCCCGGCTACGGTAGACCGGGTTCCCTGTGTTTTTGTAGAAAACGCGCATGTTGTAGGACTTGACCCCAAAGATCCCATCACCGTCAATTATGACCATAAAGTAGGCGACTGGCCCACCGGACTTGAAAACCCCGAATTGGCAAAGATGAAGCCCAGTCAGGGACATAATAACACCATTGTCAACGGTATCCCCCGCATTGGCTGGATGACCGGTGGAAAATCCGCTCTTTGGGTGGATGAGGATATTGCGGATGTCATTACCGGTAAAGCAAAAGATTTCATCGTTTCACATAAAAACGAACCGTTCTTCCTGTATATGGGCACGCAGGATGTGCACGTTCCCCGCGTTCCTCATCCGCGTTTTGCCGGAAAGAGCGGCTTAGGTCCGCGCGGTGACGTTATTCTGCAACTGGATTGGACTGTCGGAGAAATTATGCATACCCTCGACAGCCTGAATATTGCCGACAATACAATCTTCGTATTATGCAGCGACAATGGCCCTGTCATCGACGACGGCTATCAAGACCAAGCCTTTGAGCTCCTGAACGGACATACCCCCATGAAGCATTATCGCGGCGGCAAGTACAGCGCGTTCGATGCCGGAACCCGTATTCCGTTTATCGTCCGCTGGCCGAATGGAATCAAACCAGGCAAACAACAAGCGCTATTCTCCATGATTGATGTGTATGCCTCATTCGCAGCCCTGTTAAATCATGAACTTCCCGCAGGTGTAGCTCCCGACAGCCGTGACCAGCTAAACAACTTCCTCGGCACAGATACCATCGGATGTGACTATGTGGTACAACAAAACCTGAATAATACCCTATCCATCATTCAAAATAATTGGAAGTACATCGAGCCAAGCGATAAACCCGCTTTGGAATATTGGACAAAAATGGAAATGGGGAATAGTCCTAAGCCTCAGCTCTATAATCTATCTACCGATCCTTCAGAAAAGGAGAATATAGCCGAAGCTCATCCGGATAAGGTGAAAGAACTGTCCGCTTTGTTGAATGAAGTAAAAGGTGCGAAGGAACAGCAGGACAGCAAATAACAGGAATTCAATCTGTCCGTAGATAATGTACGAAATCAGATTATTTGCGGACAATTAGTGAATGTTTTCGCCTCGAATACTCTATATATTTGCGAGGTGATTTTCACTTTGATTCGAGTAAATCCAACTAAAAAAACAACCTTTTTTCAATAACCAATTAAATTAATATTTATGAAACAGAAATCTAAGCTACTAAAGACATTAGGTATTATGTTACTTTTTGTATTATTTGCCACCCAAGCAAATGCGCAAAATATTACAGTAACAGGTACAGTAAGTGACAATCTGGGCCCGGTCATCGGCGCCTCTATACAAGTGGAAGGAACCAGCAACGGATGTATCACGGACATTGACGGTAATTATAGCTTACCCAATGTTCCTTCCAACGCAACTCTGGTATTTTCGTACATCGGTTATCAGACACAAAAAGTGGCAGTAGCCGGAAAAACAAAAATCAATGTAAAACTGAGTGAAGACAGCCAATTACTGCAGGAAGTTGTAGTAGTAGGTTACGGCGTTCAGCGCAAGAGCGACTTGACAGGCGCGGTAGCTTCCGTGAAAACTGCAGATGCGTTAAAGAGTACTCCGACAGGTAACGTATCCGATGCCCTCCAAGGACGTATGGCCGGTGTGTCTGTTCTCTCCGGTTCCGGTGACCCGAGCGGTGACAATACAATCCGTGTCCGTGGTATTAACTCTATTACCGCAGAAACCGGTCCGCTGGTTGTTATCGACGGTTTCATCGGTGGTTCCCTTCAATCATTGAATCCTGCGGATATTGCTTCCATAGAAGTATTGAAGGATGCTTCCGCAACAGCTGTTTATGGTTCGCGCGGTGCCAACGGTGTTATTTTAGTAACCACCAAAAATCCTGAAAAAGATAAACTGACCGTATCTTTCAATGCATTCGCCAATATCAAAACCGTTGCCAAATATCCGGACAACTTATCTCCCTATGAATATGCCAACTTAGTAAATGATTACGGAAAAGAATATTTCGGTAAGGGAGATAATTATTATTACAGTCCGGAACAACTTGCGGCTTTCAAGTCCGGAAAAGCAGGCTTTGACTACTCGAAAGAAATATTCCGCAGTCCTGCCGTTACTCAAAACTATGAACTTTCTATTGCCGGCGGTGGTGAAAAAACAACATTTCTCGCCTCTCTCCGTTACCAAGACGATCAAGGTATCATTAAAGAATCAAGCAGCCAAATCTATAGCTGGCGTTTAAAAGTAGATACCAAAATTAAGAAATGGTTGAAAGCGGGTTTGAATATGTATGGTCACTACCGCGAAACAAGCAAGCCCCGTATCAGTGAATATGATGGATTGATACAACAAAGTATGTATTTTCCAAGTACCATCGAACCTAAAAATGAAGAGGGAGAATATAACAACAACTTCTTTGATGGCGGTAAAGCATATAATCCGATGGGGTACATATGGGAAGCCGACAATTCCAACAAAACTATAAATAACCGCATACAAGGCTATGTTCATTTTGACATTATAGATGGCTTGAGCTTCCGTTCTCAATTGGGTGTACTCTTCGACAACAGACTGAACACATCAGTAGAAAACGAACAAGGCTATTATTCTTACAAGAATAGTCTGACGCAAGGACAGGCACGCAGTTACTGGAATACTTCATGGTTAAACACCAACACGCTAAGCTATGTAAAAGAGTTTAATGAAAACCATCGTATCAACGCTACGGCGGTATTTGAACAATCGTATGATAACAACTACAACCACACCGGTACAGCCTACAATTTAGACTATATCGATATGATTGGCATCAACAATCTGGCATGGTCCGCATCAGATTTGGCAGCTATTGCATCCGACCGTACAATCAACACCTTGATGTCCGGTATGTTGCGCGTCAACTATGTATTCATGAACCGTTACATGCTTACCGCCTCTATCCGCGCCGACGGTTCTTCACGCTTGAAAGACAAGTGGAGTTATTTCCCCTCTGCCGCATTGGCTTGGGATTTAAAACAAGAAAGCTTCTTGAAAGACAATAGTTTTATCGACCAATTGAAACTTCGTTTAGGCTATGGTTCTGTAGGAAACCAGGCGGTAGAAGCGTACCGTATCTATTCCAAAATGGCTCCGGTGACTGTAACAAATGCAAGTGGAAACTCTGCCACAGCTTATAAAATAGACCGTCCGGCCGCTTCTTTCCTCAAATGGGAACGTAACGACCAATTCAATGTAGGAGTTGATTTCGGAATCCTCAACGGCCGCATACGCTTAACCGCAGATTGGTACAGCAAATTATCCAAAGATATTCTGCTGGAAGTAGCGCGTCCTTCTCACATGGGTTATACTTCTATTCTTGACAACGCGGGAGAAATCAAAAACACCGGTGTTGAATTTACAATCAGTGCAGATCCGTTTACCGGTAAAGAATTCAATTGGCACACTGACTTAACTTTGTCTCACAACAAAGGTACATTCAATAAGATTCCGACAGCCAACCACCGCCAACAACAAGCCGGAAACTATCAAAACCAGATATTCCAGATGATTGAGGGAGAAAAACTAGGTTCGTTCTGGGGCTATACATTCGCAGGTATATGGCAGGAAGATGAAGTAAACGCTCCTTTCGTAGACGCCAACGGACAAACAAACGGTAAGACCAACGGTGAAGTTTATAAAGTAAAACCGGGTAACTCCAAATATGTAGACATCAACAAAGACGGAGTTTACAACGACGCAGACCAAGGAATTATAGGTTGCGGACAACCGACCTTTAACTGGGGTTGGAACAATACGTTCAATTATAAGAACTTTGACTTCTCGTTCTTCGTTGTAGGTTTCCACGGATTCGATATTTATAATGCCACTCACCAAATGGGATATAACTTAATTAAGAGCCAACAAGTAGCCGGGGTAACGCCTATGCGCGAATTATTGAATCGTTGGACACCTACCAATACCAACACCAACATACCGGGTTTCGTCAACGGCGGAACAGAAAATAAAGATTTCTTCAGCACACGCTTTGTTGAAAACGGCAGTTTCATCAAAATGAAAAGTATCACTTTGGGTTATACTCTCCCGGAAACAGCTTGCCGTGCATTAGGTATCACAAACCTGCGTGTATATGCTTCCGTACAAAACCCATTCCATATTACCAATTACTCAGGACTGGATCCGGAAGCTACTATGGGCAGTCCTTTGGTACAAGGTGTCGATTGGGGTTCCTATCCTAACAGCCGTAACTATTTGATCGGTCTGAATTTCTCATTCTAATGATTAACCTACTAAATAAGACTAATATGAAGAAATTAATATATTTAACAGCAATCACAGGTAGTTTGCTATTGACGACTTCTTGTGTAGACCTTACCCAAGAACCAGAATCATTTATCACAGAAGAACAATATTGGACTGCAATAGACCAAGCAAGTCTTCAAAAAGCCGCAGATGCTCTTTATAGCGATTTATGGCAAGGTAACTACGGATTTAACAGCCGCCTGCAACGTCTTAACGTATGTGCGGACGACATTACGTACCGTGCGGCCAAAGCCAATAACGAATTGGCATATTACGGAAGATTAACTCCTAATCTTACGGCCAATGATGCTGATTTCTCAACCACCTGGACACTGTTCTATAAAGTTATCAGCAGTTCCAATAAAATCATTAAAGGAACAACAATTCCGACAACAGAAGAAGAAGCCAAAGCATTCAAAGAGATTTTAGGTGAAGCCTACTTTATGCGCGGTCTTTCTTATTTCTATTTAACCCGTTTGTATGGTGACGTACCTTTGTTGATGGAAAACGATGAAATAACCATTACCATGCCACGAACTGCCGTTGCCGAAATCTATGACAAAGCCATTGTTCCCAGTCTTAAAACTGCAGCGGAATGGTTGCCTAACAAAGGACGCAGTAACAACTCCACACCTTCCAAATGGGCTGCAAAAGCTTGCTTGGCCGACGTCTATATGACAATGGCCGGATGGCCCTTGAACAAGGGAACCGAATATTACGGTCTGGCAGCAACCGAGGCCAAAGATATCATAGATAACGCCAATACCGCCGGTCTTAAACTGACAACCGAATATTCCGATTTATGGCTGGAAGCCAACAAAACGCAGACCAATGAAGTAATGTTTGCCTTGCAACACAGTTCTAAGCATAAAATAGCAAGTAATTACGGTAAATCTTATTATCCGAGTGATTATGCTCCCAACGCCGGTTGGTCTGATTACTACGGTGACGAGGATTTCTTCCTGAGTTATCCTGAGGATGCACGCAAGGATTGGAACTATATGACGGAATGGCCTGTAAAAAGCGGAAAAAAAGATACGGATGGCAAAGACATTCTTAAAACAATTCCTTATACTGAAAGCGCAGATAAGCTACCCGCTATCTCCAAATACTACAATTATGACGAAGGAGATCCCGGCAAAAGCGCGCAGGCAAACGGTATAACCTGTATCTACCGTTATGCCGAAGTACTCCTGATGTACGCCGAAGCTTCTACACGCGCAACCAATACGGTTAGTACAGATGCTTTGAATGCGATTCAGGAAGTACAGAAACGCGCAGACTATCCGGACAGAGGGATAGCATTAACTACGACTACCGATGCGGCTACCTTCCTGACAGCCGTATCCAATGAACGTGGTTGGGAATTCTTCGCTGAAATGAAACGCTGGTTCGAACTGGTTCGTCTGGAGAAAGTAAAAGACGTGCGTGCCGAGGAATGGGATGCTTCTCTTTTCAACGCAAATCATCATTATTACTTCCCTGTACCTTACCAGCAAATAGACCTTGCCGGTTGGACAAACAATGCAGGATACTAATTATACCACAAAACTTCTAACCTTATTTTTTATATCGGTAATCAAAAAAACAGACCTTAATTAATTTAACATGCAGAAAGGGAAGAGTTGTGAAATTCTTCCCTTTTTTCTAACTTTACATCCTCACTAACAATACACATTTATGAAAAAATACGGTTTATCCCTTCTTTGCTGTATATGTATATCTATAACAGCAATTGCGCAAAAAATAGAAAACCTGGTGGAATTAAAAAAAGAATCCGGCAACTGCTTATTTCATCACTTGGATAAGGCATCCCGCACACCGGCTTTCGAGTCTGAAGACTATTGGGTTTGGGGAAGTTCGGTGGTAAAAGGTGATGACGGAAAATACCACATGTTTGTATCTCGCTTTCCTAAAACATTGCCATTCCATCCGGGATGGATGGTAGCCTCCGAGATTGTACATGCGGTATCCGATGTACCACAGGGACCCTACCACTTTAGCGATGTAGCTCTGCCCGCACGCGGCGCACAATATTGGGATGGACGTTCTACACACAACCCGCGTATCTTAAAAC
This sequence comes from Bacteroides clarus YIT 12056, assembly GCF_900129655.1. Lineage (GTDB taxonomy): Bacteria > Bacteroidota > Bacteroidia > Bacteroidales > Bacteroidaceae > Bacteroides > Bacteroides clarus. The sequence goes on from NZ_FQWK01000008.1 coordinate 126,680, forward strand.
AAAACGGCAAATATTACCTTATTTACATGGGTTCCACTCATCCGTTTGCAGAGCCGGAATATGACCAACTTACCCTGGACAGCCCTTGGTGTACGGTCGCCCGCGCCAATAAACGGATAGGGCTGGCTATTTCCGATTCTCCTTATGGACCATGGAAACGTTTGGACGAACCAATCCTAAAGACCCAACCCGGTACATTCTACAGTTTTCTTACCTCAAATCCCTCTCCTATCATACAGGAAGACGGGTCGATAATCATGATTTTCAAAGGACGCCGCTACATCAACGGCTATCAACATTCAGCGATGAGCCTCGGAATAGCTTATGCTCCTCAAATAGAAGGTCCGTACAAAGTATTGAATAATAACCAGCCTATCTTTGAAGTAAACGGCCAAGGTGAAGCCGAAGACCCTTTTCTTTGGAAAGATTCTAACGGTTATCATATCATCTTCAAAGACCACGTAGCCAAATTTACAGGTGAACAAGGCGGTGGAGTCATGGCACATTCCAAGGATGGCATCCAATGGACCGTGGATAAGGCCCCCAAAGCCTATTCCCGCAGTGTGGAATGGGAAGATGGAAAGATAGAGATGCAAGGGCAATTGGAACGTCCTTTTATCCTTTTCGAAGACGGGAAACCCATTTATATCTTTTTCGCCACCATGGATGGTCCCGGTGGATTCGAAAATGCATCGCGCTCCTGGAATATGGTTATTCCTATAAAAGATAAGGAATAAAAACGTATCTTTGCCCTTATGAACAATTTATTACCTATCCATTTCGCTCCGCTTCAAGGCTACACAGACGCAGCCTATCGGCAAGCCCATGCCCGCATTTTCGGTGGAATAGACACCTATTATTCCCCTTTCGTACGTGTGGAGCACGGTGAAATACGCCGGAAAGACGCACGTGATATACATCCGGAAAATAACCGGAACATACACTTGATTCCCCAACTGATTGCGTCGTGTCCCAATAAGTTAGAGCAGATAATGTCTCTTCTTACCGAGCATAATTATCAAGAGGCAGATATCAATCTGGGATGTCCTTTCCCCATGTTAGCCAAACGACATAACGGTGCCGGCATGCTGCCATATCCCGAAGAAGTAAAAGACCTGCTTACCGCCGCAATTGAACAATATCCCCAGATCCGTTTCTCCGTCAAACTTAGATTAGGTTGGGAAAATGCCAGCGAATGCATTGCGCTCTTACCGTTATTGAACGCACTCCCTCTGGCCCACATCATTCTGCACCCGCGTTTGGGAAAACAACAATACAAAGGAGAGGTGGATTTAAACGGATTTGAGGCTTTTTATGACGGATGCGACAAACCCTTGCTATATAATGGGGACTTGCATACAATAGAAGATATACAGATTATTACCGAACGTTTCCCGAAGCTGGCAGGGCTTGTAATCGGACGCGGCTTGCTCGCCAACCCGGCCTTGGCATGGGAATATCGACAAGGGAGGAAACTTTCTCCCAGCGAAATGGCAGCTAAAGTAAAACAGCTGCATACAGCAGTGTATAATAGCTATGAAGAGCAACTGCAAGGCGGTGAAATGCAGTTATTAATGAAAATGAAAAGCTTTTGGGAATATTTGCTACCCGACGGTGATCGCAAAGCGAAGAAAGTCATACACAAGACCGGTAAATTGGCCAACTACCAGGCGGCAGTAGACAGTTTACTCGCCTCATATAAATAAAACGAACAGAATCAGCAATGAACCCTAAAAGTTTTTATCCGGCTTTTAGGGTTCATTACCGATTTACATGCCCGGAATCAAATGTACCTCAGGACGAATTTGGACTACACGATGCAGCTTCATCCACTCATTCAAATAAACGCGATGTTGTAATAGAATCTTCTGATACTTTTTTTCTATGGCTAAATTCCGCATTTCTCCGCGGTCATTGACCATATCATAAAGTTGCTCACGATAGAGCCCCTTATCATATAATACATACTTATAACGTGAAGTACGCAAAGCCCAACCACGGGCAATACCCTTATCGAATGTTGTTTCAGTAACTACGTAAGGCTGGTGTGCTTGCTGAGGATCAGCACTTTCAGCTAAATACTTAAAAGAAACGCCATGTAAGTTTCCGGGAAGGGAGATACCTGCCCAATCACATACGGAAGCGAAGAAATCAACACCTCCATTAATGAGTTGGGGCATCTCTTTACCTGCATTTTGCTTTCCGGGAAGAGTCACTATCAAAGGTATATTCACCACTTCTTCATATAAGGCTGACTTCTGATTCCAATGATGCGCCCCTACGCCGTCACCATGATCGCTCGTAAAAATAACCACGGTGTTCTTCCACAATCCCAGCCTATCAATAGCATCAACAATCTTACCAATCTCGGCATCTACTTTCTCTACCAACCGAAAGTAAAGACTACGGTAACGCCGCCAATCATCAGGAGAATAGTGGCGGGTAGGATAAGCCGGATAATTCAATGTTTGCTCATAGCCGATGACATCGGCATCATAAGGATTACGGGCAAAATTAAGCGGTAGCCCGGGCCATTCATCTTGAGGAAGCTCAGGCAAGTTACCGAATGGCAGATTCTGACTACGTGCATATTCACAGATGTTATGAGGATTATCAAAACCTACCACCAAAAAGAAAGGTTTGGAATGTTTCTGTCCAAGAAAAGAAACGGCAGCCTCCGCCAGTCCATTATCATTATGCGGATGAATAGTAGAAAATCCAAACTCTTTATCAGGCATAGAAGGAGTATGTACATGCCACTTCCCGGCATAAGCACATTCATAACCGGCATGTTGCATCAACCAGCCTAAACTATTGGTACGCAAGGAGTCGGCCATAGGTACATTGTTGCGGGACAGACCAACCTCATGAGATGTATACCCTGTAAACATAGATGCTCTGGAAGGTCCACTCAAAGGAGCGGAACAATAAGCATTCCTAAACAGAACTCCCGACTGTGCCAAACGATCCATATTAGGTGTATGCAAATCCGTATTCCCCACACAGCTCATGGCGGAAGCAGTCTGCTGGTCGGTTACAATATAGATGATATTCGGCAAGTCCTTTGCCCCTACCAGAGAAGGGGCAAAGGCGGTTGCACACAACATGATATTTTTTAATTCTGTCATAGTAAAGAAACCGATTAAAGTTTATTTACGTAATAACTCTACATCAAAACTTGCCGCATCCTTACATGTAAAACGTAGCACGGTTTGTTTTTTATCTGCTGAAACAAGTTTGCAATACGGCGTTTCCGCTACTTGCCACAAGCCTTTCAATGTAACGGTTACAGGAATTTCTCCACTCTCATCATCAATCCACGGACGTGAATAGATGCTCCGTTCAATCCGTTTGCCGTCTTTATCAAAGGCCTCATCACTCGGACCACGGTACAATGCCAAGTCCGGTTGAGAAACAGTCAGTAACAATTTATCTTTATTCTCACGAATCATGACCAAGCAGGAAGTATCCGCCTTTTGTAACAAACCGTCCGCTGGAAGCGTTTGGGGAGTTTCAAACAAAACATAAGAAGTAAGATTATCCGTCAGTGAACGAACGATATGCGCATTACGGTCTTGCTGAAGAACTTTATAAGAAGGTTTCTTCGCAAATGCTTTCAAAGAAACGGCATCCGTACGAGGTAATACGGCATATTCGTAAGAAGCGCCCTTCGGAGCCTTGCCATGTTGCAACGTCAAAGAAACCCAATCGCCTGAAGTAGGCTTCGTACTGCGTTCTCCTACGGTAACTTGCGGAAAATTCTTTTCATATTTCGCGCTTGCCACAGAGGCTTTGGCAAGGTAATACCCTACCCCGTTCGGATCAATATAAGTCTGCCCGTCACTCTTGTAATTATTCCAGTATTGATGGTTTTCGGGAGTAATAGCCGCTAACTGGAAAACGGTAGTCTCTGTAGGAAACTCTGCATTCGTATTCTCAATGTCTGTACCCAAACATACTATCGTACCATCAAAAAAGTGGAAAGACTTACGAGCACGATGCGAACCATTGTACTTGTCATGCTCGTGCAATTTCATACCGAAGTTACCGTTCAAGCGCGCTTGGGACAAGCCACCGGCAAAAGCCTCATCGGAATAGAGCATTTCTTCCATACCCGAATAGATGTCCACGTTCAATACGTTGGCGCGCAACTGTTCAAAAGGCAGATGAATACTCGTCGTACCCGGAATACGGTTCCAATCAAAACCATTCTCCTGCCAACCACCGGTAGCAAAAGTCACCATTTCATCGGGTTTGCCTGTCAGTATCTGCATACTGCCATGCGCCAGATAACGACCGTAAAAATTGGCAGGAAGATAATGCTCGGCAGCCCACAAATAGCGGGAATGTCCACGTACGACAGCCGCCCAATTATCCCGGCGCTGTACAGAAACACAACCGTAACCTAATGCAAGATTACCCTGCGGGTCAGGTTCAGGACGAAAGCCTTGCGCTTCAAGTAATTCTTTCATCTTCAACTCCTGCCGGGTAGAAGCCTTTGGCAAATAATCGGGGGCATCCTTATCCGACGTATTGGAATAAGCCGTCAAACGCAGATAGGCAGCCGCCATATCGGCATCGTATTTCTGCTTGCCATCCGGTGTACCGGCAATAGCCATAGTGGCATACTGAATAGGTATCAGCTCTCCTTTTCCGTTAGGGTGACGACCGGACATAGAAAGAGACCATTGCTTCAAATTACAATAAAACCGCATCGTGAGCAATACATTCTTGACCGTGGAGTGTGCCAGTTCGGAAACCTTGAACTCAGTTCCGCTCAACAGATAAATCATATTCGTAGCCCCGTCCAAGCCGCCAACAGCATAGGCAGGATAGTTGTTACGATGATGGAAACAAGCCCCATCTTTCTTGAAAGAGCCGGACAAACCTTGAGCCGGCCGGCATCCATAATCCAACCAGCGCAAGAAAGAACGCAGATATTGCAGTTTTTCCGGGGTATCTTCCATAATCAGAATACTTGCCATACGTCCTTGAGTCTGCGTATTGAAAGAGTCTATATCTATACCGTTTACGGTAGGTTTAGGATAAACCTCGTTAGTGATGGCATACCAGCGCAGGGTACGTTCGGCTTCATTCAACTTACCGGCCTCATTCAATACCTCTTTCATCAAGAAATAGGCCACATACAGACCGCGCATGCTGTAACCGTAGTGGTGGATATTTCCCCAGCAACTGCCGTAGGCCACACCCTGGTCGGTAATATGATCGTACATAGCGAGAAACTTTTGCTTCAACTCATTCTGTATAGCGACATCCGTCGCATTGTTATAAGCAACGGCTATGCGCTTCATCAGTTTGAAGTATTCATCCATTTCCATGCCCAGTTTGGTAAACATATCCTTATCCCAATCCGGTATCATACGTTCGTAAGCTTCCGACTGACGTACCATGAAGATAGGCAGACCGCTCACCTTACCGTTTCTATATGTAATCTTGTAGAAGTCGTATTGCTTACGAATAGCCGCCATTTCCTTATCCGACAACTTGCCGGGTGTATAAAGCATATCTCTGAAGCGTTTCTCTATCACCCTCATTTCCTGTTTCTGCACATCGCTTACCGGAGTCAAGGCTATATCCGGTTTCCATAAAGAATGTTCGTAAATAACAAGCCAATGATTGGTAGTTCCCTTATTCACAAAAGGGACTTGCACGTCAGCCGTCTGCTGGCGGGCATCCACCTTGCTGGCGGGTATGATATGATCCAAATACAGCTTCCCTTCACTATCGGGAGCAATAATACGGATTTCGTTCATCCCCTCTTCCGGTGTCCCCTCCATATCACGTTCATAACATACCCACGCTGCACGCCAACCGGTGAAGTTGATTCCGAACGGGAAAGAAGTGCATTTCTTTCCGTCCTTTAAAAACTCAAACTCTATCTTTTTGTCTTGTGCCTGTTCATTGTACACCCATACAATGAAAGCGGAGAGATAGGTATCCTTCCCGGTAGGATCTTTCTTCTCGAACTTCAAGTCCTTTTTGATAGAGAGCACAGCCCCCGGATTAAATGTCCAGCTCAAACTATGCAAACCGTCTTTATAATGTTCGTCACTGATTTCTAAACGGGATTCCGTTCCCGAAATAAACACCGGTATTTGCCGGTCTTCAAAAGAAAGTAGTTTTTCGTTCTTTACTACCTGAGCTTCTACACTTACCGGCAATAAAGTTCCAAGGAGCATCCCCACTCCCATTGTCCATTTACTAAATTGCATCATATTTATTCATTTAAGGTTACTATAATACCGTTTACAAAGAAAACCCTCTTTCAGGAAAAAGAGGGGCATAAATCGTACAGAAGAGGTCTAAAAATGTTATAGCCTCTCCCTGCAAAGTACAGAACAGCGATTACTGTTCTGTGTACAAAAGCAAAAATTAATCAGTTAGGGATGAAGTTCCTCGAAGCTTTTATTTTCTTCCTGCATTGTGCGGACAGTTTCTTCCAGTTCGCTGACAGGCAAATCAAAGTTATACCAATCGTTATAGCAGTCGGTGACGTACCATTTACCACCTATCAATTCAAAAACAACACGAAGCGAAGGTTCCGACTCATCATACCCCGCTTCAAACTCTTTATGGACCGGTTCATCACGAGTGAAACGGGAAATATAGATTCCCCCTTCCTCCTCCGTAATCCTTCCCTCTTGCAGAGTTTCGCTATCCAGCAGTGCCCATTTATCGCGGGTAAAAGGAAATGTTTGCTCCGTTTCACCATCGTCTTTCAATAAAACAATAGGAGATTTTAAAGGAAACTTAATACGGGAGTACTGAAATGAAGCGCTGGACGTGAATTTCCGGAGAAACGTCTTGAAATCCTCTCCGGCCGCCAGACTGTTGGCAGTCGAGAACATAAGCGCCGTACACAGACAAAAAACAAAGTAAATTGCCTTCATATAGATACGAATTATTTCGATTCAGGGTACAAATATACAACAAGTCAAGAATTTACAATGAAAAGCCGACAGGAATTTATATCATGCTACCGCTGACTCTTTAAATACTCATATCCGAAACGGCAATGCAGGCAATCTTTCTTGTCACAGTACTCCTTTTGGAGCTGAAGCAATGCTTGCGAGTCCGCCGCTGTATAGACGGGCAACCCTGCACCGCTCCATAAGCGGGTAACATGATTATTCTCCGCTTTCAACGCTTCAAGGAAACGGGTAGCACGTTCACAAAGCTCCTCGTCTGCCTTATGCATTCCGTAAGTATAAAGAAAAGGTATGACGGTGTTGATAAGAATAAGGTTCAAGGCATTCTCCCCCAACCGTTTTTCCCGGTGAGGCGAAGCCTTTTTAAAAGTGAAATGCTCTTCCCAATAAGTTGAGGTCTGCGCCGATAATATTTTCTTTACGTCTTCCGGCGTTTCGGCCGCCATGACGCGTGAAAACAAAGACTGTTCCTTATGATACAACCAGGCAAGTTGCGCCAAACGCACATGAGGGAAATTACCGGGACGCAGTCGCAGAAAACTCCACAAGTCGCAGGTCATAGGTACAGGCAATTCGAATTTATGTTGCAAATAATGAAATTCTTTTCGAAGTTTCTGATGGTAACTATCCCCTTGAAAATCTTCTTCCAAAAGTCCCGCCTGTCCTAAAAAGAACGCCTCTACCTGAAAAAGGCTGTCCCGATGTTTGTCCACCGCACGAAACGGCAGATGATTGGCCCATGCTTCAAAGGCATCACCATTCAACCCGAAACCCAAATTACGGGCAAGGGTAATAAAAAATACGTCCTCCCAATGATTATTGCAACGTTCCAAGCGTGCGGTAACGGCTTGCGCCTTCTGTTCAAAACGCTCTACCTGCAAAGCCGACAACCAAGAATGAACAGTCAGTTTCGGAAGGAAAGCAAGGATGGAATAGCAAGGAGGATATATCTCCGCCTGTTGCAACTCATCATAACGCTGCCGGACATTGTCAGGGCAGCGCAACAATAGCTGAGGAACAATATCACCGTTCGTATGATACACCTCGCAGTCCGAACCGCCCACCACATACAGGATAACATTATCGTAGGCTTTATCCCGGTCGTGTCCATGACGAAACCAGTCCGAAGCCTGCGTATGCAACTCGACGTTACCTACCCAAAGCGTACCGTCTATTTTTAATTTCGCGTTAAAGAAGTCGGGGCCTGCATCAATATTCGGCAAACCGGGTTCTATCACTTCGACCGGCTGTCCGGAGGTCGTCTGAAGTGGCATTAAAGGAAATATCTTATGCTTCCAGACGTAATGCAGCAATTGTTCCATTGTTAACAAGACGTTAATGTTGTGTACAAATGTAAGAAAAAGATTACCTTTGCGACGTATAGTTTGTTGATAAACTGAATAAAAACCAAAGAAACAATGAAAATAGCACTAATCGGTTACGGAAAAATGGGCAAGGAGATTGAGAAAATCGCCTTGAGCCGCGGACACGAAATTGTCAGCATCATCGATATCAATAACCAGGAGGATTTTGAATCGGACGCATTCAAGAGCGCCGACGTTGCCATAGAGTTTACCAATCCAATGGTAGCCTATAACAATTATATGAAAGCTTTCAAAGCCGGCGTAAAATTGGTTTCGGGCAGTACGGGCTGGCTGGAGGAGCACGGCGAAGAGGTCAGGAAACTCTGTACCGAAGGCGGCAAGACACTGTTCTGGTCATCCAACTTCAGTTTGGGAGTAGCCATATTCTCGGCTGTCAACAAATACCTGGCAAAGATTATGAACCGTTTCCCCGCTTATGACGTAACGATGAGCGAAACGCACCATATACATAAGCTGGACGCTCCAAGCGGTACTGCCATTACCCTTGCCGAGGGTATTTTGGAAAATCTCGACCGCAAAGACCGTTGGGTGAAAGGCACGCTGCAAGCACCGGACGGAAGCGTATCGGGCTCTGCCGAATGTGCAGCCGACGAGCTGCCTGTCAGCTCTATCCGCGAAGGAGAAGTACCGGGCATTCACAGCATCCGCTATGATTCCGAGGCGGACAGCATCACCATCACCCATGATGCCAAAAACCGCAGCGGCTTTGCCTTAGGAGCCGTATTGGCTGCAGAATATACTGCCGGCAAACAAGGTTTCTTAGGTATGAGCGATTTATTCCCATTTTTAAAAGACTAAAGTAGTATGAGAAAAGCAACACGCGCCCAATGGATTAAGTTCGGCATAATCACCTTACTTTATCTTATTTTCCTTGTCTGGGTAAAAAGTTGGTGGGGACTGGTTATCGTTCCTTTTATATTTGACATTTATATCAGTAAAAAGATACCTTGGGGATTTTGGAAGAAATCCAAGAATCCGGCAGTACGCGGTATCATGAGTTGGGTGGACGCCATTGTTTTCGCATTGGTAGCGGTCTACTTTGTAAATATCTACATATTCCAGAACTATCAGATACCTTCATCTTCACTGGAGAAATCATTGTTGGTAGGCGACTTCCTTTACGTAAGCAAGATGAGTTACGGTCCGCGCGTACCGAATACACCGCTCTCCATGCCGCTGGCGCAACATACGCTGCCGATATTCAATACCAAATCGTACATTGAATGGCCGCAATGGAAATATAAACGCGTACCGGGCTTCGGAAAGGTGAAACTGAACGATATTGTCGTGTTCAACTTTCCGGCAGGCGATACGGTAGCGCTCAACAGGCAGCAAGAAGACTTTTACAGTCTGGCTTACAGGGAGGGACAACGTGTATATCCCAATAAAATCAATATGGACAGCCTGACGCGCGACCAGCAGCGTACCGTCTACGACCTCTACTACAATGCCGGTCGCAATCTGATCCGTACCAATCCGCAAATGTATGGTGATATTGTAGTACGTCCTGTGGACCGCCGCGAGAATTATGTAAAGCGTTGCGTCGGTTTGCCGGGAGATACCTTGCAGATAAAGGATACACAAGTGTATATCGATGGGAAAGCCATTGAGAATCCGGAAGATATGCAGCTCAACTATTTTGTGCAGACCACGGGTCCGTACATACCGGAAAATATGTTCCGCGAACTGGGAATCAGCAATGACGACCAGATATTGATGACCGATGACTTCAATTATGAGGAAGGGCTTATGCAGATGGGGCTGGACCGCCGTGATGCCCAAGGCAGGCTGACTCCCGTTTATCACTTGCCTCTTACCAAGAAAATGTACGATACGCTTATCGGCAACAAAAAGTTGATCAGCCGTATCGTTATGGAACCGGAAAACCTATCGGGACAGATGTATCCGCAAAATCTCCATACAAAGTGGACGCGAGACAACTACGGTCCTATATGGATACCGGAAAAGGGTGCTACCATAACCTTGACCAAAGACAACTTACCGATTTATGAACGTTGTATCGTTGCCTATGAAGGCAATACACTGGAACAAAAACCGGACGGCATCTATATCAACGGAGAAAAGACGGATACCTACACTTTCAAGCTGGATTATTACTGGATGATGGGCGATAACCGCCATAATTCTCTCGATTCCCGTTATTGGGGCTTTGTACCGGAAGACCACGTGGTAGGCAAACCTATCGTCGTTTGGCTGTCGTTAGACAAAGACCGCGGCTGGTTCGACGGAAAAATCCGTTGGAACCGAATCTTCAAATGGGTACATTGATACAGTAATTAAGAGTTAGCGATTGGTACATACCATGAGAGGAAGGAAGCGGAAGATTGCAGCTACTATAACAGGAGTGATACTGATAGTGGTATTGCTCCGGAGCTGTGTTGCGACTTCCTATTTAATACCTTCCTCGGGAATGGAGAATTCACTGTATCGCGGCGAACGTATCTTAGTAAACAAATGGAGCTACGGACTACGGCTTCCTTTCATGAGTTTATGGGGTTATCACCGTTGGACGGATAAGCCTGTGCGCAAGGACGACATTCTTGTATTTAACAATCCCGCCAATCTTTCACAAGCAACAATCGATCAAAGAGAAATATTCATCAGCCGTTGTTTGGGAGTACCGGGAGATACTTTGTTGATAGATTCGCTATTTTCCGTAATTCCTTCGGAAAAGAATGCCCCCGACCAGAAATATCTTTATATGTATCCCCGAAAAAAAGAAAAGCAGCTGGACTCCTTACTCACCATTCTTTCCATCCGCCCCAACACGTTGTTGGGGCAAGATACGGCAAAGAATGTACGCAGTTTCAGCCGGTATGAATATTATTTATTGGAACAGGCCTTAGGAGCCAATAACTGGATAGAACCCGCCGATACAGAAGATTCCGTTGAAGCACTGAAACCGCTCATTATTCCCGGTAAAGGAAAAGCCGTACGCGTATATCCCTGGAATATGACACTGCTGCGAAACACACTGGTACTGCATGAACAGAAACGGGCGGAAATCAAAAACGATACATTATACATAGATGGAAAACCTGTACAGCATTGTTATTTTACGAAAGATTACTATTGGGTTAGCGCTAACAACTCCATAAATCTGTCAGACTCCCGCCTGTTCGGCCTTGTACCCAAAGACCATGTTATCGGTAAGGCAGCCCTCATATGGTTTTCCAAAGAACAGGAAACGGGGCTTTTCAATGGTTACCGTTGGGACAGGATGTGGAAAAGGGTGAGATGATTTTTTAATATTTAATTCTTAATTCTCAATTTAAATGACTGTCTATCTTTCTTCCGCCTATCTGGCTCCGGTTGAATACTACACCAAGTTGTTGGCATACGGCCAGGTGTATATCGAACAGCACGACCATTATACCAAACAAACGTATCGTAACCGCTGCACCATTGCCGCACCGGACGGAGCACTCGCCCTTTCCATCCCTACGGTCAAGCCCGACACTTTAAAATGCCCGATGCGCGATATCCGCATCTCCGACCATGGCAATTGGCGCCATTTACACTGGAATGCCATTGAATCGGCATACAACCATACCCCGTTCTTTGAATATTACAAAGATGACTTCCGCCCTTTTTATGAAAAGAGATATGAGTTTTTAGCCGATTTCAACGAAGAACTCTGCCATCTCATCTGTTCGCTGATAGATATACAGCCCGTCATGAAACGTACCTCAGAATATAAAACCGAGTTTGCTCCCGGCGAAACAGACTTCCGCGAGCGTATTCATCCTAAGAAAGACTTCCGCCTGGAAGACCCGGATTTCTCCCCGCAACCTTACTATCAGGTATTCCAAGAAAGACACGGTTTCCTGCCTAATCTGAGCATTATTGATTTGCTGTTCAATATGGGACCGGAGAGTTTATTGGTACTACAACAAAGTAATCAATAAGTTACTATTTTGAAAACTTCTGCAAAAACTCTGCTAAATTTTCTCCTTCTGCCAAATTTAATTTTTTGCGCAAACGATAACGACTAATCTCCACACCACGCAAAGAAATATTCAATAGTGGAGCTATCTCTTTAGAAAGCAAATTCATCTTTATATAAGCACAAAGCATTTTATCTTTATGGTTCAATTCCGGATAAGCCGCTTCTAACCTTTGAAAGAAATTATGATGTACCGTATCAAAAGTACTTTGAAAGGCTTGCAAGTCATCATCGTGCTCAATATTCGTCCCTATTTGTCCCAACAGTCGAAGTGCCTTACGACGCAATGAAACAAGATTTTCTTCACTGATAGAATGCGAAATGCCCAACACTTCTTTTTTGATTTCTAATAGCATTTCATTTTTCCGTACAATATTTAATGTACTACGAATTAATTCCTCAGACTTATATCGTAATTCAGACTGTAATTTTTCTTCTTTTAAAGAATTAATTTTCTGATCTTTTAAATCGCTCTCTTTTTTAAACTCTTGTTTTTGTCGATAAAGTTCAAATTCTTTTTGCATAAGCAAACGTTTCCGTCCGGCCACAAGTCTATGATAAACATAAAACAACGTTAGTATCATAAGACAAGCATACAATAAATAACTCCACCAAGTACGATACCAGGGCGGTAATATCTCAAAAGAAAAAGATGTTGTTACCGGTTCTTTCTGATCGATACTCGTACGAACATAAAATGTATACTTCCCTTCGGGCAAAGCTGCATATTCTTTAGTAGTACTTCCTCCGAATTGACTCCAAGGCTCAGAGAATGGTCCTTCCAATCTGCAAGAGTACAATAAAACAATAGATTTATCATAATTATTAGCACAATACTCTATACGAATAGAATTATGCTTATATGGAATCTTTAAATACTTATTATGGGGAAGATAATTATGCCCATATATTAAAGAATCTTCCACTCCTCGTAAATATACATATCTAATTTGTAAGTTCAACGGGTATTTTTTTATCCGTTCCTGTTTGAAATGTAATGAGGAAAATCCTTCTTCCATGCCAATTATTGCTTCATCTTCAGATATGACATTAATATCCTCAAAGTCTTCTATCAAACAATCTTTAAAATAAACTTCATTCCCATTACGATAGTATTGCTTTTGTCCGGAATCATATCGTAGTAACTTAAGTGCACCATCTACCGTATACCAAATATTCAGTAAGGAATCCTGCATAATATATGTATAGGCCGTCCTACCATCTAATTTATTCTCTAAAGAATCATATCTTTCTAAACAATCTCTTAGTTGATTATAACGAAAGAGCCCTTGACGAGATGCGATTACGATCTCGTGATTAATGGAATTTATACATACATTATCACCCGCAGGTAATTCTTCAAAGTTATAGCATTTTTCCTTTATAATAGAATCTCCATCTAGAGACAAAAGAATACGATGTAACCCGCCTTCTTTATTAGCAGTCCACAAAGCATTGGTCAACGGCTCTATATATAGACTTTTAGAAGAATACATACGCCCTGACACTTTTTTGTCAACCTGCCAGCGAGTACCAACTTTCTTTAATATATAAAATCCAGTATAGGTAGCCACTAATAGCTTATCTTTCAGCCGTAACGATTTCACCCACCATCCTCCACGTATATTGGGTATAATATAAAATTCATTATCATCTAATACTCCTAAAGAGTTACTTCCCGCACAGAATAACTTGTCATCATAGACAGATAATGAATAAATTTGCCCTACCATTCCCTCAAGAGGCTTTATTTCTTGCTCTTTATTCAGTCCTAAAGGATAATCTGCAATAAAAACACCTTGATTCGTTCCTAAATAAAGCTTATTTTTGTATAAACATGAAGTATACCCACTTCCTATTGGCGTACTATTTTGAAAAGCAGGTGAATGTAAATGAACACAATCGATGCCGTTGTCTAATCCCAACCAAAGATTTTCTTCTCTATCAAAAAACAAAGAAAGTATAGCTTTATTTTGCAAACCGTTATGCGTAGAAATATGTTCGGTACTCCCTGTATCCAAATTCAATAATAACAAACCATTCTGAACTGTTCCCAATGCTAATAAAGGCCCTTTCATCGTAGCGCAGCGAAGCCGGTTTTTTTTCAAGAATTCATCTGCGGTCGAACGAAACGGAACAAATGTACCATTCTCATAGAGAAACAATCCATGCTGATTACTCACTAATAAGAGTTTATTTTGATAAGGGAATATGCCAACAATCCTTTTAGACATATTATTTATATATGATGTAGAATTCGGTAACTGCAACAATGTATCACCATTTAAAACTGACAATCCATTTCCAGCTACATAGAGACGTTTATCTACCAAAGCAGAATAAATTATGTCACGACAAGCTATTTGATGAAGACGTTCTTTCTCTAGATAAAAAATAGCATGATCTGACTGAAAATATATTCTATTGCCAGCAATATGTATATTCCATATATTACCTATCATATGCTTATCAATACTGTCTGAAAGACAAACATAATCTAAACGCCCTAATTTATTCGGAACAAAATAACCAAATTGTTGAAGGCCGCCTACATAAATACGTCCATCCTCTCCAGCTTTTACAGTACGCATCTTTGCATTGTGAATAGGGTAAACAGCCCAATTTACTCCATCAAACTCTAACAATCCTTTGTTGTTGGCAAAATACATCCAACCGGTTTTACTCTGCATTATCATCCAATTCTGAGAGGCTGCCTTATACGAATGACGGGCATAATTTGTAATCGTACGTTGCCAACTGGCTTTGGCCGGCAAGCACAATAGTAATAATATATAAAAAAACATCAATCTCCTCATAATATTAGATTAGTCTTACTTCTACAGAGCAAAAATAATAATAAAGGAAGAGCTTATCAATAAAATAAAGTAAAAACATATAACCTACTCAAAAATCAGGAAGTCAGACGTATTATTTATTTTATATAAATCACTATTTATCAATAATATATAAAACACAAAAGAAAGTATTGATGTAGTTAATAACACCTTAAGAGAAATTTTTGATGTAGTAGCTCATCACACATCTATCACTATAGAGTCCTATTTTTGTTCCATGCAAATGCAAAATTTATAATTAATTAAATCTATGTATCATGAGAAAAAAAATCTTCTCCTGGGAAGTTATACAGCTACTGTCTCTATGCTGTATGTTTTTCCTTTTTAGTGCAGAAACCTTTGCTCAAAACAGTATTAGTATCAAAGGCAAGGTTATAGATGCAACAACTAATGAAAGTCTCATTGGTGTTTCTATCCAAGAGAAAGGAACTACTAATGGCGCCATCACTGATATGGATGGCAATTATTCATTGCGAGTAGCCAATGAATCTACTATTATCTTCTCTTATATTGGATACCAAACAGTAGAATTACCATCATCCGCTGCACAAGGGATCATTAAATTAAAAGAAGATAGTGAAACCTTGCAGGAAGTTGTTGTTGTAGGTTATGGTGTACAAAAGAAAGTCAATTTGTCTGGTTCCGTATCGGCCATTGACGGTGATCAGATTGCAGCCAAACCTTCTTCTGATGTTATGTCGGCCTTGCAAGGTGAAATGCCAGGAGTCGCTATCCTGCGTAATAGCGGTCAACCCGGTAGTGAATCATCCGGTATGCGTATCCGTGGTTTTTCTTCCGCCAATTCCACGTCGACATTAGTGTTAATTGATGGTGTAGAAGGAGATATGACTTTATTAAATCCTAATGATATTGAGTCCATTTCCGTTCTAAAGGATGCCGCTTCTTGCGCTATATATGGCGCCCGCGCAGCGGCTGGCGTTGTATTAATCACAACAAAAACAGGAGAAGAAGGAAAACCAAGAATCAGCTATAACGGCTATTTCGCTTTCAACACTCCTGGAAACATGCCAGAACGCTTGCCTGCTTGGGAAGAGCAATATTTCATTGACCAAAGTCGTATTGCCGCCAGTGGCGCGCCTGAATGGACTGCAGAAAAAGCATCATGGGTTGGAAATCCAAACTTCAATTACCGTCCACTGTCTAATGGACGTTGGGACTATTTTGATGCTTACAACTGGTTAGATGAAGGAACTAAAGATTTTACTACACAACAGAGCCATGCAGTATCTGTAAGCGGTGGTAGCAAAAATATCAAGTATATGTTATCAGCCAATTTTTTCACCAAAAATGGTTTACTAAAATATGGACCGGACAGCAGTGACCGCTATAATTTACATGCCAAAATAGATACACGCATTAACAAATACATAGATTTAGGTATTAATGTACAATACCAATCTAGAACAATAGAATCACCAGCTACCGGCGCCGATGATATATTTAAAATGTTATATGGTAATCGCGGACGTCAACCGGTCTATGTTCCCACTAACTATATCGATGTAATGGATGAAAGCGGTAGCATTTATAATGGAGATTTACACAAGAATCCAATTGACATTATGCAACATGGTGGCGGTAAAGATACGAAATATGAAGCGTTCATCGGTAAAGCTAATTTGACCATAAAAGATTTTATCAAAGGACTACGCATTAATCTAAGCGCATCTCGTAAGGCCGGCTATAGTTCAGAAGCTACGGTTAAACGTACGCTTTTGTGGTACGATAGAGTGCATGTCAAAGAACAACAAAAATACGAAACTAACAATTCTCTGAATAAGAAAAAAAGTTCTAACTATCATGATGTATTGGAAGCTACTGTAAACTATACTTTCGATTTGCAAGGCATACATAACTTCAACATCTTAGCAGGTACATCTTATGAAAATTATCGTAATGATGAAATGTCCGCAACAGCCAAAAACATGAATTCCAATGACTTTTTCTCTTTTAATGCTTATGATACTTCCATAGCGACAAATTCAGAACTGAGTGATAAAATAGAACCTTGGTCTATGATGTCTTATTTTGGACGAGTAAACTATAATTTTAAAGAGCGTTACCTCTTAGAGGCCAATGTCCGCTATGATGGCAGTTCGCGATTGGATCCCAGTAAGCGTTGGAGAGCATTCCCCTCTGTTTCGGCAGCTTGGCGTATGAATGAAGAATCATGGTTTAATTTAGACTTTATCAGTAATTTGAAAGTGCGTGCATCATGGGGACAGCTTGGTAACGGCGCTGTTTTAGGATTATACGACTATATGCCAATGTTAAAAGATGAAAGCTACATTGCCGAAAAAGCCTATTACCAAGAAAATCTTGCCGCAAAAGATAAAACTTGGGAAGTCATTGAAACAACGAACTTAGGTATTGATTTCGGTTTATTCAACAATCGTTTAAGCGGAAGTTTCGAATACTATTGGAAATACAACAACGACATGCTTTCTTCACTTCAATTACCCAGTCAAATTGGTATCGGTGTGCCCAAAATGAACGTAGGAAAATTGAAAACCTGGGGATGGGATTTCAACATCAGCTGGAAAGATAAAATTAAAGATATAAACTATCAAGTTTCATTCAATATCTCTGATAGCCAAAACAAATTGGTACAATATGACGGTGCAAGTACTATTAAAGCCGGTACTGTAGACCTGTTAGAAGGTTATGAGATGAATTCTTTATGGGGTTATGTCACTGATGGATACTGGACAAGCCGTGAAGAGTATCTACAATATAAAAAAGACCACCCTGGCTATAAATCATTCAATGATGGTAAGATTGCAGG
This sequence comes from Bacteroides clarus YIT 12056, assembly GCF_900129655.1. Taxonomy (GTDB): domain Bacteria; phylum Bacteroidota; class Bacteroidia; order Bacteroidales; family Bacteroidaceae; genus Bacteroides; species Bacteroides clarus. The sequence goes on from NZ_FQWK01000008.1 coordinate 144,643, forward strand.
CGGTGATGTCAAATATGTAGCACAAGGCAAGGCAGACCATGAAATCGGTGTAGGTGGCGCCACTCCAGAAGACCCGGGAGACTTGGTTTATTTAGGTAATACCAACGGGCGTTATCTATACGGACTAAATTTGGCGGCTCAATGGAAAGGATTTGATATTTCCGTAATGTTCCAAGGAGTAGGCAAACGTTCCGTTTTGTTAGAAGGTTCTGCCATATGTCCACTTTACAACACCGCTGACATGCCTTGGACAATTCATCGTGACTACTGGACTGAAGATAATCCAAACGCATACTGGCCACGCATATATAACAACAAAGGTAATGATTTCAACTATAAAGCCTCAGATAAATGGATCCAAAGCGGCGCTTATATCCGTTTAAAAAACATAACATTAGGATATACGATACCTGTATTCAAGAAATATATTAACCGGTTAAGGGTGTATGTAACAGGAGAAGATATATGGGAGCATAGCAATCTGCTTTCCATTTACGACCCGGAAGTAGGTAATACACCCGGAAGGGATGTCTATCCTTTCTTCCGTACCTGGACTGTCGGCTTAAATGTATCATTCTAAAACACAACAAATTATAGACATTAACATGAAAAAGATATTTATACTATTAGCAGGAATATTCTTGATGACAGGTTGTACACTGGATCGAGAACCGGAAACTGATTTAGCCGATTCCAATTTTTGGAAATCAGAAACTGATTTACGAGGCGCCTGTAATAAACTCTATATTGATTTACCCGGTTTTTCACACGATCAACGTTCGGAAGAATTAGAGGGAAAGAGCCAAAATGGGGTCTCTAGTGGAAATCGTAGCGTACCAGGAACAGCCAGTGATTGGAGTGATCCATACGAAAAGATTGCTGTTTGTAATAATATTATCGCAAAAGGTAAAAATGTACCTGTTGAGCAAACCATAAAAGACCGTTGGTTAGCAGAAGCATTTTTCTTTCGTGCCTACCACTATTTTGACTTAGTAAAGAAATACGGTGACGTACCTCTGATTTTAAAAGCCTTCGATACAACCAGCGATCCGGATATTAAACGCGGACGTGATCCACGTGAGACCGTAATACAACAATGTTATGAAGATTTAGACTTTGCACTCCAACATTTGCCGGAAATTGATGATATTCCTGAAGGTGACTGGGGACGTGTTTCGCAATCGGCAGCATTGGGCATGATTGTGCGTATCGGATTATATGAAGGTACCCACAAAAAATATCATCAAACTCCCGGTGGAGATTATAAAGCGCATTTACAGAAAGCAATCGATGCAGCCGAAGAAATGATTTATATCAGAAAAGACCATGAACTTTATCAAAACGGATTTGAAAAATTATTTTTGCACGATGGAGAAGGCCGTCAGAATAAAGAAAACATATTTGTAAAAGTATATGGCCCATTAGGAACTATCAACCACAATAACTCCCGTGAATTGGAAAGTACGGTTTCCATGACACGCAACATGTTGGATAATTTTCTTTATACAGATGGACTTCCACGGGAAAAATCACAAGTAAGACCTCTTACCGATATTAGCATTGATGATATCTTTATTAACCGCGACCCACGTCTTGCTATGACCATCTACCATGTAAATGAGAAAGCCTATAAAGGCCCCTATAAACCCTTTGAAACAAATAGCCAGAACCATCCTTTTGGCTATGCAATCAAAAAAGGGTTCATACTTGAAGAAGACCAAAGCAATAGCGGAAGCAATGATAAAATGATTATCCGGTATGCGGAAATCCTCATCTCCTATGCAGAAGCTCTTTACGAACGAGATGGAAGCATTAGTAATCCCAAATTAGACGACACTGTAAACTTACTCAGACAACGTGTAGGGTTTAATGTAGATCTGACCAATGAGTTTGTATTAGCACATCAATTAAACATGCTAGATGAGATTCGGCGGGAAAGAATGGTAGAGTTTATCGATGAAAATTTACACTACGATGATATTATTCGTTGGAAAACAGCAGAAAAAGTGCTTCCCGTAACCATCCTAGGTCTTGTATATAAACCAGGTGAAAGTACTAAAACCGAGGCCGAAATGGTAGGGAAAATAACAGAAGCCAACGGTATGTTTAAAGGCGAAAAGGTATATGATCAAAGTAATATCTACGTTCTGGAAGAAGCTGAGTCCAGAAGTTTTGATCCCGAACGTGATTACCTGTATCCCATTCCAAGTGAAGAGATAGCCTTATCCGGAAATAATATTAAACAAAATCCCAAGTGGGGCAATGCAAAAAATAACTAACTAAAAACGTTATCAGAATTATGAAAAAGATAATAACTTTATTCGTTTATACTGTTATTTGCAGTTTATTTATAAGTTGTGACGAAGAATGGAGCAATAATAATCCAGCAATGGAACATATTTACTATTACGGTTTGGGGAATGTACAATTTCCTGGTGGAAATGAACTTCAATACAATGTAAACCAGGGAGAGACAGTAGCTATTCCGACTTATTTTTTCAGTGCCTATTCGCGTTCTTATAGCCCGGTAGTAGCTTATTATACCTCACCTATTCCACAAGACGAAGGTAATACCATTCCTCAGTTAGTATGTGGAACCGATTACCAGGTAGTAGATAAAGATGGTAATGTGTTGTCTCCGGATAATAATGGCGGATACAGCATGACTTGGCCTAATGCCATAAAAGGTAGCCAGAATGTCTATATCAAAGCTTTAAATGGAACAAAAGGGGCTATTCGCGTGCTCACTTATGATCCTAATAAAACAATTGACGCAACCGATGTTAGCTCTACGACTATTACCAAAACAAATGAATATGAAGTACGTGCATTTAGTGAAAACTACTATGTAACGGTCTATATAAAATAGTTTTGTAGGCCTTTTTTAAGATATAAAGATTGTACTTAGGGTTAGAGAGGCGGAAATTTATGATTCATCCTGATTTCCGTCTCTCTTTTTTAACCGAACAAATTAGATAACTTCTAGATGATTCTGCCCGACTGTTAGAACATACTTTTTAATGCACAAAATCATAGAAACGTACTAACTTTAAAACAAAAACAGCATGAGATTAAAAATAGAGCTATGGATAGTCGTTTTATTACTGTTGACTATCAAATTACAAGCACAATCCATTTGGAATACAGCACATCTTGAGAATGTAAAACAATCGTTACAAAATCCATTCTATGCAAGTGCTTATCAAGAATTAAAGTCTGAAGCTGATAAGTTATTGAACGTGCAACCTCTCTCCGTCATGATGAAAGAGAAAACGCCAGGAAGCGGAAACAAGCATGATTACATGAGCCAGGCACGTTATTATTGGCCCGATCCCTCTAAACCGGACGGCCTGCCATATATTAGCCGTGACGGAGTATCCAATCCCGAACTCGATAAATTGGATCGTAATCGTTTGGGAAGCACAGCCAGCCGTATCACGACCCTTTCATTGGCATGGTATTTTAGTGAAGATGAAAAATACGCGCAAAAAGCAACGGAACTGATCCGTGTATGGTTCTTCAACAAAGATACATACATGAATCCCAATTTGGAATACGCCCAAATGATACCCGGCCGTAATAACAACAAAGGACGCTGTTACGGTGTCATAGACACTTACTCTTTTGTAGAAATGCTGGATGCGGTAAAACTGCTGGAGCAATCCAAATCATTTACCTCAAAAGATGCTAAACGATTAAAAGTATGGTTTGGTAAATTGCTCCACTGGATACTAAACAGTCCGCAGGGACAAGAAGAAGCCAACCAAGCCAACAATCATAGTACAGCGCACGATGCTCAAGCTATCGCCTTCGCTCTATATTCGGGAAATATAAAAATAGCTACAGAAATTATCAATGCGATACCTGCAAGACGGATTTTTACTCAAATAGAACCAGATGGCCGGCAACCGCAAGAGTTGCGACGTACTCTTGCCTTTGGATATTCTCAATACAACCTGACACACTTAATTGACATCTTCCTCATGGCACGGAAAATCAATATTCATATTGATAACGCTACCTCGGCAGATGGTCGTAATTTTTATAAAGCCATGGACTTCCTTGTACAATATGTAGGTAAAGACGTTAAAGAATGGCCTTACCAGCAAATCAGCGAATGGGATTACAAACAGCAGGAATTCTGTAAAGACCTATATCGCTGCGCCGTTTATTTGAACCCGGAACGTCAAGATTATCTTCAGTTATATAATGCCAACCGCATCATTGATTGGAAAGATCGTTTCAACCTGCTTTATATGCAGCCTGACGAAGTGGATAATGCATATGCTTTCGCTTGTAAACAGCTCCACTTTGCTATAGAGTGCGCAAACAAAGCTAAAAAAGAGCAAGAGAATCAATGTAAAAAACGTGTAACACCACGTAGTATCAATAAAGACGGTTCGTTACGTATGATACATCCGCATGACTGGTGTTCAGGATTCTTTCCCGGCTCTCTATGGCAAATATATGCCTACACCCACGATGATTACTGGCGTCAGCAAGCCATCAGCTTCACCTGGCCTATAGAAGAATCCAAATGGCATAAGGGTACACACGATCTTGGTTTCATGATAAACAACAGCTTCGGAAAAGCTTGGGAACTGACCGGAGAACGTTCTTATAAAGACGTAGTACTACAAAGCGCTAAAACACTAATTACACGTTATAATCCAAAGGTAAAATGTATCCGTTCTTGGGATCATAACCGTGACAAATGGCAGTATCCTGTTATTATTGATAACTTAATGAATCTTGAGATGCTTTTCCGGGCAACACAAGAAACAGGAGACTCCATTTACCATCAGATAGCAGTAAATCATGCCAATACCACTATGAAGAATCATTTCCGCCCGGACTACTCTTCCTATCATGTAGTAGATTATGATTCTAAGACAGGTGCAGTCCGCGCCCGGCAAACTGCACAAGGTTTCTCTGACGACTCTTTCTGGAGCCGCGGACAAGGTTGGGGATTATATGGATATACCATGTGTTATCGCTTTACCAAAAACTCAGATTACCTGAAACAAGCACAACATATCGCAGACTTTTTCTTCGGACTTCCTAACCTACCGGAAGACCTGATTCCATATTGGGATATGAAAGCTCCTGATATACCCAACACACCAAGAGATGTATCGGCAGCAGCCATTATGGCATCCGCCTTATATGAGCTTTCCACCTACGTATCCGCAAATGACAGCCGGCGATATAAAAAGCTTGCAAACAAAATAGTAGACAGCCTCAATAAAGATTACCAAGCTCAATCAGAAACGGCCTATGGATTCCTATTACTTCATTCTACCGGACATTATCCGGGAGGAGATGAAATCGATGTACCACTCTCCTATGCTGACTACTACTATTTGGAAGCACTGGCCAGAAAAAGAATGCTTGATACAAATCATATAAATTCTGATACACTTCCAATAGTAAAAGAATAATTAATTCCATATCTTTGCAACACAAACCAAAAGAAATGCGCATCCATATAATTAACTAAATACATAAATCATGAAAAACTTATTCGACATCAAAGACAAGGTAATCGTCCTGACAGGCGGTTGCGGTATTCTGGGAAGAAACATCGCGAACTATCTGGCCGAACAAGGAGCCAAAATCGTAGTTCTGGACCGTGTGGAAGAAGCGGGCAGGGAACTGGAAGCCGAACTTAACCAAAAGTCCGAAGCGCTGTTCCTCGTAACCGACGTACTGAACAAGGAAGTGCTGGAAGAAAACAAGAAAGCCATACTCGAACGTTTCGGCACCATCGACGTGCTGCTGAACGCCGCAGGCGGCAATATGCCGGGCGCTACCATCGCTCCGGACAAGACCATGCTCGACCTGGATGTGGACGCATTCCGCAAAGTCGTAGACCTGAACCTCTTCGGTACGGTACTCCCCACCATGGTGTTCGTAGACGTCATGGCAAAGAACAAGAAGGGCGCCATCGTTAACTTCTGCTCCGAATCCGCTCTCCGTCCGCTGACGCGCGTGGTAGGTTACGGCTCCGCCAAGGCAGCCATCGGCAACTATACCCGCTATATGGCAACCGAGCTGGCAACCAAGTTCAGCCCTGAGCTCCGTGTGAACGCCATCGTTCCGGGATTCCTGCTTACCAACCAGAACCGTGCGCTCCTCACCAATCCCGACGGTTCGTATACAGACCGCGCAAAGACCATCATCGCGCACACACCGTGCGGACGCTTCGCGGAACCGGAAGAACTCTTCGGAACCATTCACTACCTCATCAGTGACGCTTCCAGCTTCGTGACCGGAGCGCTCTCGGTAGTGGACGGAGGTTTCGACGCCTTCTCAA
>NZ_FQWK01000012.1 GCF_900129655.1 Bacteroides clarus YIT 12056
CCGTTACGATATACGTTGAATTCGGTATCCATAGGGTCGGATGAGAGGTATCTCCATGAAATGGTGACGGTAGAAGCGTCTTTGCGGATAGCGACTACACCACGTCCGAGATTTTCACGTTGCAATTTCTTGTAGTTGTAGTTAGTCTGGGCGTTTAAGCTTATAGTAATAATCAGCATGGATGCGATTAGATAATACAGGTGCTTTCTCATATCTTTTTCAGTTCTTGGGTTACGGGAATATTGTTTTTCGAGGTCAAAAGTAACGGATATTTTTCTATTAATAATGTATATATGTACACAATACATGGAAAAAGAACGCTTTTGGGGCAGTGGATGAAATTACATGCAAAGTGAATAAACGTCATGGCTGGTTTGGGAGACATTGTTTACATTTGCAACAGAATCAGCGAATAAACATGGCGGTTTAACTTTAATAATCTAATAAATATTTAATATCATGAAGATGAAAAAGATTCTTTTGACAAGTGCTGTTGCAGTAGCTCTGCTAAGCGGCTGTAATAACGATTATGACGGGCAAGATATTGCAGGGTCTAAACTGATAGTGTCGGCCAGTATCGATCAGGTGAACACGCGCGTGAGCGATGACGGTATTGCTTGGACGGTAGGTGATGCAATCGGTGTAAGCGATAATCTCTCTAATCCGAATCTGAATATCAAATATGTGGCAGGTAGTGTTACCGGTGAATTTTCCAGTACTACAGGAATTTATATTTTAGGTAATGATGAGGTTGAATATACTGCTTATTATCCGTATACAGGTAATGAAAATATATCCACAGGAGTACTTGATTTTAAGATTGTTGATGAAGCAGGTAAGTATGTAGGCCATAATGCGATAGATTTTATGTATGCTAAGGCAACTGCTTCGCGGAGTAATCCGAATGTAGCCTTTAAATTCAAGCATCAGATGAGTAAAGTGAGTCTGAATATTGCGAATGGCGGCGCTGCTGAAACTAAAACGGAAACTTCTATCTCCTATACATTGCAGGGAGTTATTATTGATGGAACTTTCGATACTGCTACCGGTGAAGTGAAACCTGGATCTACTAAAGGAAGTGTAAAGGTGGAAACTACATTAGGTACTACCTCTTCTATTATTTTACCACCGGTAGTTGCCGAAAGTGAAGCGGAGCCTATTCAATTGGTTATTGAGGTAGGAGATAAAATCTATGCAGGAAGTTTGAAACCTGCTTTGGATAGTTCTCAGGAATACCAGTATACTGTTGATTTGAGTAAGACGGAAAGTGGTGAAAAGTTACAGATTGATTCTCCGACTATTGATGGATGGACACCTAATGTTGAAGAGAATATCGGTGTGGAAGAAGAGGTTAATTATAATCCTACGCTGGAGATAGGGGATTTCCTTTGTAAGGATGGTACGACTATTGATAAAGATTATGAACTGGGAGAATTGGAACAGGAGATAAAGAACAATATTATTGCTGTTGTATATTATGTTGGGTCAATAGTGGATGATATTGCATTACAACGTGATTATTCAATGTGCAACAAAGGTCTAGCTGTAGCTTTAAACAATGCAAATAGTGAATTGTCATCTTTTGCAACAGCAAAAGATGGTATTGTTAATAATTGGCTAGCTACGCAATCTTATGTGGGAAATTATTTAGGAACAATGGATGGAGGAACGCCTGTGCCTACTGTTCAAATGATACAAGGATATAATAATACAACAGTTTTTTATTTGTCATCTAAAGATGAGGATCTTGTGGATATTGGTAAAACAGCTTGGTCAAAACAATCTGATAATATGATTGCAGCTTTGACGCAGTATAGAGAAGATAATCCTATTTCCACAATAGAGATTACTGATTGGTATTTACCTTCGTGGAAAGAATTGGATATTATACGGGAAAATTATGATATAGTATCTGCTAGCATTATAAAAGCAGGAGGAGAATTGCAAAAAAATGAGAATTATGAACAAAGTATGGATTGGTTCTATTGGTCGAGTTTAGAACGGAATGCCTCTAATGTTTGGGGTTCCCCTTTGACATCATCTACTAGCAATCAGTTCCTTGGTAGAAATAGTAAAAAAGGATATTTCCGCTTTGCCGTAGCTTTTTAATCATTGAATTATGAAAAGAATATTTGTTTATTCTCTGCTGCTTGTGGCAAGCTCTTTGCTTGCCCAAGCTCAAACTTTCAAATTCGATTTCTCGTCTGATAAGAAAGAACAAGAAGGCTTTACCAAAATAACTCCCTCAATTTTGTTTAATAATGATTCGGGTTATGGTTATGACTTTCAGCCTGCTTGGGACGGTAAAAGTAACGCGCCTTTCTTTTTCTCGGTAAATGTTCCTGATGGCAATTATAGAGTGACTGTAACATTGGGAAGTAAAGACTCTGCCGGCAGTACCACAGTTCGTGGTGAATCACGCCGTCTTTTCATTGAGAACCTCGACACAAAGAAAGGAGAACTCGTAACGGAGACTTTTACAATTAATAAACGTAATACCGTTATTAAGGGTAATCAGAAAGTAAAAATCAAGGAACGCGAGAAGAAGAAACTGAATTGGGACGATAAACTGACCTTGGAGTTTAATGGTGATGCTCCCCGTTTATCTTCTTTAGTGATTGAAAGGGTTGACAAGGTTCCTACTGTATTTCTTTGTGGTAATTCAACGGTCGTTGATAATGATAATGAGCCTTGGGCAAGCTGGGGACAAATGATTACCCGTTTCTTTACGGATAAAGTTTGTATAGCCAATTATGCCGAATCGGGGCTTTCTGCCAATACTTTCATCGGTGGAAAACGTTTGGATAAACTATTGACCCAGATGAAAAAAGGCGACTACTTGCTGATAGAATTCGGTCATAATGACCAAAAACAGAAAGGACCGGGTAAAGGAGCTTACTATTCTTTCTCCTATTATATCAAACAGTTTATTGATGAGGCTCGTCTGAAAGGAGCTTATCCGGTGTTGGTTACGCCAACTCGCCGCCGTCAGTATGATAAGAATGGCAAAATCAAGGATACGCATGCCGATTATCCTGCCGCTATCCGGGATATTGCCGTACGTGAGAATATCCCTGTCATTGACTTGCAGGACATGACAAAAGTATTATGTGAAACAATGGGGGTAGAAGAATCCAAGCATCTCTATGTACATTATCCGGCAAATACTTATTCCGGACAAACTCAGGAACTGAAAGATAACACACATTTTAATACTTTTGGAGCTTATGAGGTAGCAAAATGCGTAATTGAGGGAATGAAGAAAGCAAATCTTCCTATTGTGAAAGATTTAAAAGCAGATTATGCTAACTTTGACCCCGCAAAACCGGATAAATTCAAGAATTTTAAATGGAACCTGTCACCATTTACAGAGATAGAGAAGCCGGATGGAAATTAAAGAATAACAACTTAAATACATAAAATCATGAAAAAGGTAATTTTTACATTGGCATTGGCTGCATTTGCTTTTACCGGAAATGCACAGATTTTGAAAAAAGACTTATTGCAAGGATATAAAGATGGTGACAAATTGGAGAAATCGGTTTATAGTGAGAAAACGGCGCCAATTGCCATAAATACATGGTGTGGAGCATTTTCTTCAAAACCTAATACCAATCCAAGTCCTACCATAGGTAAAGAGCTTGTTTACGAAGGATATGCAGAAAAGGGCCCGTCTATTAGCATAGGCGGTTATCCTGCCGGTACGAAAGGCGCTCGTTTCAGTATCTACTCCATGACTGATGGAAAGCAATATGGTCGCGGTACATTCTACTTGTCTTGCTTAGTAAACTTCTCCAAGCTCGGAGCAAGTGGTATGGCAGACTTTTTGGGAGTAAGTGCCAGCTATGTGGGCGGTAGCAACCGCGCCAATATTTATGTGGCTCGTGAGGGTAGCGATAGAATCCGTTTCGGAACGAGTCTGTTGAAAGTGAAGGCTGAAACAACCATGGCTTACGATTATGATAAAACTCACTTACTGGTGTTGAAACTGGATTATGCCAATCAGAAAGTGTCTTTGTTTGTTGACCCTGAACTGACTGCGGAAGAGCCGGCAGAGGCCTCATGTGTTGCCGAGGGAGATGCGGAAAATGTATTGAAACATGCCATCCGTTCCATTTCTTTCAGAAACCGTAGCGGTTTCATTGGCAATGTAGGTAATTTCCGTTGGTGTAACAGTTGGGCGGGAGTAATTGCAGAATAGAGAGTAATTTATGAAACATATTATAGCAAGTTTGCTTATAGCATTTGCCGGCTCGTTGGCCGTAGTGGGACAAAACCACTCGGTCAGCTTGTCCGGCAAATGGGCTTTTCAAATAGACCGTGAGGATAAAGGTGTCCGTGAAGAGTGGTTTAATAAAACCTTGAACGACCGGATAAATCTGCCCGGGTCAATGCCCGAAAAACTGAAAGGGGATGATGTAACCGTCCGTACCAAATGGACAGGGAGCCTTTATGATAGCTCTTACTATTTCAACCCTTATATGGAAAAGTACCGTATAGACGGTCAGGTTAAACTGCCTTTCTTCCTGACGCCGGATAAGCATTACGTTGGGGTGGCATGGTATCAGAAGAAGGTGACGGTTCCTGATAACTGGAAAGGAGAACGGATCGTACTCTTTTTGGAGCGTCCCCATATAGAAACTACCGTGTGGATTAATCATCGGGAAGTCGGTATGCGGAACAGTCTTTGCGTGCCTCATGTGTATGACCTGACTTCTTATGTCACTCCGGGAAAAAGTTGCTTGGTGACTATTCGTGTGGACAACCGGATTAAAGAGATTAACGTAGGTCCGGATTCGCATAGTATCACAGACCAGACACAAGGTAATTGGAACGGTATTGTCGGTAAAATAGAGTTGCAATCTACACCGGAAGTATTTTTTGAGGATATACAGGTATATCCCGACCTTGCAGGAAAGAAAGCTCTTGTACGTATGAATGTGCGGGCATCTTCTTCAGCAAAAGGGGAGATAGCTCTTTCAGCGAGGAGCTTTAATACGAATGTCAACCATGAGATTGCTCCGGTATACCAAACCGTTACTGTGCGAAAAGGTGATAATCCGCTTGAAATGGAACTGCCGATGGGACAGAATTTTCTGACGTGGGATGAGTTCAGTCCGGCTCTCTATCGTTTAACGGCAACTTTGAAGAATGGAAAACAAATAGAAACGAAGCAGGTACAATTCGGGATGCGCGAATTTACGATAAACGGTAAATGGTTTTATGTAAACGGGCGTAAGACGATGTTGAGAGGTACAGTTGAAAACTGTGATTTTCCGTTAACGGGGTACGCTCCGATGGATGTTGCTTCTTGGGAACGTGTATTCCGTATTTGCCGTAGCTATGGATTGAATCATATGCGGTTCCATTCTTTCTGTCCACCGGAAGCGGCCTTTATTGCTGCTGACCTTGTAGGCTTTTATCTTCAACCCGAAGGGCCGAGCTGGCCTAATCACGGCCCGAAGCTGGGGAATGGACAACCTATTGACAAATATCTGATGGATGAAACCATTGCGCTGACGAAAGCGTATGGTAACTACGCTTCCTACTGTATGCTTGCTTGTGGCAACGAGCCTTCCGGGCGTTGGGTAAATTGGGTGAGTAAGTTCGTGGATTATTGGAAAGCGACAGATCCCCGTCGTGTATATACAGGAGCGTCGGTTGGTGGCAGTTGGCAGTGGCAACCGCATAATCAGTATCACGTAAAGGCCGGTGCGCGGGGATTGACATGGGCGGAACGGCAACCGGAAAGCATGTCGGATTACCGTGCCAAGATTGATACGGTGAAACAACCTTACGTTTCGCATGAGACAGGGCAATGGTGTGTGTTCCCTGATTTTAATGAAATCCGTAAGTACACCGGAGTAAATAAAGCCCGGAATTTTGAGATATTCCGAGATATACTGGAAGATAACGATATGAGTGGTCAAGCTCATGATTTCATGATGGCGTCGGGTAAGTTACAAGCTATTTGTTACAAGCATGAAATAGAGAAAACATTACGTACGCCCGATTATGCGGGTTTTCAACTATTGGCATTAAATGATTATTCCGGCCAGGGAACGGCATTGGTGGGAGTGCTTAACGTATTTTTCGAGGAAAAAGGTTATATCGATGCGGAGAAGTTCAGACGTTTTTGTAGTCCGACTGTTCCGTTAGCGCGGATACCTAAATTTGCGTATACCGGTGATGAAACTTTTCATGCGGATATAGAGGTTGCCCATTTCGGAGCAATGCCGTTACGGAGAGCAAGAACTGTTTATACGGTTAAGGATAAATATGGAAAGGTCTATGCTCATGGAGTAGTTGGTAGTGGTAATATTCCCATAGGTAATCTTATCTCTTTGGGGAGTGTGGATTTAAAGTTGGATGCTGTTGATACTCCGCGGAAATTGAATCTGGAAATACGCATTGAGAATACGGATGCCGTGAACGATTGGGACTTTTGGGTATATCCGGCACGTGTGGAACCGGCGGAAGGCGATGTGTACATTACGGATACATTGGATGAACGAGCTATTTCTGTGTTGAAACAAGGAGGCAAGGTTCTGATTACCGCAGCCGGAAAAGTGAGCTATGGTAAAGAAGTGGTACAACATTTTACTCCCGTATTTTGGAATACATCCTGGTTCAAAATGCGTCCGCCGCATACCACCGGCATTTTCCTTAATGAATATCATCCGTTGTTTAAGGAATTTCCTACCGAATACCATAGTAATTTACAATGGTGGGAGTTGCTGAACAAAGCGCAAGTGATGCAGTTCACAAATTTTCCGGATAATTTTCAGCCGATAGTTCAGAGTATAGATACCTGGTTTATCAGCCGTAAGCTAGGAGTCTTGTTTGAAGCAAACGTGTTGAATGGAAAGTTAATGATGACGAGTATGGATATTACTTCACAGCCGGAAAAGCGTGTCGTTGCCCGTCAGATGTATAAAGCTATTCTGGATTATATGAATTCTGATAGTTTCCGTCCTTCGGCTACTGTATCTCTTGAACAGGTACAGGAGTTGTTTACAAAAGTGGCAGGGAATGTAAAGTCGTATACAAAGGACTCACCGGATGAGCTGAAACCTAAAATAAATTGAGGATTATTGATTGGGAAGACAGATATTGAATATCTGCCGTGTATATCAAACATAAAGGTTCGGACTTTCACAAGCCCGAACCTTTTTACTTACACAAAATTTTCTACGAGAATCTTATTATTTAATACCTATTTTCTTTGCTTTTTTACCGGCAATGCCCAATTCAACCAGCTTATTATACATCTCAATTCCTAAATATTCGGCGGCTTCAGCAGTAAAATGCAGTTGGTCTCTTTGTAGTTCGGCTTTAGACATATCTATGACGTAAAAGTTCTTATCTTCCTTGGCGAGCTTGTAGAGCGCGGCTTCTACGTCGGCGCTGTATTGTTTATTACTACGGGATACTGTACCACAGATGAAGGGGAGCTTTTTGTATCGCTTGTTTCCGGTTTTCTCTACAAGGAAGTTACGTACATACGCTACCACGTCCTTTAGATTTTTATAATAATTTTCGCCTTTGTGCCGATCGCTTTCGCCTTGATGCCATAGAAAAGCTTTGATTTCATATCCTTCGGGGAGTTTATCCAATTTATTATCGATACATGCTGAAATGTTTTCTGTAAACGAGAGTAAAAGTGATTTTCCACCGGTAGCTGTTGAATGGTTGGCGGCAAGCCATTTCGGGTCGGCCGACCAATATTTACCGCTTGTACTGCTGCAACCTGTGTCGATAGCTGTTCCGCCCAAAGACCATTTTATTACATAGAAGTCTTTTTGAAGCGCCTGCTCCAACCAGTAATAGGTTACGGCGTCATAAGCCCATCGACCCGGACGCGCTTGGTGTACCATGCGGGGCCAAAAAGTTTCAAACTCTCCCGTTATTTGCTGGCCGGCACTTCCATAGCACCATTGGCAATACTTATATTTATTTTGTCGGATATAATCGGGAAGCGCATTGTTTAATACACGTCCGTCTGTGTTTGACTGTCCGGCAGTGATGATGACGGTTGCCGGCTGGTTGCGCTTACTTTGTCCGAGAGCAGTCAGCGAGCATAAAATTGCTGCTGTCAATAGAAACTTTTTCATGATATTTATTTCAGGATTTGATTTATCTGTTGGCAAAGTTACGCAACCTTTATTTCAAATACATGCAATATTATTCAGATATCCTATACATTTATACAGTGATTGCACAGAATGCTTTGTGGGCTTTATGAATGGCGTATAGTGGGCTTTTTTGCATACTTTCTGTACATAATTACATGCGGGAATCGACTCAGACCGCTACTTTTGCAGATACAAAATACACGAATGGTAGTATGAAATACACATTTCGGTTTCTTATATGATAACTTTATTGACCATGAAAAATAAGATGAGAAAGATTTATGACTTTAGGCGGGCGATAGTCTCAATGCTCTGCATTCTGTTGTTCCTGCTATGTGGTGTCACGGCAACGGCGCAGAATCGGGAAATCGGCGGTACTGTATTGGATGAAACGGGACAACCTGCTATCGGCGCCACTGTAGTAGTGAAAGGAACAAATAGTATGACTATTACCGGGTTGGACGGACAATTCAAGCTTTCTGTTCCCAAAGATGCCGGACAGCTGGAGATTTCATACGTGGGCTACGAAACAGCCAAGATAACATTGGGCAGAGGGAAAAATGTATATAATGTGAAGTTGAAAGTGGCGGATTTGGCGTTGGACGAAGTTGTGGTTATCGGTTATGGCACTGCCAAGAAAGGGAATGTGACCGGTTCCATCGCTACCTTGAAAGGCGAGAAAGTTGCAGATAGGCAGAATGAAAACGTACTGTCTTCGCTGCAAGGACAATTGGCAGGTGTGGAGATTACTACAAACAGCGGGGCGCCGGGTGGCGAACTGGAAGTACATATCCGAGGCGCTGCATCTATCAATGCCAGCGATCAACCGCTTTATGTAGTTGATGGTATTCCGGTAGATGACCTAAGTGATTTGAATGCAGACGATATCGAATCCATCGATGTGTTAAAAGATGCCTCCTCTTCTGCTATCTACGGTTCGCGCGGCGCTAACGGCGTTATCCTTATCAAAACTAAAGAAGCGCCGAAAACGGGTAAGGTGAACGTGCAGTTCTCCGCTTCTTTCGGTATTCAGCAGATGGAGAAGAAGCTGGATGTGCTGACACCGGAAGAATGGATTGCCTGGCGCTCGGAAATCAATAACCAGAATTATGTAAAGGCGTATGGTTCGAAAGGCGCTATGGCGACCGATGATTATGAAATACGTCTGGCTTATACCGGCGGTTCTGTAAATACGTCGTATGTAAATGACCCTCGCTGGATACAGCCCGGATACGGCGACCTGATGGCTATTGACTGGCAAGATGAAGTTTTCCGTTTGGCTCCTAAACAAAACTATACCTTGTCGGTATCTAATTCTACGGATCAGTCCAACTATCGTGTGAGTTTGGGTTATGTAGACCAGAAAGGTATTGCTGTCAATACTTCTTATAAAAGACTTAACCTGCGTGCCAACATGCAGACTACCATATTCAACCGTATTACATTGGGTGTCAATCTGGCTCCTTCCATGTCGTGGAATAACGGCGGAACGGCGGATGCTGTGGCTGTACTTTCTATGGTACCGTTTGCCGAGTCGGAAGCAGGCCTTTATACAGGAGCGGAGCCTTACAGCAGATATAGCTGGGCCGGTACCCGTGTCAGTCCGGTAGCTACGTTGGAACGTAAGTCGAGTATGACGGAAGATGCCCGCGTCAATACTTCCGCATTTATCCGTGCCGAGTTGTTTGATGGTTTGCGTGCGGAAGTAACAGGTTCTTATAATTTCCGTAGTACGCAGGCGCGGAGTTTCTTGCCCAGTTCCATCTCTAATCGTTGGAACACGGGCGAAGGTTACTATGCTACCGCTAATCGCACCGACGGACGTAATCATTCCTACCTGTTTCAGACGTTACTGAATTATGACAATTCTTTTGGCAAGCATACTGTAGGCGCTATGGCAGGTTTCTCAATTGAAGCCAAAACTTCTTATTCCTCCCGCCTCGCAGCAACACATTTCCCTGATAATTTGGTGGAGAGTTTCGATATGACTGACGTAGATTTGACTACGGCTTATGCCACAATCGGATATCCGGGGCGTATGGCTTCTTTCTTCGGACGCCTGCAATATGAATATGACAACCGATACCTGATGACTGCCAGTATTCGCCGTGACGGTTCGTCTAAGTTCGGTAAAAATAAGCGTTGGGGTATTTTCCCTGCCGTATCGTTGGCTTACCGTATTTCGAACGAACGGTTCTGGCCGGAAGATTTCGTCATTAATTCAATGAAATTGCGTGGCAGTTGGGGCGCCAATGGTAATAATTCTCTCTCTGACGGGGCGGCATTAGGATTGATGTCGAGCGCAAACTACTCTTTAGGCGGTTCGTTGCTGAATGGCTATGCCATGTCATCGCTTGATGTGGAAGACCTGACATGGGAGAAAGTATATAGTTGGAATGTCGGTGCGGACTTTTCGTTGTTCAACAGTCGTTTGTCGGTGTCGTTGGACTATTACCGGAAGAAAACGAGCGATTTGCTGTATAAAGTGACAATGCCCGGTATTATAGGTTTCAGTAATATGTGGGATAATGTGGGTGAGGTTCAAAACAGAGGCTTTGAGTTGGAACTGCAAAGCCAAAACCTGACGGGAACTTTGCGTTGGAGCACCTCTTTTAATATGGCTTACAATAAGAACGAGGTAACCGATTTAGGCAATAATGACAAGATATTCAGTGACAGTAATACACAAGTATTGATGGTAGGACAGCCTATGCGCAGTTTCTATATGTATGATGCTGTGGGTGTGTATCAATACTCCGAAGATTTACGGAAGTATCCGGTACGTAAAGGTACGGCATTGGGTGATGTGCGTTATCGTGATGTGAACGATGACGGAGTTATTAACGATGATGACCGTACGTTGGTGGGTAAACCCAATCCCGACTTCACTTTTGGAATGACGAATAAGCTGAGTTGGAAAGCGTTCGACTTGTCCGTACTGTGTACGGCGCAATTCGGTGGTATGCTTTACAGTATGTCACCGGGGCGTTATATGGACAATCCGGGTATGGCTATCTCGCAGAACGTCTTTTCTTGGTGGAAGAATATGTGGCGTTCGGAAGAGGAGCCGGGCGACGGAAAGACGCCGGCATTAAGCTCCACTACCGGTGAACTGCGTGATACACGCTGGCTTTATAGCTCGGACTATCTCCGTATCAAGAATATTACTTTGGGATACAAATTACCGCTTAACCGAAAGATTATACGCAACGCGCGTGTCTATTTCACTGTGGAGAACGTATGGATGTGGGATAAATACGACGGCGGCTATTCACCCGAAAACAAGGGTAACAATGCCTATCCGCAGGCACGTACTTATACGGTCGGTGCCAATTTCAGCTTCTAAAGAAATAACCTTTAAAAAACATCACTTATGAAAACGATTTATCATATATGTATCAGTATCATTCTGTTGGCAGGTGCACTGTTTACTACAACTTCCTGTGAAGACTGGCTGGAGGTGAAATCGCCGACCTCACGCGCTACGGAGGATTTCTTTCAGACACCTATTCAGGCAGAGCAAGCATTGCTGGGTATTTATAACGGATTGCTGCCTGTTCCTGAATATATTCTGCTCATGTCCGACGGGCGTTCGGATGACGTATGGACCGAACCGGCCGATGACAAGCAACGTGACTACGTGGATATCAGTGTTTTTAATCCGAGCATATATACTGCCGGAACAATAAACAGCGCTTGGAATGCTTTCTATAAAATAGTATCCCGCGCAAATCTCTTCCTTGAGAGAGTAGAGCATCTGGAGTTCAATGTGGAAGACGATGCTGAGGAGGTAGATGTAAAAGCTACTTTTATGGCCGAAGCGCGTTTCTTGCGAGCCTATGCCTATTTTGAGCTGGTAAGGTATTGGGGGCGTGTACCGGTTGCCACTAAATCGTTAAGTGCGGCAGAGGCAATGAGTACGCCGCAGTCCGAAGCGCAAGATGTATACGAGCAAGTAATCATTCCCGATTTGCAGTATGCCATAGAAAACATGAAAGACCGGGCTTACACAAGCAGTGGCGGTATTGCCGAATCAGGGCGTGCTACACTTCCGGCTGCGCAGGCATTGCTTGGCAGGGTTTATCTGACTATGGCCGGTTTCCCTTTGTATGATACGTCTAAATTATCACTTGCCAAAGAGGTATTGGGAGAGGTAATTACATACGCAGAGAAAAACAATAAATACTGGGCTGCTGACGGTGACACATGGCAACGTATCTGGATTAGCGATAACGACAATAAATATCATATTTTTGAGGTACAATATGTTGCCGAAAAGAATTATGGCAACCCCGTGGTCTTTATGTCCGTACCCAATGTGGGAACAGATTATATCGGCATTCAAATGTCGGGTAATCGCATAACCTGTTCGGAGGCGCTGGCTGCGCTTTATGAAGAGAACAAGGCGGATGTTCGTTATGAAGCGACGGTCGATCCCAAGAAGAACTACTTTACAAAGTTCTTTGAACATAAAATCAAACGGAAAGAGTTGGGATACAGTGATATTGACGGGCAAATAGTGGATCGCACTTATTTCCCTATCAATTATCCGCTTATCCGTTTGGAAGATGTAATGCTGATGTATGCCGAGATTGCAGGTCCTACGGATGAGGGCGTGCGATTGGTAAATAAAATACGTACCCGTGCCGGGTTGGCGGCATTGAGTGCGGCGCAGAAAAACGAAAACGCTTTCCTGCAATGTGTAGAAGATGAACGCCGGCGTGAACTTGCCTTTGAAGGTATTCGCTGGCACGATCTCGTACGCCATAATACATACATGGAGAAGATACGTGCCAAATTCTCGGATAAAGCTGCCGGAACATCCGTTTATGATAACTACATCAATAACGTACAACCGGGTACTTATCTCTATCCTATTCCTGATACGCAAATGAAAGCGAAAGAAGGATTGTATCAGCAAAACGAAGCATACAAATAATGAGTGACAAGGAGTAATGAACACTAATAAACAATAGTAATAAGAACATGAAGAACAGATTCTATCTACTTACATTTCTGCTGATAACCCTCTTTGCGGTAGACGGTTATACGGCTGAACGCAAGAAGTATAATTTCAACAGTGAATGGCGTCTGCAAGTAGGGGACTTTCCACAAGCGAAAAAGCCCGACTTTAGAGATAGCGATTGGAAACAAGTGACATTGCCGCGTGCTTTCAATGAAGATGAGGCTTTCAGACTATCTATCGAACAGCATACCGACACGGTTGTTTGGTATCGCAAGCATTTCCGGGTAAAAGAATTGAGAGGTAAAAAAGTGTTTGTCGAATTTGAGGGAGTTCGCCAGGGTGGTGAATTCTTCCTGAACGGACACTATTTAGGACTGCATGAAAACGGGGTCATGGCCGTAGGATTTGACCTTACTCCCTATATGAAAGAAGGAGATAATGTGTTGGCTGTGCGTACGGACAATAACTGGTTCTATCGCGAAAAACGTACTAACTCTAAGTTTCAGTGGAGTGACCGTAATTTCAACGCCAATTATGGCGGCATTCCCAAGAACGTATTTCTGTATGTGACGGACGAGGTATATCAGACTCTGCCTCTGTACAGCAACCTGAAAACAACCGGTGTATACATCTACGCCACCGACTTCGACATCAAAGGCCGCAAGGCGAAGATACATGCCGAGTCCGAAGTGAAAAACGACAGTCGCGAGGCACGCAGCTTCAGTTACCGGGTGACCCTGACCGATGCGGACGGTAAGCCGGTAAAGACCTTCCATGGCGGCAAGACAGTACTGAAAGCCGGTGAGACGGGAACCGTGAAAGCTACTGCCGATGTGAGCGAACTGCACTTCTGGAGCTGGGGATACGGCTATCTGTACACCGTGAATACAGCCCTGCTGGACGACCGCGGTAATGTTTTTGACGAGGTGGTGACCCGTACCGGTTTCCGCAAGACAAAGTTCGGCCGGGGAAAGGTATGGTTGAACGACCGCGTCATCCAAATGAAGGGCTATGCCCAGCGTACCAGCAATGAATGGCCGGCAGTGGGGCTTTCCGTTCCCGCATGGCTGAGCGACTACTCCAATGGCCTCATGGTGGAAAGTAACGCGAACCTTGTCCGCTGGATGCACGTCACTCCCTGGAAACAGGATGTGGAGTCTTGCGACCGTGTCGGCCTTATTCAGGCCATGCCTGCCGGCGATGCGGAGAAAGACCGTCAAGGCCGCCAATGGGAACAGCGTACGGAACTGATGCGCGATGCCATTATCTATAACCGTAATAACCCGAGTATCCTGTTTTACGAATGTGGTAATGAGTCTATCAGCCGTGAACATATGATTGAGATGAAGGAAATCCGCGACAAGTTCGACCCTTTCGGCGGACGTGCCATCGGCTCGCGTGAGATGCTCGATATTAACGAAGCGGAATACGGCGGTGAAATGCTTTATATCAACAAGAGTAAGAAGCATCCGATGTGGGCTACCGAATATTGCCGCGATGAGGGACTCCGCAAGTATTGGGATGAGTACAGCTATCCGTTCCATAAAGAAGGGGCAGGACCATTGCATAAAGGGAAACCGGCAATGAGCTACAATCATAATCAGGACATGCTCGCATTGGAGATGGTTCGTCGCTGGTACGATTACTGGCGTGAGCGTCCGGGTACGGGCTTACGGGTCAGTGCAGGCGGTACGAAAATCATCTTCTCCGACTCCAACACACATTATCGCGGTGAGGAGAACTACCGCCGCAGCGGCGTGACCGACCCCATGCGTATAGAGAAAGACGCCTTCTTCGCCCACCAGGTAATGTGGAACGGCTGGGTGGATACGGACAAGTTCCAGACTTACATCATCGGACACTGGAACTATCCTGAACATACGGTGAAATCCGTATATGTCGTATCGAATGGCGAACAGGTGGAACTGCTGCTCAACGGCAAATCCCTGGGTAAAGGTAAACGGGAAAGCCATTTCCTTTTCACTTTCGATAAGGTCGCTTATCAACCGGGCAGGCTAGAAGCGGTAAGTTACGACGGAAAAGGCAGGGAAGTGAGCCGCTATACATTGTCAACAGTGGGGGAAGCCGCCCGTCTGGAACTTACGGCCATACAGAACCCCGAAGGTTTCCACGCAGACGGAGCCGACATGGCCCTGCTTCAGGTGGAAGTTGTGGACAAGGACGGCAGACGCTGTCCGCTGGATAACCGTACGGTCCGCTTTACCCTGAAAGGCGAGGCCGAATGGCGCGGCGGTATCGCACAGGGGAAGGACAATCATATCCTGGATATGAACCTCCCGGTGGAATGCGGCATCAACCGTGCGCTGATCCGCAGTACGGCCAAAGCCGGCAAAATAGTTGTCACCGCCGAGGCGGAAGGGCTTCCGGCCGCAAGGCTTACGCTGCAGACCGTTCCGGTGAAAGTGGCAGACGGGCTGAGTGACTACCTGCCCCAACTGACCCTGAAAGGCAGGCTGGATAAGGGGGAAACTCCGCTGACTCCTTCCTATACGGATACCAAGCGCGACATCGCCATTGTGTCCGCCGAAGCCGGCGCCAACCGTACCGAAACGGGCAACAGCCATGATGACAACGAGTTGAGCGAATGGGCGAACGACGGTCGGTTAAGTACGGCCTGGATTACCTATACATTGGCTGAAAAGGCGAGCGTCGACGACATCTGCATCAAGCTGAACGGCTGGCGTTCCCGCAGTTATCCTTTGGAAGTGTATGCCGGAGACGAGCTGATTTGGAGCGGGAACACGGAAAAGAGTCTGGGATACGTACATCTGGAAGTGGACAAGCCGGTATGTTCCGATAAGATAACCGTCCGTTTGAAAGGCAGCACTACCGACAAGGACGCTTTCGGCCAGATTGTGGAAGTGGCGGGCGGAGCGGCCAATGACATGGAGAAGAAAGCAAAGGAAGGCAAGGGAAAACATAATCTCCGGATTATAGAAATAGAGTTTCTGGAAAGCATAAAAAGTAGGTAGTAATGCATTTATAGCGCACACACCGTGCGGACGCTTCGCGGAACCGGAGGTACTCTTCGGAACCATTCACTACCTCATCAGTGACGCTTCCAGCTTCGTGACCGGAGCGCTCTCGGTAGTGGACGGAGGTTTCGACGCCTTCTCAA
>NZ_FQWK01000010.1 GCF_900129655.1 Bacteroides clarus YIT 12056
TAAACGTCCCGCCCTGGAACTCCCATGTTTCTACCTTACCATCCGAATTGATGAACGACACCTTCAGCCCTACATTCCTAAGTTCTTGCGGGACTTGGGCGATGGCGCTTTCCAGACTGTACTTGTTGCTTCCGTCGATTCCCGAAGTCGGATGCTGGACGGAAACATTATATTCCGTAATGGTACCAGTCATTGTATCTACTACGTCCTCACAAAATGAGCCTACTCTTGCAGAAGTATTAGCGCCGTCCTCAACTTCATTTTTTATTTGAGTTGCCCTTTGTCTTAATGTATTAAAATTCTCTTTCATAATTATTCACCCAAAATTCTACATGTTATACGGTTTGCGGCCAGTCCCCCATTTCCTCTATATAGTGGAAAAGATTCTCTATTATCATTCAAATAGCGTACACACTCTTTTAAATATTGGTCGGCCATAGAAAAAGCATCATTATAAGCCATAAGCTTCTCTTTAAAATCAGAATGGGACGAATATTCGTTACCCTTATTCATAAATCCGAAACGGGTAACATTACCATCCCCATTCTTCACCATACGGGCATAAGTATAATAAGCTAATGCGGTTTTTAGACCCACAAAAAAGCGTTTTCCACCACATTTTGCATTATAAGAACCGCCATTGAGTAATTCACTATAATTATCCGGGTGGTCTTTCACGTCTAAAAACAAAGTATCACCTAAAGCCGATTTCAAATCAATATTCTCCGATTCTCGAATATATGTTTCTATCTTTTCCGTATCGATATGTACCGACATCGTACGGGCCAACTTAGACACTTCATCTGTTGTTATTAGATACGGTTGCATTTCTTACATATTTAAGCGGTTGTACACTAAAGTCATTAGAAGGATTGACTGGCTCATACCAATGCGCAAAAATCTTTTGAAAAGCACGTTCAATCATTCGCTGTTGTTTTGATACAATAGAGTTATAATACTCAAAAGCATCCTCCAATATCTCACCGGAAAAACCCACCTTACCAATACGAATACAATACCAAGGTTCCTGCCCAAAAGCGGAATAAACACGCTCTACCACACTAGCATCGGTAACTGTAAAATCTTTATCATAGTTCTTGGGACTGATATCTAAAAACTCCGGCTTTTCTTCATCAGATTCCAATATTGTTTCTAAGATTTTATTGGCATTAGTGTCTCCTTGTAACTGTTCAAAAGTCTCAGAGAATCCGGTATCTTCTGTTTGATTATCATCTTTAATTTGATTTCCATTTTCATCAATGCGAACTGATGCAGAACCTTTTTTAGTGATAAGCATTCCAGAAGGCATGAAATTACAGCGTACATTACGGTACTTCACATTGGCTAATCCTTCATCCGTACTCATTTCCGTAATCACCCGGTCAGCCCTTCCGACAGGATACACAAATTTTCCTGTGTTACTAATCCATAATATCTGTCCTTTATAGTTTTCAATTCCTCCTGCAGCACGAATCTGTGCATACACCACTTCTTTACAAGGATTAAAAACATCGATGAACTCTACATTCTCCTGTACAACCTTAATAGCCTTACCCTTACGAGTTTTCTTTCCTGTCCAATCCGGATGAACCGCAATCTTTGCAATATATCCGGTTTCATCTTCTTCTAATAAACGGCAATTCTCAAAGGGGACATGCTGTATCTCTACTATATCAGCAAACATATTATAGTTTACATGTATTGCTATCCCATCATAATCCGCAACATCCCTACAAACAAGAGCATGAATATCATCTGCCGTATCCCCACGACGGTTAACTACATATTCAGAAAAAGCAACCTCACGGAAACCGTTTCCTTCTATAAAATTGGCATAACGTTCCGCACATTCACTGCCCGTTGAACTCGCTGCAATGATATTTCTTAAATGTTGGGGATATAGGTTATCATCACCATAGCTTTGAATGCCAAGATTACGTAAGTATCCCGTATCAACACGCCTATTACTTTTCTTCTTTAAATCATTTACATTCATTGTTCCGTGAGGTCATTTTTATTCTACCATTTCTCTGGCTACTCCATTGTCCGCCGCTTCTTGTTCTGGTTCAAGAAGGGATTGGGCTTTTTTTATATGAGCATCCAATAACTTAACAGTCACTTTTTTCCCGTCTACTTGATAAGTTTTAAACGCTTCTTTCACTATTTTGACAGTAGCACCTTCCACTTGGAAAGCTTTCACTAATTCTAAAACTAAAGTCTCATCCAAAGCCGTAACCGGATTCTTGCGTTTTTCAACCCTTTCCTCCCAATCAGAAGGCGTTAAAGCAAAAAACACTATCCCTTTAGGATTTCCCGCAAGAAATCTTTCTGCCGCTTCATCAGTTAGATTATCATTGGTATACATTTCACCACTCCCAAAGCCAGCCTGGAGTAAGACACCATTTTTCAATGCATAATTTGATTTTTCTTTCATCTTTCCGTATTTTTTTAAATATGAATACATCTCAATCACAGCATCACGATAGCAATCACTACATGAAGTTCTAATAAAAGTTCGTCCGAAGACTTCATGATATATTACTTCAATGTCTGATTTATCAGAAGAAGAGAGGGGGAGTTTACCCCCCAACTCTTTCAATTTATCAACCACTTCTAAAACTGTCATACCTCTACTCTGCCGGTTCGGCCGTTAAAGTATTAATAGCAGTTTTAGTAGCTTCATAACTTGTTTTATACAAGAATAAAGCTGACTTTGGAGCTTTCTGTTCTTCGAGTGTTACAGTCCATCCGCCTTCTGTATCTTCACTATACTTATTGTTTTCAATAGTAGTAGCTGTAAGACCTTGATAATATCCAAAAACCTGAAAAGCGGCATCGCCCGGATTTGCTTCTTTTTGTAACCCCTTATATTTATTTTCCAACACTACAACGTAAGAACCGTTAGCCAAGCCGTCAATAATATCTGCACAAACATCCGGATCATTAGCTAGAATCACAAGTACAAGAGTGTTTGTGAATGAATTGCGATATGTACCAGTAGCCAAAGCTGTGGTAGTTCCTGTAAATGGAGCCTTTCCTGGTACAATAACTTTATATGCTTTCTTTCCCGTCTTCATGGCTAATGTTTCAATCACATTCTTACGGGTAGAATTGAATAGCGTTGCAGCAAAGTCTACATCTGCACGATTCATTATCACACCTTCCTGCTCCAAACCTTGTACAACTGGATCATCACAAGACGGAGAAATATCTTTCTTCAAAATATCATCGCATACTCCCATAAATACCTCCTTTCCTAATATGCAACTTGTATCAGATTATCCTCGCCAATCATAGAACCAAGTTTACCTGTAGAATAGATATAATTCTTACGGGATTTTCTTTCAAACCAGATATCAAGGTCTGACATAGGGTTATCACCTTCACAGCCGTACATCAGATTCTCCGGAGAACACAGAACAGCACGATGGGGAAGATTCAATTTGGTTTTATCATTCTGATATGCTTGGATAAATCGATCCCAAATTGAGCATTTTACAACTGTAACACCGTCATACTCCCCTACTTCAAGTCCGTCAAAAATAACTTCCCAAGGCATAATAACCTTATATTTTTCTCTCACGTCACGAGATAAAGAATCACACAATGATTTCGTAGCAAAAATTGCATGTCCGGACTTTTGGAAAATACGACTATCCGCATCTTCAAGCATTGCATCAAATATGGAAGTTGCAGCACCCAATTCTTTCATTTTGGATTTTTGCAAAGCATAAGATGCTTCAGCATTGGCTGATATGACAGTATGCTGGCCAGCATTAGCTGTACATATAGCAAACAAACGTTTAAAGAAACCGTCACATGTTTTAAACAATTCAACATTCAAACCATCTGTAATTTGCCCTGAACCTTCAACATTGGCAGCATCCTTATCTCCAAACCAGGTAAAGCGCCACAACATTTTCATCATTGCTTCCGTTAGCTTCGGAAGGACGATTCCATCCATATACTCAGTAGAAGTAAGGTCCGCAATATTAGTACCGGTTTTTAGGCAATATTTAGCAATAGTGTTTTCCAAATCCTCATAACACATTTCCAATGGAACTTGCCAATCACCAATTTCCCAAACCTTTTGGGCTGCAGCAATAGCCACCTTTTGATATGTAGGATCACATCCAGAGCCTGCGATACCCACATCCTCCATTTCACCAATAAAACCAACTTTCTTACCATTGGTCACTTTAGGCATGAACGTCATAAAACGCTCCATATCCTCATTCTGAAAGACTGTCAATTCAATCAAGTCTTTCAAATCCTTCACCGCCTGATTGTCCGGTGTCAATTTTGAAAAATCCAAAATAGGCATACTCAAATCTCCTTTCTTTACTTTTTAGCTCGCTTTTCTCTTTCTTCTCTCAACTTCCTCTGAATAGGTGTTTCCTCTGCATTTACCTGAGAATCAACAGTTGTCTTAAAAGTCTGGGCACGTAAGGAAACCCTGTAGGTTGAGCAATGCTTCGCCAACCAATTTTCCCCACCTGCCATCTTTACAGCATTCAGAATCTTATTGTCCTCAACTGTACGGGCGTTAACTTTCAAAGCCGCATTTTCCGCTTCAAGTTCTTCAATGCGGGCCTTCAAAGCCTCAATCTCCTCATCACCACTTTCTTCCTCCTGATCTTTAATCTCCGTAATTACTCCATCGGTTACGATGATAGTCTTCCCATCAGGCATAACATGTTCACCATCAGGAGACGCGGCATCCCCAACTTGCGGTTCTCCCTCTTCACGTTCCACCGTCAGTATATTACCTTCGGCGTCTGTCAACTCCATAGATATTACTGGAATATCCTCAATCTTTTGATAGCCACATTTGGCAAGCAACTTATCAATGATAGATTGCTTCACTGTCACTTGTTTTTCTTTGTTCATTTTTTTACTATTAAGTTTATAATCGATTCCTTTTGCTGTAGTTGGGACAAGAACAGCAGATATAAATCCTAATTGTTTTGCAACTTCTCCACCAAACCATGTTTCTTTATTCATTTGAGTTTCCAATACATTTGGCTCTGTCCCTGTCCTTTCAACATAGACAGCCAACATCTTAGCTTTTTCCGTTTCCAAACTTGATTTAAGGGTTTCTATCGTTTCAAGGTCTAAGACATCGTCATACTTTGCCAAATATGGTTTGTGAATGAGAAACTTTGCATGAGGATAAGCCTTTCTGCGTTCCAACGGTGCAGACAGTAGAATAATTGTCGCCATAGAAGCACATCTTCCAACGACAGTACAAGAAATTTCCTTACCCGATGCACGTAATGCATCATAAATCGCATACCCCTCAACTGTATCACCACCGCATGAATGTATTTCAATATCAATTGTAGGGTCAGCCGGGTCAAGCCATGAAAGAAAATATTGAATATCTGGAAACGAAAGCCCTTCATCTCCGGTCAAATACCAACTCTCCAGCTTATCTCTATCAGCTACAATGTCCTTATTAATGTATAATTTTGCCATATCACATAATTGTTTGTAACAAAGGTAGAAAACAGGATACGGCTTGAAGAATATAAGGAGTTCATTCCACTGACACGCTCTGTCAGTAACTTTTAGCAATAACAAGAACAGTTCTGATAGAATTAAAAGACATACATTTATAGATTGAAATATGAAAATTCCCCCATTCTTACCTTGCATTTCCAAAATCAAGGCAAAAATAGGGGAATACCTCTGTTTCAGCTTATAAATATCAATAAGACTAATTCACTTTTCTATTTTCAAATAGTCTTTTGTTTCTATATTACTTTATTTCCCAAAATCGATACCCAGAAGCTTCATTATAAAAGGAGCTATATCCGTTTGTTTCATAACTGGTAATTCCTTTTTCTCAATCCCGCATCCAAATGCTACTAATGTCGTAGGGTCAATACCTGATAGATAGCCATGCTTACCTCCAAATTTCTCTATAACATCCGCTCCGGTACGAGCAGTAGCAACAGCTACTCCTTTTACGGGCTCCAACGCAAACGCCACTTCTGGGTCACACCCTACCTTGCCTAATTCTTCTTTTTCTACTATACGGAATAATGCTTGGGTCGTATCTGGTAATGAAGTCAGTTTTTTGCGAATTTTATTCAAAGTAGTTTGATCATTCTTGTCTTTTAGATAAAGAAACATCATAGCTCCTGCTCCATGAAAGCAAGCTTTCCACTCTCCTCCGGGTTTTTCACTCAACAAACCTTCTTGCACTAACCATACGTTCGGAACAATACTTCTACTATAGTTCACAAAGCCGTGGTCACCGCATACAATTACGGTAGTATTGTATAATAACTTATTCCGTTCCAAATTCTCCAGAATCAACCCTACAGCATGGTCGGCACTTCCTACTGTTGCACTCACTCTGTCAGACCTCAATCCTGTAGCATGTTGGGCATAGTCAGTAGTAATCAGATGTATTGTCATTAGATTGGGTTTATAGGTATTCATAATATAATTGGCCATTGCGGCAGTGCGAGCATCTCTATCCATAGAACCAGCACTAAAGTTTTTATGGTTTAATTTTCCAGTGGCTTCCCGTTCCAACTCATCTAAAAAGCCTTTCGGAGTACAGTAGGGCTTGATGTATTCCAATTGATTGGCAACGGGCTTTACCGACCAAAATTCAGGTACATTATAATGAATGGATTTTGCTCCTACAGATACAGGCCAAAAAAGAGAGGCTACGATCAACCCGTTTTGGTTTGCAGAATCCCAGATTGTAGTTGCTTTGATAGAGTCTGCATACCAATAGCTTACATTTCCTGGTCTGTTCTCTGTAAAAGGAGAGTTATAATAGATACGATGTTGAACAGGTTCTACTCCTGTCACAATAGTTATGTGTGAAGGGTATGTAGCTGTCGGAGTAATTCCTTTGATACGTTCCACAAACAATCCATCCCTCTTCATTCTTTTTAAGTTGGGTGAAGGCATTGTACTATCTGTTACCATTTCAGATCTCATTCCATCAATGGTAATAAGAATGACGTGTTTAGAACGGTCGGCAGCAGTCACGGTGCCTATTAAACAACTACATAAAAACATTAAAATATTTCTTTTCAGTTTCATCGTTTGATTAGTTAAAGAAAGGAGCCACATATTCTGAAGATTTATTTTGTACGATAACACGATTCATATTGTATTTAATAACTACTGTTTTAGTATCCTTATTCATTTCGAAGGCATCCATCTCCTGATTTAAAGGAATAAAGGGAGGGATTTGAGCGGTTGTATAATTGGCAGCTGACGGAGTGTTTGCAGCTTCTGTTTCACATATCGGCAGCCGAATTCCTAAATCAGCTACCCGCCGTCCTTCTGCTATGAATATCTCCTGACGCATAAGATAAAGTATTTCCAGTAAATTATCCACTGTGGTTGGATTATCTATCATCGCTTCTGTGACAGAAGTTCCTGAAATGTAAGGAATAGAAATTAAATTGGGCATTTGACGATCAAGTACTAACCCACTTCTTAGTTCATCTTCAGCCGAAGCAGCTACTTTGTATTCGGAACTGTTGGGATATTCTTTGTATCCTCCGTTATAACGTCCTTCTAATTGGTCGTTAATATCGGTTTCTACCGGACGTTTTTTTACAAGTGCCAACAATTCCTTCAAAATACTTTTTGCTCCATTAAGATCATTATCAGCTAAAGCTGCTTCGGCCAAAATCAGATAAGCTTCTTCCGCTTTAGCTATACAGATAGGACGTGCTTCAGTTGCGCTGTTTTTCTGAAAATATTTCGGATCAAGAAAATCAAGTCGAGGCAACGGCTGAAAGTTTGTTCCGTAGATATATCCTTGTATAGAACTTTCTACACCGTTATCTCCATCATATTCAATCTGCTCTACAAAGTCCTTGGACAAGGCTAACGCATTATTTGAATATTGCACAGCATTTGTTTTGTCTCCTAACCTATAATAAGAGCGGGCTATCACTGTATTTATGAATGCTTTTTTACCAGCATCATTAGTATAGTTCAAAGCCTCTGTAAAGGTGAAAATCGCTAGATTCAAATTTTCCTGCCAACTTTTTACCTCTCCTCCGTTTTCAACAGGAAGCGCAAGAAAATACTCTCCTGCCAGTAAATAAGAAAAACCTTTTATATAATAAAGGTTGAAACGCTGAGCATCTGTAGTAGTCGCATCAGCTGCAGCCACCACTTCTAACCCCTGAATAGCGGTTTCACGTAATGTACCAATATGGCGTTGCAAGTTTGTGACATCCACATCTGTGTATAAGATTGTAGGGAAATCAAAAACTTTGTTGCTTTGGCTGTAATTATTGAAGTAATTATCAGATAGTATTTCTATGAGTTCCACATACGTACCTATAATGGTGGCAAATGAACGATTGGCTCCATTTACCCAAGTACTCATTGCATTTGGAGTCTGCAAGAACGTCTTTTCGTCCACGTTAGGATTGATAATATCATTGGGCTGCAACAGCTCGCATGATGCGCATGATAAGGCTAAAGCCCCTAAGAGAATATAGTTTTTTATCTTCATTTTTATTATTTCATTAAGAGTTGGACATTTTTAGAAAGAGATACGAATAGAACCTACATATTGCCGAGGAGTGGAGTATGAAGAATAATTTAGTCCACCTACGGCTACTGCACCTTGAGAACGGGCTCCTGCCAAAGCTGCTTCAGGATCTACAGAAGAAGCCGTAAAGGCAAACGGGTTATAGACATTAAAACCAAAATTGATGTTCTTCAAATACTTTTCAGGCTTATAGTCATAGGAAATCCCAATATTCCTAATTTTCACAAAATCCGATTTTTCTACGAAAAAGTTTGTAAAATTTAACCAATTGGCACCTTGATCTAATCCTTCCAAAGCTTTTTCCGGTATTGCACCGTCTTTTAATCCTTTGGAGAAACGGAATTGACGGTCAAACGAATGTACGTATGCTCCGTATTGATAATCACCGTTAATCATCAAAGACAGATTTTTATAGCTTGCAGAAAGAGAGAAGTTTCCATATCCGGTAGGGAGTGTGGACCCTAAATTCTGTAAAGGAAGAATTTCTTTTAATGAGTTATCCGAATTCAGTACAGCTTTGTAACCGCGGATGAAACCTACCGGCTGTCCTTCAGCTACTACAGTTTGCACTGTTCTTGACGAGAAACCACCAATAGCAAATGGTACTGCATTACCGATACTCAGAACCTTGTTATGGTTGGTGTTGTATGATGCATTCAAGCGAACATTCCAGTCTTTAGTATCTACCAGTTGCAATCCTACACTCAATTCAATACCTTTGTTCTCAATTTCCCCTACATTAGACAGATAGTTGGCCGACTGTCCAGATGAGGGAAGAGACGGAATACTGAAAAGGGCATCTTTAGTCAAAGCATAATAATAAGTAAAGCCAAGATTTAAAATACGATTAAAAAGAACCGCATTAAAACCCGCTTCATAAGAATGTTTCTTTTCTGGAGCCAAATCCGGGTTTCCATATTTACCGAAAGAAGCGGCTTGTTGTCCTTGAAATGAATTGAAAGCTACTGTGCGTTGATATTCAAAGGCTGGCGGATAGCTACCTGCCACACCATAGTTTGCCAAGATACGTACATTGTTAATAAAATTACTTTCTTTCAGACTTTGCATGAAGGGTTCTTCGGAAAGTACATAGGAAATTCCCACTTTCGGATAATACTGCCAACCTACATTGTCACCAAAAGCTGTGTTGTAATCCGAACGTAGTCCCAGATCTATGTAATAACGATCTAAAAAGCCGATATTCTCCTGGATAAAATAGCCATAGTTATATAGATAACTCAGCCATTCATTGGAAGTCAATGTTCCTGCCCCTGCTACAATTTGCGCACCATCTCGCACATTGGTACCATTATAAACAGATTGGTGGTCGTATGTGCTAAAAAATTGGAAACCAGCTGTAGAAATCAGACTGAAGATGTCCCTATAACGATATCTGTGTTGTCCATTTATATCGATAGTCAAACCAAAGTAATTACGGTCAAAATTAGAAATACTTCCCGCGTCTGACGTACCTTCTGGCTTTTGCTGGGTATGTATCAGATATTCATTGGTAATGATGTTCTTATTATTATTCAGACGATAATCCACTCCTAGTATACCTTTAAAGGTGAGGTTGGTTAACGGGGCATAACTTAAAGACTGTGAAGTTTGGAAACGTTTCACAGATTCCCGGTTATTCTGTAATGCTTCAGCTGTGTTTACAAAAGATTTCATTTGGGCAAAAGCATAATCATCCAAGGCATCCAAATCGGCTCCATAGTTTACTTGCTTGCCTTCGGTATTTGTATATTTAAAATTAGTTGCGGCTGCACCTTCCGTAAACCACAATCCTGTATATCCACCTTGGTTACCGTTACGGCTACGGGCAAAGTCCTGTATCACCATACCAAATGAATTCTGATACTCAAGAACTTTGTTGAATTTCACTCTTGAGCCGAAACGTAGGTCATACTTACGGTCTTCGTTCCCATTCTTTATCAGGGTACCGGTACTGTTGCTCATGTTCGCTCCAAAACTATAGCCATATTTTTCAGTTCCACCATCAAAGCCAATACGGTATTTTTGAGTAAATCCTATTTGATGCAACAATTCTTTTGTACGTTTAAAATGATAAAATTGTGAAGAAGCCACATCCGCCTCTAACTGGGTTTCAGCAAAAAAAGAAATCTTTTGCTCTGTTCCCTTTTTAGTAAAAATCTGGATGACCCCGTTGGCAGCATCTGAACCGTAAAGTGTAGTAGCTGCACCGCCTGTTACATATTCTATGTGGTCAATGTTTTCCATAGGAATATCACCTATAGAGCCAGTCACGGCACTGTTACCGCTTAAAGAGTTATTTAAAGTGGCTCCCGTATTCATATTATCCACACGTACGCCATCTACATAAATTACTGGAGTAGAATTAGAATAGGCAGATGACAGACCTCTTGATTTAACTAATGAAGTGGCGCCAGCTTGACCACTGGCCATCGTAATTTGCACATTAGGTAGGGAGTTCTGCAATATCTGATCGATTCGCCCTTGCTTCATACGTTCCAGTTCTTTACTGTTGACTGTCGTTACATTCGATGATAAACGCCGTTTCTGTACTTCTGCACCTTGCCCAGTTACTACAACCTCATCCAGTTTGAAATTGTCTTGGTCAAGCTCTACTTTAATGTTGTCATCCAGGTTTACAGCTAGCAGCTGAGTTTCATATCCTATATAGGACACTTTCAATTTAGATCCCTGGACAGCCGTTATCTGAAATTCGCCATCCATGTTAGTAACCGTTCCAATCGAAGGATTATCGCTTAGTACCAATGTTACTCCTGGCAATCTTTCCTGTGTTTTCTTGTCAAAAATAACACCTTTCATTTTAACCGTAACCACTTTTTTTGAGACCTCCTCATCGGATGTCAAGACGTAGCCCTTTTCTGCTTTTTTACGCTCTAATATTGTTTTCTGAGTAGCCATCATATAAGATGTGCTCAGCAAAACAGTCAAAACAATCAAAATACCTCTTCTCATTTTAGTACGTTAAGTAATTAATAAATTTGATTCAATAATATCTTTTACGTACTATTGACACAGAGTATGTTCAAAAGTGTATAACGGCTACATTTCTTTTGTATGTCAGTTTCATTTCAGCCATACTCACGTTATTTCTTTATGAAATGAAGGAACATTGACAACCCTGCCTCTATTCAACATGATTTCTAAGATAATATTTCAGTAGCTTCAAAGATTGCGTATAGTAACATTTGACTGTGTTTATCGGTATATTCAATTCATCCGCTATTTCTTGATTGTTCAATCCCCTATATATTTTCAACAGGCAAATCTCCCGTTTGCAACTTGGCAGTTGCTTTACAGCCCAACGTAAATAGCCGAACTTCCTTTCTTCTTCAAGTTTTTCTTGTAAGCCATCATCAATAATATTATTCTGTTCAGTTCCTTTCATATCCTCTCTTGCGATTATATCATTCGTATCCCGAATCATATTTAACAAATAATTTTTCGTCATAGTATAAAGATAATTTCTCAAGTGTACTTTAATATGGCAAGTGGAGTGTACTTCCCACAGGTGCAAGAAAACCTGCTGAACGACATCTTCTGCGAGATTCCTATCTTGCAAATACCTGTACGACAGACCATAAAGCATCGAAGAATACTTATTGTAAAGCTGTGTAAAAGCATCTTGATTACCTTGTTTTAGTAGTGAAAACAAATATTCATCCTCATAAGTAACCTTTGTCATTATCATAACCTGGGTGTATTAAAATAGATTGCAAATCTATAGAGCAATTAAAACATACCTGATTACAAGAAAATTACATTTTAGTTACAAACTATATATACAAATTTGTTTTCAACATTTTTATTTTTAGCAAGAAAAAACACCTGGCATTTATATCCTAATTAGGGTTGAACACAGAATTAAAAAAATAATTCACAATGAAACCTCAGATATTAACTGTAGTTGAAAATTTATCAATGATTCGATAAATTGTCCTTTCTGCAATATTATACTCATCAGATAAATATTGCATGATATAAGTTTTTTTATGTCCTTCCTGTGATAAGCGAACATAATCTTGATATACGGGAATATATTTCACATCCCCAACATCAAGAGAAACACCATCCATTGCTTGGAGGATGTTCCTATTCAGAATTAATAACTCATACGCATTCATACACTACCAAGATTCTCGACATACTTTACTCTATCTGCAACAGAAGTAAATTCCTCTACGGACAATACCGGTGGCGGAGCCATCATCATACCTCTTGCAACAGCTTTTGCAAGCATATCCTCACCCGTTGCCTGATTGGATGAGGTTGTTACGTTGATAGGAATACCACCACCCATTTGGTTAAAGGCCGATAATAACGGCGCAAACATAGAAGTCGCAGCGGCTGTCATTACACTTTCACCATTGGATAACATTGCCGGTATAGAGTCACTTGTGCCCGAACCCGGGCCTACTACTGAACCACCCTGTGCAAATTTAGCACTTTTTACCGTAGAAATGGCAGCCGCAATGTTAGAAAGTATAGTAGCTATACCACTTGCCATTGTACCAAGTCCAACGACTCCCTTACCAGCTTCAGCAGAAATCATTTTAGAAATGGCTTTACCAGTATTGATAGCAATTTCAGCAAGAGCCAAAGCCTTGCTTGCAATGGCAAAGTTACGGTCTTGATTGCCTATCTCATCTGTCAAAGCAATAAGTCCATTTGTAACAGTAGCCATAGCATCATATTTGGCTTGTTCAATAGCTATTTCTTTATCTGCAACATTTTTTTTTGCATCATTATATTCATTTTGAGCCTGAAGTTTACGCAAATTAAAAGCTTCTATACTTTCCCCCTCAAGTTGCTGCATAGCATTCAACTCTGCAAGCTTCTGTTCCATCTTAATACGGAGAATCTCCCGCTCATTACCATATGCTTGGGCTATCTCAGTTTCAAAGCGAAGTTTCATTGCATCCTCTTGCTTCTTAATTACAGCATTGTCATGCTGTTTTGATAAATCATCAATTTTCTTGTTATACTTCTCCACGATAGCAAGTTTCATCTGCTCTGTTAGCTCCTTCTGCTGGAGCTCTGCATCACGTTGGGCTACGAGTTGCTGCATCTTTAGTTGATACTCCTGCTCACTACCAGCCTTTACAGAATCAAGCTGCAAGGCGATAAGCTTCTGCCGATTTTCAATATCCTTTTTCAGTTCTTCATCAGAGAGCTTTTGTAAAGCAATAGTTTTCTGTTGCTCAAGAGAAAGAATCTGTTTTCCGATTTCATCTTTGGCACGAGGTGTCAAGTCCTTTTCGGTCTCCAAACGGATTTTCAAGTCTTCAATTTGCCGGCTGTACTCATATTCTATTTCTTGTGTCTGCTTTTCCCGGCTATCTTTAATGAGTTTTAGCATTTCATCTTCAGCCTTACGTATCTCTTGCAGCTCTTTCTTTTTGATTTTTAGAGCTTCGGCCACAGCTTTAGGGTCTACAATTGGCGTTTTCTTTTTATCGGCATCTCCAGTATATGAAGACACCAAGTTAATAGTCTCTTTCCTGGACTCCACAGCCGACAACTGTGCCATGCGATTATTCCATGAAGAAGCAATATCCTTGTTTATGACTGCATTGGAACGGTCTTTACCAATTCCTTGACGCCAGAATGAAGCATCCCGCAGTTCTTTATTGTATTTCTCATTGATGGCAACAGTTTCCTGCAAGTATTCTTCTTCCTGCTTCAGGGATAAGTTCAGCATCTGCAGTCTTTCTTCTTTGGC
The DNA here is from genome assembly GCF_900129655.1 of Bacteroides clarus YIT 12056. Taxonomy (GTDB): domain Bacteria; phylum Bacteroidota; class Bacteroidia; order Bacteroidales; family Bacteroidaceae; genus Bacteroides; species Bacteroides clarus. The sequence continues at coordinate 14,283 of NZ_FQWK01000010.1, forward strand.
TTTTTTCATAGCTGCTTCCTCTGAAAGCCCCGCTTTCACATACCGAGCCCGTGCCGCCTCTATCTTGGCATATTCATCTCCGACATTAGCCTCTGCAACATTCTTTCCAAGCTCAACTGCCGCTTTTGTTTCCCGTTCCGTTATATCCTCTACCGATTCAAACAAAGTTCGTACATCTTTAATCAAAGAGGATAAAACGTCATTAACAAAAGTCTCAACCTTAGCCGTCATCTTTTCAAATGAGCTGCCGGTAGCATCAAAAAGCAAAGCGACCTCTTTCGTTAGCTCCGCTTGGGAAGCAAGCAAATCATCTTCCACTTTACCCAATTCCCCGGTCTTACCCTTGACTTCATCCAAATTCACAGAAATATCTTTCAAGGTGCGGATATATTGTAAGCCGGCATCTTCTCCCGGACCGCCAAAGATATCGGCTATTGCGGTTCCAACCACCGCACTGCTTTCCGGTAGTTCATCCAATTTGGCAGATACTTCCTGCATGATTTGAAAAGTAGTCTTTGCTCCTGTCTGCAAATCTTCCTGAACTTGTTTAGAGCTGATACCGATACCATCCAATGCACTGGCCGTTGATGTAGTCATTTCCCGAAGCCGGGTGTTCGCCTCTTTGATAGTATCAATTCCCTTATCAGAGAAAACACCCTGCTTATTGGTTTCTGCAACAATAGCAACAAACTGATCCGCAGATATACCAGCCTCTTTGAAGTACGCCGGATATTCTTTCAAAGCAGATAGAAACTCTCCATTTGCATCCGCCCCGGCAATGAAACCATCTTTGATTACTTTCAACGCTTCATCAGAAGATATGCCAAACTGCTTTTCTACGGAATTAATAGCAGTCAACATATCCCGGAAATCTTTACTGTAGTAATCAGCCAAAGCTTGTACTTCACTCCGATAGATTTTCAAGTCATCACCGGACTTATCCGTAAATTGCTTCGTTAATTTAGTAGCTTCCTTTATCCCCTTATTGTAGTCATACCACCATTTGAAAGCAAAGCTAACTCCAGCCACACCTGCGATACTCATAAATACCGGATTCTTCAATAATGCTTTTAGTGTTGAACCTAAAGCAGATGCTTCCACCTTCATATTGGAGAAAAATCCTTTCACTCCGTTTGAGTTCTGGGCGATGTTCAACAAGGAGTTTGCAAAGTCATTATTGATACCTACAAATCTTTTCAAAGTTTCCTCATAGTTGCCGACATTCCGATAGAAGCGTTGCGTGCCTTCTTCCGCTTCTTTCAATTCATCGGTAATAGCATTTATCTTATCTTGAATCTCTTTACCTCTGGCACTGTTACGTTCTGCACGGCTTAACCTGTCATAAGAAGCAGTCAGATTAGAAAGCTCTGCACGTAATCTAACCAAGCTACCTTCAAGCTCTGTTTGCTCCTTATATTCATTTTGAATGTGTTTATTCAAAACACGAATGGCATCTGTGTATTTTTGAGCGGCAACCTTATTTTCAGTTAATTTCAGATTATACTTTTCACGGCTGATACGCCCCGCCTTTAAATCCTCTTTAAGCGTTTTCTCAACTTGATGTAAAACATCCAACTGAGTACGATATTCTGCTATTTTTCGGATAGCATCGTCATATCTCACCCGGATATCCAGTACTCTTTCTTCTACATTTTCCATAGTTACACTTCCAATTGCAATAATTTACACTCACATATCCCCGTATCTTCTGCCTTTACAGATAATATAGCATAATATCTACCATATTGACCTAAATAAACAGGAATAGTCACATCTAACTCTTTCAACTCAATATCACTAATTTCAACCTTTTCGCTAATCACAATCGGATTACGAATAATTTTCTGGTATGATTCATAATTTCTGTTTACCAAAGTGTCCCACCTCAACCCTTCGAATGACGCTTTAGACTTTCCGTTATTATCCACCTCAACCAATAACCGTGGCTCTACACTATTCATTTTCCCAACAGTCTCACTACCGGAATATTCATACAATGGAATAGAAGCTCTGCCAAAAGACATATCAGTGGCGGCAAATGGAAGTTCAATAGCAGTACGTTCAACCTCAATTGTTTCATCTTTCACATACAAGGCACTATTATAATCACCCTTTACTGTATTATCTTCTTTCCATGTAAGTAAATTCTTTTGCGCAAAATCTTCAAGCGAGTAACTAATTTCTTGTGGTTTATTTTCTTTGAAAGGAGCAACCACTTTACGCGTCCAATCGTATGCCTTATTTCGATTCGATATAATATCATCCACAGAAAAAAAGCCCAAAGTAGTATCGTTAACGACGACTACAAATGTTCCGGATATTGCAGCAATCGTTTTAATAAAATCAACCTGCTTTATATCCGGCAGATTGGGTATTATGGGGTAATACCCATCGCTCCCCTGCCCCTCTACTATCGCTTCGTCAATATAGGGTGCTAAAGTAAGAGAAAAAGAATCTGTTCCCCAATTATTAACAAAATATCCCGTATCACGGAAAGCACAATAAATAATATCCCCCTCTGATAATGCAGATGTTTCATCCTCAAAATCAAAATACGCAGTCCAAGTCTGCCCACCTTTTCCTTGTAATTCAGAAGCATCAGCAGAAAACACTTCTTCAGCTCTCCCATCCATCACTTTATATACCACAAAAGCAGGATTTACCGGAACCGTACTAGCAAAATCAAAAAACATTCTTGCCGATATTCTAATCTTAGTACTTTCTTTGAGAATTTTTATTCCCGAATTACTGGTACCGGCATTGATTACCGCCAAAAAACTATTAGCATAGGCATCTTTCAATATTGCAGTCAAGTAATAGTCATATCTTACTCCGTTATTATATCTCGCAGCCAATCCAAATTGATTATTTACATCAAACCCTCGACCATGACGCGTCAATAATGGAACAATCAACTTGCTAATATATCTTTCCACAATATCATTTGAGAATAAAAAGCCAAGTTCATTATCAGCGGATATACGGTCTAATATCCAACGAACCCTTACACTGGGATGCACATAGTTTAAAGTATCAAAGCTTCTTATCCCCATATTCATATCAGAAACAATAAAGGAATTCCAATATTGATAATTACTGATTTCTCGCCTCCAAGTCATATAATAACCATTATCAACAAGTTCATTCAGAGATTTATTATTCTCTACGATACCTGCCAATACCGTTATATTTCCCCATGTAATGGCAATATCAATGGTATCAGAAACCGATAGGAGTACAGCCTTGGCATTTGAGATTATCTCTACTCCGTTACGGAAATATCTTGCTTGGTGGTATTTTCTTGGGTACCCAGTACTACATGAAGGCATATCAGCATGTTCTATGATACGTTGATTATGTACTGTTTTGGGTAGTTTTATCGTATAGCTATTATTACTGACAATTTTACCTAAATCAGAAAACAAATTGCTTTTAAGATTTAATGTGATTTTTGTATCCTCTCCCAAATCAACCTTTACACCATCAATAAATAATTCTTTTTTCATAAGATCTGTGATATTATTTCTGGTAACATTATCTCAATTTCAAAATCCTGTAGAGGTTTCCGTAGATGATTCACTGTTCCCGTTGCCAATCTTACAGGGAACCATTTCCCCTCATGATACAAATCAATTAAAGGAGATGTATGTAAAGTAGACAACATATCAAATGTGTCCTGATCTATAAGTGTAGCACAAGCCTTTATAGATTTCTGCATTTTCTTAGATTGACGTGATACCCCATAATAAGCATATTTGTTGTCCGAAAAAGTTTGATAGAGCAATTCACCATTTGTACTTACCTGCAATATATTGTCCCCAATCTGGAACAACCAATACTGATAAAAACCATGTCTATCTATCCAACGAAGATAAATACCACACTCTGAAGAATCTACTACCAACCTATTTATAACAGCCCCATCACCTATCGGAGTAAACGTATTATCAAACGTGTATTCAAATGTACTGGCAGGCAAATCCTCATCCAGACGAATTACCGCAAAATCTTTAGCTGACGGAACCAATCCTGCAACATTGATGTGATTTAATCCTGCGGATAAGTTTTTTGTAACATATCTATTTTGGTCATAACGAAAGCGAACAGTCGCTCCCTCAGCCACAAACAATGAGAAAGTAAAAGGAAACTTTCGGAACCATCTCACTACACGAGGTGCATTAAATACCTCACCAATATTAATTGCTCCCCAAATACTATCAGTAGTAAAACTAAAATTATCAACACTCGTAGAAACCGTTACCGACACTCGAATTGACTGTAACAATGAAGTATCAACAGAAAAGAAAGAACGCATATAACACGAAATATCAGCATATACTTTTCCTGAATAAGAACTCCTTACATCTGTATATTTTTTCCCATTGGCCGCAATGCTGATAGTCACTGTATTATTAGTTTGAACTGTTATCTCTTGTGGATTAAAACAGAAGCACACAGCATCAGGATACCATATCTGATGATTATTTTCAAATATTGCTGTTCGCATTGTTATTCAAATTTATATGTTGTACATCCTTTGAGAAAATACCAAATACACGATTCATTATATTTTGTATTGTTAGTTCAATATCTTTTGAATATATGTCCTCATGCTTTCCTGTCCGATATAGTTCAGTACCTTCTCGAGCTATTTTCCGAGCTACGAGGTATGCAAAAGACTTAGGCTTCTCTACTTGAATCCCCTTATCCATCATCCACTGCCGGATAATCTTATAAAATCCTTTAGGAACTTTCCCCGGTCTGCGTCCCGTTTCCAATACGCCGAAAGCCTGCCTACCAAACAAGAAGCCATGATTATCATCTACCACAACATGCAAGCTTTTGATAGTCCTTCCACTTGCACGCTGCCCAGCCCGTATATGATTCTCAATGATACGTTGCCGAAGACTGTCCAACTCCTCAATCAGAATACCTTTTATTTCTTTTCTCCTATCTTCCATAACTAACACATAGGTACTCCTTGAACCTCTTTAAGTTTCAATTCTATCATTATCCCAGTAACATTCACATCCAACTTATCGTAAAATATGGAGTAAGGTACTTCATCACTCACCCACTCAAACAGTCCGCTTTTATTCAGTTCTTTGATAAACTGTACGGCATATCCTTTGCACCTCTCAATAACCTTATCATTCTCCACCCCGTCGAAATCAAACCTTGTCTTATCTGCAAATGCTATCATACAGTTAGGGCAATCCTTCAACTGTGTTCTGGATATAACGAACTTACCGGATACAGGCAGTAAGTTAACCATAGCCGGTAATGGCATTTTATCCAACCGGACGTTAGCCGTCGCCCAGTTATCAAACAAATAGGTTATGTCTTTCAGCTTTTCTGCAACAGACGCTATTTTCCTCTCTACACTTGTGTTCATTTGTTATTATCTTGATAAATTTTACGTAATCTTCGTTCATATCTTATCTTCTCTGCATCCATATCAAGACATTTATACACTCTGACCCATGGAACACTTTCTACCTGCTCATGGTCAGTAATTCCCATACGGGTTGCATAATAGTCCACCAACCCAAACAAGCCAAATGATAACTGATCCACACCCGCACGTTTTTCCTCAGGAGTAGGCGCCACACTCGTTGTTTCAAACAGCTTGGTTATCCGTTCCACCTCTTTAGTAACCCATGAGGAAAAGCCCAAAACATCCTCTACCTCACATGCTTCTATTTGTTCAACCGATAACCCCAAAAGGACATGACATGGCATCATTATGCAATCAATATCGCTTGATATAGATTGCAGCCCCATAAGTTGCCCAATAGTGGCATCATTCAGATTATCCGGCAAACGAACTCCCGAAATGAAGTCCGGCTTTGGAAGCTTTCTTATCCGCTCCAACAGTTCAATAGCATTGCTTGCCACCTCACTTAATATCAAAAATTCTTTTACTGTCATATCTGTCCTAATTTTGCTTTTGGTCGTTTGGGAATTGGCTTGATACGGAAGAACATTGCCATTATCAGCATATCAAGATAATCCGGAGAATGACCAAGAATCTCTTTCATTTTCTCTTTACTGATTATTCCTTTCTTTCGGGTATCAGCATCTATATGGTCTTGCTTTAAAACTCCTAATTCTTCAATTATACGCTCTCTTTGGGCTTCCGTACATATAATCCTTATCTGTCGGTTATTTATCAGTTCTGCGAGCTTAAAAGCGCACTCTGATTTCAGATTGTCAAACTCCGGATTAATCGGGCGATTACCGCCATGAAATTCTTTGATACCATTCAGATAACTTTCAAGATAACTCCCCAGCCCATCGCTATCAACTATCATCATACTGCGTGGAATACTCCACTGTATCATCATGTTTTTAAGGTCTGCTTCAATGGATTTGCCCGTACTGTATTCCTGGTCTAATCTGATATAGCATACATTACCTATCCAATGCCCACTGACAAAACGGTCTCGGCCTTTCATGGCAAGGTCAGAAGAACCTGTTGATAAGCCTACCGGTTGTACATGCTCATTTACAAATAAATCACAAATGGCATCATAATCACAAAGTACTGCCGGATCATTATCATATTCCCAATTGCCGAAATACAAACGCTCTTTCGTTACTTTATCATTAGTATTTTTCAAAGTGTTTATATAGTCTTCTGTTGCAAATGGATTGTCTTGTACCAACGCCTGTACAAAAGCATAACCATCTTTTAACTTATGCTCTTTCCATGGTTTATAAAATTTATCGTATAACCAATTCTTTTTGGGATTACAAGTAATAAGAATTTTCCCTGGAACATTATAGACATCATTCAAGTGCCGCCCTATACGGGTCTGTAACACTTCAAAGGCCAATCTATTCACTTGACCCGCCTCTTCGATCCATCCACCCGTAAATTCCAAGGAGCCGAAACGTTCATACATCGGATCTTTATAGGGGTAATATGTCAAATCCAAAAAGATAATCTCACTCCCATTATCGAACTTGATACCGTCATTTGTCAAGTGATAATATGGATAGCCATGAGAGTTAGCCACTTTAACAAATGTCACCGCTATAGATGCTCGACTGTCTTTGAGATTATTTCGCCCCGCAAACCAACGAGTTTCGGGAAGATAATGGCAACATTGCATCAGCCATTCACAACCGAGCCATGACTTACCACCGCCACCGGCACCACCATAACATAAGAACTTCGTAACATCGTCACGAAGATAGTTATAGGCTAAACGCTGTTTTATGTTGACTCTCTCTCCCATCACTTCACACTCTCCGCTTCTTTGGTATATGGAAGAAATGAAAATGACTTAAACTCTTTCCCTGCATTCGTATGATCTACTTCCTGCTTATCCGCAAGCCCAAGTTTACGAGCAATGATATTCGCATTAAAAGCACCGACACATGCACCTTCAAACTGCTGCGTTTCGATTGTTTCTTCCACGCGTGCGATGACCTCTAAAAAATCTTCGTCATTCTTATTTTTACATTCCGTACGAAAGGTGCTCCACCATTTGGATGAAGCGCCTACGTAAATACAAAATCCGGTAAGGGAGTATGGACGGGAAGTCGGGGAAACTTCTTGTTGCACTTGCTGCTCATTAACAGTTTCCACTTTCTTCCCTTTCTTTCTTTTCACAGGAACTGTCTTTTGAACAGCTTTTTTGGAAAGCCAAGGATTTTCATCGCACCATTGGAAATACTCACATGCAGCTTCCCACAAAAGTTCCGGCGTGGAAAAGAGTTTATCTCTCCCATGCTTACTCCTTAACATCCAAAATTTATTTCCCGTTGGTGCTGCCATATCACTTCTTCATTCTGATTATTTCTCCACAATGGGGACATGCCATTTCAATATATTCGGTCTTCTCTTGCTCTAAGTTCTCTTCAATACGTTCCGTTTTCTTTTTGAAAGCCTCGTTCTCTTGACGTTCCATTTCCTGACTGAACTCCCGCTGTACTTCCTCTGCTTGCATATCTTCTGTTGCATAATCATCTGCCGGAGTAAAGTTTACATCAAATCCGAGTAACTGCTCTATTGGCTCAAAAAAGAAATCTTGCATATCTGCAGGGACATTCATAGTCCTAAGTTCACGTATCAGTTTATCTTCATCCCATGATGCAAACTCCGATGTCTTATTATCAGCAATACGATACTGGCGTGCCTTTTCTTCGTCCAAATCAGCGACTATACAAGGTACTTCCTTATATCCAAGATTTAAGAGAGCAAAGTATCGTGTATGGCCGACAATGATTTCAAGATTCTTATCTACTACAAGCGGTTGGTTAAAGCCAAACTTCTTGATTGATTCCTCTACCGGTTTGATAGCCTTGCTATTGTTCCGGGCATTATTCCAATATGGAATGATTTTATCTATTGCAATATTCTGTATATCCATAATCATAACTCTGCTGAATCTGTGTGATGAATAATTTCTTTAATGGCTTTGCTGTATTCGTAGTTCTTGAACATCTTAGCAAAGCCGGTGATGTGCTTAAGTTTTACAAGCTCTAATGGTTCCATGCCAAGCTTCTTACAAATGACTGCATCCGACTCTCCATTTTTAATCATGTTATAAATGATATTCGTCATGCCGTCAACAGAATGTTTACCACGTGCCCGGTTATGCCGGACCGTAGATGCCATACGGTCATTGACATCCTTATCAATAACCACAATGGGGAGACGACCACTATTCCGTCGGGCAATATCCTTGTACATACGTGCAATGAGGTTACGGTGAAAACCGTCTACAATAATATATTTTTGCTCTTCCTCGCTCCAAATCGTAACGATAGGCTGAGTATATCCATCTTCACGAATGGAAGTATAAAGCAACTGCATTTCCTGCTTTGCCACGGCATTAGGATTATAGTTGTTTGCCTTTACCATTTCCATTGGAACCCAAAGAACACGATCCACCGGGTTTACTTTCTCCGGGGACAAGGAAAATAGAAGTTGCCTCACTTCATTCAAAAAGTTTATTTTGTCCGGCGTTTCATCAAGCATCCGGATGATTATTTCTTTTAGCCTTTCCATATTTATACTTTGATTTATGAACCAATAATCTGTTATTTAACTTTGTCTGTTCAAAGTCTTCGGTAATAATCCCACGAGCAAAAGCGCGGTAAATATCAAGACGGTCTACATCAGACCAATTTGCTACTTTAGTAATCACTGTCTTCAGATTATTGGAGAAAATGATTTTATTCTTATCCTCAGCCACTATGTTATCAATGAGATACTTCAAATATTCCGGCCAATCCTTAAAACAGTTCGGATAATTACGTATCTCTTCAAAGGCATCCAACAGAAGATGATTTGTCGTACCAATATTGGGGATACGGGTGTACATGGCATTATATGCCTTCGGGTCAATTTCCTGCAAGTAAGGGATATTCTGATTACTGTTCTCATGAATCAGAGAGGACACCCTGGCCGAACGTAGCGGCTCTTTTGAGAAAATGTAATTGTAGGCTTTATTATATCTTAACCGATTGGAGAAGATATAATACCAGATATCGCGGTAAGACCAATCATACAAAGGGTACATAACTACTCCATGACTGCAACGCTTTCCGTATGTCATGCCAGGGAGGGTCTCCTTGCCTGTTAATCCTGCACGACGGGCCGGAGATTCCTCAATACGGACACCACCCAAAGAAACATAATCTTCTCCTAAGTGATGAAATGCAATAGCGTTGAACATGTCTTTAAATCTGTCAGCATCATATACATTCTCTTTGAAAGCAATATCCTCTTTTTCACGCATCCATTCTTTTCCTGGTTCCCAAGGAATAAACCAATCACCGCTATTGGCGTTCCATAATCTGAATGGTACTTGTACCCAAATAGGCTCTACTTCTGGCAAAGACATAACATAACGCATATACTCGACTGTATATGTGTACTCACATTCCTGGTCAAGAAACATAACCGGTAGCTTTCGAATACCAAGTTCACGTGCCACTTCCAAAGTGATATGCAGCAAAGCGGTACTATCTTTGCCTCCAGAAAAACAAACGCCCAGACGGCCACCTATAGAAAATAACTGCCTTATGCGTTCTTTCGCCGCTTCATACACATTTTGTTCTGAATATAATATCATACGTTAGTCACGATATAATAGTTACCAAACTCTTTTACTTCACAATGAGGAAAGCCTTGTTCCAGCTCACACCTCGAATGTTCATAATATTCCAATTCGCAACCGCTACGTTCATAAGTCACCGGATGATACGTTTCTTTATAGAACATAAGGAACAAATTCTTCTCCTCGGGGATATCCGTTAACGCTTCGACTTCAATGTAACTGGCCGAACCAAACAGGGCGACAACGGTATTGAATACCATAAACTTTAGGTTGAACATCTCAAACGGGATGCATAGATTATAATACCCGGGATGCTTCTTCCTAAAAACTTCAAGCATCTTATTGCTCGGATCGATACCGAAATATTCATCTGGAGATACTTTCAGAATATCAAGGAACAATCCGGTACCACATCCCACATCAAGAATAATTCCGGAAACATCAAAAAGCATCGAGGCTATCTTATTATTCTCCTCAATGCTGACTTCATCTTTAAACAGAGAATCGTAACTCTCTGCAATTGCATCATACTGATTTACTGCGTACATACTTTATTATTTTGATTTACAAAATAAAGATACCGAATAATCCATGAACGGACTATCCGGTATCAAAGAAGTTACTGACACGATTTGGCAGTAAAAAAACAGAGATTCCATTATTTTTTCATTGTATAGCCTTTTGGCATCATTTTTGTATTTATCATTTACATAAAGACTTATTAATTATGAATGGATTTAATTCTTATAAAAGTGATTTAGGTTTTGATATAGGTTCTGGACTTTCCGAGCAATCAACTTATATAAAAAAGAAAGACGAACAAAATAACCGTATTCTCATGGAAGAGCAATATAAATCTATGCAAACCCAAAAGGTTGAAATACTTGCTCAACAGAAATATCGTAGGGAACAGAGTCAAGATGCTAAAATTGAAAAAAGGCTCCTTATTTTTAATACCATTATTGCCATTGCTGCATTATTAGTATCTCTATTCAAATAAAATACCCGATAACCGCCACAAAGCAGTTACCGAGTATTCAAAAAGCACTGACAGGAGTTGTCTGTAAAATTATAAACGGGTTATTCTTTTTTCTAAATCAGATTCATAATCTGAGATTTCTAAAGTTTTTAGCCAATCGTCTGAACAAAAAGTTAACATTTTAGATAATGCACTTTTTAATTCGCTCTTTAGCCCTAATTTTACCGCATAATCATCAGCCTTACATTCTTCATCTTGAGTATCGTTACATTCTATGTCATTTAATTTAATATTAAGATGTCCTAATTCATGCGCGATTAATGCAAACTCTTCTTTTTGAGTAAAATTACATGCAGAGCAAATGGATTCGGAACGCATAATTTCGAAGTTTTCCACATCACAGATATAAGGACTATCATTGTTCGTTGATTCAAGTTGCTGTACAATATTCCCACCCTGACAATCCGAATTATAAACACTGATTGTAGAATTTAAATCTATTTTATCCCTATATTTCCCCAGAAAGGCATCGAAAATTTCTGTTTTATCTATATTATCAAAATTCATACACAATAATTTTAGAATAAACTTATCTTTTGCAAAATTAGGATTTTAGTTCATATTTCCAAAATCACAATTTCCTTTTCACATTCATAATTGGCTTATCGAATAGAACTGTATCCTTCAGCACACAGCAGCTCCAAGTACGGTTCTCGATGTCTTTGATACCGTGAACTATCAAAGAAGCCCACGGCTGTTTTATGATTATTGCTTTCATTTTTTTCTTCCTTAATTTTGCATATTCACTTTTTTTTCTTTCCTTCGTGTATCCTAGTTGATAAAATACTGCTTTAGTAATATTTAAATGACTAAGCCTATAGCTTATCATACTCCTAGTGTTAATGCCAATATGGCGCCATATATAATCCTGTAACCTACAGCTATTACAGCTGATAATATTTAGGCTTTTACACAAGCTATTTTTGCTGATTTACTTCTTGCTGATTATTCATTTAACTGATTTTTTCATTTAATATTTAAACCATGGAAAAAATAATCATTTTTCTATGCCTTGTGTATGGTATACTTTGTATTATGCATAAAATGGCGAAATAAGGTTATTGTTTTGTCGTAATAGCCTTATTATAAATAAAAGAACCAATGTACGGCACTCACTACTATAAGTAGCTGAGGAGTATAGAATTATACTCGCATTGGTTCTTTTATTTTCATGTTTTACTAACAAACTCAATTGATTATTTCTCTCTGAATAATCTCTTTTGCATTAAAGCCAAATATTCCCTTCTTTAGCTCGTGAAAATCCGCAATAGGAATTTCATTGATATAATAACAAAATACCTCATACCGTCTGTGAAATTACGAACAAGAAGGCCATTCAGATGCTTCCGCAGAATCTTCGTCACTTTCTCACACCGATGATTATCGCCGGTGATGTATTCTATTTTTCGGATAATATGTTTCATGCTGATAATCTATTACGAATTAAACCTATATTCTTTTTGACAAGTCCTATGATACGTTTATGGTATTCTGTATTCTGGTTACATGCACCACGGGATTGGACTACTTCAAGAGTTTTCAGAGACAATTCTATCGTCTCGATGCGTTTTTCCCCGATACGAGCAGAAAGGATAAGGCAATCATTACGCTTGTAATACCCATTCGTATATACGCAATGGTGCATTGCTTTCCCTTCTTGGTAGAACTGGGTTATACTTTCCAATGGACGGATAGTTATACTTCCGTCTGTAATCTCCAAACCGAAGAACTTCTCCATTCTCTTGTAGAACTGAATGATGTTCTCTCTACGTTCCTTTTCACGACGGATTGCTTCCCGTCTTTCCCTATCCCTGCGAAGCTTTGCCTCAATACTCCTTTTCTTATTCATCAGCAAATCATGCTCGACTTTCAGGTTCTTAGGACAGACATATTTAGCGTTACGTACGTCTTTCTTGAAATAGAGCAGCAAGTCGATGTAGTCATTCCACATACCGGCATCCCTGATGATGTAATGATTACGATTACAGATATTGAAAGACGGCTTGTATCGAAGCTGATAATACCCCTCTTTAGCCATGTGCTTAAGCATTGCCATCTGCTTTGTTTTCAAACAGAGTTCGGCATCATTATTACCGGTTAAGAGCGATCGTATAAGCCTCGACGGATTGACATCGGGAAAATTCCGGCCTATACCGCGTTTCTTTAATTCCGGGAGAACCTCTATCTTGCTATATAACCATCCATGTATAGAGTATACATCTCCATAATTGTAATAACCGCTACCGTATTCGTTCTTTATACTCAAAGGCTCACTATACAACCATCCATTGCCACCCATATTCATAGGCCTGGCGATAATGGTACGTTTGCCATTAACTGCAATCCATTCCTGAACAGTCTCAAAGAAACTGTAATAAGGATTTGATATCGGATGCTCACGAAAACCACTTTTGCAAGAATACTTGCAGCACAGGATATGACGTATAACTTGAAAGCCACCTACAACCTGCAGTATGTCCATGTAGATTTCCTCTTTATTCTGGCTCTTACGACTTACTGTTACGTCCAATTTATGGTGACAATAAGGGCATTCGGTCTTATCACCCAAAAGGATAGTACCCAACTCGCTATTATCGGTATTTATCCACATCTTACCACATTCTGAACACCAAAGTTCATCCTTGCATTTATACGCAGTGTGAGCAAACAAGTGCTCTTTTGCCCAATTTTTGGGAGATTCGGAGATTTCACCCAACTTTTCACTCAGCTCGGCGACTTCCTTTTGCAATTTAGTACGTGGTTTCATAGCTTTATTAATGGTTTACACAGTTCAACTACTCGTTTACAATCTTTTACATCGAACATTCCTATGTGGCATATTTCACGTGGTATTCCTAATTGAATGGATAACCACAAATAGGCCTTATTTCTATTTGAGGTATTGGGAATATGCTCTTTCCAAATCTTATTGATAAGATTAGTTTTGGCTATCTGGTCGAAATAGAAATGGGCGTCTTTCTTGGCTTCCCTTAGTTCTGCATTTGCTAATCGTCCCAATGCCTGGTCCGTACCTTTATGAACTCCAACATAAGCCCTGCAATCACGACAAAGATAAATCATACCATAAGAACACCCATAAATAACAGAACTATCCACATACTCGGTAGGATTACCACAATAGGGACAAATCTTACCTGATAAAACATCATCCATAACTTTAGAACAATGACATCTGTTGGACTTCTGTTGCCTCTTTCTTTCCTCGTGACGGCTTTTTCTTAAGCCAAACATATTGCTCTTCGGTAAGACGTTTTATCGCTTCCTCACGAGCCCTCTGTTTATCTTCCTCAGTCAACTTCACCGCCTTGGGTGAAATGGAAGTGACGGTTCTCGTGCCGGCAGGAAGTTTATTGACTTTTATGTCGTCCTCGTCGTAATAGTGTACGGCCATACCAAATACCTCGTTATCAGAAATACATACAGCATTGCCTCGCTTCTGGGCTTCCCCCATGATGTAAGAACAGCACTCGTCCAAATTCTTGTTTTCCTTTGCGTAGGACTTGGCAAACAGTTCGTCAGTCCTGGCACGTTCATCAAGATAACTCTTGATAGCTTCTTTGAAAGTTTTGTTTTCCATAATTGCGTTACAAATAAGTCCTTAAACAATAGTCCGCTATCCAGTAGCAGACAAAATAAAAAGCGGCATACGCTGTCAGAATTGACAGAATAGTCGCTATCAGTTTTATGTCTTTCATCTTAATTTGAGTTTTGCCCGTAAGTCGTCGGGTGGTTGGTGATTCCGCTCTACAGGTGCTTGTTGCTCCTGTGCCCGATTATTGCGGTTCCGGATGATTATATCCAGCTCATCCGACCGGTCTTTGAGGAACTTGCGGAAAGCCTCGCCAATAGTTATCGTGTCGAAATAACCGTAGAATTTACCGTATCTGCCCAGCTTGAACCGGGCGACAAATAGAATGAATTCGGTCAGCTTGATGTAGTGGTACTGCCTTACAAACAAGTTTGAGAACTCGTTCAAAGCATTTTCATCAGCACTCTCTTTTGTGGCAGAGGCAAAATCAATAGTCAGTAGCTGCGTCTTTGCCCACAAAGACGAGGAGCCGTCACCGTACATCCGTTCAAGGTCTGACAACGTGGGGGACTTCTCACTGTACGCTTTATCAAGGTCGGCAAGAAGTATCGGCTGGAGCGATGTCGAATATGCGGCAGATGCTTGGCTAAAGGTCGGGTATCTCTGCTTGATGGCCGACAGCATCACATCCCTGCTCGATGGCCGCATACTCCGCAATGAGGTTTCTTGCCTTTGCTGCTTTATCAGCATCCCGACCGTTTTGTCCTTGGGGTTCTGTTTTTCCATTACCTTGCTGTTTTTTTTCGATTATCCAAAGATTGGCCCGGCTGTCCCAACGTTCAACCTTGGCACCGGTGACTGTTTTCCAACCAAGACCGGAGAAATGGTTGTAGAAAATATCCGCTTGCAGTTCCCAGTCGGGAAGTTTGCCCCGGAAATGCTCTCTTACTTCTTCGACGGTCGGTGGTATAAACTCCACTTTAGTTTTAGGCGGCTTCTTTTTCGGTGGTGGCTCCGGTGGGAATAACTCGTCAGAGTTATCTCCTCCTATATTCTTAGTCTTTGTCTTATTCTTTATTATAGTGTTACCATTTATGTTACCACTTATGTTACCGTTTATGTTACCATTTATGTTACCACTTATGTTTCCACAGGTAACATAAACTATCGTATAAATGGCACTTCCACCACGTTTATTCCCCTCTTTAAAAGAAATCAATCCTTTTTGTTGGAGTTTGTTGCGCAGGTCACAAATTGTTTTGCGTGAGATGGATAGAGCATACTCTACATCTCTCGTCGGCAATTCGAACGGATTAGTCCAGTTTCTCGAGTTACATTCTTTCAGAAGATAAAAATATAAATCAGCCTCGTAACTTGTCATCGGTCTAATACGCCTCACATTCCAAAAATTATTGATTAGTTCAATATAAGTCATCGTAGATAGGAATTAACCTCGTTCATAAAATCTTGAAGAGAACGGCAGATAACGTATTTATTTCGATACTTTTCCGCTTCTCTCTGCCATTCAATTTGTTCCTCTCTCTGTTGCCCCTTCGGAGTTTTCATCTCTATACAGAGAGACGCAAAACCTTTCTTAGGGATAAGAAGTATCAAATCGGCAACGCCACGTAAAACGCCTTCATATTTCATCTGAGCGCCGGTACGGGCATCGCGTTTCCCACCGTTAGGAACAGCGAACAGCATACGGCTTAAAGACGGATATTGATGCCGAAACCAAGTCAGACAACTATGCTGTATCTGACTTTCCGATTGCGGTGTAGTTTGTTTCTTTCTCATAATCTACCTTTGAATAAGTCCATAGCCATATCTATCACATTCTCCTTAACTACATCATCAGTACCGGTCACTCCGTTAGCTATACCCTTCTTCCGCTGAATGACATCATACATATATTCATCAATGGTATTCTTTCCAAGGAAATAGTAACAGTTGACATTATTCTTCTGGCCGTTACGGTGTGCCCGGTCTTCCGCCTGTTCGCAATCGCTGAACGTCCATGGGAACTCAATAAAGGCCACACGACTAGATGCAGTCAGCGTAAGCCCCGTACCACCCGATTTGTAGTTCAGAATAATAAGTGTACAATCCGGATTATTTTGGAAAGCATCTACTGACATCTGCTTCCGGATAGCATTATCTTCACCTGTAACCGTTACTGCTTGAGGAAACATCTTTTTCAGTTCCATTACTACTTCTTTCAGATAAGCAAATACTATCAGCTTTTCTCCCCCATCGATAACGTCATGAATAAACTCGGCAGCCGCCTTGATTTTTCCACGAGCGGAAATGGCTTTCAAAATGCCCATCCTTACCATAACCTCTCCCCTCATGGACTTAGCGATTTTCTCATCGTCCGCATTCTTAAACACACGAAGATATTGTATAAGGTCGCTCTCCGCTTTTTCGTATTCCAACCGCGTAGTTATATCCATTTCGATATACTGCCGAGTCTTGTCCGGAAGTTGGGTCAATACCTTTGCTTTCTCACGCCGAAAGAAACATGTATTCCAAAGACGCCAATTCAGTTCTTTCAGATTGGATGCTTTCTTCGGTCCGTTGCAGAAGCGCTCGGTAAATGTCTTATACCCGCCGAAGTCTTCCAGACGTCCCATTATCTTAAGCTGTTGTATAAGGTCGGTGTTATCATTCACAACAGGTGTTCCTGTCAGTTCAAGAATAAACTCCTTACCTTTGCAGATACCTTCAACAAACTTACTTTGCTGGGTCTTGGTAGACTTACATTTATGGGACTCGTCAATAATAACTGATTTGAAAAGCGTTATACGAGGGTCAAAAGAGATTGATTTCATCGTAAACCGTACATCATCCTTAACGTCCAGAACAAAGAACTTTTTCAGCGACTCATAGTTAGTAATGAAAATATCACAGCACTTGGTTTCAATGAAGCGCTGCCAAGTATTTTTGTTCTTATCATCAAGAATTAAAGCCTGTTTTCCAGCAAACTTCTTGAACTCACGTTGCCAGTTTATTTTCAACGCTGCCGGACAGATAACAAGGCAGGGGTAAGATTTTGCAATCGTTACCGTACCTATTGCCTGTAACGTCTTACCGAGTCCCGGCTGGTCACCGAAGATACACCGTTTATGAGACAAAGCGTATGCAATGCCCTCTTTCTGATAATCGTATGGTTCAAGGAGTAACCCATGGGGTACGGTCAGTTGCGGCATCGGAGCAATGTCAAAAGTTATATCAGCTTTTCGTTGCTCCGACCGCTGTACCGATCCGCAATATCCATATTGTACCGCCCAATTTGCCATAGTGTTGACATACCATTCATCGGCAAGGTCAACCCACCAGGCTTTTTCATTAAAAAGATAAGCCTTTTTAGCGTTTGCCTTGACTGACGGGATGTTCTTCACACATTTAATCAGCATCGGATGATACATGAATTTAAGTTTGAAACCGTCCGGATATTTGGTGATACAAAAAGGTGCTGCCATAATCAAGCTGCCGTTTCTTTAACTTTCTTACTGCGTGAATGACGCGGTTTCACTTTCTTACCGTTCACAATCAAAGTAGTACCAGTCTGTTCCGCCACTTGTTTGAGGAACTCGTTAGCTTCCTCCTCAAAAGCGGCGCCCTCTACTGGGTCAGCCACTATATCAGTCGGAGCACTTTCATCAAATGGAAGTTCCTGCTGAACTACTGCCCATTTCTTTGCAGTCAGATACTGTTCTACTTCATAATTACAAGCATCAATGGCTTGCTGCAGCTCAAAGGCGTGTTCGTATTCCTCGTTCTCATTGTTGAACATGGTAAACGGTGCAATGAGATTGAGCACTTTTTTACTTTTGAGAAAGCGTTTACCGACCAAAGTAACACCGGTATTATCGTCGGAACCACCGATTGTATAGCCGGTAACCTCAAATGTAGAGAAGATTTCTTCCGGCAATTCATCTATGGAATCTTTACCGTCAGCTTCCTTTTGCTCACAGAGGAAAGTAAGGTGAGGGATAAGTTCATCGAATGCAGCACGTAAATCCTTATGAATAAGATTTTTTCCCTCAACAGTCACATTATCCTCATTCTCGTTCTTAAAAGTGGCAACAAGCGTGTTGGCCTTCGTTATTTTTGCTTTTGTGATATTCATTTCTATCTCCTGTCTTGATATTCGTTGATAAATTCGTTATAGTAGCGGTCAGCCGGAAGAGGGAGTGTTATTCCCAGTTCGGCAGCGGCATCGGCCTGTACTTTATTCAGAAAGTCCGTCATCTGCACTGTATTGAGTTTCGAGGTGCTTCCGGCGATAACCGTTTCTTTACCTTTGATATAGGAAGCTCTTCTAAGAAAAAGGTTACAGTAATAGTCGTGTACATCCTGTTTATCCGTCCCCGTTTCCTGCTCAATACAAGTGAACCAAAGCCACATAAGAGCATTCTGCGATAATGTCCGCGGCTCTGTGAACCGTTCGATTTTCACACGGTACCGACCATTACGAAGTTGGGAACACATGAAGTCAAAAGATTTGCTCATGTGTACCTCACCCTTAACCTTTTCTAAAATTGCTTCTTGTGCCATTACTCTAACCCAAAGATTTTCTTGTCTGTAATAAGTTCCTTGTTAGCTTCCAAAAACTCTATGAAATGCTCACAGTGGGCGGTCAACAGTTTAACCGTCTGTTCGTGGTTATAGGTGTAGTATTCCGGGTACTGCGTTCCGCTGATTAGTGGTGTCCGACTGGTACCGCCCTTCAACTGATAGGCAGTGTACTCAAACGCTTTCACACTCTCCATCTGACCGGAAGCAATCAGACAATAAGGGTATACATGCCGCTGCCATCCATGTTCATACTTACCGAAATCATATTTGGATGTTGATTTGATGTCATAGACAATGTCCCGGAGAAGTTCGTCTATAAACCCGTAAAGCTCCACATCACCGTAACGGGTGGAGATAATGGCAGAGACAAAGACCTGGGACAATGCACCGGCAAAATATCTCGACTGCTCAATACACCATGCCCGGTCAAACAAGAAATGACGGGCAGGCGCTATATCCGTAGGCGGGAAGTCAACCTGAATAATGTTGGTTTCTTCATCACCGACAATGGTATATGGTTCCCGTTCGCTTGGAATATGTTTTTTCCTGTGGATATAACAGTCAATGACAGCATTGAATGCTGTCCCTTTATCGGCCGCCTCACTCTCAAACGGAACGCGGTTTATTGCATCAAGCAGGCTTTGCTTGAGCTCCGCTTCAATTTCTTCGGGACTTTTCTTATATTCCCCCGTTTCGTTGTCAATGTTCCAGAAGCTTTCCACCTGTTCATCAGCCCGTAGATACTGTTCGAACTTATCGAGTAGCGACGGGTAAAATCTGTACTTAGGCTGCCGGTTCATATTTATTGCTGAGTTTATTAAACTTTAATCCAAGCTTCTTACATTTTTCATTAAGCATCATACCGGCCCGTACCTTAGTATCAAAGATATGGCTCATTCCCGCAATCGCTTCCCGTACCTCATTGGCCGACTGCATATCGGTCACCTGCTCCACTGTATCACGAATAACCTCAAGAACCTTATCATATTCTGAAGATAACTCTGTCTGTTTTGTCTGATACTCTTTATAGGTATTGATAATGTTCGTCATAAAATCATTCTTTCCCGTAATGGTACCGGAAGCATCAATAATGACAGGTATTTTGATACGTGAAGAAAGATTGCAGGTGTTCTTACCGTAGAACTTTTCGCACGGATCAAAGGAGATTGTTCTATCCTTGCCAATGGCTTCCATATAACCGACCAAATCCAGTTCCTTAATCAAGTCGCCGGCAGATGAACCGCCAATCTCCGGGCGTATCTGTTTTTCATCACCGACTTTCTCTTCCCGTTCATGGGCCACGAAGATTACAGACTTACCCATTAAGGTTACCTGATTTACAAAGCTGATGAACATATTCTTTCTCACTCCATACCCCTGTAATGAAAGAGTTCCGTCAGCTTTCTTCATTTTCGGGTTGGCTGCCATGATAGCCTTATCCATGAAAGAGAGCATCTTTCCGGCGGTATCAATCACAATCGTATCAAACTCTTTGATTTCCTCAGAAGCAAGTACCTGATTCGTTTCATCCCAGCTTGTAATCTGAACAGTGGGTACACGATGGGCCGCATTGACACGGTGAATACCGCCGTCGTAATCGAAAAGCACAGGGTTGGGGGCAGATAATGCCAATGTCGTTTTACCCATACCTGGTTGTCCATAAATCAGCGCTGACAATGTAGTCTTAACGGTCAGCTCGTTAGGTTTCTTAATCAAACTCATAATGATAAAATTTATGTGGTTAATAAAAAAAATATCGTGGAAGTTGGCGGACTCGAACCGCCAGTCTCCTCGAATGAGGTGTGTTAGCCATTACACCGAACTCCCGAATAAGAAAAAGGTGTACTATCTTCACAGACAGAACACCTCAGCACAACCAAATAAAAATACTAAACTATATCTGCCCTCGCTTGGGCATTGCTCCCGGATAGGCGGCCAAGCCACACCGGGAAGGGTAGTTAACAAGATAGTTTAAAGTATAAAACTCAAATAGGGGCATTCTCCCTACGACGTCCTTTTCGCCGGCATTATTGGTTAATAAATAGAGGATTATCCTCGTGGGTAATGTGGGATTTGAACGCCACGACCTGTACATGAATGAAACCTTTAAATAATACCATGACAAATTACCAACATTAAATAATCATGTACCGCTCTACCTGACTGAGCTAATTACCCGTTTCTGCCCGCTATATCTTCACAGACCTTGCCGGCAGTAGTCTAACTAAAACAAGTTTTTGTATAAACACTTCCTCCGCTGAGGTTTATATCTTTATTATCTTCTTCAACACATTATGACAAAACCAAACCGAATACACTATACCAAAAAGGTTAATAGTATAGTTCCACTCTCCCGTTACCGGGTCAACACCATTAAACATTGCCAAACAAGGTAAAGCCAATATATTAAGCAATAGCACGTTGAGAATTATTCTTTTCATGGTTTCTTCCTTTTCTTACTTTTGCAAAACTCAACACATCCGAAGCGTTGTAATAACTTCGTCCATTAGGTCTATATTCAACTCTCACTCTTCGAGAATTTACCAAAGCTTTCAATCTACCTGGCCCACCTACTATTCTTTCTGATTCTCTCTTAGGAAAGGTACGCTTATCCATGATGGTAAGTATATCTGCCAATCTTGCCTCCGCCGTCCCATCAATCAACATGGAACTGCGTAAATTACCGTTTACCTCATATATCATGCTGCCCAAAAATTAAAATTATTATTACTCCGCCCCCCTATTCTTATATAGCGCATTGCAGTACGTGCTCGTGAGGGTGTTTTCATTCTCCGCAAATCAATATCATTACAAGTAACTTGCATCACTACGAAAAGAATGGAGAATAAAAGTTCAAGTCCATGCTTCCGTAACTCGTTCAAATCAAAATTGCGTTTCAACCTGTCGCAAATCATATACAGAAGCAATTCAGTATCTTTGGATATGCCTAACTTTCGATAGATAGTCCGTTTCTGTGTCTTGATAGTCCAAACAGACTTACTCAGATTATTTGCTACCTCTTTGTCGGCAAGTCCCTTGCAATACTCATTTGCAACAAGCATTTCCGCAGGAGAAAGGGAAATCATCACGCAACCCTTTCTACATCAAAAAGACCTTTTTTCTTATCAGTCTCTCCTACTTTCCAGTCTGCGCCTTCAACACAAAATTCCTCTCTTAACCGAGGAATTATTGTTCCTTTGATTGAAGGCTTCGCTTTCACTGGGAAAGTAAGAATATCTCCTACTTCCATATCTCTCAAAGCCGGAGTGTAGTTCTCTGTGATTATTTTCTTTTTCATTACTATAAAATTTTAATGATTAATATTTGAGTTCTCCCGAACCAATTCGATTGGCGGCATCACGCTTTATTCGGGAGATTTACTTAACTTTGGAGTGCAAAATCTAAAAATTAAGTAAGTATGAGTAAATTCATTGAAATCCCTGTTAACGAGGAAAAATGTATCATTAATCTTGATGCTATTCAAAGTGTACATCCTTTAAAAGAAGGTGGTTGCGAAATTTCTTTCCTCGAAGGTTATTTGAAGCGTATTATAACCAAACTTCCCTATTCTGAGTTACTAAAACTCATTTGGAAATAATCACTTCTTTTCTGTATATCGGAATTGAGAACAGTTTGATAATTACTATACAAGGTTCTCTCCCGGTATCGCTCTTACTGACAAATCTACCATTCTCAGGAAGTATGCTTACTTGCTTTTCTATAATTGCTTTCATAGGTTAATCTTTTTACCATAATTATTACGCCTTCCTCGAAACAACTCTTTAAAAACTTTCCAAAAAAGGTATAATATAAAGGGAAGTAATACTATTGAGAGGAGTGTTTGCAACACAAAATTCACTGACAATGCATCAATCGCATACTCGATTGGCGAATCTTTAATGTAATCTATTATTTCATTCATTTTCTCTCTATTTTTAATTAATATTCGTGCCCCGATAAGCTCTCTCTGCTCTTCTCAACGGAGTTATCAGCTATTGTACTTCACTACATGACCGTTCGGGGCGTGTCGGCTTCTCATTTCGCACCGTTGCAAATCTTTCGCTCGTTCTGAACTCCCATTCAGACATCATCGCAAATTCTTGCTACTCCGGGTATCTCTCGCGTCCTCTATGTTGGGTTTGAGGGTAAGCGCCAGTATCGCTTTCTGGAACGGACTACTTAGGGCAATCACTCCATCTTGTTCTCTATCTCCCATCAAAGGATAGGCTCAAAGACCGGATAGAGATTTATTTCTACTTTTTCAGAATATCTAAAAGCAACTCTTTATCCGCTTCCCAAAGATTGTAGCCTTTAGCAATCTTTCTTCTGAGATATTCACATTCACCAATCATGGAGATTGCCTTTTCTCTCAAATCGCTTGCGCTCCATTTTTCGGCTTGGTCTATCAAGAAGTTAGAAAGGCATTTACGTTCCTCGTAAAGTTCACGTACTGATACAGTCTTTCGTTCTATCTCTTTAAGTGCGGTTGGATTCTCAATCCACAGCTTACAAAAAGCGTCTTTATCAAGGTCTGTATTCATGTAGCATTCCTCAACCTCTGCATAACCCTCAACCGATAGTTTTAATCCTGTTCTCTCTTCAAATTCTTGTTGTAGCATATCTTTTGGTTTTAAGTTTATCAATTTTGGGAAAGCTGCCCGGTGAAGGGTAAAGTGTCCGCTTGCTATCACGAACCCTCGCGGCTTTTATCACCGGTATAGCACTGACCTTTTCTGCAGCTTTGTTTATATTTAGTCGCCTACGTAACGAGAACCGAAAGCACCTTTGCTGTTTGGATTGTAGTAGGCGGAAGATGGAGCGTTGAAGCAATCGTAAGTACTTCTTCTTTCCGGTTGTATTAAAGCAGCTTGCATAGCTTCTTTCTCTGCTTTTCTTGCTTCTTCATCAGCGATACGCTTCTTTTCATTAGCCCAAGCAACTTTCATGCAGTCACCGAAAGTCTGTACACCGTGAGTAAGCTGGTATAGCTTGAAATACTTTCTGTATATCTCATGAGCCGTTTTCATAATCTTGCGTAAATCGTACTTTTTCATTGTCTTACTCCTTTTTAGGTATATTGTTTTTTTGGTTATCTCGACAAAACTCGCTTACTTTGCTGTTGTTGTTATTGTTGATGATGCAAAGATAGATTTAATATCTAATTCAACAAACAACAAATCTAATTATTTTTAGATATTAACTCTAATTAACTCTATTATGGCTGGATTAAAAGAACGACTATCCCATTTTATTGATTATACTGGTTTAACCGTTCAAATGTTTGAAAAGACTGTTGGATTAAGCAATGGCGCAGTATCTAAAATGGGAGACAACACCAGGCGTTCAACGATAGATAAAATATCTAATTTCTTTCATGATTTAAATACAAACTGGTTGTTAACGGGAGAAGGAGAGATGCTCATCGGAGAATATCCAACAGGAAATGAAATTACTATACACAAAAATTATGCTCCTAAATCACGTGAAATTCAGTACGATTATAAGCTTATACCTATCGTACATATTGATAGCGTTGGGGGAATGCACTCCCCGAATGCCATCATAGGGGAGCCCCAATATATAGAAGGATATGCCCCTTTCACCGATGCCAAAGAAGGAGACATTTGCATTATACAATCTGGAAATAGTATGGTGCCTACCTGCCCGTCAGGTAGCCTTTTACTGCTTCGCCAAGTCTTAAATTGGCAAGAATATTTCGGTTATGGTAATATTTTCGTTATCGAACTTACCGATGGCCGCCGAATTACTAAAGAAGTATCACGCTATAATGAAAATCCTAATGAATACATCTGGTGTATATCTCACAATGCCAATGTACCGGATGAAGAACTTCCTAAAAGCATGATTAAGTCTGTTTGGAAAGTCATCAAAATACAAATAGACAAAGGATGGTAAATACAATTTAAAAGTTATAAATTAGTACAATATTATTATGAAAAATGTAATTATCATGGCGTTGACTGCCATATTCATTCTATCAGGGTGTAAATCAAAAGAAGAAAAAGCATTGGAAATAATCAAAAATGAAATGTTCAAAACATTATATGATTTTGAGAGCTATCAGCCGATAGAAACCAAAGTAGATAGTGCTTTTTTATCAGTCTATACTGATTCAGTCATTATTAAATATGGATATATTCTCAATGAATTTTTGAAAGATGCAAATGAGGCTTTAAAGGAAATAAAAGAAGCACACAGCAGCATGGATATATGGAGTGATTCTTATTCAGAATATGGAAGAGAACAATACTATAAAGCAAAAGAAAAAGCTGATAAAGAACTCAAAAAGGCTAATTTATATATTGAAATAATGAATGCTCAATCTGATACCATAAAACAACTTGCGCAAAACATCAAGCCTGAATTCTATGGATGGAAAGTTACGCACAAATTTAGATGCAAAACAAAAGGAGGTAATTCTACAATTGGTAACTATATCTATTATTTCGATAGAAACGTAAAAAATATAATTTACCAAGAAGATACTGAAGATGAAGATTTGGCAAAAGTCAAAAACTTAATTAAAGAAGCTATTGAAAAAGAAGCAACAGAGAATGAAAAAACTAATCACAACAATATAGAAGAATAATTTTTACATAATAATAAACTTTTAATATTTCCAATACTATGGATTTTAAAGACACTATTAAACAGCTCGCAGATAGAATCGAAAAGCTGAAAGAAAACATTCAGACAGAAGAAGCAACAAAAAATGCTTTTATCATGCCCTTTATTAATACTCTCGGATATGATGTATTCAATCCTTTGGAAGTACTTCCTGAGATGACATGTGATATCGGTACAAAAAAAGGAGAAAAGATTGATTATGCTATTATGAAAGACGACCAACCTATTCTTTTGATTGAATGCAAACATTGGAAACAAGACTTAAATCTGCATGACAACCAACTGTTACGCTATTTCAATGTATCAAAAGCTAAATTCGGTCTTTTAACCAATGGCATTATTTACCGATTCTATACTGATTTAAAAGAGCCTAACATAATGGATGATAAGCCATTTCTGGAAGTAGATATCACTGATTTAAGAGACAATCAAATTGAAGAATTGAAGAAATTCCACAAATCATATTTTGACATAGACAATATTTTGAACTCAGCTAGTGAATTAAAATATATGGGAGAACTAAAAGCTATCATACAAGAAGAATTCTCCTCTCCTAGTACTGATTTCGTAAAAATGTTTGCCACAAAAGTTTATGATGGTAGAATGCTTCAAAACATAATAGATCAGTTCACACCTTTGGTTAAACGCGCCATTTCTTCACATATCAACGATATTATTAATGACCGTTTGAAAGGAGCTTTGACTGTCAGTGATTCCAAAGTAGAGGAAAGTCAAACAAAGAATCCTGGAACTACAACAGAAGAAACTGAAGCAGAAGCAATCACAGAATCTAAGATTGTTACCACAGAAGAGGAATTGGATGCATACAGAATCGTAAAAGCTATTTGTAGAAAGAAAGTGGATATATCTCGTATAGTATACCGTGATGCACAGACTTACTTCAGCATTTTACTTGACGATAATAACCGTAAACCTATTTGTCGTATGTACTTTAATACAGCTACTAAATATGTAGCCACTATTGATGAAAACAAAAAAGATGTAAAACATATCATTGAGAATCTAGATGACATCTATAATTATGAGGATGATTTCTTTAAGGCAATTGATATGTATGAGCACAAAGATTAATGTTATTGTGATATTATGAACAATATAATTGCTAACTGCTTATGTCAGTGGAAAAACCCAAAACACTGCTCCCTTACCCCCACCTGTAAAGGTTGGGGATGCCGGTTCCTTGGTACTCCCATAGAGGAACTACCGACCACTGACAAGGAGAAAGCAAAGTTGTTCTCCAAAGTGTATCGGGAAGCCAGAAACAAGGGCGTTCTTGAGTGCCCACATTATCGTTCTTTGTTCATTGATGAAGTGCTTGAAAACATAAATGAAAGTAACGTAACATTACAAAACATGAATTGATTTTTCTCGTTTATTGTCGGACACCTATCTCAGCTAACCTGCAAAGAAGTGATACACAGATTACAGCAATATTTCCAATACTATAAGTCTAGTTTAGTTTTTGTGTAAGCACTTCCTTCGTAAGCGAACGTTGGAAGTGCTTTTATTTATAGGCTTTGCCGGCAAAATAAAAAAAGCCGTTAAATATGAATAAAAAAAAGGCAGAACACATTTTTAATAACCTTTGATACATTTTTTCAAAGAGAATACAGTAAATACCACTTCTTTTGTATATCCGTATTTTAACTATTAAATATTTATATTATGAAGACCAAAATTCTATTCATGTTACTTTTTATTACAAGTTTTCCTGTTTTCGCACAAGAAGCCTCTTCAGACCGCTGGACAATGCAGGATGATGGTTCTATTCAATGGAAAACTTGTACGAACCTTCCTCATAATGATCATCTTGAAATGAGCGGGCAGATGATTTCGGTGGTCCTACACTATGGAGTGAATTCCCAACAGCAATTCAACTTACAACGTACCCTTATATTCCCAATGTTACGGCATCAACCCAATAAAACGCATAATCACTTAAAACATGATATATATACTGACATTCCATCAATGGTAACTATGGGTGAACAGAATATCATACTCCACTCCGGAAACACCAAGAGCATCAATTTTAACGGTATCATGCGTATAGAAAGCGACTACACTTATACTCTACGTCGTAAAGATTACAAAGACGCCATCCATCTTACAAGTATTTTTTATCCTTCCGCAACAGAACCTTACTATATAGAAGAATATAAGTTTAAGAATAACAGTCCCAATACCATCACTTTACGTATCCCAGACTGGCGTCTAAGCTATACCAGCCCTGAAGAAATTGGCATTGACGGCGCTTATCGTATGGAAGCAACTCTTTCGAAGAGCGGTTCTTATGAATTGAATCCGGGCGATACATTAGATTTTTACGCTCTTTTTTCCGCTGAAAAGATGTCTGATATTAAGAAAAAGGGCGCACTTACTCCTACTGATATTGATGTCGCAGCAGAATATGGCAAACGTAAAGCGCTCATTGACGAATGGTGGGGTAATTTTATCTTAGACACTCCTGATAAAGTATTGAATCGTATGTTTGCTTTCGCTAAATTACGTGGAGTAGAGAGCATATATCGTACTAAAGGCGGCCTAATGCATGGTCCCGGCGGTGCCAGCTATTATGCCGCCGTTTGGGCTAACGACCAAGCAGAATACATCAACCCTTTCTTTCCATTTTTAGGATATGAAGTAGGTAATGAATCTGCTTTAAACTGTTATCGCCATTTTGCCAGATTCATGAATCCGGAATACAAACCCATACCAAGTTCTATCATCTCTGAAGGTGTAGGTATATGGCACGGTGCCAAAGACCGCGGTGATGGAGCAATGATTGCTTATGGTGCAGCCCGCTATGCGCTTGCATTGGGAAAAAAAGAAGTAGCGCGCGAACTTTGGCCGTTAATAGAATGGTGTCT
Source organism: Bacteroides clarus YIT 12056 (assembly GCF_900129655.1). Lineage (GTDB taxonomy): Bacteria > Bacteroidota > Bacteroidia > Bacteroidales > Bacteroidaceae > Bacteroides > Bacteroides clarus. Next base: position 43,068 of record NZ_FQWK01000010.1, read on the forward strand.
GGAATACTGCAGACGCCAACTGACTCCTGATGGAGTAGTAGCTTCAGACTCCGATGAACTGGAAAATCGTTTTCCTGCAGGTGAAGCCAACCTGAATACATCTTCATTGTATTATGACGCACTCCGTTCAGCCGTATATTTAGGTCATGAACTAAATATTCCTCAGAAACAAATACAGGATTATACTAAACGTGCAGAAGCTATGGAAAAAGCAATCGAATCCTATTTCGGATATGAAATGCATGGCTTTCACACTTATCGTTACTATAAAGGAAATACAGTACTTCGTTCTTGGATCTGTACACCGTTATCCATGGGAATCTATACACGTGCCCAAGGAACGGTAGACGCCTTATTTTCCCGCCTTTGGACGAAAGACGGATTGCTGACTCAAGAAGGAGAGAAAACATTTTGGGATCGTTCAACCTTATACGCTTTACGAGGTACACTGGCTGCAGGTGAATTAGAGAAAGGAATGCGTTTTCTTAAGGAGTATTCACAACGCCGTTTACTGGGAGAACATGTCCCTTATCCAATCGAAGCATGGCCGGAAGGCGACCAGCGCCATCTCTCAGCAGAAGGTGGAATGTACTGCCGTATCTACAGTGAAGGATTATTGGGTATACGTCCAACCGGTTTTCGAAACTTTGAGATGACTCCCCGTATTCCAAAATATTGGAATTATATGAACTTAAATAAAATACATGCTTTTCAATCAGATTTTGATATTAGGATTTCTCGTATAGATAAAAATCAATTAAATGTGAAAGTTATGAACGGCAAGGAAACTATTATTGATAAAAACATTAAAGAAGGACAGACAATCAAGGTGAAATTATAGTAATCCGAACGAAACTAAGAATTGATTAAAACAGAAGTAATTTTTCACAAGTAAAACACTTTTAAAGGCCAACTAATTCGTAATGAATTAGTTGGCTAATTTCATAATATTTTCCGATTATCCCTACATATATACAACTAATTTCCTCAATGTCCTTTTTCCTGACTCATTTTCATAAACTCTTCTACTGTTCTGGTATAAATATTATCCCTCTTATTATAATAAACAATACTCATTAAGTTTGCCATATTCAAGACAACAGTACTTTCATTTTCCCTATTATATAAAAATATAGCAGAACCGCATTCACCTATATAATTATAATCCTGGTCTGTGTATTCCACACTGTTTTGCATTGTGATATGGAATCTTTGTTCATTGCTTTTCTTATCCAAATTCGCATTATATATGCCTAAAAGGACCATACAAGTAAGAATTGATATGAACAAAATAATTGCAGCAACCAAGTTATGGTAGACTTTCACTATCCGGAATCTGACTTTTCTATATGAGCGTAAATATAAACCGGCGCAAGGAAAACAAAGCATCAATAAGAAAACAATCCAAAAGTATTTATATTTAGTTTCTATTGCTCCAATATAAATATTAAAAGGAATAATAATAGATGAAATAACAAATATTATAGGTATAGACAATAAATCTCTATGAAAACTTTCTTTCGCATCTTTTTGGTCATAGTATTTATTTATAACTCTCTTTTTACGTTTACAACGATGTATAATAGATAATACTTTATTTATACAGGCATTTTGGACTTTGATATTCTTTAGTTTTTTGAATTCATAAAGAAATCTTTTTTGAGGAACTCGGGATAGAAATTGTAAGCCAAAGAAAGCCAAAGAAAGCATAACTACTATAAGAATAGGAGTTAAAGTAGAAACCAATACTTCCGCCAGAGTGATGTACGAGGTTATATTAATACCAAATTGATAATAATACACCATATAGTATGCAAATCCTATAATATATACAATCAGAGCTAAAACAGGAAGTATTTGTATTACATAAGTTTTTATCCAATTTTGTGTTGCCATAAATATTGATTTATCCACCATTAACCTATTCCCACGAACCGCCCGCCTATCTAAAGACTTGAGTCATCGGACGTCCTATCCACACTTGCGGCTGCCGCAATCCGAATATATAGGCTATGGTGGAAGCCACATCGTACTGCATCATGCTCTCGTGGAACACCCCATTTTTCCTCACGTTTTTACCGGAAATAATAAAAGGAGTCTCCATCTCCTGCATTGTCTTACCGCCATGTCCTTTCTTGATACCCCCATGATCTGCGGTAACGATAAATATTGTTTCCTTCAACATGCCGGCATCCTTTACCGCCTGTACGATGCGTCCGACATAACTATCGAGCTCCTTCAACTTGGCATAATATTCGGGCGTATCATGACCTGCCTTATGCCCCACATGATCCGGATTATCGAAACAAACGGCAAGCAACGTCGGTTGTTTCTCCTTAATATAGTTCTCGGCCATGCTGCACAACGCTTCGGGATATTGATTATAATCCGGCGCTTTCGCATAATGGCTCAACGATAGAGTATCCACAAGATATTTAATGCCGTTCCACTCATACAAACAACCTATTTCAGCTTCCGGCCGGGCATCTCTCAACTGTTGAAAGATAGTGGGAAATATACCGTGTCCATTTAATATGCGCGAAGGCAATTCGGGAGTTTTGGAACCCCATTCCGTATATCCGTGCAATTCAGGTCCGGCACCCATAAACATAGATGCCCAGTTTACAGCACTGGAAGAGGGTAACACAGAGCGTTTTTCCAAAGTATAAGAACCCTCTGCCATTAATTGTTTGATATGGGGAATGTCAGCTTTGGGAACACTGTAAGCCCCCCAGCCATCCAACCCGATTAACACTACATGCTTGGCTTTACTCTTGGCCGAACACGGAATAGCAAGAAAACACGCTGCAATGAGGAGTAAAAACAGCGGAACGATTACTTTTTTCATAGATATTTTCTTTATGGTTTACAAAAATAGCAACAACGCATGAAATAACCAAATATATACAAACCTACTTCGCGGCCTCATGCGCATGTTCAGCTTCCATCGCCTCGGTTTGGGTCTTATGAACTGTGCCGTGCGAGTGCTCAACGGAAGCATAAATCGGTTTGTACCCGTCCACAGGGTGGTACGGAAATTCTCAAAAGTGCTTGTCGGTATTCATAATCCAATACTAATTCAAGTATACTTTGAGATATAAAAACCATTCGGAACCGCCGTATCACCGATACCGGTATATCGTTACCCAAGAAGGGGATATCTCCTTCAGAATACCCCCTTCCGTCATACAAACGCTTTAATGCACCGTTACACCGGCGTATTAAAGCCGCTTATTGCTTCTTATATCCGCATTTAGGACATACCCCTTCCTCATTCAGCGAAATGCCGCACAAAGGACAACGTTCGATATCATTCTTCGTATCGAACTCGGCCGAACCTGTATTCACGCCGCTGGTAAAGGTAATCTTGGCAATGTTCAGTTTCTCTTTCAGCAGGTCGTACACGATTTTAATCATGCCTTCCACAGTCATGGTTTCCTTGGTCACCACCAAACGGCAGTCGGGATACGCGGTGGCGAGCGGAGTTTTGAACGCTTCACCTTTCATCTTGTTCTGAGGATGACCGTTCTTGATACCCTGTTTTTCATAAACGTCGAGAATTGCAAATTTTTCGCAATAAAAGACATATAAAATTCCAAATTCAAAGGAAATATAAAGAATCAGGCAAGTTCTCCCCATTCGTTTCAACCCTTTCGTCTTTTCATTGTTATACTGATAAACGGTAATTATATGGACTCCCAACTCTCGGACATACGAAAAGAATATAAGAAAGGCAAGCTCACCCGTAACACCATCTCGGAGAACCCTTTCGAGCAATTCGCCCGCTGGCTCGACGATGCCCTGCATTGCGGCGAGGACGAACCTACGGCCATGATTGCGGCCACCGTCTCGCCCGACGGCCGCCCCTCTACCCGCACCGTCCTGCTGAAAGGCGTGGAAAACGGCCGATTCATCTTCTTCACCAACTACGAAAGCCGCAAGGGAAGGCAGCTCGCGGCCAATCCCCACATCTCCCTCTCTTTCGTCTGGCATAAGCTGGAGAGACAGGTACACATCGAGGGTATAGCGGAGAGATGCGCTCCCCGTGAATCGGACGCCTACTTCTCCACCCGACCCTACAAAAGCCGGATCGGCGCAAGAATATCCCCGCAAAGCCGCGTTATCGGCAGCCGGATGGAAATCATCCGCGCCTTTGTAAAAGAAGCCGCCAAACTGGCCGGACAAACCGTGCAGCGTCCCGACAACTGGGGCGGCTTTGCCGTCACCCCCACCCGCTTCGAGTTCTGGCAGGGACGTGAAAGCAGACTGCACGACCGCTTCCGATACACGCTCCGCGAGGCGGCTCCCGTTCCCGCATGGACAATACTCCGCCTTGCCCCCTGACCGGGCATCCGGCTCTTATATCCTACAAATAAACCTTAAAATGAAAAACAAACTCATAACGCTGCTGTTAGAGGGAAAAACTTAAAAGAAGATAGTTATGAATTATGGAATCAGTGTTCTCTTTCGCGCCATCCCACTGTTGATGGCCTTGTTTTGTTTTGGTTACGGAGCTTTCGTGCTCGGCATGGGAACAGACCCGGCCAGGTACGTTGCCGGCCCGGTAGTGATGTCATTGGGAATGATATGCATCGCCTTGTTCGCGACGGCGGCAACCATTATCCGGCAAATAATCCACACGTATAACACGGTCGCCAAATACGCCCTGCCCGTTCTTGGCTATCTGGCTGCCCTGCTCACGTTCATCTACGGCTGGGAATACTTCAGCGAAGCCCCTACCGCCGGACATTTCGTAGCCGGACACGTCATCTGCGGCGTAGCCTTCATCACCGCTTGCGTGGCCACCACCGCCACTTCGTCCACCCGCTTCACCCTTATCCCCGCCAACTCCGACGCTACGGGTCACGACACACCCCCGCAGGCCTTCAGCGCCATACAGGGCAACATTCTCATCGCCGTTGCAGCGCTGCTGGCACTCACCGCCTGGATATGGACTATCTGGCTGCTTGCCAAGAGCGACGTTCACAACGCCTACTACATTGCCGGACACGTCATGGCAGGCATCTCCTGCATCTGCACCAGTCTCGTGGCGTTGGTGGCGACCATCGTACGCCAGATACGTAACAGCTACTCGCACCCCGAACGCAAATGGTGGCCTGCCGTGGTACTCGCGATGGGCACTCTCGGCATCCTCTGGGGCTTGCTGGTAACGACCGAACACAATCCCGCCAAATCATCCATCGGTTATATCATGATAGGCTTAGGACTGGTTTGTTACAGCATCTCGAGCAAAGTCATACTGCTTGCGGCCATCTGGCGCAACATCTTCAAGCTGGCCAACCGCATCCCGCTGATACCGGTATTCACCGCCTTGGCCTGCCTGTTCCTCTCCGCTTTCCTCTTCGAGATGGCGGGCATGCACGAGGCTTACTTCGTACCCGCGCGCGTACTGGCAGGCTTGGGCGGCATTTGTTTCACGCTATTCTCCATAGTCAGCATACTGGAAAGCGGTACCTCAAAAGGGTAGCCGCTTATCCCGCAATCTCTACGTCGGTAAAGATGTCCACACTCTCGGCATGATGCGCCACGTAGGCCGCCGGCCCCGTATCGCCCGATTTCATGATGTCGTACACCACGTCCGTCTTGTTCTTGCCCGTAATCAGGAATACAATCTTCCTCGCGTTGAACAGCAGACACCCCGTCATGGCGATGCGCGGCTGCCCGTTATACGGATTCACGCTCGCCTCGTACGGATGGAAGGAAGACAGCAGATACTCCTGTCCGGGGAAGATGGACGACGTATGCCCGTCATCTCCGGCTCCCAGCAGTACCAGGTCGAACGCCGGGAAGCCCCGCCGCAGAGGAACCGTGCCGAACACCAGGTCTGAGTAACGCTTCGCCTCTTTCTCCGGATGGCGGCAAGCGCCGTCGATGGGAAACACAAACTCATCCGGCATACCCACCTCTCTCAGCAGCAGCCGCAGCATGGTGCCGTAGTTGCTGTCCGAGTCTTTGACGGGTACGCAACGCTCGTCCACCCAGAAGATGCGCATCCGCATCCACGGAGTTTCTTTCTTGAACTCATGCGCCCAAATGTCAAACATAAGGGAAGGCGTCGTCCCCCCACTGAAAGCAATGTGGAAGATTCGCTCCGGCTCCCGGTTCATCATGTCTATTATGTACCGGATAAGAGCCCGTGAGGTCGAAGTCGCGGCAGGATATATATAACTTTTCATAATTCGCAATATTCATCGGTATTCATCAAATTCTTGCACGGGTTCGTCCATTCGGCTCCGTGCTCGCGCATCATCGCTTCACTTTCCAGAGGACCCCAGGTTCCTACGGGATAACCGTACAGCGGCGCGTCGGGATGCTCCTGCCAGAATTTCAGTACGGGATCGAAGAAACGCCATGACGCGTCCACGGCATCGCTGCGCGTAAAGAGTGTCTGGTCGCCCTGTATGCAGTCCTCTATCAAGCGAGCATACGCGTCGCCGGTGGGCAGTCCGCCCAGGTCGGAATAGCTGAAGTCCATCATCACCTGCTTCACGTCGAAGCCCGGTCCCGGAACCTTCATGCCGAATTTCAGCACGATGCCCTCGTTGGGTTGCAGGCGCAAAATCAGTTTGTTGGCACGCGGGCAGTGGCCGCCCTCGCAACGGAACATCTGGTGGGGCGTCTCACGGAAGTGCACCACGATTTCGGTCACTTTCGTCGGCATCTGCTTCCCGGTACGGATATAGAAAGGCACGCCGCTCCAACGCCAGTTGTCGATACCAATCTTCATGGCGATGTACGTTTCCGTACGTGAGTCGGGAGCCACATTCTTCTCCTCGCGATAGCCGGGCTTGGTGGCGGATGCGGTATATTGCCCGCGCACGATATGCTCGTTCAGGTCTTCCTCGGTGAGCGGAGAGAGCGATTCGTACACTTTCACCACCTCGTTGCGGAAGTTATCGGCATTGAACACCGCGGGCGGTTCCATGGCAGTGAGCGCCACCAGTTGAATAAGGTGGTTCTGCACCATATCGCGCAATGCTCCGGCTCCCTCGTAGAAGCCGCCGCGCTGCTCGATGCCCAGATTCTCCACAGCCGTTATCTCTACGTAGTCGATGTAGTTACGGTTCCAAAGCGGCTCGAAAATACCGTTGGCGAAGCGGAACGCCAGAATGTTCTGCGCGGTTTCCTTGCCCAAAAAGTGGTCGATACGGTAAATCTGGTGCTCCTCGAACACCGAGGCATAGATACGGTTCAGCTCGCGCGCCGAGTCCAAATCATAGCCGAAAGGCTTCTCCACGATGATGCGCGTATGAGGACGGTTCAGTCCCGCAGCCTTCAGGTGCAGAGGAATCACGCCGTACAGCGACGGCGGAGTGGCCAGGTAGTACAACATGCCGTCCGGCTCCTGCTCGCCCGTCAGCTCCTGCAGGCGGGCGGCCAGCTTGCCGTAATCGGCGGCTTCGGCGGGATTGAGCGAGAGATAGTGCAGACGGTCGCAGAAGTCGGCCATGCGGTTGTCCGCATGCTCTTCCGGGGCTACAAAACGCTCCATCTCCGTCCGTATATAGGTACGGTAGGTATCATCCTGATATTCGGTACGTCCGATACCTAAAACAGCGAAATCTTCCGGTAAGCGGTTATCCTTGTACAGCGCATACAGTGCCGGCATCAGCTTTCGCTTCGTCAGGTCGCCGGAAGCGCCGAAAATTATCATCACAAATTTACTCATAGCTTTATGTTTGTTTTTTTGGGGGGCATTTCAGTAATCTTTCTCCGAGAGGGGGCTACACGTTGTAGGTTCCCGACTTCGTATCTCCGCCGTGTCCCGTCCAGTTTTCGTGGAAGAATTGTCCTCGCAGTTCGTCCACACGCTCAAAGGTGTGCGCTCCGAAATAGTCGCGCTGCGCCTGAATCATGTTGGCCGGCAGCTTGGCCGACACGAGCGAGTAGAAATAGTTCAATGCCGACGAGAAGGCGGGAACCGGAAGTTCCTCTTTCATGGCCTGCGCCACCAGATGTTTCCAGCCGGAAAGCAGTTGCTTCATCTCGTTGCTGAAATAGGGAGCGAGCAGAAGATGCTGCGGTTTCCCTGCCTGCTCGAAAGCGGCGGCGATGTCATTCAGGAAGATGCTGCGGATGATGCAGCCGCCACGCCACATACGGGCTATGGAAGCCAGGTCGAGGTTCCACCCGAAAGCGTCCGAGGCGCGTTGCAGTACGGCGAAGCCCTGTGCATAGGACACCAGCTTGGACGCGTACAGCGCCGAATAGATGTCTTTCACCATTTCGGGCTTGTTGTACACCACATCCGTGCGCTGGCACACAAAATGCTTGGCGGCCGATTCCCTCAGGCTTTTCTGCGCCGACAGGCTGCGTTCGAATACCGCCGTGGCAATCAGTCCCAGCGGCATGCCCAGCTCCATCGCGTTGATTACCGACCACTTGCCAGTACCTTTCTGTCCGGCGGTATCCAGAATTTTATCTATCAGATAGCCGCCCGACTTATCCTTGTGCCGCAGGATGTTGGCCGTAATCTCAATGAGATAGCTGCGCAACTTGCCCTCGTTCCAAGTCGAAAAGACGGAAGACATTTCCTCGTTATTCAGTTGCAGCAGGTTCTTCATCACCCAGTAGGCTTCCGAGATGAGCTGCATGTCGCCGTATTCGATGCCGTTGTGAATCATCTTGACAAAGTGTCCCGAACCCGCCGGGCCCACCCACTGGCAGCACGGCGTGCCGTCGGACGCTTTGGCGGCGATGCTTTGCAGAATCGGTTTCACCTCGTCCCAAGCGGTCACCGAACCGCCCGGCATGATGGAAGCGCCGTTCAGCGCGCCCTCTTCACCGCCGGACACGCCTGCGCCCACAAAACGGAATCCTTTTTCTTCGGCCAACGCCACGCGGCGGTTGGTATCTTCGTAGTTGGAGTTGCCGCCGTCTATCAGTATATCGCCCGGCGAGAGCAACGGAAACAGTTGTTCCATCAGTTCGTCCACGGCACTGCCTGCACGAACCATCATCATTATTTTACGCGGCGCGGCCACCGACTCCACAAAACGGGCTATATCCGTATAGCCGCGAATGCTCTTACCACGTGCGCGGCCGTTGATAAAACGGTCTACCACACCTTCTTCAATCCCCGGAACCGTACGGTTGTAAACCGATACCTGCCAGCCTTTATCCGCCATATTCAACGCCAGATTCTCACCCATTACGGCCAGCCCTATTAGTCCAATGTCAGTTTTATTTAAATTCTCCATATATTGATACTTGTAAAATTTATCTTTATAGTTGAAACAATATGTGCCCGCTATTTGTTCATGTCAAGTTTGAAATTATTCCATATTTTTTTTAACTTTTGAGCAACCACTCGTTTCAAGGAAAATCAATTACAAATATCCCGGATTTACGGGCGGTTCGTCAAGCAGTGAAGCGGCGTCGAAACAGGGACACTCCTTTATCCATTCTTCGGGCTCTATCTCGCCGTTGCCGTTCAGGTCGGGACTGAGGTCGCGGTGCCCGCAAAGGCGGCTGCCGGGATAGTCTTTCAACAGTAGCAGGACGAGCGCTCTCAGGGAGTGTTTCTGAAAATCGGTACGGGTATCGGCAGGCCGTCCCCGCTCGTTCAGCCCGCCCTCGTAGCAGATGCCGACGCTGTGGGCGTTGTAGCCTCTGGCATGCGCACCGGGACGTTCCAAAGGCCGGAGCGTCTTTATATCACCGTTCTTACGGATGTAAAAATGATAAC
>NZ_FQWK01000002.1 GCF_900129655.1 Bacteroides clarus YIT 12056
CATTTTTAAAGTTAAACATCGTGTTATTTCATAATGCAAACAAAGTGGAATTTTCATAAACGGAATTTAAGAATTGTATCAAATGCTATCAAAAATATCTCAATATATTTATCAATAACAACAATCAAATACTTATATTAATAAAAAAACCACTTATTTCATTAATATAAGTAAATCCATATTTTTATGGCGTGCCATCAACTGTGCTATATATAATGAACGAGGAAAAACATTCAATTCATTCTGACCTTCCCATATCCCTTCCGGACGATTTGTAAAATGTCCAGGATATTTTTGCCCTTTCATACCTATATTGTAGTTATTACCAGATGTCCACGGATTCTGTACAGCAGCCCGTTTAGCCCGACAATTCCATAATACCTGTGTAACACCTGCCCAACCGTGGCCACTACCCATTTGTCCTCGATCTTGCACATTTATCTCTCCGTCTGTTATTATATTATCATATAAAGTTCCAACTGCCCAACGATGATGAGGACCTATATCTGCATAAGTTTGAAAAGCAGTACAATTATAAAAAACATTTGGTCCACATACACGAGCACCTGTCACATAATCATGACGTCCTTCCGTACTTTGACAATTCATAAAAAGATTCTGTTGTCCCCAATTATTAAAAGAATAACGTAAACCACCTGTTATTATTGATTTTGTTTCCAAACACCGGCAATTTGCCACAGTTACATTCTTTGCATAACGTTCGCAACTCACTGCGGCATATCCAAAATAACGGCAAGTAAGATTACGAGCCCAACAATTTTCAACTTTATCGAATTGTACACCTATCCATGCATGATGATTATCTTCATAATGTTCGAATTCTGACTCCAAGCACATATTAGCTATTCCTACTTCACTAATTCGGCCAGCAAAGGTATACTTAAATATTTCACCACCTCCATATTTCTCATCCATTTGCATAACAATTGGATTATCTATATAAATACAATTACCTTCTATTTTAACAATTTCTCGCTCAAAAGAAAGATTATACTCTTGCGCTGTCCATTGGCGAGTTCCTTTTCTCTCGACTATCTGGTCCATCTTTATGTCATGTATCCAATTTTGCGTTCCTGGACGATATACAATTATACGATCACCTACTTTATAGTTTGATGATGACGATACATGAAAAGAATGAGTACCAACAGGAACGAAAGTATCCGTTATTTTAGTACGGGTACCTGGTATTTCTTCTATTCTACCACTCCCATTTACTTGAATTAGAGTAAACCGTTCAGTACCTTTCGCCAATAGTCGGGTTTCATTTATATTCTCCCCCTCTCCCATTAAAATAATACCACTAACCGTTATACGAATACTTCCATAAATATGATAGACACCACGTTTTAACAAAATTGTTCCGCGATGTCCAGTCTTATCAGGCTCCATACGGGATATTTCATCAATCGCATTTTGAATATGCTGGCGATTATCCCCATTTTCAATTGGATATACAATTTTTGTTATCGGATAATGAGGTATTGAGATATCGCCATGATGATAACCTACTCTACTAAAATCAGGAATAGTATTTCCCTGCTTATCCGGATAATACACCAATTTACCATCTGAAGTTACTTTCACCAAGGTAGATTGCCATCCAGGTGGTAATTTTGTTTGTGCGACAACTCCCATACTAAAAACGGCAATTAAGATTCCGCTTATCAATTTACTCATATATTTCATCATGTCTTATTATTTAGTATATACTCTTAGTTCTATTTTTTCTCCTATAATAGTTGGGAACTGTAACCACTTACCACATAATATTTCTGCAGACTTTCCATCTCTAACAATTTGAACAGACTGGTTTCTCCAAGGGTTTTCTATTTTACACAACCTCCCTCTTTCACTTATAATATCAACATTTTGTATAATCCCATTCTTAAGTGAAGAAGTTACCAAAAAAGCACCGTACGCTCTTAACCCCCTAAAAGAGGCATCTTTCTGATAATTCCAATTTGGAAAAAGCCGAATAACTCCCTCATAACTTTGAAGTAACATTTCATTGATAGTTAAAGGTACTGCAGCAAAGGTTTCAATACCACCGCCACCTTGTACAATCCAACTGTTAGGATATACAGCCATTTCTATTCTTTCTTTCATATGCATAAGAATCTCATCAGAAGGATAGCCTACACGTACAGCACCAGGATAACAAGTTTCAATTCCATTATTCAATGTATTTCCCCAATCGCCCTTTATACGCTGTTTGTGTGACCAGCGTTCCACGTCTCCCAATAAAATAGTATTAAAGACCGAATCGGTTATTGGTCCCATAACTCCACTAGGAAGAATTAACCCATGTATAGACACTCTATTTAATCCCGAGGCTATGACTTCCTTGTTTTGAGGTCCTCTTTCCATGTTTTTTAAGCTCAAACGTCCATCTAATACACCTATAGGATAATTACTTAATTTCTTGAGAATATTGCTCCAATGAGTATGCCGTACCTCATCCACAGCCAAAAAAGTACTCATATCTAAAATACCCTTAAAAAGCATTCTTACAAGTCCTAGAGAAAGTGTAGAGTTAAAATCTCCAAGTTTATCACGCCAAATTCCACCGTTACGCTTATTTGGCATTACTTCATTAAAATGATCCATACGAATAACATAACGCCCATCTTCCAAAGTGAGATAATCTTCCCAGAAATCTGCACACGCCAGCAAATAAGGATATATTTTTTGTGCATAATTCTTATCATAGGTACTATAATAACGCATTAGCATATTGCCCACACTAAAAACTGCATTTATTTTCTGACCTAAAAATTTATACCCGTTATCTATCGTATTTTCACGTGTTGCATATTTCTCCTGCATTTCTTCTGGGGTTAAAGGCCACATCGATGTACATAACCCTTTAGGGCCTATACCAACAGGATAATAAATACCGTCACAATCCAGCAATTTACGTGCAAACATCCGTCCCGCCTCCATATAATCCAATAAAGGTTGGTCGAAATTTTCGGTTAGGCAAATATGATTAGATGAATATGAAGCCCAATAAGGTGCCTGATAATTATAATTTAGATGATAATCACCACCCCACGCAGCTCCATCTTGTGTAATAAATGGTCCCCAAATACCCGGTGCGAACTTTCCTTTACGAGATGAACATGCAAAAAGATATTGCGACTGATAATAATATTTTTCAAAATATGTATCTCCAATATCAATATGTGACAATCTCCAGAAGTTTGTCCACCAGGTTTGATGTTCCCACCTCAGTTGTTTTATAAAAGTATCTGTTACTTGTATTGCCTCTGATATCGCTTTATTTTTCCAACTTTCAGTATCATGATTCGTATAAACAGTGATCACTAAACGTACAGTTTCACCCGGATTCAAAATCAATTCATCTTTCTCCGTATTCATAGCTAATGCTATATGAGTAGGCCAACTTAGTAACTTTGTTGTTTGGAATGAACGACTCACCCATGTAACCGGACTATTTCCATGCGCTGTTATAGCTCCATTCCCTTCTACTGTCCAAAGACGTACATGAGCAATTTGTTTTTTATCAGAGCGTAATTCAATTATAATCTTATTAGCAGTTGCCGCTACCCATGCAGATAAGTGTACCTGACAAGCTTTAGTGGAAAAAGTCGCTTTTATTTCTGCACTTCCTGGCAATTGTTCTGCATAATAAGAAGCATCTTTTAATTCTTTAAACAGAATATCCAAACCACCGGGAAGCGCGATACCACCAGGATAAACAGGATATGCTCTCCAAAAATCATTCTTGCCTATATAAAAACGTAAACTATCAGGCCCCCCTCCCATCGTTACACCAATATCACCATTACCGGCAATAGGAGCATCAGGAGTCTTACTAGTTGGTACATGTTGTGGCGGATTAGTAAATATAACTTTATACTGATCCATTGACTGTTGACTATAAATTTTAGTCATATTTAATGCAAATGCTAATACCAAAAGAAAAACCTTATAGATATCCATCGTCTTATAATTATTTAAAACAAAAATAAGAGGTTTCTATCTATAAGGCTTGCATTATTATTTCAAATGATTGCAATAATACCTCAACCACAAATAATATCTATATCTCAAAGATTTATATTTATTGTCTGTCCTTTTCTACCCGTTAAAGGAATCACAACTTCTTTACTGTTAAATTTTAAATTTATTATATCTCTATCTTGGGTCGGATCAGTACACCATATATTACAGTTCCCTCCTTCTTCACGGAGCATATATATCCCAGGGGTATAAATATCCAAAGGACAGCCGGATGTGAGGATAAAAGATATCGGTTGATAAGCCGTTATACAATACATTTTTTCCTCTTTCAGGTAAACAACCTGAGCTCCCTCGTCATTATGAAGAACCCGAATGGAAGATAGATTAAAGTTTTTGACTGCTGTTTCGCTTACGGCAGGAAGTATAAGATACTGATATTTCTTATCCTTAGGAGAAACGCCATGTTCTAAATAAATAGAAACAACATCACCCGTTACCGACTGAGGGCGATACATTTGCATTACATCATGCCAACGTCCAGAACGTTGCGCTACTTCAGCAACACAAGAGGTACTATCTCCCCATGTTATATATCCTACATTATTATGAAAGAAACGTTGTTCACTGCTCACCGCATGCCACTGATTAGAAATTTGATTCCAAATCCCATTTTGAAGCACCTTTAAATCTCCTTTCCTATGACATTGTTCAAGAGCCGTAGTAACTACCAAATTACTATCAGCTTGAATACCTGTACCCAAACAAAGAACATAATCATTCATAAATATCCAGGACTTACGTACCTTGATACCTGCACGATTAATCTCCATAGCTGATACACCTTGTACTCCATTGGAAATTCCACCAACAAAAGACACCGCATTACGAGGGTGATATTTTTGGATTACAGGCATAGGGCCATCAGATCGAAAGGTAGTTACTCCCGGTAGTTGCCGCCAATCCCAAAGAGGAAATATATCCAAATACTCATCCCCATTCTGATAAAGATAGGTAGCACCATCTGCCATATAAAAACCTTTCATATTATCTCCATTCATCATTTCAACTCCAACCACACGGTCGGAAGCCATTTTTACAGAAGTCATCCAATGAGGTCGGCGATGAATTGTATAATCCGATTGCCAAAAATGTTTGTGTCCGATTAAAGGACTTTGATCCATCGTCCCATAATTTTCCTGCAATAAATTGCGAGCTACTGAAGCACATGAGCTTGACTCTCCACCACCTAATTCTGATGCAGAGAAAGCAAGACTTAATGCTTTATGGACTTGAGCATGATGAAACAGCTGGCGGCCCAATGAACTCACATCCATTTTCCCTCTCCAAACAGTCCAACGATAGCCTTGATCAATTAAAGTGCTTATGATTCCTAACTGTCGTTCATCAAAGGCCAATGAAGTACCGGAAAAAATTCCCGAGAAGAAACTCATACCAGCTACAAAAGAAAGGCCATAATTACCAAATTGTTGTTGAGCACCATGTTGATGAAAAGACCAATCATCTTTAATACCCTCTACTTTGCCGGTTACAATCTCTGATACAATTGTATCTCGTGCCATTTTCACCAAACCGGCATCATTCTGAAGCAACGCACGCATCATTACATTACCTGCAAGCCATACCTTATTTTGACCAGTCATGCCAAACTTTGCATTTTCCATCACAGATATAGCAGCCTTTTTTTCTTTAGAGGTCAACTTTTGTTCAAATAAAACAAATGCAGTACCCAATGTTTTTGGAATACCTATCTGATTGTACCACCAATTCAAACATATAGGCTTTGATATGAACCAATAGTCTAATGCTTTATGGATAGCGGTTTCCACTTCCGCAGATTGATAATAAGGTGTTTGTTTTGAATAATACAGTTTCACCAGCTCTAATATGCGCTCCGCATGTAATTTCGGCTCCCAGCCTGAACGCTTTTTATCTTCATAATTTATATCCGGCCATGCTCCCTTGTCAGATAATGAAGAAATATAAAACGCCATTTTTTCTTCATTAAGAGGGTAGCGTTGATGCAATTCTACTACGACCTGATCAGAAACTTCCGTTTCAGGGACAATAGATGAAAGTATTGATTTTAAACGAAAAGGGTCTGTATCCGAAGGAACCAATATCACAGAAAAATTCTGCTTTATCCGTGATAACTCTTTATAAGATACCGCCTCTACTGTCCTAGGTAAAACTAACAGAAATATACAGATAATGATCTTACGAGCAAACATAACTAATTAGATTTCAATTGTTCAGTTTCCATAATCACAGCAGCCCATAATATACCAGCTACAGCTTCTTTAGCATTTAATATTTTAGGGACGGTTACATACTCTACAAAATTCTGTTTAATTGTTACCCCATCACAAGCTCCTATTACATCAAGTAATCCTTTACTGTTCACATGTACAAAAGAAAATAAACTTTGATAACCTTTTTGGGCCACAGAAGCATATTCTTTTATTTTCAACACCCCTAATTGTATCCCTCGCTGAATAGAATAGGTAAACATCGCAGTTCCAGATGGATCTATAAAATTCAACGGATTATTCCCCTTGTCTACTACCATATACCATCCACCTGTCCTTACATCTTGTGTATTTTTCAACCCCCGACACATTTTCAAATAAATATCCAATATCTGACTATAGTCAGGATGTGTCTTTGGTAACAAAGCGAGTAATTCAGGGACAACCAACGCATACCATCCCATACCCTCGCTCCAAACCTCTGGGGAAAGCCCTGTTTCCTTATTAGCCCATACGGCTTTCTCCGGCTCTGTTGTCCATGCATGAAGAACCAAGCCATCCGGACGTTGTAAATGACGGGCTGCCGCAATAATATTACGACATGCAATATTATAACAATAATCAGCCTCACCTACAAATTGAGCACAACGGATCAAAAACATTTGCATCATAAATACACCATCAATCCACATATTGGGATTACGGTTACCATGCCAAAATTGCCCGTCAGAACTAGGATATGTTCCCACAGCTTTCAATATTTGTAATGCAGCCTTTTTATATCTTTCCTCTCCAGTACGTCCATACAAGGTACAAAAAGCAGAGCCGGTCATAAAATTGTCCAGATTGGTTAATTGATCCCCTTGGTAATTACCGTCCTTATCTAGAAAATGATCTATATATTTTCTCATATAATCAATATACTTTGTATCACCCGTAACTTGCCCTAAACGGTCCATAGCTTCAAACATATACCCTTGTACATATGTATAATTTTTCCAATAAGCCATACGATAGTCAGGATAACGTGCCATCACTGTTTCCGATAGAGGAAGTGCCAACTGTTTCAATTGGATATCAGGCGAATAATCCAATTTGGCGTTTTCTACCCCTTGAGATGTAGTACGCCGATAACGTGTTGTTATATCTTGAGTTATTTTCATTGTAACCTCTCCCTCAACAACAGTTCCTACGGAATGTTGAGTTACAACTCTATTTTGGGCATTTATAGAAAAAGTAATGCACCATAAACAAATAACAGCCCCTATTTCCTTTATTAATTTCATAATATTTTGATTTTATATTGTACCATCAAATCCAAAGTAAAGGATTTCTCACAGGTAAATTACGAACTACTTCATCCGTGGTTGGAAAATGCTCCAAATTGCCCCAAGTAGTAATCCAATCTTTATTATTTGTTTGCAAAGCTCCAAAAATTAGAAAAGGATGTGCCACTGGCCACTCTTCCCAATACATAACATCGCGTGCAAAAGGCCAATTATCTTTATTTACAATATAAGGATAAATAAAATCTATTCCTTTATTTATATTCTTAACACCATCTATCGTATAACTCCAAAGATTATCTGCTTCACTAGAAAGTGTTTGGCAAATTGTTGCCATTGCATCCAGATTAAATAAAGAATATCCATATGGCTTCGTACGAGCAAGTTCACGTGGAAAGCTACCATTTTCACTCATCTGATTCGGTAAGAGAATGTTCTTAAAACGATTTCGACAAAAATTCATCATATCACCATCTCCAACATAACGTGCAAAAACAGCAGCTTGCATCACCCAACAGGTTCCATGATTATTGTCCGCATTCATTTCATCTTTCCCATACGGATGATTAGACATCCATTTCAAATAATCAGAAAACCACTTTTTAGTATCTTCAATATCTTTCTTAGAAAGTACCCCGGCTATTTCCAACCGATATAAAGATTGAGCAACCTCCATAAGATGTACTGTATCTATAATACCAATCCCTCGTCCGGTTGTGATACCTTTGATGGCTTGGGCATATTGTAACTTAGGCCTCATAAAAGTTTGTTCATTTACAAACCATGCACGAACATGTTCCATCACGTTTTCCACATATCTGTTATCCTTAGTTAGCAAATAAGCAGAGGTAAGATTCCCGACAATAGAACTAAAACGTATCATAGCTTGGCGATGAGCTACAAAATTTTCAGGATTAGTCTGCCCATCGCGTCGCACATAAGGACCCTCAAGATCCAAAGGATTAGGCCACCAATAATCCCCTTCCGAATAAAAGTCGTGACAGTCCCCCACACTGCGTTCGGCAATAAAAGAAGTAATTGTAACAGGACTTTCCTGAAGATTCATGGCTGCTTGCTCCAAAATATCATCTTTTAATATCTCTTCTACATATTTCTTACTATCATAAGGCATACAAGATGATAAAAAAAATAGGATTACCGCAAATATTACTATAGTTATCTGTCTCATATCTATTTTACCGTAATAAAAGAAGTTTGAATATTATTTGCTTTTACAGCCACACACGAAGTTCCCTGATGCGTCTGTACTAAAATCTGAGCTCGACCATTTCTAGCTTGTATTTTACGAGAACCAGTAACCGTTCCCTGATTCTGAATCAATTTACCATCACCTGCAATATCAAAATAAATAAATTCTCTGGAGTCCAAGCATCTTATACCTTTATCATCCACTAATTGTGCCTCAACTTTTATAATACCGCTTTTCAACGGAGTAGCCTTAACTTGAAAAGCAGTAGCTTTTCCCCATTTCTCCGTTTGATATTCAAAAGTCAATTCATCCGTTAATGATTCTTTTGTATCAACTGTAACTGCACGAAGAGTGTTAAGTCCATTCTTTAACTTGACATTCCAGCGTAATCCTGCAGCAGGAAAATCTTGACTATCACGTTGGTGGATACCTTGGCTTTCCCCATTTACAAATAATTCGACTTTCGAACAATTTGAATATACCAATATTTCTTTTTCATCTCCATCATTTCCCCATCTGACAGGCCAACTATGTCCATAAATATGCAACATAGGCTTTTTTGTCCAATAAGACTGAAAAACATAATAACTTTCTTTAGGAGTAAAGTCACGTTCTATCACCCCTTTCTGGTTCACATAAGGAATAGGGTTAGCAGGACGTACCGGAGTAGAAAAATCTTTAAAAGGCCAGTAAGCAGTACCAGTAAGCCATGGCATATTTTCTTGTTCCTTCAAATGCCAATCAATCAATTTTACAATATAAGTTTCCGACCAATCACCTTTTTTCAGTACTAAAGCTGAGCCGTTCAAGGCCGCATCACCCTCCACTTCTCCTTCTTTACGTAAGGGAGCAACAGCTTCTGCATGTCGTCCAGCGTGACTGTCTCCTCCCCACTCCACATGTAGGAAATGCCTAACTTTTTCCATTTCCTCTTTAGACATTTTTTGATAGTCTGTATAGTTACCACGATACCATCCCGCCCATACTGAGGGAGAATATACATCAACAATATCACTACAGAAATCACAACGCCGAATAGCGGTCTTACGAGTCTTATCCAATTGATGTGCAATAGTATTCAACTCACTCATCAACTTACGAATTTCATTCTGTTTAAACACAGGAAAATCATTTGGCCAATCATTTTCATTACCCAATCCCCAAATAATAACAGAAGGATGATTATAATGTTGGATAATCATATTATTTAACATACGCTTAGTCTGCCTACGATATGTTTCATTACCAACTCCACCACGGCACCAAGGAATCTCTTCCCATACTAAAATCCCCAATTCATCACAAAGATTGAGAATTATTTCTGACTGTTGATAATGACCAAGCCGTATAAAATTAACTCCCATGTCTTTCATCATTTTCATTTCCTGTATCATCTGTTCCTCAGTCATTGCTGCGCCCACTCCAGCATGATCTTCATGTCGATGTGTCCCTCTTAATAAAAGACGTTTACCATTTAAAAAGAAAGGGCCTTTCTCTATGAACTCAAATGAACGAAAGCCAAACTTTTCCATGGCTGTCATTTTTTGTCCATTTGCAGTAACAACAACTTCACAAGTATATAACTGAGGAGATATTACATCCCAAAGATAAGGGTTATCTAAATTAATACCTTGTATGGAAAACTCACCCAACGGGGTAACATCACCAAGACTCTGAGCATAAACAATTTTTCCTTGTGGATTTTTTACAAAAACCTCAACTGAAGCTTGGCGTATATCTGTCGGATTATAAAACAATCCAGATATATCCAAACTGGCTTTTTTCATTTTAGTATCTAATGTAGGTACTATTTTTAAAGAGGCAACTGACACCTCAGGCAAATACACTAAATTTAAATAACGATAGATTCCCCCATACAAATTAAAATCCGATAAATCAGAAGGAATCATTTCAGCATCCCGCGTATTATCACAACGAATACTTAAAGGTATTTTTCCACCAAATCGTTCTGCATCCTTGCTTAACAAAAATGTTTGAACAGCATCCGTTATATCTACATTCCAGCTATCATAGCCACCAACATGGCTACCAACTTTCGTCATATAAATATATACATCTGTTTTTTGCCCGGCACCTTCAAACTCCAATAAGACACGCCCATTCTGATAAGGATTATTCAGTTTTAAACAAGTCCTATACCAACCAGGACCCTGGTAATAATTCACATTAGGATCAACAGCATCTTCCGCATTAAAACAATGCGGAAGAGTTACTTGAGTCCATATAGGTTGTTCTTCCGGTTGCCCTTTTTTCACCGGTCTCACCAGCTCCCATATATTACCTACATCTTGCCGAAGAAATTCCCAATTATCCTTCAAACGAATTTTATGGCATGTTGTAGGCACTTTAGCATATAAATCCCCTACAACAAAACCATATATCACTAACAATAATATAAAACGTTTCATACCCTATTGACTACTCTATTTATAGAATCGCAGTACCTTCCTTTTCCAGTTTTTCTTTTTTCAACAATGCTTCTAAAAAATAGTAATCTGCATATACCAAAGGAGCATCACGTTCAAAATTATGTGCTCCCGTGCTATGAAGTAAGATAAATCCATAATTTCCGTTCAAAGGAGCTCTATAATTTTTACTTAAATTATTTATAATTGTATCTGCCCATTGTTTATATTGAGTAGCCTTTTCCACATTATACATAGATAACTCATACAGTGCACATGCCATTACAGCAGCAGCAGAAGCATCACGCGGTTCGTTTGGAATATTAGGAGCATTAAAATCCCAATAAGTCACCATATCGTCAGGTAGCGTTGGATTTGTAAAAATATAATCTGCTATATTCTCAGCCTGAGTTAAGAATTCCGGTAATTTCGTTTCACGATAACACATCGTATAACCATACAATCCCCAAGCCTGTCCTCTGCCCCAAGCAGATTCATGATTATATCCTTGATGTGTATGTTTATGAAGAACTTCACCATTAATTGTGTCATAATCAATCACATGATAGGAACTATAATCATCACGGAAATGATTTTTAATTGTTGTACGTGCATGGTTCGTAGCAATATCATAATAAACAGAGTCGCCGGTTTCTTTAAATGCCCAATATAATAATTCTAAATTCATCATATTATCAATAATAACAGGACATTGCCACTTATCACGACTGTGATCCCAGGAACGAATACAACCAATTGTCGGTTTATAACGAGTAATCAAAGTAGTCGCAGACTCTAATAATATATTTTTATAAGCAGTATTTTGCGTCAACCGATACCCATTTCCAAAACTGCAATACATTTTAAAGCCCATATCGTGTGTACCACCATTTGTCTTCTGATCCTCTATATTAGCCGTAAATTCTTGTGCTTTACTTTTCCAGTAGTCGTCTTTTGTATACTCATACATATACCATAATTCACCAGGAAAAAATCCGCTAGTCCAATCTTTAGAAGCTACCATTTTAAAGGAACCATCATCATCAATCGTACGGGGGGAAACTAATTTCTTTTTTGAACCCGCTTCTATCTGCTTTACTCTTACTGAGTCAATCGTTGTAAACGCAAACTTCAATTGTTGTCCTGCAAAATCAAAACTATCTTTCACAATATCTTCTTTCTGAGCAACCTGACTACAAGCTCCACAAAACACTAATAAGGACAATAATCCTGTCTTAAAATTCATCATACTTTATCTATATTATTTATATTAATGATATACTTTTTCGTTTTTCAAAGGTATAAATACTGACGATACAGACTCAATATCTGCACATGGTCCAAAGGTTTCTATTATATTTTTATTCCAATCAACCCAATATATATAGGGTACTTTCTCTTTTACATGACCAGTCCAATTTGTAAAAACAATCCCCATACCAGGAATATACTGCATTCCTGATAAAAATCTCAGAGGAGCTCCCTCTATATCTTTATTAGAAAATTCCCAAACAATATTTTTATCAGAATTAAATTCAACAATACGAGGGTTCTTATCCATATCTGTAACTGCGACTAAGGTATTACCATTGGGTAAACGAATTACAGAATGGGCGCCACCCGAAACAGGAACTTCCCAATAGATATTACCATTTTCATCATATTCAACAACCCGCTTACCACCATAGTGAGCTACCAGATAATGCCCATTTTCCAATTTACGGGCATTTCGCATAAAAGACTTCTTACCATTTGTCGTTCCTAAAGGAAGAATTGATAAGTCCTTTACTATCTTTCCATTAGAATCAACCTCCAACAAACGTCCTGATTCACATTCCCCTACAAAAGTGTTTCCATTAGTAAGTCTTTGACACGCAAATACATGACTTTGCGATGTATATTGAAAAATAGTATCGTTATTCCTTGTCACTTCCAAAACTCCATTGCCTTTAGTAAATAATAAATTTCCATTATCTAATACCCATATATCATTAGACAAAGGCGCATCGTGCTCCCACACTTTTTCTCCTTTCTCAAAAACAAACACCTTACCTTGAGAATAATCCGTACACACAAACGTCTCACAAGGCGAAGGCTTTACATAAGAGATTCTATCTTTTTTATTCTCTACAATAGTTGTCGCCCATAAAAAAGAAGATATAACCTCCTGCCCGTTCCGTTTTCTTGGACGTGTTACATAAGCATCATAATCTTTTTGAATTCCCAATCCATTATTTGCATCACATAAATCTATCAACCCATCATCTTTATTAATCCTAACCTTAGACAACAGACCTATATATCCCCTTTTTATACAATTAGCATACTCCTTTTCCTGAATTATGCCTAATTCTATAGCACGCTGCATAGAATAAATAAACATACCACTTCCAGAAGTCTCTTGCCAATTATCAAATCGATTGCCTTTATCAACTATTTGATACCACAATCCACTATTAACATCTTGATTATCTTTCAACCCTTGCATTAGATTACGGGTTATATCCACTATTTTTTGATATTGTGGATGTTTCTTAGGAAAAATCTCTAATGTTTCCACCAATATTAATGCATACCAGCCTAAACCTTCACTCCAAACTTCTGAGGACATACCCGTAGACAAGTTAGCCCAATGCGCATCTTTATCTTCATCCCAGCCATGATAAAGCAAACCTGAATTTTCTTTCATTAGGTGCTGATGCATACCAATCAATTGCCTGGCCGCTTCATCAAAACAGTATTTAGAATCGCCAATATAATATCCATATTTTGTCAAAAACATTTGTCCCATAAAGACACCATCAACCCATATTTGTCCGACAGTTCCTCTACCATGCCAAAATATTCCATCAGATGTACGTGGATAACTATCATAACTTTTCCTTATAAAGTCAGCTGCTTTTTTGAATTTTTCTTCACCAGTATATCTATATGCCCATACTATGACAGCTCCAGCCATCATATCATCCATACTACGACCACTAAAATACACTAAGCTTCCATCCGGACGTACCATTTCATTGGCCCAATTCAGTATATAGTTATAATATTTCGTATCACCAGTAACTTGCCATAGTTTATCCAACCCCATTAGGAAATATCCTTGCGGATAGCACCAAGGCTTAAAGGGTATTGTAACAGCAGAAGGATAACGTGTCATAACCGTCTGTGCAATACCTCTCGACCACAATTTCGGATTGTGTCCCGGTAATTGTGCCAAAAGCCACGATGGTAAAATTAAACAGATAATAAGTAAGACGTTTTTCATGTATGTTCCCTATAAAAAGTTTGCGCTAAGATAAGAGATTTATCCTAGCGCAACTTAAAATATTGTCTTATTCATTTAAGATTCTATTCCAAAGATGATTAAATCATACAATATTACCTACCCTCCTCCTTATCATTATGCCTCTGTACCCACTCAGAAGGGGAATAACCATAAAATGATTTAAAACAATTTGTAAAATAAGCATGACTATTAAACCCTGTATAAACCGCAACCTCTGATACAGTGTAGTTTGTCTCCAATAACAATTTGGCTGCAACCTCCAGACGTTTATTACGAATCAGCTCAGTTGGCGAGAGTTCTGTTACAGCCTTTAATTTCCGATAAAGATTAGCACGACTTAAGCCCAATTCCTGACTTAACAAATCAATACCTAAATCCGGATTAGAAATATTTTTCTCAATCAATTCAAAAAAACTCTGAGTAAAACGATCATCACCGGAAACAATTTCAATACCCATTGCTTCTGGCGAGAATTTTCTACCATATAATTTTTTGAGCTTTTCACGAGATTCTAAAATATTATTAATACGACAAATGAGTACGTCCATACTGAATGGCTTTACTATATAATCATCAGCTCCCACAGAAAAGCCCTCTTTAATATGTACCACCATTGATTTAGCTGTCATTAAGATTACCGGAATATGTCCTAACTGTAAATCCTGCTTTACACGAGAACATAACTCTAAACCATCCATTCCCGGCATCATAATATCACTAAGTATTAAATCCGGATATTTTTCAAGACTTAAATCCAATGCATCTTTTCCGTTACCTACATCCAATACATAAAAATAAGGTTCCAAACTTTCCTTGACATATTGTCTAACCTCCTCATTATCCTCTGCCAATAATACAGTCCATTTCTTTTGAATATCAAAATGAGCACTTTTATCTGCAGGAATAACATCTTCAACTATATCCTCTTTAACTAGTTCATTGGTATTATAAGCAAAGCTACTGATAGGAATATATACTTTGAAAACGGTTCCCGTAGGACGGTTATTCGAAACTGTAATAATTCCATGATGTAAATGTACAATGGACCGTGTTAAACTTAAACCAATACCTGTACCTACATTTTCTTTATTTTCATCTTCACCTTGATAGAAAGGGGCAAATATATTTTTCATATCTTCTTTCGAAATACCTTTTCCTGAATCAGCAACAGATAAACATACAAACTCTGTCTTTATAGGTAGTGCTAATTCTTTTTGAGACTCAACCGGTAAAGCTGACAAAATCGTTTTTGATAAAGAGAATACAATATTCCCACCACTTGGAGTGAATTTTATAGCATTAGATAATAAATTAAATACCACTTTTTCAATCAGCATTTTATCAAACCATGCCAATAAGTTTTCTTCTTTTTTTTCAAAAACAAAAGAGATGGATTTCTTTACAGCCAAATGATTAAATGCATAATAAATCTCCAACAAAAAGGGATACATATCCGTCTTTGTAATATGTAACTTAAGTTTTCCTTCTTGATTTTTACGCAAATCCATTAGCTGATTAACCAGCAACAATAAACGTTGAGCATTACTAAATATCAAACCAAGTTTGTTTTTTACTAGCGAAGAAAATTCAGGCATAGCTACTAATTCTTGTAAAGGAGCTATAATTAAAGTAAGTGGCGTACGAAGCTCGTGTGAAAAATTCGTAAACATACGAATCTTTGCTTGATGAAATTCTTCCAACTGTTGCTGTTCTTTCTGTTGAAACTGTAATTCACGTTCCAATTTTTGTTTTTTTGATATATAATACATTATTAATACCAACACAGAAATAAAAACTACTACGTAGAATAAATAAGCATACCATGTCTTCCAAAAAGGTGGATGAACTATGATACGAATCTTACGAGTTTCTTGACTCCACACTCCATCATTATTAGACGCTTTCACCTCAAATTCATAAGTGCCTGGACTCAAATTCGTATAATACGCCTCTCTACGATTACCAATATAATTCCACTCTTTATCATACCCTTCCAAAAAAATAGCATACTGGTTCTGTCTTGCGAAAACAAAATTTAAAGCACAATAACCTATAGATATATTATTCTGATCATAATTTAATTCGATTTCTACCACATCATCCAAAACAGAAGAAAGTATTCCTGTTTCATCTCCTACATTGATTATCTCATTATTTACTACCAAACGCGTAAAAACCAAAGGTGGAACATATGAATTCTGTTGCAATTCATGTGGATTAAAAGTTACAAAACCATTATTACCACTAAAACATACTTCTCCGTTAGCCAAAAGTGTACCACTATGCAAAGTAAACTCGTACACTCCTACACCATTCAAAGAATTATAATTCACGAACTTGTCATTATCAGGGTCATATTTAGAAATACCATTACTAGTACTTATCCATAATTTATGCTCCTTATCTTCCACTATAGCACAAACATCATTATCAATCAAGCCCTGTTCTTGAGTAATCGTTTTCAAAATTCCTTTTGTCTCATCGTACAACAATATACCACCGCCAAAAGTACCTACCCAAACACGTCCCAAAGTATCTCTAATGATACTAGTTACATAATTACTCAAAAGTCTAAATGGTTTTGGGGAATCCGTATCATAGTAAGTAAATTCTTTGTTTACAACATCGTACTTCACCAAACCATCATTACGCGTGCCAACTAACAGTACTCCATCTCTAAGTTTCAATATACAACGCGAACTAGGGACATGGCACAATTCTCCCCCTTTGGAAGGAAAAGTGTCTTGCAACTCTTTTTGCGCAGATAGATGCATCAATCCAATTTTAGGATCTGAACCTACCAGCCACAATCCACCATCGCTAGCTGAGATCATGGCATAGATAGACATATCTTTAGGATATTGATAATATAACTGGTATTTTTTCGTCCGTGTATCAAACTTATAAATAGCTCCCTTGTTTGTTCCACACCACAAAGTCTCTCCATCCAATAACAGCCCTTTGATTATATTTTGACTATACTGTAAGCGAGATGCATTGTCTATAGGGTAATAATAATATCTACCTGATTTCAAATTATAATCGAGTAAGCCACGCCCCTCTGTAGCCATATACAAACACCCACCTTCCGTACAAACCATACTACCATATATACCAAATAAAGCATCAAACACACTGGTAGGATCATGGAAATCAAAACGATTATTAAATCTATTCGAATAACTTACACCACCAGCATAGGTACCGACCCATATAGTTTGACTGCTATCTACAAACAAAGAATAAATAGAAAAATGGCTCAAATTACCTTTTTCCAGAGAAGCATCTGTATGTTTCCAAAAAGAATCATCTGAAAGGTCTATCGTATAAAGCCCATCAAAAGTTCCTACCAATAATATACCATGAGCCTCTGCAATACAACGAACACTATTAGTAGTCAATACACTATTACCTTTATGATAATGTACAATTTCATCTTTATCAATATTCATTCGGAACAGTCCGCTAAGATTACTTCCTCCCCAAATATATCCTTTAGAATCTTCATATAAAGCAGATACATTATTATTGGGTAAACAGAGAAAAGAAGTTGTTGATGTATAGTTCTTCTGTACTTTCATATCCATATCACATACAAACAACCCTTTGGTAGAAGTTCCTATCAATATCTTGTGATTCTTAGTCTCATACATTACAGCAATAAACTCATTCTTTATCTTACCATTCAGATCAATACGTTGAAACACATCTATTTCAGGTATATAAAGGAATAAACCTATTGATGTACCCACCCATATACGATTACGACTATCAACAAGCAAGCTACGAATCTCTGTTTTCGCCAATGCACCATACTTCTCATTCGTATACTGCTTTATACGATTGGTTTTCAAGTCTAATTTATTTAATCCGCGTGATGTACCTATCCACAAATTATGATTATGATCCTCTGCAAGCGATATGATATAATTATCACTTAAGCTCAATGAATCTCCTGGAACATGTCTGTATATAATAAATTCGCTACCATCATAACGATTGAGACCGTTACGGGTAGCGAACCACATAAATCCCTTTGAATCTTGCAATATCTTAAGAACAGAAATCTGAGACAAACCATCTTTCAAATTAAGATTTGAAAAATAGAATGTCCCATTATTCTGAGCATTTCCCCACAAGATTACCAATAATGAAAATAGCAATAGAATAAACCTCTTCATATTTTTAAATGTGTTTTCAATGTATTACTGTGACACAAAAATACGCTAATTTTTCATTATGCAAAGTATATTCTACTGTATATTTATAATAAGTCCTATTTAGTGAGTAACTCCGTAGCACACCATAATAATGGCGCATGTGCATGCAAATCGCCTGTTATCTGTTTACGGGTCATATAATGATTTTTGTCATTCTTTATATTCGTACCCTCACAAACATTAGTCAATTCGTCGTCAGCAT
This sequence comes from Bacteroides clarus YIT 12056, assembly GCF_900129655.1. Taxonomy (GTDB): domain Bacteria; phylum Bacteroidota; class Bacteroidia; order Bacteroidales; family Bacteroidaceae; genus Bacteroides; species Bacteroides clarus. The sequence goes on from NZ_FQWK01000002.1 coordinate 18,912, forward strand.
TCAAATATGAAATCAGCGCCAACCAACCTTTCATAGCAGCAGGTTCATAGCTCTTCTTATCCAACCATCCGCGCTTTACTCCCACCAACATAGCATACGTAAACATAGCTGTACCTGATGTTTCTTTATATGAAGCAGGTTCATCAATAAGTTGATGCCACATTCCGTCTGCATCTTGATTCTCCAACAACGTATTCATCATTTTTTGGTAGGCTTTCATAATTATAGGACGATCGGGATTATCTTCCGGTAAGACAGAAAGTAAGCGTGACATACCAGCAGCCATCCAACCATTTCCCCGAGCCCAGAAGAAAGGAGCTGTAGGCGCGTGATAGAATAAACCGTTAGGACGTTGTATTTTTTCCAAATACATCACCATTTCCGCCGCAGCTCTATCGATATATTTACGGTTTCCTGTAGCAAGATAAGCCTGTGACTGGATAGTTGTAATCATAAACATATCATCAATCCATACGCGTGTCTGCCATGAATAACCTTGATCGGCGTAGGCTTTTTGTTCTGGCTTAGCATCTGCAGGAACCACCCACTGACTATCAGCATATTTCATACCCAAATCATAATACTTCTTATCTCCAAGCTTCTGCATATAAATTTCCAAAGGTACGGCACCAACTACATTATGATCCACATGGTTCATACGTGGCATCAAATGTTTCTCTGTAGTGAACAAGGGTTCAAAACGTTCTTTAAGTTTTCGTTGCATATCTTTGTCTTGAATTGTTTTACTAAACCACAATGCGCCCAACCAAGCACATGCATCTGGATAAGTAATATAATTAGGAGCTTTTTCTGCACGAGGATTGCCAAAACGGGTATGTGGTGTCACTATAAATTTATTAACGACGCGAGTTCCTATATTTTTTGGATCCGCCTCTTTCATACGTTTATCTATAGAAACATCTTGAGCTCCCATGGAACCACACAATAAAAGCACACTCATAAGAACAACTAAAAATTTACTTTGTATCATCACTGTATTATTTAATAATTAATAATTTGACGTCAAATGTAAGCAGTTTCCTATAATGAGTTTTGTGATATTATTCCAAACACTTTAAATTTTATATCATAGTGCCCGTTCGCCAAACTTCCTTTGCTTATAACCGATATAAAAAACCAGCAACAGAATCACACTAAAGACAAAAAATATAATATGTAATCCAGGTGGCACATCACCACTGCCATACGAGTGTAAACCCGATAAATAATAATTCACCCCAAAATAGGTCATTAACACCGAAGATAATGCAAAAACCGACATTATGCTAAACACATAGTCTGAACGTAACGACGGTATGAAACGCGCGTGCAGAACAAAAGCATAGACAATCATAGTAATAAGAGCCCAAGTTTCTTTCGGATCCCATCCCCAATAACGTCCCCAAGACTCATTTGCCCAAACAGCTCCCAGAAAGATACCTGCTGTAAGCAAATATAGTCCAATATAAAGGGATATCTCATTTATAAAACGTAATTCACGTATATGGATTTGTAATATAGCCGACCTCTCGCCCACTGCCATGAATCCCAATGATAGTAATCCCAAAAAGAAACTCATACCAAAGAAACCATAACTTGCCGTAATTACAGCAACATGAATCATCAACCAATAAGATTTCAATACTGGTACTAAAGGAGTTATCTCCGGATCCATAAAATTAAGATTAGCCACAAATAGTATAATACCAGCAAAAAAAGCGGCTAATGCCAATGTCATGAATGAACGACGTATAAATAAAAGTCCCGCCAAAGCTGTAGCCCATGCAACGTAAATCATGGACTCATATGCATTTGCCCAAGGAGCCCGTCCCGAGATATACCAACGAACCCCTATCCCAAAAGTATGTAACAAAAATAAAGCTATGATTGCTACCATTAAAACAACAGTAACAGTTCTCAACCATCGTTTGGATTTCAGCAAACACCAAACAGAGAATAAAAGTAAAAGTAAACCAACTCCCATATATCCTATTGCCGAGAGAAAAAATAAATCGGCACGATTATAAAAGAGTTCCCACGCCACTTGTTTATCCGTCAATAACCCTACGGAACTTCTTCTCTGCTGATACACATTAATCATAGACAGAACTTCATTCGCCTGAGCCCAGTCTTGTGTATCCAAAGCTCTAACTGCCTCATCTATATACCAATAAAAGATCTTCGACACAAACATAGAATCTTTACCGGAAAATAACGATAAATCATCATTAGGCGAATACCACTTACCATTCCTATCATCCGGTAAAGGAAAAAGAGCAAACATCCTACCTTGTTGCAATGAATAAAGAATATTAACCCTTTCATCTAATTTCAGCAAATCTTTCTCTATACGTGAGCGTTCGGCTACCGGATGTGAATAAGCACTGTCTACAGCCTCCGCTATAATATACTGCCCCTCTTCATCAAACAAATCAAAAAACTTAAGATATTTATCCGACGGTAATGCTAATTTCTCGGCCAACTCTACATTAGTTTGACGGATTAAAGGTACATTCCCCCAATATTCGGGATTTATCAAAAATCCTAAAATAACCTGTTCCGGACGTAGTCCTTTGAAATTATCATTACGATGAATTTTACGCAGCAATTTAGAGGTATATGTATTTATTGGCTCAACACGTCCGGTAGAACATTGAATCTGCATACGTCCCCACATCTCCGCCTGTGTAACTGGAATAGTGCTTTCATACAAGTGACCGGTTATATTCTCTTGTGCAAAAAGAAACATAGGAAAATAACAAAATAACAATATCGGAACCGTTTTTTTTAACTGCCTAACCAACCAACGAACATGAGAATTGGAATCAAGTAAGCTCAACAGTATCCCCACAAGCAACAACAGATAACCCAAATATGTAATCCCTGTTCCCCAGTTATCATGATTCACAGACAATATGGTCCCCAATTCATCAGTATCATAAGAGGATTGATAAAGTCGGTATCCCTGTTCATAAATCACTTTATTCATATAGATGTGTTCAATACGGGCTCCGTCATCTGAAAAAACAGTCAGAAAGCTTTCAAAAGAAGACGGACTATGAGACCCCGGATAACGTACTAAATTAAAGTCATCTAAACGAAGAGAAAAAGGAAGTTTCCGTATCCCCTCCTGTTGATGTAATACTGAAGTCGTTTCTCCTTCACGAATATGGATAATTCCCTCAAAACCAAACATATTTGTAACCAATGCACCTGCCAAAATCACGATAAACGCTACATGAAGCAACACAATACCATACTTACGCTGCCTCCAAAGACGCTTATGAATACCTACTGCAATAAATTGCAAAACCATTAATAATTGCAGAAAGTAAAAAAGCGGTTGATTATAAATAAGCTCTCTGGCAACCGATGTCCCTTGTACTTTCTCTATGAATGTGGCCATAGCCAATAAAACTGCATATATTGCTAACAGTATCAGGGTAGCTCTCCATGATACGAACAAGCATCTAACGGAAAAGAGGCATTTTCTCATAGCTTATTATTTCTCTATCGGCACATTTAACAAATTCAGTAGTTCAGCCAAAGCATCCGGTGTCAATTGCTGAGATGCATCTGATAAAGCCTTTTGCGGACAGCAATGCGACTCTATAAACAATCCATCTACATGCAAAGATAAAGCTTTCTCGCAAACAGATAATAATAATTCGCGTTTTCCCGCTATATGGCTCGGGTCACAATAAAAAGGCATATCTGGTAAACGAGTGCGAAAATGCTCTGCCTGTTCCCAAAGCGGCACATTACGATAAGGAAGATGGTCTATCGCACAAAATCCACGATGAATTATCCGAATGTCTTTCAAACCGGCATGTAGAAGACGTTCCACAGCACCAACCCACAACTCAATATCAGGACACACCGGATTTTTCACCCATACAGGAATATTACAGCCACGCAATGACTCTGCTAATTCATTCATCATAAATGGATTGACCGTAGTACGTGCTCCAATCCATACCATATCTATCCCGGCCTTCATCGTTTCTTCTACATGAGAAGGCAAAGCCACCTCAGTCATAACTTTTAGTCCCAGTTCCTGCTGTACCTCATTCAGCCATACCAATCCACAACTGCCTACTCCTTCAAATGAACCGAAACGGGAACGAGGCTTCCATAATCCGGCACGTATTGTTTTAATACCTATATGCTTCAAGGCTCTTGCCGTTTCCAACATTTGTACACGAGTCTCCGCACTACACGGACCAGCAACCAAACCTATTTTATTCTGTTCCTTCCTCATAGCAATCTAAAAAAGAACCGACGCATTTCCTTCAAAATTAAGAATAGCGTCGGTTTATCAGTCATTTATCACTCTTCTATTATCACCCTGAAACCAACGTTATACACTTTCTGCCAAGGAAGATAAGCCCTGCGATAATAGGCAGTACTAGTCTTAGGATGATCATTCCAAGAGCCGCCACGCACAACTTTCTCTATACCATTACCTTGTGCTTTCTCATTATAAGGATAAGGCAGATAATCTGAGCGGGTCCACTCTGCAACATTACCCTGCATATCATATAGGCCAAATGAATTAGCCTGATAACTGCCACCTTTTACTTGTAACATATTACCGTCATCTACTCCATTTTCTTTAGGCTGATAAGTATAATACTTGTACCAAGAATCATTCTCTGACATTGGTTGAGGATCCACTCCACGAACAGCCATTTTATTCAGTTGTTTATCTGCCATATTCTCAAATTTACTGAAATCAGCATTCAAAGAACCATACCAAAAAGTGTCATCACTACCAGCACGACATGCCCACTCCCATTGCGCCTCAGTAGGTAATGTTATATTTCTACCTGTTCTTTCACTCAGTTTTTTACAGAAATCCATTGCTTCTTCCCAACTGACACGAATAGCCGGTTGCTCAGGCTTATTAGCTGGATATCCTTGATGTACATGATCCTTCCATAATTGCCTGTCAAAACGGCTATCATGTTCAGGGAAAATTGTACGGAACTGTTCGTTACTCACCTCTATCTCTCCCATCCAAAAAGATTTTTTCACGACTTGTTTATGAGCCGGAGAATAATCTGAATGGCCACGATTACTGCCCATCACAAATGAACCGGCCGGTATACGAACGAAATTCATTTTAATACCCGGTGCTAACTCGATACTCATCCTGGCATCACCCCCCTTCATGGTCATTGCTTGAGCAACGTTTTTATCAAAAGGCCACCCTTTTACTTTTACTTCTTTATCCTTAAACTCCCTCTTTTCTGGCTCTACAGGAAGCGGTTTCTCCTGTGATTCCAAATATTGGGCATATGAACGGAGTTCGGACTGCCAATCAACACCAGCATTAGCATACTTTTCAGCTAACTCCGTACGACGGGAAATTTGTTCTACACCTTTAAAAATATTAGCATTAAACTTTCCATGATAAGGAGCATTGAAATCAATCCAATTATACAAAGTTTTCCACTCTTTATCAGTCAACTCCACACCATGATGCCCCGTCTTCAATATTTTCACAAGCGGACTGACAGAAGCATGATACTCATAGGGATTAAGAACTTCAATTTCAGCTTCCGGCCCCTGACGATATACATAAGGATGTAGATTCAGATAACTTTCACCAAATCCGGAGAATTTATCAATACGCCCACCTCTAAAATCAGCCAAATTATTCGATCCATCATGGCAAGCAACACAAGCACGGTCTAAAATAGGCTGTATTTCAAGATCAAAAGTGAAAGAGCGTTGCCCTCCTTCTGGCTTAGCAATAATATGTGGAGCTATTTGTGAAGCTTTCACACGCTTTGGAATTGGTAATTGATTTTGGTCTTCATGACAACCTACGCACGAAACTGTTTCACCAGGCATGCCGGTAAGCCAACTACGCATCCACTGAACAGCACGCCCTTCCGAATCCAACGGTTGTAATGAAATTGGAGTATTCGCCGGAATTTTAAAAATCGCCGAACCATCTTCTTCCACCGGAACTGTACCTAACAGACGTTTAATATCCCAACCACTCTGAACACCTTGGGCCCAATGATCGGATGGAGTTTTATTGTAGGCATATTCATACGCTAATACCCGGAATGATTTTACTGTACCTCGAGGTACTCCTTTCAAGCCTTCTCCTTCGTATATATCCTGAATAAATACAGTAGCTTCTTTACTACCCGGAGTAATCTTATCAGGTATTACCGGAGGTATTGGAGTTTTCTTTACCGGAATCGGGCAAATCAGTCCTTCACCCTCAAACTCCGCAATCAATGTAAGATTATCATATACATCAATCAAATAGATACCCCAAAGTGAATTTTCATCCAATTTGGCAGTTACTAAAAAATATTTATCAGTCAAGGGATAAGGCTTGATAAACTGTGGCCATACACCATCAACTAAACGATCTTTGACAATAGGCTCTATTTTACGGTCACGGAAAGGTAGCTCTTGCAACATGCCTTTTTCAGATTTACGACTCTTAGACGGATCAAACAACATCAAACGTCCTGAACGCGTTACGCCATGATGTCCTGAGATGACACCGATGAATTGAGAGGGGTGTCCGGGAAGAGGTTTAGCATCAAAAGTACTATTCGGAAAATAAGAACCGCTACCATATAATGACTTTTGTTCGGTTCCATCCGGATTCATATGCATGACAAAGCGGGAAAAATAGTGAGTCAGATCTGTATATTCCCAACGAGTATACATGATACGCCCGTTATTCATCACTGTAGGAGCCCAGTTGGCATCTTGATCAAAAGTTAAACGACGTAATGAACCATCCTTCGGATCGTACAAACACATATTACCGACTTCGTCATTACCGTTTACGCACGGGACACCATTATAACCAATATTGGAAACCGCAATAATCTTACCGGAAGGCAGATAAGTAGCATCAAAAAATTCTAAATCTTTTTCAGGAGTTTCAATCAATTTCTTTAATCCTGTACCATCCAACTTCACTTCAAAAACTTGCCAACGTTTGTCTGTATCTACCATAGAGAACATCAAACGCTCAGCATCCCAATGTAATTTCAAATCGGGAACAGAGGAACCGTTATTAGGTTTGAAAATTGTACGCGTCTTAATATCACCACGCAAATTAGATAATTCTGCTATTTCCGCATTAAACCCACCACGGGATGCAGAGGTTTGGTTAGACCAATTGTTATTCTGGGTACCCAATGCACGAGGATTTACCTGACGGGCTGTAGTACCAATTTTATAACGGCCTACTATAATCTTATCTATATCCAAAACAGGATTTGCCAACAATATCTCTCTTTTCAAACTTAAAGCTTTACTAGCAGCTTGTAAAGAGGCCGCATCATTTTTATAAATACCTGAGAATCCACTTGCTATAAGTTGTTTCAGTTGTACTAATTTAGCCTGATTGGCTACTTTATCAAAAGTTTTTGATTTAGCCATATCATTGTACGCTTCTTCAATCGCACGTATATTGAGCCAGCTTAATGCATTTTGTAATTGGTAGACTTTCATTGCATCTTGAGCCACATTCAAATATCCAATTACCTGCTCATCCAAAGAAGTCTTGGCGGTAACTTGAGCTATTTGTGCAGTAAAATAGGATTTATCATTCAACAAATCTACAACAGCTGTCGCTATATGTTTTTCTATGGATGCATCATTAGTAGTAATCAAGGCCTTCATATCACTACCGGCAAAAGGCAGGAACTGGGTAGATTCCATAGGATATTTTTTTATAATATCAGTTGCAGCTTCCGCACCTGTAATACCTTGCAAACGAAAAACAGCCGTACCGGACGAAGAACGATTCTCTAACCCGATTTCAGCCTCAAACCGTACATAGCGTTTATTCAGAGGAACCACTATTTGTGAATTCGCATTAGCCATAATCGTACGTCTATACTGTTTACCTCGCATTATAACCGTCTGTCCCTTCGCATTCTCATTAAAACGAAGACGACCGCTGCCAGTATTTTTGAATGTATCTTTCAAATCATTCAACCAAATAGAAGAGCCGTCTGCCGCAATAAGTTTAGCATTAGCCCATACAGCCTGATCATCATTGGTACCATCTACAGTACCCCAAGTATATAGTACCATTTCCTCCAATCCTGTCACATCTGCAGTAAAAGGAACTGCTGCAGTTTTCGCTTTTATCACTTGTGAAACAACCGGTAAACAGGTCCTCTGCATTTCTGAATTTGCTTGTTTTTTAGCTGCCGCAATACTTTCCGCCCATGTAGCAGGTGCATTAACCTTTGTCTTTACTTTCCGCTGAGCCATAATCGGGAGCGATAAAGCAATACACACAGATATTACTATCAGTTTCTTATTCATAATACTTTGTTTAAAGTTAATTTTCTATTTCAAGTCGGGTAAGTGGAAACCTTCCAAATAACATGCAGTAGAAACTTTATCTATATCTTGCTTATTATTCAAAGTCCATACCACATTACCGTCTTTATCAATCTCAATCAATTGCGGTACATCGACTATGGTACCTTTCGTATGCCCCCCCCAATTACATATCAGTAAGTTTTTATTTTTCAGTTCCAGTATTTGTGCAACAAACCAAAGTGAAGCACCTTTTATATCATCACTTGTAACTCGCTTTAATTCTTTCCCTGTATATCGATCCACTATTATATAACAATGATTGTCCCCACAAGGTAACAGTAAATTACCGTCTGTTAACTCCAGTGAAGAAAATGCCTTTCCAGTTATATCGTATTCGGCTACGAGTCTTCCTTTCCGATTTATTTCCATTATCTTCTGTTTTGCCATCACCGGAATCAGATAATTCTTATTCTTAAGCTGGAATATCTGTCGGAATTGGCTGTGCGGCTTGTCTATTCCCAAATCAATTTTAGTTTTATTTATTTCTCTCCCATCCTTATCTAATTCGATAAACTCAGCCGGGTTACCACAGATACCTAGCAAAATACCACCATTACGTAACAAAGTCGCAGATTGAAGTTCAGCCTTACCGGATACCTGATAATCCCATATTACCCGGTGATCCCATGTCACCACTTTAGCACCTCGTTTATAAGAATATAACACATTACCTTCGTTGGTTAAAGCAACTGTATTACATTCTTCCCCTTTTTCCAAAGCATGCTGCCATTCCACTTTACCGGTTTGTTTATCCACAAGTTGTACAAACGGATTTCCTGAGCCAGCGACCAGGATTTTATCCTGTGCCGCCGCCCGAAAACCACATATCCAAACGGCTATAACTAATAAATAAAGCCTCATTACCTTCTTTTTTAAGTAATCGTTGTTACTTACTCTTCAGTTCATTAAACAATTCAAAAGCCTGTATCGGCTTCATATTATCGTGTACCACGGCGCTAACCGCCTGTATCATTGCAGCCGGAGCCTCCGACTGAAATACATTCCGCCCCATATCTACACCTGCAGCACCTTCATTAATAGCATTATAGCAAAGTTCAAGCGCTTCCAGTTCCGGCAACTTCTTACCACCGGCAATCACTACCGGTACAGGACAGGCAGCAGCTACTTTTTCAAAACCATCACAATAATAGGTTTTTACAATATTGGCACCGTTCTCTGCAGCTATACGAGAAGCCAATCCAAAATAACGTGCATCACGTGCCATATCCTTGCCTACAGCAGTTACTCCCATTACCGGAATACCATAACGGGTACCTTTATCTACGGCCTTATACAGGTTGGCTACAGTAGTAGCTTCATGCTCAGTGTCTCCAATAGCCAACATAACTGCCATTGCTGATACGTTCATACGAATAGCGTCTTCAACATCAATCAATACATTATCATTTAATGATGTCAGGATAGAAGTGCCCGCATCCGAACGTAAACAAATTGGCTTATTAGCAGTAGGTGGTATCACAGAACGAAGGATGCCACGCGTACACATCAAACAATCCGCATATTCAATCAATGGAACAATATTTAAATCTATACGCTCCAAACCGGAAGTAGGTCCCATAATAAAACCATGATCACAAGCAAGCATCACAGTCTTACCTGTCTTTGGATTAAAAATACGGGATAGGCGGGCCTTCATCCCCCAAGGAAGATTTTCTGCACCTTTTACATGAAAACTCCTATCGGCTGTCTGAATTCCTAAACCAAAATTACAGCCTTCTCTCAAATCATCTAAATCAGCCATTTTCTTATCTTTTTATCTTTCTATCTTTTATTCTATTTATAGCGCCTTTGCAAAAGCATCAAACATACAAGACCAGGATGAAGCTCCCGAATCAGCATAACCAATAGAACGTTCGCCATAATTACGGGCACGCCCGAAATTCGCTTTCATATCTTTGGTTGCTTCCGCACCTTTCAAAGCAGCTTGGGCACCCATTGTCAAAATAACTTTTACATCTTCAGTTTCAACAGCCTGCATTGCCTCTACTGCAGGAATTAATGCATCCATCATTGTTTTGTCACCACGCTGGGCTTTAGTCTGTTTCTTTACACCGGACAAACCTCCCGCAAACATTCTTTTCACAGCTTCCACATCCAATTCCTTTCCCTCTGCACAATCGCTCATACCCAGGAAAAATCCGCCTAACAGAGTACTGGTAGAACCGCTGATTTGCAACATGACATTAAATCCCATATCATTCAACATGGTTTTAAACTCCGTACCTTTTTCGGCGGACTCAACAATAGCGGACATTGCCTGAACGATAGCCGTTCCATGATCACCGTCTCCTAATACCGCATCCAGTTGCGAAAACTCATCAGCACGTTCCGTAATGCATGTCAACGCATTACGGAGCATCTTTTTAAAATCTTCTACTGTTAATTTATCCATGCCTACTTACCAATAGTTGTCCAATATGGAGCATTCGACATCTTGTTATTCAAATAATCAACATGATCCGCATCCAATAAACCGCAAATCATTTGAAAGCCTGCCTGTTCCTGAACGGTCAACAACTCACCGATACGGCTTGATACTACTTCAATACCTGCATTCTCAAGAACTTGATGTGCTTTACGATAAACGATGTTCATTTCCATGTGAGTAGTAGCACCGACACCATTAATAATCAGTAATGCTTTATCACCAGCTTTCGGTTGTAATTTCTTCATAAGCAAACCAATCATTTCCTCTGCTGTTTCATCAGCAGATACTAATTGTTTGCGTCCACCGCCACCTTCGCCATGTTGTCCCATTCCAATTTCTATTTCCCCGTCGGGCAACTCAGAAATCATCATTCCGTTCTGAGGATGAGTACAAGACTTCATGGCAACAGCCAGCGTTGCAACCTTTTTGTTAAAACGTTCACCTATTTCAATAATTTCATCTAAAGACTTACCTTCCTCAGCAGCTGCACCTACTATTTTAATCAATGGAATACAACCGGCCAAACCACGTCGATCTTCGTCAGGCGTATCCAAACCTGCACTAATATCATCATGCGTCAAAATAGTCTTTACTTTAATTCCTACACGTTCCGCCAACTGACATGCCATGTTGGCACTCATCACGTCACCGGAATGATTTAAAACAACCAACAATATACCGGCTTCACGCTTGAATAATTGCAGTGCCTGAAAAACACGCTGAGCACCCGGCGCTGCAAAAATATCCCCTACAACCGAGCAGTCCAACATACCGTCACCGACAAATCCGCTCAAAGCCGGTTCATGGCCTGAACCTCCCAGAGTAATTATGGCTACTTTGTCCTCCGACTTGGCATGCGCACGTACAATTATATTTTCTCCGCCAATAGCCACCTGATCGCTATATGCCATTACATAACCTTCCAATAGTTCAGAAGTAAGATTATCCGGATCATTTATAAATTTATGAATCATAGTTTCCTGTTATTTATATTAATTAAACTGCATTAACTCCAACGCAATGCCCTCTTCTTCGATAAAAGCAATCGTCAGATGCTCATTCACAATAGTTTTGGGAAGCAAAACCTTTGCATTCTCCAGCTCACCATCCAAATTGTCAACTTCATAAGCGATATGAGCCAATGTCTGAATCTTCTCCGGCATCCAACTGTTTTTATCAAAACGAAGAAACTCTATTTTATTGGGACTCTTTGTAAAATCTGTCAGATACACTTGCATCCCCTCATTATACATCTCCCCGGAAACCGGCTTCTGAACCGGGATTCCAATATGATTTATCTTTCTCATGGTATTACATTTATTATAAAGCAGCTTTTGTATTTGTGAAACGTAAACCATCATTGTCATGATAACATGCCCATTCCTCAACAATAGCACCTTCAGGACCGGCCATCATAAAATGATATGATTCCAATTGTTTCAGACGCAAAACATCCCCCACTTTCTGTACAACAAAATTTTTGCTCTTAATAGGGCCATGGCTTGCAGGAACCTCAGGGGCATTTGGGGTTTCATTTCCAAGTTCGGAAAAGTTATAAACCCAACCATGATTAACCATCCATGATTCATGTTTTGCAGGGAACTTTGTCTTAACATGTGCATGTTCCGGAATCATCTGTCCCGGCAATAAATAAATATTATGAGCAAAATAGCCATATTCAGGATCATTAATCCAGAAAATACCACCCATACCTACATGTTCGAAATCACCTAACCCGAAATCCGTAAACCAGATATCCTTCTCCATTAGTGGAGTAAAAGGAACACCATAGAAATCAAACATATCAAGAAAAGCTTTTTTTGCAGCTTCTTGATCAAACTTGCCATCTTTGTAAAAATCAGCATTCGTGTACTTCTTCTGATACGTAGTCTTTTCCTGTGCCATAACTTGTTCTGTTTTTTTAGTTTCTGCTGTACAAGAAACCATTCCCATACTGCAAACGGCAATTATTGCCAATGTTAATACTTTCTTTACTTTCATTTTCTCAGTTTTATTTATTAAAATTTTATTTATTGTAATAGTCCCACCCCTTCTATTTCTATCAGTAATTCTGAACGACATACATCTGTCAGTGTATAAATAACAGGTAATTTCGGATACTTTGCTTCCAATATTCTTCTCACCTTATCTAAGTCCTTCCAATACTTCACATATACACGAAAATTGGTAAGCTCTCCCTTTTTAGTAACTGGAATCCCTGCTCGTTGCAGATTCTCATTGGAAACCAAATAATCTATATTTTCAAGAGTTATTAAAGTTTGTTCTTCAATACCAACCCCTTCCAAACTCTGTTCCCCACGAATTGCGGCAGTCCCTGAAATGTAAATAAAACCATGATCTTCTTTCCATATGGCTTTAGCACGTTCAAATTTAGGAGTTGTCTTTGCTTGTAAAATTGTCTCACCTAATAATACCTGCTGGGAATAGGCATGCGCAGCCACTTGAAGAGGGTTATCCACTCCTGTTAACAAAATCGTTTCATCCTTGCAAAGCAGCACATCCATATCTACCATAATTCCCCCGCACTGAGTTCCAATACCTGTAGCGGCAGGATAGCCTGTTTCCCATTCCACATTTGTATAAAACAGAGAACGGGCATCATTAAAATCCTGATAATGCTGATGTCCCACATTATCATAGTTAGTAATTTTTTCAATATAATTCCATTGACGTACAATCGAAGAAACAGGTATCTGCTCAGTATCAAGTACCTGTCGGATACGACTAAAAACATCATCCGATTGCTCACGAATATTCCGATGTAACACATCTCCGGTAACTCCTCCCAAAAATAAGCGTTTATATCCTTTACGTTCCACTACTATATAGGGGATATCTGCACATTTCTGATAAGTGACCATATCCTGCCCTGTCAGCACCAGTTCATGTATCTCCATAGCCATACCACCGGTATCGACAGGTTGAGCTACATAACTTACTATCGGTTGCTTATCCCCAAAAAACTTTTTAACCGTCTTTCTTAAATAATTAAACTGAGCTATATATTCGCTATTATCCGCCGGTGCTCCAAAGAAAACCATGCGTACCGGCATATAAGTTGCCAAATATTCAGTAAGCAAATATGCTGTCATTTCTTCAAAGGAGGTTTTCTCCACTTGATAAAAACGATGTATAATTTCTATATGTTGTTCCGTCGTTACCATATTCCCGTCATTCATCACATAATCATCAGAGTGAATTTACATACTCGGCCAATTCATCAGCTTCTTTCGATGATATCTTTTTATCAATACCATGTTTATACACCTCAAAAACCTCTTTCATAGTAGCTGCTCTTCCATCAAACAAGTAAGGAGCGGTACGCCATACTTCACGCAAAGTAGGGGTATCCCAACCTTTCTCAAACTCTACGTCCTCTCCAATTCGGTGCATCTGCATATCAGTATAATACGGCCCGGAATGACATTCGTCACATTTAAACTTTTCAAAAACTTTACGTCCCCGCTTTGCTTTCTCAGAAAGTTCGCCGTTTATCAAAAAAGGACTTGGAAGAGGTTTTAATGATAATAAATACTCATCAACACAAGTAGCGAATTCCTCCGGAAGGTCAATAAACTGAATATATTTGTATCCTGTACGGACAGCGACATAAGAAGAAGCGCGTATTCCCGAAATCATAGCCGGCGGAGTAACATGAGACAATAATAAACTTTTACAATTCTTAGAATTGCCAATTCCATCATTCATCAAATCCCAATTCATTGCATCCATGCGGGCATCCCCAGGATGACAACCATTGCAAGACTGCCAGTTTTGAAAACAATACGCAGCATCATTAAAATATTTCTCACCTTTATTAATACTACTCTCCACCCTATTCTTCACCATAGCAATAGACTGAATATCAATCGTATTCAAATCAACAATATTTAATGTATCTGAAAAATAAGTAGGTACGATTGCATGCTCCTCTTTAATAATAAAGCATCTGGGACCATTACCAACTAAAGGAATCCGTTGACGGATACCATAAAGGAACCTCAAATCATACGCCAAAGCATCCTTTTGAGGATATTGTTCAAACTTTTGTATAAATTCCTGATAATCAATCACACTAATTTCATGAGTACCCGAATGGCTGATTACAATTTTATCATTCGTACACTTTACGTCCCAAATACCGGCAGCGCCGCGTTCCGGTTCATCCAACAATACTGCACCTTCAAAATTCAATGTTTGCACATTGACAAGGCTCACAGCACTTGTATTCATCCATCCTTGTTGCAGCTGTGAAGTCGGAACCTGAAAACGACCCAAATTATGCGTCACCAACAGATAACGGTTGTCAGGAGAAAGTGTCATACCTCGCAGTGCATTACTGCCATTAGCCAACTGTATATCTTTTATTTTTTCAAAACTTGCAATATCAATAACAGAAACACAAGCTGCCACCGTATCTACATCCGCACGTTGTGACGGAAGAAAATTAGCTACAAACAAATATCTCCCTTCCGGATCCAATACGATAGATTTCGGTTCACGCAATACACGCACTGTACGCAATTCCTTCTTTCCTTTCCGGTCTATTTCTGAAATTGTTCCTGCAAACTGATTACAAACATATAATTTTCCCGAACGGGTATCTACTAATGGGGCACAGGCACCTGAAGCAGTCTTTATAAAACATTTTTCTGAGGGTACAGAAGCCGACAAAAGATAAACACCGTTTTCATTTTCACCGGCAACCGTCGTAATAATCTGCTCACCATCCACAGTCACTCCTGTCGGTATCTCATTTAGTTCCCATTCATATAAACGTTCTTTATAATTGGACGAATAAAGTGTTACTTTACGAACACCTTTCTGTGCAACAATCATTCCCGACTTATAGGGAGCAATACTTGTAATAAATAAAGGGGTGCCTTCCGGTTGTTCGACCGTATGTGTAGTAAAAGCAAATAAAGAGGCAACCGATACAGTCACCAACAAAACCGCTTTCATAAAATTGTAATTTTTACATATCATAGACATTAAATTTAGTCGTTATTTTCCATTCACAAAAATAGCGCAAACACCTTTTTATGAGTATCAATAACGTCTCATTGAATTGCAATTGTGTATCAAATATTAGGTATAATCTGTTTGAAGGCATAGATAGAAATACTTTAAGACAACCATCTTAGTTTCCTGGCTTAATATTGATTTGAACAAATTCAAAATGTACTACTTCATATAGTATCTTAAAAAAATGAGAAAAATGAAATTATATAGATGGCAAATGAAACATAAGGTTTAAATTCTCATTTTATAATTGCAGGCTATCCGGTTACCGACTGTGGATTATCTATTCCACAGTCGGTAACCGGATAGCCTGCAATTATAAGGTAATGGAATCCTTTATACAAGTACATTTTATAAACGTACTTTGATTGTTTTTCCTTCTTCTATATTCTTTTTTATAATGCTTTTACCCTCCTGTAATACCTCTACATGAAGTTTTTCACCCACGCGTGATACATGAATATCAAAGTTGGAATTGAAAGCACGTATTTTATTCAGATTCATATAATTCCATTCTTGTGGCAAACGAGGTGTCATTTCGAAGTTACGTAAACCAATAGGGCGGATACCAAAAAGACCTTCAGTATATATACGGCAGTAAAGGCCACTTTCTGCCGACAGGTGACGCTGATTACCTTCCGGCCATGCTTCAATGGCATAAGGAACATGGTCACCAAGTAAACGGCGCCGAGAATATTTTTTCAGAAAATCCATCCCCTTTTCTACTTCACCAGCAGCAATTGTACCACGTAAAGCATAAAGAGTGGAACGATCCCAAAAAGTTTCCGTACCGGCCTGCGTCAATAACCCGTCATTTGTCCAAAGACGTGGCGAAAACAGAGCATCAATAGTCCCTTGAGCACGAGTATAAATCCCCATAACAAGCGGCATACAAATCCACGAACGCAAAATATCATTTCCTTCATAGTAACGATAACTGTGGAAGCCTTCTATCTCATATCCGAAGTGACTCTCAATGGCACTCTCCAAAGCTTTCGCTTGAGCAGTATAAGTAGCAAGTTGCTTACCGGAGACACCTATCTCACGCCCCAATAATGCAGCAGAACGCAGTGCATCATAGTATAAAGTAGATGTACAAAGATTGGCGTCACCGGCAGGAAAACGGTTTTCTAATTCATCAGAATTAGAAGCAACTACACCATCAGGAGTTAATTTGCGTTTACAATACTCCAAACACCACTCAATAAGTGGCCAAAGTTCACGAGCCTCTTCTTTATCACCACGAGCCAAAGCATAACGGGCAGCTCCATAAGCAATCATTGCGCCATCGCCACGATCTTTTGCCCCATGCCAAAAGCTAACTCCCTCGGAAATAATAGAACTTGGAATTGGATTATATTCCGGATTCATATAACGAGCAAAATGGCGATAAGCATTCAAAGCAGATTCATTACCAATATCATACCCTAAAAACGGGAAAAAAGGATTTATATATTCCGCTTGATCATTGGCCCAAACAGCGGCATAATAAGCTTCACCACCTGGACCATGCATTAACCCACCTTTAGTACGATAGATACTCTCAGCTCCACGCAATTTGGCAAAAGCAAACATTCGGTTCAACACAGGATCAGGAGTATCCAACACAAGATTTTCCCACCATTGGTTAATAAGCGCTTGGCGTCCGGCACGCTCACTTTGAATTGTGATACGTGAGAAAGCCGTGTTATCTTTCTCCGTAACATCATCTGAAACTTTCTTCCCGGAATAAATAGCATAAAAGTCCAATGTTTCACCCGGTTTCAGAATAAAAGCACCTTTTTTGGATAGAGAAGCTTCAATACGATAAGCACCATAAACACCTGCCTCTTCCGGAGTTGTATAAGTAACGCGCCATTCAGGTACACGCAAAGTTATAGGGTTTTGGCTGTTATTCTTAAAAGTATATTCTTCAAGATAACGGGGAGCATTTATCGAAGGGTAAAGAATGCGAGTCACATGAATCGCATTCTTCAGTTCCTTACGACGGTAGATATATCCATAATCACTTTCTACACGCATAATACCATTAAATGTAATATCCTGAACTACCTCATTCAACAACGTCTGGTCGTCCACTGTTACCATAGCTGGTATATTTACATCGAAACGTTGCTTCAAATTATTCTGTGTTTTATTAGGCTTCATACGCAACATGGGAAAAACCAAGCTGCGATTTAAATGAAAACGCTGTTGTACATCCACACCATAACGTAAAACGACAGAAAGCATCTGCCCACTCATTTCAACATGATCTTCATGCGGCAAATTTCGTGTAGGCTTCCATTGAATGGAACCATCTTGCAGAATCGTCCAACGGTCTTGTGACTGAGCACAAACTGTTACTGAAGCAACGAGTATCAAAGATATAAATAAAAAGATTCGTTTCATTGTCTGTTAAGTTATTGTGTTTTTAATAATAGTATGGCGCTCTCAAACTGTGCATTCAGCGGATTAGCTATTCCTGTACTCATCAATTCCGCTCCACTGAATATTTTTCCATGCCCCGGAAAACGAGAAGTACTTCCTTTAGGAAGGCCGACCTCTTCCACCCTATAATTTTTACGAGCATCAAGTCCACCAAGTATTACTTGAGGTACACTACCATCTTGAATCTGATAAAGATAAACCACAGCATCATTTTTATCGGTAGAAACATAGCTCAGAGAGGCCATTGGATGTTCATAAGGAGATACCAAACGATAAAGTTCACCTTGCATTACCAAAGGACGGATACTCGCCTTATATAATTTAACAGCATCAGCTATCTGTACACGTTCTTCAGCTGTAGCCTTATCCAATGCAAGGTCTATGCCGAAAGCTCCACTTAAAGCAACATCAATCGCCAGTTTCAGATGACGTTTACCCATACGTGTCACATGAGCAGAAATTGTACTTGCAGGAAAGAAATGAGAGAATCCCCACTGTATCTTAATACGTCCCAACGGGTCTGTATTATCACTGGGCCAAAAACTATGGAAATAAGGTAACGCACCATAGTCTACACGTCCGGAACCACCCGCACAAAGCATTGCCATAACATTGGGGAACTCTTTGGAGAAGCGTTCCATCAAACGGTAGAGAGCCCAATTATAATCAATCCAAAGATGACTCTGCTCTGCCGGTTGTAAATAGCCGGAACCTGGTTGGGTAATATAGCGATTACAGTCCCATTTCACATACGATATATCTGGATTGGGACGTAATGTTTTATCAATAACTTGCCACTCAAAAGCCTGTACTTCGGGGCGGGTAAGGTCAAGAATTTCCTGATGTCGCCCTAATATAGGAGTACGTTTAGGCTGGGTAATAATCCAATCGGGATGTTTTTGATAAAGCTCACTTTGAGGATTTACCATTTCCGGCTCTAACCAGATACCAAAATCTACTTTACGTTTCAAGGCTTCTTTTGCTATGTAAGACAGCCCCCGGGGCAGTTTCTTGGTAGAAGGCTCCCAATCACCCAAGCCATGTTTATCATCATCACGTGAATATAGTCCGTTACCAAACCAGCCATCATCCAGTAAGAATAATTCCGCCCCCACCTGGCGAGCGCCATTAAACAATTCTTTCAAACGCTCTTCATCAAAGTCACAATGTGTAGCTTCCCAATTATTCAGTAATACCGGACGATCTTTCTGTGCATCGCGAATCGCATGTTTCATAGCCCAACGATGATAACGACGACTTACCTCACCTTTACCCTGCTTACTGTATGCATACAAAATGGCAGGCGTTGTAAAGGTACCGCCACGTTCCAAATAATATTGGGAACCTAACGGATTCATTCCGGTTATGAGGCGAAGATTTTTATTCCAATCGACATCAAAAGCGAACTGGAAACTACCGCTCCAACGCAAAGAAGCAGCTAAAACCTCACCTGCATTTTCCTGTGCCGGACCATTCAATGAAAGTATAAAAGATGGGATACGCATTTGATGAGCGCGTACTCCAAGCTTGGAATCCAAAATTTTAATCCCTTCCGATAATTGTTCTTCGGAAATCGTCGCTTCTCGTTTATAATTACCGGCAAACTGAGTAAGCCAATATTCCTTAGCCTTCAAAACAGGAGAAGCAGAAGCAAAACGATGAAGAACAATTTTCCCCTTTTCATTATGACTTACCGTATTCCATATTTCCATCATACTGTTATCAGCATAGCTTTTGATATAGATTTCCACGGTAAACGGATAAGCCGGATCTTTTAAAGAAATAACCGTTTGAGAAATACCACCATTTAAATTCTCTGTACGATGTCCTATATAATGCAACTCAGTAGAAGTATTACCATCTACATGTGTTACTTGCAAAGCAGGTTCGGTAAGCACACCGTTACCATATGGCGGAAGAAATTCTCTCTCGCGAGAAGGCATTTTAGCAGATGGAACGACCTCTGCCGCAGCATCTCCAAAACCTAATTGATACAGCCGATCATCCGTACCTACCATGAAAGTTAACTTCAACTCTCCTGAGGTTACTGAAAAAAGTTTCTTCACATTCGGATTGTCCGCCGCACGCATCCCCCCCATGCAACAAACAAATATAAATAAAGTAATCAGTTTCTTCATTTACTAATATTTTAGATTATTCTTGAGTCATAAATTTCCAGGTAACGGTAGCAATACTATTGGGCTTTCCTTTCTCTGCCTTAGAAATTGTACCATGCAAACGTCCTTTCTTATCACGCGTTACTTTGATATTACGCCAAGAATATACGCCTTTTTCATAATCAAAAGTTTCACCATCATCATCATACAAACGATAAGCACCATCCGCCTTACCATAATGGCGAATTTCAAGATTTATCTTTTGTCCGGCCTTAGGAGCGTGAAGCGTAGCTTCCATAAAAGGAATTATAGCCCCATCTTTCACAAATACCGGAATACGGTCTAAGCCAGGAGAGACAGTGATTCTTTCTCCATTACCTACATATTTACCAGTATAGAAGTCATACCAATTACCCTTCGGCAGCATTACAGTACGTTTTGTTTGTCCTGCAAACATAGGAGCTACCAGCAAATATTCACCTGCCATATACTGATCTTTTATCTCTTTAGCAATAGCCTCTAAATAAGGATTATCTTCTAAATTAGAAGTTTTCAGCTCCGATGTAATTATCTGCTCCGGATTAAAACCCGGTTCCAAATTTATAGCTCGGAAAGGCGGAATACCGTCAAAATGATAACGGGCAAATTCTGTATACCAATAAGGCATCATCTGCATACGCAAAAGAGCATATTCTTTTACCTGTTTTGCTACTTCCGGGAATGACCAAGGTTTTGTTCCGCTTGCCCATGCATTAATCATTGCCATTGGCGAAAAAACCACAGACTGAAAACGACGTAACCATTCTTCGGCAGACTTAGAACCACGTACCTCTGGCGTCCATAAGACACCGCTAAAACCGGAATTGATTAATGCTGTAATAAAATCCTGATGACTGTAATAATCGTTATAAATAACATAAGGGAAAGAACTGCTTCCGCCATTAGATGCACGTACTAAACCAAAAGTACGTTGATTGCGCTTTTTATAAAGATCAGCAGTTGTACGTTGTACCCACAATCCATAAGTCTGACGCATCTGCTCGGCGGAAATACCACTAGGGAAAGTAGCAACATCCGGCCAGACATAACGGTCATACCCATCGACTTCATCTATTTTATAACCGCTTACACCTATATTTATATGTTCTTTTTCCAACTTATCTTTCCAAAGTTGGCGTCCTTTTTCACCTGCTAAATCAGGAACAATACCACACCATACTGTATGTGAACCGCTAACCGGATACATTTCTTTATATGCCTCGGACTCAGGTGAAATATATGGATTAGTCCAAAGATTGATACGTATACCTTTATCCAACATTGTTTTGACAAAACCAGCAGGGTCTGTATAACGTTTCTCATCCCACTCAAGCGTACAAGGATAGGCTTTACTTTGCCACCCCGGTTCCAATCCTATAAAATCCAGTGGATAGCCTTGACGTTCAAATTCATCAGCTTCTTTCTCCACATCTTCAGCTGTATACAGTTTCTGGGTACGTTGTGTAAAGCCCAACCCCCAACGCGGCGGCAATGTACCCCCACCACAGAATAAATTATAACGCCGAATGACATCCATTGGAGTAGGTCCTGCAAATATGTAAATTTCAGCACCTGGAGCAGGAACAAGAATAGACACAGCATCCGAATACGGACTGGCTGTCCACGTTTTATCCGTATTACGATCTTTAACTACCGGAGCATTCGGACTATCCTTGCGTGCACCACTACCGGCATAGACAGTAAGATAACGGGCAGAATTAATAAAAACCCCATATCCCAGACTGGAGATATAGAAAGGTACGGGAGCATGCGTTCTGCCATTATCCTTTCCACCATAATGGTCTACATGCAAATTCAAAATTTTACCACGCTGATGTACAGTCTGAAAGTTCAATCCAAAGCCGTAGAGTTGTTCTTTTTTCTGCAAAGGAATACGGAGAGAGGTCTTCCCATCTTGTATACTCCCGACTATTTCATTTGCCAATGCGGGCAAAGCAACTTCCGGCAAGCGCGCAAAACTTTCCTTTAAAGGAGTGACCGCAGCTACATCCAGTAACGAATAATCTTCGGGAGTACCTACCACACCTTTCCAAACACCGGGTTCCACCTGTTTCCAAGCTATTTGTGCATGTACCGGAAGTAACATCAAAATAGCAAGTGCCCCTAAAATCATTTTTTTCTTCATGTTTTCCATTCAATTTATAGTAGTCATTTTATATGTTTATACACAGGCAAACTATTATTTCGCAAAGAAACCAATAGCGTTTTTATACCGCTTGCAAAATCGTTTTATTTTTTTTCGATACTGTCTCAAATATATTAGTATTCTCAAACAACCCAAAGGTATAAACTATATATGCATACTAAATTTATTGTTATCGAATGATACCGGCAAATCCACCATTCGGTAAAAGTTTTATTTTAATCTTCCCGTCTGTATCTTTTATAGGCATATAATCAAAGCAATCTTTATCTTTACCATCCGTTATCATAGTAAACGACTTTCCTTTACATGCTGTAGGTAGTGTGAATTCTATTTCACGTTTTTCAGCCTTACCACTAATTCCCCCTATAAACCATACATCTCCCGAACGACGTGCAATCACGGCATAATCAGAGGGATAACCCGCCAACAGACAACTTTCATCCCAAGCTGCCGATACTTCTTTCAGGAATTGTTTCGGCTGTTCCGGTAAGGAAAGATAGGCCTCTGCTCTATCGGCAAAACATTGAAAACCAGATTCAAACACCACTGCCAAAGCCAATTGATGGGCTACGGTAGTTTGACGTATAGCCTCTACCCCTTGGCGTATTTTATTGGAAAATGTTACCGGAGTATAATCCATTGAACCTACAACATTACGGGTAAACGGAACAGTTGCGTTATGTTCGGCAGCCTTATCACAACGTTGCTGTCTTCCCAAAGTTTCCGCTCCCCGAATAGCTTCTGTTGTCATCATATTAGGATATGTACGTTCAAAGCCACGTGGTAAAGTAGCGCCATGTAAATCTACCAATAAATGGTTATCTGCCGCATCCTTTAAAATAGCCGGATAAAGCTGAATGATTCGTTGTTTATCAGAATCAAAGAAGTCAACTTTGATACCCTTCACCCCGATTTCGCTAATACGTTTCATCTCTGCACGACGCAGTTCAGGATCAGACATAATACGACGGGCTGCAACCGTATCGTTTTCACGTCCTGCACCGGAATGATACCACAACCATACTCCTATACCTTTCGGCTGAGCATATTTCACAACATCTTCCATTGTTCCACCATTTGCCATACGTTGCCAACCGGCATCAATCAAAATATATTCCCATCCCATTTCAACACTAAGGTCTACATATTTCAATTGTTCTTTATAATCAAGCACAGTGGCACCTTTATACCACCAGCTCCAACATGAACGTCCCGCTTTTATCCATGACTCATCCTCAATGACAGACGGTGGATTCAGATGAGACACCATCTGATTTTGGAAAATAGTATTTAAATCGTTACCAACTATAACAGCACGCCACGGAGTATACCAAGATAACTTTGAAACCGGTTCTACCGCATCCGGAACGATAGGTTCATCCAATTCTGGAAAGCGAATTTTATATGCTCCGTTTATACCGGAATTGTCAATATGTGTAGCAGGATAAGTTCCGTCCAAATGCGCTTCAGTAATCATCATCCATAAACCATTAGTCTGAAATAACATTGGGAAAGCCCAACCTCTGCCATGTTCGCATTCTGAACGAATCTCAATAGCATTGCTGCAATATTGCTCGTAACTAGGCTTTTTACGTTCATTCCAATCATAAGGATGTATCCAAGCCTTACCATTGACAGGTACCGCAAATTCCGTATGTTCCGCCTGAATTGTATGGAGTTCCTTGTCCAAGCCAGATAAACCATAACGAAAAGCTATACCGTTATTATAAACACGTACTATCAAATCAAAATTATTCCCTTCTGAAGAACTAAACGTAAAAACCTGCTCACGACAATCATCAATGGTCTTAATCTGCTTTCCCGATTTTAATTGATAAGCTTCTACAATATCTTTCACAGGGGCTGCAGACACAAATTTTGCATTTTTACCATATTCCAACGAATCCATTATTAAGCCTAAAAGAGACCTCTCAATAGCTATTGTATCTTTATAATACACAGAATAAGTCAAGTCCGTCACTCCATCTGTAATTTTATTTTCTAAGACAAAACGAACATTATTATCTTTCGATTTCAACTCCCAAGACTCAGGAGTCGTACAAGCGGTTACCAATACCGCACACAGCAGCAATGCTACATTCCAAAATTTATTCATAATATTTATTTTAAGTGTTATCATTTAGGTGTAAACATAACGATATACCCGCCACCGGTACGCATATATCCTGTCAGAGAATCTGAATTCCGGCAAAAGACACGTTGCATAGCTATTGCTGCCGCATCTGATGGATTGTCGTTCAGTACTGTTCCTTCATACCAACCATCATCCAAAAAGGTCAACGGAAATTGTATAGTACATTCTTTTTGCCCATTCAACACAGCTAAGAACCAAGTCTTCCCACTTCTACGGGCAAAAGCCGCCACTTCTCCTATCTTACTGGATGGCAAAACAATCGTTTCATCCCACGTAGCCGGTATCTCCTTTATTACCTTTACAGCCGGATTTTCCAACATCTTTTGAGGATGAGAGCCAAAGAAGATAACAGAAGAATTAAAAATTAAAGAAGTCGCAATCTGATGTGTCCAGGAAGTCTCTAAACGACGTTCACCAAAAACGACCGGAGTATAATCACCTGCTCCTACTACCAACCGCGTAAACGGTAACGTTGTATTATGTGTAGACCATTCATATTGTTTCTTCCCGTATTCAAGTCCACGTATACCTTCACGACTCATCTCATTAGGCCAACTACGTACCTCTCCTGCGGGTTTATTACTACCATGAATATTAAGCATTAATTTATACTCAGCAGCCTCTTTGAGACATGCTTGATATAAGTCTATAAATTCTTTTGATTCATGCGAAAATGCATCTAATTTTAATCCGACTATGCCTAAACGATGGCATCTTTCAAATAGAGCTTTACGTTTTTCCGGATCGCGTACATCTCGTCCATGACGCCACAACCAAACTTTTACACCGTACTTCGCAGAATAGTCTACCAGATCTTTCAGTTGCTCATCCGTCCAACGGTACCAAAAAGCATCAACCGTATTATACTCATATCCCAATTCACCTGCCAGTCTGGAAAATTCTTTCATATTCTCCAGTGTACGTGCACCACCATCCAACCAACACCATACCGAACGTCCAGGCCTAACCCAATCCGTATTTATACCTTTGGGAAAAAGATTCTTATCAGGCGTTGGAGCAAGGTTCGTTATCAAATCAGTATTCACCAACTCATTCAAATCATCAGCGATCACCACTGTACGCCACGGAGTCGTAATTGTACCAGTAATGGAAGCAGGATTTGACAAACGCCGGGCCTCTTCCAAGCTGTAATCATGGGCAAAAGGATATCCTGCTGGCTGGGCATGTCCCAACTTAGTCTCAAAACCATTCTTACCATTGGCCTGTAATGACATCCCGGCATAATTCATCAAAGCGGACTCTGTTAGGCACAAATACCCCCCGTTATCCGGTAATTGTACGGTTATAGGTGGAGCCGCCCATTCTCCTTTCACTATTTCAGAAATGTTTTTCTTTTGATGAATTCCTTCATAATGACAATACATATCATGATACCAGACCTGACTCTTCGCTGGAAGAGTAAAAACAGTATGCTCATCTGGTATTCTTACTTGGTTTTTATTACCTGGAAGTATCATACGGAAAGCAATACCGTCATTATAAGAACGAGCCTCTAAAGTAAAATCGGTATTCAACTGCCTATTCTTTAATCGAAGTAACAACCCATTACTTTTATCTATAGCTAAAGAATGAGAACCTCTAATAGGATAAGTCGCATCTGTTTTATAAGTATCTGAAGATAAAACGGAAATGCCACAACAAATTTCTGTTTGATCTATTGTCATGCTAATAGGAGCTTCAACCAAAACTGTATTACCCCCTTTTTTCACATTATAGGACAAATTATTATCCTTTCCATTTATTTGCAGGACAATAGAACCGTCAGGACTTGTCACAGAAGCTAATGTCTGTGCATAGGTATTTACAACAGTACAATACCCTAGAAATAATATACATAAAGTTTTTTTCATAACATACTATTTATAAATTTGCATATCTCCGTCTTCGCAAATAATCTCAGGACGAGCATCCGGATTCTTTAGCTCAAAAGTTACATTTTTCAACTTCAATCCTCTCACATGACGTGCCCATACACCATAAGCCGGTATTTTAGGACCAAAAGTTTTTACTTCCGGATATTGATCAATCGCTTCGGGAACTACCGACAACGCATCCTCCGGAGTACCTGTACCCAATAAACGAATATGGATATTCTCTAATGTGAGATTAGTAATATAATGTCCGGGAATACCGGTAATAAGAATACCGGTAGGTGGTTTTAACTGCGCATTATCTGCTGCAATAGCTTTCACATTGCGGATAGTAACATTCTCAAAAACACCGACAGGCTGCTGTGTATCTTCATTTTTACGAAAAACGCTTAAACGAGCCCCCAAGCGAAACATCATGGGAGTACGTACTTCTTCCATAGTAATATCCGATATCTCCACATTACGTAATCGTGCCCCATCTACAGAAAAAAGTTTAATACCACCATTCTTGGTATCATAAATATGGCAGTTACTTATTTTAATATTTTCAAATCCCGCCATGGACTCTGTTCCCATTTTGATACCTGCCTGATTACTCTTCAACTTCATATTAGTTATAATAATATCATCACATCCCATTTTGCTGGAAGTTGTTTTAAAACAAAGCGCATCATCACCACTGATAATATCACAATTACTAATACGTACATGCTGACAACCATCAATATTGATACCATCATTGTGGGCCACTCCAAAACTTCGAATCGTTATATTATTGATATTGACATTGCGGCACTGAAAATAATGTGATGTCCATGCACCTGCATATTTCAAGGTCACTCCCTCTACTTTCACATTCTCACAGCGTACCCAACGGAGCAAAAAAGGACGCAGCCCCCAACGTTGACCTTCAGGGCGAGTATCTTCCTTAATATGCCGTGCTTTTAAAGCAGAACCTTGCCCATCAATCGTTCCTTCGCCTTCCAATGTCACATTTTTTGCATCTACCGCAACCATTAAAGCCCAACCGACATCAATACCCAGGCCTTCGGTAAAAGGATCTAAATTATCATATGCTTTGTAGTCCGTGGTTCCTAAAATAAGCGCATCCTTTTCCAAACGTAAAGTTACATTATCTTTTAAGACAATAGTAGCTGAGAGATAAGTTCCTGCAGGCACAATCACGGTTCCCCCACCCGCTTTATGACAAGCATCGATAGCTTTCTGAATAGCAGGAGAATCCATTTTTCTACCATTTCCTTTGGCTCCATACTTTTTCACATTATAAGTTTCTCCTGCTTGCATAGTTAAAGATAATGTCAACAACAAAAACAATAATCCCAAATAATTTTTTCTTTTCATGATATTAGTGTGTATTACTTGTGTTTATTTCAATTTATCTCCTTAGCGATAGTAATAGTATACAGTTTATTACTGCGACGTCCGGGATGTTCCAACCTCAACTCATTTACTCCCTTTTCTAAATCAATGGGAAATATAAAATTACCACGTTTATTCCCGGTTGTGGCAAGATATCCTATATTTTCACTTATCAACTTTCCATTAGCATAAAGATAGGATGGAACCGGATTTCCACCTTCATAAGAGATATCCAGGTAATACTTGCCTGTATATGGAATCTCAGCCTTCCAAGCTATAAAACCGTTAGAACTGCCTTTTTCTCCTTTGAATTCTACAGACCCATCCTCATTGATAGTAGCTGAACCATTCAATAACATTTCTTTGGTTTGACAGGTTATTATCGGCTGCAGATTACGCAAAACCAAACGCTGGGTAGCCACCACTTTATCATGCTTTATTGCTTCAAGGCGATAGTCAGTCGTCTTATCTACACCGACACATAAATGTCCTTCCGTATTATCCAACTTCATATTGTTTAATCTCACCTCATCTGCATTAGAAACTTTATAGTGCAAAGTCGTTCCATCTGCATAAAAATATTCAATAGCAGCACGATTCTCATCCAAAGGTACCCGATATAATTCGATCCCTTTACCTGTGCCCAAATTACGGCTATACATACGTTGTTCCGGATTATTCCAATGTTCGTGCACACCTAAACTCACTAATTTTTTACCCGCATAGGCAATACCCGAAGGTGGATTTCCGATATTAGCGGCTTCATGCAGGAAGTTATCGGCATTGGCAGGCAAAGGCAGTTCTGAATATATAAAATCAAGTACAACCGATTCAATAGCAACTTGATCATTAGAGGCTAAAAAGCTTGATGTCCATCCATTATTAAATGGAGCACGCTTAAAACGCACCGCATGACCGTTATGCTTCGGATTAACATACATAGCATCTACGATATAGACTAAAGTATTACCGCCAATACGTTCATGAGCCATTAAATCAACAATACAATTATATGTCCCCATTCCTCGGAAAGAAGACCAGTCACGGATACTAAAATGTAAAGGCGGTACTTTCTCTAACGAGCCAAACTGATTCTTACCGGTAGACGTGATACCCGTTTGTCCTGCACTATCACGCCATTTATCCGTAGGTTCCGAATGCCGTTTCATTAAAGCCATATTAATCATATAGTCAGCTTCATAAGCCGCACGTGCCAAACTCATAGAACCCTTATCTGTAATTTCACTGGAATAATGGACCACATCCGGAACGAATCCACCCCAATTCTGATAGTTTACTTCCGGATAAAGCGGCTGCATATAATCATAAATAGCTGATATACCACGACGCTGCGCATCATAAACGGTAATATTATTTTGAGGAACTTGCATGATATCTATCAACTGATGCAGCAAGGCATATACCGACTGCGGAGTAGCATCTATAATGTTTGATCCTCCATTATCATTCAAATTGACCTTTATAGCGATTTTTTCACCCTTTTTATAGCTGACAGCTCCTTTACCTTTCTTATAATTAAAAAGACGAAACAGTTCATCCCACGCTTTATCAATCGTTTTTTGATTAGTCAACGCTATGATTACTCCTTCTAACATATCATTAACCCGGGTCTGACTATTATTATCCGCATCCGAATACAAGCCATGTTTACCATCCCAAGCAGCAGCTTTAGGATCATAAGCCCAAGCAACTCGTCCGGGATGAATACCTTTAGCAACTCCCATTGGAGTGTTCGGCGCATCAATAGGGATAAAACGTCCCATATCCGTGCCGTTATCTATTTGCTTACGGATAACCTGTCCCATTAAAGAATTATCTACAGACATCACATATAAGGTCCCCGATGCAAGCACACCGATTAGCAATACGGATAAACCTAAAGTTACACGCCGGGCATTCCATAAATTCCGGACGCGTTTCCACGTTCCCACACCTACCAGAGTACTGCTGATAAACGCGACAAATGAAAGGGCTATCGGAGCTGCAACCTGCTGGCAGGGATATTCCATACGACTTGGCTTCGGTACTACCCGAATCAAAAACCAAACTAAAGCAGCCAATCCTAATAGAGGGAAACATATCTTCAACACGACATTCTTTTTGTTAATGCCTACAATACGTCCGCTTTTAGGACAAGTTTTGAAGAACCATTTTTTTATTTTATTTTTCATACTATATAGATTATATGTTCATAACTACACCGACAATTTGTAACCATAATGAAAAAAACAAGAGTCCATAATAGCCTGATACAAAAATAGGAATATAAAAAAGAGACGATTTTAAGATTTTATTCAAATCCTTGAAGAATCGTCTCACAGAACAAAACAGTATGTCATTTATGTAAATAAATCAGTTCTATTCCAATATCCTTTCCTTGGTTCCTACTGTATTTCTTTTCAATCGGATTATTCCAATGTTCCAGAACCCCAAGACTTTTAACTCCCGTACCATCACGTTCAGGATCATAAAAAGTATTCGACAACGGCAAATCCGCCATTGCAGCCTCTACCAAATACATATCACAATAGTCTACATCTGCCATGCGAGGGAATTCCGAACTTAAAAAATCAATTCCGACTGCATCAATGGCAACCGGGTCTTGAGAGGCAAAAAGCGAACAAGGCCAATTATTATTAAAGGGGGGCATTTTCCATTTCCCGGAAGGAGCTCCATTGACATTTTCAGAGCCATACAATCCATCTATCAAGAAAAGCATAGTTTTTTGTCCCAAATCTTTATGGGCAATAAAATCTGTAAATGTCATATAACGCGGTTTCCCACCACGGTCTTGATTGAAATTATTATGCTGGTTCTTACGGAAGTTACGATCTATATCCGTTACTCCATACCAATTCTTGGCACAAAGAGTTACCCCCTGTCCGCCATGCCCTTTTAATAGTGCCATATTAATAAGGTAATCAGCCTCTATTACACAGTTTGCCAGACCACGAGCCAAACGACCATTATCTTTCGAGTAGGGAATAGCATCTGCTGTATAAGTCGATTTTGTACGCCCTGCTCCACCTTCATTATCCAAATAGATTACATCCGGAAATTCTGCATGGCATTTATTAAACAATGCATCTGTTATAAAACGACTGGCATCAAATACTGTTATCTGTTCTTGGGGGATTCCACCCTCATTAACAAGGCTTCTCAACAAAGCAAGTGTCAAATGTGGTGATGCATTCAGTTGCTCACAATCCTCATGCGAAAAAGAGTTGTTTTGATTTATTTTAATAGCAATTTTCTCTCCTTTCCCATATCCTTTCCTCCCTTTCCCATGTTCCTGGTTAAACGAAATAAAAAGTGCGTTCCACGCAGCTTTCTCTTTCGTTTCTCCGGTCAATGACAGAATGGAATTACTCATTAGCCAATCGGCGTCTTCCTGATTATTCCAACGGTCTTCATACCAGAATCCTTCACCTTTCTTCCAAGTTGCCGCCCCCGGAGCATGCACCCATGCAACACGTCCCGGGTATATACCTTTCGGACTACCTATCGGATTATTCTTCCCCCATGCCATACGAGGTTCTGGCACAGGCAAAACCGCCTGCGCCAATAACTGTGCACTATTTTCCACCAATGTCATTGTACCAAAAAAGCACAGACAGAGAAAGAAAAATACGCTAACGAAGATTTTCTGCTGACGAACCGCTCCCAATAGCTTTCGTCCGCTCCACCAAGTAGCGGTAAACGATAACATATAAGTAACAAACGCCGACATCATTGGAGCCGCTGCCTGCATACAAGGATAATAAGCACGAGACGGTTTAGGTATTACCCTGATAAGGAACCAAAGCGTTGACGAAAGTCCCAATCCCCAAAGAAGTAATATTCTCATCTTTTTTGAAGAAAATTCTCCCTTCTCCGTCTTTTCTCTAAAATATAAATAAATTCGTTTCATTACTCCGTTATTTTTCATCTACCGCTAGTAGCTTGTTTTCGGCTATTCCCCGGATACAATTTTATAAAACGTACACCATGGGGCGCTATATCTGTTACAAACTCCACATCAGATGTTGCAATATCCTGTTGCCGCCAAAGGTCACGTACCGTTTGTTCCCCACGAATACCTACAGATTTCCAAGTGAGAGTTCCTTTAGCCATCGTATTGCCCCGGTTGAATAAACCAACAGCCATTGAACCGTCTTCCAACGGTTTTGCGTAAGTGACAATATTTCCCTGTTCAGCAATCACGATCCCCTGTTTTCCCATAGGATCCTGATTTACTTCAATTACTTCATCATTGGTCAGCAGGCTCAATGTAAAGTCGTCCAATTGTGCCATATCACATCCTATCAACAAAGGTGAAGATAACAATGCCCATAAACTGATATGTGTATACTGTTCATCGGGTGTCAAACGGGTATAATGAAGCTTAGGTCCCCAACCTACCATACCTACCACCAACATATCCGGATCAATCCAATGTCCCGGACCAACAAAAGGCGCCCATTTGGTTTGATTAAATCCAAGACGACTCATGCTCTCCCAAGTGTCTTTTATATCTCCTGTTGTACGCCAACAATTAGCAAGTCGTTCCCATTGAATAGCATCTCCCCAAGGAGCACTATTGGACAGACTGAATACGACATCACGATTATGTGAACGTAATGCATCGTGCATCTCCGTTACATGATAGACATCATTCGGATTCCAATCATACTTCAAATAATCCATTCCCCACTCCATCCATTGCCGGACATCGTTCTTTACAAATGAATATTTACCATGATGATAATTAACTCCATGTTTTGTTTGTTTAGTGGTGTCTACATAACGATAATACTCATTCGCGTACCTTTCCACCCAATCATAAGTGCCATCAGGGTTATCACAATAAGCGCCTATGTGTCCTGCATACGTACCAACCCACGGTCCGGAATAGATACCAATCTTTAATCCCATAGCATGAACGGCATCAGCAAGCCCTTTCATATCCGGGAATTTACTGTTAGTCATCACTCCATTGTACTTACCACCACGAAGTCCCTGCCAACCGTCATCAATATTAATATACTGCCATCCATGATTAATTAAACCTTTTTCTACCATTGCTTTAGCTGAACTAAGCACCTTTTCCTGGCTCACCGCATGCCCCCAACAATTCCAGCTATTCCAACCCATAGGCGGGGTCAAAGCTATCTTATCCCCCACAACAATCTTAAAATTGCGTTTTGCCTCTCCCAAAGAGTTTTTAGCAATGAATGTTACAATATATTCTCCCGCCTTCTGAATACTTCCTGTAATTCGGCCTGTTTCCGTATTCACCTTCAAACCTTTTGGTAAATTTTCTACAGAAAAAGTCATAGGGCGAATACCCGTAGCCGGGATAGTATAAAGGAATTGAGAACCGGGACGTACACCAAAGACTTTAGCCCCGTTAATACGCGGTGTATCGGGAGCTTTGGGAGTCAGAATATATTTTCTCAAAGTATCCAAAGGAGATGCTTCTCTCGTGAATTTAGGAGTAGACAGCGACAAATCATCTTGACATGCATCATTATCTACATACTGCATTTGTGCAGAAGCAGATACCATTCCACTGAGGAATAGTATCCCTATACCGGTTATTAGTTTATTCATTGTTCTTAATTATTCTTAATTGTTCTACTTTATAACTACATTTTGACTACGAATAGCCTTCACATTTTCTTTATCTGTAATACCTTTTGTCACTTGCAAGTTATTTATCTCAGCGCCAATCACATCATCCAATACTACCGCATAACGGCCGTCTTTACTTTCCGCATTTATCTTACAGTTATTCAAGATAAATCCCTTGACGTGACGAGCCCAGAAACCAAAGGCGGGTTGAATCTTTAAATCCCCCACATTATAACGTCCCACTCCAATTTCAGGCGGACAAGCCTCTGCATCCTCCACTGGATTTCCGCCTTTCACTAATAAATCTATATCATGAAACTGTACATTCTCAATATATCCTGTATGCAACCCATTGGGCAAACGGAAAGTCAGACCGCCATCCACATTTTCCGTATCAGGAAGCTTGAAACCGGCAATGATAGGTGTTGCCTTATTCTGAGAACCATCGTATGCTTTCCAACGATCTCCACGGAAAGAGCTTCCGCCATATACTTCTTCAATATCCACTCCCTTTATAATTATATTTTCCACTTGCCCGATATTAGAGTTAGTAACCAACAATTCCTTGCGGGTCGCTCCATTTTCTTTAAACGTAAACGGTTCAACATTCGCTCCAAGTACTCTTCCACGATTAGATATAGAAATAAAGAACGGAGCGCGTGTACGACGCATTACTGAACGGGAGTGAATAGGACCGGTTTTACCGCTATTCAAATATACATTTTTAATATGAGCACCATCATTTGTCGAAATAGAAAAACCTGCCTTGTTAGCGCCCAAAACATAAATATTATCTATATATAAATCCTGAATATCATCAGCGGTCTCAGAACCTATCTGAAAGAGATTGCAATTTGTATCCCCCACAATATTACGCACCATATAATTATGTGCCGGCCGGGTAAAGCCTAACGAACAATCCGAGCCGGGTTTTATAATATCATCCGAACTCACGCGCGAATATATATTTGTTGCCGTCACATCATTACACGCCATAAAATCATATATATCACGAGCATTTTTCGGATGATGTTTCGCAAAATAAGTATCATGTACATGGATACCATCAGTGCCTGTTGCCAATAAAACAAAATGCCCTCCCTGATCTATGTGCAACATATTACTGGTATCATAGTTTCTCTGTCCGTTCTTCTCAATATAATAAGGTTCGTCTTTCTGCGGATCGTACCACATATCTTTATCTATATTCCAACCGCCTATTTCAATATTGGTACAAAGTTTCAAAGAGAACATTTTATCACAACGTTTTTCCGGTACATTATTCATTACGCGGTCGGTAGTAACAAGATTACCATTACCTGTGATACGCCCTGTACCTACAATCTTAACATTGTCTATACGTTCACCAAAAAACATGGCATTACGGAAGAAAGTATGCCCTACATCTTGCTTCGTCAAATAGTTTTCAGGGTCGGCATACGGGCGAGGGTCTGTTGGAGATAATCCCGAACGGTAAGCACGGTCACTGAACCAAGTCGTCTCCGGAGCATCTCCCCCAAGCATAGCCTGAATAGTAGCGTTACTACTCAGATTCAGCCACACATTACTCAACAAATGTACGGTACGAACATTATATGTTCCAGCCGGAAAATACAGAATACCTCCGCCCAAACCATTCACCTTTCTAATAGCGTGATTCAAAGCGTCCGTATCATCCGCTACCGCATCGCCCTTCACTCCTAATGTCTTTACATCCCACAAGCCTGAATAAAACCATGCGATATTAGAATCTCCGTGATTATCACCACCTTTTACTCTCAGTTTAAAAGCATACAGTTGATTAGGTTTCAAACGAGAAGCAGTGGTAAAATCATCATCCGGAAGTATCGAAACATTAACAGGCTCCCAGCTTTTTCCCATATCTTCCGACTTCAGCAACGTTACAGACAGGGCATCTTTAGGAGCAGTCCAATAGAATGTGGTAAACGATAAATCCCAGTCCTTTTTATAAGTAAAAGCACTCAATATAGTTCGAGTAAAATCAGCTACTGTAGTTACTCCTTTTAAAGTTGCCGTAGCGACCGGGCTGTTTAAGGCTTCAGGCTCTGAAGTGGTATATTCTGCGCCAAATGTGTAAACGCCCTTTGATGGTAAAGCTACACCGCTCATACAAAGCCTGATATCCGGTCCATTGGATGGACGAAAATCCAACTTCTTGAAGATTAATCGAGTACCGTTCTTGCCATCTTTCCTAATTTCGACCTCACCAACTTTATTATAAGAATAATTGGTACCAGTACGCCCTATAGATTGCTTGGGCAAGTCACGTAACAGAACTTCACCACGTCCTATTACATTGACCGTAGTATTATCCAAAGTTACATCAATTCCTGCCGGAATATGAATAGTCACTGTAGACATCGGAGTACGTTGTCCCGCATAAAAATCCAAAGATATTTTTCCTGCCGTTCGTATAGTGGCTTCTGTACGATCTAACTTTAACACAGGGGGTAACGCTCCCTTACGGATACCTATCGGCATACGTTTGCGAGACGATGCAGCAAGTAAATAATCCCCCCCTTCGGGTACGCCTTCTGTCTTTTCTTGTCCATTGGCTGTCAATAAGCGAAAAGTGCCTACACCGGAATCGGCTAATTGTTTTTTCAACTCCGTTACAGTCGGTAATGTAGAAACCAATCCTTGATTTTCAGGAGTATCTACTGTATAACGATACGTAGTCCCTTTGAACAATAATAAAGAATCTCCCGCCAATTGCCAAGGATATAATTCCTCCGCATGACTATTGATACTTACAATCCCTAAAAGTAAGGACAACCAAAATGTTTTTGATAGGAAAGTACACAATCCTTTTGCCATGTTTTTCATAATTTAAAATATTCAAATTGCAGAGCAAATATAAAAGATTAAAAATCAAATAAAAACAAGAAGTTCTCTGCAAAGGATACTTTGAGAAGAAAGTACAAAAGAATGGTACATTTTTATAAAAAGCGATTTCCACCTAAGGAAAACAATAACGGTCATTCAAAGAATATAAAAACAGTCGCCACTGGATATAAAAAAGGAAGTTAACTTCATGTCAAGCATGATATTAACTTCCTTTCTTTATGATATTAACTTTTTGCGATATATCTGTTAACTTCTCACGTCTAAGCAAGTTAACAGAATATTCCGCAAACTATTTTCCAGCTTATTTCTTTGCGGGAGAAGAGTATCTTGCATTCAAACCGTCCAAGATTTCACGGGTAATGTTATAAATACTGTCGGCATACAACAGATTGTCAAAGCCGGTATTGCTGATAATCATACTGTAACCCTTGGTCTTGTTATATTCCTTCAAAAAAGCGTTGATAGAGTCACGCAACTGCAAACTGTTCTTTTCGTTCTCGCTCATCAGTTCAGACTGCAATTTATTACCCAAGTTCTGCAAGTCCTGTTCCAATTTAGCGATACGGTTATATTCCTGTTGAGCGCGCTCCTGTGTCAGATAAGCATTATTCTGGACTTTAGTTTGGAATTCTTGTTTCTGACGGTCAAGGTCCTTAGCTTTCTGGTTCAAAGTCAAACGTACATTTTCGCTCTTCTTTACCATTGCTTCATTTAAATCGACGCAGTAGTTATATTTTGCCAAAAGCGTATCTATTTCTACATAAGCAATTTTCATTCCGGATAGTCCGGCTGCTTGTGCTGATGCGTTTGTCGTCTGATTATCCGCTTTACCAGCGCATTGAGAAAATAAAACGATTAGTGCAAGAGCTGCCAAACCGTTTACGAGGTAGTTTAATCTCTTCATAATTTGTAAAAATATTGATTTTAGTTTATTTAGTTCATACTATCGTTTAAGGTTTTCTCCAGTTCGTCAATAGAGAAACGGCTCTTCTTTTGTGCATCTCTGTCTTGCGACTGCACGCACCCGATTCCTCTATCCCGCATCGCTTTATTGCCGCTAACGTGTCCGTTAGGAAATCTGCCGCCTTTCACAAAAAAGACCTTTACGCCCAATAAAACAATGCAAATAGCAACTATTAACAAAGTTATCAATAATGTACCAAGCATTTCCATTAATTTTGTTGCACAAAACAGAATATCATTCGGCAAAACGCATTTGAATTTTGTTTTTACTTTTAGATTGCACTGTTTTGTGGGTGCAAATATAGGGCTTTGGTTGGACTAAGCATCCTTTTTTACTCTAAAAAAAGAGAAAGGGAAATAAAATAGCCAATCAATTTAACCAACTTTAGCAATGAGAGGTTAATTCGTACAAGAATTGAATTTCAAAAACAGAAGATTAGAATACACATCAGTGTGTCCTGTCTGCTATAAACAATAAGATATGGAAAAAAAAGACTTGAAACCGGCCGGCGTGTTCCACTATTTTGAGGAAATCTGCCAAGTGCCGCGTCCTTCCAAGAAGGAAGAAAAGATTATTGCTTTTCTAAAAGCATTCGGAGAAAAACATAAGTTGGAGACAAAGGTTGATGAAGCCGGAAACGTACTGATTAAGAAGCCTGCCACTCCGGGCATGGAAAACCGTAAAACTGTCGTACTCCAGTCTCACGTGGACATGGTATGCGAAAAGAATAACGATGTGAAACATGATTTCCTCACCGACCCTATCGAAACAGAAATAGACGGAGAATGGTTAAAAGCCAAAGGTACGACGCTGGGAGCGGATAACGGCATCGGTGTAGCAACCGAGCTGGCTATTCTCGCTGACAACAGCATTGAACACGGCCCTGTCGAATGCCTGTTCACCGTAGATGAGGAAACAGGACTGACCGGCGCCTTTGCCTTGCAAGAGGGCTTCATGAGCGGTGACATTCTCTTGAACCTCGATTCCGAAGATGAGGGAGAACTGTTCATCGGCTGCGCAGGCGGTATAGACTCTGTTGCCGAGTTTACTTATAAAGAAGTAGACGTGCCTTCCGGATATTTCTCTTGTAAAGTACAGGTAAAAGGACTGAAAGGCGGACATTCCGGTGGCGACATCCATTTAGGACGCGGTAACGCCAACAAATTACTGAACCGTTTCCTGAGCCAGGCTTTCAAAAAGTACGATATGTATCTCTGCGAAATAGACGGCGGTAACCTGCGTAATGCCATCGCACGCGAAGCGCATGCAGTCATCGCCATCCCCGAAGCAGACAAACACGCGTTACGCACCGACTTAAACGTATTCGCCGCCCAAGCGGAAGCAGAATATGCGGTAGCAGACCCAGATTTACAGTTTACTCTCGAATCGGAAAATCCCCGTACCAAGGCTATCGATAAAGATACGACTAAGCGTCTGTTACAAGCCCTTTATGCAGCTCCGCACGGAGTATATGCCATGAGTCAGGATATTCCGGGCCTGGTAGAAACTTCCACCAACCTGGCATCCGTAAAAATGAAACCGGACAATATCATCCGTATCGAAACCAGCCAGCGCAGCTCTACCGAGTCTTCCAAACAGGACATCGCCAATATGGTACGCACCGTATTCGAGATGGCAGGAGCAAACGTTTCCTTCGGCGACGGCTATCCGGGCTGGAAACCCAACCCGCACTCGGAAATTCTGGAAGTCGCAGCCGAATCATATAAACGGCTGTTCGGTGTAGACGCTCAGATAAAGGCCATCCATGCCGGACTGGAATGCGGATTATTCCTCGACAAGTATCCCTCTTTGGATATGATTTCCTTCGGTCCTACCCTGCAAGGAGTACATTCGCCCGACGAACGGATGCTTATTCCCACCGTACAGAAATTCTGGGATCATTTGCTGGATATATTGAAACATATCCCCGCCAAGAATTAATGAACATACCAATACGGAGATACAAAGAAAAGATGCGGAGCAAAAAAAGAAGTGCTCCGCTTCTTTTTATCTCTCTATCCGCTTTAACGCTTCTTACTTTCGCATCTTCTTTATACGGACAGACAAAGAAAGACACCCTTACCTTTCGCGTCATGGGTTATAACGTAGAAAACCTGTTTGATTGCCGTCATGACACCCTGAAAAACGATTATGAATTCCTATCCGATGCCGTCCGGCACTGGAACTACTCTAAATACAAAAAGAAGTTAGACGCCGTTGCACGTGTTATTATTGCCGTAGGCGAATGGTCTCCGCCTGCATTAGTAGCCCTCTGTGAAGTAGAGAATGACAGTGTATTGCGTGACCTTACCCGTTACTCTGTCCTGCGTGAAGCCGATTACCGTTATGTCATTACACACTCTCCCGACGAACGGGGTATCAATGTAGCGCTGCTTTATCAAAGGGGACTTTTTAAATTACTGTCCGGCCAAAGCTATTCGGTAACGAAAGCCCATAAAAGCAACCGCCCCACACGCGATATCCTTCATGTCAGCGGCTTACTTTTAAATAAAGACACGCTGGATGTATTTGTCGTTCACTTTCCGTCCCGTTCCGGCGG
The DNA here is from genome assembly GCF_900129655.1 of Bacteroides clarus YIT 12056. GTDB lineage: Bacteria > Bacteroidota > Bacteroidia > Bacteroidales > Bacteroidaceae > Bacteroides > Bacteroides clarus. The sequence continues at coordinate 58,992 of NZ_FQWK01000002.1, forward strand.
GGCTAAGGCGTCCGAGCCCTACCGTCTGTCAGCCGCACAAAGATTGAAGGAAGTAACAGACAGCCTGTTCCGGGTCCGTACTCACCCTCAAATAATCGTTATGGGAGACTTCAATGATTATCCCTGCAATAAGTCCGTACAAAAGATACTGAGAGCAGGAGTTCCGCCGATAGAAGCGGATTCTTCAGACACCCGCGCTCTTTACCATCTTTTAGCAAGAAAAAACATTGCCGACAAACATTTCGGCAGTTATAAATATCAAGGAGAATGGGGACTGCTCGACCATATCATTCTTTCCGGCAACCTGCTAATAACAGATTCTCCGTTATCTACCGCAGAAGCTAAAGCCGGCATATTCAGTGCTCCTTTTCTTCTGACTGAAGATAAGAAATACGGAGACAGCCAGCCTTTCCGCACCTACTACGGTATGAAATATCAAGCGGGATACAGCGACCACCTTCCCGTATGGGCGGAGTTTACATTACGATATTAATCGGAATACTGATAGAGCTTCAAATCAAACTTACCCACCATCACCAGCAAGTGGTCGAAAATATCGGACTGAATACGTTCGTATTCCTTCCACACCTTATTACGCGAGAAGAAATAGACCTGAATGGGAACTCCATAGGTAGTAGGTTCCTTTTGGCTGATAATTAAATCCAAATCCTGATTTACAACCGGGAGACTGCATAGATACCTTTCAATATAGATACGATAAAGCTGTGCATTGGTAGGCACTTCCCCTTCGGCCGGCTGATAATCCGCCATTAAAGGAACATCCTTACGAATGGTATCCAGCATATCCGGAGTACAGAATTTCAAGGTAGTCATATCCAGATAAATATTCTTATTCACACGACGCCCGCCACTCTCCTGCATTCCGCGCCAGTTTTGGAAAGAGTTATTCACCAATGTATAAGGCGGTACGGTAGAAATCGTATTATCCCAATTCCGTATTTTCACCGTGTTCAAAGTAATTTCTTCCACAGTACCGTTGGCGGTATTATTGGGCAAGGCTATCCAGTCGCCGATGCGCAGCATATCATTGGCGGAGAGCTGCACCCCCGCCACAAATCCGAGAATACTGTCTTTGAATACCAGCATCAACACAGCCGCCGACGCCCCCAAACCCGCAAACAAAGTCATCGGGGATTTATTCACCAGCACCGCAATGATAATAATACCGCCGATAAAGAACAATAATACCTGCAGAACCTGCACAAAGCCTTTCATCGGACGATTCTTCTGTTTGTCCCTTGCATTGTACACATCCAGCATCACCAGCAGCAAACCATTGATAGTAAACAGTATTGCGGCGATGATATACACCGCACATATTTTCTGTGAGAACTCCAGGATTTCCTTCCCCCGCACAAAGGCCAGAGGTAATAAAAAATACACCAATATACCGGGCAGGATATGAATAAGATGATGCACTACCCTGCGCTTCATCAGCAGTGTATTCCACTGGTGGGGCGCGCGCTTCGTATAATGCCTCATCCCTCCTACGAATATGGCCTGACACAGATAATCCAGCCCTATTGACACGCCTATCATCAATACGGCAATTATCGTTTCATCAAACATGTTCGCAAGTTTCGGGTCTACTCCCCAATCGATGAGGATTTTATTCATCCAGCTTCCTAAACTCATCATAAGTATCTGTTTTATTAGTCTATCGATAAAGATAACAAATCAAAAGGAAAGATGTTTATTTACTCTTTGCCCGGAAGAAGCTGGCATAAAAGAGACGCTACAACAAGGTTCGCATCAATGCGTAAACCAGAATGCCGAGCGTGGTAATCCCCCCTACCCAGATTGGAACAAGGATATGCTTATAATGCTCTTGCCGCTTATATCGGCACAACCGGCTGAAAAGCCAGTAACAGAGAGAAGCGCCTACAAAGCCGACAAAAGCGCCTACAAATAAATCACCCGGATAATGCACTCCCAGATAAGAACGGGAATAGCATGTCAACAACGCCCATAACATAATGAACCAGTTCAAGGAGCGGTTACGAAACAGATAGAACAAGAAGAAAGCCAGCCCGAACGTATTGGCGGCATGGCAGGATGGAAAACCGTATCGTCCGCCCCTATAACCGTTTACTATCTGTACGAACTCCGAGATAGGATTCTCCAGGTTCGCCGGACGGGGTCTGCATACCAACGGACGGATAACAGTCGCTCCCATCTGGTCGGCAAAAGTTATCGTCAGCGCAATGGCCACTGCGCAGCCTATGGCCACCTTCCAATGCAAGTTACGTACTATCACATAGAAAAGAGCTACATACAAGGGTACCCAAATCCACTTCCCGCTAAAGGCATACATGAAAAAGTCCGCCCATTCGGCACGCCATCCGTTGATAGCGAGCAACAGGTCGGTATCTATTTCCACCAACCCCGACAAAACATCCGCTAATATCATTCTATCTTTTGGCTATATCGTCATACAACTTCTGCAGATAAGCCTGTCCCAAAGAAAGGTTCTGTCCTTTCTTCGAGCCTTCATCCACGGCTATTGCATCCGCTTCATTATTAAATATCAATTGATTGTCCGGAGTCACAAAACCGAAAGCGTCCGGCACGGTGAAGAACGCGAAATGAGGAGAAGCCGGATTGAGCATGTCTTTACTGAACGTAAACTCGCCATGCGGCACCGACAACTGCGCCAATAAGGTAGCGGCAATATCCTGCTGGGAACCGTAAACATCGATACGCCTCGGTCCGCGTACCGCACCGCCCACCATTAACAAAGGAATCTGATACCTGTCTATTTCAAGATTGCCGATATGTTCGGGATAGGCTCCCAAATGGTCAGGCACAAGTACGATTACCGTGTTCTTCCATTGCGGCAACTCACGGAATTGCTTCACAAAGTCACCGATACAGCTATCCGTATATGCAAAAGCATTCAAGCGTTCGTTCTCCAAACGGCTGTAAGGAACTTCAAACGGCTCGTGACTGCTGGAAGTTTGCAGCACACGGAAATGCGGTGCATCTTTCCTTGCCAAACCGCTATCGGCGGCTTCCATTTTCAAATCGTCCAGCAAACGGCGGAATACGAGATGGTCGTGCACCCCCCACTTGCTCAAACGCTCCGACACCGGAAAATCCTGATCGGCAACAATATCCTCAAAGCCGGACGACATCAGATAAGAACGCATATTGGTAAAGTCGGCATCACCGCCATAGTAGTATTTCGTTTTATACCCCGCATTCTTCAAACTGCCTGCAATGGCAGGGATAGACTGCGTTTTACGGGGATATTTCATTATGCTGGTAGTGGGTTGCGCCGGATAACCACTCAAGACGGCAACCAATCCGCGGTCGGTACGGAAACTGTTCGCGTAGAAATTCGTAAAGAGCACACCCTCTTGCGCCAGACTATCCAGCTGTACCGCAACATCCGGTTCTCCCCCAAGCGTTGTCATAAGCCGTGAAGAGAAGCTCTCCATGATAACAAACAGCACATCGGGATGCTTTACCGTGAACAATGAACGCAAAGAGTCCGGAGCCTGCCGGAGCGCATCCGCCGCGCTGTCTTTCTTCAAGACAGCAGGGTCTGCCAAACCGGAGAAAATACGGTCGGCCGCATCCGCTTCCATAAAACGGTATTGACTGCCGAAGTCCTTTTGTTTGGAAAGGGATTCCATCAAACTGAAAGCCGGATTAATGGCAGCATGGTTCAAGCGTTGGTTAGTGCTGAAATACACCTTTCCCGTATTCATGGTGGAAACAGTGAAGCCGCCGCGAATCGGAATAAACAATAACCCGGTCAGCAGCAACAGCGCGCCCGACACCCTCAAACGCCGGTAAGGTATCTTCATGCGTCTGAACGCGCCTTTCCGCAACAGCACGATATAGAATATCCCATATAATACCGCCGCGTAAACAGCCATGGCAATAATTCCCCCGATTACCATCCAGACACTGACGCTTGCCACCGCATCTTTGGGCGAAGAAAAGAAATAAAACAAAGGAGTGGCGTCCAACCGGAATCCCCAGTATTCGTACAAGCCCAAATCGACGGTAAATATAATAGAGAGTAAAACGGAAACGAAGATAAAGTAACCGCACCATATACGGCGGAGAAGATTAGGCACAGCCCAGGCGGAACAGATAAAAAGCAATCCCGGAATAGCCGTCAGATAGCCTGCAAGCGACAAGTCCAGCGGCAGTCCGTGCCACATCACACCCAGCCATTCCGTCCACGAGACACCTTCGTACAACGGCCGGTAAAAGAGCATGAAAAACGGTTTTTGTAATGCGAATATGCAAACAAACAAGAAATATGTCTTGAGGAATCCTATAAGCCTTTCTTTCATCGGTGCTTTTTCTTAAACTGAATATATTCGGCAAAAATAAAGTTTTTTATTCTATTTCTCGCCAATATTGGTTAAGAAATACGTGAAAGATAGGCTTATAAGATTTTAAGAGTTATCCGTTTACACGTTTATAGTCTTCCAGAAACTTCTTTAATCCGGCATCCGTCAGCGGATGGTTTAACAGTCCTTTTATGGCGGAAAGCGGGCACGTAGCTACATCCGCCCCCACCTCTATGCACTGAATAATATGCGCCGTATGACGGATGGATGCCGCAAGTACCTGAGTGGTATAGCCATAATAGCGGTACATCTCCGCAATCTTACCCACCAGAGCGACACCGTCCTCACAGATGTCATCGAGACGGCCTACAAACGGCGACACGTAAGTAGCCCCGGCTTTTGCCGCCAGCAATGCCTGTCCTACGGAAAACACCAGCGTGCAGTTGGTGCGAATGCCTTTTCCCGAGAAGTACTTAATGGCTTTTATGCCGTCCGCGATGCAGGGCACTTTCACCACAATATGCGGATTGAGCGCGGCGAGCTCTTCACCTTCCTTAATCATACCTTCATAATCGGTGGCAATAACCTCCGCGCTGACGTCGCCCTGCACGATATTGCAGATATCCACGTAATGTTTGCGCTGGTTTTCCACCCCTTTGATACCTTCTTTCGCCATGAGCGAAGGGTTGGTAGTCACTCCGTCGAGTACGCCCATATCGTAGGCTTCCCGAATCTGGTCTAAATTTGCAGTGTCGATAAAGAATTTCATGATATAAATTGTTTAAGGATTGATTTCACAAATATAACGATTTACGGCATGGTTTGTTCTTTATCAGCGGGATATTTCAGCGGTTGCGTTTCAGGTACAGACGGTCGGTTATGGTGGCCGGCAGTTCGCTCTCGTAGTGGGTCACCATTATCATTGTCTTATCCCGGCGACGGCAAAAGGCTTCTATGATTTTCTTGACGCGACGGCGGTTATACGTATCCAGCCCATGCAGAGGTTCGTCGAGAATCAGCAGTTCGGGGTCTTTCACAAAGGCTCGCGCCAGCAGGGCAAGGCGTTGCTCGCCGCTGGAGAGTTGCAGGAAGGGTTTGTCCCTCAAATCGGCCACGCCGAAAATATCCATCCACCACTCGCACACAGCCATTTGGTCGGCATGCGGACGTTTGTACAGGCCGATACTGTCGTGCAGCCCGGAAGCTACGATTTCAATGGCCGGCAAGTTTTTCAGGTAAGCGCGATGCATCTCCGGACTGACGTAGCCTATATGCTTCTTTATTTCCCAAATACTCTCGCCCGTACCCCGCTTACGGCCGAACAGACTGATGTCGCAGGCATAAGATTGAGGATTGTCCGCGCATACCAGACTGAGCAAAGTAGATTTGCCCGCTCCGTTCTCTCCGCTCAACGCCCACTTCTGCCCGCGCAGCACCGTCCAGTCCAGCTCTTTCAGAATCGTACGGTCGTCGTAGCGGATACTGACTTTATTCAGCCGGACAACTTCGTCCGAAGTAAAGTTCGTGTTTTCGTAAGGAAGGTCGATAACGCGTTGCTGCAATTCGCTGAAAGAAACGGCATCGGCCTCGGCACGAATGGCGTCTTGCTCACGAAAAGCCTGCATATAAGCGGCACGCTCCATTTTCTTCCCCACCGCTTTATTATCCACGGGGACTACGTGGGTGATGAAAGACGGTATATCATCCAGCATGGAGAGCACCAGCACGATTTGCAGGGAGGCGAGTTGCGCCAGCTTCTCCAGAACCGTAAACAACAGGTCGCGTGTGGCGGCGTCCAGCCCGATGAAAGGATTGTCCATGATGAGGATGCGGGGAGCCGTGAGCAATGTTTTGGTCAACTGAAACTTACGGAGTTCGCCACTGGAGAGGAGAATGATTTTCTTATCGAGCATCGGTTCGATACGGAAAAGGTCGAATAGCTGTTGTTTGAGAGCCTCGTCCTTTACCTCGCCCAACAGTTCGCGCACCATTGGGGCATCTTCCTGGTCGTGGGCATTCCAGCGCTGCTGATAGTAGTAATTGGCATCGGCGGAGCCGTAGGTATCGCGGAAAGCGATGTACTTGATATTGTCGTAAGCGGTTTGCGTGACGGAGGGACGGAAATCATATGTCAGAGTACCGTCGCGCAAAGGGTATTTACCCGTAAGCAAATCCACCAACAGGCTTTTTCCTGCCCCGTTAGGGCCTACGACAGCGATATGTTCTCCGTCGAGAAAATCGAGAGTGACGGGTTGGGATAAACGGATAAGCGGATTGCGCGCTACGCCTCCCTCTATATATAAGGTATGTTGCTGCGTCATTTTAAATGGTTTTGTTTAGTTGACGCCGCAAAGGTACCAAGATTTTGGTTCTGTGGGAAGAATTCGGGTTCCAAAGTAGCGCAAAGCTTCCATATTTTCAATTCATCAACATCGGCCTTCACCTTCCACGCCCCTGTTTATGGGAAATAGCGGGTGAAGCCTGTTTTTTCACATCGCAACGCCTGAAGAAACCGCAACTACGTATCCGGACATTACCATACCGGCAAATCCGTTCCGCAGGACAAAAATATCCATCCCGCGAGACAAAAAAAATCATCCTGTAAGCCGGATAAATCCGTCTCACAGGATGAATAATTTCATCTCACGGGATGATTCCGTACGCGCGCCCGCCAATATGATTCGCTACGGTTGATAATCTTTTTATCCTATGGAGATAATTTCGTTTGATACGATTGGAAACCGGATATCATCATTGATAGAAAATCATCGCCGACTGCGCCGGAACCGAAATCTCCGGTCCGTACATCGTGCCCAAACCTTGCTCACTGATAAATCCGTCTTTGCAAACCACCGTATATTTGCCTTCGGGCACTGACACCTTAGCCGTTTCCTTGCGTGCATTCAACACTACATAGATGTTTCCCCACGTATCGCCGCCGGCATGTCCCTTCAGCCTATAAGCTACCACATTGCTGCCTTCAACCGGTAAGAACTCCAGATGTTCGCGTACCAAACCGGCATCTCCCAGACGGAAAGCCGGATGGTTCTTACGCAACTGAATCAATCCCTTATAATAGGCGAATACATCGGCATGCTCCGTCTTACGTTTCCAGTCGATGGCGTTGACTGAGTCCGGACTTTGGTAACTGTTATGCACCCCTTTCTTATCGCGCATCACTTCCTCGCCTGCATAGATAAAGGGTACTCCCTGTGAGGTAAATACCGCCGTTTGCGCCAGTTTGTCCAATCGGGTCAGTTCTTCGGGCGTAATACCGGGGACGCTGGCCTTCAGTCTGTCCACCAAACACATATCATCGTGGCAAGATACATAACTTATCATCTGCGTAGGTTGTTCCGCCCACGGGGCCTTACTGTAATTCACCTCTTCATTATTGACTTGCGGATGCTTGACAGCGCCTGCAATACCAAACTTGATACTCTCCTCTCCCCCCGGCAGTCCGGCAAGGAAAGCGCCCTGATGATTATCGTTGAACGGGCCGCGCAGCGCATCACGCATCTCATCGGAGAAAGCGGCGATGCCCGGCATCTTATATGTGTTGGCTTTCATCGCCAATGAGTCCTGAGGCAATTGGGGAGCCGACGCAGCCCAGCCCTCACCATAGATAAAGATGGTAGGATCTGCCGCTGTCGCCGCCTTGCGTATTTCGTTCATGGTTTCAATATCATGGATTCCCATCAGGTCGAAGCGGAAGCCGTCGATATGATACTCGTTTATCCAGTGCAATACGGACTCTACCATATATTTGCGCATCATGGCGCGGTTACTCGCCGTTTCGTTGCCACATGCGGAAGCGTCCGCAAAACCGCCGTCCGGTGTCTGGCGATAGAAATATCCGGGAACGGTACGCTCGAAATTACTCTCGGCCGTGTTGAAAGTGTGGTTGTACACCACATCCAGCACTACACGGATACCTGCCTTATGCATGGCCTGCACCATCTGCTTGAACTCGCGGATACGTACATCCGGTTTGTAAGGGTCGGTAGAGTACGAACCGTCGGGCACGTTGTAATTCTGCGGATCGTAACCCCAGTTGTATTTATTCTCATCCAGTTTGGACTCGTCCACGGAAGCATAATCATAGGAAGGCAGGATATGTACGTGCGTCACTCCCAGCTCTTTCAAGTGGTCGATGCCGGTTGCCAGTTTATCGGGGTTGACCGTTCCCGTTTCCGTCATCGCAAGGAACTTGCCTTTGTGGCGGATACCCGAAGACGGGTCTATGGAGAAGTCGCGATGGTGCACTTCGTAAATTATCACATCGGCAGGAGATGCCAACGGCGGACGTTTATCCTCCGCCCAGCCTTCCGGGTCGGTTTCCCGCATATCGATAACGGCCGCGCGCTTACCGTTTACACCCACTGCCTGCGCATTGATACCCGGGGTATCACCCAACCATTTACCGTCGATTTTTACATTGAAAGTGTAGAACTTGCCTTTCAAATCCTGCTCTACCTTAGCCGTCCACGTACCGTTTTCGGCAGGTGACATGGCAACCGTCTCGTAAGCGTGCCCGCCGTCTCCCGCATCATACAGCATCAAGCGCACTTCGTCCGCCGTAGGCGACCAGAGCGTAAACCGCGTAGCATCCGGAGCGTATTCCATTTCTGTCAGACTGCCCGTACGGACAGGATAAAGTTCGTATGAAGCATATTCTTTTTTTGAGGGGGCGCAACTGACAACTGTTGTCGCCGCTACTCCGATAATGACAAGATCGTTTAGTTTCATGGTTGGTATTTTTAAATTAGGTATGAAGTATAAAGTAGTAAGTCTTAAAGCATGGGATCGGATTATCGTTTTACTTTGTCGGGATTCTTGGCTATAAAGTCTTTCCAGCCGTGATAGCCTTTCTCGACAACAGGGCGCCCCATTTGCAGGAAGTGGCAGTAAGCGGCGGCAAGGCCGTCGGTGGCGTCCATGAATACGGGCATGTCTTCTTTCGGAAAATGAAGCATGCGTTGCAGCATATCCGCCACTTGCTCTTTGGATGCCTGGCCGTTGCCCGTTATCGCCATTTTTATCTTCAAAGGAGCGTATTCGGTAATAGGAATGTCGCGGCTCAGAGCGGCAGCCATGGCTACTCCCTGCGCGCGTCCCAGCTTCAGCATGGATTGTACGTTTTTTCCAAAGAAAGGCGCTTCAATAGCAAGTTCGTCCGGCAGATAACTCTCGATGATGCTCAGCACCCGCTCATGGATGTGGCGAAGTTTCAGATAATGGTCGCCAAACTTACGAAGGTCTATGATACCCATGGCAATCATTTCGGGCTTTACTCCCGCTACCCTCAGCACCCCGTATCCCATAATGGTAGTACCGGGGTCGATGCCCAAAATAATTTTTTCCTTTACCGGTTGTATCACACTATCACCTCCATTAATGTAGGAAAACCGATTACTTTGTCTTTAAAGATTTTCTGCAATTCTTCATTCAGCTTCACGCCTTGTTCCTGATGCCAGCGATGCAGTATGGCAGAGTCTTCCACCTCGAATTGCACAGAGTAACAGACACTTCCCTCTTCAATATGGCTCAGTATCCGTGCTATGCGCGGGGCATGCAATGTACCGTGCTTCTCTACTTCGGGAAGGTAGAATTCATTCATCCAGGCAAGGAAGAATTTCTCCTGCCCTTCTTCCACGTGATAGGTCGTATTATATATCAGCATAATTTCTTTTTTCATTTTATTTCGCAAACATAGCAATTATTTCAGAATAATGCATTATATTTGCGCCATCAAAAAAGCAGATAGCTCTGCAAACGTTAGCAACGGGGCGTTAGCTCATCTGGCTAGAGCGCGACACTGGCAGTGTCGAGGTGATGAGTTCGAGTCTCATACGCTCCACAAAGGTTGACTTTTCACAGTCAACCTTTTTTCAAATTAGGCAGGAAGCAAGCCACCAATCCCAGCAAAGGCATAAATCCGCATACATTATAAACCGCCTCGATACCGTATGCGTCCGCCATACCGCCAAGTACAGCCGAAGCGATACCCGCAATGCCGAACGCAAACCCGAAGAACAAACCGGAAATCAGTCCCAGCTTATTGGGCAACAATTCCTGCGCATACAATAAGATGGCGGGGAAAGCGGAAGACAGCATAAACCCCACACAGAAGCTAAGAATGACCGTCCCCGCAAGTCCCACATGCGGCATCAGCAAACTAAACGGCGCCGTCCCGAGAATGGAAGCCCAGATAACATACTTGCGTCCCACCCTGTCGCCTACCGGTCCGCCTACCAAAGTACCTGCGGCAGTGGCTACCAAAAAGACAAACAAGAATAACTGCGAATCCCGGATACTTACACCGAACTTATGAATGAGATAGAATGTATAGTAACTCGTCAGGCTCGCCATATAAATATATTTGGAAAAGATAAGAACCAATAGAACCCCAATGGCGAAAACCGTCATTCGGGAAGACAACGGACGTTCCACCGCCTTCTGCGTAAGCAACGGACGCCGCTTGATATGGTTGAGATAAGAACGGTACCAGCGGGAAATGGGCAGCATCACCAAAATAGCCGCCACCGCAAAAATCATGAACAGCGCAATGTGGTGTCTGCCATACGGAGCAACCAGCAGCGCCACCAGCAACGGCCCTAACGAGCCTCCCAGATTACCGCCCACCTGAAAGAGCGACTGCGCCAACCCGCGCTTGCCTCCGGAAGCCAAAAAAGTAATGCGCGACGCTTCGGGATGCAATACGGAGGAACCGATGCCCACCACAAAAACAGAAGCCAAGAGCCAATACAGATTAGTGGCGAACGACAAATTCAGAATACCCGCCAGCGTAAAACACATTCCCAACGGCAACGACCAGGCAATGGGACGCTTATCGAAAATCAGCCCCATTATCGGCTGAAACACGGAAGCCGACATCTGATACACCAACGTTATCAGACCAATCTGTGCAAAACTCAATGACAAATCCTGCTTGAACAGAGGGTACACCGCCGTAATAACGGATTGAAGCAAATCATTCAGGCAATGCGAAGCGCTCAGCGCAATCAATATGGGGAAAGCGATTCTACGAACCGGCGGTCTTTGAGTTGATGTCATCCTAACTGTCATTTATTGAAATCGGGCGCAAAGGTACGTAAAGTATTCAAAGGACAGCCTGGGTTAATAAAAAATAATATGCAACGATTGAGGGCAAAACAATGATAAAATTGTATCTTTGCACCGTTTTATATAGTAAGGAATAAATAATAACAACGATATGATAGCTAAAATCAACGAGCTTCTGCAAGAAGTAGAAGCACTGAAAGCCGCTAACGCCGAGGAACTGGAAGCACTGCGCATCAAGTACCTCAGCAAGAAGGGAGCCATTAACGAACTGATGGCGGACTTCCGCAACGTACCCGCCGAACTCAAAAAAGAAGTCGGCATGCGTCTGAACGAACTTAAGAACAAAGCGCAGGAAAAGATAAGCGCTCTCAAAGAACAATTCGAAAGTCAGGACAACGGTTGCGACGACCTCGACCTTACCCGTTCGGCCTATCCCGTAAAATTGGGAACACGTCACCCGCTCAGCATCGTCAAGAATGAAATCATCGACATATTCGCCCGTATGGGATTCAACATCGCCGACGGTCCGGAAGTGGAAGACGACTGGCACGTATTCTCTTCCATGAACTTTGCCGAAGATCATCCGGCACGCGATATGCAGGATACTTTCTTCATCGAAAACAATACTGAAAATGTATCGCACAACATCATCCTGCGTACACATACATCCAGCGTACAAAGCCGTGTAATGGAAACGACCCAACCACCTATCCGGGTGCTTTGTCCGGGACGCGTATACCGCAACGAGGCTATCAGCTATCGCGCGCACGCATTCTTCCACCAAGTAGAAGCCTTGTTTATAGACCGTAACGTATCGTTCACCGACTTGAAACAAGCCCTGTTGCTCTTCGCCCAGGAAATGTTCGGCAAAGACACTAAGATTCGTCTCCGTCCTTCGTACTTCCCGTTTACGGAGCCAAGCGCCGAAATGGACATTAGCTGTAACATCTGCGGCGGCAAGGGATGTCCTTTCTGTAAAGGAACAGGCTGGGTTGAAATCTTGGGTTGCGGTATGGTCGACCCCAATGTGTTGGAGTTAAACGGCATTGACAGCAAAGTGTACAGCGGTTACGCTTTAGGTATGGGTATAGAACGTATCGCCAACCTGAAATACCGCGTAAACGACTTGCGCCTGTTCTCTGAAAACGATACCCGCTTCCTGAAAGAATTCGAAGCGGCTTATTAATATAGAGCACTCTTATATTTCTATATTAAGCATAAGGTTGGGATGTGTCCGAACTGAACTCGCTTACTTATTGATTTCTTTAATATCAGGCACGGATTACACGGAAAACACGGATTTAATCAAAGGAAACCGTGAAAGCCGTGTAATCCGTGCCTAAAAGGATAGCCCTATTATCAATCTTATTAAATCTCCACCCAATGAAAGATAGGCTCGTAACTCCCGGCTATTGCTTTATTCTCGCAGCCAACTTTCTGCTGTACTTCGGCTTTTGGCTATTGATACCCGTATTGCCATTCTATCTATCCGAGATATTCAATGCGGGAAACTCTACCATCGGTATCATCCTCTCCTGCTATACGGTAGCCGCTTTATGCATCCGTCCGTTCTCCGGCTATTTTTTGGACAGCTTTGCCCGTAAACCGCTGTATCTGTTGGCTTACTTCATCTTTATGACAATGTTTGCCGGATATATCATAGCCGGTTCACTGGTACTGTTCATTCTGTTCCGTATCATACACGGCGTATCATTCGGCATGGTGACTGTAGGCGGAAATACGGTAGTCATCGATATCATGCCCTCATCAAGGCGCGGAGAAGGGCTCGGATATTACGGGCTTTCCAACAATATAGCCATGGCGGTGGGGCCGATGTCCGGCTTGTTTCTGCACGATGCGGGCATGAGCTATACTACCATTTTCTGTTGCTCGTTGGGTTCCTGCATTGCCGGATTTATCTGCGCCTCATTGGTGAAGACACCATACAAACCGCCTGTCAAGCGCGAGCCGATTTCGCTCGACCGTTTTATCCTGCTGAAAGGCATTCCGGCGGGTATCAGCCTGCTTCTATTATCCATTCCTTACGGGATGACCACCAACTACGTGGCCATGTATGCCAAAGAAATCGGCATTAATGCAACCACCGGCTTTTTCTTTACTTTCATGGCGGTGGGCATGGCCATCTCCCGCATCTTTTCCGGTAAGATTGTGGACAAGGGAAAGATAACGCAAGTAATCTCGGCAGGACTATACATTGTAGTGTTCAGTTTCTTCCTGCTCTCGGCTTGCGTCTACATTATCAATTGGAACAGCATGGCATGCGGCATCATCTTCTTTGCCGTAGCATTACTGCTCGGAGTTGGTTTCGGCATCATGTTTCCGGCTTACAACACGCTGTTCGTGAATCTAGCCCCCAACAACCAGCGAGGTACGGCAACTTCCACCTACCTGACCTCATGGGATGTAGGAATAGGTATCGGTATGCTGACAGGCGGATATATCGCCGAGGTCAGCACTTTCGACAAGGCTTATCTTTTCGGAGCCTGCCTGACGATAATCTCCATGCTTTACTTCAATGGCAAGGTTACCCCTCATTATCATAAAAACAAATTACGATGAGAAAAAAAGAACGTTACGAAAAAATACTCGCCTGGTTCAGGGAAAACCGCCCCGTAGCGGAAACCGAGTTGCATTACGACAATCCGTATGAGCTATTGATTGCGGTAATCCTTTCCGCCCAATGCACGGACAAACGGGTAAACATGATAACTCCCCCACTATACCGGGACTTTCCTACTCCCGAAGCTCTTGCCGCCACCACCCCGGAAGTGGTATACGGATACATACGCAGCGTTTCTTATCCCAACAATAAGGCCAAGCATCTTGTGGGCATGGCCAAAATGCTGGTGAAAGACTTTGACAGCCAAGTACCCGATACGCTGGAAGAGCTCGTAAAGCTGCCCGGTGTGGGACGTAAAACGGCCAATGTAATCCAGTCGGTTGTGTTCAACAAAGCCGCCATGGCGGTAGACACCCATGTATTCCGTGTCAGCCACCGTTTAGGATTAGTGTCCGACAAATGTACCACCCCGTTCAGCGTAGAGAAAGAGCTGGTCAAGCATATTCCGGAAACGGAGATTCCCATTGCCCACCATTGGCTCATCCTGCATGGACGGTATGTATGTCAGGCGCGTACCCCTCAATGTGACAACTGCGGTTTGCAATTGATGTGCAAATATTACTGCCGGAAGTATAAAGTTAGCAAAGAGAGCAATGAAGGGGAAGAATAAATAATGATTTCATAGCGCAAAAAAGAAATAAATACTAACTTTGCCGTCACAAAAAGAAAATAGTAACACTTTTAAATAAAAATAGAGTATTATGACAATTGACCAATTTAACTTTGCCGGAAAAAAGGCATTCGTTCGCGTGGACTTCAATGTGCCCTTGGACGAAAACTTCAACATTACAGACGATACCCGTATGCGTGCCGCTCTTCCTACATTGAAGAAGATTTTGACTGACGGCGGCAGTATTATCATCGGTTCTCACCTCGGCCGTCCGAAAGGCGCGACTGACAAGTTCTCTTTGAAGCATATTCTGAAACATTTGTCAGACCTGCTGGGTGTTGAAGTACAGTTTGCTAACGACTGCATGGGCGAAGAAGCCGCTGTTAAGGCTGCCGCTCTGCAACCGGGTGAAGTGCTGTTGCTCGAAAACCTCCGTTTCTATGCTGAAGAAGAAGGCAAACCGCGCGGTTTGGCTGAAGACGCGACAGACGAAGAAAAGAAAGCCGCCAAAGCCGCCGTTAAGGAGAGCCAGAAAGAATTTACCAAGAAATTGGCTTCTTACGCCGACTGCTATGTAAACGACGCGTTCGGTACCGCACACCGCGCACACGCTTCTACGGCATTGATCGCTAAATACTTCGACAAAGACAACAAGATGTTCGGCTACCTGATGGAAAAAGAAGTGAAAGCTGTGGACAAGGTGTTGAATGACATCAAACGTCCGTTCACCGCTATCATGGGTGGTTCTAAAGTATCTTCCAAAATCGAAATCATCGAAAACCTGCTGAATAAGGTAGACAACCTGATTATCACCGGCGGTATGACTTATACTTTCACCAAAGCCCAAGGCGGTAAAATCGGTCTTTCCATCTGTGAAGACGATAAGCTGGATTTGGCTCTCGAGTTGTTGAAGAAGGCAAAAGAGAAAGGTGTGAACCTCGTACTGGCTGTAGACGCCAAAATAGCCGACTCATTCTCCAATGACGCCAATACTCAGTTCTGCAAAGTAAACGAAATACCTGACGGTTGGGAAGGTCTGGATATAGGTCCTGAAACTGAAAAGATTTTCGCTGAAGTTATCAAGAACTCCAAGACTATCCTTTGGAACGGTCCCACAGGCGTATTCGAATTTGAGAACTTCACTCACGGTTCACGTTCGGTAGGTGAAGCTATCGTAGAAGCAACCAAGAACGGCGCATTCTCACTCGTAGGCGGTGGCGACTCCGTAGCTTGCGTTAACAAGTTCGGTTTGGCAAACGGTGTTTCTTACGTTTCTACCGGTGGCGGTGCATTGCTCGAGGCAATCGAAGGAAAAGTTCTTCCGGGTATCGCTGCTATCAACGAATAAAAAGAATCTCATTAATACAAAAGGCAGCTCTTTGAAAAAAGGGTTGCTTTTTTTTTAATTATATATCCGACACATGAAACGAATTCTACTATCCTGCTTTCTTCTTCTCTCCGTATATACACTAAGAGCCCAGGATGCGTGCCTGAATGATGTAGTGAATACACTGAAAGAACGTATCAGTCTGGCAGGCTATGCCCAAGTGGGATATACCTATGATGATGCCGGCGAAAAAGCCAGCAATACTTTCGACCTCAAACGGGTTATATTCATGGCACGCGGTAAGATTACCGACAAATGGTCGTGCTACTTCATGTACAGCTTCGCCAACACCGGAAAGATTCTGGAAGCCTATACGGAATATCAGTTTCTGCCCCAACTCACAGCCCGTATCGGGCAATTCAAAACGATGTACACCATTGAGAATCCCATGTCGCCCTGTTTTGTCGAACTGATAAACTGTTATTCGCAGGCAGTCAACTATCTGGCAGGTATCAACGGTAGCGATCCCCTGTACGGTTCGAATAGCGGCCGTGATATGGGACTCCTTATTTACGGCGACCTTTTCAAGAAAAAGGTTAGTTATAACCTTGCTGTTATGAACGGACAAGGCATCAATCTGAAAGACAAGAATAATCACAAAGACATAGTAGGCAGCCTGATGGTTCATCCGCTCGACTGGCTGTCGGTAGGCGGTTCGTTCATCAAGGGCAAGGGATGCGCAGTAGCCGCATCTTCCGTCAATCCGGACATTGCTGCAGGCGACAGTTATGTACGTAACCGTTGGTCGGCAGGAGCTACCATCCAAACCAAACCCGTCAGCCTGCGTACCGAATATCTTGCCGGTAAGGACGGGCATATAAAGAGCGACGGATACTATGCCACCGCATCCGTACACGTGTTTCCCAAGTTCGACGTTATAGCATCTTACGACTACTTCAACAAAGACAAAGCGCAGGATTACAAACAAAGCAACTATGTAGCCGGTGTGCAATGGTGGTTCTATCCCAAATGCCGCTTGCAGGCGCAATATACTTATTGCGACCCTCACAAGGGAGAAAGCTCCAACCTGCTGCAAGCACAGTTGCAGGTTCGTTTCTGATTCTTTAACCCTCACCAAACATTTTGGCATTCTTTTTGTACATTTGTAGAGTATAATCACTTAATGAATACAATCTTATGAACGAGCAAGCCATACAAGAGCAATACCAACATATAGTCAGCTTACTGGAACAGAAACGTCTGAAAGAGGCGCAGATACAACTGGAGGCCTTTTTATGGAACTGTAACGATTGGACTCTTCGCAACCGTCTGGAACAGGCCAAAGTGTCCTACCAATACATGTTACAGTATATGCGCCAGGGCGTAAACGATCCGGAACGGCAGAAACTATACCGGCAGCTTTTGGCAGAAACCCGGGAACTTGCCGAACAAGCGCGTATCAGCTTACTCGATGAAGTCTCTACGCATTATTACCATGCCCTGCACAAGAACAAAAGGAATATGGCAGCCGGCTACGGTATGTCTTCCTGGCTTAAAGTACTGGAATCTTTTCCTGACGATATGGCGGTTTGCCAACTTATGCCGGACAATAAACAAAGTCTGGACAGCGCTTTGCAACGGCATGAAGAAACTGCCCAATATCTATTTCTCACTACGTGGGGAAACAGCGGCTGGACGGCGGAAGAGGAGCGGGAAGCCAGAATGTATCTGGAATCCGAGTTACTGCCGGTAAATGATTTGTGTTTATTTACGGGAGCCGTCCTACTCAGCTTAATGGAATGTTTCGACCCGCGTAAGTTCTCATGGCTGCTGGATGCTGCGACACACGCCGACACACAAGTCAGCCAGCGTGCTTTGGTGATTATCGCCATTGTACTGCACATACACCCCAACCGCCTGTGGTTATACCCCGAGCTGGAAGCCAGACTATCGCTTCTCAATGAAGACGGCAGCTTCGGCAAACAGCTGAACCGGGTTTACATCCAACTGCTCCGCAGTCAGGAGACGGAGAAGATAGACAAGAAGATGCGTGAAGAAATCATCCCGGAGATGATGAAGAACGTAAGTATCATGCGTAACATGAAGTACGGCTTCGAAGAAAACATGGATGAAGACGACCGTAACCCGGATTGGGAAAAAGCATTCGAAGAATCCGGCTTGGGTGACAAGATACGTGAAATGAACGAACTGCAACTGGAAGGCGCCGATGTATATATGAGCACATTCGCCCAGCTCAAGAGCTATCCGTTCTTCCAAAACCCGCACAACTGGTTCTATCCGTTCGATATGCAGCACTCCGGTATTATACGGGAATTCGGGCTGAAACCGACAGGAGACAATGCCATCCTATCGCTTATATTGCAATCAGGCTTTTTCTGCAATAGCGATAAGTACTCATTGTGCTTCACCATGGCGCATATCCCGCAGGCGCAACGTAATATGATGCTGAGCCAAATGACATCGCAAGATTTGAACGAATTAATGGACGAAAGCAAGTCGTCCGGCCTGAGACAGTACGCACAGCGTCCGGATGTTATCAGCAACCAGTATATTCATGACTTATACCGTTTCTTCAAGCTCAGCCAGCGCCGTCATGAATTCCGCGATATTTTCAAAGAGGAAATAGCGTTGCACCGTATCCCTGCATTGAAAGATATTTTACGCAAACCGGAATTATTGGTTACCATAGCCGATTTTCATTTCCGCAAAGAGCATCCGGCAGAAGCTTTAGGCATCTATCAGGAAGTAATAGATATGAATTATGCCGATGCAGATATTTTCCAAAAGACCGGTTATTGCCTGCAAAAGGAGAAACGCTACAAAGAGGCCATCAGCGCTTACCGAAAAGCGGATGTGCTGAAGCCCGATCATATATGGACCATCCGCCACCTTGCCACTTGTTATCGCCAATTACGCGATTTTGCATCGGCGCTGGAATATTACAGAAAGGTAGAGGCAATGCAGCCCGAAAACAGAAACGTTACATTCTTCATCGGCAGTTGTCTCGCCGAACAGGAGCGTTACGAAGAAGCCTTGCAATGTTTCTTCAAGCTGGATCTCATGGAGAACGATTGCATCAAAGCATGGCGCGCCATAGGCTGGTGCTCATTTGTCAGCGGAAAATCCGAGCAGGCCATGAGATATTATGAAAAGGTACTCGTCTTAAAACCTATTGCCACAGATTATCTTAATGCGGGGCATGTAGCGCTGCGACTGGGTGATATGGAAAAGGCCGCCGAATTATATGGGAAAGCCGCCTCGGAAAGCGGAAATCGGGAGACTTTCCTTGACATGTTCGACAAAGATAAAGAAACCCTTATCAAACTGGGTATCGATGAAAACGACATACCGCTAATAAGAGATTTGGTTTGACCAATACACATGGCATCCTCTATGTACCTTCACTAAAACTCATTACTGAAGGTACATAGCTCGCCTATCGGAGTAAAAAATAGGCAAAAGGGTGGATTTTCTATTCATATTACTTCTTCTTATTTTTCAATTGAAGGTATTTGCTTATTTTTGCTTTAGCTTTAAAGTAAATACCATGAAACGACTCTACATCCTACTCCTTTCACTACTTGTGACTGTTTCCGTCATTGCACAACCGGTGTGTCAGGTGAAACACTTTTCCGTTAATGACGGTCTTGCCCAAGGTAATGTTATGGGTATGTTGCAAGACCGAAACGGACTTATCTGGTTCAGTACATGGAATGGGCTGAGCAAGTATGACGGTTATACATTTAAAACTTATAAGACTTCCCAAGAAGACCGGTACGCATTCGGCAGTAACCGCATGGGTACTATCATGGAAAGCAAGTACGGAGATATCTGGTGTCCCACCTACGACGGGCAAGCCTGCCTGTTTGATGTAGAGACGGAAAAGTTCATCGATGTCTTGCAGCCGCTTGAATACGCCACCAAACACTCCAACCATGTCGTCCGTATCCAATCGCTCAAAAAAGGAGTAGCCTGGATTATTTGTGAAAACGGATATACATACAGAGCAGACGAACAGCTATGTAAAAAAGGAGAAGGCATTACCCTGTATTCGACATTCACTCAGAATTTGAAAGGAGAACATATATTCACCGTTTACCAGGACTCCGATGAAGACGAATGGATATTAACAAACAAAGGCGTTACCATCGTGGGAAGTAAAGCCGTAGATACAGACTTCCCATTCCAATATATCACGCAAATCAAGGAAAACGTCTACCTTGTAGCCGATAAAGGCAAATTGGCTCAATACAACTTTCGTACAAAGAAACTTAAGTTTATAAACATTCCTTGTCCGCATAACAGAATCAACACTATCGCCGCATTGGGAACAGACACGCTGGCATTAGGTACGGATAATGGTTTGATACTGTTTTCCGCCCATGACAATATGTTCCGACAAATTGATATCCGTACTTCCACCCAACCCTCCAACTATGTGGAGCAGATATATCAAGACCGGCAAAAAGACGTTTGGGTATTTCCCCGCAATCCGGGTATTGTCCGTCTCCACCTCAACAGCAATGAAAAAGAACACCTGTTCACCCCTCAAAATGAGGTTATCAAGCACGGACGTAACAGCCGTAAACTGATATTTGAGGACAAAACCGGTATTTTATGGGTATTGCCTACCGGCGGTAATCTCTCCTACTACGATCGAAAAGAAAAGAAGCTCAAGCCCTTACTTACAGATATCGACAATCCGAAATCCATATTCAGCCCGTTAGTCCGTTTTTATACTCTCGATACGCAGGGCAATTGCTGGCTGGCCACAGCACGTGGGATAGACCGGATAAGCTTTTTCCCGCAAAGTTATCAATTTAATCAAACCGACTATGAAGCGGAAACGCGTGCTTTTCTGCGAGACAGCCACAATCGTCTGTGGAGTGCATCCAAAGCGAGTTATATTCAAATATATGCTCCCGATGGCAGTTTAGAAGGTTACCTTTCCAACCAAGGTACCATTGTCAAGGAAAAACAAGTCTTCCATAATGGAGTATACGCCATTATGGAAGACAAGGAAAAGAATATCTGGCTGGGCACCAAAGGAGCCGGCCTTTTCTTGCTCACCCCAAAAAGCTTGAATCAATATTCCATTACGCACTTCAAGCATCGTTCCGAGGACCCTTACAGTATAAGCGACAACAGCATATACTCGATTTTCCAAGACAGCCGCAACCGCATCTGGATAGGTTGCTATGGTGGCGGATTGAATCTGTTTACCCCCGGAAGCAACGGTTCCCCCATATTTATCCACAGTAATAATGAGCTGAAGAATTACCCTACGGATTATGGCATGAAAGTACGCAACATCACAGAAGTATCCGGCGGAGTAATCTTAGTAGGTACCACGGACGGACTGCTCACCTTTTCCAATAAGTTCGAATTGCCGGAAGAAGTAAAATTCTATAGAAACTGCCACAAACCGGGCGACAAGAACAGCCTCATCACCAATGACATTATGCAAATCTATACAGACAAGCAAAAAGCGACGTATGTGGTTAGCTTTACAGGCGGCATCAGCAAAATTATTTCAACCCGGCTGCTTAGTGAAGAGATACGTTTCAAAAACTACGATAAAAGCAACGGGCTGGCTTCCGACCTGACACTTTCGATGATAGAAGACACATACTCCCAATTATGGATTGTTTCCGAGATAGCTTTGTCCAAATTCGATACCGCCAAAGAAACCTTTGAGAACTATACGCTCGGTTCCACCTATCAGCAGCAGTTTAACTTCTCGGAAGCCCTTCCGGTAATCAACGCCCGGCAACAAGTCGTGCTGGGAACCGACAAAGGCTTTCTGGAAATCACTCCCGGAAAGATGCGGAAAAGCGCTTATGTTCCTCCCATTGTATTCACCGGTTTCAAAATACAAGGACACCCGGCCTCCCATTCCATCAATAACCTGACAGAATTGGAGCTAAAGGCATCGCAACGGAATGTCACTTTCCAGTTTGCAGCGCTCGACTACGTAAATCCCGACAACATACTTTACGCTTACCGCTTGCAGGGACTGGAGGATGAATGGAACGAAGCGGATAACAACCGCTCCGCAAGTTACATCAACCTGCCCGCAGGGAAATACCGCTTACAAATAAAGTCGACCAACAGTGACGGTGTATGGACAGATAATATCCGCACACTCTCCATCCATGTACTCCCCACATTCTGGGAAACATACTGGGCATGGCTGCTCTATTGTCTGCTGTTCATCCTGTTCACCGCAACTATTGTATACGTACTGTTCTATATTTATCGCCTGCGTCATCGTGTAGATATGGAACAACAACTCGCCAATATCAAACTGCGCTTTTTCACCGATATATCTCACGAGCTACGTACCCCGCTGACCCTGATAGGCAGTCCGGTAGCTGAAGTTCTGGAGAATGAGCCCCTCTCTCCGACTGCCCGCGAGCACCTTACCCTGGTACGCCGGAACACGGAACGAATGCTCCGCCTTATGAACCAGATACTCGACTTCCGCAAGATTCAGAATCAAAAGATGAAACTATTGGTAGAAGAGACCGATTTGATTCCTCTCCTGCAAAAAGTGATGGATAGTTTCCGTCTTATCGCCAAAGAAAAGAACATAGACTATCAAATGAAGTCACCAATCGAGTCCGTCTACGGTTGGGTAGACCGGGACAAATTCGAGAAGATATTCTTCAACCTGCTTTCCAACGCATTCAAATATACGCCGGAAGGCAAAGCCATTACAATAAAAGTGCTCCCTCACAATGAAACCATTGATATTGAGGTGGCGGACGAGGGTATCGGAATCGCCGCCGAAAAGCAGCGTACCCTTTTCCAACGCTTTGAAACGCTCGTAAAGCAGAATATCCTTCAACCGTCTTCCGGTATCGGCCTATCCTTAGTGAAAGAGATGGTAGAGATACATCACGGAACGATTCAAGTAGACAGTCAGCCCGGCATCGGCAGTCGTTTCACCGTGACTTTACCGTTACGAAAGCAAGTCTTTGAGGAAGACGCGCAAGTGGAATTCATATTGAACGACATCCAGACCGCATCCGCTCCGACAGATGAAGAAACCAAAGGGCAGGAAGATACGGAAACCAAGGAAGAATTCGACAGCAATCTTTCCGAATGTCATTCCATACTGGTGGTGGAAGACAACAAAGAATTGAGAACATTCTTAAAGAACAGCTTGTCCGAACACTACACCGTCATCACCGCAGCCAACGGAAAAGAAGGTTTGCAACATGCCATCGACGACCTCCCCGACCTAATCATCAGCGATGTCATGATGCCCGTAATGGACGGCCTGGAAATGGTTAAACAAATCAAGGAGAACAGCGCCATCTGCCATATTCCCATCATCATATTATCAGCAAAAGCCTCACTCGACGATCGCATCGCCGGATTGGAGCAGGGTATAGACGATTACATCACCAAGCCTTTCAGCGCCACCTATCTGAAAACCCGTATCATAACATTGCTTCGCCAACGCAAATCATTACAGGAAATGTATATGGCACAATTAACCGACAGCAAAAACGCCTGCGTATCTTCCGGTCTCACCCCGTCGCAACCTCAGATTACTCCGTACGACGAGAAGTTCATGCAGAAAGTAATGGAGTTCATGGAAACGCAAATGGACAACAGCGAACTGACCATCGACGCCTTTGCCGAGCATTTAATGCTGAGCCGTACCATATTCTACCGGAAACTGAAATCCATAATCGGTCTTACCCCCGTGGATTTCATACGTGAAATCCGCATTAAGCGTGCCGTCCAGTTAATAGACAGCGGAGAGTACAACTTCTCGCAAATAGCCTACATGACCGGATTCAGCGATCCGAAGTATTTCAGCAAATGCTTTAAGAAAGTAATGGGAGTAACGCCCACGGAATACAAAGAGAAATAAAAATATCACTCCGTTTCGACCGGATATTACCCGTCAAAATACAAGAAAGTGCCTACTATTGCAGTCGTTAATATAGAATACCATAAAAAACTGTCAAGATGAAAAAGCAATGGATTATCGTCTGCCTTTCCGGTATGTTAACGGCAAGCGTGCAGGCGCAACAATCAAACTATGTCTCCGAGGTATGGGTTGCCGACCAAGGAAACGGAACTTACAAGAACCCCGTTCTCTTTGCGGACTACTCCGACCCGGATGTATGTCGTGCAGGCGACGACTTCTACCTGACTTCATCCAGCTTCGGCTGTCTGCCGGGATTACAGATTCTTCACTCCAAAGACCTCGTAAACTGGTCTATCATCAGCGCCGCCGTGCCTGCCGCGCTGCCGCCCGTTACAACACCCGAACGTCCGGAACACGGCAACCGCGTATGGGCTCCCAGCATCCGGCATCACAACGGTGAGTTCTATATATTCTGGGGAGATCCCGATCAAGGAATATTCATGGTGAAATCCGCTAAAGCGGAAGGCCCATGGAGCGAACCTGTACTGGTGAAAGAGATTAAAGGCATTATCGACACGTGTCCGCTTTGGGATGAGGACGGCAAAGTATATCTGGCGCATGCATACGCCGGCAGCCGCGCCGGGCTGAAAAGCGTAATCTCCGTATGCGAACTGAATGCCGGCGCAACGAAAGCAATCGGCCCGTCACGTATCATTTTCGACGGCCACGAAGCCCACCAGACATGCGAAGGCCCGAAACTCTACAAAAAAGACGGCTATTACTACATATTCCTCCCTGCCGGAGGAGTAGCAACCGGCTGGCAGGTGGTGCTTCGCTCCAAGAACATTTACGGCCCTTACGAAAGCCGCACCGTGCTTGCACAAGGCAACACCCCTGTCAACGGGCCTCACCAGGGCGGATGGGTGGATACTCCTACCGGCGAGGACTGGTTCATGCACTTTCAGGATGTAGGCGCCTACGGACGGGTGGTACATTTGCAGCCTATGAAGTGGATAGACGGATGGCCCGTAATAGGCACGGATAAAGACAATGACGGATGCGGCGAACCCGTGCTGACTTACCGCAAGCCCGATGTAGGCGGAACATATCCGACCTGTACCCCGCAGGAAAGCGACGAGTTCGACGGATATACCCTCTCCCCCCAATGGCAATGGCATGCCAACATCAACGACAAATGGGCCTATTATGCCGGCGACCGGAGCATGGTACGCCTTTACTCGCATCCCGTAACGGAAGATTACAAAAACCTATGGGATGTACCCAATCTGCTGTTGCAGAAAACCCCGGCGGACAATTTTACGGCAACCATGAAACTGACATTCAGCCCCAATCCCAAATACAAGGGAGAGCGTACCGGGCTGGTTGTCATGGGTATGGACTATGCCGGACTAATCATGGAAAATACGGAGCAAGGCCTTATGCTTTCGCAAGTCACTTGCCGGAAAGCGGATAAAGGAACAGCCGAAAAAGCAAACGGCAGTATTTCCCTGAACAATCCCACCGTATATCTGCGTGTCAAGTTCAGCGCCGACGGTGAGAAAGTGAAAAAGACAGACGACCTGCTTGTACTCTGCCAATTCAGTTACAGCCTCGACGGCAAGAAGTTCCGACCGCTCGGAGAGACGTTTCAAGCCAGAGAGGGTAAATGGATAGGCGCCAAAGTAGGCATGTTCTGCACGCGTCCCGCCATTCGCGCCAATGACGGCGGCTGGGCCGATGTCGACTGGTTCCGCATCACAAAGAAATAGTCACCTTAATCAAAATATCATTTTAAGAAACAAATATCCCTATTATAACTTATGAGAAACAGAATCACATACTTACTCGCCTGTCTCGTCGTTTCGAGCGGCAGCCTTGCACAATCTATCTACAAGGACAACAGTTACAGTCCGGCAGAGCGTGCGGAAGATTTGGTAAAGCAACTTACATTGGAAGAAAAAGTCGCCTTGATGATGGATAATTCCAAGCCGGTAGAGCGGCTGGGCATCAAGCCGTACAACTGGTGGAACGAGGCCTTGCACGGAGTGGCCCGCAGCGGTTGGGCAACCGTATTTCCGCAACCCATCGGCATGGCGGCTTCATTCTCTCCCGAAGCCCTGCACACCGCTTTCGTCGCCGTATCCGATGAAGCCCGCGCCAAGAATGCCGCATATTCCGCGGAAGGAAGCTACAAACGCTATCAGGGATTGACAATCTGGACTCCCACCGTCAATATCTACCGTGACCCTCGCTGGGGACGCGGCATAGAAACCTATGGAGAAGACCCGTATCTGGCAAGCGTAATGGGTGTCAGCGTCGTGAAAGGCCTGCAATGCCTGGACGAAAACGAGAAGTATGACAAAGTACACGCTTGCGCCAAACATTTTGCCGTACATTCCGGCCCCGAATGGAACCGCCACAGTTTCAATGCGGAGAACATCAGTCCGCGCGACCTGTATGAAACCTATCTCCCGCCTTTTGAAGCCTTGGTAAAAGAAGGAAAAGTAAAAGAAGTGATGTGTGCCTACAACCGCTTTGAGGGTGAACCGTGTTGCGGCAGTAACCGGCTGCTGAACCATATACTCCGCCGGGAATGGGGTTACGACGGCATTGTCGTAGCGGATTGCAGCGCCATCAGCGACTTCCACAACGACAAAGGACACAAGACCCATGCCGATGCGGCATCCGCCTCTTCCGCCGCCGTCTTGAGCGGAACAGACCTGGAGTGCGGTTCCAATTACCGTTCGCTGACGGAAGGAGTAAAGAAAGGCTTCATCGATGAAGCGGATATCGACCGTTCAGTAAAGCGGCTTCTGCAAGCACGTTTTGAATTAGGCGAGATGGACGAGCCGGACCAGGTGAGATGGGCGCAGATACCCTACTCGGTCGTTTGTTCCGACAAGCACGACTCGTTATCGCTGGACATGGCACGCAAATCCATGACACTGCTCCTGAACAAGAACAATGCACTGCCTCTCGAACGAGGCGGAACGACTATCGCGGTAATGGGGCCTAATGCCAATGACTCGGTAATGCAGTGGGGCAATTACAACGGTCTCCCCAAACGTACCATAACCATTTTGGACGGTATCCGCTCGGCCATGGGCAAGGATGACAAACTCATCTACGAACAAGGATGTTCATGGGTGGAGCGCACACTGATACGCAGCGTATTCAACCAATGTAAATCCAAGGAAGGCGCCGGTTTCAGCGCCCGCTACTGGAACAACACAGAGTTTAAAGGCGCACCCGCAGCCACTTCCCGACTGACTACCCCGTTCCGTCTCTGTACTTCCGGAGCCACCGTTTTCGCTCCGGACGTAAACCTGACCGACTTCTCCGCCACGTATCAAAGCGTATTCACCCCTCAGGAGACGGGAGAAGTAGTCTTCGACTTCTATTGCTACGGTTCCGTCAAACTGCTGGTGGACGGCAAAGAGATAGGCAGCTTCACAAACAAACACGGCAGCCGTCCGCGCGCCTACGGAATGCACGTGGATGCCGGAAAATCGTATGACATCGAAATCAAATTCCAATACTTCTCCAGCGATGCCCAGCTCAACTTCGATTTGGGCTTTAAAGAAGAAGCGGACATACAGCGTTCGGTAGCAAAGGTGAAAGACGCCGACGTCGTAATCTTTGCAGGCGGCATCTCCCCTCAACTGGAAGGCGAGGAAATGGGTGTGAAGCTGCCCGGCTTCAGAGGTGGCGACCGTACGGACATCGAGCTGCCTGCCGTTCAGCGGGAAATGATTAAGGCGCTTCATGACGCGGGAAAGAAAGTGATTTTCGTCAACTGTTCGGGCTCGCCCATTGCCATGGAACCGGAAACGGAATACTGCCAGGCCATACTGCAAGCATGGTATCCGGGACAATCGGGCGGTAAAGCCGTTGCCGAAGTGCTGTTCGGCGATTACAACCCCGCAGGACGGCTGCCGGCAACATTCTACCGCAATCTTGCCCAGTTACCGGACTTCGAGGATTATAATATGGCAGGACATACCTATCGTTTCTTTAACGGCGAACCGCTCTTCCCCTTCGGCTACGGTTTGAGTTATACGACGTTCAAATACGGCAAAATACAACTGAAATCATCCGCCCAAACAGATGAAACCGTAAAAATCACCGTACCGGTGACCAACACAGGCAGCCGCAACGGCGAAGAAGTAGTGCAGGTGTACCTCAAAAAGCAAGGCGAAACTGACGGGCCTGTCAAGACTTTACGCGCCTTTAAACGCGTGTATATCCCCGCAGGAAAGACCGTGAAAGTCGAATTGGAGTTAACGCCCAAACAATTGGAATGGTGGGACAGCGCCACCAATACGATGCGTACCATGCCCAACACATTCGATGTGATGGTAGGTGGAAGTTCCAAAGACAGCGATTTACAGAAGAAAACGCTGAAACTGCTATAAAAGGACGGCCGTAAGGCTTATAAATCAATACAGCCATACCGCCTGCCATCGGCGGTTCCCATATAAGAAGCCGGGAGTCTTATCCAAAGAGACTCCCGGCTTCTCCATGTAGCAACGAAAGTGCCGGCACGTGGTACAGAAAGTACCGCCACATGGTACACTTGGTACCAACGGTTGGAACTTCAGATACCAACGGTTGGTACACCTGCTACCAAAGGCAGGTACTTCGAATACCAACGGTTGGTACTTGAAGTTTCAACCGTTGGTATTTCCGGTAATATCAGGGAGAAAACTTATCAGTACCGTATGCAAGGACGGAATGTATCAGGGAATGTACAGGAAAGCCTAAATAAATAGGGGATAAACCAACCGCGGAATGCTGAAGTTCGGTTTATCCCCTTACTGCGTAGGAATATTAATCAATCAAAGAAATACGGACAAGTTTAATTCTGTGTCAACAATCTCTTTTCCGATATCTTATCATACTCTTTACCGTCGATGGTAATATTCGTGGTGTTTTCCACTTGCAGATAAGTATTGTCGGCGGTTTCTATCTCGATATTTTCCAAAGTGACGCCGGCCACCTTATTGATGAAAGCTCCTTTCTGCGCGTCGGTTATCCGCATGTTTCTGACGGAAAAGTTCTCGATAGGCATTTCCGGCAGTCCGTTCAGGAACATGGCACGTCCTGCGCCTTTGCAGGAAATATTGGAGATATGGATATTCTTGAAAGAAGGAGTTTCCTCGGTCACTGCGGGCACAGGAGCGCCGGGAGCATCTTTCACGGCATAGTACAGGTCGGCTATCAGGGCATCGCCCGGAATGTTTATCATATTGATATTATCCACATAGACGTTTTCCACTACTCCGCCACGGCCGCGCGTACTCTTAAAGCGCAGTCCCACGTCCGTACCGATGAATGTACAGTCTGCCACATATACATTCCTGACACCGCCGGACATTTCACTGCCTACTACGAACCCGCCGTGTCCATGCAGCACTGTGTTGTTCTTTACCAGCACATTCTCGCAAGGTTCTCCGCGGCGACGGCCGTCGGCATTCTTACCCGACTTTATGCAGATAGCATCGTCACCTGCGTCGAACAGGCTGTTTGTCACCACTACATTCTTACATGACTCCACATCGAGCGCATCACCATTCTGCGAGTACCAGGGATTGAATACTTTGACGCCGTTCAAAGTCAGGTCTTCGCAAGAGAGCGGATGCAAGCACCAGCTCGGTGAATTGCGGAACGTAACGCCTTCCAGCAACACTCGTTTGCTTTTGACAATACTAAGCAGTACAGGGCGCAACCAACGCTTCATACCTTCCCACTCACTATCCGATATTTCTCTTTTTTCTTTGCTTCCGGTCAGAATAGAAGCTTTCAGAGCCCCTTCATTAGGATACCATACCTTACCGGACTCATCTACCACTCCACCCGACTTGAGCAAGGATTTCCATTGACCGTCGGTCATTTTATTACGTTTCACCGGTCGCCAGCTATCGCCCGAACCGTCGAGTACTCCATGGCCTGTAATGGCTATGTTCTCCGCATTCATCGCCGAAATAGGCGACTGGCAACGAAGCATATCCAAACCCTCGAACGAGGTACGCACCAACGGGTATAAATCGGCATCACCGCTGAAAAGCACAAGGGCGTTCTTTTCGACATGCAGGTTGACATTGTTCTGCAGTACGACAGGGCCTGTGAGCCACAGGCCTTCGGGAATAACCACCTTTCCCCCTCCTTTCTCGCTTACTGCTTTAATGGCATTGTTGATGGCTTCGGTGTTCAGTGTCTCACCGTCCGCTTTTGCACCGAAATCACGAATATCCACTTGATAGTCGGGAAAGGACGGACGTTGTACAACGGGCATATCAAAGGGAAGAGCTTCGTAGAGGTCTTCAATATATGTATCGTTGTGTTGTTCTGTCGAGGTACTTTGGCAAGCGCAAAGCATCCCTAAGATGACGGGCACGAAGCCCGTCATTTTCAGTAAGTTGTTCATATTTGTTATAAAGCTTTTAATTAGTATGCCGTATGGTTACTTTACTCTTGAAACCATGAAGCGTCTGCATTACTGTCCCAACTCATTATTTTTTCCCGGCTACCGAAATTTGCATTAAACTCCGATTCATTGAGATTACGTACAGTGGCTCTCACCGCCTCAGGAATAAGATTATAGAATTCGGCACCCGATTCATTCGTACAACCATACATCTTACAACCTTCGGTAACAGTAGGTTGATTGGGAACCAGCGGTTTATTTTTTTCAACGAAATTCTGTCCGTACGTATCGGCAAACGTACAATTCAAGAAGGTAAGATTATCAGGTTCATACTGATAGATTAACGTAGATTGATAGCCTGCCCCTACTGTAAATCTGCAACGGTCGAATACATAACCCAGATAACCTGCCTTAACACGAGCCTGCATCACGGCACGGGTACCGGTAGGCGCATGCAGTTCACAATCTTCAAATAATACGACTTTACCCGATCCCCAAATGAAGTCCGTACCACCCGCAATGTAGCAGTTGTAAAACCAGTTGTATCCACCGCCGGGAAGCAACGTATCCTGATAACTCAGAATCCGGCAATTAAGAAGTGCCGCCGACTTATTGTCGATGAAAAGAGCCTCTGCCTGTCCATTTTTACCCAATGTCCAGCCATAAGCATTCTCGATAGTCAGGTTTTCAAAACGGATGTGTTCGGAGTTCCCTTGAAGTATCACAACCGAGCGACCGCCGGAAGAAGGCACAACAGTACCTGTCGGTGCAAACTGGTCAATATTCGTACCGCCACCGATACCACCGTTTATATCATTACTATTGTCATACTGAATATTGACCGCCGTATTGTCATTCGGATTACCTTTGATGGTAATATTACTCTGATCACGCAGATAAATCATCTCTTGATAAATACCATCATCCATTTGGAATATCTTTTGTGCATTCAAATCAATGTTAACGGCACAATAGTCAATGGCTCCTTGTAATGTATAGAAATGAGCATTCATATCGGCATGACTTATCTTCAGTTGGTATTCCTGACCGTGGATAACGGGCGCAGCTTTGGTTTTGAATGTCCATGCACGACCATAGATACCTGCAAAGTCTTCCTGAACAATAGCGTTCTTATCAATTACAACGTAATATTCCGTATCAAAGTCCAGACGTTGCTGGTGAGGCTTGATGATAAAATCGTTTCCTTCCACCCGCGCCGGATAATAGTTTACGACACGGCGGCTGACAGAAGAGCCTTGGGGCGTTACGCCAATAATATCCATCCAAGTATTGAGCAATGTTTCTCCATCTTTAATGGATACCCGGCCTTCTCCCATATTAATCTCATCCACCATCTTATGGTCGCTCTTACGGTAAATACGGATATACCCGCTCTCCCCCAATTCAGGTGCCACACCTTCGAAAGAAATCTTCAATTCGGTATCGGCAAATGCATCGGTCGCTTCATTGGCAGGGAAAAGATTATATCCGGCAGGCTTATGTCCGTCAGCCGTACCTTCTTCTTTGCTTCCATCATCCCAAGGAGCGGAACTATTACCGGCATCTACATCTTCCAACCGTCCTACAATAATATCGGCAGTAGGATCAATGTATATCCCAAATGTATATTGAGAACCCGGATTGAACTTGGGCAAACTGATGTCGAGGTCGGCAAATACCCATTCACGTGTTCTGCCATCCAGCACAAAAGATACTTTATAGGCATTACTTAATGCAGTAGGCAGAATAATAGCTTCCCGATAGTCCGTGGCAGTATTCACATAGGGAGCGATATCCGCAACGGCAGCCTCGTCCGTAGTCAATACTCCTGTCTGCACGTTGAATGAAGCCGAAACGGGCATTCCCTGTATCTTTACATCACTTACTGTCAAAGGTCTTTTCTCCATATCCATGAACTTCAGTACCACTTTGGAAAGGCGGTGAGTAAACTTCAACGCGATATCGGTATCACTCTCTTTATCATAAACATACGGTTCGGACGTAGTACCGTAAAGCAAATCGCAGGCTGTACTTCCATTGCTTTGGTCGGCTATTGCCACAGGATAATTGAAGTCCTGTATATCCGCATTGTACGGATAATAGGCAACGAACTTCACCGGAGTACCGTCATCCTGCACCGTAAGCGGCGTTTCCGAAGTAAAAGCCACCGATTGTCCGGCCTCTGTGCAGACATAGGGCGTATTGACGGCTTCCGATACAAGTTCGGAAGTTTCCGCATTCAATACGTAGGTTCCAATCTTATCCCCGTTTGTCCAGGACGTTCCGTCCTGTGTAATGCGGGTTGTAAATCCTGTCAAATCTACACCGAACGTAATCGCTCCGGAATTAAGGGCAGGATTGCTACCCGTCTCCTGCTCGTCATCCGAGCAGGAGAGGCATAGTAGGCCTAAAAGGGGATATAATAAGGTATGAAATAGTCTCATAGTTTTTATATTCTAAATAATATTACGATAGAAGCAAATGTTATTCTACTGACTTGTACCAACGCGGATCGCCGACTTTGGCATCAATCAAAAGCGTAAAATCTCCGTTGGCTGCATCCTGCATCAGTTCGGACATCTGATAATCCGTATTGAAGTTAACATTTTTAAATCCTCCCGTAGCAACTACATCCGTATCATCATTCTTTGCTGCATAGTTACCTTCCCCTGTGGATGCGGTGGTATTATAAGAAAGATTATCGTGTGAAGGGTCTATCAAAGCAGACACATTGTTTTCGTAGGTTATAACACAGCCATTACTCGTTCCCTGAATAGGTGTCTTATCCAAACTTACCAAAGTACAGTGCTGTACAATAATGGTCGGATTGGGAGCCGTTCCATAAGTATGCGGATGAATAGCCTGTCCTGACATTTTATAGAAAGTCGAATTGGTAAATACTAATTCTTTCGAACGATATTCTTCAAAGACAGCCGTCATATCGTGCATATAGCAATCGTCTACGATAAAAGAGGCCAAAGCGTTTCTGTCAGCATCATATTCCGTATTACCATTCCAATTACAGAGATGCTTCATTCCGCTAAGCTCGCATTTCTTAACTTCAATGACTGCATCTGCCGCAAACTGATTGGTAAGATTATCATCTGCGGCATTGCTCAATAGAGAAGTATTCTTATCACCCGTTATTTTCAGATTATTCAGAGCCAATCTTTGAAGACCTGTATTTATAATACTTTTCATCGCAACTTCCACCTGTTCTTCTCCGTCGCCCAACAACATCAGTTCCGTTACTTCGGCCGGTACGACAAGGTTCTCGCTAAAACTATAAGACGCGTCAGCCGCAAACAGCAAAGCAATCTTACCCGAAGCATTATTCAATACAGCAGTCAAATCCGTAGCCTCATTCACCGGAACCGTCGCATATCCGCTTGGTATTGCCGGATTGGTTTCGGTAGCATCACCATCTTCTCCCTCGCCCGGTTTCCAACCTTCCGTACTTCCATTACCTCCCGAAACCAAGTTACCAGACATATCTTTCAGATTAATATTAAATGTATACTCATAACCCGGATCAAACTTTGTCACTTTACTGGTTGACGGCACCATATACTGGAATCTTTCACCATTAGCATCAATAGTAACCGACATTACTTGCGCCAAACTTCCGGCAGGCAGCATTACACCTACGAAAGACTTATCCGACAATTTATGTAATGTTATCGCTTGCGGCATATCCTCTATGGCTAACTCACCTTTAAGAAGGTCGAATCTCGCAGTAGAATTCAATCCGTTGACTTTGACACTCTCTACTTTAACATCATCATTGTTTATATTGACATACAACAAAGCCAACTGGTGATGAAAGGTCAATGACAGTCCTTTACTCAACAAATCACCCGTACTCATGTCACCGGTTGACGCCCACATCAAATCATGTGCGGAAATACCTGCCGACTGGTCTGCAATATCTACATTATAAATGCCTGCACCCGCATCAACTTTACCCGCATCAGCAGAAGAGTACGGATAATACGCCATAAAGTAACAAGGTTGATCGTAAATACCGATACCACCGTCAGCAGCCACAAAATTTGTGGTAGCTGATGTTTCTTGTAAATCTGCGTTATATTGTATATTCATGGCAGAGTTTCGAATATTATCAGTTTCCGCATCCAACATATACACTCCGATGGCATCCCCTTGCTCCCACTTACTATCCAAACTGACACGTGTAGCAAAACGATCGGTACCGGATTGTATGGTTTCCAACTTTTTTTCACCCAAAGCATTGGAAGCCAATTCGTCCACCTCGCTGCATGCAGCCGCCAATGTGGAAGCGGCCGCTGCAAAGAATAAGTATCTAAGTTTCATACTATTAAATTATTAAGTTTGTAATTTCTATTGTTTCTTCCATTAATTTCTATTACTTATCTCATTTTTTATCAAGGTAACCAGCGCGTATCGCCTGCACGGTTAATTACAATAGGTGAAGAACCGTCCTTGATGGTAAGGTCTCCATTGTCCGGATCAACAAAAAGTTCCGCTGCCGTGATATCCAAATCCGTTGCATTCATCTTGGCACCACCCAATGCATAGTCCTTTGTCGTATAGTTATTGGAGAAATGAGTGGTAGTATTAGCACCCGCCACATATAAGTCTCCCGAAGGTGACGCAAGCACCATACCTTCAATGGTAAGTTCGGAACCAACTGCAGAGCTGATGTTAATCAATCGCTTGTTGAGACTATAGTTATAGATTGTAATATTCTTGAATTCCAACTGTATAGGCTTATCCACATAAGGCGCATAGAAAAGATTGCCCCAACCGAATCCTGCCGTTCCGTCATTATCACGGCTGAAAGTACAGTTACGGAACGCCGCCTTATCTATCTGGTCGTACGATGTCGGGTCGTTGAACGAACGTAAGTCTACCAAACCGTAACTACCCGTCTGCCATCCGCATTTGTCAAAACGGCAACCTTCTACTTCAAAGTTCATAATATGCTTACCGGTTGCTTGCTGATGACGCCAGAATCCACGGGTCAACCCGATGAAGTCACAGTTGACAAAGCTGACGCTCTCAAGAGTAAACGATTTATCGGCATTCATAAAGTATTTATTGTTGGAAGCATGCTGGAACTCAATATTCTCAAATTCCAATGATGTAATATACGAACCCTCCGCAATCTTCCACCAATCATCCAGAATCACTTTCGGCTTGACTCCATCACTGCTGCCCACCAAACGGAAACCTTTGGCAAGCTCGAACGGAGTGACGCGATAAGAAGAACCGGCAGGCAGATAATATTCCGTTCCTTCGGGAACTTCAGGGTTGAGGTCGTTTTCCTGCAACATGGCAGACAAGTCATCCGACGGCCCCACAGGTATGGAAGAAGCCGACGGCCCTGCGGTACGAAGCGTCACCGAGTTGTAAGGTTTATCATACTTACGAGGTTTGTTGGTATCATACACATTGACGGTATAAAGCGTATTCTTTGTCAACCCCTCAATCTCGGCATAGCCCTGCAACATTTCATCAATAGTAAGATAACGGCTGACACCCGGCAGCGTTGTATCCATCATCGGCATGACACTGATACTGTCCACCGGGTCTTGTTGATAGTTTTTCTTCCAGCGGATGACAGCCGACGTTTCGGTAATTTCCGTCTTGGAAACATCTTCGAGCAAACGCGTGAATTCCGGACGTTTCTCGGTAGATGCCGTAGCATAGCTCCACTGTGAATTGTTGACCGCATCGGCAGCATTGCTACGTACACGGATATAGTAGGTGGTTCCATAAGGAATATCATCTACAAACAACTGAGGCACCGTAGTCTCTTGCGCCATGAACAGATTGTTGTGATACTGGTCCAGGTAGTACTCTACGGTATAAGAAACCGCATCATTCACCTCGTACCACACAAGGCTGATAGAGTTTCCTGTCACTTCAGGCTCGTCCAACACGAAACGGGGCTGAAAGAGGTCGTCTATCTTATTGTATTTATCATCCGTACAGCCGGTAAGCAGCGCCCCACACAGCAATACGGGCGATGCGGCCATTATCAGTTTATGGAATAATTTTATCATAACTTTCTTCTTTTTGCTGTTATTAATATCCGTAATAGTTTTGAATCAGTCCCCGGTGGTCGGTAATGACTTTAGAAGGATAGGGACAGAGGTAACGCAGAGGATCGGTAGGCTTTACCGTCTGCTCATTGTTTTGATTGATGAAGCCTCGGAAACTCCAATAGATTTCGCTCGCGGCCTCATACTGTTGCGTCTCCTGATTAAGCACCCGCCATGCAATGGCATACTCTTTCATCTCGTAACCGGCAGGACGCCCTACTTCCGGACCGTATTCATCAATACCTACAATATCAAGAACCTTGCGTTCGGGATGTTCAGAATCTTCCACACTCTGATAGTAGATACGTTCAGGCACTTTATCCACACCCGGAACGGCAGTACCATTGGCAACCAACCCCCAATCAATCATCTGGTTGTAAAGATTGTAAATAACCTCACCGTATTTATTCCAACGGGCGAGGTCGTACTTACGGATTCCTTCACCGCCAAACTCCCACTTGCGTTCGTCCATTATGGCTTGAAAAAAGTCCTGTTCATTGGTGAGCGCGGCTACATAAGCATCTACCTTTTCTGCATGAAGAGAAGAGTCGAACGCACGGCGCCGCACACGTTTCAAAGCTTCCTGAGCATCATCATGCGGGCCATAAAGTTCGTTTACGGCTTCGGCATACATCAGCAGTACATCTGCAAAGCGCATACGTACATTGTTAATTCCCGTATTGGAACCGCTGGTAGCACCCAAAGGAGCCTGCATATAGAGTTTGGACCATTTGGCGGCGCCCATACCTGCAATTCCCATGTCATATTCCTGATTGAGATTTTTGTCGTATTTGTAAGGTACGCAAGTCATGTCACGGCGCAAATCATCTTTATCGAATGAAAATACGTACGTGCCACAAAAGGTTACATAATTACGGGCGCTTCCATACTCATGGCTGCCTTCGGCAATCGTTACGCCAATGTTATAGCCAAAACGGCTGCTTATGCTTTTCAACATAGGTACAGCAAAGATTACATCATCGTTATTAGCAGTTTTCCAGTTACATTCATTCACCCACAAATCTTTAAAGCTCTGGTTCAAATCGTGTTTCCCCTCTTTGATAACCTTGCCTAAGTAGGTTATGGCGATTTGATAATAGTGTTCAAAATTGTCTCCACGTTCCATATAACCCACATTAGCCGGATTATCCTTATCGGCACGCAACGCCCAGCCACCGCGATAAAGAGCAAGCTGCCCTATAAGTGCCTGGCAATATTCGCGTGAAGCGCGCTCTACGCCATAATCCAAATCGGCCGCGTACTTCATCATCGGCTCTGCGGCAATAAGGTCGTCGATAAGAAATTCCAATATCTTATCACGATTGGTTGTACCGCGGCTAAAGAAATCATCGGTAGACCGCGTAGCCTCTGTAACAAACACCACATCTCCCCATGTACGGATCAAATCGAGGTAGAACATGGCACGAAGCGTTTTTACTTCACCATACATTTGCTGTGTTTCGGTAGGTCCGTCTTTTGACACCTCTTCCGACCAAAGGGGAGACTCCTCGACAGATTGCAGGAAGTCATTGGCATAGTTGATTACATAGTACAAATTGTTCCAAGTACTGTTCAGCGTTCCCCAAGTGGGGCGCGAATCGAAACAACCGATATCCGAACCGGCAGAATTGACTGTGCTGTTCTTAAAGGATGACATCTCCACATCGGTATTCGTATTAAGACCGCTTGCAAGGTTACTGCCGTAAAGCCCGTCTTCCGTCATGGAGGAGTAAATGCGGGTCATCAGCGATTTCATTTCTTCCTCAGAGGAGAACACATATTCCGGAGTAAAGCCTGATGCAGGAGTCACATCCAGAAAATCATTGCAGGATGACAAGGAAAGCATAGAACCTGCGATGAATGCATATAATATTTTCTTATTCATTGTTCCTTCTTTTTTAGATTCAATTAAAAGGTTAACTGCGCACCAAAAGTATATGTACGGCTACGCGGATAACGGTTGTTATCGATATTCGGCGTAAGTCCGGTAGCGATGTCCACTTCCGGGTCGTAACCGCTATAACCGGTGATAGTGAACAGATTACTGCCTGCCACATAGAAACGAACTTTATTCAGACCGGCTTTCTTTGTCCACTCCTGAGGTAAAGTATAACCAAGCGTAGCAGAGTTGAGGCGTAAGAACGAACCGTCTTCTACCGCATAGGACATGCTGATAGGCTTACCGATAGAGGTGGGATTCCACATCGTAGCATTCTTATTGAACTCGGCAAGAAGTTCCGGACTGTAACGAATTTCATTACCCATATCATCGAAGTTACGCCAACGCTTGTCCGAAGCTACCTCCATACCGAAATTGTTCTCGTGGTTGTCGGCCCATGTAGTAAGCATCACTTTATTGGCATTGAATACATCAAAGTCATACATGAAGTTGAAGAACATACTGAGGTCAAATCCTTTATATGTGGCGTTCAGGCCAAAACCACCCGAGAACTTCGGAGTAGTATTACCGATAACCGTACGATCCGCTTCTGTCAGTTGATAAGGATTGGAACTGTTCGGGTCTACGGGAGTCAACTTCTTGAACTTGGCATTACCGGGACGCGGAGTGTCTGAAAGCGGGCTTGAATCTACCACACCTTCTTTCAGCTTCCATGTGCGCGATTTGGAATCGAAATATTCAAAGTCTTCCACTTTATAAAAACCGTCATTGACATATCCGTAAATCAAACCGCTGGTTCCGCCTACATAAGCGCGGTAATCGTCAGCGTTCATCACACTCTTATTCCAACCGGAAGTAAGTATCCACTCTTTCTCTCCGCTCGCCAGTTTATCAATCTTATTTTTATTATGACCGATGTTGAAAGTCGCGTTCAACGAGAAATCTTTTGTCTCGACGATGTAAGCATTCAATTGAAGCTCAATACCTTTGTTGGATGTTTGTCCCACATTTGTCATCAGCTTGGTGTAGCCCGTATAGCCGGGGATGTCCGAAGGAACCAACAGGTCTTTCACCGTATTCCAATAGATATCTACCGTACCGCTAAGACGTTCTTTGAAGAAACCGAAATCGAAACCCAAGTTACGGGTAACGGTCGTTTCCCATTTCACATTAGGATTGTAGACGTACTTGGTATTGTAGAACTGATAATAATAGTGGCTCATCTCTCCCCAGCCGGCAGGTGTCTTGCTGCTTACTCCGTAAAGCTTTTGATATAAATCGGCATCAATGCGGTCATTACCGGACGTACCGTAACTCAAACGTAACTTCAAATTGGATATCCATGTAACATCCTGCATAAAGTCCTCGTTAGAAAGACGCCATGCCAATGCTCCTGCGGGGAAAAATCCCCAGCGATTATTGGCTGCGAACTTAGACGAACCGTCGGCACGGAGTGTAAATGTAGCCAGATACTTATCCTTATATCCGTAGTTGATACGACCGAAGAAAGAGGAAATACGTGAAGGAGAATCCGCCTTTGAGGAATTCTCATAAGGCGTACCGAGCGACAAATTGTCAAACGCCTTCTCCGCGGTTGTATTCTCCGGAAAATAACGTGTGGAATACGTTTTCGTAGTTGTTTGCTGGTTCTTGATTTCCTGTCCTAACATCAGGCGGATATCATGCGCATCATCATCTAAAGTAAAATTATAGTTCAAGACGTTGGTCAACTGCCATTTGGTTCCTTGCTTCATCATCCATTCCGCCATGGGTTGGTTGTTGTTGTTCTTGGCATTTTTGGTTCCCATCCCCCAGAACTTACGCTGTTCTTCCGTATTATTTTCAAAACCAAATTCGTTACGCAAAGTCAGCCCTTTCGCAATATCCCATGTCAAGGCTCCCATAGTATTAAGCGATTTATTGATTCGCTTCTTATAGTTCTTCTCGGATTCCTCCTTCGGATTGAAACGTACGATTTCTTCCAATTGGTCGGGATCGAAATAAGTATCGTCTTCGGGTAAAGTCATATATTCGTCCAGCCCTTCGGTAGGAGCCTGGCGCAGAGCATCCAGCAAACTGACACCTTCCGTACCTGAACCGTCCACTTCTTTGTGCAACAGGCGCGTACGGTATTCCATCGTAAGAAACTTGAAAGGCTTGAAGTTAAAGGAAGCATTCAGGTTATTTTGCTTCAATCCATTACCTACCATTACACTGGGTTGGTCTTGATGAATAAACGCCAGTTTATACTTTGCTTTTTCAGTACCTCCGTTTACGCTCAAATCAAGATAAGAAGCCACGGGATGGGTTCCGAACACTTCATCCTGCCAGTCCGTACCGGGATCTCCCTGATAAATATAATGCTCGTAGGCATGACCATATTTATTGTTGAAGTCAGTCGGATTGGAACTTTTCTGACGGGCATTTTCATATTGCATCAGTACAAATTCATAAGGGTCCATCACGTCCAGTTTATTGGAGAGTGTTTTAGTTTGTATATATGTATTCAAGCTGATAGACACACGTCCCTCTGTCGGATTCTTGGTCGATACCAAAATAACGCCATTAGCACCGCGGGCGCCGTAAATAGCGGTAGAAGCAGCATCCTTCAATACCTCGATAGACTCTATATCCGTAGGCGGAACATCATTCAAGCTACTTACTTCGAACCCGTCAAGAATAATCAACGGACTGTTGTCCTGCGTAATAGAGCCACCGCCACGCACCAAAATCTTAACTTCCGCATCCGGTGAACCATCTACTGTCGTTACCTGTACGCCCGGCAGTTTACCTACGATAGCCTCAGCCGCAGAAGTAGTCTGTACTTTCTCCAATATCTTTCCCGATACACTGGAAATAGAACCTGTAAGGTTACCTCTTTTCTGAGTTCCGTAACCGATAACCACCACATCTTCCAGCATACTGGCAGACTCTGTCATGTGTATATTGATGCCCGAAGTACGTCCTTTCAAAGGTTCTTTTACTTCTTCCATACCCACAAAGCTGATTTTCAGAACAGCTTTATCTACATTAGGAACGTTTGCCAACGAAAACTTTCCATCCAAATCCGTAGTACAACCAATTGTTGTACCTTGTACTATTACGGTGGCGCCAATCACAGGTCCGTAATCATCTGTCACCGTACCGGTCACAGTGGCAGTCTGCGCCACAGCACCGACTGCTACCATCAACAGGGTAAATATGCTTATGATTAACTTATTCATTCTTCTAAAGTATTATATATGTCTGTTATTCTTTACTTTCTTTCCATGGGCTGCCCGCCTTGGTTTTGATAATAGACAATGTGTTGCACCAGATTATGGAAGTAAACTTCCAAATTGGAGTAGCGACCGTTAGGGTCTACACTGCTACTGATTACATTTGCATCACTCGGATCTTCAGGATTCAAGCCATAGGCGAGTTCCCAAATATCGGGTATGCCATCATTATCGCTATCCGGCCAGAGATATCCCTTTTTCATCTCTACATAACCGCCCGCGGCATCGCTTGGAGTATCGATGATACCCGGCTTCTTATCAGAGTCCTTCAGAGTTACCAAATTTCCTTTCTCATCCCAATAGGACATTTTAGAACCTTTGCAGGGAGCGCTTCCCGCTCTGACTTCACCTATAATCCGCCGGTCTATTTCATCTCGACGCAAAGAAGCGCCTGCATAGTCCAATACTCTTTCATAGGCAACCTGCGCCGTATGGCTGGTCACTTTACTGAAAGGTTGGTAGTCCGCCATCTTCATAGCCTGCTTTTCTTCATCCGACACACCCTGTTCTACAAGGCTCTTATCAAATTGCGCCCAAACACCGTCCGTCCAATTATCGGAACTAACTTTTGAATTACCCTCTATATAATTGTCGCTAATATAGGCTCTGGCCGTAGGATCGGTAGAAAGGACACGATACGACTTATAGCCCGTACCTGTGGCCGGTCCCGGTTTGTAGTAACAGTTCGTCAAGTTGAATGTAGCATATTTGCCACCATAACTTCCAAAACCGCTCTCACTCCAATTGTAATAAACATTATTACGTACATCGAAATATCCGCAGTAGTCATAAGAGCCTTGAGTTCCCGGTTCCGAGAGATCGGAGATACGTGGGCAACGGCTACCGTGATGCGCCAGCAAAATATGGTGGAAAGTAGTATTGTCACCGCTGAACATAGCGCCATAACCGTGAGCACCCTTGGCATGGTTCGATAAGTTCAGACTCTCACTGGCGATACACCATTGCGCCGTAAAGTTCTGAACTCCATAGAAAGTCAACGTTTCATCCACACTCCAACCGGCTGTTACATGGTCTATGATACCGTTCTTGAAATAACGGCCACCGATAGCATCTTCCGCATAATCGGAGCAAGCGTCACCCGGACGAATACGTAAGAAACGGACGATGGCATTAATACTGTTTCCCGCACCCTTTTCCGGATCTTTAGAAAGATTGAATGAAAAATTGTAATTCTTCAACGTGATACCTTCACCGGGAGCAGTCTGCCCGATAATACTTAAATCGGGATAATCCACCAGATAAATCCCCCGCTTCAGTTCAATCGTACCGTCTACATCAAAAACAATAGTACGAGGACCTTGAATCTGCTCGATACCATAACGTAAGCTACC
This sequence comes from Bacteroides clarus YIT 12056, assembly GCF_900129655.1. Lineage (GTDB taxonomy): Bacteria > Bacteroidota > Bacteroidia > Bacteroidales > Bacteroidaceae > Bacteroides > Bacteroides clarus. Next base: position 101,939 of record NZ_FQWK01000002.1, read on the forward strand.
TTCTATCGGAGTTTCGCCCAAACCGTAATCATCCAGATTCGTCACTTTGTAAAGTACTCCGCCACGTCCGCCTGTAGTGAAACGTCCACCCCCTTCTGCACCGGGGAAAGCAAGGGCTTCAACACTCTTGTCATCACCAATACCGGTATCAGGCTTACCATACTGAAAGATAGTTATGGTCTTATCCAAAATACGCACGGTAGAGGTACGCGGCAGAAAATCTTCATTATCAGCAATCGTCAAAACTATTTCGTTGCTCGTAGACTCTCTTTTGTTATGAGTAATCCAAGCCTCGGAAGGAATAGCATCGAAATTATCTACCGGTTCATCTCCTTCCTGTGTGAAAGGAATTACCAAAGTCCGGCATTTATAAGGAATAGCATATTCATCCTGCTCGATAGCAGCCACACCGTTTACCGCTTCTTGCATCACTTTCAATACACGTTGTAGTTTATACTCACCTACCGTACTGAATACAAGTTCCGTTGTACGTGCATTACCGGTATTCAACGCGACTTTCAGTTTCAGAATCTGTTCGGAGAAGTTACGGGTTACCGGAGTTTCTTCCACAACTTCAATCCAGTCGCACTGTTCATCAATATCCATCTTCCATTCCATATTGGCTACAACTTTGAGCTCTACTTCCGCACCACGGAAAGAAATAGGTTCGGAAGTAAATTCAAACAGAATATCCGGGTCGGAACCTAATTGCTCTATGGCAATCTCTTGCTCCAAGGTAGAGCCTGCACCTGCCATGGTAACCTTAACCTTACCCGTACGTTTGGCTCCGTCTGTATTTTCCGCTACAAACAGGCGAAGTTCATCATTTCCCGTACCATTATTTTTCGACAACGTAAGCCAAGCCTGCTCCGCATCATTGGTGGCCGGTTCTACTACGGTTGCCAACCATTCACCGGTGGCGGTTATATCCACAGTGGAAGAAGTAGCCACATTGGACAGTTTCAGTTCCTTTTTCGATAGTTCCAAGCTATCGGTTCCTACGGCGCCATTCAATTCGCCCTCGTCACTGCATGCTCCTAACAAGCCTGCTAACAGTATGAATAGAAAATATCTCATAGCTTTTATTTGTTTTTCGTTAGTATTCGATTATTTAATCCAATGCGGGTCGCCGATGTTATTCGTATAAATCTCAGAGTTATTATCAGTAATAGTAAAGTCTCTGTTAGCTACATCCCGGAATAGTTCATCCATTCGGAGAACGGTTTGCTTCGGTTTCTCATTTTCTCCCACACCCCAGTTGTTCAATGTAAAGCCGTTGGTGATGTAGTTATTCTCAAATATGCGGGTAATAATCTTTTCATGAATATTAAACCACGTACCTTTTTCACTGTCAACAGCACCACTGAAAAGATTATTTCTCACTGTCAGGCTGCCGTTCGTTATACTCTTAGCACCCAAATCGAAGAAAGTCATACCCGTTTTCATAGCAATAAATGTACAGTTCTCTATTGTAACATTCAAATCACCGGTCATTGCTCCCAATCTTGTAATCAATGCATTATTCAAATCATTAGCATGGAAAGTAGAGTTTCTAAATTCAAAGTTGTGTACCGGAGCATCTCGCTTAGCAAGGCCGAACAAACCACTTTCATTTGAATTCAATCCGAAGAAACGACAATCTTCAATAACAATCTTGTTTACGGTCTGCTTTTGCGCAGCATTCACTTCCTGATACCACATGGTACGTTGCAAGTCGTTTATTTCGCAGTTCTTCCATGAGATAGTCCCGATATGGAATTCCTGGTTCTTAAATTTAAAGAAATCCTGCGCATCCACCTTTATCACCAAGTTCTCGAAGCGGAACGCTTCAATATCATCCGTACTCGATACGCTCAGGCTTGATTTCAGTTCCAATACAGCCAAGTTTTCACCCTCTTTAGGTTCCTGCCCCATAATAGAAAGCCCCTTAGGCATATCATCCAACGTTTTGGCAACAAACTGATAAGTTGTCCCCGCTTTCAGGAAAAGTTTGATGTCTGTTGCAGTTTCATCGTTCTTCAATCTATTGAAGACGTTATTGATATTCTCTCCCGGACTAACGTATGTATATCCCTCCGGCACGCGAATAGGAGCATCCGGATTAATATCTTCTTCTTCCCATTCTTCCGGAGCGATAGTTACCGTATAATCCTGAATAGTCGGTTCATCCGCATTGTTCAATTCGAAAGAAACCGTTGTAAGGTTCTTTGGCAGAATAGGGAAAGTTCCTTCTATCTCTTTGGTCTGTATTACTTGCTGATTTGCGTCCAAATATTCAAAACGGACTGTTACCGCTTCGTTATCCGTATCGGTCTCGAACAATACCAAGTCGTCGGTATAGTTCACACCACCCGTAGAGGTCGCTGTATTGCGTACCACCTCGATAGGCGACTTCACAAACGTGGCATCCGAAATCTTATAGCCGGATATAGGCGTAGAGACGATGGCGCGTATCGTAGAATAACGTTTGTCCGCCTTACGGTCGGTTGCCCGCAAACGGAGCGTACCGGTACGGTTATACATACGAATCTCCAAAGGCTCATTAAAAGGAGAAGCGTACTCCACCGGAGCAGACAAAGCATAGACTTTCTCAGCTTTTGGGTCTTGATTAAGCACTATATCATTCAAATTGCCCGGATGCGGCAACGAATCGGCTTCCGTAGTAGCAACAATACGATATGTACCGTCAGGCAATTGGAAACGGTATAAAGTAGAATAGTTCGCCACATAGCTGCCATCGGCAGCATAAATAAACAGCGGTTTGTTGGATGAGCCTGTATTCAGCGAATAAGCCTCATCATCCAAATACATTTGAATATCCTTCACTACCGAAGAGTTGTATTTACTGTCTTCGGAACAAGCAACTATACCGAGCAGGAGCATCAGTCCCGCCACAGCAGATGATATACTTTTTCTCATATTAGATTTTGCAGGAGTTTAAAGTTCTGTTTCTTCTGTTATATCTTCCCATCCCGTTTCTACCCAATCTTCATTCAGTATTTCCATGTGAACGACCGAACGCTTGGACGACTTAAAAGCAATACCCGTATCAAGCGCACCATTCGTACGGTTCACTTCCACTCCTTCTTTTAAGTAAGTAACATCAACCGACGTACGCGAACCGTTATTCTCCGTGGGGAAGGAATAGACAAAAGCCTCGAAACCGGCGGTACGGTCTGTGCGTACGGTTACATCTTCAAGGACTGCTTTTTCATCCTTCACATTGTAAGCCACGCCTACATTGGTAAATGTTATATCCAATGCGTCAAAATGGGTAATACCGTCCAATTCCTCCGCTGTTTCTTTGGGACTGAACACTGCTTGTCCCATCAATCGCTTCAACTCAATATCGAGTGATTTTACGGAATTGTCCGAAGTAAATCCCATTATCCCGGAAATGTAGACAGGTTTCTGCATATTGTCTTTCTGACGGATAACGGTAGTAGAGAGCTTATCGGCACCGGACACTTCATCAGCATTCGCTACAACAAACGTCTGCAAATTCTCTCCCAAAGGCAAAGGAACCTCAACAGCCCCATGTACCAAAGATTGCGTTTCTCCATAAATAAGAGAATCGGACATATACACATAAATTCCGATTTCGGAGATACCCTCTGCGGCAAATGTCTTAATACTCGATTGGCTGAAACGGACACCAACGGGATGCAGTTCATCTTTCCGAAAAGTGTTACCTTCGTCTTGAGGAAGCTTACCATTATCCCAAATCTCGTCAACTTGCGAGGTACAGGAAAAAAAAGCTAAAAGCGGAATAAATAATAATTTCATTAAACGCTTCATAAGTATTAGTGTTTTATAGTTAATATTCAAAGTTCACAAATAGCAGTTCTAATGCCTGTGCAAATATCCGTAAATGGAAGAAACTATGTGAGTAAGATTTAGTACAAAAAGGGTAAAATCCGGTCTGGCACAAATTAATTACCCGCTCAGAGACATCTCTACGAGCGATTTTAAGTATTTCACAAAATATCAGTCAATATTATTTATGAAGTAAGCAAGTACTCGTTTTATAATGCTGACAGGCACGAATTATATGGAACTTCACGACTATCCTGTCTATAAAACCGTGAACTTCCATATAATTCGTGCCTGTTTAAAAATCATCCGGTAAATACCCGAATATAAAAAATACTTATATCCTGATAAGTTCCTTATAAAGTCGTTGTACCGGCAACCCCATAATATTATAATAACTTCCCGAAATATTCTCCACTCCGATAAAGCCAATCCACTCTTGCACTCCATAGGCGCCGGCTTTATCCATCGGTTGGAACTTATCTATATAATAAGTGATTTCCTCTTCGCTCAGTTTGGAAAAACGAACCTCCGTCTGGGCGGCAAAACTTCGTTGCCATTCCGTTGTAGTAATACAAACACCGGTAAATACTTCGTGAGTACGACCTGACATAGCGCGAAGCATACATAAAGCATCTTCCCTATCCTTAGGTTTTCCAAGTACTTTTCCATCTAACCAGACAATGGTATCGGCCGTTATCATCAATTCACCCGGTTTTAACATATCCCGATAGGCATCCGTTTTTTCTTTCGCTATATAAAGAGGTATATCCGCTCCTTGCAATGTATCAGGATACGATTCGTCTACATCCGGCAAGGTACGCACTTCGTAGTCCACGCCAAGTCCTGCCAACAATTCTTTCCGGCGGGGAGAATTGGAAGCAAGTATAACTTTATATTTTTTGAGATTATCCAACATGACTCTAATAAATTATGAATTGCGAGTTATCAACTGACAGAAATTACCAACCGAAGGCTTTCTCGTCTGCCATCCAAAGACCTTTTACTTTTAAGAACTGCTCTACAATATCCCGTCCGCAGCCATATCCACCCTCTTTGTGGGAAATGTAGCGGGCAACGGATTTTACTTCGGGAGCGGCATCTTTCGGACAACAAGGCAAGCCACAAGTACTCATCACCTCAATGTCAGGAATATCATCACCTACATACAATATTTCTTCATCCCGCAAACCATAACGGTCACGAAAATCATGATAATCATGTATTTTGACGGAAGACCCCATATAGATATTCTCTGCCAATATTCCTAAAGCAAGAAAACGCTTGCGCACCGCTTCCGTACGCCCACCGGTTATAATGGCCAGTGGAATTCCATATTTGGCAGCCAGATGCAATGCATAACCGTCCTTTATATTTACCGTGCGCATCGGCTCACCTTCCGTACTCATCGGGATAACGTTAGCGCTCAATACCCCGTCCACATCAAAAGCGAGCGCTTTTATCTTATTCAAATCATAGTTGATTGTACTCATACCGTTATTCTTTACTCAGAAGTCAGCTGTTTTGTTGATGTATACTTTCGCTAATCAGCCTATACAGTTCTTGCATTCCCGGTTCATCGGAAAGCATCTGCAAGTGATTGTTGATGACATTCTCGTCATACCGTATGGCAGGCCCCGTCTGCGCAAGACGCGGTTCGAGTTCGTGTACTTTGCGGGCAGTCTCGTCTATCAAGGGTAACATCACTTCAAAGGGAAGCTGATATTTCTTCAACAGTTCGGCAGCAAGGGCGTACATATGATTTGTAAAATTACAAGTGAATACCGCCGCCAAATGCAAACTCTTACGCTGTTCGGAAGTTGCCTCATAGACTTTCTCGGAAAGTACGGAAGCAATATCTTTCAAAGTCTGAGTATCTGCCGCAGAATTGCTTTCCACAAAAACCGGTATCTGCCGGAAATCGACAGTACGTTGTTTGCTGAATGTCTGCATAGGATAGAACACACCATATCGGTTTACCTTACCCACCCAAACGTCCATCGGAATACTACCGGCAGTGTGTACCCATAAGGCATCTTCCTTGCCGGCAACTATCTCCGGCAACAACTGTACAAACGCCGCATCTTTCAGAGAAACAATATAAAGTTGGGCATCTGTCGCCACAGACGACAAATCGGTAGTATAGGCGGCCTCCACAACCTGTGCCAATGTCCGTGCCGACTCTTCCGTACGGCTGTATATCTGCACGATACGGAATCCTTTATAATAAAGCGTCTTTGCCAAATTCGTCGCCAGATTACCGGCTCCGATAAATACGATAGATGTATCTTCTATGCTTCTCTTCATTTTATCTTGTAGATACCAAATATAAAATACCGCCTACAACCAATAACGCCACCGGCAACAAATAAGCCGACATAGTACCAAGCAGAGCCGTTATCAATCCGAAATTCAATATCAACCACAAACCTATCAGCACCAATCCCACTGACTTATCATGCTTGAATAATAAGAAGATGATTGCCGTATAAAGCAGAAAGTTATCCCTGTTCATCACCCACGACAAACCCAATGTAGAAAAATGCAGCAACTTGTCTACCAGATAAAGCACACCGAACACAATCAACGTGATAGCCGTAGCCTTATATGTGTCTTTGTTATTGTTTGCTTTTGCCGCGCTCACCTTTATTTCCCTCCATATTTATTAAGGTGAATCTTTTCCCATTGCAGATTGTCTTCATTGAAAGGTTTGCGCTCCATTCCTTTATGACCGATCGCTATTATACTGAGGGCTTGCAATTGCAAGGGTATATCAAGTACGTCATGTACATATTCATTGGAAGACATTCCGGATGCGGTAAAACGTTCGCGAAGCTGTACCCAGCAACTTCCCAACCCCATATCTTCCGCCTGAAGCTGCAGATAAATAGAAGCGATAGAAGCATCTTCTATCCAAACGTCACTTGCCAGCGGATCGGCAGTTACAACCACTGCCAATGCCGCATCCGCAATGAATTGTGAAGCCTGCTCTTTACAGAAAGATAGTTTTTTCAATGTTTCCTTATCATCCACCACGATAAACTGCCATGCATTACTGCGTTTAGAAGTAGGCGCCATCAGCGCGGCTTTCATCAGTGTAACCACCTGTTCTTGTGTCAATTCCTCTTCCGTAAACTTCCGCATGCTACGGCGTTTTTTTATCAATTCACTAAAACTTTCCATATATGTATATCGTTTAGAAATGAATACTTTGTTGTTAAGCAATGCAAAGATACAAGATTATTTTTTTAAATTTGCAGCAATGCCCTTGAAACTGACTACATATTACCAGGGGAGCCGGGTGCCCGAACTGCCGGGCACCAATACATTCCATTCCACGGAGCTGTTTCGCATCTACGAAGCAACTCCGGGATATACTCCTTTGCTTATTGTAGCATCGGAAGGCGGAGTGCCCGTAGCCAAACTACTTGCCGCCATACGAAAAAGCGTACGTCTGTTCCCACCCTCTATTATCAAGCGATGCGAAGTATACGGCACAGGAGAATATTTTGATGAAACCATCGACAGGGAAGCTGTTTTTAGTGATATGCTACAACGCCTCACAGACGAAGCTCTGCGGGAAGCCTTTCTTATCGAGTTCCGTAATCTGGATAATTCGCTATCCGGTTATAAAGTATTCCGTAAGAACCGATACTTTGCCGTTAATTGGCTACGCGTACGCAACTCACTGCATAACGTGGAGCAAGCGGAAGTCCGTTTCAGCCCCTCGCGTATCCGCCAAATCAAAAAAGGACTGAAAAACGGGGCAAAGGTAAAGGAAGCGCATACTCCGGAAGAAATCCACGCTTTTGCCAAAATGCTGCATCACAACTACTCCGCCAAGATACGGCGACACTTCCCCAGCATGGACTTTTTTCAGCAGTTGGAAAAACAAATGACACAGAGCCGGCAAAGCCGTATTTTTATTGTAACCTATAAAGACAAGATTATCGGTGGAAGCGCCTGCATCTATTCCGATGACAGCGCATACCTATGGTTCTCCGGCGGCATGCGCAAGACATACGCTTTGCAATATCCCGGAATTCTTGCCGTGTGGCAGGCATTACGCGATGCGAAAGAGCGCGGCTACCGCCATCTTGAATTTATGGATGTAGGGCTGCCTTTCCGCAGACATGGCTATCGGGAGTTTGTACTTCGCTTCGGCGGGAAACAAATCAGCACCCGTCGTTGGTTCCGTTTTCGGTGGGAATGGCTGAACAGGGTGCTGATAAAGATGTATGAATAAATAATAACAGACTTTATTTCTAAATTATCACGTATAAAAAATAAGCGGATATAAAAACATATCCGCTTATTCTATATAACTCAATAAAGAGTTTACTTCTTAGTCATTGTTGCAGTTTTGGCTTCTACGTTCAGTACTATTTCGTAAGTTCCGGCAGTAACTGTTATATTTCCACCACCATCAGTTAAAGCACTTAAATCACCACCTAAGTCGCCTTTACTCCAATCTCCATCTTTACGGAATTTCATTCCACCATCTTTTAAAGTAACGGTGATAGACCACAGTTTTGTTTCCGGATCATAATCCATTACTGTTCCTGCACTCCATTCACCAGGGGTAGCATCACCAATCACTTCCCAACCTGCCTTAGTTATAGTACCGGTCAAATTCTTTGTATCCAAATCCATACGGAAATTACCACTTCTATCCATTTTAATTTTATCGCCGGCATTCTTCTGTATGTTGAATGTTCCTTTGGAACCATCTTCTTCCCACTTGATTTCACCATTTATACCATAATACACATCTGTATCTTCATAAAAATTAAATGATTTATCTTTATAAAGAACAAATGTTCCAGTATAGATATAATCCAAACCCGGTGATTGAATCTTCAAGCAATCATCTGCAGAAGCATCCGCCGTTCCATCTTTCTGATAATCTCCTGGCAGATAAATAAATTCTGTAGAAGGAACAAAGTCAACAGCTTCCAAAGTATACGAGTATTTACCAACTTCCGTTAAGTTCAAAGTAACCAAATAAGTCTGATCCTCTTCCGCTATCACCTTTATATTTTCCTCACCGCCAAGCACACCACCATCATTATTGGTGTTAGTAGTAGCTATTCCATACCATTGTTCGGGATCTGCTCTAAATTTAAATTCCTTTCCAGCCAGTAACTTAATGACCTTCGACCACAAACGGGTCTCCGAATTATAATCCAATTTGGTCATTTCCCCCCAACCTTTAGGAGTGGCATCTCCGGCTACTCCCCACAGAACAGGGTTTGCAGACTGAGTTACTTCGCCTTCCACTACACTGATTTGATAAAATCCTTTCTTGGCAACAGTCTGACCTTCACCCAAAACTTCATATGTTTTTCCGTCTAATACCTTATATATCAAGTTATCCTCTTCAAAATTAACCCAACCTTCATATTTACCATCACCATTCACATCGCCAATCATATAAGCTGTTGCCCAGTTCCAATCGGCATTAGCGGCAGCTTTCGTTACGGCAGGTTTATAAACAGCAACATAAGCATAATCCCAATCTATATTCACCGTTCTCGGGTCATAAGGAGTTGCCTTAAATTTAATGACATTACCAGCCACGCTATCCAACTTTCCTTCATAAGCGGAGTAATCTAATGAAATAGCCAGTTCACCCTTTTGCCCGGGATATACATTCAGGTCATTCATCAAAAGGTTAATATTTTCATTGGTAAGACTCAATTCATTGGCGCTGGTTGTTCCTAATTCCACACTTTTCTCATTGGCAAGATTAGTAAGCATTACTGTATAAGAGGTAGATGCCTGAAAGCCATAATCCGTAGGTGTCCATTTAACAGTAAACGGCTCGGACGCATTATCCGCAGTAAACACATAATCACTTTTGGGAAGTTCCTGAAGTATCGCATTCGCCTTAACACTAAGCACCGGAGTTGCATCATCTTCACAAGATGTCAATCCCACAAGTCCCAGTAATAAAGTATATAAATATATCTTTTTCATAATTTGTTCTTTATATATAGGTTATTTCTGATAACCAGGATTTTGTACTAAGTTTGTATTAGAGCCGATTTCATCAGAAGGCAACGGGTAAATCTTCAGATAATCACCTACCGAAATACCTTCAGCGGCGCCACCTTTCCACGGCCATAAATAACTGTCGCCAGTAAACACATCAAAACGAATCAAATCCGTACGTCTTTGCGCCTCGAAGAAAAACTCACGTCCACGTTCATCCAGCAATAAATCCAAAGTCAAGTCTGAATCGCTAATTGTAGCTGCAGCATCCTGATCATAAGCACGTTTACGCAAATCGTTTATATATCCCAAAGCCGTAGTACGACTTCCGCCTGTTCCGCCACGTAACACGGCCTCTGCATAATTCAGATAGATTTCTCCTAAACGGAATAGCGGGAAATCCGTATACGCCTCTTTAGACGGCGGCAATGTTCCATCTTTATACTTATTATAATATTTGGCTACCGGAATACCATTATTTAAGAATTCCGTCTGGTTCACAATCTCAATATTGGTAGTCAGTTCTGTATGCAACATAGATTTACGCATATCTTTCTCCGAAGCATTTTCTTTTTCAAAAAGCCTCAACAAAGAAGATTTAGCACGAACACCCTGCCAAGCATCCTTACCATTGACTTCATCCTTTAAATCGGCTGCTCCCCAGTTAATGAAAGCCGTCATTCCACCCCATGTCATTGTCTGATCTCCCTCGTAACGAACCGGGAAAATCATTTCTACCGAGTGGTCATTATCTGCGCAGAATATAGCTTTATATTCTGGATCTAAGGTGTACCCCGAAGCAATAACTTTCTTACAAGCATCTATACATTCCGTATATTTCTCTTGCCCGATATATACTTTCGCATTCAAATACAAACGTGAGAGTAAACTCCAGGCAGCCGCTTTATTAGCATGACCATACTGTTGGGAATATCCAACAACCGGATCCAGCATATCGTCGACGCATTCCGTCAATTCCGTTTCAATGAAATCATACAGTTCCTGTGGAGTAACCTGACTTGGAAGCACTTTCTCGCCAATAGCGCTATCTTCCGTAACCAAAGGTACATTACGATATAAATCAAGCAAATACCAGTAATTCAAAGCACGCAAGAATCTTGCTTCGGCACGATACTCCTTCATTTTATCCACTAAGGCTGCATCGCAACGGCGTTCAGCCAGCTTTTCATCTGTAGTTTCACGCAAAAAAGCATTCGACAGATTTATTTGATAGAATAAGCGATAATAAGAACCTTTAATCCATGGACTGTCCGCTCCCCATGAAACCTGATTAAAACCGGGAATACCCGGGTCACTCCATGCACAATGTGCCATATCGGTGGGAAGTTCCTGCATATTCCAAAGTACACGCAAGAAAGAAGCCTGGCTACCACCATCAATACCGGCTACATCTTGATCGGAGTCACCACCTTTATTACCACCGATTGCCATACCGGCATATATCTTTGCCAAACTCTCAACATAAGTTATTTCTTCATTACCGAACACATTGTCGGAAGTCTGCTCTGTAGGAGACAAAGGAACAGTGTCCAAATCTCCGATACATGAGGTTCCTGACAGCATCAGACTAACCAACGTCGCTGAAATATAATATTTATACTTTAATGTTCTCATAATATTCTTCTATTAAAAATTAAGGTTAAGTCCAATCATAAACACGCGAGGACGCGGATAAATATTATTATCAATACCTTCACCGCTAATTTCCGGATCAATACCGTCATACTTAGTGATAACAAACGGATTCTGTACCGTTGCATAAACACGGGCACTCTGACGATTATTGAACAATTTATTAAACGTATATCCCAAAGAGATGTTATCCATTCTCAGGAATGAAGCGTTCTGAACATAATAGCTGGAACGACGACGGGCATCTTTAAAGTCCGTATAAGTAGCGCTTGTTACACGATTCTTCAAAAATCCCGTATTATCGAACATTTCCGAACCACCCCATGACTCACGGTTTGATTGTACATTGTTATAAGCATAGTTGCCAATACTTGCGCGCAAAGCAAAGGAGAAATCCCAATTCTTATAGGAAAGTTGAGAGGTCAATCCCATGAATACATCCGGAGCAGACTTTTTATAAGCGATTAAGTCTCCGTCATTATCTTTCTCTCCTACTTTTCCGTCACCGTTATGGTCTACGTAAGCACCTTCGATAGGTTTACCATTCTGGTCATAAATCTGTTCAAACACATAAAATGAGTTATACGGATTATTAACAGCATTAATCATTACATTATATCCTGTACCACCATCAATACCACCATGAATAACACCCACATAGTTAGGATCATCATTGATAGTCATCTTTGTAATTTCATTTTTATTGTAAGAGATGTTATAGCCTATTGTCCACTTCCAGTCTTTCGTAGTAATGGCATGTGCGTTTATTGTAAATTCCACACCTTTATTTTCCAATGTACCTACATTGGTCAGCAACTGGTTACTGAAATTTGTTCCGGCGGCGATAGCTACCGTATTCAGCAAATCCTCTGTTTTACGATAATAGAAATCCAAAGCACCGGTAATACGTCCATTCAAGAAACCGTAATCAATACCTGCATTCCAAGTAGTAGTTTCTTCCCACTTCAGATTCTTATCATATGCCAATGGAGCAATCAGACTATATTGAGTATCACCGAAGAAGTAACTTGCACCGGCCTTACTATCCATATAACGTGGTAAATAAGGATAATCGCCATTATCCAAATTCTGCTGACCTGTTACACCATAGCCCAAACGCAACTTCAAATCGGACAAGAAATCAAACTTTTTCATAAAGGTTTCCTCATTAATCTTCCAAGCCAAAGCCACAGACGGGAAAAGTCCCCAACGATTATCCTTGTTAAATCGGGAAGAACCATCCTCACGCAATGTGAATGTCAACAAGTAACGATTCATTAAAGAATAGTTCAAACGTCCGAAGAACGAAACCAAGTAATTTTCAGTTTCATAACTGTCACCATCTTTATATTCTTTCTTTCCTTCTATTTCAGCTTGTGCCGCAGAATAAGGATAAGAATTTTTTTCGCTTTTGTAGAAGTGTTGCCATGAATAACCGGCCATCACATCTATATTATGTATTCCAAAATCTTTTGCATAATTCAAATAGAAATCCAGCAATAAGTTACGCTTCAACTGACTGTAATGAGAGTTATCCCCCCACCCTTGTTTGTAGTTACCACTACACCAAGTCATGGGAGAATTATCTTCGATAATAACATCACCTTTACTCTTTGAGATATCATAACCCAAATTCAAGTTGGCACGGAGTTCCGGCAGGAAATGCATCTTATAATCAATCTGCGCATTACCGATACTTCTATATACGGTAGACTCATCATGTTTTTGTTCGAGCATAGCAACCGGATTAGCCAATGCAATACCAATAGGTTTATTATCGGAAGCCATAGCCATATAATAACCGTTACCATAATCGGAATTTGACATGTACACCGGTTGTGTAGGATCGTATTGAGTAGCCAGACCGATTGCAGCCTTATCTGCAAAACGATTTGTATTATACACACCTTTCACATTCAAATTAATATTCAACTTCTTATCAAAGAAAGTCGGATTCAAATTAATTGCACCGGTCAGACGTTGCAGATTAGAGGTTTTCAAGATACCATTTTCATTTGTATATGCAACAGATACACGGTAAGGCATATTAGGAATAGAGCCTGAAACGCTTACATTATGATCGGTACTGAAAGCTGTACGGAAAATCTCATCCTGCCAATCTGTAGAAGCTTTTCCCAAAGCTGCGTATTGGTTACTTTCCTTTCCGTATTTATCCTCTACAAAAGCACGGAACTCATCAGCACCCATTACATCAACAGTCTTTGTTTTCGTACTAATGGAAAATGAACCGTTATAAGAAACTCTCGGTTTGCCGGACTGTCCTTTTTTCGTAGTAATAATAATAACGCCATTGGATGCACGCGAACCATAAATAGCCGTTGAAGAGGCATCCTTTAGAATAGTAAATGTCTCAATATCATTAGGGTGTATAGTAGCCAACGGATTTGACATACCATTCACCCCCTCATTATCCACAGGTACGCCATCAATTACAATCAACGGATCGTTGCTGGCTGACATTGATGAACCGCCGCGTACACGAATCGTAGCGCTGGCTCCCGGAGCACCGCCATCGGTAATGACACTTACACCGGCAGCTTTACCAACCAAAAGGTCGGAAGCAGAAGTTGCAGCACCCTTTACCATCTTTTCTGCGTCGATTGCTGTTACCGAACCTGTCAGGTCATTTTTCTTCACCGAACCGTATCCGATTACAACTACCGCATCCAATAATTGCGAATCATCTTCCATTGTCACTACTACAGAAGGAGCCGCAAGTACTTCCTGACTTTTATAACCGATAAAAGAAACTACCAAAGTAGCTCCCTTGGGAACCGTTAACGTAAAATTACCATCCAAATCCGTAATAGTACCGTTTGTGGTATTTCCTTTTTCCACGACATTAGCACCAATCACACCACCTAAAGCATCTTTCACATGCCCTTTCACCGTGATGTTCTGTGCATAAGCGCCAACTGACAAGAATAGCCCTAATAACAAGGGAAGAATCGTTCGATAGATTCTAAGATTAACTTGCTTCATGCATTCAAAAATTAAAGTTAACAATATTAATTATCTATAGTATATTCAAAAAACGTTTCAGTATATTAACATTATTGCAGAACGTACTTCAAATACTTTATTATGATACAACAAATGTATGCCATATTATCGAGTAAGAAACACAGATGCTACAAAAAGTGCAGCAAGAAGAATGCAAACGATTGCATCATATTTGCGGTCTGATACGCAGTGACAGCGAACAAAAAGAAGGGAATAGCTGTTGCAAGCCATAAAAGGAAATACCCCAACAATAATATAAAAACCGTCTTACTCCGGATTCGGTTGACAATTCCAATAATCAACTAAATCCGGGATAAGACGGTTTTGCCTGCACTCGAATACTGTTTATTCCCCTGCAACAAAAGAAACAGGGCACAATTAGCGCTGTGTACCGGCAGACAATACGATTTTTCCTGTCCGCAGACCTTTGGCTTTGGCTTCAAAAACAATCTCACCGGATTGCTCCGTACTCTGCACAATAGCCGTCAGCTGTCCATTGAAAGCGGGCATCTTGGGCAAGTGGAAAAGGTCGAGGCTGGTGGCGTCACCATTAGCGGCGGCGCGATAACGGCCGGCTCCCTTCACAGAGAAAGAAACAAGACGGTTGTCGGACGGACAAAGATTACCGTCTTTATCGACAACACGGACCGTGATATATGCCAAATCTTTGCCATCGGCAACAAGTCCGGTACGGTCCGCCACCAATTCCAGATGATGAGGCTTGCCGGCGGTATGGACAGTTTTTTCCTCTACCGGTTTGCCGGCAGCATCATAGGCTACCACTTTCAGTTCGCCCGGTTCATAAGGAACATCCATCCACATCAGGCGGTAGCGACGCTGCAAGGCAAGCGAGTCTTTACCCTGCAAGGCTTCACTCTCTCCGGCTGTAAGTTTACGCTGCTTGCCGTAGCTCTTACCATTGATAAAAAGCTCTGCGCCGGGATAGTTGGTATAAACGAAAACGGGAGTATTCTCTCCTTCCCTGCCCGGCCATGTCCAATGAGGAAGGATATGCAGCGTATTCACATTCTTGTTCCAAATGCTGCGATACAGGTAATAACGGTCTTTAGGCAGACTTGCCAGGTCTATGATACCGAATACGGAGCTATGGCTGGGCCAGGAATCCGTATCGTATGGAGAAGGTTCACCCAAATAGTCGAAACCAGTCCAGACAAACTGCCCGATAGTCCAGTCATAATCATCAGCCAAGGCAAAATCCACATCGGGGATATTAGACCAATAGCAACACTCTATGTCATATCCCGAACATTGATGGTCGTCATACCGCACACTGGCACGCTTCTCCACCGGAAATTTATAGACGCCGCGTGAACTGACGGTAGAAGCAGTCTCCGACCCCAGAATGATATTTTGCGGAAGCGCATTATAGGATTCTACATAACGGTGAGCACGATAGTTAAGACCGGGTACGTCTATCATGGCGGCAAATCCGTTTTCCAAGACACAAGATACCTGATCCATACCGCAGGTAACAGGACGCGTAGGGTCTTCACGATGGCATATATCCTGCAGGAACGAAGCGACTTTATAACCTTCCGGACTGCATTGCGTAGGCACTTCATTGCCAATGCTCCACATTACCACACTGGCATTATTACGGTAATGACGCAACATATTCACCATGTCCCGCTCCGCCCATTCGCCAAAGTAGCGGTGATAACCGTTTTCACATTTGGCAATGTCCCATTCGTCAAAAGGCTCTATCATCATCATAAAGCCCATCTCATCACAAAGCTCCACTAATTCCGGGGCCGGCATATTGTGTGAGGTACGGACTGCGTCGCAACCCATATCCTTCAACAGCGTAAGCTGGCGGCGAAGGGCGGCTACATTGACAGCAGCTCCCAAAGGTCCTAAGTCGTGATGATTGCAGACGCCCTGAAATTTACGGTGCTTGCCATTCAGGAAGAAGCCTTTGTCGGCAACAATCTCTATGCTACGAATACCGAAGCGGGTGATGTATTCATCCACCTGTTTACCGTCTACGTATATTTTGGAAGATGCTTTATATAAATAAGGTGTCTCCGGCGACCATAAGGCGGGACTGTTTACCAGAAAATTCTGTTCGAAAGGCCGGCCGTGATTAATCTTACCGGTATTATCTTTTACGGCAACCACCTTACCGTCCGGCGATACAATCTCCGTTACCACACGGATATTATTTTCTCCCGCATTGGCTATCTCCGTGCGCAGACGTACGGAAGCGTATTCGGAAGATACGTGCGGAGTGGTGAGTTGCGTGCCCCACACCGGAACATAGATACGGTCTGTTGTTACTACACGTACATTGCGATACAGTCCTGCACCGGGATACCAGCGAGAAGACTGCGGTTTGTTCTCCAGGCGAACCGACAACACATTATTCTTGCCATTCTCATTCAGCAGTTCCGTAACGTTGCAATGGAAAGAATTATAGCCAAACGGCCAAAAGCAGGCTTCTTTCCCATTGACGTACACACGGGCTTCACTCATGGCTCCGTCAAAAACCAGCGTTGCCTGTTTGCCGGCAGGAACATCGAATTTCGTACGATACCAGCCAACGCCCACATACGGCAGTCCGCCGGAACGCCCTGTCTTAACGGATGCCTTCTTCTCAAAATTCTGTGTAATGGCAACATTCTGCAAATCGTTGCTGCGGTCGAAAGGTCCGAAGATAGCCCAATCGTGCGGTACGCTGACAGTCTCCCACTTACTGTCGTCAAACTCCGGCGATACGGCCCCGGTTACATCACCCTTAGTAAATTTCCAATTCTTCTCAAGCAAAAATTCCGAACGCTGTGCTTGTATCATAGCAGACAGGAAAAGCCCGCAACCTACAATCAACATTCGTAAAGTCCCCAAATTCATGCAATTCATAGTCTTAAATTATTTTTCTGCAAATATAGAAAAATTGCGGTTACTCCGGTCTGTCCCATCAATAATTAGTCAAAGATAATGAATATGCAATCGTTTGCATTTATACTTAACCCGATTGCTGTCAACAATAAAGCATTTATTCCGAGATTCCCCTATTTTTGCAATCGCATCGGAGAAGCTAAAATAAGCAAGTTCATTTTGTACCGCTTTCGGCTTGCAGTATCTTCAAAATAAGATAAGCCGCACTCAGCATTAAAAATAAGCAAGCATATTTTGTACTGCCTTCGGTTTGCATTACCTTTGGCTGAAAAAGAAATAATACTCATGAACAAACCGCAGATAACTATCAAGGATATTGCCCGGGCGTTGAATGTCTCTCCTTCCACCGTATCGAGAGCGCTCAAGGATAATCCGGACATCAGCCGGGAAACCCGTGACCTCATCCATGCCTACGCGCGCGAACATAATTATAAGCCCAATGTACTTGCCGTCAACCTTCGTTCAAGCCGCAGCAACACGATTGGCGTGATTGTGCCCCAACTGGTGCATCACTTCTTTTCGTGCGTATTGAGCGGTATCGAAACGGCGGCGGCCGAAGCCGGTTACAATATAATCGTGGCGCAAAGCAACGAATCGTACGGGCAGGAAGTAAAAATAGTTCATTCTTTTCTCGCCGCCCGTGTCTGTGGCGTCATTGCATCTCTTGCCAAGAATACGGAACAATACGATCATTATCAGGAACTCTTAAATAATAATATTCCGATTGTTTTCTACGACCGCATCTGTACCGGACTGAAGACGGAGCGAGTAGTGGTCGACGACTATGCCGGTTCGTTTGCCGCTGTGGAGTACATGATTCAGACAGGATGTAAACGCATCTTCTTTTACGGAGCCGATCCGCATCTTGAAATTACCAAGAACCGGCGTAACGGTTATCTGGATGCCATGAAGAAATACAAGGTTCCCGTAGACGACAGCATGATTAAGTTATGCGACAATCGCGAACGCGCCATTGCCATAACACCCGATTTGCTGGAAAGCGACAACCGCCCCGACGGATTCTTTGCGATTAACGACGAAACGGCGGCAGGCATATTGTATGCCTGCAAGCTGGTGGGACTAAAAGTACCGGACGAGGTTTCTATCTGCGGGTTCACCGATGGAGCCATCGCCCAAAGTACCGACCCGAAACTGACAACGGTGGAGCAGCATGGAGAGGAAGTCGGCAAGAGCGCATTCGGCATCCTTACCGACAAGCTGGAAGGGAGTGAGGAGAAAAGCACCAATAAGATTGTACGGACGAATCTGGTGGTGAGGGGAACGACGAAATAATGAATTATACTAATATCATAAAAAACAAAAGAACAATGAAAGTAAAACCCGATTTAAGTTTCTGGAAACTGTGGAACATCAGCTTCGGTTTTTTTGGCGTACAGATCGCGTATGCCCTGCAAAGCGCGAATATCAGCCGTATATTCTCCACTTTGGGAGCTGACCCGCACAGTTTGAGTTATTTCTGGATATTACCGCCGTTGGCAGGTATCATAGTGCAGCCTATTGTAGGAGCCGCCAGCGACAAGACCTGGACGAGATTCGGACGTCGCATTCCTTATTTATTCATCGGTTCGCTGGTTGCGGTGCTCGTCATGTGCCTGCTGCCCAATGCGGGCAGCTTCGGCATGGCGGTAAGTACGGCCATGATTTTCGGTCTGGTATCGCTGATGTTTCTGGACACCTCTATCAATATGGCGATGCAACCGTTCAAGATGATGGTAGGCGATATGGTGAATGAGAAACAGAAAGGACTCGCCTATTCCATTCAGAGTTTCCTATGCAATGCCGGCAGTCTGGTGGGGTATCTGTTCCCGTTTATATTTGCGTGGGTGGGCATCAGCAATACGGCGCCGCAGGGGGTAATTCCCGATTCTGTAATCTATTCGTTCTACATCGGAGCCGCTATCCTGATATTCTGCGTTATTTATACAACGGTCAAAGTCAAGGAAATGCCGCCTGCGGAATATGCCGAGTATCATGGCATCACAGAAGAACAGGAACATGAGAAAGTCAATATGCTGAAGCTGTTGGTTAAAGCGCCGAAAGCCTTTTGGACGGTAGGACTGGTGCAGTTCTTCTGCTGGTTCGCTTTTATGTTTATGTGGACATACACCAACGGCAGCATAGCCGCAAATGTTTTTGACGCACCGACCGTTGAACACACTGTAAACGGAATCACTAAAATAGTTCTTGACACCAAGAGCCTGCAATATCAGGAAGCCGCCAACTGGGTAGGCGTACTGTTTGCCGTACAAGCCATCGGCTCTGTACTTTGGGCGGTCTGCATCCCTATGTTCAAAGACCGCCGCTTCATTTACGCGCTGAGCCTCGTGTTGGGCGGTATCGGCTTCATATCCACTTATTTTGTACACAGCCAGTATGTGCTGTTCATCTCTTTCCTGCTGATAGGTTGCGCATGGGCCGCCATGCTGGCGCTGCCTTTCACCATTCTGACCAACGCCTTGTCCGGCGGGCACATGGGCACATACCTCGGACTGTTCAACGGAACCATCTGTATCCCGCAAATCGTGGCAGCGGCATTAGGCGGAAGTATTCTGGCACTGTTTACGCCGAAAGGAATGCTTCCCCCGGAAATAAACATGCTGGTAATGGCGGGTGTGATGCTCATTATCGGAGCCGTCTGCGTATATCTGATAAAAGAGACCAAAGGAGAAAGGTCGTAAACCACCACCCGACGCCCCGTTCCTCACCAAGGAACGGGGCGTTTCTTTTTCCCGCATCTTATTTGTTTATCCGTTTATTTGTCTATCTTTACACCGATAACACAGAAAAAGAGCGCCATGAAGAAATACCTTAAAACCGATGAATGGAATATTATAGAAGATAGTTTTCAAGCCGACCGCATGCGGTGGTCGGAAAGCATATTCAGTCTTGGAAACGGCCGTTTCGGACAACGGGGACATTTTGAAGAACCATACAGCAGCGACAGCTATCGCGGCGCATTCGTGGCAGGTATCACTTTTCTGGACAAAATGCGTGTAGGCTGGTGGAAGAACGGTTTTCCGCAATTCTACACACGCATCCCCAATGCTCCGGACTGGAGCCGTATCAGCCTGCGCCTCATCGACGAGGAACTGGACTTGGCACAATGGGATGTGGACAGTTTCAACAGACGCCTCGATATGAAAGCGGGTATTTCTTATCGGGACGCGGAAGTAACCTCTCCGCGGGGAAACAAACTCCGCCTGCACGTGGAACATATCGCCAATATGGCTCACCCCAATCTCTGCCTTATAAAGTACAGCGTTACGTCCGTCAACTATACAGGCAAGGTTTCACTCGTGCCTATCCTTGACGGAGACACCGCGAACCCGGTCAGGCATCCGGATGAAAAGATATGGAATATCCTGCGCTCCGGCACCACCAGCGATTGCGCCTATCTGTGGACGCAAACCAGGCGGGAAGATGCGCAAATATGCTATGCCATGACCTACCGGTTCTTCAAGAACAATAAAGAGACTTTTGCCAACCCGATACGGATAGAAAAAGAAAAACAGGCCGGATTCAGCGTAGGCACTGAAGTGAAGCCGGGAGATACCGTGACGCTCGTCAAATACATTGCCATAGCATCGTCCCTTTATTATGAACGGCAGGATTTGATAGAAGCCTCCGTAGCAGAAGCCCGCAACGCCCAAAGTACAGGTTGGGATGCTCTGGAACAGGAGCACCGGAATGCCTGGCAGGAGATATGGGACGAAACCGATGTCAGTATCGAAGGCGACCCGGAAGCCCAGCAAGGCATACGCTACAACATCTTCCAGCTCTACCAAACATACCGGGGAGACGACCCCCGCCTGAATATCGGCCCCAAAGGTTTCACCGGCGAGAAGTACGGCGGAAATACTTACTGGAATACCGAATTGTGCTGCGTACCTTTCTTCCTGCTTTCCACCCCGAAGAAGATTGCCGAAAACCTGCTGATATACCGCTATAAGCAACTGCCCAAAGCCATTGAGAATGCCCGTAAGTTAGGATTCGACAATGGAGCCGCCCTCTTTCCGCAAGTCACCAGCAATGGAGAGGAGTGTCACAGCGAATGGGAGATTACCTTTGAAGAGATTCACCGGAACAACATGATTGTCTATGCCATTCTGCAACACTCCACCCTCACAGGCACACTGGATTACATCGCCCGCTACGGACTGGAAGTAATGATAGCCATCAGCCGCTTCTGGAGCCAACGGGTGTCTTTCTCACAACCCAAACAGCAATACGTCATTTTGGGAGTTACCGGACCCAACGAATACGAGAATAACGTAGACAATAACTGGTACACCAACTACTCCTGCATGCGCTGTCTCAGAACCACCCTCAGTTTCCTTGAAATCATCGCACGGCAATACCCCGACGAATACGCCCGCATACGCCGTATCACCCGTCTGAACTATACGGAAGAGAGCGAACGCTGGCGGGATATTATCGAACGGATATATCTGCCGGAAGACCCGGAACGCGGTATCTTCGTGCAAAACGACGGTTATATGGACAAAGTTCTGCAAAGCGCCGATGCCATTCCCGATGGCGAGCGCCCCATCAACCAGTACTGGTCGTGGGATCGTATCCTGCGTTCCTGTTACATCAAGCAGGGTGACGTTCTGCTCGGGCTATACCTCTATTATTTCAACTTCGACCGGGAAACCATCCGCCGCAACTTTGAGTTCTACGAACCGATGACCGTGCACGAATCGTCCCTTTCCCCGCATATCCATTCCATTCTTGCCGCACGCATCGGAAAGGTGGAGAAAGCGTATCAATTATTCTTACACGCCACCCGCCTCGACCTGGACGACTACAACAACGAAGGAGACCAGGGACTGCATATCACCAGTATGCCGGGCAGTTGGCTGGCTATCGTACGCGGGTTTGCGGGATTGCAAATACTGAACGACACACTCAAGATAGAACCCGTCATACCGGAGAAATGGAGCAGTTACTCGTTCAAAGTGAACTACTTAGGCAATACGCTGCATATACAGGTAAGCAAAGAGATAAAAATCAGCCTGACCGCCGGAAGCCAACTGAACATACAGGTATATCAAAACGTTTATGAATTAAGACAAGGGTTGGCTTTGACCGTCAACCTCAAAGACTTGTCTTAATCGGAATAAATGAAGAAAATGTATCTGTTCGCCTTGGCGGTGACGTTCATCATTACGTCCTGCGGGCAAAAAAAGAGGGAAGAAACCACCCTCGTTCGACCTGTGAAAACCGCTACCGTACGTTCACAGTCGGTAATTCTCAAGGATTTCTCCGGCATGGTAGAAGCGGTGGAATATGTGAAACTGGCATTCCGTGTCAGCGGACAAATCATCAACCTTCCGGTAGTGGAAGGACAAAGGGTAAGGAAAGGACAACTGATCGCCGCCATCGCCCCCCGGGATATCTCCCTGCAATATGCCGCCGACAAGGCTGCCTATGAAACCGCTGCCGCGCAGGTCGAGCGCAACGAGCGTCTGCTGAGCCGCCAGGCCATTTCCTTGCAGGAGTATGAAATCAGCGCAGCCAATTATCAAAAGGCCAAATCCGCCTACGAACTATCTACCAACAATATGCGGGATACGAAACTGCTCGCCCCTTTCGACGGCTCCATCGAAAAGCGTCTGGTGGAGAACTATCAGCGTGTCAATTCGGGAGAGGGGATCGTACGGCTGGTAAATACGCAGAAACTGCGTATAAAATTCACCGTACCCGATGATTACCTGTATCTGCTTCGTGCCAAAGACGCCACGTTCAAAGTGGAGTTCGATACTTATAAGGGTACGATATTCAACGCCAAACTGGAAGAATATCTCGATATTTCAACAGACGGTACGGGCATCCCGGTTACCATCATCATCGACGACCCAGCTTTTGACCGTGCCGTATATGATGTGAAGCCCGGATTTACCTGTAACATCCGTCTCGCCTCGGACATCGCCCCTTTCATAGAGGAAAAGCTGATGAATGTACCGTTAAGCGCCGTATTCGGCGACAGCGAGAACAAGAACACCTATGTGTGGATCGTGAAAGATAACAGGGTAAGCCGTCGCGAAGTAACCGTATATTCACCGACCGGTGAAGCCAATATTCTCATCTCCAAAGGGCTGAAACCGGATGAAACCGTTGTTATCGCCGGAGTATACCAACTCGTAGAGGGGCAGAGAGTAAAAGAGGTAGAGTAACAGCCTTTCCCCTATCACTTTATAACTTTATCACCCTATCACCTTTTACATATGAACTTAGCCAAATATTCATTAGACAATACAAAGATTGTCTATTTCTTCCTTGCCGTATTGCTCATCGGCGGCATATTCTCATTCGGCCGTTTGGGAAAGAAAGAAGACGCCCCCTTTGTCATCAAGACGGCGGTCATTATGACACGCTATCCCGGAGCCGAACCCGCTGAAGTGGAACGGCTCATTACCGAACCTATCTCCCGCGAAATACAGAGTATGAGCGGAGTGTACAAGATAAAGTCGGAGTCCATGTACGGACTTTCCAAGATTACGTTCGAGTTGCAGCCTTCGCTCTCCGCAGCATCTATCCCGCAGAAATGGGATGAACTGCGTCGTAAGGTTCTCAACATACAGCCCCAACTACCCGCCGGAGCTTCCGTGCCAACGGTATCGGACGACTTCGGCGATGTATTCGGCATTTATTACGGACTGGTCGGCGACGACGGTTTCTCTTATGAAGAAATGCGCAACTGGGCGGAACGCATCAAAACTCAGGTCATCACCGCCGAAGGAGTGATGAAAGTAGCCCTGTTCGGTACACAGACGGAAGTAATCAATATCTTTATCTCCGTAAACAAGTTGGCGGGGATGGGTATCGACCCCAAACAACTGGCAAGCCTGCTGCAATCGCAGAACCAGATTATCAATACGGGTGAAATCGGCGCGGGCGAACAACAGTTGCGCATTATCGCCAACGGTACTTATACCACCGTCAACGACATCCGTAACCAGCTAATCACCACTCCCGGCGGCCAGGTCAAGCTGGGCGACATAGCCATTGTCGAAAAGGGCTATATGGACCCGCCCGGTACTATCATGCACGTCAACGGAAAACGGGCTATCGGCATCGGTGTCTCCACCGACCCGCAGAAGGATGTAGTAAAAACCGGCGAACTGGTAGACAAGAAACTCGCCGAGCTGCTGCCTCTCATTCCCGTAGGGCTGGAATTGGAAAGCCTTTATCCCGAAAACATCATAGCCAAAGAAGCAAACAATGGTTTCATTATCAACCTGATAGAATCCATTCTGATTGTAATTGTCATCATCATGCTGGTAATGGGGATGCGTGCCGGCGTGCTCATCGGTTCTTCACTGATATTCTCCATCGGCGGTACGCTGCTTATCATGTCATTTTTGGGAGTCGGATTAAACCGTACCTCGCTGGCAGGCTTCATCATCGCCATGGGAATGCTGGTGGACAACGCTATCGTAGTGACCGACAACGCGCAAATCGCCATAGCCCGCGGTGTAAACAGACGGAAAGCGCTGATAGACGGCGCCACCAAACCGCAATGGGGACTGCTTGGAGCAACGTTTATAGCCATCTGCTCCTTCCTGCCGCTTTATCTTGCGCCGTCTTCCGTCGCCGAGATTGTGAAGCCGTTGTTCATCGTCTTGGCCATCTCGTTAGGATTAAGCTGGGTACTGGCATTGACGCAAACCACCACTTTCGGTAACTTCATACTGAAAGCCCGAACCGGCAACAGCAACAAAGACCCCTACGACAAGCCTTTCTACCATAAGTTCGCATCTGTCCTCAGCCTGCTGATACGCAAAAAAGCGTTGACGTTGGGAAGCATGGTCGTATTGTTCATCCTCTCCCTCGTTGTCATGGGACTGATGCCGCAAAACTTCTTCCCCTCACTGGACAAGCCCTATTTCCGTGCCGACGTATTCTATCCCGACGGATACGGTATCCGCGATGTAGAGAAGGAAATGAAGAAAGTGGAAGCCCATCTGCTGGAACAGCCGGAAGTGAAACGGGTTTCCGTCACCTTCGGCAGTACCCCGCTACGCTACTATCTGGCATCCACTTCCGTCGGTCCGAAGCCCAACTTCGCCAACCTTCTGGTAGAAGTGACAGACAGCAAATATACCAAGGAATATGAGGAGAATCTGGACAGCTATATGAAGGAGAATTACCCCAATGCCATCACCCGCACCACGCTCTTCAAGCTCTCGCCTGCCGTAGATGCCGCTATCGAGATAGGCTTTATCGGCAATAACACGGATACTTTAGTGGCGCTGACCAACCGGGTTCTGGAGATGATGCACCGTGACAAAGACCTTATCAATATACGCAATTCATGGGGCAACAAGATTCCCATATGGAAACCCGTATACAGCCAGGAGCGTGCGCAACCGTTAGGCGTGTCCCGCCAGAGCATGGCGCAAAGCATACAAATCGGCACCAACGGAATGACATTGGGAGAATACCGGCAAGGCGACCAAGTACTCCCTATCCTGCTGAAAGATAATACAACCGACTCATTCCGCATTAACGACCTGCGTACACTGCCCGTATTCGGGACTACGCGTGAAACCACCACGCTGGAACAGGTGGTCGGTGAGTTCGACTATCAGTATAAGTTCTCCAATGTAAAGGACTACAACCGCCAAATGGTTATGATGGCACAAGCCGACCCCCGCCGGGGAGTGAACGCCATTGCCGCCTTCAACCGTGTATGGGAACAGGTGCAGAACGAAATAGACGTCCCCGAAGGATATACCATGAAGTACTTCGGCGAACAGGAAAGCCAAGCCGAATCCAATGCCGCACTGGCAGCCAATATGCCGCTGACGTTTTTCCTGATGTTCGTCACCCTGCTGTTCCTGTTCAAGACCTACCGCAAGCCCATTGTCATATTGCTGATGTTGCCGCTCATCTTTATCGGCATCGTATTGGGGCTGCTGCTATTGGGCAAGACATTCGACTTTTTCGCCATCTTGGGTTTACTGGGACTTATCGGGATGAACATCAAGAACGCCATTGTCCTCGTAGACCAAATCGATGCGGAAACGGCTGCCGGAAAAGCGCCGCGCGAAGCGGTCATCAGCGCAACGACCACCCGTATCGTTCCCGTAGCCATGGCATCGGGCACCACCATTTTGGGTATGCTGCCGTTATTGTTCGACGCCATGTTCGGCGGTATGGCAGCCACTATCATGGGCGGTCTGCTGGTAGCTTCGATACTCACCCTGTTTGTATTGCCTGTGGCCTACTGTGCGATACAGGGAATAAAAGGATGAAGGGATTTACGATTTGACTATTTACGATTTACTATTTGAATGATGAGAAAAATTATACTTATATTATCAGTAATCAGTCTTGGCATAAGCGCCGAGGCGCAGGAAACGTATCTCAGCCGCGAGGCCTATCGGGATAAAGTGGAAGCATACAGCCAACTGCTGAAGCAACAACGCCTGAAAGCCGCCGCAAGCACCGAGGCCCGCAAAATAGCGCAGACAGGCTTCCTGCCCAAGATAGACATTACCGCCGAAGGGACCGCCAACTTGAGCCACCTGGACGCTTGGAACAGTCCTGCGGGACAATACCGTCCCTATACCTACCAGGCATTGGCTACATTGGGGCAGCCTCTTTATACAGGCGGCTCGCTCATTGCCCAAA
This sequence comes from Bacteroides clarus YIT 12056, assembly GCF_900129655.1. GTDB lineage: Bacteria > Bacteroidota > Bacteroidia > Bacteroidales > Bacteroidaceae > Bacteroides > Bacteroides clarus. The sequence goes on from NZ_FQWK01000002.1 coordinate 128,999, forward strand.
AGAGAATAGCCAAAGCCGATGAGGAACTGGATAAGCTTGCCATAGAGCTGACACTCGACCAGATACACTACCAGAGCGATGCTATTTATTGGAACGCTTCGGCCGCATTGGCGACACTCGAAGCTGCCGCCCGTTTTGAAGAGATTGTCAACCGGCAATACAGCATCATTCAAGACAGGTTCGATGACGGCGCCATCAGCCGTACGGACTTATTAATGATTTCCACCCGCAAGAAGGAGGCTGAACTGCAGTTCATCAAAGCCCGTCAGAACCATACCCTCGCCTTGCAGCGACTCAATATTCTGATGGGAGTAAAACCGGACGCCGCGGTAGACAGTCTTTGCGAAATCGGCGCCGGCTCTCCTCCCATTGATTTACTGAGCCTCGACGAAGTATTAGGACGCCGTGCGGACTATGCCGGAACCAATGTCAGTATCGTCAAGAGCGAAGCGCAACGCAAGGCCGCCCTCAGCCGGTACAATCCCCAACTCAGTATGTTTTTGGCTACCGGATGGGATACCGGTATCGCCTATATGGGACAGGACGTACCCCACACCCCCATTGCGGGGCTCAATCTCAACATCCCCATTTTCCGATGGGGGGCACGCTTCAAGACCAACCGCCAGCAAAAAGCATATATAGGTATCCAGAGATTACAGCAAAGCTATGTAGCCGATAATATTTTGGAAGAATTATCCGCCGCTACCACCAAACTGACGGAAACGGAACAGCAGGTAAAGACAGCCCAAGAGAATATGGCGCTTGCCGAAGAGAATCTCGACCTGGTTACGTTCTCATACAATGAAGGCAGGGCAAGCATGGTCGATGTGCTTTCCGCGCAACTTTCGTGGACGCAAGCGCAAGCCAACCTTATCAACGCGCACCTTGCCGCAAAAATGGCAGTGGCCGAATACAGGAAAGCCATCAGTGAATAAAGGCAAGCGTAAAAAAGAATGTGTTAAAACTATGAATGACAGAATGAGAAGTCATTCATAGTTTTAACACATTCTTTTATATCATCAACCCCTTACCCGAGGAAGGAAATCAGCACGCCCGCCGCTACCGCAGAACCGATAACACCGGAAATATTACTGGACATACAGTAATTCAGCACATGGTTCTTGGGGTCGTACTTGGTAGCGATTTCATTACATACACGACTCGCCATAGGCACAGCGCTCAACCCTGTTGCGCCAATCAGCGGATTAATCTTCTTCTTGGAGAACAGGTTGAACAGTTTCACAAAGAAGATACCGCCCGAGATAGACAAGGCGAACGCAAGGAAACCGCCGATAACGATACCGATAGTAGTCCAGTTAAGGAACGCCTCGCTCGTCATGGTAGCACCCACGCTCAATCCCAGGAAGATGGTTGCCGCATTCATAATGCTGTTGGCCGCCGCATCGAACAGGCGGCTGGTATCGGAACCTATTTCCTTAATCAGGTTACCGAACATCAACATACCAATCAAAGGTACCGCCGTCGGTACGAAAAGGGCTACAATGGTAGTAACGGCAATCGGGAAGACAATCTTCAATACACGCAGGTTCTTTATCTCGGTCTTTGAAGGATACAGCTTCTCCTGCTCCTTCATGTTAATCATCAGTTCCTTCTTGCTGCAAAGCAGTTTCACGACCAATGGAATGATAACCGGAACCAACGCCATATACGAGTAGGCCGCAATAGCGATAGGACCCAGCAAGTGCGGAGCAAGTTTAATGGTAGTAAAGATAGCCGTAGGACCGTCTGCGCCACCGATAATGCCCAATGCACCGGCTTCCTGCGGTGTAAAACCTATCATTACCGCGCACAGCAGCACTGTAAAGATACCAAGCTGTGCAGCCGCGCCGAATATGGAAAGGCGCAGATTGCGGAGCATAGGTCCGAAGTCCGTCAGCGCACCCACACCCATAAAGATGATGGGCGGCAGGAATCCGGTCTTTATCAGCATATAGTAGATGAAGTTCATCAGTCCGAGGTCGTGCGCAATCTCATGCAACGGCATCTCCCAGATGTTCTTCAGCACTCCGTTCACCATTACCATACCGTTTTCATCCGCCTGAATCACGCCCATCTCTCCGCCGGGGAAGTTGGCTATGAGCACACCGAAAGCGATGGGAACCAGCAACAGCGGTTCGTAATGCTTCTTGATGCCCAGATACAACAAAATGAAGGCAATGGCATACATTACAAGGAACGACGGATCGGCAATGATATTGCTGAACGCCGTCATATCATAAAGTTTCGCAAATATATCTTCCATTATCCAATCTTCATTAATACATCATCTTCAGAAACAGAATCACCCGGATTGACACAGATAGCGGTAACCGTTCCGCCAAAGTCGGCACGGATAGCATTATAAGTCTTCATCGCCTCGATGTAGCAAAGCAGGTCGCCTTCCTTCACCTTGTCTCCTACCTTGAGCGGAGTTTCCTGCGCATTCTTGGTCAGGAAGAACTTGCCTTCGAGCGGAGCCGCCACTTCCTGTCCTTCGCCTACGGGGGCGGTGACTTTCTCGGTAGCGGAAGCCGGCAGGTCTATGTCGCCGTAGGCCACCGTCACGCGATAAGCCTGTCCGTCCACCTGTACAGTAAGCGTTTTGGGTTTGGCGTCATCCAAAGGAGATTTATCACGTTCGGCACGGCGTTTTTCCACGTCTTCCAGAAAGTCCTCTTTGGCCTTGCCGCTCTTGTACGCCTCGTATTGCGCCGGATGCATGGCATACTCAAAGAGTTCCTCATCATCCTCTCCGAGTTCCCACTTGTTTTCTTTCATCAGCTTGCGGTACTTATCAAGCGCATCGGGATAATTGTCCTGCGGGTTGCCGTTGAAGAATTTACGTCCCTCACGTTCCGCCTTTTCCACGATTTCGGGCGCAAGCTCACCCGGCAGTTTACCGGCTTTGCCCAACAGCATATCCCAAATATCGTCGGCTATCATGCCCCAACGTTCCTTGCCTTTCTCCATAGCCATCACGTTCATCATGGACAGGTTCTTTACATATTGGCTGAACGGGGTTACCAACGGCGGGTAACCTACACGCGGCCATACGTAAGCCACTTCGTTGAAGAGTTTAATCAGCAGTTCGTCCTGCTTCATAAACGGCAGGTTACGTTTAGCCTTATACTTGTTGATAGATTCCAGATTGGACTCCAAGTCCGCCATCAAGCTGCCCATCATGCCGCCCGGAAGTCCCGGACCAATCAGCAACGAGTTCATCAGACGGTTCTTCGGGCTGATGTACAGGCCGAGGAAATCATCCATAAACTCTTGTATCAGGGCGCGCACCTTCATGTAGGCTTCCATATTGACCTCAGGTACTTGGAAACCGGCGTCTTTCAGCATGGCTTGCACGCTAAGCAGGTCGGCATGTCCGGTACCCCATGACAGCGGTTCCATACCTACGTCGATGTAGTCGCAGCCGGCTTCACATACTTCGAGAATGCTCGCCATATTGAAGCCGGGACCCGCATGGCTGTGATATTGAATGGGAATTTCCGGATGGGCGGCTTTGATATTGGCCACAATCTTGCCCAGAGATACCGGACGACCGATACCGGCCATGTCCTTTATACAGATTTCGTCCGCACCCAGTTTGATAAGCTTCAATGCCATATCCGTATAATACTCCACTGTATGGATAGGTGAATGGGTGATGCAGAGAGAGCACTGCGAAATCATTCCCGCCTCGTGCGCATAAGTGATGGAGGGGGCGATGTTACGTATATCGTTCAGTCCGCAGAAAGTACGCGTGATGTCCGTACCCTGCGCTTTCTTTACTTTATAAAACAGCTTGCGCACATCGGCGGGCACAGGGCTCATGCGCAAACCGTTCAGCGCACGGTCCAACATATGTGTCTGGATGCCGGCTTCGTGGAAAGGTTTCGTCCACTCGCGCACAGCCTTATTGGGATTCTCGCCGAACAAAAGATTTACCTGTTCAAAACCGCCGCCATTCGTTTCTACACGGGCAAAACATCCCATCTCGATAATGGCGGGAGCTACCTTTACCAGTTGGTCTACACGGGGAACATACTTTCCGGCGCTTTGCCACATATCCCTGAATACCAAACTGAACTTAATTTCTTTTTTCATACTAAATTATTCCTGTGTGTGTTTATATAAGATTAGTTATTTCAGATTTTCTCTACTTTCGCTACCTTGCCCTTGCCTTGCGTCACCACCGTAACAGCCGCGTTGATGGCCGCCATGATATTGCCGGGAATAGCCGCAGGAGCATTTGCCGCCTGTTTGGCAGGAGCAACCTCTTCGGGAGCATATTTATTCACAAGAGCGATGAGGAGTTTACCTAAGTAGATAACAATCAGCAGGATGGCAAAAACCGTTGCCATACCTACTACCATTAGCAGGAGCGCTAAATTCAAGTTTTCCATATTATAAATTATTAGTTATTCTATCGGAATTGCAAAAATTCGTCCGAAATTAGCGATAATTCGTTAAAGAATAGTGTGATATAATTATAAATAATGCTAAAACAGAAATTCCCGTGCCGTCCGGAAGGGCAACACGGGAACTCATTTATCAATACTGCGATGTCGGTACAGAATCCTGTCCGGATACGATAAAGATTATCCTAACGGATTTTCTTCTTCACCGCCGCCCGTATCATCTCCATTGCCGCCATTGCCGGAAGCTGAAGTTTTGCCCCACTCTTCCCAACAGATATTACTGTCTACCATACTACGGGTAACAACCTTATTATTAATGTCCCGTTCGACCTCGGGAATGAAACGGACACGTACACCCGCTATTTGAGAAGCGCTGACCTCTTTAGACGTTTTCACTCCATTCTTGTTGGCGGCAGCCGTATAATAAAAAGTACCTACCCCGTCTATTTTCACCGTACGTCCTTGCGCCATATAAAGAGAAAGTACGCTTCCCAAATTCTTAATGATGGCATACGCGTCACCACGGGTAACGGTAGAAAGCAACGCCAATTGATCCGCCACCTGATTACTTGTAACAGCTTTGCCCCATGTGATGGACTGAGGATACCATAAACCGTTGATTTTTTGTTGAGTTTTCTTATAAAACATAATTGATAATGTATTAAGTAAATATATAATAGTTGCCAGTGAGCCAGTCATCACCGCTTTGACCGATCAGATTGAAGGCCGACCGAAACCGCATCTCTTTCAAGAAGTATAAGGAAGAACTCTACCGCGAGGCCTCAACGATAAAGTATTTCGCTTTTCTCAAATTCGATGTTGCAAAGTTAAAGGACACAAGAAGGAATAACAAGAAAACAGGCTCTACAACAATCCCGGCAAAACAGCTATAAATCAACATATTATCAACCGCACATCTCTACAACCCGACAATAGGATACCAAACCGGAGATTCAATATTCTATGAATATCTCTACCTGAACGCTATGTAAAGAGCTGACAACCAGCATCACGAAACCAATGTATCTCTACAATACCGAGAAACTTACACTTCTTTCTCTCTACGATTCATATCCTGAATGATTCCTAAAATCTTGCCGTATTCTAAAAAGGAAGTAGCGGCTTTGCGCTATATCGAAAATTATCAGACGATACAGGCAAAAGTTGGCGGGTAATTGAAATATAGCAACAAAACACGGATGCCGGACATGCTATCTTAACGGTGGCAGGCATTGTCGTTATGCGAGGCTATCTCTGTCGTTATGCAAGACGGCCTCTGCCGGCGTATGAGAGTATCACAGCCGTTATCTTTGATTACCCCGTCAAGAAGTACTTCCGGCGGGACTTTTTTTGCAGTATAATCGAGTTTACCCCAGTTTCGGCTCTCTTATCCGGATTGCAACAAAACTTTACACATGGAAAATGTAATACTAGACTGGGCTATGGGTAATTCCTGAGAGCATCGCATTGGAGACATAAATCTCACAAGCACCTGCCGGGAAATAACACGTATCAGCATCCGCACACCACCACATCCACCGTCTCCCCGTTTTTGAACAAAGATTCATCCGCCTGTATCAGCCGCTTTTTCAAGCGGAACTTCTGCTGAGAGACAGAAGCGGGAGAGACAGCCGTAAGCGTTGCTATCTGTGTGTTCGTGAAGCGCAGGCGCATCAGCAGGCAAAGCTGAAGGTCGGCAGGCGTGAGCTGGGGAAAGCGGGAAGTGAGGCGTTCGGAAATACCTGTATACGCTTTGTCTGTCAGTTGCCGCAGATGTTCCCATTGGGCTTCCGTCAGAAACTTGGGATGAGCGCGCAACCGCTCCACCACCTCGTCACGGTCTATCAATGCGGCGGTGAGCGCTTGTACCTGTCCGTCCAGTTTACGGGCACGTTCACCCTCTTTTTGCAGCAGTTCCAGCTCATAAGGGACAGGATGGTCTTCGTACTCCCTGAGACGTCCGCGAAGCACTCCGTTCTCCTCGTGCAACCGGCCGCCCCGGGTCATAAGATTCACCAACGAGCGTTGTACTTCTTCGCGTTCGTCATCTTCCAGTGACATCTCTTTGAGGCATTCTTCCAGTTCGGCACGCTCACGTTCGTTGTTATGCAGGTGGCGTTCATTCTCGCTCAAGTTGATGAGGTAACGGCGGTGCTTGCGCTCGTTCGTGAATTTTATGTCCCGTATGGAAAGCCAGACATTCAAGCCCAGCATCAATGCGCCGAACACTCCCCAAAGAGTATGCTTCCACCCCGTGACCGGCATCAGACGAAGAGGTTTTCCTGCGGACTGTTCTTTTACACGGGCGTATTCGCGATGCAGGCCGGAAAGCAGACGAGCGGTACGGGCACTGTCGGCGACACCGGACTGTACCAACGAATCGGCATGGGCAAGGGAGTGTTCATACTCCAACATATCCTTATCGGCGGGAGCGGAACAGGCCGTTATCCCCCAAAGGAGAAATAACGGCAGAATAAAATCGAGGCAGGACTTCATGCGCATATAATAGTAATGAGTAAATGAGTAAAGTATAAGACAAAAAACACGGATTACACGAATCCGGCGGTTCAAGTCAATCAAGAGCCGCGTAAATTCGTATAATCCGTGCCTCAAAATAAGTTTCGGTTCCCTGTTATCAGAACTCGCTCGTAAAGTGGAACTTTATGTTTTTGAAGTCCATTTGCGCCATTTGCAATACATAGCCGCTGTCTGCCAGAAACACATCCCTGCCCTCGCGGTCTTTCGCCATATACTGGTACTTGCGTTTCTTGAAGGATTCCAGTTCGGCGGGGTCGTCGCTTTCAATCCAGCAAGCCTTGTAGAGGCTCAACGGCTCCCAACGGCACTTGGCGCTGTACTCATTTTCCAGACGGTATTGGATAACCTCGAACTGCAACTGCCCTACCGTACCGATAATCTTGCGTCCGTTGAACTGGTTGACAAACAACTGCGCCACACCTTCGTCCATCAACTGGTCGATACCTTTGGCAAGCTGTTTCTGCTTCATCGGGTCGGCATTCTCAATGTACTTGAACATCTCCGGCGAGAAGCTCGGCAAACCGCGGAAATGAAGCATCTCGCCCTCGGTCAGCGTATCGCCTATCTTGAACGTGCCGTTATCCGGCAGGCCGATAATATCTCCCGCCCATGCCTCGTCGATGGTAGTCTTGCGCTGCGCCATAAACTGCGTGGGCGACGAGAAACGCATGGTCTTGCCATGACGCACATGCAGGTAGGGCGTATTACGGGTAAACTTACCGGAACATATCTTGCAGAATGCGATACACGAACGGTGATTCGGGTCGATATTGGCGGTAATCTTGAAGATAAAGCCTGTGAATTTCGGCTCGTCCGGCTCCACTTCACGCTCTTCCGCCTTTACAGGACGGGGACTGGGAGCAATCTCCACAAAGCAGTCCAGCAACTCCTGCACACCGAAGTTATTCAAGGCGGAACCGAAGAATACGGGAGCCAGTTCACCTTTCAGATATTCCCCTACCTGAAATTCGGGATATACCCCGTCTATCAGCTCCAGCTCGCCGCGCAGCTTGTCCGCCAGCGAAGAGCCTATCTGATTATCCAGTTCTTCCGTATTTATATCCACTTCCACTTTCTCCGTCACCACCTGTTTGGAAGGCTGGTACAGGTTCAGATTATGTTCGTAGATGTTATAAACTCCCTTAAAGCGGGCGCCGCTCTCAATAGGCCATGTCAGAGGACGGACATGGATGGAAAGCTCCTCTTCCAGCTCATCCAGCAGGTCGAACGGGTCTTTCGCCTCACGGTCCATCTTATTGATGAAGATAATCACCGGAGTGTTGCGCATACGGCAGACCTCCATCAGCTTGCGCGTCTGGGTTTCCACACCTTTCGCGCCGTCCACCACAATGATAACGCTGTCCACCGCCGTCAGGGTACGGTAAGTATCTTCGGCAAAGTCCTGGTGACCCGGAGTATCGAGAATATTGATTTTGTAATCGTGATAATCAAACTCCATTACGGAAGTGGTTACAGAGATACCACGCTGTTTTTCAATATCCATCCAGTCCGACGTCGCCGTCTTCTTTATCTTATTGCTTTTCACCGCGCCCGCTACCTGAATCTGACCGCCAAACAGCAGCAGCTTTTCAGTCAACGATGTCTTACCGGCATCCGGATGCGCGATAATCGCAAAGGTTCGTCTTCTTTCTATCTCGTTGTTACTTGCCATATATAAATAGGTATAATATTCAAATAAATATCGTTATGCTTGCTGCGCCAGTCGCTCGATGCAGACCTGTAAGCTCTCTTCCCAGTGGGGAATCCCGATGCCGAAAGTCTTTTTAATCTTCGTCTTGTCCAATACGGAATATTGCGGACGCGGAGCCTTGGCCGGATACTCGTCCGTATGCAACGGACTGACTTTGCATGAGGTAATGCCCGCTATGCGATGAATGGCTACCGTAAAATCATACCAGGAACAAACACCTTCGTCGCTGAAATGGTAAATACCGGGAACAATGCCTCGATTGATAGCCGCAAAGATGGCACGCGCCAAATCGTTGGCATAAGTCGGCGTACCGATTTGGTCGAAAACGACTCCCAGCTTCTCACGCTCATTGCCCAAGCGAATCATGGTCTTTACAAAATTATTGCCGTAAACGGAGTACAGCCATGCCGTACGGATAACCATTGCGCGACTGCACTTCTCCATAACAGCCTGTTCGCCCGCCAGTTTCGTGGAGCCGTAAACGGAGTTGGGACAAGGAGTCACTTCTTCCGTATAAGGAATATGGCCGGTGCCGTCGAACACGTAGTCCGTAGACACCTGTATCATGGCGGCGCCGCAAGCCTCAGCGGCAGCAGCCAGATAGCCGGGAGCCACATGGTTCAGTTTATCGCAAAGCTCCGGATTGTCTTCCGCCTTGTCTACCGCCGTATAAGCGGCACAGTTTACGATAACATCCACCCGGTTGCCGGCCACGAATGTACGTATGGCCTGTTCATCACATATATCCAGTTCCTGCACATCTGTAAAGAAGTAAGTGTGTTGCTGATTTTCAGCGGAGAGCGCCCGCATCTCGTTGCCAAGCTGACCGTTGGCGCCGGTTACCAATATATTCATCTTAACAGTTACTATTTATTCCCTACGGTCATGATATTTCTTTTATCTCCGACACGTAGGTATGTTGACAATTTACTATTCTATTATTTACTATTTATCACTCAACTTATTATCCAAGCCCATACAAACATCCTGTCAGTCATTATCCAGCTTCAACGCGCCTTTCTTGTCCTTGTCGTAATAGTTGGCGAGCAAGGAAAGAAAACTGCTGATAGCCTCTACCGCCTTAGCAGTGCCCTGACTGATTTCTTTTTTCTGCAAACGCAGCAGCAATATGCCGTAAAGCGCCTCAAAGCAGGTTTCCAATTCGGGTTCTTCCTCCTGTCCGCCCTTTTGCCGCAATTCTACAATAAAAGGCAAGGCCTTGAAGTATGCCGCATTATAAAAAGGATACTTCGTGGAAGCCAGCAAATCGGCATGCAGGTCCGTAAGGTTACGGATGACGTTGCGGTTAATCTGCAAATGCCCTTTCTCCGTCACGCCCTCGGCACGCATCATATCGGCAAGATTGCCGTACCATTCTTCCAAAGCCGCATGCTCCTCCGCAGGGTAGCGGGAAATAATGTTACTGCGAAGCAGGTCTATATCGCACTTATTAGCGCGAAGCAGGTCTTCCACTTGCCACATATATATAAGGTATTCGGCAATATTCTTCTCTTTCAGTTGCTGTGAGATCTTCACGTTGAGATTGATGATTTATTGTTTATGATTGATTCAAACGTCACATTCCCTGTCTGCCGGCTGTCAACTAATACAACGATTCGCCCATCAGCGTAAATACCAGCCCGAGTGCAGACACCACCATGACAATGCCGCCGATGATACGGTTCAATATCCAAATGCCGCGTAAGTTGAATTGCGTACGGACCTTGTTGACGAAAAAGGTAATTCCAAACCACCACGCCAACGCTCCCAAAGCAATGGCAAGATACCCCGTAACGGCCTCGAAGACCAACACGCCTTCGCTTACGAAAGCAAAACGCGCAAACAGACCTACGAAAAGAAAGATGATAAGCGGATTGGAAAGAGTGACAGCGAACGCCGTGATAAAGTTATGAAAATAAGACCCCTTGCTGGTGGATACCGGACGAATGGATTGTACCGGATTACTGCGGAACGTGTAAATACCGAATATCAGCAGCAGGATACTTCCGAACAGTTGCAGATAGAAAATATTCTTGTTGACATAATCGAAGACGAAACTCATTCCGTAACCTGTCAGCAAAGCGTAGGCTATATCGCTCAACGAGGCTCCTATACCGGTTACAAAACCATACCAGCGCCCTTTATTCAAAGTACGCTGAATGCACAATACTCCTACAGGACCCAAAGGTGCGGACACTATAACACCGATTATGAACCCCTTCCACAATATGTCAAATATGGTCTCTATCTGAATCATGCCTGCAAATATCGGACTTTTTTATGAGACGACCGAATAGAGTTAACGTTTTTTCGTCAGAAAAGGATTTTAAAAAGCTATATTATCCCTATGAAACGTGAAACATGTTCTCTCGCATCCGACTGAAGTTTTTTATTTCCATTTCTTTCTCCCGCCCGACGATTTTGTATATCTTTGCACCCAAGAAGAAAAGAGAAGAGGCTAACTGACAGACAGCAGCTTCAATCAAAAGTAGCAAATCGTAAACTCTTAAATAAAAGTATGATTCTTTTTTTCAGAACACCATCCAAGAGCGTGATTGCCGTAGAATGTGACCACGAACTTACTCAGGCAGACAGCGACAAACTCTGCTGGCTTTTTGGAGAAGCCGCCCCCGAAAGTGAAGACAACCTGAAAGGACATTTCGTCGGCCCGCGCCGTGAAATGATTACTCCTTGGAGTACCAATGCTGTGGAAATCACCCAGAACATGGGTTTGAACGGTATCGCCCGTATCGAAGAATATTTCCCCGTAAAAGACGAAAACGCAGAGCGTGACCCGATGCTGCAACGTATGTATAAAGGTCTGGACCAAAACGTATTTACCACCAACCGCCAGCCGGAGCCGATAATCCATATCGATGACCTGGAAGCATACAACGAAAAAGAAGGTCTGGCGCTCTCCAAAGAGGAGATGGACTACCTTAAGAAAGTAGAGAAAGACCTGGGACGTCCGTTGACCGACTCCGAGGTGTTCGGCTTCGCGCAAATCAATTCCGAGCACTGCCGTCACAAAATCTTCGGCGGTACCTTCATCATCGACGGAGTGGAGCAGGAATCTTCCCTCTTCCAGATGATTAAGAAAACCACTCAGGAAAACCCGAACAAGATTATATCAGCCTATAAAGACAATGTAGCCTTTGCCGAAGGTCCGGTTATCGAGCAGTTTGCCCCGGCAGACCACTCCAAGCCCGACTTCTTCCGGATAAAGGACATCAAGAGCGTTATCTCCCTGAAGGCCGAGACCCATAACTTCCCTACTACCGTAGAACCTTTCAACGGCGCTTCTACCGGTACGGGCGGTGAAATCCGCGACCGTATGGGCGGCGGTAAAGGCTCATGGCCTATTGCCGGAACAGCCGTATACATGACTTCCTATCCCCGTACAGACGAGGAACGTTCCTGGGAAGACATACTTCCGGTACGCGAATGGCTGTATCAGACTCCCGAACAAATCCTGATTAAAGCGTCCAACGGCGCCAGCGATTTCGGAAACAAGTTCGGCCAACCGCTGATTTGCGGTTCCGTACTCACCTTTGAGCACAAAGAGAAAGATGAAGTTTACGGTTACGACAAAGTTATCATGCTTGCCGGCGGTGTGGGATACGGTACGCAACGCGACTGTCTGAAAGGCGCCCCCGAAGCAGGCAACAAGGTTGTCGTTATCGGTGGCGACAACTACCGCATCGGTTTGGGCGGCGGGTCCGTTTCATCCGTAGATACGGGACGTTACAGCAGCGGCATCGAACTGAACGCCGTACAGCGTGCCAATGCGGAGATGCAGAAACGCGCCTACAACGTAGTGCGCGCACTTTGTGAAGAAGACGCCAACCCGGTGGTTTCCATCCACGACCACGGTTCCGCCGGACACGTAAACTGTCTGTCCGAGCTGGTGGAAGAGTGCGGCGGTCTTATCGACATGAGCAAGCTGCCTATCGGCGACAAGACCCTATCCGCCAAAGAAATCATCGCCAACGAAAGTCAGGAGCGTATGGGCTTGCTGATTCGGGAAGAAGCTATCGAGCATGTACGCAAGGTGGCCGAACGCGAGCGCGCCCCGATGTACGTAGTCGGCGAAACGACCGGCGACCATCGCTTCGCTTTCCAGCAGGCCGACGGCGTACGTCCGTTCGACCTTGCCGTAGAGCAGATGTTCGGCTCCTCACCCAAGACTTATATGGTGGACAAAACCGTAGAGCGTCATTATGAAATGCCGGAATACGAGTTGTCACAACTGCATGAATACCTCACCAACGTACTCCAGCTGGAAGCCGTTGCCTGCAAAGACTGGTTGACAAACAAGGTAGACCGTTCCGTAACAGGCAAGATTGCCCGCCAACAGTGCCAGGGCGAACTTCAGTTGCCGTTGAGCGACTGCGGTGTCGTAGCTTTGGATTATCGCGGCGAGAAAGGTATCGCAACATCTTTGGGACACGCTCCGCAGGCAGCGCTTGCCGACCCGGCGGCCGGTTCCATCCTCTCCGTCAGCGAGGCATTGACCAACCTGATTTGGGCTCCGCTTGCCGAAGGTCTGGACAGCGTATCCCTGTCGGCCAACTGGATGTGGCCTTGCCGCTCGCAAGAAGGCGAGGACGCGCGTCTCTATACAGCGGTAAAAGCATTGAGCGACTTCTGCTGCGCCCTGCAAATCAATGTTCCTACGGGTAAGGACTCTTTGTCCATGACACAGAAATATCCCGACGGCAGCAAGGTCATCGCTCCGGGTACGGTTATCGTATCTGCAGGCGGTGAGGTTTCGGATGTGAAGAAAGTGGTGTCTCCCGTACTCGTCAACGACGACAAGACCACCCTCTACCATATCGACTTCAGCTTCGACAAACTGAAACTGGGCGGTTCCGCCTTTGCGCAGTCACTGGGTAAAGTAGGCGACGAAGTGCCTTGCGTACAAGACGCCGAATACTTCCGCGACGCCTTCCTGGCCGTACAGGAATTAATCAACAAGGGACTTGTTCTTGCCGGACACGATATTTCAGCCGGCGGTCTCATCACTACGCTGCTCGAAATGTGCTTCGCCAATGTAGAGGGCGGTATGGAAATCAACCTCGACAAGATGAAGGAACAAGACCTCATCAAAATATTGTTTGCCGAGAATCCGGGTATCGTTATCCAAATCAGCGACAAGCGTAAGGAAGAGGTCAAGAAGATACTGGAAGATGCCGGTGTAGGCTATATCAAAATCGGTAAGCCGACCGATGAGCGCCACATCCTCATAAGCAAGAACGATGCCACTTACCAGTTCGGCATAGACTATATGCGCGATGTATGGTATTCTTCATCTTACCTGCTCGACCGCAAGCAATCCATGAACGGATGCGCCAAGAAGCGTTTCGAGAACTACAAGATGCAACCGCTGGATTTGGTATTCCTACCCGAATTCAAGGGTAAGCTTTCACAATACGGCCTTGACCCGGACCGTCGTACTCCGACCGGTATCCGTGCCGCCATCATCCGTGAAAAGGGAACCAACGGTGAACGCGAAATGGCGTACTCGCTCTACCTTGCCGGCTTCGACGTGAAAGACGTAACCATGACCGACCTTATCAGCGGACGTGAAACACTGGAAGACGTGAATATGGTAGTTTACTGCGGCGGTTTCTCCAATTCCGACGTACTGGGCTCCGCCAAAGGCTGGGCGGGCGCTTTCCTTTTCAACCCGAAAGCCAAAGAAGCGCTCGACAAGTTCTATGCACGCGAAGACACGCTGTCTCTCGGCGTATGCAACGGCTGCCAGTTGATGATGGAATTAGGCCTCATCACTCCCGACCACGAAAAGAAGGGAAAGATGCTGCATAACGATTCTCACAAATTCGAGTCAACCTTCATCGGCCTGACCATTCCTACCAACCGCAGCGTAATGTTCGGCTCTTTGAGCGGCAGCAAGCTCGGTATCTGGGTGGCGCACGGAGAAGGCAAGTTCTCACTGCCTTACGACGAGGATAAATACAATGTGGTGGCAAAATATACTTACGATGAGTATCCCGGCAATCCGAACGGTTCCGACTACTCCATCGCGGCCATAGCCAGCACCAACGGACGCCATTTGGCTATCATGCCTCACCTGGAACGCTCCATCTTCCCGTGGCAGAACGGCTACTATCCCCAAGACCGTGTACACAGCGACCAGGTTACTCCATGGATAGAAGCATTCGTCAACGCGCGTAAGTGGGTGGAAGAAAAGACCCGGAAATGACAAAGCATCCAACCATAACGCGATAATAGAATAATGTGCCAAAGTTCCCGCCAATGCAGAATCTTTGGCACATTTCTTTTATTCCCCGTCCTGTTCCGCCAACTTATCGCCTTCGTACTCTGTTTCTCTTTTTTTTGCATATCTCAAACATATTCACTACTTTTGTGTTAATATTAAGTCCCCCCGAACGTTTATCAAACTCAAATTCCAAAATTGGCTGATATGAAAAAGCATTTCTTTTTCTTTATTTTCCTGGTATCATCCTTTTTAGCTGCTGCTCAGACATATAAGTACATCGGCGTAGAGGATGGTTTGAGCAACAGGCGGGTGTATGCTATTCAAAAAGGACCTAAAGGTTACATGTGGTTCCTCACGCATGACGGTATCGACCGTTACAACGGAAAGGAATTCAAACAATATAAACTTCTGGACGGCGAAGAAGAAATCAACTCCATGATGAACCTCAACTGGCTGTATTCGGACTCGCAAGGCAGATTATGGGAAATCGGCAAGCAAGGCCGCGTTTTCTGCTACGAAAGCAAGCACGACCGTTTCCAACTGACATACAAGCTGCCCAAAAGCGAGACGGAAGGTTTACATACTCCCGTCAGCTATGGTTTTGTTGACGACAACAATACAATATGGCTCTGCAATCAAAGAAACATCTACCTATACGACAGCGATACGAAAAAGACCGTTACCATCAAGAATGAAATCAACGAGAGCATTACGGATATCGAGCAGATAGATGCCACCCACTATTTCATAGGAACGGACGTAGGCGTACATTACGCCGAGCTGAAAAACGACATACTCGCGCTGAGTCCTTGCGAAAAGCTGGATACGCTAAGGTTACAAATCAACGAGCTTTTCTTTCATAAAGGCAGCCGCAAAATCTTCATCGGAACTTTTCAAAGGGGGATTTATGTATACGACCTCAACCTTCACAAGGCATTTCATGTCAAGTCGGGTTTGATAGACGTCAGCATCAACCGGATTTGCACTTTCGGCGAGAATGAGATATTGATAGCGACAGACGGCGCGGGTGTCTACAAAATGAATGTGGATACCTATCAGTCCGAACCGTACATCGTGGCCGACTTCAACCGGTACAATGCCATGAACGGCAATACCATCTACGACATATACGTGGATGACGAGCAACGTATCTGGATGGCGAACTATCCCATCGGCATTACCGTACGCAACAACCGGTACAGCGATTACAAATGGATAAAGCATTCCATCGGCAATAAACAATCCCTCATCAACGACCAGGTAAACGCCATCATCGAAGACCACGAAGGCGATTTATGGTATGCCACCAATAACGGAATCAGCCTGTACGAGCACCGCACCCGGCAATGGTACTCCTTTATGAGCGTTTTCAATAAAGAACATGAGAACCAGAACCACACGTTCATATCCCTGTGCGAAGTCAGCCCCGGCATCATCTGGGCGGGCGGTTACAGCTCCGGCATCTACCAGATAGACAAGAAGAAACGTTCCGTCAGCTTCTTCACCCCCGCCCTATTCGGCGGTAAGACGATTCGCCCCGACAAATATATCCGTTCCATTACCAAGGACAGCGAAGGCTATATATGGTCGGGCGGTTACTACAACTTGAAGAAGATAGATTTCGAGCATCAGAAGATAGAATTGATTCCCGGACTGGAAGCCGTAACGGACATCAAGGAGAGAGACAAGGATTCCATATGGATAGGTACGGCCAACGGGCTGTATCTGCTGGAGAAAGCGACCGGTAAATACCGGTATATTACAATGCCGGTAGAGTCGTCCTATATATACTCCCTGTACCAAGACCCCAACGGACTGCTGTATATCGGAACAAACAACTCCGGTCTGCTCATATACGACCCCGTTCAGAAAAGCTTCGACCACTATCACAAGGATAACTGCGCACTTATCTCCAATAACATCTACATGATTCTGTCTGACGGGAAAGACGACATCCTGCTAAGCACCGAACAAGGGCTGAGCGGTTTCTATCCCAAAGAGAAGATTTTCCATAACTGGACCAAAGAACAAGGATTGCATTCCGACCACTTCAATGCCAGTTCGGGAACCCTGCGCAAGAATGGAAACGTCATTTTCGGAAGCACCGACGGCGCCATAGAATTTCCAAGAAACATGGTATTGCCCCGCGAGTACAGTTCGCGCATGATATTCAGCGACTTGCGCGTTTTCTACCAGACGGTATACCCCAAAGACGAAGGCTCGCCCCTGGTGTTGGACATTGACGAGACGAAAAGCCTGAAACTGAAATACAATCAGAATATATTCTCGCTTCAGGTTTCTTCCATCAACTACGACTATCCTTCCCTCATCCTGTATTCTTGGAAGCTGGAAGGGTTCTATGACGGCTGGAGTCGCCCCGGAGAGGAGAATATCATCCGCTTCACCAATCTGAACCCCGGTCAATACACCCTGCGCGTCCGCGCCATATCCAATGAAGACCGGCGCATCGTCCTGGAAGAACGCAGCATGGATATCATCATCGAGCAGCCCATCTGGCTCAGCATATGGGCGCTGCTGCTGTATGCGCTCATTCTTATAGCCCTTGCGAGCATCGCGCTGCGTATTATCGTGTTGCGCAAGCAACGAAAGATATCCGATGACAAGATTCGCTTCTTTGTCAACACGGCGCACGACATCCGTACTCCGCTGACGCTTATCAAAGCGCCACTGGAAGAGCTCAACGACCGTGAAACGCTGACCCAAGAAGGGACGGACAACCTCAGCACGGCGCTTCGCAATGTCAACGCCCTGCTACGTCTTACTACCAACCTCATCAACTTTGAACGGGCGGACACCTATTCGAACAATTTCTACGTATCCGAGTACGAGCTGGGAGCTTATATGAACGATACCATCAACGCTTTCCGCTCATACGCTTCCGTAAAGCACATCAACCTGACTTACGAAAGCAACTTCCGCTATCTGAACGTTTGGCTGGATAAGGACAAAATGGACTCTATTCTGAAGAACATCATATCCAACGCGCTGAAATATACGCCCGACGGCGGAAGCGTGCACGTATATGCCTGCGAAACAGAAGATACCTGGAGCGTAGAGGTCAGCGACACGGGCATCGGTATTCCGCTGGACGAGCAGAAGAAACTGTTCAAGATGCATTTCCGTGGCAGCAACGCCATCAATTCCAAAGTAACCGGCAGCGGAATCGGCTTACTTCTCGTATGGAAGCTCGTACATATACATAAGGGAAAGCTCAACTTTACCAGTACCGAAGGAAAAGGCTCCTGCATCAAAGTATCTTTCCCCAAAGGCGAGAAGCGCTACCGCAAGGCCATACACCGCCCCGTTCCCATGAAAGAGAAAGAGCCGGAAAGGAGTAATGAGCTGGAGCAAATCACCGCTCCGAAGAAAGATACGCCGAACGCTCCTGCCGCCAATGCGCCCATCGAAGGCTACGAACACGCCCAACAGAAAACCCAAGATGCCGATAACCGTCAGAAGATACTGGTAGTAGAGGATAACGACGAACTGAGGGAATACCTGCGGCGCACTCTGGCCGAGAACTACCACGTGCAGGTATGCTCCAACGGCAAATCGGCGCTTTACATCGTGAAAGAGTATTTCCCCGACCTGATTATATCGGACATCATGATGCCCGAAATGCGGGGTGATGAGCTGTGCCAGATTGTAAAGAACGACATCGACACCTCGCACATCCCCATTATCCTGCTGACAGCCCTCAATACGGACAAGAACATCATTGACGGACTGCAAACCGGAGCGGACGAATATGTCGTGAAACCGTTTAATATCGGAATCCTGCGCGCCACCATCGCCAATCTGCTCGCCAACCGCGCTTTACTGCGCCACAGATACGGCAATCTGGATTTGAACGACGATACCCACAATACGGAATGTATCAACTGTTCTACGGATTTGGACTGGAAATTCATTGCCAGCATCAAGAAGAACGTGGAGGACAATATGGACAATCCGAGCTTCACGATTGATGTGCTTTGTACCCTGCTCAACATGAGCCGTACCAGCTTCTACAACAAGCTAAAGGCGCTGACCGACCAGGCGCCGGGAGATTACGTCCGGCTGATCCGCCTGAAACGCGCCATGCAACTGCTGAAAGAACAGAAGTACACCATCACCGAAGTGGCCGAGATGACAGGGTTCAGCGATGCCAAATATTTCCGTGAAGTATTCAAGAAACACTTCAATGTAAGTCCGAGCCAATACGCCAAGGACGAAGGAAATATCGGTGAGGCCAAACAATAAACAGAGTTACAGTATTTACACATGATATGACGAATATATATATCGAAGCGTTTTCCATCTTTTTCAAAATCGGTGCATTCACCATCGGCGGCGGTTATGCCATGGTGCCATTGATTGAGGATGAAATCGTAACAAAGCGCCAATGGATAGCCAAAGAAGATTTTATAGACCTGCTCGCCATTTCCCAGTCGGCGCCGGGTATTCTCGCGGTCAACATATCCATATTCATAGGCTATCGCTTACGGGGAATACGGGGAAGCATCATCACGGCTTTGGGAACGATACTGCCCTCTTTTCTCATAATCCTTGCCATAGCCCTGTTTTTCCATAACTTCAAAGACAACGTTTACGTAGAGCGCATCTTCAAGGGCATCCGTCCGGCGGTTGTCGCGCTGATAGCCGCTCCGACTTTCAGTATGGCCAAATCCGCCAAAGTCAACCGCTACACGATATGGATTCCGGTTGTCTCGGCACTGCTTATCTGGCTATTGGGCTTCTCCCCTATCTGGATTATCATTGCCGCCGGCGTAGGAGGATACGTGTTCGGAAAGCTACGCTATCCGAAAGTGAAAAGTTGAAAGCCAAAGAGAACAGTATCCCCCCCTAATCACTAACCACTAACCACTAATCACTAACCACTAACCCTTAATCACTGCATTATGCTTTTCCTTCAACTATTCTATACATTCTTTAAAATCGGGCTTTTCGGTTTTGGCGGCGGATACGCCATGCTTTCCATGATACAGGGCGAGGTGGTCACCCGCTACGGTTGGCTGACGCCGCAGGAGTTTACGGACATCGTGGCTATCAGTCAAATGACGCCCGGTCCCATCGGTATCAACTCGGCAACCTATGTAGGCTATACTACGATAGCCGAGCAATATGGCACAAGCATGGGCGTACTGGGTTCTTGCATAGCCACTTTCGCCGTAGTGCTGCCCTCGTTTATCCTGATGCTCACTATCAGCAAGTTCTTTCTGAAATATCAGAAGCATCCTTCGGTAGAGGCCGTATTCAGCGGACTTCGCCCGGCGGTGGTCGGACTGCTGGCATCGGCCGCGCTGGTTTTGATGAACGCGGAGAACTTCAGCTCTCCCGATGAAGACATGTACTCTTTCATAATCAGTATCATCATCTTCCTTGTAGCCTTCATCGGCACAAGAAAGTATAAGGCCAATCCCATACTGATGATTATAGCGTGCGGAATAGCAGGGCTGATACTTTATTAGTACAGGACAAAAGACGGCTATCGGTCAAGGCGGACGAATATCCCCGGAAGAAAATAAAATATGCCCGGAAGAAACGAATGTATCTTCCGGGCATATTCCATCTACGTCTGCCGTATCTTTTATAGCTTCACTTTCTTGCCTACCGACTTGGACTCGTTATGCAAACGGTCGAGCGCCGTAACCACATAACGGTATTTCGTCTTACCGTTCTCGTAAGGCAACTTATAGAAAGTATTGCGCGTAACGGCCACGATGCGCGAGGGATCGTCGATATCCACCTTCTCCTTCGAGCCGAAACGATAGACAACATACTGTACCGGACGGTTCATTTCATCCTTGAACTTCGGCGCAGTCCAGAAAAGGATGTAGCCGTCGGCCGTCCACACCGGTTTTACCTTACGCACCTTGTCGGGCGCTTCATTATCCATAAAGTCAAACACAGGCGGCAAAGCCGGATATTTATGATATTCGGCAACCAGTGCATCCCGATACTTGCCGGCATTCTCCACTACCGCGCTGGCAGGCCACTGGCAGCTACCGCCGATAGTTTGATACGCACGCTGCAAAGCCATCTTGCGGGGAAGCTGATTGATAGAGGAATTCTTCGGGTCGGCATTCTGTACCGTATTCATTACGGACTGGCCGATGAACAGGGGACGGTTCTCCGTATGCTTCGCCCACCATTTCACCAATGTCTCATAATCGGCCGCCGGATGTCCTATCTGCCAGTATATCTGCGGTATGTTATAATCTATCCAGCCCTTGCGCGCCCACAGAAGCACATCGGCATACAAATCATCGTAGTTCTGCAATCCGTTCGTATCGCTGCCCAACGGGTCGCTGCTCTGGTTGCGATAGATACCGAAAGGACTTACTCCGAACTTCACCCAGGGCTTCAGTCCGCGAACCGTTTCATGTATCTTCTGAATCAGAATATCCACGTTGCTGCGGCGCCAGTCGGCCTTATTGCCGAAGCCGCCACCATAGCGCGCAAAGCTTGCGTCATCCGGAAAGTCCTTTCCTTTGATGGGATAAGGATAGAAATAATCGTCCATGTGAATGGCATCCACATCATAGCGCGACACGATGTCGGTTATCACCTTACAGATATGGTTGCGGCTTTCGGGCAATGCCGGGTCGAAGTACAACTGATCGCCGTACGTCACAAACCACTCCGGATGCGAATTATAAACATGAATGGGAGAAAGCTCGTTCTTCAACGAAGTCTTTACCCGATAGGGATTAATCCAGGCATGAAACTCCATACCCCGTTTATGGCATTCTTCAATCATAAACTGCATAGGGTCCCAGTAAGGTTCCGGCGCTTTGCCCTGTACTCCGGTCAGGAAGCGGCTCCACGGTTCGTACTGCGAAGCATACAACGCATCGGCTTCGGGACGCACCTGAAAGATAATGGCGTTGATGCCCGCGCCCTGCAAGGAGTTCAACTGGTTTATCAAAGTCTGCTTCAGCTTGTCGGTGGGCACACCGCGAAACTGTCCGTTCACCGCCTGAATCCACGCGGCACGGAATTCACGTTTGGGATAGACGGTAGACGTTTGCTGCGCCTGCATGGTCAAAGTCAGCACATACAACAATACTGGCAAGAGGAGATTTCTAAGTTTCATTTTGTTCTTTTTAAATATTGCATGGCAAAGATAATGATTATCTTTGTACCCCAATTCATTTTCAACAGTCTATGACAAAAAATACATCTATCACCATAAAGGGCGCCCGCGTCAACAACCTGAAGAACATCGACGTAGAGATACCCCGCAACAAACTGGTCGTCATCACCGGACTGTCCGGCTCCGGTAAATCCTCACTTGCGTTCGACACGCTCTATGCCGAGGGGCAGCGCCGCTACGTGGAGAGCCTCAGCAGCTATGCCCGCCAGTTTCTGGGACGTATGAGCAAGCCCGAATGTGATTTCATCAAAGGCATCCCCCCCGCTATCGCCATCGAGCAGAAAGTAAGCAGCCGCAACCCCCGCTCCACCGTAGGAACCTCTACCGAGATTTACGAATACCTGCGCCTGCTCTATGCCCGTGTGGGACGGACATTCAGCCCGGTCAGCGGACAAGAGGTAAAGAAACATTCCACCGAGGACATCGTAAACTGCATGCTGGAGCAGCCCGAGGGAACACGCTACACCGTGCTCACCCCGATATTACTTCGTGAAGGACGTACTTTGCAGCAGCAACTGGAAATAGACATGAAGCAAGGCTTCAACCGTCTGGAAGTAAACGGAGAGATGGTACGCATCGACGAGTACCGTCCCAAAGACGGCGATACCGTATTCCTCTTGGTAGACCGCATGACGGTTTCCGGCGACAAAGATGCCATCAGCCGCCTTACCGACTCTGCCGAAACCGCCATGTACGAGGGTGACGGAGCCTGCCTGCTGCGTTTCTACCAACCGGACGGCACGACCAGCCTCTACCGTTTCAGCACCAAATTCGAGGCGGACGGCATCACGTTTGAAGAGCCCAACGACCAAATGTTCTCGTTCAACTCCCCCATCGGGGCATGTCCGGAATGCGAAGGCTTCGGACGTGTCATTGGCATCGACGAGCATCTTGTTGTCCCCAACCGCTCCCTCTCCGTATACGACGGCGCCGTAGTGTGCTGGCGCGGAGAGAAAATGGGCGAATGGAAAGACATGGTGGTACGCGGCGCGGAGAAAGCCGGCTTCCCCATTTTCACGCCCTATTACGAACTGACGGACGGGCAACGCCGCATGCTGTGGGAAGGAACCCGCTACTTCGAGGGCATCAACGCCTTCTTCAAGATGTTGCAGGAGAACCAGTACAAGATACAGTACCGTGTAATGCTGGCGCGTTATCGCGGTAAAACCCTTTGCCCCAAATGCCACGGCACCAGGCTGAAGCCCG
Organism: Bacteroides clarus YIT 12056; assembly: GCF_900129655.1. Lineage (GTDB taxonomy): Bacteria > Bacteroidota > Bacteroidia > Bacteroidales > Bacteroidaceae > Bacteroides > Bacteroides clarus. The sequence goes on from NZ_FQWK01000002.1 coordinate 152,290, forward strand.
AAGCCGGTTATGTAAGGGTGGGCGGACGCAGCATCTCCGAGCTGGTAGACCTGCCCATCACCGAACTGAAAGTCTTTTTCGACAACCTGAAGCTGGATAAGCACGATACCGACGTAGCCCGCCGCATCCTTATAGAAATCAACAACCGCATCCGCTTCCTGCTGGACGTAGGCCTGGGATACCTCACACTGAACCGCCTCAGCAACTCGCTGTCCGGCGGCGAAAGCCAGCGTATCAATCTGGCGACTTCTCTGGGAAGCAGCCTGGTGGGCAGTCTCTACATCCTGGACGAACCGAGTATCGGACTTCACAGCCGCGATACGGACAAGCTGATACATGTCTTGCGCCAACTGCAACAACTGGGCAATACGGTGGTCGTAGTGGAACATGATGAAGAAATCATCCGCGCCGCCGATTACATCATCGACATCGGCCCCAAGGCCGGACGCCTGGGTGGCGAAGTTGTCTACTGCGGAGACATGAAAGACTTGCAAAAAGACAGCAACAGCTACACCGTGCGTTATCTGCTGGGTGAAGAAACCATTCCCGTGCCCGAAAGCCGCCGCCCGTGGAACCAGTATATCGAAATCACAGGAGCCCGCGAGAACAATCTGAAAGGCGTGGACGTGCGCTTCCCGCTTAACGTAATGACGGTAGTCACCGGCGTATCGGGTTCGGGCAAGAGTACGTTGGTGCGCGACATCTTCTTCCGCGCCCTCAAACGCGAGCTGGACGAATGCAGCGACCGTCCGGGCGAGTTCGCCTCTATCGGCGGAGACTTGAAGGAGCTGCGTAATGTGGAGTTTGTAGACCAGAACCCTATCGGAAAATCCTCGCGTTCCAACCCCGTGACCTACATCAAGGCTTACGATGAAATCCGCAAATTATGGGCGGAACAACCTCTTGCCAAGCAGATGGGATACACCGCCGGTCATTTCAGCTTCAACAGTGAGGGCGGCCGTTGCGAGGAGTGCAAGGGCGAAGGAACCATCACCGTAGAGATGCAGTTCATGGCCGACCTTGTGCTGGAGTGCGAATCCTGCCACGGCAAACGCTTCAAGTCGGATACGCTGGAAGTGAAGTTCCATGATGTCAACATCTACGATGTACTGGAAATGACCGTCAACCAAGCCATCGAATTCTTCACCGGGCACGGACAGAAGAAAATCGTGAAGCGCCTGCAACCGCTGCAAGATGTCGGACTGGGGTACATCAAACTCGGCCAGTCGTCCTCTACCCTCTCCGGCGGTGAGAACCAGCGTGTAAAACTGGCATACTACCTCAGCATGGAGAAAGCCGACCCGACGCTCTTCATCTTCGACGAGCCTACCACCGGTCTGCACTTCCACGACATCCGCAAATTACTGGAAGCCTTTGACGCGCTGATACGCCGCGGCCATTCCATCGTCATCATCGAGCACAATATGGACGTAGTGAAGTGCGCCGACCATGTTATCGACCTCGGTCCCGAAGGCGGAGACAAAGGCGGCTACATCGTGGCAACGGGCACGCCGGAAGAAGTAGCGGCCTGTGCGGCAAGCTACACCGGGCAGTTCCTGAAAGAAAAGCTGCAATAAATCAACCGCATAATCCAGTCGGAATCGTCTCGTGAGATAAACAAATCCATCTCACGGGACGTTTTTTTTCATCCCATGAGACAAAAAAAATCGTCCCCTAAGACAAAACCAATCATCTTAGGAGACGAAATCAACTATCGTGTAAAAGGCCTTTCCGTCCTCTTAGAAGTAGAAACCGAATCCCACTTTCAGTCCGAATTCCGAACGGTCTTTATTTATATCCCAATAAACGGCAGGTTCAATGGTTACCGTACGCGACAGGAAGAACGCGTAACCGCCTTCCAAGCCGAAGCCGAAACGGGTTTTGTCACCGCCGTCCCAGTTATAACGGTTCAAGTTGACGTCAGCTCCGAGGAAAACGCCTACTTTGTCGATATAATAACGTCCGCCCACACCCAGGGTATAGACATCCGTCCCGCCGCCTTGCCACTTGGCGCCGGCATCTATCAACAGGGCTACATTATCCATCAAAAACGCACCGCCTTTGGCTTCAAGGCCGAAATGCGCTTTGTCCGTTTCCGTATTATAAGAAAGGTTGAGTCCGGTAATGGACGGATTTACGAACCATTTTCCTTTTTCAAACTGCGCGTGGGCAGCCACAGTGCCAATAAGCAGGCATACGAGTAATGCAAGTCTTCTCATCTTGTTTTTATTTTTGAGTGAATAATTATTTTCGTTCCGTTCTATCTTCTTCACGGCGCTTCCGTTGCAGCTCTTCTTTCTTACGGAGCACCAGCCACAGTACAAGCACGATGACATACGAAGCGATTACGGTGACATACTTCTCCGTATCGCTGATTTCCGTATTGCGCGGCAGGAAATACGCCGCGGTGGCAGAAACATAAATAAGCAAGGCTACGGTCAGCCCGGTAGATTTCTTGAATTTCTTCATCAGTCAAAGAGTTTTAGTCTGTTTGTTTTTCCATACGGCGAACCACACCAACGCGATCACGACACCGGCTATCCCTATACCGTAGGCCACCGGATGCGACAGGCCGAAACCCTCGGGCGCTATGCAGATATAGGTCGTACAAACGCAGGTCATGAAGAAGGCAGGTATCAGCGTCAGGAAATATTGCTTCTTCGCGCGCACCAGATATACCGTGACAGCCCATAAGGTAAAGACGGACAAGGTCTGGTTGGCCCATGCAAAGTAACGCCATATCATATCGAAACCGTCTTTATCGCGCAGGCTGTACAGCAGCAATCCGATAGCCGCCAAAAACATCGGTACGCAGATATATAAACGACGGCGCATCGATTTTTGTTCCATACCCAGGAAATCAGCGACGATAAGTCGCGCCGAACGGAAAGCGGTATCTCCGCTGGTGATGGGAGCGGCAATCACCCCCAACACAGCCAGTACACCGCCGACGGTTCCCAACCAGTTCTTCGTAATGGCATCCACGATAACGGCGGCATTCGTCTCCTCCATTCCGTTTTCATGGAAGAAATAAGTAGCGGCCGCAGCCCAGATAAGAGCTACGATACCCTCGGTAATCATGGCTCCGTAGAATACGGGACGGCCATGGCGCTCACTCGTCATGCAACGTGCCATCAACGGGCTTTGCGTAGCATGAAAACCGCTGATTGCGCCGCATGCGATGCTGACGAACATAATGGGAAATATAGGCAGCGCGGAAGCATCGGGATTGGTGTTCCGCAACCCGTCCCACACTTCCGGCAATGCCGGATGATTCACGTAGAGCATTACCAAGATGCCCACCGCCATAAACAACAGCGCGATGGCGAATAGCGGATATATCTTGCCGATTATCTTATCCACCGGCAGCAGCGTGGCAAGCACATAATAGATAAAGACCACTACAATCCAGAAAGTAGTATCCAGCGTTTCCGGCGTCAGGCTGGCGAGCAGTCCGGCAGGACCCGCCACAAAAACCGCTCCTACGAGTATCATCAGGATAACGGTAAATCCGCGCATCACCTGCTTGGTGGTCACGCCCAGATAGCGGCCTATAATCTCCGGCAGGCTCTCGCCGTCGTGACGCAACGAAAGCATTCCCGCAAAATAGTCGTGCACGGCCCCGGCAAAGATACTTCCGAACACTATCCACAGGTAGGATGCCGAACCGAACTTGGCTCCCATGATTGCGCCGAAAATCGGACCCAAGCCTGCAATGTTCAAAAATTGTATCATAAAGATTTTCCACGTAGGCAGCGGGATATAGTCCACCCCGTCGGCTTTCGTAAGAGCGGGCGTCTTACGGTCGTCCGGTCCGAATACGTGTTCTATAAAGCGTCCGTAGATGAAATAGCCTGCAATCAGCGCCAGCAGGCAAAGCGTAAATGTAATCATGGCGTGCTAATGTTTAACGTATATGCTGAATGTTAATGTATTTTATGTATGCAAATGTAACAGTTTCCAACTAAACTACGCAAATTTATCAAGCGATTTACTTATCTTCGCCGTGAAATATAACAGAAATAAAGAAGTAAATGTGAATTTACTCAAAACCAAGATAGCATTATGAAGAGATTAAACCTTATACTATTATATATCTTTTGTCTTCTCCCCCTTGCCGCCCAGCGCCCGCCCAAGCATGAGGTACGCGCCGCATGGGTCACCGCCGTTTACGGACTGGACTGGCCCCGTACCCGCGCCACCACTCCCGAAGGTATCCGCAAGCAGCAGGCCGAGCTCATAGAGATATTGGACAAACTGAAAGCCGCCAACTTCAACACCGTACTGTTTCAAACCCGTACCCGTGGCGACGTACTCTATAAATCCGCAATCGAGCCCTACAACTCCATTCTGACAGGGAAAGTAGGCGGCAACCCCGGTTACGACCCGCTTGCCTTCGCCGTAGCCGAGTGCCATAAACGCGGTATGGAATGCCATGCCTGGATGGTAACCATTCCTTTGGGCAACCGCAAGCATGTCGCCGCTCTCGGCAAGGAGTCGGTCACCAAACGCAAACCGGCTATCTGCGTACCTTACAAACGCGAATACTTTCTCAATCCCGGACACCCTCAGACCAAAGAATACCTGATGAGCCTCGTCCGTGAAGTCGTGGAACGTTACGATGTGGACGGGGTACATTTCGATTACCTGCGCTACCCCGAGCATGCCTTGCGCTTCTCCGACAGCTATACCTATAAGAAATACGGAAACGGACGCGACCTCGCGCAATGGCGGCGGGACAATATCACCGAAATAGTCCGTTATCTCTATAAGGGCGTCAAGGCGCTGAAGCCCTGGGTGAAAGTCAGCACCTGCCCCGTGGGCAAGTACCGCGATACCTCCCGTTATCCGTCGCGCGGCTGGAACGCTTTCCACACCGTCTACCAAGATGTGCAAGGCTGGCTGGGCGAAGGCATACAAGACCAGGTCTATCCCATGATGTATTTCCGCGGCAACGGCTTCTATCCTTTCGCCCTCGACTGGCAGGAACAAAGCAACGGCCGGCAGATTATTCCCGGCCTGGGCATCTACTTCCTCGACCCAAGTGAAGGCAACTGGACGGTGGACGAAGTGGAACGGCAACTAAACTTCACCCGTGCGCACGGTCTGGCAGGCGAAGGCCACTACCGCGTGAAGTACCTGATGGACAATACGCAGGGACTGTACGACATACTTGAAGAAAACTACTACACCGCCCCCGCCCTGCAACCCGCCATGCCGTGGATAGACAATGTGCCGCCAACCGCCCCCACGCGACTCAATGTCGAGAAACCGGCCGAAGGATATTGGAGAATCACCTGGCAACCCGCCACAGACAACGACAAGCGGAATGCGCCGACGTATGTAATCTACGGTTCCGACACCTATCCCGTAGATACCTCCGACCCTGAGAACATAGTGGCGCAACGCATACAGGGAACGGAATACATATATGCTCCCATCCGTCCCTGGACTGCCCGGAAATACTTTGCGGTTACCGCCGTAGACCGTTGCGGCAACGAAAGCCCCGCCTGCCGATAGAAAAGCAAAGGCAATACGTTTATAATCCCGGATTTGTTATTGACTGCGGAAATCAGAGCCGGACATACGCTCTATAACAGTTTTTACCCGTAACCGGAACCAACGGCAGATACCCGGAAAGAAGTCTGCCGTTCTCCACAATCAACGGATAATTCCGCATATCCTGTTCGTGCCGTGCACGCAACGCTCCGTTATCGGGAACGTATTCAACCGTGAAACGTCCCTTGCTGCCGGGAACCGCAAACCTATCGTAAAACAAGCGGGCGACGACACCCATATTCATACGCATATTTATCTCCACGCAAGGGTGTACAAGGTATTTGTTCTCCTTGTCTTGCCGGCAAATCATCATGTCTACGCCCAGATAGCCGGTATAGGTATACCCATAGACCGAAGCCAATTCCGTACGGAGAGCTTCACGAATGCGCTCCAGCTTCTCAAGAGGCAAATAGCGTGCAATAATCTCTTCTATCTGCCCGTCCGATGCAAGCAGATTGCCGGTATATGCGCCGTGCTCGTTGGTGGAAAACATGGAACAGCCCGCAAAGCGTACCCCGCCACACCCGTCGGAATAAAATTCAAGGGCGAAATCTTCCACCTTATTATATATAGGTTCCGCCGTAAGGCAACCTTGCTCTCTCAAAATACGTTCACACCAATTGGAAACGGGCTTCGTAAATCCGTGCAGGCACCAGTTCAGACCCTTTCCGCTACCGGACCAGGGTACTTTAAGCAAACAGGCGTGCATTGCATTGACTATGCGTTCGCAATCCTCGATATTGTTCACAAGAGTATGTTCGCCACAGGTGTATCCGGGATAACGCCCCGTCATGCGCCGCGTCATCTCCACGGCCTGAATACGGGAAGAAAGCGACCGGTAGTCCGCAAGAAGCCGAGGGGAAGGCAGTTTGTCTTCATTGACGCCCCTCTTCAAGAGATATTTGCGAATGGAAGGATTCCATCCCCACGGCACAATCGAGGCTTCGGCATAGTCGGGCAATTCAGGCTCGGTGGCCAGTTGCACCCGCAACCCGAAAAGTTCCCGCATCCTCCGCAAAAAATCCGCATTGTAGGCGGAAGGCGCCAGTACCGCACTGTCCGGAGCGGCATACCATATCGGCAGCAAAGCCATGTCCTGCGCCATACGGCGGGCCGAAGCCGGGGCTATGTAGTTCGCCTCGTTATTGGCAAGCGCAAGGTCTGAATCCGGATTGAAAAGATATAGTTTCATTGATTATAGTTCATAATTATTCGGAACTGCAAACTTACAGAGAAAAAGAACAGCATACAAATATATAAAACTTAACTATGGACAAGATATTTTGCTATCTCTACTTTGCAATTCTATAAAAAAGGTGTATATTTGTCGCCCGATAAACCGAATTTAAAGCATGGAAGCATTTTACCGAACACACGCTTATCTGGTAGAGCATACGAATGCCCCCGTTCGCCGCGACCTCATGGACGAGATTGACTGGAACGACCGTCTTATCGGTATCAAAGGCACTCGTGGGGTAGGTAAAACCACATTCCTGCTGCAATACGCCAAAGAGAAATTCGGTACCGACCGTTCCTGCCTCTTCATCAACATGAATAACTTCTACTTTTCCGGTCACAGCATCGTGGACTTCGCTTACGAATTTCAACGCCGCGGCGGAAAAGTACTGTTGATAGACCAAGTATTCAAGCATCCGGACTGGAGCAAGGAACTGCGCCTGTGCTACGACCGCTTTCCCAATCTGAAGATTGTCTTTACCGGTTCGTCCGTGATGCGCCTGAAAGAGGAGAACCTGGAACTGCGGGACATCGTAAAAAGTTATAACCTGCGCGGCTTCTCTTTCCGCGAGTACCTGAACCTGCAAACAGGCATGAAGTTCCGCTGCTACTCGCTGGAAGAAATACTGAGCAACCACGAGCAGATAGCCAAAGGCATTCTTTCCAAAGTGCGCCCGCTGGACTATTTCCAAGATTATATGCACCACGGCTTCTATCCTTTCTTCCTCGAAAAGCGTAATTTCTCGGAGAATCTGTTGAAGACGATGAACATGATGGTGGAAGTAGATATTCTTCTTATTAAACAAATAGAGCTGAAATATCTCTCCAAGATAAAAAAATTACTATATTTGTTGGCCGTGGACGGACCGAAAGCGCCCAACGTAAGCCAACTGGCCAACGACATACAGACATCCAGAGCCACGGTGATGAATTACATCAAGTATCTGGCAGATGCACGACTTATCAACATGGTGTACCCGAAAGGAGAGGAATTTCCCAAAAAGCCGTCGAAGATAATGATGCACAACTCCAATCTGATGTACTCCATCTATCCCGTAAAGGTGGAAGAACAGGATGTGCTGGAAACGTTCTTTGTAAACACAATGTGGAAAGACCACAAAGTGAACAAAGGCGACAAGAACATTTCGTTCATGGTGGACGAAGTGATGCCTTTCAAGATTTGTCAGGAAGGCGTGAGGATTAAAAACAATCCGGGAGTGACGTACGCATTGCACAAGGCGGAGATAGGCCGAGGCAATCAAATACCGCTCTGGTTGTTCGGTTTCCTGTATTAGGATTTACAGACAAAGAGATTTTTTTACTTAATAAATTCAATTTAGTTATGACTAAACAGAAGAAATTCATTACTTGTGATGGTAATCAGGCTGCAGCGCATATCTCGTATATGTTCTCAGAAGTAGCCGCCATCTATCCTATCACTCCCTCTTCTACGATGGCTGAATACGTAGACGAATGGGCTGCCGCAGGTCGCAAAAATATCTTCGGCGAAACAGTATTGGTACAGGAAATGCAATCCGAAGGTGGTGCTGCCGGTGCCGTTCACGGTTCTTTGCAGGCAGGTGCGCTGACTACCACGTACACCGCTTCACAAGGTTTGTTGCTGATGATACCGAATATGTACAAGATTGCCGGTGAATTCCTGCCTTGCGTATTCCACGTATCCGCACGTACTTTGGCAAGCCACGCACTGTGTATCTTCGGTGACCACCAGGACGTAATGTCTGCACGTCAGACAGGTTTCGCCATGTTGGCCGAAGGTTCTGTACAGGAAGTTATGGACTTGGCAGGTGTTGCCCACCTGGCTACCATCAAGTCTCGCGTTCCGTTCATGAACTTCTTCGACGGTTTCCGTACTTCTCACGAAATCCAGAAGATCGAAATGTTGGAAAACGACGACCTCGCTCCGCTTATCGATCAGGAAGCCTTGGCTGAATTCCGTGCACGCGCACTGAACCCGATGAACCCGGTTGCCCGCGGTATGGCCGAAAACCCCGACCACTTCTTCCAACACCGTGAATCCTGCAACAACTACTACGAGGCTGTTCCCGCTATCGTTGAGGAATACATGAACGAGATTTCCAAAATCACAGGCCGCAAGTACGGTTTGTTCGATTACTACGGCGCAGAAGATGCCGAACGCGTAATCATCGCTATGGGTTCTGTAACGGAAGCTGCCCGCGAAGCTATCGACTACCTCGTTGCCAATGGCGAAAAGGTTGGTTTGGTTGCCGTTCACTTGTATCGTCCGTTCTCTGCCAAGCACTTCCTTGCCGCCGTTCCCAAAACTGCCAAGAAGATTGCCGTACTCGACCGTACGAAAGAACCGGGCGCTAACGGCGAACCGTTGTATCTCGATGTAAAAGACTGCTTCTACGGTGCGGAAAACGCTCCGGTTATCGTAGGCGGCCGTTACGGTTTGGGTTCTAAGGACACTACTCCTGCACAAATCATCGCGGTTTACAAGAACCTGGCCATGCCGATGCCGAAGAACCACTTCACTATCGGTATTGTGGACGACGTTACTTTCACTTCTCTTCCTCAGGAAGAAGAAATCGCATTGGGCGGCGAAGGTATGTTCGAAGCTAAGTTCTACGGTTTGGGTGCTGACGGTACAGTAGGCGCCAACAAGAACTCCGTAAAGATTATCGGTGACAACACCGACAAGCACTGCCAGGCTTACTTCTCTTACGACTCCAAGAAATCAGGCGGTTTCACTTGTTCTCACCTGCGTTTCGGCGATACTCCGATCCGCTCCACATATTTGGTAAATACTCCGAACTTTGTGGCTTGCCACGTTCAGGCTTACCTGCACATGTACGATGTAACCCGTGGTCTGCGCAAGAACGGCTCATTCTTGCTGAATACCATCTGGGAAGGTGAAGAGTTGGCTAAGAACCTGCCCAACAAGGTGAAGAAATACTTCGCGCAGAACAATATCTCTGTTTACTATATCAACGCAACTCAGATTGCACAGGAAATCGGTTTGGGCAACCGTACCAATACCATTCTCCAGTCCGCATTCTTCCGTATCACAGGTGTAATTCCCGTAGAACAGGCTGTTGAGCAGATGAAGAAATTCATCGTTAAGTCTTACGGCAAGAAGGGTGAAGACGTAGTGAACAAGAACTACGCTGCCGTTGACCGTGGTGGCGAATACAAGCAGCTCGCCGTTGACCCGGCTTGGGCTAACCTCGCTGACGACGCCAAAGCAGAAAACAACGACCCTGCATTCATCAACGAAGTGGTTCGTCCTATCAACGCACAGGACGGCGACTTGCTGAAAGTATCTGCGTTCAAGGGTATCGAAGACGGTACTTGGGAACAAGGTACGGCTAAGTACGAAAAACGCGGTGTGGCAGCTTTCGTTCCTGAATGGAATCCTGAAAACTGTATCCAGTGTAACAAGTGTGCTTACGTTTGTCCTCACGCTTCTATCCGTCCGTTCGTTCTCGACGCTGAAGAGCAGAAGGGCGCTGAATTCGCCCAGCTGAAAGCTGTCGGCAAGGTATTCGACGGTATGACATTCCGTATCCAGGTTGACGTTCTCGACTGTCTGGGCTGCGGTAACTGTGCCGATGTTTGTCCGGGCAACCCGAAGAAGGGTGGCAAGGCTCTTACCATGAAGCATCTTGAAAGCCAACTGGCAGAAGCTGCCAACTGGACTTACTGCGCAGAAAACGTGAAGAGCAAACAACACCTGGTTGACATCAAGGCTAACGTTAAGAACTCTCAGTTCGCAACTCCGTTGTTCGAGTTCTCCGGCGCTTGCTCCGGTTGTGGTGAAACTCCGTATGTGAAACTGATTTCTCAGTTGTTCGGTGACCGTGAAATGGTTGCTAACGCTACCGGATGTTCTTCCATCTACTCAGGTTCTGTTCCTTCCACTCCTTATACCAAGAACGAAAAGGGTCATGGTCCCGCTTGGGCTAACTCACTGTTCGAAGACTTCTGCGAATTCGGTCTGGGTATGGAGCTCGCTAACGAAAAGATGCGTGCACGTATCGTGAAGGCTATGGAAGAAGCTATCGCGGCAGAAGGTACTCCGGCTGAATACAAAGAAGTATTCCAGGCTTGGATTGAGAACATGTACGATGCGGACAAGACTAAGGAATTGGCTGAAAAGATCATTCCTATGGTAGAAGCTGCCAAAGACAAATGCGACAACTGCAAGACTATCGCAGGTCTGTCTCAATATCTGGTTAAACGCAGCCAGTGGATCATCGGTGGTGACGGTGCTTCTTACGATATCGGTTACGGCGGTCTCGACCATGTAATCGCAAGCGGTAAGGACGTTAACATCCTCGTTCTGGATACTGAGGTTTATTCCAATACCGGCGGTCAGTCTTCTAAAGCTACTCCGGTAGGCGCTATCGCTAAGTTTGCCGCTGCAGGTAAGCGCGTGCGCAAGAAAGACCTCGGTCTGATGGCTACCACTTACGGTTATGTATATGTTGCTCAAATCGCTATGGGCGCCGACCAGGCTCAGACTTTGAAGGCTATCCGCGAAGCAGAAGCATATCCCGGTCCGTCACTCATCATCGCTTACGCTCCGTGTATCAACCACGGTTTGAAGGCAGGTATGGGTAAGAGCCAGGCTGAAGAAGAAAAAGCCGTTAAGTGCGGTTACTGGCACTTGTGGCGTTATAACCCGGCTCTGGAAGCTGAAGGTAAGAATCCGTTCACGCTGGATAGCAAAGAACCGGATTGGACAGGCTTCCAAGACTTCTTGAAGGGTGAAGTTCGTTACGCATCCGTAATGAAACAATATCCGCAGGAAGCCGACGAGCTGTTCAAAGCTGCTGAAGAAAACGCTAAATGGCGTTACAACAGCTACAAGCGTCTTTCTAAAGAAAACTGGGGCGCTGAAGTTGCCGAATAATTTCAGATACTGAAATAATACACTAAAATAGAGACTGCTCCGTGAACCGGACGCAGTCTCTATTTGTTTACAAAAGAAAGAAAATAGTATGATCGGATTTATTATTTGGATAATCGGCGTCATCCTGACAATCAGGGCGGCAATGGAAATATGGCGATGGAGAGGCATCGCTACCGAAAAGAGGTTGGTAGCAATCATCCTCGTGATACTGACCAGCTGGATCGGCTTGGCCGTATATTACTTCTGGGGCAGGGATAATTTGCCGCAAATGCTGAAATGAAAGACAATACGATAACTGAAATTCGTTTTGCCGGCGGGCTATGTCATCCTTTGCGTTTTAGGAAATCGGTAGGGCTTTCACCGAACTGTTCCTTATAGCATTTCGTAAAATAAGACGGTGATGAGAAGCCTACTTCATAAGCAACCTCGGCGATAGTCATATCGGAAGCGGCAAGCAAAGAAGCGGCTTTCTTCAAGCGCATCTGGCGCAACAGTTCATTGGGAGAATAGTTGGTAAGCGACTTTAGTTTGCGGTAAAGCTGTACGCGGCTCATTCCCATATCACGTCCCAAATCTTCAACATTCAGTTCCGGGTCTTTCATCTTCTCGCCCACCAAAACCTTGAAACGGGTAACAAAATCTTTATCAAGCTCGCTGATAGATTCTTTCTCTATCGACCGGCTGTCACCGAAGAATTGTTTCAACTGTCTGTGGTTCGTAATAAGATTCCTGATGCGCGAGAGCAGCAGTTGCGAGTTGAAAGGCTTGGATATATAAGAATCCGCACCGCCTTCATAACCCTGTATACGCTGTTCGTCGAGCGAACAGGCAGTCAGCAGGATAACCGGGATATGACAAGTCTGCAATTCCCCTTTCAGACGACGGCAACATTCCAGACCGTCCATACCGGGCATCATGACATCAGATATAATCACATCGGGCACATATTTCATGGCAAGACGGATGCCTGCCGCGCCGTCCGCCGCATCCAGTACGCGATATTCCTTGGAAAGCAAAGCCTTGACATAATGGCGTATATCGGCATTATCATCAATGACAAGCACCGTCGGACAATCATCCTCCGTCATCCCCTCTTCTGTCGGAATATCCGCATCTACCAATGTGGACGCAATATCTTTCTCATCGGCAGGCAAGGTCGGTACGGCGGGATGATACTGCGACACATCCCGTTTCGGGAGAGTGACGGTGAAAGTAGTTCCTTTCTCATTGCTGTGCGCCATGATATTACCGCCATGCATTTCCACAAAAGCACGCACCAAGGCGAGACCGATACCCGTACCGGCCTGATGGCCGCCTACCTGATAGAAACGTTCAAAAATAGCCTCGACATCAGTGGTGGAAATATAGCTGCCCGAATTGAATACCGACAACCGGAAGTGACGGTCTTCCGCTTCGAGGCGTACCACAATCTTTCCATTCTCCTGTGTGTACTTCACCGCATTGGAAAGAAGATTGAAATAAATGCGTTCCATTTTCTCGGCATCCGCCAGCATCCGATAGTCTACACCGGGAGCAGGTTCAAAGCTGAAAGCGATATGCTTTTTAAGCAGAGCCACACGGAACGAATCATTCCACCCCTCAAAGCTGTTCAGTAAATCAAAGGGTTCGAGATGCAGTTCCATACGCCCGTTCTCGACTTTGCGGAAATCAAGAATCTGATTGACAAGGCGCAAAAGAATATGTACATTCTTCTTCATCAGCTCCAACAGTTGGTGCGATTGTTCACTGATAGAGCGGTCGGCAAGAAGTTGGTCTACGGGGTCTGCAATCAGGGTCAACGGCGTACGGAAATCGTGGGAAACGTTGGTGAAGAATACCAGTTTGGCATGCGTGGCGGCCTCCAGTTCACGAGAGAGCCGTTCCAACTGGTCTTTCTGCTGTTCCAGCTGGTCTCTTTGTTGTTCCAGTTGTTCCTTCCGAAGGGAAAGCTCACGGTTCAGCCTATTCTTTGTACGCAAGGAAAGATAAACGGCAACCAGTAACCCCACGACCAACAGAAGCACCAGCAGGCTGCCATACAAAACGACTTGCTGCGTGGCATAGCGTGTCAGATACTGATTGATTTTTCCATTCAAGGTTTCAATCTTCTCATCGAGTGAACTGATATGGGCAGTCTGCATCTTCATGATAAGCGCATTATCACGGTCTACCACCGAAGTATTCAGAATCGTTTTGCGGGGGAAGTCCCGTTTATTCAGAATATCCATCGCGATCTGCATGACACGGTCACCGCCTGTGGGATAGATAAATGTGGCATCCAATTCGCCCGAAAGTACCTGTTCCACCCCGTAGCCCTCACCGGGAATGGCATCCGTACCGACAAAACGCATCTCCTTTTCCCTTTTCCGGCGCATGGCGGCCGCATATGCTCCGGCAGCCATACGGTCGTTTTGGGCATAGACGACATCTATTTCCGGAAAACGGTCGAGCAAAGTATCCATTCTCTCTTCTGCCCGCGAACGCAACCAAGCACCGTCTTCTTTTGCCAGCAGCCGAATGTCCGGACAAGCGGATATGACACTCATAAATCCTTCATGCCGGTCTATGGCAGGAGTAGAACCCGCCAATCCCGCAATCTCCACTACCGTACCTTTTCCATGAAGCATATTGGACACATATTTACCTATCGCCTTGCCTATTTCGAAATTGTCGGCTCCGACATAAGCGGTATACTTTTCGGAAAGGATTCTGCGGTCTACCACAATAACAGGGATACCCCGGTCGTAGGCTTCTTCTACAACCGGGGTTATGGGTTCGGCTTCATTGGGAGCGACTATCAATAAGTCCACTCCCGCCTCTATAAAGTGTCTGATATCCTCTGCCTGCCTGGCATTATCATCTTTCACTGTACGTATCTCCACTTCTACGCCATCGTAGAAAAGAGCTTCACGCAACATTTCATTATTCATCTGGTGGCGCCACTCGTCATCGCTGCATTGCGATACTCCGATATGGAAACGTACCTCATGCCGGGAACAGGAAGTCACTATGCCGCCACATACCAACAGAACAAACTGTAACAGGTAAATATATCGTCTCATCTTCTTTCGCTGAGTTTAAGTGATTGCAGATGAGCAAAGATAACAAAAAAATCAGATTCTGTCTTTCAATACCTGCGGCAATTCCGGCATCGCCCCACTCTGCGTACATACATAAGCTGAAACTTCCACTGCCAGTTTATGAGCTTCCTGCACCGGTTTACCGCTAAGAACAGCCGATGTAAAAGCAGCGGTAAATGAGTCGCCTGCGCCTACCGTATCGGCAACGGGCACTCTCGGGGTCTCCTGGAACGATACAACTCCCGGAGTAAATACATAGCTGCCGTTTGTACCGCAAGTGAGGATAAGCATTTTCAGATTGTATTTAGCAAGAAGAATCCAGCACTTGTCCTGCAAGTCGATACCCGGATAACCGAATATACGGCTGATTGTCACCAACTCCTCATCATTGATTTTTAAGACATTGCAACGACGCATAGAGTCACATAGTATCTCTTTGGTATAAAAGCCCTGACGCAGGTTAATGTCGAATATCTTCAATTGTTCCTCACAGTCCGGCATGGTATCGAGAAAACGGTTTATCGTAATGCGGCTGACCTCATTGCGCTGCGCCAAAGAACCGAAGCATACGGCGCGCGTGTTCAGAGCCAGACGTTTCAGCTCATCCGTAAAAGGTATATTGTCCCAAGCCACACCCTCTTTTATTTCATAACAGGGCACGCCCATCGCATCGAGCGTCACTTGCACCGTGCCCGTAGGATAAGGCACACGTTCAATCTGCGTACGCAGACCTTTCTGCGCAAACACTTCCAGTATTTCATCACCGTCGGCATCAGCGCCTACCGCACTGACTACGCGGCTGTCAAAGCCGAATTGCGATACATGATAGGCAAAGTTTGCCGGAGCACCGCCGATTTTCTTTCCTTCGGGCAGGCAATCCCAAAGCGCCTCACCCATTCCTACTACAATCTGATTCATGATATTATTATTTTACAGTTTTACATATTGTCATCGTTATTGCAAAAGGTAAAGAAACAGGGTCGCATATCGAGCCCTATTCAGTCGTATACACAGATAGGCTCAGTCGTATACTCAGGGTATCTCTGTATACGACTGAGATACCCCCCTCTCACAATACCTTGCAGAGTCGCTCGCAAAAGTGTCAGCGTTTCATTCTCATCATATAGAAAAACAAGTACAGTACTCCCACCGTCATCACGGCCACCGCTCCGCTTTGACCGATAGCGTCACTTGCCACACCCATGGCAAGCGGGAATATCGTACCGCCAAACAACCCCATAATCATCAACCCGCTGACTTCGTTCTTCTTCTGCGGCATCGCCAGCAACGCTTGCGAGAAAATAACAGGGAAAATATTCGAGTTGCCGAAACCAATCAGAGCGATACACACATATATCATCGTCATCTCCTGGAAAACGAACAGCCCTATCATCGCCACCAGCATACACAACACACTGATTCCGAAGAAAGTTCGCGCAGATAACTTCTGCAAAATAAAGGCTCCGAGGAAACAACCTGCCGTACGGAAAATGAAATAAAGACTTGTTGCAAACCCCGCATCGGCAAGCGACATACCCAGACGTTCCATCAATATCTTGGGTGCAGTGGTATTCGTACCTACATCGATACCCACATGGCACATAATACCCAGAAAACAAAGCAATATAAACGGTTTCCCCAGCAAAGCAAGACATTCGCCGAAAGTAGAGGGACGTCCTTCTTCCTTTTCTTCACGAATAGACGTAGTGCCCAGCCATAGGATAGCGACAACCGCTATCACCATATAAACGGGAAACAGTACTCTCCAGCCCATACCCAACGAAGGTATAGCCTGCGTAGCCCCCCACATGGCGATATAAGGAGCAAGGAAAGAAGCGATCGCCTTTACAAACTGTCCGAAAGTCAGCGAACTGGCCAACCGCTCGCCGCTGACAACATTAGAAAGCAGCGGATTGAGCGATGTCTGCATCAACGCATTACCGATACCCAGTAACGAGAACGAAATCAGCATCAGCGCATACCCGTCTCCGAAAACCGGCAACAACAGGGATGCAAAAGTTACGACCAAACTGAGAAGTACCGTTTTCTTGCGTCCGATGCGGTTCATCAACATACCCGTAGGTACGGAGAAGATAAGGAACCAGAAGAACACAAGAGAAGGGAATATATTTGCCTGGGAATCAGTCAGGTTTAAATCTGCTTTTACATAGTTGGAAGCGATGCCTACAAGGTCTACAAACCCCATGGCGAAGAAGCAAAGCATCATAGGAAGCAGCTTTGCAAGTGAATTATTATTGTTATTCATAAGATATCGGAATTTAGTTGTTAACTTTTAAAGAATTTACAGTCAAGTCGTTGACTTTGCAACGCCCTTTATCTACGGCAACGGAAACGGTAGTGTAAGGATGCTGTGGGAATACAAGGTTTGTCATGGCAAAACGTCCGTCACCCTCGAAAGCTTCGACGCTGCAACGGTCTACAAACAGACGCAGACGCAGCTTGGCTTCTGCCGGACAGGGAGCTACGGTTATGGCAGGGAAATCCTTATTGAAATCCGTAAGTCCGCTTGCAGTACGGTCCATGCTGAATGTGGAGTTCTCCAAGTCGTAAGTCATCACAGTCCGTTCATCCTTATCATTGGACAGCGTAATGTATACTTTACCTGCCGAACGGGGAAGCAGCTCGAGATTAATCTCACAGATACCGCTGTTCTCGGCCGGAAGTTTTCGGGAAACCTTCTTTGTTCCGGCAGAAAAAGAGCCGTATTTCAACGCCTTGCCTGCACGCAATGCATTTACTTCCGGTGCAGGGGTTACGGCCAGGTAGAGCTCACCGTCACCGCCTTCGTACAATTCGATGTCGCGCGGCAATGTGTTGGCGCTGCGGAACTGTTTGGTAGGTACATTGTTGGCATATTGCCAGTTGCTCATCCAGGCAATCACGGTATGTCGCTTTTCGGGCGCATTGCTCCAGGATACGGCGGCATAATGGTCTTTACCGTAATCCATCCATTTGGTTATTTCGGGCTTAGTATCGCAAGTAAAGGTCTTCCCGTCAAAGTCACCGACAAAATACTGTGCCGCGCTTCCGCCGAAAGGTCCACCGGGATTGATATTGCAAATCAGTACCCATTTTGTACGGTCTGTTCCGCGAACGGGCAATTCCATGAGGTCCGGACACTCCCATACGCCATCCTGCGCGCCATATCCATGGCCGAAGCTGCTCTCCTTCGTCCAGTTCTTCAAATCGGGAGAGGAATATATCCACATTTCCTTTTCCAGAGCGGCCGCCAAAATAAGAATCCATTTACCGCTCTTCTCGTGCCAGAACATATTCGGGTCACGGCATTCCTTGTCGACGGCAATGATAGGATTGTTTTCATAGACATGGAAAGTCATTCCGTTGTCCAGACTATACGCAAGGCTTTGCATCTGGCTGGCTCCCGCCGAAGTATAAATGGCAATCACAGCTCCCTTTCCGAAACCTGCCGTATTATCCTTATCCACCACACTGCTACCGCTGAACACAGTGCCCAAGCCGTTGGGCTGTATGGCTACCGGATGATGCTGCCAGCTTATCAAGTCCTTGCTGGATGAATGTCCCCAGTTCATGTTGCCCCACATGGAGCCGTATGGGTTCCACTGGTAGTAGAGGTGGTATTCTCCGTCCTTGTAAAACATCCCGTTAGGATCGTTCATCCAGCCATAAAGGGGAGAATGGTGGTAAAGAGGACGAAATTCCTCACGGTTGGCATCATCAAACGTATCGGAGAGCTTCAGTTCTTTCCAACAGGCATCCGCCATGGCATCACGTACATTGGCACGGCTGTTGCCGGTATGAATATCGAAAGTTACCGTCTTGCCTTTATACTGCTCCAAATCAAACGGAACGAGGTAGTCGATACGGTTGACAGCCAGGCGAACCTGAAAACTCCGGTCTGTCTTATTGTTCACCAATACATTGACGGTAGCTTCGGGAGCAGCCTCTTCCACCGGTAGCAAAAGATACTTCTGCGGTTCCCGCACCTGCACCAAACTGTGGTTTGCACCCAGATAATGGATTTTCAGTCCGGCAGACTGCGCCGCACAAATGCCGATATTCATTATTATAATAAGAGAAGTTAAAATAACCTTTCCCCAAAAAGGAAGAAGTGTTCTATGAGAGTAATGCTTCATTTTCAAAATCAGGTATTAAATTTAATGTTTACTTTATGAACTCGCTCAATGCTCGGGAAAGCACATTGCAAAGAAAAGGAATAAAAGCGAAAAGGGCTAACACAAATGTTACAAATGCTGCTAAAAATGATACCAGGCTATCTCCTGGGCGCGGTCAGCCTCATATCATGAAACAAATTTCGCAGCATCCGTATCATTTTTTATAGCCTGTTTCAATACAAACCATTTACTTTGCAACATCAAAACATGATCGGGAAAGCTGTTTTGAGAATTCACAAGATAACTGTTAACAATAAATTTATAATGTATGAGAAAACTTAGCATTATGATGTTCCTTTTAGGATTATGCGGTTTTGTCTATGCGCAAAACATCCAAATAAAGGGAACGGTAACTTCTGCTACCGACAGCTACCCCATCATCGGGGCATCCGTTGTGGATAAGGCAGATAAAACCAACGGAACGATTACGGATATAGACGGCAACTTCACCCTCACCGTAAAGCCGGGCTCCGAAATCACTTTCTCTTATATAGGCTACCAAACACTGACCCTGAAAGCGGAAACATCCATGACCGTCATCATGCACGAGGATTCGGAAATGTTACAGGAAGTAGTAGTAACCGGCTACACCACACAGCGCAAGGCCGACCTTACCGGTTCCATCTCCGTAGTGAGCATGGACGAGATAGCCAAGCAGAACGAAAACAATCCGATGAAAGCCATGCAGGGGCGTGTACCGGGCATGAACATTACGGCCGACGGTAATCCGAGCGGCAGTACCACCATCCGTATTCGCGGCGTAGGTACGCTGAACAACAACGACCCGCTCTACATCATCGACGGCGTACCCACCAAAGGCGGTATGCACGAACTGAACGGCAGTGACATCGAATCCATACAGGTACTGAAGGATGCCGCTTCCGCCTCTATCTACGGTAGCCGCGCCGCCAACGGCGTCATCATCATTACCACAAAGAAAGGTAAAGAAGGGCAACTCAAGATTAACTTTGATGCTTCCGTTTCCGCTTCCATGTACACCAACAAGCTGGAAGTGCTGAACGCCGAAGAATACGGCCGCGCCATGTGGCAAGCCTACGTGAACGAAGGACAAGACCCGAACACCAACAACCTGGGCTACCTCTATGACTGGAGCTACGGCGCAAACGGTTACCCGCAACTCAACGGCATCAGCATGCGCAAGTATCTGGATGCCGCCGGCACAGTACCCGCCGCAGACACCGACTGGTTCGACCGTACCACACGCACAGGTATCATCCAACAATACAACGTATCCGTGAGCAACGGCTCGGAGAAAGGTTCTTCTTTCTTCTCCTTAGGATATTACAAGAATCTGGGTATCATCAAAGATACCGATTTCGACCGTATATCCGCCCGTATGAATGCCGACTACAAGCTGATAGACAATCTGCTGACCGTAGGCGAGCACTTCACCGTAAACCGTACCAGCGAAGTGCAAGCTCCCGGCGGATTCCTGCAAAACGTGCTGCAAGCCAATCCTTCACTACCGGTATATACTACCGAAGGTGAATTTGCCGGCCCCGTCAGCGG
The DNA here is from genome assembly GCF_900129655.1 of Bacteroides clarus YIT 12056. Classification (GTDB taxonomy): domain Bacteria; phylum Bacteroidota; class Bacteroidia; order Bacteroidales; family Bacteroidaceae; genus Bacteroides; species Bacteroides clarus. The sequence continues at coordinate 172,770 of NZ_FQWK01000002.1, forward strand.
CTATCCCGACCGCGAAAATCCGGTAGCGCGCCTGCAACGCAATGCCGACAACCGCTACACATACTGGCGCATGTTCGGCGATGCATACGTCAACCTGAACCCGTTCAAGAACTTCAATCTCCGCTCTACGTTCGGCATAGACTACTCACAGAAGCAACAACGCATCTTTACCTATCCCATCACGGAAGGTAACGTAGCCAACGACAAGAATGCCATAGAAGCAAAGCAAGAGCATTGGACCAAATGGATGTGGAATGCCATCGCCACCTATAACATGGAAGTCGGCAAACACCGTGGAGACGTAATGTTGGGTGTGGAGCTGAACCGTGAGGACGATATACATTTCTCAGGTTACAAAGAAAACTTTTCCATCCTTACGCCCGACTATATGTGGCCGGATGCCGGTGTAGGCACGGCGCAGTCCTACGGTGCAGGCGAAGGTTACTCGCTGGTTTCTTTCTTCGGAAAGCTGAACTATACATACAACGACAAATATCTGCTGTCACTTACCGTACGTCGTGACGGTTCTTCGCGCTTCGGCAAGGACAACCGCTATGCCACCTTCCCGTCGGTTTCCGCCGGCTGGCGTCTCAGTCAGGAAGAATTCATGAAAGGCATCCAATGGCTGGACGATTTGAAAATACGCGCGTCCTGGGGACAGACCGGTAATCAGGAAATCAGCAACAACGCCCGTTATACGATTTATGTGCCCAACTACGCCGGAACGGAAAACGGCGGCGGAAGCTACGGAACTTCCTACGACATCACGGGAAGCAATGGCGGAAGTATTCTTCAATCCGGTTTCAAACGCGACCAACTCGGCAACAACGGTATCAAATGGGAAACTACCACACAAACCGACCTCGGTTTCGACTTTTCCCTTTTCGACCAGACACTGTACGGTTCGTTCGACTGGTACTATAAAAAGACGACCGACATTCTGGTAGAAATGGCAGGCATCGCCACCATGGGTGAAGGAAGCAAGCAGTGGATTAATGCCGGTGAAATGGAAAACAAAGGTTTTGAACTGAACTTAGGCTACCGCAACAGTACAAAATTCGGACTGAAGTACGACATCAATGCCAACCTCTCCTCTTACCGCAACAAAATCACCGCCTTGCCCGCCACGGTAGCGGCCAACGGAACTTTTGGTGGAAACGGCGTGGAAAGTGTGATAGGACACCCCAACGGGGCACAGGTAGGCTACGTAGCCGACGGCCTTTTCAAGTCACAGGAAGAAATCGACAACCACGCCACTCAGGAAGGTGCAGGCTTGGGACGCATCCGCTGGCGCGACCTGGACGGCAACGGTATCATCAACGAGAAAGACCAGCAATGGATATTCGACCCTACGCCTGCTTTCAGCTACGGTATCAATATCTATTTGGAATATAAGAACTTCGACCTTACCATGTTCTGGCAAGGCGTGCAAGGAGTAGACATCATCAGTGATTTAAAGAAAGAAACCGACCTGTGGAGCGGCCTCAACATCGGCTTCCTGAACAAAGGCAAACGCGTACTCGATGCCTGGTCACCCGCCAATCCCGGTTCCGACATTCCGGCGCTTGCCCGTAACGACAGTAACAACGAGAAACGCGTATCCACCTATTATGTGGAGAACGGTTCATTCCTGAAACTGCGCAATCTGCAGGTAGGCTACAACGTACCGAAAGCATGGGCGGAGAAAATCCGCATGGAGCGCCTGCGCTTCTACCTCAGCGCGCAGAACCTGCTCACCATCAAGAGCAAAGATTTCACCGGAGTAGACCCGGAAAACGTGAACTACGGCTACCCCATTCCTTTGAATATCACTTTTGGCGTGAACGTCAGCTTTTAATACAATGAACAACAAATAGAAAGACCATGAAGAATTTAGTATATACCCTTATCTTCGGACTCGCATGGATATGCACCGGATGCTCCGACTTCCTGGAAAGCCAGACACCGCAGGGAAGTGTGGACGAAGAACAACTGCAAGACCCGGCTTATATAGACAACCTGGTGATTTCGGCATACGCCGTATGGATCAGCGCCGAGGATATCAACTCCTCTTTCTCCTTATGGAACTACGATGTCCGCTCGGATGACGCTTACAAAGGCGGCAACGGTACGGAAGACGGCGATGTGTTTCACGCGTTGGAAACCTCGCAAGGTATCATGACCACCGCATGGAACATCAGCGACATCTGGCAACGGTTATACAACAGCATCTCACGCGTAAACATGGCTTTAAAATCTCTGAACGGGATGGACGAAACCACCTACCCGGAAAAGCAGCAGCGTATCGCGGAAATGCGTTTCCTGCGCGGACACGGACATTTCCTGCTGAAACAGCTTTTCAAGAAGATAGTCATAGCCAATGATGAGACGCTGGATCAGGAAGGTTATAACAACTTGTCCAACGATGTCTATACCAACGACGAGAGCTGGGCGGAGATAGCCGGAGACTTTGAGTTCGCCTACAAGAACCTGCCGGTTACCCAAGAGGACAAAGGACGCCCTACCCGTGCTGCCGCTGCGGCTTATCTGGCAAAAACATATCTGTACAAAGCATACCGTCAGGACGACGATGCCACCAACGAAGTAACTTCCATTAATGCGGAAGACCTTCTTCAAGTGGTGAAATACACGGACAAGAGCATCATGAGCGCAGGCGGCTATGGTCTGGAACCGGATTTTCACAACAACTTCCGTCCTGAACCGGAATATGAAAACGGTGTGGAATCTCTGTGGGCCATGCAATACTCCATGAACGACGGAACAAAGAACGGTAACTGTAACTGGTCCAACGGTCTGATTGTACCCAATATTCCGGGTGTGACAGACGGCGGTACCGACTTCTACAAACCCAGTCAGAACTTGGTAAACGCTTTCCGTACCGATGCCGGCGGACATCCGTTATTCGACAGCTTCAACACCAAGAACTACGACAAGGCCGAGGACAACGCCGACCCGCGTCTGTTCCTCACGGTAGGTATGCCGGAGTTTCCTTACGAATTCAACACCAAATACATGATGAAGAAAAACAATACATGGAGCCGTAGCGGCGGTCTGTACGGCTATAACGTCACCCTGAAACAGAACGTAGACCCCGACGGCGGTTATCTGGTGAAAGGTAGTTATTGGGGCACGCCTATGAACCACATCGTACTGCGCTATGCCGACGTATTGCTGATGCGTGCCGAGGCTCTGATTCAACTGAACGACGGCCGGATCGAAGAAGCCGTAAGCCTGATAAACGAAGTACGCAGCCGTGCCGGTCAGAGCGTTACCGCAAGTACCAGTGTGATAAAGAATTATGCCGAGGACTATGGCGTAAAGATTAAGGTAGAGCCTTACAACGGTACATACAGCCAAACCGATGCCTTGAAAATGCTGAAGTTCGAGCGTCGTGTGGAACTTGCCATGGAGTGCGACCGCTTCTTCGACCTCGTACGCTGGGGTGAAGCGGCCGAAGTACTGAACAAGTACTATGCCGAAGAAGCAGCCGATTGCAGTATCTACTCCAACGCCTCGTTTACCAAAAACAAAAACGAGTACCTGCCCATACCGTTTGCGCAAATCAGTGCCAGCAACGGAAGATATGTACAGAACTGCGGCAACTGGTAACTCCCCTGCGGGAATGGAAACATCGTTTTACCTTCAAAAACAGAAAAGAATGAAATCAATCCTGAATATATTTAACCTGTCTTTCCTCACAGCCATCCTATTATTGGCTACGGGATGCAGCGATGACAACAGCAGCGCGCTCAGACTGAACGAAGACACCGCCATCAAATCCTTTGCGCTGGACAACTACTCCGGCGCCATCGACCCTCAAAAAGAGACTATCACCATCACCCTGCCGGAAGACTACGATATGGCGGCAATGACAGTGACCGACATACAACTGCCGGCAGGCGCCGAGGCGACCCTCAAACAGGGAGATGTGCTGAATCTGAACATGACGCAGACTGTAAAAGTAGCCAATGGCAACGTATTCCAGCAATACGTCATCCAAACGAGATACGATGAAGCGCGGATTCTGACATTCCAACTGAATGATATGTATAGCGGCATCATCGACCAGCAAAACCAGAACATTCTGGTTCAGGTACCGGCTTCCGCCGATATAACGAAGCTCGTCCCCACCTACACCGCCACCGAAGGAGCCATCGTAGCCCCTGCCGGAGGAACCGCCATGGATTTCAGCCGTCCGGTAGACTTCATCGTATCCAACAATATGGCATCGGCTGTCTATACCGTAAAGGTACTCACACCCGCAGGCAAGCCGGCAGCGGTTTATGCAGGCCTCGCTTCCACCATCGAAGGACTGAACCCCGAAGAGAAAGAAGCGGCGACGTGGATGCTGTTCAATGTGAAAGACGCGCAATATGTTTCTTTCAGCGACATAGCGTCAGGCAACGCGGATTTAAGTGAATGTAAGGTGTTGTGGTGGCATTTCCATGCAGACGCCACCATCGATGATATGAACAAGTTCGAAACGGCTGCTCCGGCCGCCTTGTCTGCTGCCGATGCGATTAAAACACGTTATGAGCAGGGCATGAACCTGTTATTGACACGGTACGCCACTTTCTACGCCGTCAATCTGGGAGCGTCCAAAGACAATAAGAATCCCAACAACTGCTGGCTCGGACACACGGAAGCCGAACCCGAAATCACCGCAGAGCCGTGGAGTTTCTTTATACAAGGACATGAAAATCACCCTGCCTATCAAGGTATACACGAAGGTAATGCCGTATATACCTGCGGTAAGGGCTACGGAATCACCAACACTACCGCTCAATGGCATTTACGCTCGCAAGATGGAGCGAACCCTTGGGGAGATTACAACGATGAGGCCGACTGGTCTCGGAAACATGGCGGCCAAGCCTTAGGTTACGGTGGCGACGGAGCTATCGTGGTTTGGGAATATCCGGCCGACGGCGGCAAGGGCGGCGTCTTCTGCATCGGTTCCGGTTGCTACGACTGGTATTCGGAAGGCATCGACACATCCAAAGACCCATACCACGGCAATGTAGCCAAGTTCACGAAAAATGCAATCGATTATCTAACCGGTAAATAAAGACTGACATACAATGAAAACAATGATATACACACTTGCATACGCCGCGCTGCTGGGTACAACCCTCGGCAGTTGCAACGACGATAACGCTCCCGTGCTCACCCAAAAGGACTGGGACAACACCGCCACTTATTTCGAGCCGACCGATGAAAACATGTTCGGCACTTACTACAAACCGCAACTGGGCTACGTGGGCGACCCCATGCCGTTCTACGACCCGCAAGCCGGTGACTTCAAAATAATGTACTTACAGGAGTACCGCCCCAATCAGACCACTTACCACCCGTTTTGGGCGGTAAGTACCAAAGACGGCGGCAGTTACACCTCATTGGGTGAACTTATCCCCACCGGAACGGAAGAGGAGCTCGACGCGGCCTTAGGTACAGGCTGTACGTTCTATGATGAAGCCAATAAGCTATATTATACCTATTACACCGGACACACAGCCGACACCGAAGTCGTGATGCGGGCCACTTCCACCGATTTCAAGACGTGGAGCAAAGACCGTACTTTCTTCCTGCCCGGCAGCAATGACGGTTACAGCCGGAAAGACTTCCGCGACCCTTTCATCTTCGAAAGCGAGAGTGGCAAATATCACATGATCGTATCCACTAAGAAAGACGGTATAGGAGTACTCGCCGAGTACACTTCCACCGACTTGAAAACATGGGAACACGCGGGCGTATTCATGCCGATGCACTGGGGCGCCGACCGCTTCTACGAATGTGCCGATGTATTCAAGATGGGCGACTGGTGGTACCTCGTGTATTCCGACCAGAATGCCGTATCACGCAAGGTATGCTACTTCAAAGGCGGCACGCTGGACGAACTGAAACAAATGACCGCCGCACCTACTTTCCCCGACAACAAAGAGGGTGTGCTCGACTCCCGTGCCTTCTATGCCGGAAAAACGGCAAGCAACGGAACCGACCGTTACATTTGGGGCTGGTGTCCCACCCGTGCCGGCAATGACAATACGGCTGTCGGCGCTGCTCCTGCCGAACCCGAGTGGGCGGGTAATCTTGTGATGCATAAGATTATCCAGCATGAAGACGGCACGCTCTCATTAGGATATGTAGACGGAATTCTGAACAAGTACACCGACAACACCGCACTGAAAGTAATGGCGCAAAGTGAAACCGGTGTAGCCGAGAGTAACGGCAACTATACGCTCAGCGGTGATGCCTACGTACTTTTCAACCGCCTGAAGGTACACAACAAGCTTACATTTACCGTAACAGCCTCAAGTAACGAAGATATATTCGGTATTTCCCTGGTACGCGGCACAAACTCTGGGAAATACTACTCCCTTATCATCAATCCGGAAGACAACAACAGCAACCGCAAAATCAACTTCGAGCAGAAAGGGAAGGAAGGCATGGGATTCATCGCAGGAATAGACAGCTACAAATTTCCCGTTCCCGCCGATAATATTTATCATGTCACTATCTGCACGGACAATTCCGTATGTACCGTCTACATCAACGAGAACGTGGCATACACCAACCGCATCTACGGCATACAGAAAAATTGCTGGTCGTTAGACTCTTATGCGGGCAGCATACAGGTGAGCGACATAAAAGTGAGCTGCTACTAAATGGAAAACAAAAGAATACCAATACTAAAAAGAACAAATATCATGAAAACAAAACTATCTACTCTTATTTCATCAAAGTTAGCCTTCAGGCTTTTGGCGTTGACCTTTACAACACTGACATTGACCTTTACGGCATGCAGCAATGACGACGAAGACGATATTCTCGGCCAAGGTGAGGGCAAGCAACTGGCACAACCCGTGGCTGTGGACTTCTCGGCAGGTATCACTACTCGCGTAACGACAAACAGTGAGTGGGAAATAGGTGACCTTGTAGGCATATCGGCTTCTGAAATAGTAGGAACAACATCCACTCCTAAATATACAAACGTACAATACAAAGCGGATGCAGACGGAGAGTCTACCACATTCTCTTGGGTTGGAACAGAACAAGACGAGATAGCCTATACCTCAGAGAATAAAATGGTTTTCACAGCGTATTATCCGCATACTGCCACTATCGAAAACAGTATTATTGAAGCTAGCACGAATACGGAAGCACCGCAAAAGAATATCGATTTCTTATTTGCTAAAACCGGTGAAATAAGCTACATAGAGGGGAGTGAAAGCCCCCAAATAAACTTAGAATTCCAACACAGGATGGCACGTATCCGAGTGAAGATTAAGGTAACCGATAATACGGACATCAATGGCAAGAACATTATATTAGGCGGTTTAATACACGAAGGCACATTTGATACAAATTCCGGTATCGCAAGAGCCAATGGTAGTAATGTAGTAAATGATTGGTCTATCGGAACTTTCAACTCTACAAACGGCACGGAAATGGAAATCATCCGCATCATTTACCCGCAGAACGCCGAATCTCTCGACTTACGGATTGGTGATGAAAATGATAATCTAAAGACATCATTCACTCTGCCCGACAATAAAAAGTTCGAACCAAACAACTCATACACCATTAACGCGGAGGTAAAAGATGCTACAATCCATGCTACCATTACTATTGATAATAATACGATAAAGGGGTGGAATGAGAATGAACCGGGTAAAACAAAGATTGCATTTATAAGCAATGCAGAAGATATAGGCTCTTTTGATGCAGAAGCAGGAGCCGCTTATAATTGGTTAGTAAATACGGACAAGTATGATGTAGAGTACTTATCCATGAATGATGTAAATGAAAACATTGATTTGAGTTCATACAAAATGATTTGGACACACTTCGATTTTGAGAATTTAAATGAGAACTGTCAAATGAATCAAGCCATAAAACAATACTATGCCAATGGCGGTGCCGTTTTTGCTTCTCGTGAAGCAATGCTAAGCCTCGGTATTTGGGGAATTATTCCGGCAGAATATAGTAATCTCACTTGGAAATTTGAATCGGGAGATAACGAACAGACTGAGAACCCTAATCTTACAATCAAAGATACAGACCATCCAATATTCGTTGAATTCAATAATCCCATTTATAGCGGGACATACACCATCAAAAGAAAATTTCGTGGTTGGAACACTCAAGACATAGGCTTAAATACCTGGACAAGCGCTACCAAAGCAAACGTATTGGCAGGTGATATTAATAACCAGAATGTTGTTTCCATCGCTGAAATATCAAAAGAGACAGGACTGCAACATGGGTGTGCCATAGTCATTGGAGATCCATATTTCTTTTGGCAAGGAACAGACCTTAGCGTATCTGCCAGTTTATATAAACTTACAGAAAACACCATTGATTACTTAATCAGCCAATCCAACAACAAATAGCAACAACCACAAACAATAATATATTAAATATACATTATTTGTGATTACCTGTAATGATACCCCTAAATAGAACAAGGTTTCTATCAAAGCCATAATAACCTCACGACCGAGAGACTATTAAAAGGCTCATAATACTATATTAAAAGGCTTATAATATGATATTATAAGCCTTTTAATCATAAATCACCTTATGACAGAGAGACACTGACTCAATCAACGAAGAGATATCAACCATATAATCTATCAGTCAAAGGCACAGACGCCATTATCCGCAGCTATCATCCTATCCCGATACAGTATGTACAATAAATACCCGTACTTCGGACAATTTTATCCTTTCCTGTCTCTAAAACTCATTATCTTTGACACCCGAAGAAAACTATAAAAAACATACCATACCATGAAAAAATTAATTGTAGCTACCTTGTTATTAGGCAGTGGCACATTACTGTCTGCACAGAAAACTACAAAAGTACCGGCACACTACAAACCGGTAAAAAGCGAAATGTACCGCAAGGGTTGGATAGATTTCAACAAAAACGGTGTTAAAGACATATACGAAGATCCCGCCGCAACACTCGACGACCGCATCGAAAACCTTTTGCAACAGATGACACTCGAAGAAAAAACCTGCCAGATGGTTACCCTCTACGGCTACAAACGGGTACTAAAAGACGATCTTCCCACTCCCGAATGGAAACAGATGCTTTGGAAAGACGGTATCGGAGCCATCGACGAGCATCTGAACGGTTTCCAGCAATGGGGGCTTCCCCCCTCGGACAATGAAAACGTCTGGCCTGCCTCACGCCACGCCTGGGCGTTGAACGAAGTACAACGTTTCTTCGTTGAAGATACCCGCCTCGGCATCCCCGTAGACTTCACCAATGAAGGCATCCGTGGCGTGGAAAGTTACAAAGCCACCAACTTCCCCACCCAACTGGGCTTAGGACACACATGGAACCGTGAGCTAATCCGCCAAGTCGGACTTATCACCGGACGGGAAGCCCGTATGCTGGGCTACACCAACGTCTACGCCCCCATCCTCGATGTAGGCCGCGACCAGCGCTGGGGACGTTATGAGGAAGTCTACGGTGAATCTCCCTATCTCGTTGCCGAACTGGGTATCGAAATGGTACGCGGACTGCAACATAACCACCAAGTAGCCGCCACTGCCAAACATTTTGCCGCCTACAGCAACAATAAGGGAGCACGTGAAGGCATGTCACGCGTCGATCCGCAAATGTCGCCGCGCGAAGTGGAAAACATCCATATCTACCCTTTCAAGCGGGTAATCCGTGAAACCGGACTACTGGGTATCATGAGCTCCTATAACGACTACGACGGTATCCCCGTTCAGGGCAGCTACTACTGGCTGACAACCCGCCTGCGCCAGGAAATGGGCTTCCGGGGATATGTAGTGTCGGACAGCGATGCCGTGGAGTATCTCTATACCAAGCACAACACCGCCAAAGACATGAAAGAAGCCGTACGCCAAAGTGTGGAGGCAGGCCTCAACGTACGTTGTACATTCCGCTCGCCCGACTCGTTCGTGCTTCCGCTGCGCGAACTCGTAAAGGAAGGCGGGCTGAGCGAAGAAGTCATCAACGACCGTGTGCGCGACATCCTTCGGGTAAAGTTCCTTATCGGACTGTTCGACTCTCCCTACCAAACAGACCTTGCCGGAGCTGATAACGAAGTGGAAAAGGCGGCCAATGAAGCCGTTGCCCTGCAAGCATCCCGCGAGTCCGTCGTATTGCTGAAAAATGCAGATAACACACTGCCGCTGAATATCGATAAGATAAAGAAGATTGCCGTCTGCGGCCCGAACGCCGATGAGGAAGGCTATGCTCTGACACACTACGGCCCGCTTGCAGTAGAGGTGACTACCGTCCTCGAAGGTATCCGCGAAAAAGCGCAAGGTAAGGCCGAAGTGCTTTATACCAAAGGTTGCGACCTCGTAGACGCCCATTGGCCGGAAAGCGAAATCATAGAATATCCGCTTACCCCCGACGAACAGGCTGAAATAGACCGTGCCGCTGCCAATGCCCGCCAAGCTGATGTGGCGGTAGTAGTACTGGGCGGCGGTCAGCGTACCTGCGGCGAGAACAAATCGCGTACAAGCCTGGATTTACCGGGACACCAATTGAAATTGCTTCAAGCTGTACAAGCCACGGGTAAACCTGTGGTACTGGTACTGATAAACGGCCGTCCGCTATCCGTAAACTGGGCTGACAAGTTTGTCCCCGCCATTCTCGAGGCCTGGTACCCGGGTTCCAAAGGCGGTACGGCAGTAGCCGACATTCTCTTCGGCGACTACAACCCCGGCGGCAAGCTGACAGTTACTTTCCCTAAAACAGTCGGACAAATACCGTTCAACTTCCCCTGCAAACCGGCTTCACAGATTGACGGCGGCAAGAATCCGGGAGCGGACGGCAATATGTCGCGCATCAACGGCGCGCTTTATCCCTTCGGCTACGGTCTGAGCTATACCACTTTTGAGTATTCCGACCTCGAAATCAGTCCCAAAGTAATCACGCCCGACCAAAAAGCCACCGTACGCCTAAAAGTGACGAATACCGGCAAACGTGCCGGTGATGAAGTGGTACAACTCTACACCCGCGATATATTGAGCAGCATTACCACCTACGAAAAGAATCTTGCCGGCTTTGAACGCATCCGTTTGAAACCGGGAGAAACCAAAGAGGTTACTTTCACGCTCGACCGCAAGCACCTCGAACTGCTGAATGCCGATATGAAGTGGATAGTGGAACCGGGCGAGTTCGCCATCATGGCTGGCGCATCTTCCGAGGACATCCGGCTGAATGGCATACTTACCGTAGAAGACTACCGGAGCCGTCTGCATGCCCTTGAAAGCCAAAAGCCCGTCAGTCCCGTAACGGCCAGTACCGATATGGAAAATGCCACGAACGTGCTCGACGGAAAAATCAGCACCGTTTGGCAAGGTAATAAGGGAGATTATATTACCTTTGCTCTAAAGAACGGTGCTAAAGTAGACGAAGTATCTATCGCCTTCAAACGCGATAACAAGCTGCCGGCAGAGTTTGAAATACAGCTCTCGGGCGGTGGCGGGCAATTCCTGACGGTTTATTCGGGTACTGTCAGCCAATATGAGCAGCTCATCCCCTACTCGTTCAAGGGAACTACCGCCAGCGACCTGCGCATCGTGCTGAATGACGACCGCGTAGGAATAGCGGAAGTAGTGCTGAAAGAATAAAATACAAGTTATAAGTTATGAGTTATAAGTTATTCGCTTGTACTTTTTCCTTTCGGGAACTAAAAACAAACTTATAACTTATAACTCATAACTCCAATGAAACTTCTTTATTGTATGCTCGGATTAAGTATGGCGGCCTGCACGCCTCAAAAGACCGTCAACAGCGGTGAAGATGAACTATCCATGTTGATAGGTACATACACCGACGGAACAAGTAAAGGTATCTATTCTTTCCGTTTCAACCAAAAGACGGGTACGGCCACGCCGCTCGGCTCGGTGGAGCTATCCAACCCGTCCTACCTCACGCCATCGGAAGACGGTAAATTCATTTATGCCGTAAGCGAGATGAATGACAGCACGGCAGCCGTCAATGCGCTTGCCTTTGATAAACAAACGGGCAATCTCCGCCTGCTGAACAGCGAACGTACTCCGGGAGCGGCTCCCTGTTACGTATCCACGAACGGCAAAGAAGTACTGACCGCCAATTACAGCGGCGGAAACATGTCTGTATTCCGGTTGCGCAAGGACGGTACGCTATCACCTGCGGAAGCGCTCTTTAAAGGTACGGCCAACGGCCCGGACACCATTCGCCAAATCGTACCGCACATCCATTGCGCCCTATTCTCACCGGACGGGAAGTATATATTCGCCACCGATTTCAGTGCCGACCGTATTCTGCGCTTTACATTAAGTTCCGAAGGCAACATCTCCCGCCTGCCCGGTGAAGCGACCGATATCACTCCCGATTCCGGCCCGCGCCACCTCACATTCAGCCCGAACGGTAAGTTCGCTTATCTCATCAATGAACTGTCCGGTAAAGTAATCGCCTTCGGTTATACCGACGGCAAACTGGAGCAGATACAGAGTATCGCAGCCGACTCGCTGCAAGCCCGGGGAAGTGCGGACATCCATTTAAGTCCCGACGGCAAATTCCTCTATGCCAGCAATCGCCTGGAAGGAGACGGTATAGCCATCTTCACGGTAGATACCGTAAACGGAACATTAACCCGTGCGGGATACCAGCCTACCGGCATCCATCCGCGCCATTTCAATATCACGCCCAACGGCAAATACCTGCTGGCGGCTTGCAGAGACAGCAATGTCATCCAAGTATACGAACGCGACACCGAAAACGGATTGCTAAAAGACACACAGCAAGATATTCTTATCGATAAACCGGTCTGTGTACAGTTCATCCCGCCATTTCACAATTAGTTAATCTTTCGTAAATGAATTTCCAAGAACAAAGAACTTCGTTAACTTTGTTATTAAAAATTATAGCTATAAACCGATAGAGAAGTATGAAGAAAAAGATGATATGGCTTGCCGGGCTTTTCATAGCCACAAGTACCTATGCCCAAACGGATGTCACCACCGGCATAATGCGCGGTAAGGATTACGGTGTAACTTATCTCCTGCCCAAAACCGAAATAGAGATTGTAGTGGAAGCTACCAAACATACGTACATGCCCGGAGAGTTCTGTAAATATGCAGACCGTTACCTGCGCATGAACAACATATCTGCCGACCCGGATATCTATTGGACCATCGACAAGTTGCAGACCCGTGTAATCGGAGTGCCCGATAAAGATAATGTTTACTTCGTCAAGCTGAAAGACAAAACCGTCGCCCCGCTAATGGAGCTTACCGAAGACGGCATCGTACGTTCCATCAACATGCCGCTCAGCGGCCGTACGGTACCGGCAACCAAAATAACCGCCACCGCGCAAGAGATTATAGACCCGCGTAAATTCCTTACGGAAGAGATACTCATGGCAAGTTCCAGAGCTAAAATGGCGGAGTTGGTAGCCAAAGAAATCTACAACATCCGTGAAAGTAAAAACGCCCTTCTTCGCGGTGAAGCCGACAATATGCCGCAGGATGGCGCACAGCTCAAAATTATGCTTGACAACCTGAACCTGCAAGAACGCGCCATGACGGAAATGTTCTCCGGTACTCTGAAAGAAGAGCCCCAAACATTTACAATCCGTCTGACTCCGAAGGAAATGGACAATGAAGTAGCTTTCCGCTTCTCCAAACGACTGGGTGTAGTAGCCTCTGATGATTTGGCAGGCGAACCGTATTATATCTCCATAACCGACTTGAAAACTCCCGCCATTCCCGAAGACGACGGTAAGAAGAAAGTGGACGGAGTGGCCTACAACGTTCCGGGACGCGCCCACATTACATTAACAGGTAACAACAAAAAATTATTCGACGGCGAACTGCCTATCACGCAATTCGGTACCATAGAATACCTTGCGCCTGTATTGTTCAATAAAAACTCCACTGTAAAAGTGCTGTTCGATACAGCCACAGGCGGGCTGATAAAGGTAGACAGAGAAAACAATTAAAGTTGAGAGTTGAAAGTCAAGAGTTGAAAGTTAGCATGCGGCATCATAGCGCAGCTAACTTTCAACTTTTAACTCTCAACTGAACAAACCCATCCTTCTGCAACTGCATAATGTAAGCAGTGACACGGGAAGGATAGTCATCTTCATTTTGGAAATGTTCGGTAAGCAGAGAGATTATCTCTTGTACTGTCCGTTTTCCGTCTATCAAACTCCATACGGCAGTACCATGTTCTTCCAGCTTCACACGGATATCGGCCGACATACTTTTCGGCAACAAGAAACGTCTCATCCAGTCATACTTAAACCGGGGAAAGGAAAGTACCGCGTACTCCCCTTCCCATCCGGTCGTAATATGTCCGCACTGAACGGGGACAGTATCCAACAGGTTTACTTTTCCTTTTGTATCTGACATTACCGTCTTATCAAGCTTTGATATTAGGTTCTTCCAAACCAAGTCCTTTCTTCTTATCGACAATCTTAAGGATAAATCCCAGTACCAAAGCGGCAACGCCAAGGCAGGCCAGCATCACAAGCGGTGCGGTGTAATCATACGAAACGGCAGCCTCTTCCGGAGTAATCACACCGTTTTTCAAATCAGCTACAAGTTGCGTATTTGTTTTATCGAGCACCTTTCCGATAAGAAGCGGAAAAAGCCAAAGACCGATATTCTGCACCCAGAAGATAAGCGCATAAGCGCTACCTATAATCTTGGCATCAACCAGTTTCGGAACGCTGGGCCATAAAGAAGCGGGAACCAATGAGAAACTTGCGCCAAGCACCAATATGGTAAGGTAAGCTATCATAACACCGCCTACCGCATTGTCTTTGAACTCAGGAAGTACAAACGCAAAGGTAAGATGACAAAGCACGAGCAGCATTGAACCGATCATCAACATCGAGGCCGCCTTGCCCTTATGGTCGACGTAGTTGCCCAATATCGGAGTGATACCCACGGCAAGCAAAGGGAATACGGCAAATACCGTTTCCGCGCTCTGGCGCATATAACCCATATAGCAGAAAACAGCCAGCAATACTCCGGCAAGGGTAAGCAGACCGTACTTCATACTTGCTTTCTTCATAAAATTACTTGCAAAAGAAGCGCCTGCAACGACAAGCATAATGCAATACTGAAGAATCGTCACCGTATTGGTAGCCCAGAAAGAGTCGGAAGGTACTTCCTTAAATACCAAATTACATTGCAACATATTTACGGCATACTTCTGGAACGGGAATATGGCAGAATAATAAAGCACGCAAAGAAGAGCCACCAACCAGAATCCGCTGCTTGACAAAATAGTACCGAGATCGCTAATCTTGAACGGATCGTCTTTCTCCTCAGCCTCACCCGTTTGCGCATCGAGTTTCTTATCCATAAAGAAGTAAACAATAAACATGATAAGCGCAATAAGCAACAATACAACGCCAAATGCCACCGAACGGGAAACATCGATAACGCCCCCTAACTTGGCGAATACCGGAGAGAATATCATGCAAGTGGCGACTCCCAAACGGGCAAGCGCCATTTCGGAACCCATGGCAAGCGCCATTTCACGGCCTTTGAACCACTTGACGATACCGCGGGATACCGTAATTCCCGCCATCTCGACACCGCAACCGAAAATCATGAAACCTATTGCCGCAAACTTAGCCGATGCCGGCATACCTCTATAAAACGGAGAGATACCCAGTTCATCGAAACCGGGAATATAGTTCAGATTGTCGGTAAACCAAGTTTGAAGCCCGCTTCCCTGAAAAGCATCCGTCACCGCATACCAGTTGATGGTAGCTCCGACAAGCATCACAGCTCCGGAAAGGATTGCTGTGAAGCGTACCCCCATTTTATCGAGGATAATGCCCGCGAAGATGAGGAAAAACACGAATACATTAAGGAATGTCTCAGAACCCTGCATCGTACCGAATGCAGTCGAATCCCAGCCGCGTGTGGACTGCATCAGGTCTTTAATAGGTGAAAGTATGTCCATAAAGATATATGAACAGAACATGGCGAACGCCAAAAGCAGTAGCACCAACCAGCGCATACCTGCCGAATCGCGGAGCGTCTGGTGAATTTTGTCAGTAGTTGTCATTACAATAGTATAATAAATTGATTAATTAAATTCGGTTTATATATCATGACGGATAGTATAATAAAACATACGCTTTTAATAAGTATCCCGCTGCAAAAGTAACTAAATATAAAAGACTATAAATAAAAACAGGCAGAATTGCACAATATTAATTGTACAATTCCACCTGTCAAGAAATTCGGTTATTTCTCGAATATTAGTTTGCAGCCGGTTCTGCAGCGTCCGTGGCAGCAGGAGCTGTTGCCGCCGGGGCTGTCTCGGCCGGTTGTTCAGCTTGCGGAGCAGCCGTACCTACGGGCATATTGTACGGGTTTGTTTTTTCTTCTTGTTGCGCCTGTTCCAGAATTACATCACCGCCCTTGTGAGAAACGGAAGGAATGACGTAAGCCGAAGCAACACTCATCACCACCAAAAATACAGCGAGGCTCCATGTTGCCTTTTCCAGAAAGTCAGTAGTCTTGCGTACACCCATGATTTGATTGGATGATGAGAAACCCGAAGCCAGACCGCCGCCTTTGGAATTCTGAATCAACACAATGAAGCACATCAGCACGGATGCAATCACCATTAAGATAACTAATAATAAGTACATTTTGTTATTTTGATTTAGCGTTAATAATCAATTTCTCTAAAAATCTTATTTGGTCTGCAAAGTAAGCATTTTTTTTTGGATAATTCAAACTTAATTTTTTAATAATTTCAAGCGCTTTATCATATCTGCGCTGTTTAATATAGATTTTGGCCAGAGTTTCCGTAAAACAGCTATCGTCCAGGCTGTCCTGCGGGGGCTGTTCACCGTTAGCTCCGTCTTCTTCGGAAAGCGACTGACCGTTCTCTGAGAAGGCGGCCGGGGCGCTTTCGGTTTTCCCGGAAGATATTTCCTCTTCTCCGGAGGATATTTCTTTTTCTTCCGGGGATACCGGGACTTCCTCAAGATATACCGGTCTTGCGGATACGGACAGTTCCGTAGACTCGCTCTTGCGGATAAATCCGTCTATCAGTTCGTGCCCGCGCAGCTTGGGAACTTCCTTTCCGTCGGCTGGTCCGGAATCCGTCGAACCGTCATCCTGCAACAGATACGTAGTGTAATCCATTGCATAATCCAGCTCGGTAGCTTGCGAATGTTCTTCAGGAACAGTTGCAAGGAAAGCGTCTATCAAAGAAAGCGTACGGTCTACGCTGGGTTCTTCTTCCAGAACTTTGGAAGACAGCAAAGGAGATTTCCGGGATTTCAGGGTGTAACGGTCGCCCTCTATCAGATAGAACAATACGCGTCTGTCCGCCACATACAGTACAGCCTTACGCAGTTCCGCACCGAATGTGATGTCATGCAGCAAATAAAGATTCTTGAGGTATAACAGCCGGAGCGACTGGAAATAGGGATAACGGGCCACCAATGTACGAAGCTCGTACAAAGTGTCCCTATCCAACATTTCAGGATGCTGTATCCATTGTTGCAAATAGGCAGAAGTCATTCCTCGGTTACCAGTTAGCTACGGTTGAGTTAAATATTTGTTCTGTGATATCCTTTATCATTTTACTTATCAGGTCGTCCTGCACATCAGTCAGCAACAAGGACGAATCATAAGTCTGGAAGGCGGAGAACTGTTGCTCAAAGTCTTCCTCATGGTTGGTGTTGTTTACATAACGTACGTTAACGGTCATGGTCAGCTTCACTTTAGAAGAAAAACCGTCCGCAGCCACAGCCTCGTTGTACTGGTTATAGCCGGTTATCTCACCGTCTATTTCCAAATCGCCGTTGGCATTCACCAGTTGCAGACGTGTCTGCTGGATAAACATGTCCTTGAGTTTCTGGTTGAACTCCGTAGTCATGGGAGCGTACACGTATTCGGCACGATTGGGAAATTCGGCAATCGTAATAGTCTTTACTTTGCTGTAATCGATAGAGCTTATCGGGGCAAGTCCCATAGAGATGCGGCAGGAAGCTACCACGCACACCACACCCGCTAACGCCGATACCAGCGCTATTTTCTTAATCCAATCCATATTCTTTTATCTTTCTGTATAGCGTGCGCTCCGATATATTCAAATCCTTGGCCGCACTTTTGCGTTTTCCGTGATGCCTTTCGAGAGCTTTGCGTATCATCTCCTTCTCCACTTCATCCAGCGAAAGAGATTCTTCAACGTATTCTTCCGTATCTTGGATATCATCATCCATAGCGGGAGCCGGTTTTACGGAAGGATGTATTATGGTAGGCACAGCAGCGGGCACAGAAGCCACTACCGCAGGAGCAGGCGTATAGTAAGCGGCAGGCGTTACGGCCGGACTTCCCACAGCAGCCCGTTCGGTCATAATCTCGTGTACCAGTTTCTTCAGTTCGGTCACATCCTGACGCATGTCGAAAAGCACCTGATACAGTATCTCGCGCTCGCTCTCAAAGCTCTTGCTCTCATTCTTCACGCCAAACAGGGCGGGCAGACGCTGCGCATTGTTCTGTTCGGGCAGATAGTTCTTCAAAATAGAAGCGTTGATTTCGCGATTGGTTTCGATGATGGAAATCTGTTCCGTTATATTCTTCAGCTGGCGTACGTTACCGGGCCATGAATATGCCAGCAGCAATTGCTTGGCGTCCTCGGTCAGCTGAATCGCAGGCATACGGTACTTCTCGGCAAAGTCCGATGCGAACTTGCGGAACAACAGCACCACATCCTCTCCGCGTTCGCGCAAAGCCGGAACCTGAATAGGCACCGTGTTAAGACGGTAATACAAGTCTTCGCGGAAGCGCCCGTCGGCAATCGCCTGCGTAAGATTCACATTGGTGGCGGCTACGATACGTACATTCGTCTTTTCCACCTTAGACGAACCTACCTTGATAAACTCGCCCGTCTCGAGCACACGAAGCAAACGGGCTTGCGTAGGCATGGGAAGTTCACCTACTTCATCAAGGAAAATCGTTCCACCGTCCGCCTCACCGAAGTACCCTTTCCGTTCGCCGATAGCGCCTGTAAAGGCGCCTTTCTCATGACCGAAAAGCTCCGAATCTATCGTCCCTTCGGGAATGGCGCCACAGTTTACGGCAATGTATTGCCCGTGCTTTCTCCGGCTGTACTGGTGGATTATCTGCGGGAAGCTTTCCTTACCTACACCACTCTCTCCGGTAATCAGCACCGACAAATCGGTAGGAGCCACCTGAATGGCAATATCGATGGCACGCATCAGTGCCTCGTTATTGCCGATGATGCCAAAACGTAATTTTACTTGTTGTATTTCCGCTTTCGTCATACTACAAATCTTCTTCTACACTATCGAGTTTCAGTTTGTCACTGTCGTCACGTCTTTCGTAATATTGTTTCCGCAAAGGATTGGCGTGCGCTTCTTTCTCACGCATACGGTTACGGAACACGTCGATTGCCACATAGACAGCCTGACGGAAAGAATCTTCGGAAGCGAGCCCTTTTCCCGCAATGTCGTAGGCTGTGCCATGCGCCGGTGAAGTACGCACTACCGGAAGTCCCGCGGTATAGTTCACGCCCTCGTCCATGGCCAATGCCTTGAACGGAGCCAGTCCCTGGTCGTGGTACATTGCCAGTACGCCGTCAAAATGGGTAAAGTTACCGGAACCCATAAAGCCGTCAGCCGGATAAGGTCCGTAGCACAACATGCCTTTGTCCGCCAGTTCCTGTATGGCAGGACTGATGATTTCCTGCTCTTCCGTACCCAGCAGCCCCTCATCGCCTGCATGCGGATTCAGAGAAAGTACGGCAATACGCGGCGCTCCGATGCCGAAGTCCTGCTTCAGAGAACGGTTGAAGATTACCAGTTTCTCTTGTATCAATTCTTTAGTAATGGTCGATGCGATCTCTCTTACGGGGATATGTCCTGTCACCAATGCCACCCGGAAGTCATCCTTCATCAGAATCATCAAAGCCTTTCTGCCGTCGCCCAACTTCTCCTCGATATACTCCGTATGCCCGGGGAAAGAGAACTCTTCCGACTGGATGGTATGCTTGTTGATAGGAGCCGTGACAATGACGTCAATCAGCCCTGCCTTATACTCCTCAATCGCTTTTTCCAAAGCGCCGAGAGCGGCTTTACCCGCCTCTGAATCAGGCTTGGAGAATTCGACCTTTACTTCATCGTCCGTACAGTTCACCACACTCAAACGGTCGGGCGCAGCTTCGGATGCCGAGTTTACAATACTGAAATTGGTCGGCAAATCCAACGATTTGCGATGATAGGCAGCCACTTTGGGCGAACCGTAAATAATCGGAGTACACAGCTCCAGCATCGTAGGATCTGAGAAAGTTTTTAAAATCACCTCATATCCCACTCCGTTTATATCTCCCTGAGTTATGCCGACTCTTATTTTGTTATCTTCCATTCTTATTTTTCTATTTTAGTGGAATTTTCTTTTGTTACCGCCAAAGGCATTTCGTTTCCTTCCTGTTTGCTTCCCGGCAATCTAAGCGTATACAGTGACGCTTCCATCTGACGCACCAGATTGCGTTTCATCTTATCGGGTGAGTATACAAATATCTCGGATACGATAATACGCCGGTTAGCCTTGTCCAAACGAACATGAGACACGTACGGACCGCCCATAAAGTCGCCCTTCACACGCCACAAGCCGCGGGCTTCCAAAGCATATTCGCCCTGTACATTGATAGGACGCACATCTGTCATCAACGAATCGGTTTCCATGTACATGCCTTCGCTCGCACCGGGAATATTGACTTTCATCACAGAGTCGCGCTTATGCACAAAGTACTCTTTCGTAAATGTATCCTTGTCCGTATAAGGATAAGAGTAGATAACGAAATTCTGATCGCCCGTCGCCGCATTCGTACCTGCCCAGAAGAAGTTTTCCCCCTGTTTGGTTGCAGTCAGTTCACCGGGAACCCATACGTCACAATCGAACATACTCTTTACTTTCGTCGAAACATAATCATTGTGCTTGGTTTCCAGCACTGAAATCTGACGGTTCATTTCGGCACGAGTAAAGAAATCGATGATAACCTGTCTGTTTTCTTCGACAAACTTCTCGAAAGAGGCTTCGTCCGGCGCCTGAATAGTCAGAATGGATTGCGGAGCGGCATAAACGTCCTTCGCGTACTTAAACTTGGGCTGTGTATACTGGTCTTTGTTTATCTCGACAATAATAATATTGCGGATCAACTTCAATGTAGCGTCATAGTTTGCAGGAGAAGTATACATAATACGGAATGAACGTTCCGACTGGGGCAACCCCGGCACATCGGAATCAAGCACGTTATAGAGGGCGCGACCTGCAGGACGTTCCCACAGTCCCTGGTCAACCACTACCAAAATTTCATACGCCCGACCGCTTGACGTCGGAGTAAACACACCCTTCTTGCCATTACCGCACGCTGAAAACAGTGCGAGTATCAGGGACATACTCAAATAAAACAGGTGTTTCTTCATATATCTATATGTTTTAGTTTTTACAAAGCTACGAAAAAGCCATATAAGCTTGACGGCAAAGTTAATAATTTATATTAATTCTTCTTTATTCTCTTCCTGTTTAGCCGTTGAAAGCATACCGCATGCAGCGAATATATCCTCACCGCGGGAAGCGCGAATCGTAGTAAACAATCCATGCGACGTCAGATAATCGCGAAGCGTTGTCATCGTCTCCATATCGGCGCCTTCCAGGTCAACTCCCGGAATCGCATGAAAACGAATCAGATTGACGCGGCAGTCCAAACCTCGCAACAGCTTCAGCAACTCCTTGGCATACAACAGCGAATCGTTCACTCCCTTAAAAACAATATACTCGAAAGATAGTCTGCGCTGTTTACTAAAATCATAGTTTCTTAACAGTTCTACAATCTCGGCAATGGAGAAAGCCTTTTCGGCAGGCATCAGTTCGCGTCGCTGCAAAGGTACGGGCGAGTGCAGGCTGATTGCCAAATGACAGTCCGACTCTTCAATGAAGCGTTGCAAACCCTTACGAAGCCCGACGGAAGAGAGCGTAATCCGCTTCGGGCTCCAACCGTAGCCATAGGACGATGTCATCACTTCCAACGCCTTCAACACCTCATCGAGATTATCCAATGGTTCTCCCATACCCATCATCACCACATTGGTCAACTTGTCCCGTTCGGGCAGAGAATTAATCTGGTTGATAATCTGGTTGGCGGTCAGATTGGCGGTGAACCCCTGCTTGCCGGTCATGCAAAACTTGCAGTTCATCTTACACCCTACTTGGGAAGATACGCACAGCGTAGCCCTGTCCTCATCCGGAATGTAAACAGCTTCCACATAATGCCCCTCTCCGGCACGATAAAGATACTTCACCGTACCGTCTGCCGAGCGCATGGCATCCACCGGCGCCTCACCCCCTACTTCATATATCTCTTTCAACAGCTCCCGGTGCTTCAACGACAGGTTTGTCATTTCATCTATGGAAGCTGCTTTTTTGTCATATAGCCACGAAGCGATCTGTTTGGCTGCAAATCCGGGCATCCCCAGATTCTTTACGACCGCCTGAAGTTCGGTTAAGGTAAGACCTAAAAGAGGTTGTTTCATTCTAATTGCATATTTACGATAACAAGATAGTTTATTCACCGATAAATTATCTTTTGCAAAGGTATGAATAAAGTTGCACAAATGAAAAAGCCGTTCGACATTTATCGAACGGCTTCTCCAAGTATTCTAAAGTTTATTCTACTTTCTTAGAAGTACAGATAGCGGTTATCCTTTACATCCGCATTCAGATACAGGTCATTGATGAACTGGCTTGCCATACGTGCGTGCATATTCTCCAATGTAGCTTCTTCCGTTTCCTGATTATAAGTTTCGTTCAGTTTGTCCTTGGCATAAGGCTGAAGAACGAATACGCCGCCATTGCCTTTGATAGGAGTGCTCAACTTGTTCAGCTCAGCGATAGAAGCATAAGCACCTACCAGCGGTTCGCTGCTACGCAATGCCGGAACATAAGCCGGAGCCGCGAAAGTCACGTGCTTAACAGAGTCGCTAACTGCATTTGCCATGTTCTTATACTGGTCGAAAGAAGTTGCGCCGGCAGCCTTCATATCAGCCATAATTTTCTCGGCTTTCTTGTCACGGAGGATTTCGCTTCTCAACTGATCCTGTACCATAGATAACGGACGATAGCCTTCCGGAACGATGCGTGTAACGGCTACTACCATCATGTGATCGCTTTCGCCACATTCGTACAGACCTGAAACTTCACCTGCTTTTGCGGCAAACGCCCATTTCAGAGCTTCTTTTGTTCCTTTCACACCACCGATATTGTGCTCAGAGCTATACAAGTCGGCTCTATCCAACAGTCTGTAACCGGCATCTTCCGCATTAGCGGTCAGCTTATCCAGCGTATTGTTGGTAGCGATAAATTGGCTGAAGTCATTGTATGCCTTGCTATAAGTTTCCTTGCTGAATTCAACCGGACGCTTGATAACGGCTACTTTATATTTATCTTTCACAGCTTTCTTGTTCATCACTTGCAGGATAACGTTCGCCTGCCCCAAAGCGAGGTTAGTCAACTCGTTCTGACCTAAAGTAGTGATAGCCGCGATATACTTCAAATTGTCACCATCCACTTGAGCGCCTTCGTAGTTGGCAGAAGAAATCCATGTCGCTTCGCCGGTCTGGCCGTACTTTTTAGCGATTTCGGCAAAGTCCGCGCCACCCTTGATGGCAGTATAGATACTGTCAGCCAAAGTTTTGGTCTTGGCAGCGTCTTCCGCAACAACCTGAATCTGGCGGTATTGGATAGAGTCGGCCATAGCGGCAGTAGCCAATTTCTTGAAAGAGTTGATTGTATTATCCGACGCATTGTAGTAAGGACCGTATACACCGCCTACCTTTACAGAATCCAAACGGGCAACAACGTCGGCAGGCAACGCCTTGTCTGTGTAGAACAAGTCAACATACTGCTGGGTAGAACCGGTTGAACGGACGAAGTTTGCATAATCGGAAGGATTTTCGGCCAACTGTGCAGTATATTCTTCCACCTCTTTCTGAATATCGGCTTTGTCTTCCGGGCTTGCGGTAACCTGTACATCGATATACTTGATGTTGCGGGTTTCCACATATTGTCTGAATTGCTCTTTCTTCTTGTCATAAGCATCTTTCAGGTCGGATTCCTTAATAACGATTGTAGAGTCTACGATAGAGGAATAAGGAACGGCGGCCAGCAACAGGTCAGACTGGTCTACGCGCGCATTGAAAGCATCTTCCGCTTCAACAGGGTTAGAGAACAAAGACTTCGTAATCAGAGCCTGGTATTTCTCCTGCAGACGCGCCTGTACGAGTGATTTCTCTACAAAAGCCCAGAAATTGTACATGGAATTGTAGTACTCTGCGTATTGAGCCGGCATCTGAGCCTTGTTCATCTTAGAATAGTCCACCAGGAACTTCTTCAACATATCTTTGTCAAAAGCTCCGGTCTGCGGATTGCGGAACGGTGTCTGCTGCAACATCGGATGTACACCGGCGTCGATGATAGCCTGAAGTTCCGCTTTTGAAACGGTCAAACCCAACTTTTCAGCTTCGTTCTCAATCAATTTATTGTTTACGTATGCTCTCCATACTTCGTCCTTAATCTGGTTGGTTTGTTCATCGCTCAACGCGTTCAAGCCGCTGGAGAATTTCACTACTTCCGTATATTCCTCTACCAATGCCTGAAAATCCTGAGCGGAAATTGTTTCCCCGTTCACTTCACCTACATCTTGTGACTGGTGCGGCTGAAGTACTTTCCACGCGTCTCCCGCGATGAAGGCAAACAGCGCCAAACCAATAACAATCACCAATAAGGGCCCTTTAGACCGAATGTTTTGTAATGTTGCCATTTTAGTTAATATGAATTATTTGTTTATTATTATTTTCTTTTCAATGTTCATTTTAGCGCACGAAGATACAAAAAATGCTAATACGCATCTATTTATTCTTTAAAAATTTACGCTGAAACGGAATTATTCCGTGACTTTCAACCGTACCAACTCTATTTTAGTGGCTGTCACCTTAATTATCTTGAACTGATATTCGTCGACGGTTATCACCTCATGCAGCTTCGGGAAGCTTTGATAACGGCTCAGAATCAATCCGCCTATCGTAAGATATTCATCCGACTCCGGAAGCTCAAGATTGAACGTTTCGTTTACTTTCTCTATCTCAAGACGAGCTGACAGCACATATTCACGCTCGCCGATCTGTTTACAGATGTAGGAAGTATTATCATGCTCGTCCTCAATATCTCCGAATATTTCTTCTACCAGATCTTCCAGTGAAACGATACCGGATGTACCGCCAAACTCATCCACTACAACGGCAATCGTCTTTTTCTGCTGCATAAAAAGTTTCATCAGTTTATGCGCCGCCATCGTTTCGGGCACAATGGGCACTTCCTTGACATTATTTCTCCAATCCGCCGGGTTTCTGAACATCTCGGACGAGTGGATATAGCCGATTACATTATCTATATTCCCGTCGTACACAATAATTTTGGAAATGCCCGACTCCACAAACATACTCTTCAAATCCTCGAGCGAGGCCGTCACATCCACCGCCACCACTTCCGTACGGGGCACGATGCAATCGCGTATCTTGATATTGGAGAAATCAAGCGCATTCTGAAAGATTTTCACTTCCGCATCCAGCTCTTCCTCATTAGCGGCATTCTCTATGCCCGACTGCACGAAATAGTCCAAATCGACCTTACCGAACGCCTTGTCGGACGCTTCCTTGTTTATCTTCATGCCGAACAGGCGCAGAAAGAGATAAGACAGTCCGGAAGCTAGTTTCGATATGGGAAACAGAATAACGTAGCAGACAAACAAAGGAGTAGCAAACACCCTCAGCATCAGGTTCGGATTAATCTTGAACAGCGTCTTTGGAAGGAACTCTCCCGTTACAAGGATAATGAGCGTGGATATGATGGTCTGCACCAGCACCATTACAAAATGATTATCAATCATGCCCGCCAGCAGATTCACCTCGATAATCTGTGCCATAAGGATACCGTAGATAATCAGCGCAATGTTATTTCCCACCAGCATGGTAGAAATAAAATTATTCGGGTTACGGAAGAAACAGGAAAGGATGCTTGACGTAACACCCGGTTTCCGTTCCATCTCAAAACGAAGCTTGTCTACAGAAACAAAAGCAATCTCCATACCCGAAAAGAAAGCGGAGAAAGCCATGGTTATCAACAAGTAAATAATAGTATCCATCATATCATTTGATGCTGTCCGTCCTCAACGTATCGGAAGGCGTGGTACTCTCCTCGTCCACATAGAAGATACCTTCCGTCTTGAAGAAACGATATTTTGTTAATTGCTCATTCGACTCAAAGCCGATGGCATAGATTATCTGGTCGGGTTGTTCTATACGTACCCGCCGGTCGGAATACACACGCTTTTTGTTCTGATCCCAATACAGCAACTCCGTATCGAATTTCTCTCCTTTCAGGTTCTGTATATGCACATTCCCCATCAGCTTCCACAACTCTTTCTTATTATAATAATAAGCCGTATCGGCCTTGATACTGGCCTCGGTATGAAACACCGAATCGAACTTTTCCAGGTAAATGCCTTTTTCGAACGCCCAATAAGGCGGGTTCTTACGGTCGTAAATCAGCCACTCCGCCGTATTGACACGATAGCGGGTAATGCCCGAATCGGAAATCAGCGTTGTAACACCTTTAGTATCCATAACCGGCAATGAATCGCGTTCGGTAATGGCGGCTCCCATTTCTTTTTTACGTCCGGAACAGGAAGAAAATAAAAGAAACATAACCATTACCCCGAGGGCAATGGTTATGCTCATATTCTTATGTCCGACCACGTGGGGTTGTAGCGACATATGCTTATCTGATGGTTGTAGACTCACCGATCCAACCGCCGATCGTGATACGGTCACCGGCTTTGTAACCCAACATAAAGAGGTCTTTAGCCTGCGGAGTATGACGCGCATACGTTGAAATCAGTTCATTAACTTTGTCTGTAACGCTCGGGTCTACAGCTTTAGCGCGTTGCAGCTTATCGATAACAACAAAATAAGTACATCTGTTCAAAGCGGGTTCATCGCTCCAGTTAGGATTTGAACCGTACATTTGAGCCAGCAGGATGTAAGGCTCGCCGTAGCTTTCATTGAAGCTGATGGCTTTCTGAGCATAGCTTCTTGCCTGAGACAGCTTCTTGGCCTGCCACAAAGCGGCAGCGGTAGCATAGGCCATTTCGGCTTTCTTCGCGTTATCGGTTTCCATACCCAGCGCCTCGTCGAAGTACTTCACAGCAGTGTCGTAGTCACCTTTCTTGTAGTACATATATGCTACGCCTACGGCAGCATCCGCACTCGGGTTAACACGATACAGATAGTCGGAAGCCTTGAAATACGCCTCGCTCTCATTACACTTCATCATCTTCAGGATGGTGATGGTCTTCTTCAGGAAAGCGGAGTCGGACTTGTTTTCCTCAACTTTAGGACCGTAGATATTCTGCAAGGACTCACAATCGGCTACACCGCTGTTCACGAACATAGCTACCAAATTGTCCTTGATTGTCTGCAACACGGCTTTTTTCTTAGCGTTATCCTCTGCCGCAATAGCATCGTCGGCGTACTGTGAAGCGTTGATATAATCCTGGAAGAATTGGTCTGTGTGATTAGTGTCGGCTTTTACTTTCTGCATGGACACATCTACAAAATAGTGCAATACGGCACCGTCAGATTCACCCTTAGCGGTTTCAGCGGATTCCTTCAACCATGCATAAGCCTGGTTCAAATCCGGAGCCGGTGAATATTGCAGATAATCCACGGCTTTTGTACCTAACGCAGACGCAACACTCGGTACACCCTTCATCTTCGTAGCAAATTCAGGAATATACTTCATTTTCTGGTCATGTACAGCCATCAGTTCGTCAAACAGCTTCTTATACTCTGCAGAATTACGATCCTTAATCTGGCTCATCAAGCCGACGAGAATCTTTTGCGCATCGGTATAAGTGTAATATCTCAGTGTCGGACAGTCTTTCAGAACTTCCATACAAGGGGCGTAAGCGTCCTTGAAATTTTTCGCTCTTACCGCCTCATGCGAGATACTACTATTGGCATTACAATCACTTTGTGCGAAAGTGCTGGTTACTCCACCCGAAAGGAGCAAAACAGCGACAAGCGTTTTAATTTTCATTGTATTTAAATTTTAGTTGTTATATTGTCTATTTTCACCATTCAACATTAATCGACTTTCCGTTTGAAGAACCAGCGTTCGTTAAAAGTCACCCCGATGCAGACGCGCAATGTGTTTTCATTGAGAAACGCCGCTGTCTTGCCTTCGGTTCTTACATACTGCGCCGAGAGGCTCAATACGGAACGCGTACGCGGAATAGGAAGTCCGAAACCGGCAGTCACTCCATATTCATTGGCGGCACGCATGCCATTGATTTTGTAATACGGCTGGGAATAATAAGCTCCCAAACGGTATTTCACATGCGCCAAATAACTTCTTCCCAAAGGATTCGGCAGAAATTCGGCGCCTAAAGCTATCTTCGTACGATTGCAGAAAGCGTTCTTCGCATTCATGTAAGTAACCGAACTCCACTTCTGGAAAGTAAAATCGGCGCCTACCGTCAAACGTTTGTCATATACATAGCTGAGACCTATACCGAAACTCATCGGGCTGCCGAACGTAGCGACCGTGTCCCGGGTATTTATCGTAGCGCCCGTATTGCTGTCGCCCAGCTGGTCTTGCACGTACGAATCGTTACCCAAATCATGTCCCGGCGAGAATACCACTCCTAAAGTAGCTTCATGTTTTTTGCCGAACGCCTGCGTGTACTGCGCGCCGAAGTCCAGCTTATAGCTTTGTATGGACGTACCCGTCACCGTAGTCAGCGGCAAGGTAGACGAGTTGTTCGGGAATGTCATGGCTCTCGTATGCGTTATATCCCCCCAAAGATACGAAATGTTCGCGCCAACGGAAAGATTTTTAAATATTTTAAATCCGGCCCCCAAATATAACTGGTGCAGTCCGCCGTCTCCGTAATATTGCAACGCGCTGGACTGTGAAGGATAATTCGCGTCTTCCCGATATTCTCCCATGCTATATCCCACATTGGAATAAGGCAGCAGTCCCAAACTCATGGCCGCCCATTTACCCAGGCGAAATTGCATTGTAATATAGTCGAAACTGGAGTTTTTGGCATTTTGCTTCACCGTACCGTTACTGAAGTTCGTGTTCTGCAAAGAGATACCGCCGTCAAAAATAAAAGTAAGCGAATCTATCGCCGTATAGGATGCCGGATTAGCGAAATTCACCTGGTATTTATCCCGTAATCCGTATGCAATACCACCCATGGCTTTGCTATTACCTGAACCTTGGTCTGCCAATTGTCCGTATCCGTATCGTGTATAGGGAGAATTCGTATTATTTTGAGCGATTGCCGCTCCGGACAACATCATGAGCAAGAACACCAAGAGTGTTTGTCTATATCCTATCATTATTATAGTTTAAAATTCTATTTAATCCTTTCAACACTAAAAATCTGTCTGCAAAGATGATACTTTTTAAGTTTGTATCAAAAGAAAAATCATCGCCGCCCGTTAAAAAAACCAAAAGTTCAGGATATTTATGCTTCATGGCCATTATGTAGCCCGAAATTTCATATTCCATGCCTTTCAGCACTCCTTCGCGCATTGCCGTATCGGTATCCTTACCCAGCGGCAGCCGCCTCCCTTCGCGTGACACCAGCGGAAGCCGCCCTGTCAGCTCGTGAAGTGCTTTAAAGCGCATTTGCACACCCGGCGAGATATTCCCGCCATGATAGCGGCCGGCGGCATCTACAAACTCATAAGTGATGCAAGTTCCGGCATCTATCACCAGAATATCCTTTCCGGGAAATTGTTCACAGGCGCCCACCACAGCCGCCATACGGTCGTACCCCAATGTCTCGGGAGTTTCATACAGGTTCTCTACCGGAAGCGATGTTGTTTCATTCAGCCACAACAGCGGAACGGGCAAACACGCCAATTGCGCCGATACTTGCTCATTCAGATCGATAACGGTAGCCGCAATGGCTTTCTCAACGGCATATTTCGCGCAGATATCCGGCAGATTTTCAAGCGTTTGATTGGAATCGTAGAACACCTCGACGATGTCCTTGTCTTTAAACACCGCTATCTTTGCAACGGTATTGCCTATATCGATTATAAGATTCATTCTGCATATATTTAAAGCGGGGCAAAGATAGCACTTTTTTCGATTGTTTTACATGCGCGTTACACTAAGTTTACAGGTTTTCCCTTATATATAACCACGCATAAATCTTAGGCTCGCCCGTATGCGCGCATTATCTTTTCTTTTTATTTCCGAAAAATCGCCGATGTTATCACGATTGACAGAGGAGGGTATACCCCCCTCCGCATATACGGCGATTTTTATAGTACTTGAAAAAAGTTTTTCACCACAGTGGAAATCCGTTATGACGTACATCAAAAAACGGTTTGGGTATAGTGCGAAAAGAAACGGGATGCAGATGTAAAAAAGACGAAAGGAGTGTCCGCAATAATTGCCGTTTTAAGATTTAAAGCGTATCTTTGTAACGAATTACAAGATATGACCCCGATTCAAATCAGTGATAATAAAAAAAAGACAAATGAAATTCTCCTTACCGGCTTTCCGCATACTTATTTTTCTTTTCCTCTGCCTGCCTTTCATCGCCGTGCAAGCGCAAGAACACAAAAGAGACACTCCGGATTCCATACGCATCAGCCTGCTGACATGCGCCTCGGGCGAAGAAATATACTCCCTTTTCGGACATACCGCCATACGATACGAAAACCATACGCGTGGCATTGACGCCGTATTCAATTACGGCATCTTCAACTTCAACGCGCCGAACTTCATTCTCCGTTTCGCTTTGGGTGAAACGGATTATCAGTTGGGTGTCAACAGTTACGAACGTTTTGCCGCCGAATATCACTATCTGGAACGCGATGTCTGGCAACAAGAGCTGAACCTCACCCCGCAGGAAAAAGAGAGGCTGATAGCCTTGCTCGAAGAAAACTATCGCCCCGAAAACCGGGTATACCGTTACAATTTCTTTTATGACAACTGTGCCACCCGCCCACGCGACTTAATAGAAAAATCCATTGACGGGAGCCTGCAATATGCTGACAATATGACCGATACGAACACCGGTACATCCTTTCGCGACTTGTTGCACAAATACAGCGAGGGACATCCCTGGTCGCGTTTCGGCATGGACCTATGCATGGGCAGCCGGGCTGACAAAATCATCAACCGCCGACTGATGATGTTTGTCCCTTTCTATGTACAAGACTACTTCAATCAAGCCCGTATTGTAAACAAAGACGGACAAGCACGTCCTTTGGTACTGAATGAAGAGAAAATAATAATGACCGGAAGCGAAGAAGCGGAACAGCCTTCCGACGGCTTCACCCCGATGCAGGCCGCTTTACTCCTGTTTATACTGACCGCGGCCGCCACCATCTACGGAATACGCCGGAAGAAAACGCTTTGGGGAATTGATTTGGCACTGTTTTTTGCCGCCGGAACGGCGGGATGTATATTGGCGTTCCTCGCCCTGTTCTCCCAACACCCTGCCGTCAGCCCCAATTATCTGTTGTTTGTATTCCACCCGCTACATCTTTTCTGCCTGCCATGCATGCTGAACAGAGTGCGAAAAAGGAAAAGAAGCCGCTATATGCTGGCAAACTTTATAGTTTTAACACTTTTTATATTGCTTTGGCTCGTAATACCGCAAAGATTTCCGTTAGCAGTGTTACCTTTGGCACTTTGTTTGCTGATACGTTCTGCAAGCAACCTAATTCTCACATACGATAAGAAATAATGAAGAAAGGACTGATAACTTCCATACTCGCGCTGACATTCGGCAGCCTGCAAGCCCAGCCGTTGCCACCATCTCCGAAGCTCGTGGTGACGCTGACAATAGACCAACTGCGCACGGACTACATGGAAGCATTCTCGTCATTGTATGGAGAAAGGGGCTTTAAACGGCTGTTAAGGGAAGGGAAAGTGTTCCGCCAGGCGGAATATTCTTTCAACGTCACCGACCGCGCCTCGGCCATCGCCGCTTTTTATACGGGTACCACACCGTCTATGAACGGCATCATAGCCGAACGTTGGTTCGACCCGAAAACCTTGCGTCCCAGGAATTGCGTAGACGATTCAGCCTTCATGGGTAACTATACCGACCAGAACACCGCCCCTACACAACTGCTGACTTCCACTTTTGCCGACGAACTTAAAATAGCCACCAAAAACGCCGCATTGGTATATTCCATCGCCCCCTTCCGTGATGCCGCCGTCCTTTCGGCAGGACATAGCGGCAACGGCGCGTTCTGGCTGAACCATAAAACCGGCAAATGGTGCGGTACAACCTATTACGGCGAATATCCCTGGTGGCTGAGCCAATACAATGACGGACAATCACCCGACTTCCGCATCAAGGAAATGGAGTGGAACCCTCTCCACCCCGTCACAAGCTATACATTCCTGCCCGAATGGCGTACCATCCCTTTCAAATACAAGTTCGAAACAGAAAAGGACAATAAATACCGCCGGTTGATAACCAGCCCGCTCATCAACGATGAAGTGAACCGTGTGGCGGAAGATTTACTGGATAAAAGTAATATCGGCAAGGACGAAATAACGGATTTGCTTGCAATCACCTATTATGCAGGCAACTACAATCACCGCAGCACGCAAGAGTGCGCCATGGAAATGCAAGACACCTACGCCCGCTTAGACCAAAGCATCGCTCATCTGCTGGATATGCTGGAACGCAAGGTGGGTCTGCAAAACGTGCTGTTGTGCATCGCCTCTACGGGATATACCGACCCGGACGGAGCAGACATAGGCATCTACCGTATTCCCGGCGGAGAATTCTATCTGAACCGTTGCGCCACTTTGCTGAACATGTACCTGATGGCGACTTACGGTGAAGGACAATACGTAGAAGGCTATTATAATCAACAGATATATCTCAATCATAAATTAATAGAAGAGAAGCTGTTGAACCTTGCCGACATGCAGCAAAAGTCGGCAGAATTTCTGGTACAGTTCAGCGGAGTAAACAAGGTATATTCCGCCTACCACTTGCTGTTGGGCTCCTGGTCGCCGCAGATAGAGCGCATACGCAACGGCTTTCACCGCCACCGCTCCGGCGATTTGATTATCGAAGTTCTGCCGGGCTGGACTGTCATGCAGGAAAACAGCAATGACAACCGCGTGGTGCGTGCCGCCGCCATACCCGCCCCCCTCATACTTCTCGGTAAAGGAATAAAGCCGGAAATAATCCGCATGCCGGTCGCCGTAGACCGCGTTGCTCCCACCCTGTCGAGCGCGATGCGCATTCGCGCTCCCAATGCGTGCACAGCCACACTGCTCAATTATTGATAAAGGCCGGTACAGAGAGCTGCAGAGTTTTATATTCCCGTAAAACTCCGTATCCTCCGCGGCAACCCCTTAAAATAATCAGTGTAACTTTACGTTATCTGTTGCAAAATCAGTAACTTTGCACGCCATATAAACTTAGTAAATAATAATAAAAACAAATACATAATGGGATTTAATGAATTTTTAAGCTCGATTTTCGGCAACAAAGCCACCCGCGACATGAAAGAGATAAAGCCGTGGGTAGACAAGGTAAAAGCCGCATATCCGGAAGTAGCCGCATTGGACAACGATGCCCTGCGCGCCAAAACCGAAGAATTGAAGGCATACATCCGCAACTCGGCAACAGAACAACGCGCCAAAGTGGAAGAACTGAAAGCAAGCGTTGAGAGCATCGAACTGGAAGAACGCGAAGAAGTCTTCGCTCAAATAGACAAGATAGAAAAAGAAATACTGGATATCTACGAAAAAGCATTGGACGAGGTATTGCCCGTCGCTTTCTCCATCGTAAAGGAAACAGCCAAGCGCTTCTCCGAAAACGAAGAAATCGTAGTAACCGCTACGGAATTCGACCGCCATCTGGCCGCTACCAAAGATTTTGTACGCATCGAAGGCGATAAGGCCGTTTATCAGAACCACTGGGTAGCCGGCGGTAACGACACGTTATGGAACATGGTGCACTACGATGTACAGTTGTTTGGCGGCGTGGTACTGCACAAAGGCAAGATTGCGGAAATGGCAACCGGTGAAGGTAAGACTCTGGTGGCTACCCTACCCGTATTCCTCAACGCACTGACCGGAAACGGCGTGCATGTGGTAACCGTAAACGACTATCTGGCAAAACGTGACTCCGAATGGATGGGCCCGCTTTATATGTTCCACGGTTTGAGCGTGGATTGTATCGACAGACACCAGCCCAACTCCGACGCACGCCGTCAGGCTTATCTTGCCGACATTACTTTCGGTACGAACAACGAATTCGGTTTCGACTACCTGCGCGACAATATGGCTATCAGCCCGAAAGACCTCGTACAGCGTCAGCACAATTACGCCATCGTGGATGAGGTCGACTCGGTATTGATTGACGACGCCCGTACTCCGCTGATTATCTCAGGCCCGGTTCCCAAAGGCGACGACCAGCTTTTCGAGCAACTCCGTCCGCAAGTGGAACGTCTGGTGGAAGCACAGAAGAAACTGGCCACGCAATACCTTGCCGATGCCAAACGCCTGATAGCTTCAAACGACAAGAAAGAACAGGAAGAGGGTTTCCTTGCATTATACCGCAGCCATAAATGTTTGCCGAAGAACAAGGCGTTGATTAAGTTCCTCAGCGAGCAGGGTATCAAAGCCGGTATGCTCAAGACCGAGGAAATCTACATGGAGCAGAACAACAAGCGTATGCACGAGGTTACCGACCCGCTGTATTTCGTAATCGATGAAAAGCTGAACAGTGTAGACCTGACCGACAAGGGTGTAGACTTGATTAGCGGCAACTCCGAAGACCCCACGTTCTTCGTGCTTCCCGACATCACCGCCCAACTCTCCGAGCTGGAAAATGAAAAGAGCCTGACGGACGAGGAACGCCTTGCCAAGAAAGACGCCCTTATGACTAACTTCGCCATCAAGAGCGAGCGTGTACATACCATCAACCAGTTGCTGAAGGCTTACACCATGTTCGAGAAAGACGACGAGTATGTGGTAATCGACGGTCAGGTGAAGATTGTGGACGAGCAGACCGGACGTATCATGGAAGGCCGCCGTTACTCCGACGGTTTGCACCAGGCCATCGAAGCCAAAGAAGGCGTGAAGGTGGAAGCCGCCACACAGACTTTCGCGACGATTACCTTGCAGAACTACTTCCGTATGTATCACAAGCTGTCCGGTATGACCGGTACTGCCGAAACGGAAGCAGGCGAGCTTTGGGACATCTACAAACTGGATGTAGTCGTTATCCCGACCAACCGCCCCATTGCCCGTAACGATATGAATGACCGCGTTTACAAAACCAAACGCGAAAAATATAAAGCCGTTATCGAAGAAATCGAGAAGATGGTAGAAGCCGGACGTCCTGTCCTGGTAGGTACCACTTCCGTTGAAATCTCCGAAATGCTAAGCAAGATGTTGACCATGCGCAAAATCGAGCACAACGTATTGAATGCGAAACTGCATCAGAAAGAAGCCGACATCGTGGCCAAAGCCGGTTTAAGCTGCGCCGTAACCATCGCCACCAACATGGCGGGTCGTGGTACGGACATCAAGCTGAGCCCGGAAGTAAAAGCCGCGGGCGGTCTTGCCATTATCGGTACGGAGCGTCACGAGTCACGTCGTGTAGACCGCCAGCTGCGTGGTCGTGCCGGACGTCAGGGCGACCCTGGTTCATCCGTATTCTTCGTGTCTTTGGAAGACGACCTGATGCGTCTGTTCTCTTCCGACCGTATTGCCGGCGTAATGGACAAACTCGGTTTCAAAGAAGGCGAAATGATTGAGCACAGCATGATTTCCAAGTCTATCGAACGTGCGCAGAAGAAGGTGGAAGAAAACAACTTCGGTATCCGTAAGCGTTTGCTGGAGTACGATGATGTCATGAACAAACAACGTACTGTGGTCTACACCAAACGCCGCCACGCTTTGATGGGTGAGCGCATCGGTATGGATATTGTGAACATGATTTGGGACCGTTGCGTCAACGCCATCGAAGCTCCTACTTATGAGGACTGCAAAATGGACTTGCTCCAGACGCTTGCCATGGAAACTCCTTTCACGGAAGAAGCATTCCGTAACGAGAAGAAAGAGAAACTGGCCGACAAGACATTCGACGCCGCTATGGAACTCTTCAAACGCAAAACCGAACGTATGGCGCAAATCGCTTATCCGGTTATCAAGCAGGTGTACGAAAACCAGGGACACATGTACGAAAACATCCTGATTCCCATTACGGACGGCAAGCGTATGTATAACATCTCCTGCAACCTGAAAGCCGCCTACGACAGCGAATGCAAGGAAGTAGTGAAATCATTCGAGAAGTCCATCCTGCTGCACGTTATCGACGAGGCATGGAAAGAGAACCTGCGCGAACTGGACGAATTGAAACACTCCGTACAGAATGCCAGCTACGAACAGAAAGACCCGTTGTTGATTTACAAGCTGGAGTCCGTAAACCTGTTCGACACCATGGTAGACAAAATAAACAACCAGACTGTTTCTATCCTGATGCGCGGACAAATTCCGGTACAGGAACCGCAGGAAGTGCGTCAGGCCGCTCCCGAGCAACGTCAGGATTTAAGCAAGTACCGCGAACAAAAGCAGGACTTGAACGATCCGAACCAGCAAGCCGCCGCCCAACAGGATACGCGCGAACAGCAGAAGCGCGAGCCTATCCGCGCAGAGAAGACGGTAGGACGTAACGATCCTTGTCCTTGCGGAAGCGGCAAGAAGTACAAGAATTGTCACGGAAAGAATGCGTAAAAAAAGCGATTAGGGGTTAGGGATTAGTGATTAGGGGAGCGCTTTAGTGCGGGTACTGACTGATAATCACTAATCGTCAATCACTGACCGTCAATCACCAACCGGTATAATAAAGGCCTCGAACGGTTAAAAACTGTTCGGGGCTTTTATTTATTCAAGTAAAAGATTACTTTTGTTTTTTAGAACTAAGAATAAAAGGCTATGACTAAATACTCTTATTACCTGTTACTGTCTTGTTTGATGCTTTTGGCGGGTTGCCAAACCGTCGAACCGCTTGCCATAGATTATATGTTACCGGCGGATGTAAGTTTCCCGCCGAGTTTGAAACGGGTAGCCATTGTCAATAACATGCCTGAAGTCCCGGACAACAAACCGATTCTTGCCAAAGAAAAAAAGAAAGACGGTTTTGAGATAGCCCGTAAGATAGATTATTACAACGGTAACGGCGCCATTACCGCCGAGGCCCTTGCAGAAGCTCTTGCCCATGAGAATTATTTCAATGAGGTGGTTATCTGTGATTCGGCCTTGCGCGCCCATGATGTCACTCCACGTGAGGGAGCTTTATCGGAAACAGAAGTGAACCGGCTGGCACATGAGCTGGACGTGGATTTCCTCATTGCACTGGAGAATGTACAGATACGTGCCGTCCGGAGAATAAGCTACCTGAAAAGCTGGGGTATTTACCAGGGAACGGTGGATGCCAAAGTGTATCCCACCGTCAGGGTTTATCTGCCCGACCGCAGTACGCCTATGGTGACCATCAGCGCCAAGGACAGCATCTTTTGGGAAGAAACGGGAAACGGACCTTTCGTACAGAGCCACCTTATCAATGAGGAAGATTTGATAAAACAAGCCTCTGAGTTTGCCGGAAGCATCCCTATAAAGAAGTTACTGCCATATTGGAAAACCGCCAACCGTTATCTGTTCTGCGGCGGTTCCGTAAACATGCGTGACGCCGCCGTATATGCCGGAGATAAGAAATGGGGTACGGCCATCGAGCTGTGGAAGCAGACCTACGCCACCAAGAAAGGGAAGAAAAAGATGCAGGCAGCCTACAACCTCGCTGTCGGCTATGAGATGCAGGACAGCATTGCCACCGCTCTCGATTGGGCGTTGAAAGCGCAAGCCGAAGCTCGTATCGTAGACGGCGTGGACAAAAAAGATTTGACTCATCTTGGCAAAGCGGATCTCCCCTATTATATCCTTACAACGCTTTACGTAACCGAATTAGAAGAGCGAAAAGCAGGCTTATCACGCCTGAACATGCAAATGCAGCGATTTAATGATGATTTTTAGTCAAATACTGTAGATATAATTGTTTTTTTTATACCTTTGAACATCCATTAAGTAAAGAAAAGCAATTATGAAACTCAGTCAACCGTCATTATCTCTCCTCGAAGAAACCATCAAACAGGCAATCGGCAAATACACTTGCGGTTGCGAGCAAACCGTCGTTACGGATATTCACCTGCAAGCCAACCAAAGCTCGGGCGAATTCTTCATATTCGATGATGACGACAAGGAACTCGCCAATGCCACCATCGAAGAATGGATGACATACGAAGGTGATGATTTTTACGAGAACATGGAGCGTATCCTGAGTAACCTGCTCTGTAACATGAAGAATCAGAGCGATTTTGATAAGCTGACCATCATGAAGCCTTTCTCTTTCGTACTGGTAGATGATGATAAGGAAACCATAGCCGAACTTTTACTGCTGGACGACGATACCCTGCTGGTAAACGAAGAGTTGCTGAAAGGATTGGATGAGGAGTTGGATGCTTTCTTGAAAGACTTGCTGGAGAAATAAGTACTCAATAAGTTTACAATATAAAAAGAATTAGTCCCACAATCGTTTAATTTGTGGGACTAATTCTTTTTATATTATATAAGCTCATTAAAAATGAAAATCTATATTCTCCGTTCTTTGGCCAACTATCATATTTCTTAAACGGGTGGCAACTTCAGGATATTGTTCAACAAGATTAGCAATCTCAGCCGGATCTATACTCAAATTATATAACTCTTCATAAGTCTTTTCCGGAACAGCCACCTGTAATCTTATTAGTTTCCAACCGTCAGATGTCATAATTGACTGCTTGCCACCTCCTTCAAAAAACTCGTAATAAATACAAGAATGTTTCTTTTGCTGCTTATCTTTTTTAGTAAGAGTAGGTAAATAGGATATTCCATCACAAGTGTTCGGAGCATTGACTTGCAGTAAATCACTTATGGTCGGCAAAAAATCCCAAAAAGCGGAAACATGGTCAGTTACAACTCCAGCTGGAATAATTCTTGGCCATTGAATAACAAACGGAGTACGTATTCCACCTTCATACAAATCTCTTTTATACCCTCTGAAAGGACCATTACTATCAAAAAAATAAGGATCGTGCCCACCCTCTGCGTGTACTCCATTATCTGAGGTAAAAACTACAATCGTATTATCATATAAACCCAATTCTTTCAGTTTATCTATAATAATCCCAACACTCCTATCTAAGTAAGTCACCATAGCCGCATAAGTGGCACGGGGAATTGCCTGCTGTTTGTATCCTCGGCCTGTAAATGGAGTCTCACAAAACATCCCTTCATATTCTTGTTGTTGCTCTTTTATAATATCAAGATCTGCATGAGGGATAGTCGGTGAATAATAAAGAAAAAAGGAATTCTGCTTATACTGTTCTATAAAATCCAGAGACTTTTTTAGCATCAAATCATGAGAATAAACCTTACCATTTAGCTCTATCCTTTTATCATTCTCATGTAGAAAATCCGGATAATAACTATGGGCAAAGCCTTGCCCCAGATACCCATAGAAATAATCAAAGCCATGTTTATCAGGCATACCTTCTGTACCAGGTCCACCTAGCCCCCATTTACCAATGCAAGCTGTCATATAGCCTCGTTTCTTAAATATGTCAGCCACAGTCACTTCCTCTTTGGGTAAAGGAGTTTCATAGGCTAACCCATCAGATCCCAAAACTTTCTTATTTCCTCTAACGGCAGCATGCCCCATATGTTTTCCTGTAAGCAATGCACAACGAGAAGGCGCACTGACAGTAGAACCAGCATAATGTTGCATGAATTTCATTCCATGCCGGGCAATATTATCAATATTAGGAGTTTTTATCTGACGCTGACCATAGCATCCTAAGTCACCAATCCCCAAATCATCCGCCATTATATAAATTACATTAGGAAAGCTTTTTACCGTTTGAGCAGACATACTTCCCGGCAATATCATTGCAATAGAAAACAAACAATTTACTATTTTCATAACTAACTATTTTATATATTCATAATTCTAATGAAAGAAGCCTTTCTTCCAATAATCAGGTTAAAAGACTTCTTTCTGTCCTATGAGAAGATATCACGCTAATATCCAGGATTTTGTTCCGCTTTTTTCTCTTCTGCAGTCAAAGCATGCCCGCTTTTCTGTATTGCATCCAAATAGGTTTGTGGAATAGGACGTAAACAATGATGTTCATCAATATTAGGAGCAGCATCGGGATTAAAAGCACGCGCACGAGCTACAAGCGTCTTCGTTCGAGCCAAATCTACCCAGCGCAAAAACTCTCCACACAACTCACGTGAACGCTCATTTAATAAGAAACACATCATACGATCATAGTCACCCGTATAATTCAATTTAGTAATAATCTCCTCATCCTCAACTGGAAGACTATGTATATCTGTCACTTCCAAATCAGTTGCAGCTGTCGTAGGTGTTATATTATTAGACTCATAATACGAATTTTCCGGGATATAAGAGTTTATATCTCCCATGCTGGGATATCCTAATGCTCCCGAATGATAAGCTGCACCACCATCGCAATAAGCAGACCTATTTTCTCCTGTTTTATAAGCAGCCCGTTTACGAAGTTCATTGATATAATATAATGCATCATTATATTCATGCAAACGAATCAAAGCCTCAGCAGCTATAAGATAAGTTTCTCCTAAACGTGCCAAAATACCATCACGGGCACCAACATTATCGGTTACTCCTTCACGTGAGCCATCAAAGTATTTACTTAAAGATGGAAAATGTGATTTATCATCGTAAAGAGCCGTATCATCCTTGCCGTTCTTACCTTTGGGATAAGCTACAAAAACAGTAGGAATTGTTTTACCAGTTTTTTCACAAACCACCTTATCTTTCATCTGCATACTCTCAAATCGGGTATCACCAGGGCGATTAACCACATACATAATACCCAGATCACCTTTTTGGTAGATAGAACCTTTTGCCGGGTTGTTTACTGCATATTTTGTTTTAAAACTTTTCCAGAAACGTGAATCATTCACCATATCATAGACATTATACATATAGTATGTAGTACGTAAACGCTGATATTCCCTTCCGCCTGCAATATCGCGCATCATTTGCGATAGTTCCGAATACTTAGCAAGAAAGTACAAATGGCAAGTATTACCATAACGTCCTCTAGAAGATTTATCTGCAGAAAACTGAGCAGCTAAAATAACTTCACTCAACTGTTCATTGTCCCCATCCGGTGTGGTATAGTTCCATAAATCAGAATAATCCGGAGCTAAGCTACGGTGAGCAATTACCTCTTTTGCTAACCGTAGAGCCTCTGTACAATCGGCAGACTTTGTTTTATCATTCCAACTATCGTTTATTTCACTGGCACGAAAAAGATACGCTTTTGCCAAAAAATGCGCAGCTGCATCCTTTGTCATATCTCCTGTCATAGTTGCTGTTTGAGGTAATAACTCATACGCTTTCTTTAAATCATTAATAACTTGCTGTACAGTAGCCTCTGTTGTCGCACGAGTAAACTCTCTCTCTGGTATCGTATTAGTAGATAGCTTTAAAGGCACTCCACCATACTGCGAAACTAACTTTAAATAATTAAATCCTCTGAGGAAATGGGCCTCTCCCATATATCTTTCCTTATTACTACCTGTATATTTTTCTGAGGATACTTTTTCCAGTAAAAGATTAGCTGTATTAATACCAACATACATATTATCCCACAATGTTTCCATTAAAGCTGTATTTGAATCCATTGCCGTAATCTGCGATTTAAAACTTCCATCATAACTATTCCAAGCAGCATTAGAAGTATTTCCACCTATACGAAACTCATCTGTTCCAAAATTAGTTGTTGCGTACGCCCACTCTTTAGAAAAATGAAAACGTAAATTATAATACATACCTTGTGCTAATTCAGTAATACCTTCATCCGTATCAAAGTAATCAGTACTCAGTTGAGTTGTAAGTTCTTCATCCAAAAAATCACTACAAGAGCTCAAAGTATTTCCAACCAGTGTCATCGCTAATACACTGTATACAATTTTCTTATATAGTTTCATAATCATTCTATTTTATTTCTATTAAAAACCAATGTTCAATCCTATAGTATATCCACGATTCCAAGTAGTAGTTCCGGCCTGTGAGGCATCCAACTCAAGAAAATCAATGTTTGAAAATATTCTTCCCGGATTCTTAGCTTGAACATAAACTCTCAAATTGGATAACCCCCACTTCTTGACAAGTAATTGTGGGAAAGTATACCCCAATGACACATTACGTACTTTCAGGAAAGAACCATTCTTATAGCCAATAATATT
This sequence comes from Bacteroides clarus YIT 12056, assembly GCF_900129655.1. Taxonomy (GTDB): domain Bacteria; phylum Bacteroidota; class Bacteroidia; order Bacteroidales; family Bacteroidaceae; genus Bacteroides; species Bacteroides clarus. The sequence continues at coordinate 215,280 of NZ_FQWK01000002.1, forward strand.
ATAATAAGGATCTCCTGCAGAACCACTATATATGGGCTTTTGGTACTCAGCATTCTTATTATTTTCATTATAGTAATTAATTTTCCGCTGAGTATAGCGTCCTCCTTGATATTCTCCTCCTGTATCAACCATATAATCAAAGCGTCCGTACAGCATAAAAGAGAAATCCAAATTCTTGTAAGAGAAAGTATTAGTCATGCCCAAAGTCCAACGTGGACGCGTATGCCCTATCACTACCCGGTCATCATTCGGGTCTATTAAATAATCATGATTCTGATCGACGGGGCGTACCATACCTGCAGCAAATTTATGTCCATTCGCATTAAACTTAGCCATTTCTGCAGCATCCTCTTCTTTCCATAATCCTGCAGACTGATATCCATAAACTACTCCCAAAGCATGCCCTATAAACCAATTATTATTTATGTCATCTTCTTTGCCATTTGCCAGGGTTTCTATTTTATCTTTTTGCCAAGCCGCATTTAAAGTTGTACTCCACTCAAAGTCAGATGTCTTTACATTCACTGTGTTCAAAGTTATATCGACACCTATATTTGAGGTCTCGCCAACATTAGAGTAAGTATTTTGATATCCATTCAAAGCAGGTATCGTCATCGCCATCAGCAAATCAGAGGTCTGTGAGGTATAAAAATCCAATACACCAGAGATACGTCCATTCAAAATAGCATAATCAAGCCCCACATTCCACTGTCTGGTTTTCTCCCAGGTCAAACTAGGGTTAGCCATGGCTACATCACCATCTTCCACCATCATTTCTGTCGGGACATGGCCCGATACCAAATTACTGCCAGAGGGATAAAATAAGGAAACAATTCCACCTTTAGTCTGATAAGGGTCAATAGCAGAATTACCTGTTACACCAACTCCCATACGTAACTTCAATTGATTAATCCAATGAATATTTTTCAGAAACTCTTCCTGCTCAAGACGCCAGCCTAGTGCAACACTCGGGAAAAAAGCCCATTTATTACCATCTGCAAGTTGGGAAGCACCATCCCAACGCCCGGACACTGTCAGCAAATATTTATTAGAATAATCATAATTCAACCGAAACATATATGACAAGAGTTGTTTTTCTATCAAGTTGCTGCTCCAACTATCCAAGTTTGATATATTTTGTTGATTCAAAGCATTCCATTTAGCGCTAGATAATGGAATCCCCACTGCTGCCATTGAGGCATCTTCATAGTGATATTTTGTAGCGCTTTGTAACAAAGTAACACCCAAAGAATGCTTACCTATCACCTTATCATAATAAATCAAATTATCCAATGTCCACGAAAAATCATGTTGATTCTCCAAAGAGGCATAATTAGGAGACCCATTCCGACTAACCGATTGAGCGTCCTCAAACGTACCATTACGCCAATAACGAAAATCAGGACCAAAGTTCAAACGATATCTAAGACCCTTAAGAGGCTTATAAATTTCACCTAAATCCAATTGAGCATACATACTGCCTATCACACGAAGCATTCTTCTTTCATATTCACTGTATTTCCAATCATCAACTACAGTTTTTACACCATCATCCCCACCCGGATAAATTATACGTTCTCCATTATCATCATAAGGTACCGCATAAGGAAAGATACTCGTAGAAGCCGCATATAGATTTTTAGGGATATTTGTCGATAGCTGTCCCACTGATTTAGCAGAAGAACCATATTGTTGTTCACTAAAAGTCGCATTGACATTCATACCCAATTTAAACCATTTAACAGGTGTCATATCGGTACTGACTTTCGCCGTATAGCGTGTATAAGATTCTCCCTTAATGGTACCCTCATTATTTAAATAGCCAAAAGACGCATAGCCCCGCATTTTCTCAGTACCACCACTCGCACTTAAAGTATGCTCATGAGTTATTCCTGTTTGTTTCACCATACTACCCCAATCTGTAGTAGGAACCTTAGAACCATCCCAAATACCACCAGCCCAGCCTCTTTCAATGTTTCTCCATGCATAAGGATCAGCGGATCCCATAAAAATATCATAATCATTTTCTTTTGTAGGCTGATCAGCTCTTGGATAAGTAGAAGGATCATAATAATAATATGCCCATCGGCGCCATTCAATATATTCAGCAGAATTCATCATTTCTGAATAATCCTGTAACGTTTCTATTGTCATCGTGCCTGAATAATTTAACGACATCTTACCTTCCTTACCTTGTTTAGTAGTAACCAAAACAACACCATTAGCACCGCGTGAACCGTAAATAGCAGTAGCAGATGCATCTTTTAATACATCTATAGATTCAATGTCCTGTGGATTTAAAGTTTCTATACCGCTGTTCGACATCAAAGGAATACCATCTACGACATATAATGGAGTATTACTTGCGCTTAGTGAGCGTACACCGCGTATATTGATAGTACCAATTTCACCCGGACGTTCATTACTCGTTATATCAACTCCTGCAGCCTTACCCTGCATAGCCTCAAAAGCATTAGCTACAGGACGAGAGGTTAAATCCTCTGAATTAACTCTGATCATAGCACCGGTGACATCTGACTTTTTCTGTACTCCGTATCCTACAACTACCACTTCATCCAGTACTTCCGCATCCTCTTTTAATGCTATATTCACCACATTTTTAATACCAACCGATACCTCTTGCGCAATATATCCTATATAAGAGATTACTAAAACAGCATCATCAGGGACTTCCAATGAATAATTACCATCAATATCGGTTATAGAGCCAATTGTAGTGCCTTTCACCTGGATAGAAGCCCCAATCAACGGTTCACCATTTGCATCACAGATTTTACCCGTTACACGTTTTTTACGTTCTTGTTGAGATGTCTGTATTTCAGTAGAAAGAATAATCTTTTTGCCAAGTACAGAGTATTTTACCTGGGTACCCTTGAATATTTCATCAAGAATTTTAAAGATATTACTATTATTTGCGGCAACAGAAACTTTACGATTTTGGTCCACATGTTTATTATTAAAGAAAAAAGTGAAATCTGACTGTTTCTCTATTTCAGACAATACTTCACTAACTGTCTTGTTTTGTACTTCAATCTTAATAACAGTGTTTTGAGCATAAGAATTCGAAGCATGGACCAAGGTTATAGAACAAATTAAAATTAATACAAACAGTCTCATAGCTAATGGAATTTTATTTAAGGTCAACCCCAAAGACATAATTCTCTCCAAAAATTGGAAACTAAAATATTTATGCATAAATTTGTATGGATTTAAAGTTAAAAAAAGAGTTTGTCTATGCTTGTCGCCAAACAAGCTATTGAACAATGAATCTATTTTCATACGGAACGATACGCCAATATCATTCCGTATGTTTTTATTTATGGAGATCTGTTTTTCATTTTATTTCAATTTTAAGTTAACATATTTCTACTAATAAATTTCTATCTTACTTTTCTTATCAGCTACATCTTGTTCTTCCATATAACGCCAACGTATCTTCGAAGAAATCTTGAAATGGTCTAATATTCTATCCAAACGTTCATTAGTGAATACACCCGTATAAGTGTCATCAATACCACGGTTATTAGTTATGACAAACTCCACATGATAACGTTTTTCCAACATACGAAAAGCTTCTCTTAAAGGAGTGCCGGATAAAATAATTGTTCCATCTTTCCAAGAGACTTCTGATTGACATGAGGTCTTATGTAAACTTGCTTTACGAACCTTTGAATCATACACCAACTTTTCTCCAGGTTTTAATCCTATTTTACGAGTATCAGTGTTCTCTTGGAACAAAAAATCAACTTTTCCCTCCAATAAAGTCGCAATGACCTTTTCATCTTTCTCATAAGCTTCCACATTAAAATGAGTGCCTAACACCTCTATTTGGGTTTGATGCGCAGTAGAAACAATAAAACGCCTCAAAGGATCTTTTGCTACCTCAAAATAGGCTTCTCCTATCAAATGCACTTCTCTGGTCTTACCATCAAATACAAGAGGATAACTTAAAGAGCTTTCTGAATTCAAATAAACAATCGAACTATCCGGTAAAACAACAGAAGTTATCATACCCGGATTTGTCCTTACATTGACAATCTGTGCTATTGATGAATGATATTCGGATTTATTGTTTCGCAATAATAGTCCTATTGTCACCAATAGAGGAATAAATAATATCGCGGCAGCATGTTGTATCCACTTCCAACCAATGCTTTTTTTTCGTATCGCAATTTGATTACTCACTTTATGTAAAGCCTTTTCTGTATCAACTTGCTTCGTAACCTTCCGTATATCTGTTGCAAGATAAATTGAATACAATTGCTGAATCAGCTTTTTATTTTCTTCTGATGATTCTGACCAAGCAACTATCAACTGGTACTCTTCATTCGTTACCTTGCCCTGATAATAACGGAACAATATCTCTTCTATTTTATCTATATTCTGATTCTCCATTATATTAATTACCTTTTATTTAAAAGACGCATGAGAAAACGGAGTTCCTAAACAAAAAAGCTTTTTTTTTCGATTTTATCCAAAAAATTATATCTTTGTCTTACAAAATTATATTATGAAAACAACATTGCATGAGGATTACCTCTTACTATCTGCCATAGAACAAAAGGACAAGAAAGCATTTGACACACTATTTAGGAAATACTATTCGGCATTATGTGCTTATTGTACTAATTTCGTAGAATTGGAAGATGCTGAAGAAATTGTACAAGATGTATTGTTATGGATTTGGAGACACCCTGATGCACACACTATTATTGAAACATCTCTTAGTAAATATCTATTTAAGATGGTCTATCATAAGGCCATCAGTCAACTGCGCCAGCAAAGTATTCGTCAACGAGTAAATACTGTTTTCTATGAACAAATGCAAGATATGTTACATGATATCGATCTGTATCAGATAAAGGAACTTGCCAAACACATCGAACAGGCTATTAAGGAACTTCCTCCTAGTTATCAGGAAACATTCTGCCTACATCGCTTTAAAGGAATGAGCTATAAAGAGATTGCTTCCATATTAGATATATCTCCTAAAACAGTAGATTACCGAATTCAGCAGGCACTAAAAATATTACGGGTAGAATTAAAAGATTATTTGCCAATTGTGCTATTATTATTAGCTGCACCATATTCATCTACCTAATACAAATAAAACGAGCCTTGAGTTTTCCTCAAGGCTCGTTTTATTTGTATTTAATATTTCTACGCTTTCTTCAAAGCGGCAATGCTTTCTTTCAGTGAATTGATGATACTCTCCGCATCCGCCTGTTTCTTGCGTTCCATTTCGATTACGGCAGCGGGAGCATTATTCACGAACTTCTCATTGCCGAGTTTCTTCAGAACGCCTTGCAAGAAGCCTTCCTTATGCTTTAGCTCGGCTTCCATACGGGCTATTTCGGCATCCACATCAATCATGTTACCCAGAGGAACGGCGTATTCCGTCGTACCTACCATGAAAGCGGCGGCGCCGTCAGCCTTAGCCTCAACCGCGGTTACGGCAGAAAGGTTACACATCTTGATAATGACAGCGTCGAAAGCAGCCACGGGATTCTCACCGACAACCTGCAACTCCAGTGCCTCTTTCTGGGCAATGTTCTTCTGCAAACGGATGGAGCGTACGTTACTGATAACCTCTTTCACCACTTCAAACTGCTGTACAAAGGCTTCATCCACTTCCGTCGACATGGAAATAGGACTTACCATAAGGCTCTCTCCGTCTTTACGGTCGACAATGTGCTGCCACAATTCTTCGGTGATGAACGGCATGAACGGATGCAACAGGTGCAACAGATTATCGAAGAAACCGATAGTCGTGTCGTACACCTTCTTGTTGATAGGCTGACCGTAAGCAGGCTTAATCATTTCCAGATACCACGAAGAGAACTCATCCCAGAAGAGCTTGTACACGGCCATTAACGCCTCGCTCAAACGATACTTGCCGAACAAGTCCGCCACTTCGGCAGCTACGGCGTTCTGTTTGGAGTCGAACCAACGCATTGCCAGTTCGGCAGCTTCCGGCACAGCCACCTCGGAGCTTACTTCCCAACCCTTGATAAGGCGGAAAGCATTCCATATCTTATTGTTGAAGTTACGTCCCTGTTCGCAAAGCGCATCGTCAAAAAGGATGTCGTTGCCGGCAGGAGCCGAAAGCATCATACCCATACGTACACCGTCAGCACCGTAACGCTCTATCAAATCCAGCGGGTCGGGCGAGTTACCGAGCGACTTGGACATCTTGCGTCCCAGCTTGTCACGGACGATACCTGTGAAGTAAACATTCTTAAACGGCATCTTACCCTCGTATTCATAACCCGCCATAATCATACGGGCTACCCAGAAGAAGATGATATCCGGTCCGGTCACGAGGTCGCTGGTAGGATAATAATAGTTGATTTCTTCGTTGCCCGGGTTCAGAATGCCGTCGAACAAAGAGATAGGCCATAACCAGGAAGAGAACCAAGTGTCGAGGCAGTCCTCGTCCTGACGCAAGTCCTCTATTTTAAGGGCGGAATTTCCGGTCTTTTCCCAAGCCAGCTTCAAAGCCTCTTCGGGAGTGGCGGCTACCACATATCCGCCTTCCGGCAGGAAGTAAGCGGGAATACGGTGTCCCCACCACAACTGACGGCTGATACACCAGTCTTTGATGTTCTCCAGCCAGTTCTTGTAAGTATTCTTATACTTGGCAGGATAGAATTTCAAGTCGTCGTTCATTACCGGGGGCAGAGCCATATCGGCAAAGTGCTGCATCTTGAGGAACCATTGCATGGAGAGCTTCGGCTCGATAGCCACGTTGGTACGCTCGGAGAAACCTACCTTGTTGGTATAGGCTTCCACCTTCTCCAACAGTCCGGCATTCTGCAAATCTTTCTCTATCTGCTCGCGTACATCGAAACGGTCCATGCCGACATAGAGTTCGGCGGCTTCGCTCAACGTGCCGTTGTCATTGAAGATGTCGATAGTGGGCAGGTTGTATTTCTCGCCCAGCATATAGTCGTTGACGTCGTGTGCAGGAGTTACCTTTAGACAGCCCGTACCGAATTCCACGTCTACATAATCATCCTGGATGACGGGGATAACGCGGTTCACCAGCGGAACAATCACTTTCTTGCCCTTCAGCCACTGGTTCTTCGGGTCGGCGGGATTGATACACATCGCCGTATCGCCCATGATTGTTTCGGGACGCGTAGTAGCCACTACGGCATAACGTTTGCCGGCGGCGTCACGATGAACGACTTCACCTTCGGCTCCCGTCTCACCTGACATATCATCGTCGGCAACGTAATATCTCAGATAGTACAGTTTGCTATGTTCTTCCTTGTAGATGACTTCCTCGTCGCTAAGGGCGGTGAGGGCTTTCGGGTCCCAGTTCACCATACGCACGCCACGATAAATCAGTCCCTTGTTGTAAAGGTCTACGAATACTTTGAGCACGCTTTCGCTGCGTTTCTCGTCCATGGTAAAGGCAGTACGGTCCCAGTCGCAGGAAGCACCCAGCTTACGGAGCTGTTTCAGGATGATGCCGCCGTGCTCGTCCGTCCATTCCCAGGCATGCTTCAGGAATTCGTCGCGGGTAAGGTCTGTTTTCTTGATGCCCTGCGCGGCAAGCTTGTTCACAACCTTGGCTTCGGTGGCAATGGAAGCATGGTCCGTACCCGGAACCCAGCAGGCGTTCTTGCCTTCCATACGGGCACGGCGTACAAGGATATCTTGGATGGTATTATTAAGCATGTGTCCCATGTGGAGCACACCGGTGACGTTGGGGGGCGGAATGACGATGGTGTAGGGCTCACGACCATCGGGTTTAGAACTGAATAATTTGTGGTCTAACCAATACTGGTACCACTTTCCCTCTACGTCAGCGGGATTGTACTTACTTGCTAATTCCATGTTTCTAAAATCTATATTTTGTTATAATGGGCGCAAAATTAATAAATTAATAGCTTTATCCGGCAAAAGCAATGAAAAGAATTACATACCTTTGCTTTACAAATGATGATTTTATACGGAGTTGCCGTAATAAGCACCCGGTGCCGCGTCGGTTTCGGCTGCCGGAACCGAAAGTTTCCATGCAAGGAAACCGGAGTATCCACGCAGGGAAACAACAGTGCCCACGTAAAGAAACGTCAGTATCCACGTAAGGAAACCGGAGTTCCACCGCTTGAAACTCCCGTTCTCAAAGGGGGAAACAACAGTACCGAAGGCAGGAAACCGGCACGGGCTCAAGAAGAAGAATAGAATGAAGCGTAGCATAACAATAGCAGGAGTGAGATTCAGAGGCGATTCATTGCTTTTGATATTTTTTTTGTTGCTCGTATTGTGCGTGCAGACAGTGCCCGGTTGGGGAAATGCCTACGCCATGTACGTATACCCGTCCATCGCCCGGACGCTTTCGTCCTTCTCCCGGCTTATCCCTTTCGCCATCGGCGACCTGTTCATTGCGCTAAGTATCGCCGGCGTACTTCTCTACCCTGCTTACGCGCGCTGCATCCGCAAACGGAAATGGAGCCGCATCCTGCTGAAAGATGTAAAGTATCTTCTATGGGTGTATGTATGGTTCTATCTGGCATGGGGGCTGAATTACTCGCAAAAGAACTTTTACGAGCGGACGCGCATTCCTTACACCGCCTATACTCCTGAAAACTTTCGGAGTTTTACAGACGGCTACATCAAGAATCTGAACAGCTCTTACACCGATATTACGTCGATTGACAAAGAACTGGTCTGCCGTGAAAGCGTACAAGCCTATAATCAAATCGGTGACTCCTTAGGTGTTCACCATCCTTTTCATCAATCGCCCCGCGTAAAAACAATGCTATTCACCCCCCTGATTTCCATGGTGGGAGTCACCGGCAGCATGGCGCCTTTCTTCTGCGAGTTCACCCTGAACGGCGATTTGCTTCCCTCTCAATATCCCGCCACTTACGCCCACGAGTTCGCCCACTTACTGGGCATCACCAGCGAGGCGGAAGCCAATTTCTACGCCTATCAGGTATGTACCCGCTCGCAGGCGAAAGACATCCGTTTCAGCGGCTATCTGTCCGTACTGCCCCACGTCTTGGGCAATGCGCGCCGGCTTATGGACGAAGAAGAATATGCACAACTCTACCGGAGCATCCGTCCGGAAATCATCGGACTGGCCAAGAAGAACAGCGAATACTGGATGAGGAAGTACAACCCGTTGGTCGGTGATATCCAAGACCGGATATACGACTTATACCTGAAAGGAAACAAGATAGAAAGCGGGCGGAAAAACTACTCGGAAGTAATAGGCCTGCTGATTTCGTATGAAGAATGGAAAAATAAGGCCAACTGTGCCGCAGAAGTACAGAAATAAGACAAATGCTGCACTTTCGTAGTGCAATATTCGTATCTTTGCGTCAATCTTTAATCAAAAAAGCGACTCATGCAACATACAAGAAAAGAACAGATGGAAGCCTTCGGCCGCTTCCTCGACATTCTCGACGAACTGCGGGTAAAATGTCCCTGGGACAAGAAACAGACCAACGAAAGTCTGCGTCCCAACACCATTGAAGAGACGTATGAACTCTGTGACGCCCTGATGCGCGACGACAAGCAGGACATCTGCAAAGAGCTGGGAGACGTATTGCTCCACGTAGCCTTTTATGCCAAAATCGGTTCGGAAACCGGCGACTTTGACATGAAAGATGTCTGCGACCGCCTTTGCGAGAAGCTTATCTTCCGCCATCCCCACGTATTCGGCGACGTGAAAGCGGAAACCGCCGGACAAGTATCCGAAAACTGGGAACAGCTGAAACTTCGGGAAAAGGGTGGCAACAAGACCGTGTTAAGCGGCGTACCTTCAGCCCTTCCCTCGCTTATCAAGGCCTACCGCATTCAGGATAAAGCCCGCAACGTAGGTTTCGACTGGGAAGAACGCGAGCAGGTATGGGATAAAGTGAAAGAAGAAATACAGGAGTTCCAAGCCGAAGTGGCCCATATGGACAAGCAGAAAGCGGAAGAGGAGTTCGGGGACGTGATGTTCAGCCTCATCAACGCCGCACGCCTATATAAGATAAATCCGGACAACGCGCTGGAACATACCAACCAGAAGTTTATCCGCCGCTTCAACTATGTAGAGGCGCACAGCATCAAAGAGGGCAAAAACCTGCACGACATGACGCTGGAAGAAATGGACAAACTATGGGAAGAAGCCAAAGCGTTGGAAAATAAAAAATAGACTGTCTGTACGGCTCAAACAGATAGTCTGTCAGACCTCGACACACCGTCCGTTTCACGCAAACAGACGGTGTGTTTTTATTTCTTGCCCGGTTGGGATTTCGGAGCTTTACCCTTGTCGCCGTTATGACGCATGCCTTTCAGCAATTCCCGGTGAAAGCGCATTTCGGCTTTCTGCACCAGATAGAGTTTCTTGGCAGACAATATCTTCTTGAACTTCTCAAAATACGTTTTATCCAAACGGTCGGAAGCGATACGCGCGTCGTACACGCCTTCCATTATCGCGTCATACTGGGCTTCGGTAGTCTTTTCGTCTTTTCCCTGACGAATCAGCTTCCATGCCTTATCGTTCTGCTCTTTCTTTTTATCCTGCAACTCAAAGTACAGAGGGAAAAACTTAACGGCCTCTTCCTTGGTCAATCCGGCTTTTTCCGTAATATAGGCTTTCTGCTTGGCACGAAACTCAGCAGGCGACAAACGCTGGTTACATCCGTCCGCTGCCCGCAATACGGGTACCAAACCGCACATCATAACTAATAAAACAATCAGCTTTTTCATTCTTTCTTCAATCGGTTAAAGTTATCTATCGCTCACTCTGCGTCGGAATCAGCCAGATAGACGTATAATGAGTAGTCGTCAAGCATGGAGTTATCCACCGCCATGTTGATATATTCCATTTCGGTTTCCGTTTCGTCGGCAGCCATGCGGTCTGCCGCAGCCGGAGTATGGTCAGAGGAAGCCACGCGGATAATCAATGCCGCGCCTACAAACATAGCCGCCATATATACCCACGGCTTTACTCTCTCCCACATCGTAGATTCTTTCTTCTCAAAAGCAAGGCGCTCTTTTTCGGGAAGCCGGTTCATAATCTCCGAAGTAAGGTTCTCAAAATATCCCTCGGGCACATGGAAAGCATTCCCCGTCCCTGCCTTTTTGAGTATGTTGTCTTCTTCTTTCATAAGCTCTTCTCCTCTCTGTTTGGTTAGACTTTTATTCATGTCAAAGGTTTAATCTTCTTCTCCCAATATCTTCTCTATTTTTTTCACGGCATGATGGTAGGACGCTTTCAAAGCTCCTACGGAAGTACCGAAGATATCGGACATTTGCTCGTATTTCATTTCCTGGTAGTACTTCAGGTTGAACACCATACGTTGTTTTTCGGGCAATGTGAGCAGCGCTTTCTGCAAAGCCATCTGAGCCTTGTCTCCCGAGAAGTAAGGATCGCTCTCCAGCTTTTGAAGGGTGGCGGCTTCGGGAGCGTCCAATGACACGGTACCCGCCGCCCGCTGTTTGTTCAGGAAAGTAAGGCACTCGTTCAGGGCGATACGATAGAGCCAGGTGGAGAGTTTGGCCTCCGCCCGGAAATAGTCGATATTGATCCATGCCTTGATAAAGGTATTCTGAAGCAAGTCGTTGGCATCTTCATGCGAAAGTACCATGCGCCGGATTTGCCAGTATAACTGCTCACTGTATTGTGCGACAATCATCTCGAATCCCCGCTTCTGTGTACTCTCCTCTTGAAGAAGCGCCAGCACTTCGCGTTCATTATAAGAAGGGTTCATATATTCTATTCACATTTATGGCTTTTGGATAGCAAAGATAAGAAATTAAAACGAAAAGCAGCCCGAAACGAACAAAAAGCCCGGTAAAGGCAGAGTTGTATTGGCATTTCGCTTATTTCACCTCTGTTGTTTGGCGACAGATACATCCCGCCAGATGGTCGTTCACAAAGCCTGACGCCTGTAAGTGCGCGTAGCAAATGGTTGTCCCGAAGAACTTGAATCCCCGCTTTTTCATATCCTTGCTCATGGCATCGGACTGAGGCGATGATACCGGAATGTCGCTCAATGAGTGAACGGTATTGATGATAGGTTTTCCGTCGGGAAAGAATGACAGGGTATAATTATAAAAACTGCCGAACTCCTTTTGGACGGCAAGGAACAGTTTTGCGTTTGTGATGGTCGATTTGATTTTCAAACGGTTCCGCACAATACCCTCAAACCGCATCAGCCGCTCAACGTCCTCATCGGTCATTTGCGCCACTTGTCCGGCATCGAAGTCACAAAAGGCTTTACGGTATCCTTCGCGCTTTTTAAGGATGGTTATCCAGCTCAGCCCGGCTTGAGAGCTTTCCAATACAAGAAACTCAAACAGCGTCTTGTCATCGGTCACTAACTTCCCCCACTCTTGGTCGTGGTATCTCACATACAACTCGTCCGTTCCGCACCAGCCGCAACGTCCGTTTACTATATCTTGCATACTCATTATATTTAATACACCGGTAAAGATAGTAAAAGTTTAATTCACACCGATATACAAAGCGTTTCTTTGGCAAGCTGCGTATTGGGAAAGACCGCCCGGGCTTCGTCCAGCAATACCTGCTCATCGTCGTAACGGGCGGAGAAGTGACCTATCAGCAACTTCTTCACTTCCGCATCGCGAGCTATCCTTGCGGCCTGCGAAGCGGTGGTATGGAAGGTTTCCTTGGCACGCGGGGCGGCATCTTCGGCAAAAGTGGCTTCATGGAAAAGCAAATCCACTCCTTTTATCTGCTCCGTTACAGAGGGAAGATAAATCGTATCCGAACAATAGGCATAGCGGCGCGGAGCAGCCGAAGGACGGGTGAGGCGGGCATTGGGTATCACCTCTCCTTCCGGCGTAACGTAGTCCGCACCGTTCTTGATACGGTTCAGCTCGTACACCGGCACCTGATAGAAATCTATCATATCGCGCAGGATATGGTTGGGACCCGGCTTTTCGGCAAACAGGAAACCGCAGCAAGGCATACGATGCCGCAAAGGAATGGTAGTCACCGTCAATGAACGGTCTTCATAAACGACCGCAGCCTCTTTCGTTCCGAACTCATGGAAGAGCACTTTATAAGTCATCTGACGATTGAAAAAATCAAGCATGGGTATCATCAGGTCTTCCAAGCCTTTTGGAGAATGAATGTGTAATTCGGCCGTACGTCCCAAAAGATTGAGGGTAGAAATCAGCCCCAATAATCCAAAACAATGGTCTCCATGCAGATGAGATATAAATATGTGATTCAGTCGCGAAAATTTCAAACGCGATTTACGGAACTGCAACTGTGCACCTTCCCCGCAATCAATCATAAACAACTTATCGCGCACATTCACTATTTGCGAAGTAGGAAAATGACGTGTTGTGGGCAGTGCGGAACCACAGCCGAGTACATGCAATTCAAACTTTTCCATGATAAACGGTTCAGAACAATCTTTATCTCTTTTTACAGAAGCGCTTTTAATTCGGCAACCGTGAAAATATACTCCGCACTCTCTCCCGAAGTACCACCTACATACCGGTAAGAAAGCCCTTTATTATCCTTTACGCAAGCTTCCAGAAACAACCTTAAAGAAGATTCGGAAACATTCAAAGAGCCTTTGATGGCCTGCTTCATTTGCGCTTCATTATTTCTCATTGTAGCCATATCGACCTTTGCCTCGTCTATGGTATAATTATAGACTACTTTATCCGGCTCTATCGTCAGCTTATCGAGCGTAGTAGCCTCATCTACATCCATCGGACAGGAGACATTGGTTACATTCACCAGTTCTTCCAACTTATGCTTGTCGCTTTCTTCCTCTGTCAGGTTCTGATTCAGGATGTTATTCAAATCCTCGGTTTCCAAATAGCATTCCACCTCTTTTCCTGTGGTTTTTCCCTTATATATAAATTTAATTCCGGATTTTGTATCAACAACCATTTCCAGCATTGTCTTTATCTCGCCTTTCGGATTCTTGAACATGGCCGTTACCGCAGATTTCATTGCGTCCGGATTCTTCTCCAATGCGTTCAAATCCAGATAATCCTCATTCATCAGCATGTTATATATCACATCCGTACCATCAAAAGTGATGCCGGATATCTCACCGACAGTTCCCATATCCATGGGACATTGCTTGTCGGCCAATTCTATTGCCAGTTTGAGTTTGGACTTTTGGCTGCATCCTGTCAATAACACGAGAGACAAACAAGCCAGTAACATAATGCTTCCTGAGGTTTTGAGAATGTTTTGCATAGTGAACTAAAATAAAGTTATGTATATTGTTTGGAATATGGCAGCTATGAAACCTCGTTTCAAACTACTATTTTGCAAAGATAATCATAAAATAAAGAAACAGCCTTTATTCTTGCAAATTCTACCGAAATAGAAAACAAGAAAGGGCACCTGTGGTTACACAAGTGCCCTTACCTTATCTATATGTGGAAGTGATTACTTCTTTCCGGCTTCCATTTGCTCTTTCAAAGCAGCCAGAGCGTCGATGTCGCCCAAAGTTGTAGAAGCAGCCTGGTTTTGGATTGAAGCGGGAGCTTCTTCTCTCTTACCGGTAGACTTCTTAGCGGCTTTCTTTTCAGCTCTTTCTTCCGCCTTAGCTACATCTTCAAAGATACGGCTGTGAGACAGGATGATGCGCTTAGCGTCCTTGTTGAACTCGATAACCTTGAATTCGAGTTTCTCGTCCAACTGAGCTTGTGAACCGTCTTCCTTAACGAGGTGTTTCGGAGTAGCGAAACCTTCTACACCATAAGGCAGTGCAACTACCGCACCCTTATCCAGCATTTCGATGATAGTACCTTCGTGTACCGAACCTACTGTGAATACAGTTTCGAATACATCCCAAGGATTCTCTTCGAGTTGCTTGTGACCCAAGCTCAAACGACGGTTTTCCTTGTCGATTTCCAGAACCTGTACGTCGATGTCCGCACCTATCTGAGTGAATTCGGAAGGATGCTTAACCTTCTTAGTCCAAGACAGGTCAGAGATGTGGATCAAGCCGTCAACACCTTCTTCGATTTCTACGAATACACCGAAGTTAGTGAAGTTACGAACTTTAGCCGTGTGCTTGGAACCGATAGGATATTTCTCTTCGATAGTTTCCCAAGGATCAGCTTTCAGTTGCTTGATGCCCAAAGACATCTTACGTTCTTCGCGGTCCAAAGTCAGAACTACAGCTTCCACTTCGTCACCTACCTTCATGAAGTCCTGTGCAGAACGCAAGTGCTGTGACCAAGACATTTCAGATACGTGAATCAAACCTTCAACACCCGGAGCGATTTCGATGAATGCACCGTAGTCAGCCATAACGACTACTTTACCCTTCACGTGGTCGCCTACCTTCAAGTTAGGATCAAGAGCGTCCCAAGGATGCGGAGTAAGTTGTTTCAAGCCGAGAGCGATACGCTTCTTCTCATCGTCGAAGTCGAGGATAACAACGTTGAGTTTCTGGTCGAGCTCAACCACTTCTTTCGGATCGCTAACGCGGCCCCAAGAGAGGTCTGTAATGTGAATCAAACCGTCTACGCCGCCCAGGTCGATAAATACACCGTAGGAAGTGATATTCTTAACGGTACCTTCGAGAACTTGTCCTTTTTCGAGTTTACCGATGATTTCTTTCTTCTGTTGTTCCAGTTCGGCTTCGATAAGAGCCTTGTGAGATACAACGACATTCTTGAATTCCTGATTGATTTTAACAACCTTGAATTCCATTGTTTTGCCAACGAATACATCGTAGTCGCGGATAGGCTTAACGTCGATTTGAGAACCCGGCAAGAATGCTTCGATACCGAATACGTCAACGATCATACCACCCTTAGTGCGGCACTTGATGTAACCCTTGATAATTTCTTCATTTTCCAAAGCAGCGTTAACGCGATCCCAAGAACGGGTAGCACGAGCTTTGCGGTGAGACAGAACCAACTGTCCTTTTTTGTCTTCCTGGTTTTCGATGTATACTTCTACCGTATCACCTACTTTCAGGTCGGGATTGTAGCGGAATTCATTCAAAGGAATGATACCGTCTGATTTGTAACCGATGTTCACAACTACTTCACGCTTGTTCATTGCGATTACGGTTCCGTCAACTACCTCGCGGTCGTTAACCTTGTTCAGCGTGTTGTCATACGCTTTCTCCAAGTCTTCGTGACTTGCGTTTGTTACGGTTTCACCGTTTTCGTAAGCATCCCAGTTGAAGTCTTCAATGGGAGCAACATTTTTTAAATTTTCCATTAATAAATAAATTGTTTAACTCGTTAATTAAGTGAGACTTTATGTTGACTCATATTAAATCGGGCGCAAAGATAGGAGTATTTTCTTGAATGACAAAAAGTTCTTTCTGAAAATATCCGGTCTTTACGCCCGATTTCTAAAGATTTATACCTTAATATATATCAGGAATTCTCTTTGATATATGCCAAAGCCGCTCCGATAGCCGTACGATATTCCGCATAAGGCGGGATATGAAACCGGACATGGTAGATGCTTTCCATTTTCGGGAACACTTCCCTGCATTGCGGCAGTTGGGTAAGGTTGCCTATCAATACAAAATCCTTCACCGGACTGTTCAAAGCGGAAAGGACAGCCGCACCGCCTATGGTTTGAAGCACGGTATAGATGATACCGCAGGCTATATCTTCCTGCGAAGCGTTACTGTCGGCTTTTCCGAACAATGAGGCAGTGGCGGACACGGGTAAATCGGGCAATGCGTTGTTACAGATGTCACCGATTTGCAGATTGACACGGGTCACATCGCCTTTTGCAGCCAAATCGGCCACTTGATGAATATCGTGCGTCTTGAGCAACAGGCGTGAAAGCCCTTGCAAAGTCCCACCGCCAATACCCATACCACCGATATGCTGGATTTCATCTCCGTTGATTTTCACAAAAGATGTACCCGTACCCATACTGACAACAATCAACCGGTCTATATCCGTAGCATGGCGCGCACCCAGCCCGTTGGCTATGAACTCATCCGTCTTACGCGTAGGAAGTCCGTAAAGCGGGCTGTCCACAAAGGCGCTGCCCACACCGGTCAGCATCACCTGTTCCACATCGGACAGCCGGATTCCATTATCATAAATATACTTACCGAATGCGCCAAACAGGGAAGTCACCGGATCGGTCGCCGTTATGAACATCGGAGACTGTATCTTTCCTTTATTGATTCCAACGATTTTAGTGGTACTTCCACCTACGTCTATGCCTATTACGATTCCCATAGTCTTAAAATTTTGCGACAAAGATAAAGCATAAATTCCTATAATCTTCCATTCCGGCTTACCTATTGAACAACTCAAACGTAAACTTGACGCCCACTTCCTGATATTTCCAATTTGCAAAGCTCGTAAAAACACCAAAATCGAAAATATGCGTACCGATGCCATATCCCACTTCAAGATAAGGATTCAAATGAGGAACGACCAAAGCATTCAGGTACAAACGCTCATTCAGCACATATTGAGTATATTTCTTCAGGTGGCGAAGTAACAGAAAAGGAGCTTCGTACGTAAAATGCCCGCGGATGTACTTGCGGGACGAGTTATACCAACGTCCGTCGAGCAACTGGAATACTCCGCCGATTTCATCATTCCAACCGACAGGAAGATTGGAACGTGCCAGATTGGCAAAATCCACAAAATAGAGCTCTTTCTGATTCGTAAAAGCTCCCCAGCCGAACCGGTAATAAATATCGCGCATCAACCCCAACGGAATATTGTGCTGGAAATCCACTTCAATACGTTCGTACTTTCCGGTACTGTTCATAATTCCGCTGATGCCGCGCTCCCAGTCTACCGAGACAGTCGGATATTTGGAATGAAGATTGATTTTACGGTCACCGCTCATATAATAATATTGACCGGGAGTCCACGTTACACGTACACGAGGCGCGAAACTGTTATAACTGTGACGGAACTTCTTCAGAATCGAAGGGTCAAATCCCGGGTAAATCGATGTAGTACCTGCCGACATGACATTCGGAGTATTGGGATAGACAAGAACGAATCTGGAACGTTCCACTTCTGTACGTTTGTGCAAGGAAAGACCTACATCCAAAGTCAAACCGTTAACAATCTCCCAGCTATGGCGTATATGCAAATACAAGTCCTTAAAATAGTCCAGGTGAATCTGGTCAAAATCAAAGATGCTGTCGGGAATAGCTTTCAAATCATCCAGTACATCACTACTGTAAATACGATTACCATTACCTACACTGACGTGCAGGGCGGCGCGTTTGCGAGGCCAGTAATCGAAATCGGAGTTGACCGACCAATAGAACTCTTTCCGCTTGAAATTATAACCCAGCTTTGGAACTACACGCAACAGACGGTCACCCGCAAATAAACGGTTGTATTTGAACTCCTGACGATACGAGAAACCATTGCTCTTACTATAACTCAACAACAAAGGATTGATAAGAGGTGAACAACGTACGCTTCCCATCTTGGCAAGGTCTACCGTATACCTGCTGACCAATGCATCTCCTATCTGCCCCCAGAACTCCAGCCGCCTGTTCTTGGGCTTCTTCTTATAGAGAAGCGTATCACGACGCAAAAAGAAATCCTCGTATAACTTCTGCTCATGCGAAGTCAGCGGAATAGGCCGCAGTTTGTTGAAATAGGCTGTATCACGTTGATAGGCGTTGGTGTCTGTCAGCAGAGTATAGGACTCGGACAGGTCGTATTTACTCTTTGTCCGATTGCGTCCGGTTACGACAGCAGGATCTTTCTGATGAATATCTTTATAATCGAGCACCGCCGTATAACTGCCGTCTATCACATTGCCGAGCAAACGAAAAGTGGCATCGACATTAAAATGCACAGGCAGAAACTCGTCCTCACTTCCCACCTGCCCCATTTTTACCAGATTATTAAAGCGAAGCATTTCGGAACGGCCGGAAAAACGAATCTCCCGCACGCTCCACACGTTATCGCTGACAATCATATAGCCACCCACAAGTTGGAAGCTCTTGCTCTTCGGCATAAACCGGATACGGAACTCCCGATTATGCACTTCGCCCATTATGGAATCTACATAGTAAGTATAGAATTTCTTCGCATTGGAAGCCAATGGAGACAGCAACTTATCATATAATAAAGTGGAGGAATAAATATTTATGTGGAAATATTCGAGCAAACGACCGTCCAGCTCCCAAAGTTCGGAAGAAGTTCCCACACTGGCTGTCACTTTCTGGTCGTAAATATCGGGAGCGGTATAATGCAGTTCGCTGTATGTTTCCATCATATACTCCCGCACCCCTTTCTTCATACGAAACATGGAAGGGATAAAACGGAGCAAATGATTCTTCTTACGGATGTTTGCCCATCCTTTTATATAGAGTTCCGCCTTATACTCATCGACAATACGTTCATAAAAAGGCGCAAAAAAGATAACCTTGTCCATAATGGAATCCGCGTAAGCCCTCTGTCCCGCATACGATTTGGGAACAGCCGTAGCACCCGCCTTCTGCAAGCTTGCACACAGGAAACAGGCTCCTATCCATATGCATATAAAATGTTTCAACCGCAATATCTTTTTATATGGGAACAAATATAGAAAAAAAGTAATAACTTCCATCTTTATTCCATTTTCATTTTCCGGGACCGCCATTTCTTTAGAAATGCATATTTTCAAGATTACCCCTCTTTTCAAGGGGGTACATCTCCAAAAAACATATAAAAATTCAAGATTACCCCCTTTTAAATAGGGGGTAATTCAGAAAAAACATATAATTTTGCGCCCAACAATCAATAAAAGAAGAGACAAGTATGTCAAAAATGAGATTTTTTGCTTTGCAAGAGCTCGCCAATCGTCGTCCTCTTGAAGTTATTACTCCTTCAAAC
Organism: Bacteroides clarus YIT 12056; assembly: GCF_900129655.1. Taxonomy (GTDB): domain Bacteria; phylum Bacteroidota; class Bacteroidia; order Bacteroidales; family Bacteroidaceae; genus Bacteroides; species Bacteroides clarus. Next base: position 235,098 of record NZ_FQWK01000002.1, read on the forward strand.
AAGTTGTCCGATTACTACGGCAGCCATGTTTTTGACCGTAAAAAGATGCAGGAATACCTGCCTAAAGAAGCTTATAAAGCTGTAACAGACGCTATCGAAAAAGGAACTCCCATTAATCGGGAAATGGCCGATTTAATAGCCAACGGTATGAAAAGCTGGGCTAAATCCCTGAACGTCACCCACTACACTCATTGGTTCCAACCCCTGACAGACGGTACAGCCGAAAAGCATGACGGCTTCATCGAATTCGGAGAAGACGGAGATGTTATTGAACGTTTTTCCGGAAAGCTGCTCATCCAGCAGGAACCGGACGCTTCTTCTTTCCCCAACGGCGGTATCCGCAACACATTCGAAGCGCGCGGATATACGGCATGGGACGTTTCTTCACCGGCTTTCGTCGTGGAAACTACGCTCTGCATCCCAACAATCTTCATTTCCTATACAGGTGAGGCGTTGGATTATAAAACTCCTTTGCTCAAAGCACTCGCTGCGGTGGATAAAGCCGCGACGGATGTCTGCCAGCTTTTCGATAAAAACATAACACGCGTATATACCAATTTAGGCTGGGAACAGGAATACTTCCTCGTTGATTCTGCCCTCTATAACGCACGCCCCGACTTATGCCTGACAGGGCGTACATTGATGGGACACTCTTCCGCTAAAGACCAACAGTTGGAAGACCACTATTTCGGTTCCATTCCACCGCGTGTTACGGCCTTTATGAAAGAGTTGGAAATTGAGTGCCACAAACTGGGCATTCCCGTAAAGACGCGCCACAACGAAGTAGCTCCCAACCAATTTGAACTGGCTCCCATCTTTGAGAACGCCAATCTTGCCAACGATCACAACCAACTGGTTATGGATTTGATGAAACGCATTGCACGCAAACACAACTTTGCCGTGCTGCTGCATGAAAAGCCATACAGCGGCGTGAACGGTTCGGGTAAACACAACAACTGGTCGCTCTGCACCGATACGGGGATAAATCTTTTTGCTCCGGGAAAAAATCCGAAAGGTAATATGCTATTTCTCACATTCCTTGTGAATGTACTGATGATGGTATACAAGAATCAGGATTTGCTCCGCGCGTCCATTGCAAGCGCCGGGAACAGCTACCGTTTAGGCGCCAATGAAGCTCCTCCTGCTATTTTATCCATATTCTTGGGCAAGCAGTTATCTTCCATCCTCGATGAGATAGCCCGCCAGGTAAGCAACAGTAAGATGACAGCCGAGGAAAAGACTACTTTAAAGCTGGGTATCGGACGTATCCCTGAGATTCTATTAGATACGACAGACCGTAACCGCACCTCTCCTTTCGCTTTCACGGGTAATCGTTTTGAATTCCGTGCTGCCGGCTCGTCGGCCAACTGCGCCGCTGCCATGATTGCCATAAATGCAGCAATGGCCAATCAGCTGAACGAATTCAAAGTATCCATTGAAAAACTCATGGAAGAAGGAGTTGGCAAAGACGAAGCTATTTTCCGTATTTTGAAAGAAACAATCATTGCTTCGGAACCCATTCGTTTTGAGGGAGACGGCTATTCCGAACAATGGAAACAGGAAGCCGCCAACCGCGGACTGACTAATATCTGCCATGTACCGGAAGCCTTAATGCGTTATATGGACGATCAGGCTCGTTCCGTACTCATCGGCGAACGTATCTTCAACGAAACAGAACTTGCCTGCCGCCTTGAAGTAGAGTTAGAGAAGTACACGATGAAAGTACAGATTGAAAGCCGTGTCTTGGGTGACCTTGCCATTAATCACATCGTACCGACTGCCGTTATTTATCAAAACCGCTTGCTGGAAAACTTACGAGGACTGCGCGAAACTTTCACTCCGGAAGAGTATGAAGTACTTAGTGCCGACCGCAAGGAACTGATACGTGAAATTTCCCACCGTGTAACCGCTATCAAAATGCAGGTACGTGAGATGACGGAAGCCCGTAAAGTTGCCAACCACATGGATAATTACAAAGACAAAGCCTTTGCATACGAAGAAACTGTACGTCCTTATCTGGAAAGTATCCGTGAACATATCGATAATCTTGAAATGGAAATAGACGACGAGATATGGCCGTTACCCAAATATAGGGAACTGTTATTCACTAAATGATAATTTAACGGCTTTGCCGTTAAATGAATTATAAATTATGAATGATGAATCAGCCGCACTGCTATGCCGAACGGCGATTCATCATTCATAATCCACTATTCATAATTTATTATTCCTCCCCTCTTTCTTGCACTTTTTTGATACAAATGTGTCATTTTTAATTTTTTCTTTTTACATTTGTGCTGTACAACACAGTTTTGCAGCAGTTATGGTAAAAGTAAATTTATCCGATATTAATGTTCCGGAGTTGATTCCCGATATATGGTCACCCCTGAATGAAGAACAGCGAGAGTTTCTCGCTAACCATTTTACGCTCCAGAATTATAAGAAAAACGAGATTATCCATTGTGAGGGCGAGACACCCACTTGCTTGATGTGTCTGTTGAACGGGAAAGTCAAGATTTATAAAGACGGTGTAGGTGGAAGAAGCCAAATTATCCGCATGATTAAACCCACCGAATACTTTGGATATCGTCCCTACTTCGCAAAAGCGGATTATGTAACCGCAGCTTGCGCATTCGAACCTTCATTAGTATGTCTGATACCCATGACCGCCATTATGACATTGCTATCACAAAACAACGAACTGGCAATGTTCTTCATCAGACAATTATCTATCGACCTCGGTATCGCTGATGAGCGTACTGTGAACCTCACCCAAAAACATATTCGCGGCCGTTTGGCAGAATCACTTATTTTCTTGAAAGAAAGTTACGGCTTGGAAGAGGACGGTTCTACTTTGAGTATCTACCTGTCCCGTGAAGATTTAGCCAACCTTTCCAACATGACAACATCCAATGCCATCCGTACCCTCTCACAATTCGCCACGGAACGCCTAATCACCATTGACGGAAGAAAAATCAAAATTATCGATGAAGAGAAGTTGAAGAAGATAAGTAAAATAGGGTGAGGAAATTGAGAATTAAGAATTAAAAAATAGGCTGCGCGGTATTTGTTATATAACATTTATACCGCGCAGCCTATTTTTTAATTCTTAATTCTCAATTCTCAATTTAACAAGAATCTTTCCGCCTCAATCGCTGCCATACATCCTGTAGCTGCTGCTGTGATAGCTTGACGATAATGAGGATCGGCAACATCTCCTGCAGCAAATACACCGGGAACTTTTGTACGGGGAGTACCGGGCTCTGTCAGGATATACCCTGTTTCGTCCGTATCGACATAAGGCTTGAATATATCAGAATTAGGTTTATGACCGATAGCCAGGAAGAAACCGTCAATAGCCAAATCATAGCGTTGTTCATCCGATTCACCCATACGTTTTACCAAATGTACGCCTTCTACACCATTGTCTCCGTACAATCCTACCGCATTGTGTTCAAACAATACTTCAATTTTCTCATTGTTCATTACACGTTCCTGCATAATCTTAGAAGCACGTAAGAATGGCTTACGGACAATCAAATATACTTTACTTGCCAAACCGGCCAGATAAGAAGCTTCCTCGCAAGCCGTATCACCACCACCGACTACCGCTACAACTTTCTTGCGATAGAAGAAACCGTCACAAGTAGCGCAAGCACTGACACCCATGCCTGCATACTTCTTTTCATCTTCCAGTCCTAAATATTTAGCGGCGGCTCCGGTTGCAATAATAATAGTTTGCGCTTCAATAACCTTTTCTTCATCAATGGTTATCTTATATGGGGATTTACTCAAATCGGCAGCCGTAGCCACACCGAAACGCAAGTCTGCACCGAAACGTTCAGCCTGCTTGCGCAAATCCTCCATCATCTGTGTACCGCTGATACCTTCCGGATATCCGGGAAAATTCTCGATATCGGTGGTGGTAGTCAATTGTCCACCGGGCTGCAAGCCTTCATAAAGCACCGGAGAAAGATTGGCGCGTGCAGCATAAATAGCTGCGGTATATCCGGCAGGGCCGGAACCTATTATTAAACACTTTACTTTTTCTGTTTCCATATTATTCTTTTTATTAATTACACTTTATCATCTTAAATCAACGATCTCAGCAGTAGGATAAGCCTGCTTGTCAAACACAAAGAGGCTGTCGTCATAATTCTTACCTGTCTGATAAGAGTTTATAAACACTATTACCGCATCTTTACTTCCTCGTTGAACCATACTAAGTTTTAAAGGGCGGAATGACCCTTTTTCTATATACAAGATAACACATTGCATATCTTGGCTGCGTTTGGTGGCAGTCATTACCACTTTATAGGTCGTATCATCTGAGGCATTGCCTACTTTAACCACTTTCAGTTTATAATCCTGATTATAGAGCGACAACCATGAATAAGGATTAATGCTCTGCAATTCTTCCGGCGCAGGTTCGGAAACATTCACTTCATCACTTGAAGCAAGATAACTCCATTGCGTACGTCCGTCAAACCATGTCGTCACGCCTTCTGTTTCCAAAAGAAACTTATCACCTTTCAAACGAATAGAACCATTAGAATTTCCTTCGGGCGCACGCACGGAGAAAGTGATTTTTATTCCCCCCTCTCTACGGAAAGCATCTGCCGCACGATCAAGTATGTCTCTGGCATCCGGCTGCTGCGCAACCATAGGAAAAGCCAGGCAGAGCACCCAAAAAGTAAATAAAAGACTTTTGATTTTCATGTAATTCAAACGTTGATTTATTACAAATTGTTCAACCGCGCTTCCAAATCCGTTATGTCTGCACAGAATACCTCACGCGCCTTACTGCCTTGGGCCGGACCTACAATTCCCGCCTTCTCCAACTGATCCATAATACGCCCCGCACGGTTATAACCGATAGCAAATTTACGCTGAATAAGTGAAGTAGAGCCTTGCTGCTGATAAACAATCAACTGGGCGGCATCTTCAAACAACGGGTCAAGACGTCCCATGTCAACATCGCCCAAATCACCTGCCGCATTCTCATCCACATACTCAGGCAGATAGAATGCCGTAGGATAGCCTTGCTGGCGAGCTATGAACTTTGTTATCTCCGCAACTTCCGGCGTATCGATAAACGCACATTGCACGCGAACAGGATCGGCACCTTGCAGGAACAACATATCACCGCGACCGATCAGCTGGTTAGCTCCCGGTCGGTCAAGGATAGTACGGGAGTCCACCATAGCCGATACCCGGAAGGCAATACGCGCCGGGAAGTTAGCTTTGATCGTACCCGTAATAATATTCGTTGTAGGACGCTGGGTAGCAATAATCATATGTATACCTACAGCACGTGCCAACTGGGCGATACGGGCGATAGGCAACTCCACATCCTTACCGGCTGTCATAATCAAATCACCGAACTCGTCAATCACTACCACGATATATGGCATGAATTTATGTCCCTTTTCGGGATTTAGACGACGGTTGATAAACTTCTCGTTGTATTCTTTTATATTACGTACATGCGCAGCTTTCAACAGGTCGTAACGGGTATCCATTTCAATACAGATAGAATTCAAAGTCTGAACGACTTTGGTTACGTCCGTTATAATAGCATCCTCGCCGTCAGGCAACTTGGCTAGGAAATGATGTTCAATCACCGAATAGATGCTGAATTCCACTTTCTTCGGGTCTACCAGCACAAACTTCAATTCTGCGGGGTGCTTCTTATACAATAAAGAAGTGATGATAGCATTCAATCCCACCGACTTACCCTGGCCGGTAGCTCCGGCAACAAGTACGTGGGGCATTTTACACAAATCCACCATAAAGACCTCATTGGTAATAGTCTTACCCAACGCAATAGGCAGGTCGTACGTAGATTCCTGAAATTTCTTGCTACCGATAATGCTCTGACCCGAAACTATCTTCGGGTTGGAATTAGGCACTTCAATACCGATTGTTCCTTTTCCGGGTATCGGAGCAATAATACGGATACCCAATGCAGAAAGGCTAAGCGCAATATCATCTTCCAGGCCGCGTATTTTAGAAATACGAACCCCCTGTTCCGGTGTAATCTCATACAACGTCACCGTAGGACCGACCGTAGCCTTAATAGTGCTGATTTCGATACCGAAACTGCGTAGCGTATTAATAATCTTATCCTTATTGGCATTCTGCTCTGCCATGTCAATCGTAGGTTCGGCATTATCATAATGCTTCATCAAGTCAATGGTCGGATAATGATAGTTTTCCAAATCAAGACAAGGATTATAAGGTTCTATCTCCGGACCGTGATATTCTTCATCTTCCACTGTCTCCACTTCAAAAGCAGGTTCTTTTCCCCCTTGCTGCCCTGATACCGGAATAGTTGAAGCTGTATCAGACGGTGGAGTTTCAATTGTCATAAGTACTTCACCTTCTTCTTTGGCTATCGCAACTTTATCCTTTGCTGCATTTCCCAAGTCAAGCATAATCTCGTGAGTGCCATCATCTTCCTCTTCTTCTTTTCCAAATTCCTCCGGATTCTCGAGTGTCTCTTCTTTTTTCGTATCAGAAGTCGTTTCTGCTGCGACCGGCATCTTCTTTCCTTTCACTGTCCAAGAGTCCGTAAATTCTTCCGGAGTCTCACCAGACACGCTTCCGGTCTTTTCTTTATGTTTTAAAAAACTAAGGCTAAAAAGTTTACGCAACCAAATAACAGTACGAGCACTCAAATATATAAGGAAACATATAGCGGTAATCAGCAATATCATCCACACTCCCGGTACTCCCACCTGAGATACCAACCAATTGCTGACGTTATATCCATGCATGCCGCCCAAATAGAGAAAAGAATCCTTGTATTGGTCTACAAACACAAAACCAAAGAATATCGAGAACCAAATCAACAGTAATGAGCACCCTATAAACCACTTCCACAAACGTACCACACGGACACGCATCAGCTTTAATCCGGCCACGGCCAAAAATATCAGAATAAAGAAAGAGGATATGCCAAAACATTCGTTTATTAAATAACTGGCAAGTTGGGCTCCACGTGAACCGGCATAGTTTTTCACGCCGTTATGCGTAGAAATCAAATCCTGCGCATTTCCGGAATCTATAATGCTCTGGTCTGCCGCCCCTGTAAAGAAGAAAGACGAAAAGGCCAACAGCAGGTAAACCGAAAAGATTACCAGTATCAGACCGGCAACGAAATGGACGGTTTCATTCTTTAAAACCGCTGCTATCTTTCCGAAAAAAGAGATAGACCGCTCTGTATCTTTAGTTGTATTTTTTTTGACCATAAAATGTATTCCGCTAATATCCGTATAATGACGCAAAAGTAACAAAAAAAAGCTTATGCAGTAATGCTTTCAAACCTTTTTCGTACCTTTGCGTTTCAAATCAAGAAGATATGAAAAAAGAAAGTCAAGTGATATTCGACCGTAATGTTGTGGAATTCGTAACCGTAGCCGCCGAGTTCTGCAAGTTCTTGGAACAGACGGAAACGATGAAACGTTCCGCCTTTGTCGATACATCTTTAAAGATACTTCCCTTACTTTATCTCAAAGCATCCATGTTGCCCCAATGCGAAACGATAGGCGATGAAGCCCTCGAAACATTCGTAACAGAAGAAACTTATGAAATACTCCGTATGAATCTGGCAGGTATTCTCGCCGAAAAGGACGACTATCTGGATGTATTCGTATCGGATATGAAATACAGCGACCAGCCTATCACAAAAAACATTTCCGAAGACTTGGCCGATATATATCAAGACATCAGAGATTTTATTTTCGTATTCCAGTTGGGACTCAATGAAACGATGAACGATTCACTTGCCGTCTGTCAGGAACACTTCGCCCTATACTGGGGACAAAAGTTGGTGAATACCCTGCGTGCCTTACATGACGTAAAGTACAACCAACCGGATGAAGAAGATAATGAAGAAGATGATGAATAAACTTTAAACTATGATTATCAGAAGAAGTATAGATAAAGAAGAAGTAAAGGACATGCCGAAAGCTTTCTTTCCGGGGCAGATACATGTTATCCAGACCCCCCAAGAGGCAGAACGTGCCGTAGCTTATCTGAAACAATGTTCCATACTGGGCATTGACAGCGAAACACGTCCGTCCTTCACCAAGGGACAATCTCATAAAGTGGCCTTATTGCAGATTTCATCGGAAGAACACTGTTTTCTTTTCCGCCTCAATCTCACCGGTCTGACTCTTCCGATTATCATGTTACTTGAAAATCCCGGTGTAACCAAAGTCGGACTTTCCCTGCGCGATGATTTCATGATGTTGCACAAACGCGCTCCGTTTGAACAACGCGCTTGTATCGAATTACAAGAATACGTCCGCACATTCGGCATTCAAGACAAAAGCTTGCAAAAGATATATGCGATTCTTTTTAAAGAAAAAATTTCAAAGAGCCAGCGTCTTTCCAACTGGGAAGCCGAAGTACTGACACCGTCTCAGCAACAATATGCAGCCACCGATGCATGGGCTTGCTTAAACATATACAATCGGTTACAGGAACTGAAACGCACCGGTGACTTTGAAATGGCCGCTGAAGAAAGTTGCCGCACAACCACATTATAATATTACCACATCTTAATCATAATTTATGTATAAAGTATATCTAAAGTCAGGCAAAGAAGAATCATTAAAACGTTTCCACCCTTGGGTGTTTTCCGGTGCCATCGCACACTTCGACGGAGAACCCGAGGAAGGAGAAGTTGTTGAAATCTATACATCCAAGAAAGAATTCATAGCTAAAGGTCACTTTCAAATTGGCAGTATCGCCGTTCGTGTGCTTAGCTTCATTCAGGATGAAACCATCGATGCCGACTTCTGGAAACGTAAGCTCAGCATAGCCTACGATATGCGACGCAGCATTGGTATAGCCGGAAACCCTACCAACAATACTTATCGTCTGGTACATGGCGAAGGTGACAACCTGCCGGGACTTATAATTGATATCTACGCTCGTACGGCCGTGATGCAGGCGCATTCTGCCGGCATGCACCTCGACCGTATGGCAATAGCCGATGCTCTGACCGAGGTTATGGGTGATAAAATCGACAATATTTACTACAAATCCGAAACAACCCTGCCTTTCAAAGCCGACCTTTATCCGGAAAACGGTTTTCTGAAAGGCGGAAGTACGGATAATATCGCCATGGAATATGGTCTGAAGTTCCATATTGACTGGCTGAAAGGTCAGAAAACAGGTTTCTTTGTAGACCAACGGGAGAATCGTTCGCTACTGGAACGTTATGCCAATGGTCGCAGTGTACTGAATATGTTCTGTTACACCGGCGGTTTCTCCGTTTACGCCATGCGCGGTAATGCCAAACTGGTACATTCCGTAGACAGTTCGGCCAAGGCCATTGACTTGACAAACAAGAACATCGAATTGAATTTCCCCGGTGATAACCGCCATGCAGCTTATGCTGAGGATGCTTTTAAATATCTTGACCGTATGGGTGACCAATACGACCTTATTGTTTTGGACCCACCGGCATTTGCCAAACATCGTGATGCATTGCGCAATGCCCTTCAAGGATATCGGAAACTCAACGTCAAAGCTTTTGAGAAAATCAAACCGGGCGGTATACTTTTTACTTTCTCTTGTTCACAAGCTGTCAGCAAAGAGAATTTCCGTACAGCCGTATTCACCGCCGCTGCCATGTCCGGCCGCAGTGTACGTATTCTACATCAATTGACGCAGCCTGCCGACCACCCTGTAAGTATCTATCATCCCGAAGGCGAATATCTGAAAGGACTTGTATTATATGTAGAATAAACGGCTAAAATTTTAAATCATGTTAATATAAAGAAGAAACTTAGTAAAGCGTTATGTTTTATAACATAAAACCCTTTATCTTTGCACTGTGTTTTTCATGGTATTAGATTTAAGGTTAATAAAGATTGGCTGTCTGGGATAGATAGCCTTCTTTTTTTATATACACTTCTTGTTTTTCTGCCGTCTGCGTCGTACATTTGCACCTATTACACAATTCAACAATATTCAAAAACTAATATTATGAGCATCAAATTCCGACTCACGGCTATGCAATTTCTTCAATTCTTTATTTGGGGAGCGTGGCTTATCTCATTAGGTGGTTACATGGGCGGTACATTACATTTTGAAGGCGGCCAGATTGGCGCTATTTTTGCGACCATGGGAATTGCCTCTCTTATCATGCCCGGCCTCATGGGAATTATCGCCGACAAATGGATAAATGCCGAACGTCTTTACGGTATACTTCACCTTATCGGCGCCGGTGCTCTGATTTACGCATCCACTGCTACGACATATAGTCATATGTATTGGGCAATGTTACTCAATATGCTCGTATATATGCCTACGCTGTCATTAGCCAATACAGTTTCGTACAATGCATTGGAACAGTACAAACTGGATTTGATAAAAGATTTCCCGCCCATACGGGTATGGGGAACCGTAGGTTTTATTTGTGCCATGTGGGCTGTAGACCTCACCGGATTCAAGACAGGCCCCGCACAACTCTATGTAGCAGCAATTTCAGCTATCATTTTAGGACTTTATGCTTTTTCCCTTCCCGGTTGCCCGCCGGCACGCAGCGAAGGAAAGACAATGCTCTCCGCTTTCGGTCTCGATGCATTAGTACTTTTCAAACGTAAGAAAATGGCCGTTTTCTTCTTGTTCTCCATGTTGTTAGGTGCGGCGTTACAAATCACAAACACCTATGGAGATTTGTTCTTAAGCTCTTTCGCTTCCATTCCCCAATATGCAGATTCTTTCGGAGTAAAACACTCTGTAATTCTACTGTCCATTTCACAAATGAGCGAAACATTATTCATCCTCGCCATCCCTTTCTTCTTGAAACATTTCGGAATCAAGCGTGTTATGCTTATCAGTATGTTTGCCTGGGTGTTCCGCTTCGGACTATTTGGCCTGGGTGACCCCGGCAGCGGCTTATGGATGCTCATCCTGTCCATGATTGTATACGGTATGGCTTTTGACTTCTTCAATGTATCGGGTTCATTATTCACAGAGATGGAAGCTCATCCGAGTATTCGCGCCAGTGCGCAAGGATTATTTTTTATGATGACAAACGGGTTGGGAGCAATCATTGGCGGATATGCCAGCGGTGCCGTAGTAGACGCATTCTCCGTATATGCTCCCGGCGGCGGTTTGGTAAGTCGTGAGTGGACTCCCGTATGGCTTATATTTGCGGCTTATGCATTAGTTATTGGAATTTTATTCGGAATCGTATTCCGTTATAAGCATACTACGGAAAAAGAAACCGACAAGGTGGTAAAATGATAGAATGAACAAAAAAAAGATTGAACTGCAAGTATTGAATATTTCAAATAGCCAGGCACAAGCCGGTGCCTACGCTATGGTGCTGGGCGAGATAAACGGCCCGCGACAATTACCTGTTATCATAGGCAGTGCCGAAGCGCAATCCATGATGATTGAAATGAGAGGAATCGTTCCGCCTCGACCGTTGACACATACGTTATTCGCATCGGTTCTCAAAGTTCTGGGAGCAAATTTATTACGTGTACTCATCTATAAAGTAGATAACGGCGTTTTCTACTCATATCTATATATGAAAGCGGAAGAAACAATCCTGCGCATCGATGCACGTACCAGTGATGCCGTAGCTCTCGCTTTACGTATGGATGCCCCTATCTTCGTATACGATGATATTTTAGAAGCCGAATGCTTAAAAACAGAGCATAGCATCACTCCTATGAAAGAACAAGATCCCGATGAAGCCCCCGCTACACAGCAAAAGACTTTAGAACAGTTAAAAACTGCCCTTCAAAACGCCATAGACGAAGAAGACTACGAACGGGCTGCACAACTAAGGGACATTATCAATCAACACAAGAAACAATAAACGACCATGCACGTATTCTATACTCCCGATATACAATCGCACACTGAATTACCCGAAGAAGAAGCTGTTCATGCAATCCGTGTATTGAGATTACAAACAGGTGACGAAGTAACATTAACTGATGGCAAAGGCAATTTTTATCGTGCGGAAATCAGCACTGCCACCAATAAACGTTGCCTTGTCAACATACTGGAAACCACCCCTCAGGCACCTTTATGGAGCGGATATTTGCACATCGCAATGGCTCCCACTAAAAATATGGACCGCACAGAATGGTTCGCAGAAAAAGCTACTGAAATAGGCTTCGATGAACTTACCTTTCTGAACTGTCGTTTTTCGGAACGCAAAATAATCAAAACGGAGCGTATTGCCAAGATATTGGTATCTGCCATCAAGCAATCGTTAAAAGCGCGTTTGCCCCGACTGAATGAAATGACTGATTTTAATAAATTCATCAGCCAATCTTTCAACGGCCGCAAATTCATTGCACATTGTTATGAAGGAGAGAAACCTTTATTAAAAGATATTGTTCGTAAGGGAGAAGATGCGTTGGTACTCATCGGACCGGAAGGCGACTTTAGCGAAGAAGAAGTGAAAAAAGCCATTGAAAACGGTTTCGAGCCTATAAGTCTCGGTCGTTCCCGTTTACGTACTGAAACAGCAGCCCTCGTTGCTTGCCACATAGTAAACTTACAAAACCAATAATATAATATGAGAAAGAGTATTTCCTTCTATTTACTGCCGTTCTTATTTATAGTACTATGCCTAAGCTCATGTAGTAAAACCGAGAAAAAGACAGAATATACCCATGCGATTCCCGCTAATGCCACAGAAGTGGCGGCACTTGACTTAACAAGCATTGTCGATAAAGCAGGTCTGAACAATTCAGACACCCAAGTGACCTTGCAAAAGTTGTTAGGCCTGCTTCTCGAAAGCGGAAACGCCAACCTGAAAAAAGAAATGGAACCTCTTCTGAAAGATCCCGCCAAAAGTGGAATAGACTGGAGCGCTCCGGTTTACGTATTCGAAGCTCCTACGCTACACAATACTGCAGTCACTTTGAAGATTGCCGATTTAAAGAAATTTGAAGCCATGCTTCAAATATTTGTTCAAGAACAATTCTGTACCGACCCGGTAAAAGCCGATGGTTACCGAAGTATTGAAATAAAAGATACAGGAGTACTGTTTGCCTACAACGACGGTACTCTGCTTGTGGTTTACGGAGGCAGCTCCGAACAACTGCAGAAGCTGCAACCGGCTATCACCGCCCTCATGCAACAACCAGCCGACAAGAGTATCCATACAAATAAATATTTCACCCCGATGATGCAACAAAAGGGAGATATACGGCTATTGGCAACTCCCGATGCTCTCCCCATGGATGTCCGTGGTGTACTGAACTGGCCGCATGGCACACAATTACTGGGTTATGTCCTGTTTGAGAACGGACGTATATACGCTACCTTGCAAAGCGCCGACTTTAAAGGAGAGACTCAAGAAAGCAATCAGCCTTTCCATCCTCAAAACTCACGAGAGTTACAACAAGCCATGATGAGTATGATACATGGAAGAGCTTTCAACATCTCATTAACCAGCGATGAATTGTTGACCTTAAGCAATCTTCGTGTTCTTATGGAATATGCGTCGGACGAACCGGAAATCAATATCCTTTATATGCTAATCATGAAAATAGAAGAACTGAACCTGCGGGGAGACAAGAATCGGACAAACTTTACAGTTGTTCTGAACGAGAAGAATGAAAATGCCCTGAAACAACTTATCGACTTCGCCAAACTGTTCGCGGGGATAAAGTAGTAGCAGCAGTAGTTAGTAGTCAGTAATTAATAATTAATAATTAGCAATTAATACGAATCAGAAGTTAATAATAAAGTAACCTAAGGCTGAAAGCCTTCTATCTCTAAGCCCGGGGTAACACCCCGGGAATGCGAATATGACTAACATTGCGCCCTGTAAGGGCAAAATCTCCGAATATTAGTCTTTTGCCTTTAACACAGAACACTGAGAACATTTATCCCTGGAGTATTATCCCGGGCTTAGAGATAGAAGGCTTTCAGCCTTAGAATTTGTCAAATCAGCTTAATTATCAATAGATTCTTCGCTACGCTTTGAATGACAGATTGGATAAGATAATAAAACATACTTGAACAACCAATGAACCACATTCGTTTACAGCAGACTTTGCCTCAAGCCTTTGCCCGTCGCGATGCCATCACTTCACAAATATGGCATCAGGACATAATTTTCAGCAAAGGAAAACGTTATCTGATAGAAGCTGCTTCAGGTACCGGTAAATCATCTCTATGCAGTTATATCTACGGGTATCGCCGCGACTATCAGGGTATCATTAATTTTGATGAACGCAATATCCGTTCATTCTCCGTTAACGAATGGGTAGATATACGAAAACACTCGCTCAGTATTCTTTTTCAGGAACTTCGTATTTTCCCAGAACTGACTGCACTTGAAAATATCTTATTAAAAAATCGCCTGACCAACTACAAGAAGAATAAAGAGATTATTACTCTTTTCGAAGCAATCGGTATTCCCGATAAGATTAATGAAAGAGCCGGAAAACTCTCTTTCGGCCAACAGCAACGCGTTGCTTTTATACGCAGCCTTTGCCAACCATTCGACTTTATCTTTTTGGATGAACCTATTAGCCACCTCGATAATGAAAACAGTGTCATTATGAGTGCTTTGCTCATGGAAGAAGCAGGAAAGCAAGGAGCAGGAGTTATTGTAACATCCATTGGAAAGCATCCGGAGCTTGAATACGATGAAACTTTCCGTCTATAATTCATAAACCATCATTCAAATCATGAACAAACTTGTTTGGAAACTTCTCCGTCAACATATCAGTATAGGCCAACTGACCGGTTTTTTTCTCGCCAACCTCTTCGGTATGCTGATTGTATTGCTGAGCGTACAATTCTATCGGGACGTACTCCCCATTTTCACACAGGGAGACAGCTTCATGAAGAAGAATTATATCATCGCCACCAAAAGAATCAGTACACTCGGCAGCTTTACCGGAAGAAGTAATACTTTCTCCCTAAAGGATATCGAAGAAATGAAAGCGCAATCTTTCACTAAAAGCGTGGGAGCTTTCACCCCTTCCTTATTCAAAGTATCCGCAGGTTTAGGTATGCAGGAAGCCGGAATACACCTCTCCACCGAAATGTTTTTTGAGTCGGTACCCGATGAATATGTAGATGTAAACTTAGATAAATGGCATTTTGATGAGTTTTCTCAAGTCATTCCTATCATCATTCCTCGTAATTACCTGAATTTATATAACTTCGGCTTTGCACAAAGTCGCAGTCTACCAAAACTTTCCGAAGGTCTCATGAACCTTATACAAATGGATATCAGTCTACGGGGTAACGGACGTGTAGAGCAATTCAAAGGTAAAATTGTAGGCTTCTCCAATCGTCTGAATACAATTCTTGTTCCCCAAACATTTATGGACTGGGCAAACAAGAGCTTTGCTCCCGGCAAAGAAGCCCAACCTTCCCGCCTCATCGTTGAAGTAAAGAACCCTACCGACACAGCCATCAGCAACTACTTTCAACAAAAGCATTACGAAACCGAAGGTGACGGTCTGGATGCCGGAAAAACAACTTATTTCCTGCGTCTCATCACCGGTATTGTCATGGGAGTAGGATTATTCATCAGCATTTTATCCTTTTACATCCTGATGCTAAGTATCTTCCTATTATTGCAAAAGAATACAGGAAAACTGGAGAATCTGCTTCTTATAGGATATAGTCCGAATCGCGTAGCGCTTCCCTACAATATACTGACAGCCGGTTTAAATCTATTAGTGTTGGTACTGTCTGTCGGTGGAGTAGCATGGCTGCGTGGTTATTACACGAAAATCATCAGCACGCTTTTTCCACAATTGGAAACAGGAACGTTACTTCCATGCTGGATAATAGGCTGTACCCTGTTTTTCGCAGTGTCTTTACTGAATATTATGATGATACGCAGGAAAATTACAAGCATTTGGAGCGGAAGTAATAAAACAATAAAATAGGTTTCACACGAAGACAGTGTTATTAAACTACCAATCACTTAATCTCAATGTCTTCTATAAACTCATTTTTTATAATCCCTTTCAGGTGCTTCATTTTCACACCATTGATCATAATACTATCAAAAACTACATTTCTCACACATCTATTCTTATCCAACCCTTGCACCAAAGAAGCGTTCTCACCAACTCCTGTATAAGTGATATTACGGAACGTAATCCCTTCAATACCGTTACCGGGTTGCTTATCGTACTTAGGATTGAAACGGACTTTCACATAGAAAAGACGGCCTTCCTGAATATTCTCTACACGGATATCCTCGAACAAGACATTACGCACCCAATTCTTGTCGCCACAATCTACCGTCATACACCCCTGATACAGCGGATCATCTTCATCGTGTTCCAGAATATCAATATTGTGAAACGTCAAATTTTCAATCACCTCGCCCGTTAAAGAATCCGGATCGCCATGGCCGCCTATATTGATAGGATGCGCAACATCCGCCCACAGCACGGAATTCCGTACGGTAATATCGCTTGAACCACCCCACCAGTTCCAGCGATGATTATAGAGCGCAATACAATCATCCCCCGTACGAAGAAAAGCATTATCAACAAGTACTTTACGGCAACACATCATGTCAATGCCATCACTCCAGCTTTTGCAACTAAAAGTTTTCAAGTTACGGATAACTATCTCCGAAGAACCGCCACCGAACACTGTATAGTGCTCGGGATTTACAACCGTAATTCCATCAATCAGTACATTCTTGGCATCGGTTATTTCAATACCGCGGACAGGATGATCTAATATTCCGCGACCAATGATACGCACATTTTCAGCATTATCAACCAACAGTTTAGCTTTCAGCACTGTACCCGGAGCCAAATAGACCGTAGTATTGCTTGGTATGCGTATCTGATTATTAGGTAAATCTTTCGGACGATGTATCCCCGGCCCAAAGAACATAACGCCTTCTGCTTCCTCCGAGTAAACCTCTTCTTCCATTGGATTGGCAAAAAGATGCAAATTGTGCAAACGGTCTCCGTTAAACTCAATTGAAAGATTTTGAGGCTTGTCCAAAGTGAAAAAGACGGCGTTTTGTACTTGCCGACAGGCTATATTATTATTCAGAGGGCGTATGGAAACCTCACGCACCGTACCGTTATTCTTTTTTACCATAACTTCCACAGGGCTTCCCATATCGAACTGCACCATGGAAGCATCTTGCGGCTTATCCAAATCGACCTGCACTTTATATTCAAACACGTCCTGCCATTCCCCGCCAAGCATACGGACACGAACCGTATAATCATCATTGTGAGGCATACCCGTATGCAATCCTACCGGATAAGTTTTCAACTGCGCTTGGACCGCCATGCCGAAACTTATCAATACTACTAATAATAAATGTTTCATTGCATATCTTTCTCTAGAGCTTCGTTTTCTCCATCACACACTTCTTTATCTTATATGTCTTTCCATTCAAGGTGATTGTACAAGCGCCGGAAGCCGTATAATACCATCCGTTCGATTCTTTCTCGAGCAACACATTCACCGGAGCGTCAGCCTTAATTGATATAGCGGGAGTTTGTAACAACGTGCCGTTCCCTAAAAAGAAAGTACAATCCTCTCCTCGCCGGTTGCCCCATAAAGCGTAGGTAGAAGAGGCTTTCATACCATTGTTCATCGAACAAAGATATGCAGCGCTATCCGAAGACAGAATATAGTCCATGCGACCGTTTTTCTGTTTTACGCAAATCCCCACATGGCTGCCCGGCTGTTTACACTCCACTTCCGGAAAAGTAACGGAAGAAATCCGTTCGGCTTCCTTTACAGTCGAAGGTTCATAAACGGCTACAAAAGGACGATTCCATGCTTCACCTTCCTGACGGGCTACAAAGGTAAGGGTGGGTTGTTCCTTAATATTATAAGGCATTCCCGGCGTACGGCTCAATCCTTCGGTCATAGGGCTGAGAGCAGAAAACACCGTACGGTCTTTTTCACCCTTCATCCACATATTCATCAGGATATCATCCTTATCGGACATCTTGATTGTAAAAACAGCTTTTACATCTTTACCTGTCCGGGCACATTTCTTATCGAACAAGTAAGAATAGGCATACAGATGCGCGCCGGCAAAGGCAAGCTCTTCGGTAGGTTGCAGATGCAAATCAGTGCCATCTGCAGCGGTCAAGGTCATTTCCTGTCCCAGGTTATGATAGAAATAATCGTGCATTTTATCTCCGCCACGTTCTTTACGGCTACGGAAAACATCTACGTAGTAACCGGTTTCGGGACCGGTGGTAACGATGCTCATCATACGTGTCTGGTCCGAACGGCTTTCCGGTTCACGGAAATAAACATCGCTGTACGTTACGGAAGGAAATTTTTCCTTTACCGCCGTAGCCGCGGAAGATGCAGGAAAACAGGACAGCAAATCGAATGAATGATTACTCTTCATCACCGGATAGCTGGAGATTCCATCGACACATACCGTATTATGGCTGGGAAACTGTGAATAATATTCAGCATAGTCCAATCCGCTATACAGATATAAGCCAATACCGGCATCAGGACCTAACACATATCCTTTACCGTAAAGCTCCATTGAAATACCATTGGCATGCATATGATTACCTTCGCTGGCATTCAGAGAAATCATCAAACTGTTACGCGGATGCATACCATTCCGCTGTACCAGCCACGATACGTTTGGAGCGTAAAATAAAGGAGATACATAGTCTTCCATCTTGCCCGCCCGGACATCTTCTTTCAATTCCAAAGGCTTGTCGTCAAAGAAGGAATTGATGGATACGCGCACATCTTTCTTTGCCGCAGCTTTCCCGGCATCAGGGTCAAGACATTTCAATAGAGCGGTAAAATACCTCTCCTGTTCTTTTTTTCCATTAACCTGGGCGTTTTCAATCATCCGAATAACAGGTGTGGTTTTCAGATACCCCGGATGGGTATCTCCAAAACCGCATATCATCCGATTGGGAAATAAATACTGGGGAGTAGCCGCAACGGCTGTGGGAAGCACCGGCAACTCTTTTGTCAAGTCGCAATGCAGGTTACGGTCAAAAAGATTAGTAAAGTTGGCATAGTCATTCATCACCACGCCGCTATAACCGGGACATTCCGCCCAAATGCCCGTATGAGGGTCATATCCGTAGTCGGCAAGTTTTTTCAAGCTCCATTGTCGGATGCTGGATTGATTGAGCACATAATCTATATAGTATCCGCGTCCTTTACCGTCGGCATAATGATTATCATCTTCAAGTATCATACCGATGTCCATTATATAACGCGCCTGCATCAGATTCCAATTATTATGGGGGACTCCGTTAGCAATGATATTATCCGCCCATTTCTTGAAAGCCCCGGCATAAATATTCATTTTATCGGCATAATAAGCAACCAGATATCCATGTAAGAAATCGTACAGAGGAACAATATCATAAAGTATATCCTCATGGATTACCTCAAACGAACTCATACCGACCAATGTTTGCTGATGGCCGTGATTTAAGTCGACGGGGACATTGCGATAATAGATACCTTGCATATAGGTATCGAAAACACCGGCTGCCAGGCGGGCATATTGTTCTTCATCGGTCAACCAGTAAAGGAAAGCCGCATCACGGGCGATTCCCATAATCTCACGGTTCAGACTTTCGATGTTACGCCCTGTTTTGGCGGGATGAACTTTTTCCAAAGGCCGGCCGGGAAGGGAATTGTTATGAAAGGTAACGTTACCGTCCTTATCATCATCGTATGGAATGATATCTGCCAGCTTGGGACGTCCGTGAGTAGCGAATGTACCGCGTGTTCCGGTATAGCGCACCGTTGGCACGGGAGCCTTCGCTCCGCCGGCGTGGTCGAAACTTTCACCTTTTATATACACATCGGTAGCATGAGAATCCCAGTACATGGCAAGACGCGACAAGAGCCAGTCCGGTTGCGCCTCTGTCAGGCGGGTATAGGCATCAGTCTTTGCTTTCAGCTTACCGAATACATCTTTTGCCCATGATTCATTTTCGATTAAATCACGCGTATCCTGCTTCCCATCTGCATTCGTCAGATAACGGGGATGCGATTGGGGAAGTTGCAGGGTACGGATATCGATTTGCGCTTGCAATGCCGTAACTGCCGGTAACAGTAAAAGTAATATAGCTTTTCTCATCTCTTAATTCGTTTTGAAAAGGAATACGTATAACCTGCCTCTCACACTCAACCGTCAAGGTATTTTTAGTATCCTTCCGTTCTCAAAATGATATTATCGGTGCTGGTTCATATACTCTTTCGGCGACATTCCATATTTCTCGCGGAAAGAACTGGAGAAATGCTAACAATATCAACGGGGTAAACTTCCGGTACCAACCGTTGAAACTTTTTTCTATCCCGCTTCTTCAGAAAGGAAACAGCAAGGGGAGTACAAATACCATTACTACTCCCATAATAATCTGCAAAGGAAGTCCCACCTTTATGTAATCCATAAAAGTATATTGTCCTGCCGGCATCACCAACGCATTGGGCGGTGTAGAGAAGGGAGAAGCGAAACACATGCTTGCCGCTACCGTTACCGCAAATAAGAAAGGTACAGGACTGACGCCGATTTGTATCGCACTCTGAAGCGCAATAGGAGCCATAAGAACGGCTGTCACCGTATTGCTGATAAACATCGTCATTAATGAAGTGGTAAAATAAATGCCTGCCATCAACACAATCGGTCCGTAACTTCCCAGCCCGCTTACCAGACTATTGGATATATATTCCGAAGCGCCGGTCTTCTCCAACGCCAACGACATCGGCAACATACCTGCAAAAAGTACGATAGTTTCCCAATTGATGGTTTTATATGCAGCTTCCACATTACGGAAACATCCGGTCAATACCATCAGCAATCCCGCTATCATCACAGCCGTAACAGGAGCTACGGGAATAAAATCGAATACCATCATCACTACCATCAACACCATGATAGCTGCGGCTACGGGAGCTTTGTAATCCAGCGTTACTTTGGCGGCCTCATCCAAAGGTTGTCCCAGCACCACCCATTCCGTATCCTCCTTGCTTAAACGCGCGATGTCTTGCCATGCCCCCTGCACCAGCAATACGTCGCCGCTATGCATATGCTCGCGTCCCAAATCCTGCAAGATATACTCTTTCTTACGGCGGATGCCTAATACGTTGACATTGAACTTATCACGAAATCCGGCTTCCTTTACCGTCTGGTTGATAATATTAGAGGAAGGCATCAATACTATCTCCGCTATCCCGATGTCATAGAAGTCAAGTTTGTTATCTGCCTTGACCGCTTCTTCGGTGGTATGACCGTCAATCATTTCCAACAAATAATCTCCGGCAAAGCGATTTACATCTGCGACGTCTCCTGTAATGTAAAGCACATCCCCTACCCATATCGTGGTATCGGGCGATGCGAGTTTCTGGGTAATCGTTTTCAAGAATTTGTGCTGTGAAGCCTCGCTACGGCGTACTTCCAGGATATTCAGCCCATATTTACGACGAATATCCAACTCGATAACCGTTTTCCCTATCAAACGTGAATCATTAATGGCGCGCAAACGAAACAGATTATTCGACAATCCGTATTCTTTCACCAGTTGGTTCAAGGATTTGCCGGATAAGGATGCGCTCTCACCTTTTCCTTTTTTAGAAAGAAACCACTTGGTCAGGGGTAGCAGCACCAATGTACCTACGATCACGCAAACGATACCGACGGGCAGGAATGAAAAGAAAGACAAAGGTTCGAACCCCGCACCCGTCAGCGTATTCTGAATAACAAGGTTCGGTGGCGTACCGATAAGCGTCATCATACCACCCATACTGCTGGCAAAAGCCAAAGGCATCAACAATCGTCCCGGATTCATACCGGCGCTCACCGCCAGGCTCACAACAATAGGAAGCATCAAGGCCACCGTTCCCGTATTACTGACAAAAGCGCCTATGGCCGATGTTACCAGCATCACCAGCAGAAAAAGTCTTAACTCGCTTTTACCCGCCAGCTTCAATATACGGGAACTTATCATCTTTGCCAAGCCCGTCTGAAAGATGGCGCCGCCTACCACGAACAGTCCCACCATCATTATCACAACCGAATTGGAAAATCCGGACAGGGCTTCTTCCGGAGTCAGAATTTGAAAAACAAGCAAACCAATCAATGCACAAAGTGCAACAATATCCGAACGGACTTTACCGGCTACAAAGAAAGCGGCGGAAAGAACAAGAATTATAAGGGTTATCAGCATAAATAAAGGTTTAAAAACTCTACAAATATACACATTTACGACGCATTCCGCAATGTTTGATTGTTGAAGACGCCTTTTCCGAAGCAGTATAAGACAAAAAAAGGAAAGTTTAGAGCAAAAAAAAGGAGTACCGCTGTACTCCAACCTTTGTTAACCTTAAATCTAATACTATGAAAAACACACTGTAAAGGTACGGACTTTTGGCATTTCTGCAAATTATCCAAGGGAAAAGATATGTTTTATAACACCTTTTAAGAAGCTGCATTCTTTTTTTTACTTCCTTTTTCAGATGTAAGCCGTAAATGTAAAAATAAGTTGTGCCTTCACGGAATAAAATGAACCGGTTCTTTTTATTCTGCCCGCAAATTACATTATCTTTGTATTCAAATTAATAAATACTTATTTATATGCCTGACTATGATTTAATCGCCATATTAGGCCCTACAGCATCCGGCAAAACTCCATTTGCCGCCGCATTGGCAGCAGAACTCAATACAGAAATCATCAGCGCCGACTCCCGGCAAATATACCGAAGTATGGATATCGGTACCGGTAAAGACCTGGCCGATTACATTGTGAACGGAAAGCAAGTACCTTACCACCTTATCGATATAGCCGACCCGGGATATAAATACAATGTATTTGAATACCAGCACGATTTCCTGAATGCCTACGAAAGCATTAAACAAAAAGGCAGCCTGCCCGTTGTATGCGGCGGAACGGGAATGTATCTGGAATCCGTACTCAAAGGATACAAGCTACTGCCTGTACCCGAGAATCCGGAATTACGCAACCGTCTGGCGAATAAATCATTGGATGAGCTAACAGAGGTATTGGCAACCTATAAAAGCCTGCACAATACAACGGATGTAGATACGGTGAAACGCGCCATCCGCGCTATTGAAATCGAAGAATATTATGCTCATACTCCGGTAGACGAGCGTTCGTTTCCACAACTGAACAGCCTCATCATCGGTGTAGACATAGACCGGGAGCTTCGGCGTGAGAAAATCACCCGTCGCCTGCGCCAACGATTGGACGAAGGGATGGTAGACGAAGTACGTCGGCTGATAGCCCAAGGCATTCATCCGGACGACCTTATCTACTATGGATTGGAATACAAATACCTGACACTTTACGTCATCGGCCAACTGACCTACGACGAAATGTTCAGCCAATTGGAAATAGCCATCCATCAGTTTGCCAAACGCCAGATGACCTGGTTCCGGGGAATGGAGAGACGAGGCTTTACCATTCATTGGATGGATGCCCGGTGGCCTATGGAAGAAAAGATAGCTTTTGTAAAGTCAAAACTCAAAGAGATTTAGTATCTTTGACGGCGGCGCCGATTAACGGCGGATTATGAAAATATTGGACTGATTGAAAGGAACGGATATATGAGTGTAGAACCCGATAAATGGGGCGTAATCTATAACCCCAAAGCCGGAACGCGCAAAGTGCAGAAACGGTGGAAAGAGATTAAGGCGTATATGGATAGCAAAGGCGTGTCTTATGACTACGTACAGTCCGAAGGGTTCGGTTCGGTAGAGCGCCTGGCGGGCATACTTGCCAACAACGGTTACCGCACCATTGTCGTGGTAGGCGGTGACGGCGCACTGAACGACGCGATCAACGGCATTATGCTTTCCAATGCGGAAGATAAAGAGAATATCGCCATCGGCATTATTCCCAACGGCATCGGAAATGACTTTGCCAAATATTGGGAGATGAGTTCGGAATACAAGGAAGCCGTAGATTGTATCATAAATAATCGCCGCCGCAAAATAGACGTAGGCACCTGCTACTACTATGACGGTGAAAAACATATGACCCGCTATTTCCTGAATGCCATCAACATCGGTCTCGGCGCCAGCATTGTAAAAATCACCGACCAATGCAAACGCTTCTGGGGCGTAAAGTTCCTCTCCTATTTTATGGCATTCATCTCCTTAATCTTTGAACGGAAATTATATCGTATGCACCTTAAAATCAACGGTGAGCATATACGCGGACGCATTATGACGGTGTGTATAGGCAGTGCATGGGGATACGGACAAGCCCCCAGCGCAGTACCCTACAATGGCTGGCTGGACGTATCGGTTATCTATCGTCCCGAATTATTGCAACTCTTTTCGGGAATATGGATGCTGATGGAAGGACGGATTCTAAACCATAAAGTAGTAAAGCCCTACCGCACTCAAAAGATAAAAGTACTACGTGCACAAAATGCTTCCGTCGATTTGGACGGACGCATCCTCGACCGCCATTTTCCATTGGACATCGGCGTGTTGCACGAAGCGATAACATTGATTATACCAAACTGAGATATGACCTTTTCATAGCTCGCAATCCATAACCCATAATTCATAAAAACGTATGATTGAACTGAAAAATAATCCTGCCGGCAACTTCTTTCTGTTAGCAGGTCCTTGTGTTATCGAAGGAGAAGATATGG
This sequence comes from Bacteroides clarus YIT 12056, assembly GCF_900129655.1. GTDB lineage: Bacteria > Bacteroidota > Bacteroidia > Bacteroidales > Bacteroidaceae > Bacteroides > Bacteroides clarus. Next base: position 259,734 of record NZ_FQWK01000002.1, read on the forward strand.
CAATGCGTATCGCCGAACGCGTGGCAGCCATTACCGAAAAATTACAGATTCCTTACGCATTCAAAGGCTCGTACCGTAAAGCCAACCGTTCGCGTCTGGACTCATTCATGGGAATAGGCGATGAAAAAGCATTGAAAGTCCTAAAGAAAGTGCACGATACATTCGGAGTACCCACCGTGACGGACATCCATGCCGCCGAAGAAGCCGCCATGGCCGCCGAATATGTAGACATCCTGCAAATTCCCGCTTTCCTTTGCAGGCAGACCGACCTGCTGGTAGCCGCAGCCAAAACCGGCAAAGTCATCAATATAAAGAAAGGACAGTTCCTCTCTCCGCTTGCCATGCGTTTTGCGGCAGACAAGGTGGTAGAGGCCGGAAATAAGAACGTTATGATTACAGAACGCGGAACAACGTTCGGCTATCAAGACCTCGTAGTAGACTATCGCGGAATACCGGAAATGCAAACGTTCGGTTTCCCCGTTATCCTGGATGTTACCCACTCCCTGCAACAGCCCAATCAGACCAGCGGCGTCACAGGCGGCATGCCGCAACTGATTGAAACCATAGCGAAAGCCGGTATCGCCGTGGGTGCGGACGGCCTGTTTATCGAGACACACGAGAATCCCGCCGTAGCCAAAAGCGATGGCGCCAATATGTTGAAGTTGGATTTGCTGGAAGGACTTTTAACCAAATTGGTGCGCATACGGGAAGCTATTAAATAAAAAAACAAGACGCTTTTGTGATTTATTATTTATCACTCCGACAGATAAGGCAAAACATTTTAAAATCAAATAATGATGAAACATTTATTACGTAACTTATGGATTGTTGCACTCATCGCATGCTGTAACTTCCAACAGGTATTTGCGCAACAATTACCGCCCATTCCCGTCGACCAAGATGTCCGTATCGGCAAGCTGGATAACGGATTGACTTATTACATCCGTAAAAACAGTCTTCCCGCCAACCGGGCAGACTTTTATATCGCCCAAAAAGTAGGTTCCATACAAGAAGAGGACAACCAGCGCGGTCTTGCCCACTTCCTCGAGCACATGTGTTTCAACGGAACGACCCATTTTCCCGGAGATGCCTTGAAACAGTATCTGGAACGTATCGGCGTAAAATTCGGTGAAAACCTGAACGCATATACTTCCGTAGACGAAACGGTTTATAATATCTCCAACGTACCGGTCAACACTCCGGGGGCTATCGACTCCTGCCTGCTGATTCTGCATGACTGGAGCAACGACCTGACTCTGGACCCGAAAGAAATCGACAAAGAACGCGGTGTTATCAACGAAGAATGGCGTACCCGTATGAGCGCCATGCAGCGTTTTCAGGAAAAGATGCTTCCGGTTATGTTTGCCGGAACCAAATACGCCAACTGCTTCCCTATCGGAACAATGGACGTCGTAATGAACTTCAAACCTCAAACATTAAGGGATTATTATGAGAAATGGTATCGTCCCGACCTGCAAGGCGTAATAGTGGTAGGTGACATCGATGTAGATGCCGTCGAAGCTCAAATCAAAAAGATGTTCGCCGATATTCCGGCACAGCCTAACGGCGCCAAACGCGAATACTATCCTGTAAACGACAACAAGGAACCTATCGTGCTGGTTGCCCGCGATAAGGAACAGCCATACGTGCAGACCTTTATCTTCAACAAGCACGAAGCCACTCCCAGAGAAGAAAAGAATAACGTAGGCTATCTGATGCAGGACTACGCGGTAACCTTGATTACCAATATGCTGAACGCACGTTTGAACGAATTGCTCCAGGCCGCCAATCCACCTTACATCTATGCCGCGACTTATGATGACGATTTCTTCGTAGCCAAGACAAAGGACGCCTTCACCGGCATTGTAGTCTGCAAAGAAGATGCGATTGAGAACGGTATCTCAACCATCCTCCGTGAAATAGAGCGTGCCCGCCAATTCGGATTCACCGAAACAGAATACAGTCGCGCCCGCGCAGAATATCTGCGCCAGTTGGAATCGGCTTTCCAGGAACGCGACAAACGCAAAAATGAGAATTACGTAAAAGAATACGTCCGCCATTTCCTCGATAACGAGCCTATTCCGGGAATCGCCAACGAATATACTATCATCAACCAGATAGCGCCGGCCATTCCGGTAACCGCCCTGAACCAGATGATGCAGCAAATGGTGACAGACAGTAACCAGGTAGTAGCTTTGTTCGGTCCTGAGAAAGAGGGTTTGAAACTCCCGACAGAGGAAGATATCAAGAATCTCCTGAAAGAAGTGAAATCAGAGAAGCTTACTCCGTATGTAGACAAAGTATCTAACGAGCCTTTGATGAAAGAAGCCCCGAAAGGCGGTAAAATCGTTTCTGAAAAGAAAGACGATATCTTCGGAACCACCATGCTGACACTGTCCAACGGAGTTAAGGTTATCATTAAAAAGACAGATTTCAAAGCCGACGAAATCCGTATGAAAGGTGTAAGTATGGGTGGCAGTTCACTCTTCCCCGACTCGGAAATCATCAATATCAACGGACTGGACGCGGTAGCATTAGGCGGTCTTGGCAATTTCAGCGCTATTGAACTGGAAAAAGTTCTGGCCGGCAAAAAGGCTTCCGTAAATTATGGCATCGGCGACAAGACCGAAGCCGTAACCGGCAGTTGCTCTCCCAAGGACTTTGAAACAATGATGCAACTCACCTATCTGACTTTCACAGCTCCGAGACGCGACAACGACGCCTTTGCGTCTTACAAAAACCGCAGCAAGGCCGAACTGCAGAATATGGACCTGAATCCAAGTTCCTCTTTTAGCGACTCCATCACGTCCACTCTCTACATGAAGCATCCCAGAACGTTAAGAATGAAAGCCGATATGGTAGACAAGATGGATTATGACAAGATTCTGTCCATGTACCAAGACCGTTTCAAAGATGCCAGCGACTTTACCTTTATTTTAGTAGGTAATGTCGATGTAGAAACTGTGAAACCTCTGATTGAGTCTTACCTGGGTTCATTACCCTCCATCAACCGTAAAGAGACATTCAAGGACAACCATATCGCCATGCGTAAGGGTATCTACAAAAACGAGTTTATCCGCCAACAGGAAACTCCGAAAGTAAACAACTTCATCTGTTATAGCGGCACCTGCCAATATAATCTCCGCAACGACATCCTTATGAGCATGACCGACCAGCTTCTCAACTTAATCTATACGGAGAAAGTACGTGAAGACGAAGGCGGTACTTACGGTGTATATCCTATGGGGCAACTCGTTAAATACCCTGTCGAAAGAGCCGTTCTGCAAATCTTCTTCAACACAGCCCCCGCAAAGCAGGAAAAACTGATGAAGATTATCTATGCCGAAGCGGACGCTTTCGCCAAGAACGGTCCTGATGAAGCCAGCTTGAACAAAGTGAAAGAATATATGCTGAAGAAACATAACGAGGATTTGAAAGAAAACGGCTACTGGCTGAACAGCATAGACGAATATCTGTATACAGGCATCGACCCGGTGAAGGACTACGAGCAAATCGTCAACAGCATCACAGCAAAAGATGTCCGTCAATTTGCCAATGAGCTCCTGAAGCAGCAGAATCAAATCACAGTTTCAATGATCAGTCCCGAAAAGAAATAAAAAATAGAGCTTACCCAAAGGCTGCGTTGTTCGTGAAGCAGCGCAGCCTTTTTCATATACATTAACCACCCATCCATTATGAGCCTCTTTATTGAATTACGTAAGCACGGAAAGTTGGCTGCCAAACGGAATCCGATGTATGAGAAGAACAAATTCGGAAAGTTCTGGATGTACTTCATGGCAGTGTTCTGGGCCGGCTACCTGATATTCTTCGGAACGACTTTCGCTTTTGCATTCGGCGACGGGGCAACGGAAGCATATCATGTCTTGAACAGCGGACTGATATTCGTATTGCTCCTGGACTTTCTCATGCGCTTTCCATTTCAGAAAACACCCGCTCAGGAAGTAAAGCCTTATCTGCTATTACCGGTAAAGCGCAACCGTCTTATCGATTTCCTGCTGACACGCTCCGGATTGAACGGCTTCAACCTGATATGGCTGTTTTTCTTTGTTCCGTTCGCTATCATCAGCATTACTAAATTTTACGGAATAACAGGGGTACTGACCTACAGCATCGGAATCTGGCTATTGATGATACTCAACAATTATTGGTTCCTGCTATGCCGGACATTGATGAACGAGCGTGTATGGTGGATAATCCTGCCTATACTGGTATACGGGATTATCGCTGCCGGAATGTTCATACCGGATGACAGCCCGCTGTTCGACTGGTCTATCGACCTGGGAGAAGGATTTATCCTCGGACACTTTCTTACTTTCATCGGAACATTCGCGGCTATCGTGGCACTATGGCTCATCAACCGCGGACTGATGATAAAATTGATTTATAATGAAATCAATAAAGTGGAAGACACCAAAGTCAAACACGTATCCGAATACAAATTCCTGGACCGTTACGGAGAAATCGGCGAATACATGCGATTGGAACTGAAAATGTTACTGCGCAACAAAGTCTGCAAGACAGCTCTGCGCACGGTATTCCTGGTAGTCGTCGCTTTCACCTGTATCCTGAGTTTTACCGAAGCATACGATGGCCAGGGAATGAAAAACTTTATCATGGTCTACAACTTTGTGATTTTCGGTATTCTGTTTTTATCGAGCCTGATGAGTTACGAAGGCAACTACATCGATGGCCTGATGAGCCGTAAGGAATCCATCTACACATTGCTCCGCGCCAAATATATTCTATACAGCATCGCCATACTCATACCTCTAATCTTGATGATACCGGCTATGGCAACCGGTAAACTGTCCGTCCTGAGCTGTATTGCCTGGGCTATATTCGTTGCCGGCGGTGTGTATTTCTGCCTGTTCCAATTGGCCGTCTACAATAACAAGACCGTAGACCTGAATGCTAAAATGACCAATCGCCAGAATATGGGAACCGGATTGCAAAATCTGATTTCCGGAGCAGCATTCGGCGTACCTCTGCTTATGAACTTTGTGCTGACAACCTTTTTCGGCCCCACAGTCACAGCCTGGATATTGATTGTTATCGGCGCGGGCTTCATACTCACTTCCCGCTTTTGGCTGAAAAATGTATATCACCGCTTTATGAAGCGGCGCTACAAAAACATGGAAGGATTCAGAGACAGCAGACAGTAAGATTTATTATTTAAGATTTATGGTTATGATTCAGATAAATAATTTGCAAAAGAAATTCGGCGAAAAGACCGCTGTAAATATTGACAATTACATCATCAATCAAGGTGATATGTTGGGTTTGGTAGGTAATAACGGAGCCGGAAAGACCACCCTTTTCCGCCTGATACTGGATTTGTTGCGAGCTGACCGCGGAAATGTCACCATCAAAGATATAGACGTGTGCAAAAGTGAAGACTGGAAGAACTTTACCGGCGCTTTCATTGACGACGGCTTCCTGATAGACTATCTCACCCCGGAAGAATATTTCCATTTCATCGGCAAGATGTACGGCCTGAAAAAAGAAGAAGTAGATGAACGCATCGCTCCTTTCGAACGTTTTATGAACGGCGAGGTCATGGGACAGAAAAAGTTCATACGCAATTTCTCTGCGGGAAACAAACAAAAGATAGGCATTATCTCCGCCATGTTGCACCATCCGCAACTACTGATACTGGACGAACCTTTCAATTTCCTCGACCCCAGCTCGCAATCCATCATCAAGCAACTGCTGAAAAAGTACAACGAGGAGCACGGAGCGACCGTCATCATCTCCAGCCACAACCTTAACCATACGGTAGACGTATGTCCTCGTATCGCCTTGTTGGAGCACGGCGTCATTATCCGTGACATACAAAACGAAAACAATTCGGCTGAGAAAGAATTGGAAGCCTATTTCAATGTCAGCGTAGAAGAAGCCGTTGAAGTTGAAAATAATACGGACGAAGAAATATCGACAGAAGAATAAACATGAAGCAATCCTTTTCTTATATAATTGTCCTTCTCGGACTAATGTTCTGTTTAAGTTCCTGCCATACTTCTGCTCCCCGTCTCGATTATAAAGCTCTGGCGCAAGCCTCGGTACGTCTGGGTATGGATATCGAGCTGACGGACAACCATAAATTGTATGTCAATGCCGCCGAATGGATAGGCACTCCCTATCGTGCGGGTGGCGACAGTAGGCATGGGACGGATTGTTCGGGCTTGGTATCCCAGCTTTATAAAAAGACCTACCGTATGCGTCTGTCGCGCAGCACGGACGGACAATTAAAAGAAAGCAATAAAATAGCCCGCCGCAACTTGCGTGAAGGTGATTTGGTATTCTTCACCAGTCGCTCGTCCCGTAAAAAAGTAGCTCACGTAGGCATCTATCTGAAAGACGGAAAATTCATCCATGCCAGTACCAGCCAAGGAGTTATCGTGAGCAGTCTCAAGGAGAAATATTACACGCAACACTGGCTTTGCGGCGGAAGAGTAAAATGAAAAAGAGTAACAAACAAATATAAAATGCCAATTTATTCATAACTTTGCCGCAAAAAGGCATATGAATTATACAACCTACCTCTTCGACTTCGATTATACGCTTGCCGATTCCTCACGCGGCATCGTTACCTGTTTCCGCAATGTACTGAACCGTCACGGCTACATTCACCCCACTGACGACGACATCAAGCGTACTATCGGCAAGACTTTGGAAGATTCTTTTTCCATTCTTTCCGGTGTAACCGACCCTCAGCAGCTTGCAGAATTCAAAAAGGAATATGTAAAAGAGGCAGATACACATATGACTGTCAATACGGTGCTTTTCCTCGAAACCAAATCCGTGCTGATGGCGTTAAAAGATTCCGGAGCCCGTATCGGAATCATCTCCACCAAATTTCGTTACCGCATCAAGGAATTACTGAATCAGCACTTTCCCGATGATTTTCTGGACATCATTATCGGCGGAGAAGATGTAAAAACCCCTAAGCCGTCTCCGGAAGGTTTGTTGCTTGCCATCAAGCAACTCCATGCTACCAAAGCCGAGACATTATACATCGGTGACAGTACGGTAGACGCAGAAACCGCACAAAAGGCAGGAGTGGATTTTGCAGGTATCACGCATGGCATGACTACCGCCGAAGAACTGCGGCAATACCCGCACAAGAAAATAATGAGCAGTCTGGAAGAATTATTGGAACGGGAACCATTACCCGCCGCATCGCCGAAGAATATAGGTGTACGCCGTATCGTACTTCTGTTAGTACTTTTCGCCGCATTCGCCGCCCTCATTTGCTTTCTCACCTTGGTATGACGTTCAAGGAATTTCCTTGCTATAATTAAATCGTTCCACTATGGAGAAAGTTTTGTTCCACCATGGTGGAACAAAACTTCCCTCACAGCGGAACAAAATGTTCACCATGATGGAACGAATAAACAGTCGTATCTCCGCCGCTTAGCGCCACGCTCCGAATGACAGATGCTCTTGATAGGAATCAATTCTTATGGCCTTACTTATAAAGTATTAATTGTCTTAAAAAAGAGAAAGAAAGATTTGTCCATTACAAATAAAAGAGGTACTTTTGTGCCCGATTATTCCGCACCGGGTTTAATTAAGTGCTTTCTAAGTGATTAGAGACCACCCGACGGAGCTAACTTATACATTATATATAAGAAATGTACGCAATTGTAGAAATCAACGGTCAGCAATTCAAAGCAGAAGCTGGCAAAAAGCTGTTTGTACACCACATGCAAAATGCAGAAGCCGGTGCAACGGTAGAATTTGAGAAAGTTCTTTTGGTAGACAAAGACGGTAACATCACTGTAGGTGCTCCTACCGTAGAAGGCGCAAAAGTAGTTTGCGAAGTTGTTTCAGGTCTGGTAAAAGGCGACAAAGTTCTTGTTTTCCACAAGAAAAGAAGAAAAGGTTATCGCAAACTGAACGGTCACCGTCAACAATTCACAGAGTTAACAATTAAGGAAGTAGTAGCTTAATCAATTAAAAAAGTAAGAAGAAATGGCACATAAAAAAGGTGTCGGTAGTTCTAAGAACGGCCGCGAATCACAGAGTAAGAGATTAGGCGTTAAGATATTTGGTGGCGAAGCTTGCAAGGCAGGTAACATCATCGTTCGTCAAAGAGGTACTGAATTCCATCCGGGTGAAAACATCGGTATGGGTAAAGACCACACTCTTTTCGCTTTGGTAGACGGAACTGTACAGTTCAAAGTAGGTAGAGCAGACAGACGTTCTGTTTCTGTTATTCCCGCTGAAAGCGCAGAAGCATAAGTTTCCGGACAAAAAAATAAAGCGAAGGGATGCAATCCGATTGATTGCATCCCTTTCTTTTTATACTTAAAAATAAGCAAGTTTCTTTTTTGTATTACTTTTGATTTGCACTATCTTTGCCCTCGCAAATCCCGAGTATCATAAAAACAAGTATAAGATATGCTTACCATTAAACAAATTACAGACAACACCGACGCGGTAATCCGTGGACTGGAGAAAAAGCACTTCAAAAACGCCCAAGAAACCATCGGGCAAGTGCTGGAAACCAATGACAAACGACGCAATACCCAAACAATCTTAGATAAGAACCTGTCGGAAGTAAACTCCCTTTCCAAGTCTATCGGACTGTTAATGAAAGAGGGTAAGAAAGATGAAGCGGAAGCCGCAAAAAGCCGCGTAGCCGAATTGAAAGAAGCCAACAAAGCGTTGCAGGAAGAAATGGATCAGGCTGCAACCGATTTACAGAATTTACTGTATACAATCCCCAATATTCCTTACGACAGCGTACCCGAAGGCGTAGGCGCCGACGACAACGTGGTAGAGAAAATGGGCGGCATGGAGACCGAACTTCCCAAAGACGCGCTCCCCCATTGGGAATTGGCCAAGAAGTACGACCTGATAGACTTTGACCTGGGCGTTAAGATTACAGGCGCAGGTTTTCCCGTGTACAAAGGCAAAGGCGCACAACTTCAACGCGCGCTTATCAACTTCTTCCTGGACGAAGCACGCAAATCCGGCTATACCGAGATAATGCCTCCGACGGTGGTTAATGCCGCTTCCGGTTACGGTACAGGCCAGTTGCCCGACAAAGAAGGTCAGATGTATCATTGCGAGGTAGACGATTTGTACTTGATTCCGACCGCCGAAGTTCCCGTAACGAATATTTATCGCGACGTTATCCTCGACGAGAAGCAGTTGCCTATCAAAAACTGCGCTTATACACAATGCTTCCGTCGCGAAGCAGGTTCATACGGTAAAGACGTACGCGGCCTGAACCGTCTGCACGAATTCTCCAAAGTAGAATTAGTACGCATCGACAAGCCGGAACATTCCAAAGAATCTCATCAGGAAATGCTGAACCATGTGGAAGGATTGCTTCAGAAATTGGAATTACCCTATCGTATCCTGCGTCTGTGCGGTGGCGACATGAGCTTTACCGCCGCCCTTTGCTTCGACTTCGAGGTATATTCCGAAGCACAGAAACGCTGGCTGGAAGTAAGTTCGGTATCCAACTTCGATACTTACCAGGCCAACCGACTGAAATGCCGTTACCGTACGGCAGAAAAGAAGACAGAGCTTTGCCACACCTTGAATGGTTCCGCACTGGCACTGCCGCGTATCGTAGCAGCTTTATTGGAAAATAACCAGACTCCGGAAGGTATCCGTATTCCGAAAGCGTTGGTTCCGTATACAGGATTCGAAATGATTGACTGAAGAAGCGTCATTTCAAATTCAAAATAATAAAAGGTGCGTCAGAATATAGGAATTTCATATTCTGACGCACCTTTTTTATACAAAAACTAAGACTGGTAAAGCAATAAGGATAAAAGTCATGAAAATTAGAACAAAAAGCCATGACGTTAAAAGCTAAGAATACCAGACTGAAGGTTGAAACGCAGAATTAAAGGTTGAGATGCAGAACTGAAGACTGAAAATACTGGGCTGAAAGCTGAAATACAGAACTGAAGGCTGAAATACAGAACTGAAGGCTGAGGTGCAGAACTGAAGACTGAAAACACTGAACTGAAAAGCTGAAATACAGAACTGAAGGCTGAAAGCCTTATATCTTACAGCCCAGGGTAACACCCTGGGGTAATTATCAAATCATCCCCCCTATTTTCTATTTACGCCCTGAAAGGGCAAAACCCCACATCATGTCACAATCCTTAAACAAAATCTACATACATATCATCTTCTCCACCAAAAATCGCGAAGACTTATTACCCGAAAAAAATCTGAATGAAATACACTCTTATATAGGAGGAATCATCAATCAAAACCTATGTAAAAGCATTATCATAGGCGGTACCGCCAACCACATACATATTCTTTGTGAATTGACAAGCACCGTTTCTACCGCCATGCTGTTACAAGAAATCAAAAGAAGCTCCTCCAAATGGATAAAACGCGCCTACCCCCAACATCCCAACTTTGCATGGCAAAACGGTTATGCCGCATTTTCAGTCAGCCAATCAAAAGTGGATACCGTCACCAATTATATCCAAAACCAGAAAGAGCATCATACAAAGAAAAGTTTTAAAGAAGAATTAGTGGAGTTCCTAAAAAATTATAAAATTGAATATAAAGAAGAATATTTGTGGAGTTGATTCTTATGCCCTTTCAGGGCGCAAAAGAGAAATATATACTCCCCCGGGGTGATACCCCGGGCTATAAGATAGAAGGCTTCCAGCCTTCCTGTATAAAAGTGATTCTTCAAGCAAATAAGCTTCTTTAGGCAAATAAAAGTTTTTAATCAAATAAGATTATTCAAGCAAATAAAAATCTTTAAGCAAATAAAAGCTCTTAAGCAAATTAAGATTCTTCAAGCCAATAATATTTTTCAGGCCAATAAAACCTTTAAGCAAATAAGTAACCTTATTTCAAAATAGCTATTCTCTCCCAAAACAACTTTACTCCCCCAAGCACCCCTCTCCCAGAAAACTATTCTCTATCTTCAAAATCGCCTTATCCACTCCCACCGCACTCTTTTTTCCCTATACATTCTTTGTTATTAATAAATAACCCGTATCTTTGCAAAATCTATCATTCTGAAAGAGATTACGTAATTATACCAACAAAATTATAAGATAATGAATAAAATCATTAGCAAAGAACATTTCTCAGAAAAGGTCTTCAAGTTAGTAATCGAAGCACCGTTAATTGCTAAATCACGCAAGGCAGGACACTTTGTAATAGTACGTGTAGGCGAAAAAGGCGAGCGTATGCCGCTGACCATCGCCTCCGCCGATCCTGTAAAAGGAACTATCACTTTGGTTGTACAAGAGGTAGGTCTCTCATCTACCCGTTTGTGCGAGCTGAACGAGGGTGATTATATAACCGATGTTGTTGGTCCGTTGGGACAAGCCACCCATATCGAGAACTTCGGAACTGTTGTTTGCGCCGGTGGCGGTGTGGGCGTAGCTCCGATGCTTCCTATCGTACAGGCATTGAAAGCTGCCGGTAACCGTGTGATTACAGTATTGGCAGGCCGTACCAAAGAGCTGATTATCCTCGAAAAAGAGATGCGGGAAAGTTCCGATGAAGTCATTATCATGACAGACGACGGCTCGTACGGCAATAAGGGGCTGGTTACGGAAGGCGTGGAAAGCGTCATCAACCGCGAGAAAGTAGACAAATGCTTCTGCATCGGTCCGGCCATTATGATGAAATTCGTTTGTTTGCTGACGAAGAAATACGAGATACCTACCGATGTATCCCTGAATACCATCATGGTAGACGGAACAGGAATGTGCGGCGCCTGTCGCATCACTATCGGCGGTAAAACCAAATTCGTATGCGTAGACGGACCGGAATTTGACGGCCATCAGGTAGATTTCGATGAAATGCTGAAGCGTATGGGCGCATTCAAAAACATCGAACGCGAAGAAATGCATAAGCTGGAAGAACCGCAAACTTGTCAGGCAACCGGAGAAAACACCCCGGAAGAGGACGAAAAAAGCCGTAATGCCGCTTGGCGTCAAGAGCTGCGCAAATCCATGAAAGCAAAAGAGCGTACCGCCATTCCCCGCGTGGAAATGAACGAGTTGGACGCCGAATACCGCTCACACAGCCGTAAGGAAGAAGTAAACCGGGGATTGACCGAGAAACAGGCCTTAACAGAAGCCAAACGCTGTCTGGACTGTGCCAATCCGGGCTGTACCGAGGGATGTCCCGTGGGTATAGATATCCCCCGTTTCATCAAGAATATAGAACGCGGCGAGTTTCTGGAAGCCGCCAAGACACTGAAAGAAACCAGCGCATTGCCCGCTGTTTGCGGTCGCGTATGTCCGCAGGAAAAGCAATGCGAGTCCAAATGTATCCACTTAAAGATGAACGAAAAGCCGGTTGCCATCGGCTATCTGGAACGCTTCGCTGCAGATTATGAACGTGAAAGCGGACAAATCTCCGTACCGGAAATCAAAGAAAAGAACGGCATCAAGATTGCCGTAATCGGTTCGGGTCCTGCCGGCCTGTCTTTTGCAGGGGATATGGCGAAATACGGCTACGACGTTACCGTATTTGAAGCACTGCACGAAATCGGCGGTGTACTGAAATACGGTATTCCCGAATTCCGTCTGCCCAACAAGGTAGTGGATGTCGAAATCGAGAACCTTGCCCAAATGGGTGTAAAGTTCATCAAGGACTGCATCATCGGTAAGACATTAAGCGTGGAGCAACTGGAAGAAGAAGATTTCAAAGGCATATTCGTCGCTTCCGGCGCCGGACTGCCGAACTTCATGAATATCCCCGGTGAAAATTCCATCAACATTCTGTCGTCCAACGAATACCTGACACGTGTCAATCTTATGGACGCTGCCAGCGAGGATTCCGACACACCTGTGCCTTTCGGCAAATGCGTAGCCGTCATCGGCGGCGGCAACACGGCCATGGACTCCGTCCGCACGGCCCGTCGCCTGGGTGCCGAACGTGCCATGATTATCTACCGCCGTTCGGAAGAAGAGATGCCCGCACGCATTGAGGAAGTGAAACATGCCAAAGAAGAAGGAGTAGAATTCCTGACACTCCACAACCCGATAGAATACATTGCCGATGAACAAGGAAAAGTAAAACAGGTAGTTCTCCAAAAAATGGAATTGGGCGAACCCGACGCATCCGGACGCCGCAGTCCTGTGCCCATTCCGGGAGCCACCGAAACGATTGACATAGACCTTGCCATCGTCAGCGTAGGCGTATCCCCGAACCCTATCGTTCCCAGCTCTATCAAAGGGCTCGAATTGGGACGTAAAGGAACAATTGCCGTAAACGACAGTATGCAGTCGTCCATCCCGACCATTTATGCCGGCGGCGACATCGTTCGTGGTGGCGCTACCGTAATCCTCGCCATGGGTGACGGCCGAAAAGCCGCCGCAGCCATGAATGAGCAGTTGAAGCACTAAAGTTACTTCACCATAAAAAGAAAGTCCCGTTCGCCATTCGGCAAACGGGACTTTTTCTTTCTATCTGATAAAGGACTACTTCACCACCTTATTTGTCGCCGGATCGGGAAAAATCACCGTCGGCTTAAACGTCTTGGCTTCTTCAAAGTCCATCAATGCATACGACATGATAATAACAATGTCATCCGGTTGAACCCTACGGGCCGCCGCGCCGTTCAAACAGATTTTACCCGAACCGCGCTCGCCTTTAATGATATAAGTTTCAAAACGTTCACCGTTATTATTGTCGGCAATATAAACCTTTTCGCCGGCAATCATGTTAGCGGCATCCATCAAGTCCTCGTCAATCGTAATGCTTCCCATGTAGTTGAGATTAGCCTCCGTGACGCGGGCGCAATGGATTTTCGACTTCAACACTTCAATCATCATAAGATTGGCTTTTTTATGTTTATTACTCCTTATACTTGATATTGTCAATCAGACGGACTTCTCCGCAGAATACCGTAATGCAGCCTACGGCATACGCAGTGTCTTCCCAATCGGCAATCTTCTGCAACGTATTGCCGTCCACCAGCTCAAAGTATTCCAGACGCAAGCCGGGAGCGGCCGCAATGGCATCTTCCACAAACTTCCGTGTCTCGGCAACCGTATGCGAGGCCGCAAAGGTACGACTTTCAAATAAAGTCTGCGAAATTTTCAAGGCATTTTTACGTTCTTCGGCGGACAAACGGGCATTACGGCTGCTCAGAGCCAAGCCATCTTCCTCACGTACGATAGGACAACCCACAATCTCCAGCGGATAACTCATCTGACGCACCATTTCACGGATTATAGCCAATTGCTGAAAATCCTTTTCACCGAAATAAGCGCGGTCCGGCTGCACCGCATCAAACAACTTGCTCACAATCTGGCATACACCGTTGAAGTGTCCCGGGCGGAAAGCTCCCTCCATTACCGTATCCAAAGGCGCGTAGCTGAACCTGCGGGTATCCGGTTCCGGATACATCTCTTCCACCGCCGGAGCAAAGACAAACGCCGCCCCGCATTCTTTCAGCAAACGACAATCGGCCTCCGGCGTACGGGGATATTTGATTAAATCATTCCGGTCATTAAACTGAGTAGGATTTACAAAAACACTTACCACAGCGGCATCATTCTCCGCCACACAACGTTTTACCAATGAAGCATGACCGGCATGCAAGGCTCCCATCGTAGGTACCAGACCCACCTTCTTACCTTGGGCTCTCATAGCCGAAAGTCCGGCCTGCAAGTCCTTGATAGTATGTACTATTTCCATTTTTTCGGTTATATAATAACTTGGTTGTTCGCAAAAACGGTGCAAAATAAGCTATTATTTACCATATAAAGAAGAAATATCGTAAATTAATGCAAAAGTTACCCTGTACCAAGAGATGTCAGTAGACGCATTTATCACTGATACACAACCGCTTAACAATTCATAAGGAATTATAGACGAGCTCGTCTTGCTTTATTGCCCGATTTTTTTTATATCTTTGCAGAATAATTGAGAACATTGTTATTATGACAAAGGCGAACAAGGTTTTATTTATAACACAAGAAATTACCCCTTACGTTTCAGAATCCGAGATGTCCCTTGTTGGCAGAAACCTGCCGCAAGCAATCCAAGAAAAAGGCAGAGAAATCAGAACGTTTATGCCCAAATGGGGAAACATCAATGAGCGCAGGAACCAGTTGCACGAAGTGATACGTCTCTCCGGTATGAACCTTATCATCGACGATACCGACCATCCGCTTATCATTAAAGTGGCTTCCATACAGTCTGCCCGCATGCAAGTTTACTTCATCGACAACGACGATTACTTCCAGAACCGCTTGCAAGTGGTTGATGAGAACGGCGTTGAGTATGAAGACAACGACGCACGCGCTATTTTCTATGCCCGCGGCGTACTGGAAACGGTTAAGAAATTACGCTGGTGTCCGGACGTCATTCACTGTCATGGCTGGATGACCGCATTGGCGCCGCTGTATATCAAGAAAGCGTATAAAGACGAACCATCGTTCAGAGATGCAAAAGTTGTCTTTTCACTGTATGACAATGACTTTAAAGAGCCGTTCCATCCCGATTTTGCCAGCAAGCTCCTATTGAAGGGCATCAGTAAGAAAGATATCGCCGATTTGAAAGAACCGATTGATTATACGGCTCTCTGCAAATTAGCGGTAGACTATTCCGACGGTGTTATCCAGCAAAGCGAACACGTGAATGAGGAAGTCATGGAGTATGCCCGTCAAATCGGTAAGCCTATCTTAGGCTATCAATCTCCCGAAAACTTCGCGGATGCCTGCAACGACTTCTACGACCGGGTTTGGGGAGTAGAACAAGAATAAAGTTGATTTCAAGACGAAGAATTATGAAAGTAAAATATTTAGGGATATTGCTTTTGGCACTTCTGGCTTTCTACGGATGCGATGACAATACCGGAACACTGGGTATGGGTATGCTGCCCGATTCGGATGGTATTTCCGCCCAAACCAAGACTTTCGAGGTTTCTACAAAATCCATTCTCGCAGGACCTGTTTATGCCAAGACGAGCACGGGATACGTCGGTACGTTCACCGACCCCGATCCGAACGGTTTCGGGAATTATAAAGCCAGTTTTCTGACAGAGTTGAACTGCGCCGATGACTTTAGATTTCCTGCGGAATACAACGACGAGACCCATACGGGAACGATGGCCGGCGATACCGTATCTTCCGCCCAACTGACAATATACTACGCTTCATGGTACGGAGATTCTTTGAATCCATGCAGAATGTCGGTATACGAATTGAACCGAAGATTAACGAACAACCACTATACCGATATTAATCCGGAAGATTATTTCAGCAAGGTAACAGCGAATAAGCCGAACTTTACAACCGGATATTTCCAACTGCACAAAGCGTATACGGCCTACGATACTTCCGTACCCGATTCGGTAAGAAACGCCACCGATTCCAATGGTAACAGTCTTTTCTATCCGAATGTAACCCTGCCTTTAAGCAAAGAGTTCGGTAACGAGCTGCTGCAGTTAAACAGAGCTTATCAGAGAGGAGAGAACGACTTCTTCAAGAACTCGGATAAGTTTATCGATAATGTATTGAAAGGCGTATATATTGAAACCGATTATGGCGATGGAACCATTCTATATGTCGACCGCGTGGACTTACAAATGCAATTCCGTTTCCATTATGTGGACAGCTTAGGGGTAAAACTCACTAAGAAAGACGGTACATTGAATGCGGAAGGCAAACCCGCCGACTCTTTATATTACAGTACGGCAACCGTATTTGCCTCTACGAAAGAAGTTGTCCAAGCCAACAGATTCGAGAACTCCCCGCAACTGAAAAAGAAAGTGACCAGCGACAGCGAGAAAGGCTGGAGTTATCTCAAATCGCCCGCCGGCATCTTCACAGAGGCTACTTTGCCCTATGATAAAATACATGAAGAGTTGACCAACGACACGCTGAATGCCGTTAAACTGACTTTCACGAATTATAATCAGGAGAATAACAACAAATATAAGTTCAGCATGAGTGCGCCGGAAACGGTTTTGCTATTGCGCAAGAAAGACATGGACACTTTCTTTGTCAATAACGAACTTACGGACAATGTTACCTCTTTTGTCGCCACTCACAACAGTGTGGAGACGAACCAATATACATTTAAGAATATCGCCCGTTTAGTCTCCGCTTGTATCAACGAGAAAAAGGCCGCCAAACAGAAAGCAAAAGAAGACGCAGGCGCAGCGTGGGATGAAGCGGCATGGGAAGCGGCATGGAGCCAGCCCGGCGGTGAAGGGGAGAACTGGGATAAGGTTGTATTAATCCCCGTAGTCGTGACGTATGATACGAACAGCACCACTCCTTCCATGATTGGCATTCAGCATGACCTGAAACCTACGTATGCCAAGCTAAAAGGCGGAGATCCGACCTATGGCGGAAGCAACTTGCAGATAGAAGTTACCTATACTTCTTTCAACAAATAAAGCGAAATACTTCATAGAAATAAATAAGTCCTTCAAAATGATTATTTTTGAAGGGCTTATTCTATTCAATCAGTCATGAAGCAATAGCATAACTAAAAACTCTCTTTCCAAGATTTATATAATCTGCATATAAAAAGAAAATAGTCCCTGTCTATTCCTCACTTTCCCTACTTGATACCTTCCATACCAACGTCTGGTACAAGAGATACCAATGCTCGATATGATGCATATCACCCTTTGGTAGGAGAAGTGCCCAGCGTTGGTACGACAACTGCCAAAGAGTGGTATAAAGTTGGTACTCGTATTGCACTGGATATCAGATTAACATATTATTTTATCTAATCAGGTTATAAATCTAACCGGAGAATAGGGAATAAAAGAACAAAAAGAAAGTCCTCCGTACTTTAACAAAGCATGGAGGACTTCTCACATTATTGTAAGTCAAACTTTACTCTTTGGTGACCTTCGCGGTGCTCTTCTTTGATGCGGCTTTTTTTGCAGTAGATTTGGCAACAGGTTTCGCAGCAGTCTTAGGAGCAGCTTTCGCTTCTTTCTTCTTCTCAGCGGCCTTTTCCTTCTCCAGCTTATTCTGCGCTTTTTCCAACTCTTTATGAAGTTCCTCTATTTCATCCCCTTGATTTTTGATTGTAGTCAGCAAGGCATTCAATTCCTCATTATCAATATCTACCGGGTATAAGGAATCGACACGCTTGATGAAATCTCCTAAAATATTCATGTAATTGGTGAAAGCGTCATAAGGTGATTCGTAAATACCACGATTCAGACCCACCCCGCTATTCTTAGTCGTCATAAAGCGGAAGTTATTACTTGCCTGCAAATAATCCCAGTCTTGCTTGATGCGGCGGTCGTCACAGATGTGTACGCGTTCGGCCACACTATACAGTTTATTGAAAGCTTCGCGCTGCATTACATTACCCAGCCAACAACTTGTGTCTCTTTCTTCATCAACCCATGACATAGGATATGGAACATCCAGTTGCGATACGGATTTCAGTTTGGTAACAATCTCCGTAGGAGTTGAGAAAGTAATGCCTTTTTCTTTAGCACATGCAGGCAACGCCTTCAGGAATTCCAGAATATTGGAAGACAGAGGTTGTGACATTCCCAACGAGCAAAGCTCCATAAATATATTGATAACTTGTTCTTCTTGCGGGAACGCGTCAATCCAATTGATATACTTATCCGCAAACAAAGGATATTCACTCCATTCCGAATTAGAGAAGCGCAGGCTGATATCATCAGATAATTTAAAATCGCGTAGCAACAATTTTAAATTCGGATTCATATTGCAATGATATACATAGTGCGGGCTCTTCCAACCAAGTACATGCTTAGCACCCTCAGTCAGCATACCTTTAAAGCCCATGCTGGCCACCACAGCGCCAATCTCGTCATTATAAATTAAGCTGGAATTACGGAACACTTTCGGAGCTTTGCCAAACATCTGTTTCATCTTAGCGCTCTGACGCATAACCTCTTCCTTGAAGCAATCCTCATTGGCCAAAGAAGAAAGTCCGTGAGAATACGGTTCGGCTAAAAACTCACAGCATCCTGTATCATTGAGCTGATGCAGCAAATCGATTACAGCAGGCGCATGGATTTCCAGTTGCTCCAATGCCACGCCGGAGATAGATAAAGCCACTTTAAACGCGCCGCCCGAATTCTTCGCCATTTCGATAAGCGTATTCAGTGCAGGAATATACGAGCGTTCGGCAACTTCATTTATACTTGTTTCATTAGCATAATCATCATAGTAATAATGATTTGTACCGATATCAAAGAAACGATAACGTTTCAGATGTATAATTTGATGTATCTCAAAATAAAGACAGATAGTTCTCATTAGTATTTATTGTTTTATTATTTACCATAGTTTCTTAACACATCCTCATAAAGAGCGCGAATTCGCAAGCCCACCTTTTCCCAAGTAATTCCGTCCACTTCTTTCTTTCCTTCTTCCTGAAGATAATGGAATAGAGACGGATTGATACAGATGGAATAGATAGCATCGGCCATAGCGTGAATATCCCAATAATCGGTTTTAATCACCTTATCAAGGATTTCACCGCATCCGGACTGCTTGGAGATAATAGATGGAGTTCCACACTGCATGGCTTCCAGCGGAGCGATACCGAAAGGCTCGGAAACAGAAGGCATAACGAACACATCACTGTTTTTATAAACCTCGTATACCTGTTTGCCTTTCATAAAACCGGGGAAATGGAAACGGTCGGCAATACCGCGTTCGGCAGCCAGGTTAATCATGGCATTCAACATATCACCCGAACCGGCCATTACAAAACGGATATTACGGGTACGTTGCAATACCAGCGCAGCAGCTTCCACAAAGTATTCCGGTCCTTTCTGCATGGTGATACGTCCGAGGAAAGTCACCACCTTCTCTTTAGAATGATCCGGACGCGGAATATCCTGAAGCTCCTGCGACAGCGGATACACAGCATTGTGCATGGCAAATACCTTTCTTGGATCTTGATGATACTCATTGATAACTGTGCGACGGGTAAGCTCCGATACGCACATAATGCAATCGGCGTAATCCATTCCGTTCTTTTCCATAGAATAGACAGTAGGATTAACCTTTCCTCTCGAACGGTCAAAATCAGTGGCATGAACATGAATGCAGAGCGGCTTGCCGCTTACCATTTTCGCATGTACACCGGCCGGATAGGTCAACCAGTCGTGTGCATGGATAATGTCAAACTCCTGTTGACGCGCCACCACTCCGGCTATAATCGAAAAGTTATTGATTTCTTCGTGCAAATTTCCCGGATAACCGCCGGCAAAGTCCATACAGCCAAGGTCGTTGACGTGCATATAAGAGAAATCCGAATAGATATGGTCACGCAGAGCGTAGTATTGTTCCGGACTCATTGTCGACAAACGCGACTTCAGATAATCATAATCGACGTCACGCCATACGATAGGCACTTGGTTCATGCCGATTATATTCAAGAATTGCTCTTCTTCACCTGTGGGCTTGGGCATACAGAAAGTCGTTTCCACATCCCCCTGCAAGCTCAATCCTTTAGTTATTCCGTATGATGCAACTGCAAGACCGCCATATATTTTGGGAGGAAATTCCCAACCAAACATTAAAACTTTCATCTTCGTTCCTCCTCTTATAAATTATACTTAGACAATAATTTCAAAATGCGCAGAATTTCCGCTACATTCATGGCAAACGATATTGCGCCTCTTCCCTTAAACGGTGGGTTTCCATCGAACAATTCAGGCAGAGAACCTATGCAATGGCTCGTCATCTCATCTTCAAAACCAATCAAATAACGTTCTACGAACGAAATACCACTCATCTTATAGATACGTAAATACGCCTCCATGTAAAAGCCCATAAGCCACGGCCAGGCTGTACCCTGATGATAAGCGTAATCTCTCTGGGTCTGAGGACCGACATAATTCGGATTATACCCTCCGCTCTTAGGACTCAACGTACGCAGACCTTTCGGAGTCAGCAATTCTTTTGTCACAATATCAAGAACTTGCTTCTTTTGCGCGCGGTCTAACGGTGAGTAATCAAAAGCTACGGCAAATATCATGTTGGGACGAACACTCCAATCCATCATATAGCCGTCTACATAATCGAACAGATAACCGTACTCATTGCGGAAAACCTCCACAAAAGATTTACCCGTTATCTCCGCCTGAGTATCCAACTCATCCGCAAGAATGTCATTTCCTCCCTCACGTACAATATCCGAAACAAAACGCAGAGCATTGTACCACAACGCATTCACCTCAACGATATATCCGGTACGAGGAATTACGGGATGTCCGTTAGCCGTAGAGTTCATCCATGTAACGGCCTTTTCCTTGCCATTTGCATAAAGCAAGCCGTTTTCATGCAAAAAAAGATTGTCATGCTTACGGTCACGGATATATCTCATGATGTCTTCCAACAGCTTACCGTACTTCAAGCGGCATTGTTCGCGCGATGTATCCTTAGCATATTGTTGCAAAGTCCACACTGCCCATAAAAGCACGTCGGGATGTTCCATTTCATAGATTTTATAACCTACCGGTTTATCCTCTATGAAATTACGGATAGCTTTTTCCGCCGTATTCATAACATCTTCGAATTCATCTTGTTCGTCCACTGCCAAAGTTAGTCCCGGTAAGGAAATAAACAAGTCGCGTGCACGACATTTGAACCAGGGATAACCTGCAAGTACATAATGTTCTTCTCCTTGCTTATTGTGGAATTGGTGAGCGGAATTCTTTAAACAGTGATAGAAACTGTCGCGCGGAGTGCGGTCTGCGGCTTCGGCCTCAAAGGCCTGTTTCAGTTTACGCGGTGAAATCTCTGAAATACCGGCAGAGAAAACAATGCTTTCACCTTTCTTTATATCTACTTCAAAATAACCGGGTACATACAAGTCTTCATTAAAATCATATCCGCGTTCCTGTTCTTTCGGATATTCAATGCCGCGATACCAATCCGGTTGATAATGAAATTCATTCTTTTTGTTCAGCTGCATATAAAGTTCCGGATAACCGGGATACATACAGGTTTTAATGCCATTTTCCACCAACTGGTAGTCACGGCTTGCCTGCGCATTCTCGTGCGTGTATTCGCGTACGCTGCGGAATGCCAGGAAAGGACGGAACCGGAGCGTTGTTGCCGAATGGGCATCGACCAAGGTGTAACGAATCAGAATCCGGTTCTCGTGATGTACAAAAACATTCTCTTTACGGAGGATAACACCTCCCACACGGTAGGTAGTCGCCGGGATATGCTCGCAATCAAATTCACGGATATACTTATGTCCATTCGGACTAAAGTTATTTCCCTGATACTTATGCAACCCCAGATTAAACTCCGCACCGTGCTGAATTACCGTTTCATCCAAAGAAGACAGCAGCACATGGTTTTCATCATCCAGGTTGGGAACAGGAATCACCAACAAGCCGTGATATTTGCGTGTGTTACAATCTACAATCGTTGTACAATGATAGGCCCCCGATTTGTTAGTCCGAAGTATCTCCCTTGGCAAAGATTCTTGCAGATTAACCATCAAGGTCTTGTCAAATCGTAAATAACTCATAGTTGTGCATTATTTAAAGGTTAATTATTCAGGTATATGCGCTACAAAGCTTGTAGCGATGCCCAAAAATACGAATTAAAGCCTATACGCAAAATAAAAAGTCAGTTTTTTTTCGTTTTTCAAGTAAATAATTCGTAGCATTGTACGAAAATAACAAATCCCTGTACAATATATGAAGCGTGACGTGCAACGAATAGTTCTGGCTGCGATTATACCGCTATTTCTACTATTCATCCTGTATATACTGAAATTCTTGGAA
Source organism: Bacteroides clarus YIT 12056 (assembly GCF_900129655.1). GTDB lineage: Bacteria > Bacteroidota > Bacteroidia > Bacteroidales > Bacteroidaceae > Bacteroides > Bacteroides clarus. The sequence continues at coordinate 282,484 of NZ_FQWK01000002.1, forward strand.
ACAGGCATGGATTGGGACTTTACAAAGCTGGGAGTTTATCCAATGGAAAAGCGAGGAGTATTCGGTATATTTGCACATCCGTTAGTACACAGTAGTTTTAAACATCTTTTTGCCAATACGATTCCTTTTTTCTTCTTGTCCTGGTGTTTGTTTTATTTCTATCGGGATATTGCGCCCTATATCTTTTTTACAATCTGGATAGGTTGCGGAGTATTCACCTTTCTTATAGGCAAACCGGGATGGCACATCGGCGCAAGCGGTATTATTTACGGCTTGGCATTCTTCCTGTTTTTTAGCGGATTATTACGAAAACACGTACCACTCATAGCAATTTCTCTATTAATAACTTTTCTGTATGGAGGATTGGTATGGAACATGTTTCCACAGTTCGCCAAAGAAACGACCTCTTGGGAAGGACATCTCAGCGGTGCCATAACAGGAACGCTCTGTTCCATCGCTTTTATGAAATACGGTCCTCAACGCCCGGAACCTTTCGCAGACGAGGAAGACATTGATGAGGAAGAGGAAGAAGCCTCCTCTGAAGAAGAAACAAAACAACCTTATTGATGGAAGCTCTCCAAAAGTAATGAGATGTTTGCCATGAACAGACGTACCGATATAGCCAATAGAATGATACCAAAGAATTTACGGATAATATAAATACCGCCTTTACCTAAGAATCGCTCAACCCGTCCTGTCATACTGACAACAAAATATACCCATATCATATTCAGCACTAACGCTATAATGATATTGACGCTGGCATATTCGGCACGCAAAGAAAGCAAAGTAGTAAAAGCCCCTGCTCCAGCCAATAGCGGAAAAACCAACGGAACCAGCGTTGCTTCTTTAATCGGCCCTTGGTTTTTAAAGATTTCAATATCAAGAATCATTTCCAATGACATCAGAAATATGACGAATGCACCGGCAACGGCAAATGATTCAATATCCACATGGAACAATTTCAGCATCATATCACCCGCATAGAAGAAGCCAATCAACAAGCCAAGCGATATTAATGTGGCTTTCAATGCGTTTACATCTTTTCCTTTCTCCTTCAAGTTAATGATAATAGGAATAGAACCAATGATATCTATCACGGCAAACAGCACGATAAAAGCGCTGGTCATCTGTTGCCAATTAAATGCTGAAAACATACGTCCCTCCTTTTTTCTGCAAAGATAATCTATTTTTATGCATTTCGCAAAATTTCTTAAAAGCGAATGAATAGCACGTTTAAGAAATAATAAAAAAAACAAAAAGAGAGGGCAAGTGTTTACGGCAGACTTCGATTATATCTACTTTTGCTCGTAAACCAGAAGATGAGAATGATATGGAAACAATGTTTGATACGCTATTACAACTACCCCTCTTTCAAGGACTTGCCCAGGAAGACTTTACCCGTATTTTGGAAAAAGTCAAATTGCACTTCACAAAACATAAGCCGGGCGAACTTCTTTTAAAAGAAGGGACTTCCTGTCATGAACTGGTCTTCGTTCTAAAAGGAGAAGTCGCATCTTCCACCTCATCCGTCGATTCTTCTTACAGCTTTACAGAATACTTTCCGGCTCCCTACCTGATTGAGGCTTACTCGATGTTCGGTATGAAAACGCATTATGCTTCTACATATCGGGCAAAAACGGAAGCGCACACCGTCAGCATCAGCAAGGCGTTCGTCATGAAAGAACTCTTTAATTATGAGATATTCCGTTTGAACTATATGAATATAGTCAGTAACCGTACTCAAATGCTGCATAACCGTTTATGGGCTGTGTCCGGTGATAACCTCGAAGCCCGCATCGCCCACTTCATCCTCAGCCATGTAGAACGTTTATCGGGCGAGAAAGCACTGAAAATAAAAATGGAAAACTTGGCGCAAATCGTCAACGATACCCGGGCAGGAGTATCAAAAGCTCTCAATAGTATGCAAGCCAAGGGATTGGCGGAATTACATCGCGGAGAAATCGTAATACCCGATGCGGAGAAGCTGTCTGAAAACTTATATCTGCTATCTCTTTAACGCAGATGACGCGAATGACGCAGCCCAAGAAGAAAAAGTCTGTGTCATCCGCGTCAGCGCGCGTCTGAAAATAATCAGTCTATAATTTTATTCCCATTCAATGGTAGAATTGGGCTTCGGAGACATATCATAACAAACACGGTTGACATTCTTCACCTCCTTGAGAATACGGTCGGTAATCTTCATCAGGACAGACCAATCCACCGGTTCGATAGTGGCAGTCATGGCATCCACCGTATTGACGGCACGGATAATGACAGGCCAGTCAAAAGAACGGGCATTATCACGTACACCTACTGACTTGAAATCGGGTACAACAGTGAAATATTGCCATACCTTCTTATCCAGACCTGCCAACCGGAATTCTTCCTGCAAGATAGCGTCCGACTCACGGACTGCCTCCAAACGGTCACGTGTGATAGCTCCCAGGCAGCGTACACCCAGACCCGGTCCGGGGAAAGGCTGGCGATACACCATTTCATACGGTAAGCCGAGTTCAAGACCGCAAGCGCGTACTTCGTCCTTGAACAACTGACGCAGCGGCTCTACCAATTCAAACTGCAAATCTTCAGGCAAACCGCCTACATTATGATGAGACTTCACCATCTTGGCAGTCTTGGTACCGCTCTCTACAATATCAGGATAAATAGTGCCTTGTCCCAAGAAGTCGATGCCGTCCAACTTACGGGCCTCTTCCTCAAAGACACGGATAAACTCGCCACCGATAATCTTACGCTTCTGCTCGGGGTCGGCTACGCCTGCCAGCTTATCCAAGAAACGATCTGTAGCATCCACATAAACAAGGTTAGCGTTCAGCTTATTCTTGAAAATTTCAATAACGGCTTCCGACTCACCCTTACGCATCAGTCCATGATTCACATGTACGCACACCAGATTGTCACCGATAGCTTTTAGCAACAGCGCAGCCACCACAGAACTATCCACACCGCCGGACAGCGCCAACAGTACCTTACGGTCACCTACCTGGCGACGTATCAGTTCTATCTGGTCATTGACGAAATTTGTCATATTCCAGTTGGCTTCAGCCTTGCAAGTATCGAATACAAAAGACTTGACCGCATTTTTAATAGCTTCCACATCATCTGTAAACCGGGGAAGTTTCACTTCGCACAAAGCCTTATCATGACCGGCAGCCATTACAGGGAATCCCGCTTCATAAATCTCGGGCAGTACGTCGATGGATACCCCGTCAATCACATTATTGGGACCACCGTTGATGATAACGCCTTTCACATTCGGCAAGGCCTTCAGTTCGGCGGCGGTAATGTCATGCGGGTAGATTTCGCTATATACTCCCAACGCACGAATCGCTCTGGCAAGCACCGTGTTTTCGTGACTTCCCAAATCCAGAATCACAATCATATCCTGCTTCATTCTTCTATATTATTTTTTAAGTTAATAATTTCAGTCGGTCTTATTCCCACTCTATTGTGCTGGGTGGTTTTGAAGATATATCATAGGTTACGCGGTTCACGCCTTTCACCTTATTTATAATATCATTGGATACCTTGCCCAGAAATTCGTAGGGCAGATGCGCCCAGTCCGCCGTCATGGCATCGGTGGAAGTAACGGCACGCAAAGCCACCGCACGTTCATAGGTACGCTCGTCGCCCATCACACCCACACTCTGCACCGGCAGAAGAATGACGCCCGCCTGCCAAACCTGATTGTAGAGTGATGTCTCGTTTCCTGCAGTATCCTGAACCTTCCAGTCACGCAGGCCCTGAATGAAAATATCGTCGGCTTCCTGCAGGGTACGTACCTTCTCCGGCGTTATATCTCCCAGAATACGGACTGCCAATCCCGGGCCGGGGAAAGGATGACGGGTAATCAAATGTTCGGGCATTCCCAATTCACGTCCCACGCGACGAACCTCATCTTTGAACAGCCATTGTAACGGCTCGCACAGACGGAGATTCATCTCCTCGGGCAGACCACCCACATTGTGATGGCTTTTGATAGTCTTGCCCGTAATGTTCAAGCTCTCGATGCGGTCGGGATAAATGGTACCTTGCGCCAACCAGCGGGCATCGGTTATCTTGTGCGCTTCGGCATCGAATACTTCGATAAAATCACGACCGATGATTTTACGCTTCTGTTCGGGCTCGGTCACTCCCTCCAAATCCTTGAAAAACTTCGCGCTGGCATCTACGCCAATCACGTTCAGTCCCAGACACTCGTAGTCGCGCATCACATTCCTGAATTCGTTCTTGCGGAGCAGACCGTGATCTACAAAAATACAGGTCAGATTCTTGCCGATGGCACGATGCAGCAATACGGCGGCCACCGAAGAATCCACACCGCCACTCAGTCCCAGAATAACGCGGTCATTGCCAAGCTGCCCCTTCAGTTCGGCGACAGTGGTATCTACAAACGATGCGGCACTCCAACTCTGGCTGCAACCGCAAACGTCCACCACAAAGTTGCGCAACATCTGCGTACCGTCCTCACTATGATACACTTCCGGATGGAACTGTACTCCCCAGATTTTCTCGCCGGTCACTTGATAGGCGGCAATCGCCACCTTATCCGTAGAAGCTATAACCTTGAAGTTATCGGGAATGGCAGTAATCGTATCTCCATGACTCATCCATACCTGGGTATTTTTCCTTATCCCTTTGAAAAGGATGTTCTCCGAATCGAAGAAGCCAAGATGAACACGTCCATACTCGCGGGTTCCTGCCGGCTCCACCCGTCCGCCGTTACTATAAGAGATAAACTGCGCACCGTAGCAGATACCCAAAATGGGGTATTTCCCGCGAATATCGCTCAAATCCACCTTGAATGCGCTCTTGTCATAAACAGAAAAGGGGCTACCCGAAAGGATAACTCCTTTTACACTCGCATCTCCCTGAGGAAATTTGTTGTAAGGCACAATCTCGCAATAGACATTTAGTTCGCGTAACCGGCGGCCGATGAGCTGCGTAGTTTGCGAACCGAAATCAAGAATGATAATCTTTTCTTGCATAGAAACAGAGGTGTTAATAATTTGGAGCACAAAGATACGATTATTTCTAAAACTGAAAGAAATATTGCGGGAGAATTCTTCGTATCGCCTTTCCCGCCTTCCCGGAAAGTATATCCACACTTCAGTATGGAAAGAATACACTTTACCTGCGAATGGAGTCTATATTTACCTAAAATATAAAGAATTTATTGGATTTATAAAGTAAAGAATTTATATTTGCCCTCGAAATAACTAACCAAAGTAAATCTACTATCATGAAGAAAAGCATCCTATCTCTAACCTTTGCTGTTTGCTGTCTATTACCGATAACAGCCCAAACGCTCTCCAAGGCAGATTCATTACAGAACGAAATCGCTTTATTGGAAAATGCATTGACAAATATACAAGCCGACTTACAAGAGAAAACTTTACAGTACAATTGGGAACTGACGGAAAAGTATATAGAGTATTGCAAGAAGCTCTCCAGAATCACAAACTTCAATCAGGAACCCCGGTTAGTACAACTTGCCACCACCATCAAACCGCAAGAACTGGAACCGTTGAGATTGGCTTACGAAGAAGCAAAAAAAGAATTTGACGCATTACTGGAATCCTATCCCGAATACATAACCCTTGATTCCTTATATAAAAGAGCTATCACCACAGAGCAGAAGAAAGACCGTAAAGTTGCTTTGGATGGTTTCTACCAGCGTATATACAAGGAGGATAAAGCTTACCGCCCCTTACTTGAAAAAAGACGCAAAGCCATCAAGGAACATTACATTGCCTGCGCTTACTATTTATTGAATGAATGTAAAAAGAATCGGGAAATCGTTCCGGAAATCTACAATTATAAGACAGAACGCATTCTTAAAGAAACCAATCCCGACCTTCAACAACTATCCATTGAAATCAGTACGCTTAGCGGCCTTCAACGGGAAACCACCCGCAAATATCAAAGACTGAAATACAACTTGAAGGAAGACTAAATAACAATCTTTTTATCCAATGAAGAAGATGTGTCAAAATGACGATTAATCATCGATTTTGACACATCCCATGAACTGTCCTTACAAATAAAGGACCAATGATTATTTTTCTTTCAAGATATCGCGGATTTCAGTCAGCAACACTTCTTCCTTGCTCGGTGCGGGCGGTGCAGGAGGAGCAGCAGGTGCTTCCGCTTTCTTCTTTTCCGTCAACTTGGTTATCAGCTTAATAAACATAAAGATGGAGAAAGCGATAATGAGGAAGTCGAAAGTAGCCTGCAGAAAGTTACCGTAATTCAGCGTTACGGCTGCAATCTCCTTACCGTCTACCACTTCGGCAGGCTTCATCACCCACTTTAAGTCGGTAAAATTTACGCCACCGATCAGCAAACCCAAAGGTGGCATAATCACATCGGCCACGACAGAAGACACGATTTTGCCAAACGCACCGCCGATGATGACACCGACAGCCATATCCACCACATTACCTTTCATGGCAAAAGCCTTAAATTCCTGTAAAAATGAACTTTTTCCCATCTTTTCAATTATTTAATTATGATTTTAAGTACGAATATAAAAACATTTTCTTACTTTTGCACCGCAATTCCAAAAGAATTGTAGGAAAAGTTTGAAAGTTTATTTTTTAAACATTATAAAACCCTTAAAAGTTTAAACAAAATGATTAAAGTAGGTATTAATGGATTCGGACGTATCGGACGTTTCGTATTCCGCGCTGCAATGAAAAGAAACGATATCCAAATCGTTGGTATTAACGACCTTTGCCCGGTAGATTACTTGGCTTACATGTTGAAGTACGATACAATGCACGGTCAATTCGACGGTACTATCGAAGCTGATGTTGAAAACAGCAAATTGATCGTTAACGGTCAGGCTATCCGCATCACTGCTGAAAGAAATCCGGCTGACTTGAAATGGAACGAAGTAGGCGCTGAATACGTAGTTGAATCTACAGGTTTGTTCTTGAGCAAAGACAAAGCTCAGGCTCACATCGAAGCAGGTGCAAAATACGTTGTAATGTCTGCTCCTTCTAAGGATGACACTCCGATGTTCGTTTGCGGTGTTAACGAGAAGACTTACGTTAAGGGTACTCAATTCGTATCTAACGCTTCTTGTACTACTAACTGCTTGGCTCCTATCGCTAAAGTATTGAACGACAAATGGGGTATCACTGACGGTTTGATGACTACCGTTCACTCTACAACTGCTACTCAGAAAACAGTTGACGGTCCTTCTATGAAAGACTGGAGAGGTGGTCGTGCCGCTGCAGGTAACATCATCCCTTCTTCTACAGGTGCTGCTAAGGCTGTAGGTAAAGTTATCCCGGCTTTGAACGGTAAACTGACCGGTATGTCTATGCGTGTTCCGACTTTGGACGTTTCTGTAGTTGACTTGACAGTTAACTTGGCTAAACCGGCTACTTACGCTGAAATCTGCGCTGCCATGAAGGAAGCTGCTGAAGGCGAATTGAAGGGTGTTCTGGGTTACACTGAAGATGCAGTGGTTTCTTCTGACTTCTTGGGTGACACTCGTACTTCTATCTTCGACGCTAAGGCTGGTATCGCTTTGACTGACACTTTCGTTAAAGTTGTATCTTGGTACGACAACGAAATCGGTTATTCTAACAAGGTTCTTGACCTGATCGCTCACATGGCATCTGTTAACTGCTAATATACAGTTAGAAAATAATAAAAAATAGGCGGCTTCTTTTATGAAGTCGCCTATTTTTTTTGCACATTTGCAGTTAGAATATTCTTTACCTGATAAATTGGATAAATTACAGGTAAGTATAGTCGAACTAACATTTAATTTGCATTATTAATCATGAACAAGATACAAGCCTCAAACCCTTTCTTTGAAATTTATTCTACTCCGCACGGGACTGTTCCTTTCAACCTGATAAAGACCGAACATTATGCGCCTGCCATCCACGAAGGCATCCGCCGGCAAAATGGAGAGATAGACGCCATCATCAATAATCCCGACGCACCGACTTTTGAGAATACGATAGTACCCTATGAAAAGTCCGGTGAATTACTGCATCGTGTCAATACCGTATTCGGCAATCTGCTCAGTGCTGAAACCGACGACGAATTACAGGAGCTCGCACGGGAAATCATGCCGCTGATGAGCGAGCATGAGAACAACATCAGCCTCAACGAAAAGCTGTTTGCCCGCATCAAAACCGTATATGAGCTGGCTGACAAGGCAAAACTTACCCCGGAACAATCCAAATTATTGGAAGATATTTATACCGGCTTCGTACGTAACGGGGCAAACTTGCAAGGAGACGCCAAAGAACAGTACCGCAACTTATGCAAGGAACTGAGCCTGCTGACACTTCAATTCAGTGAAAACACCCTGAAAGAAACGAACGATTACCGATTGGTGCTCACCGAGAAGTCCCAACTCTCCGGCTTACCTGAAAGCGCCATTGACGCCGCCGCAGAAACCGCACAGGAAAAAGGTGTAGAGGGTTGGGTATTTACCTTGCACGCTCCAAGCTACAGCCCTTTTATGACGTATGCCGACAATCGCGACCTACGCCGTGAGCTGTACATGGCATATAATACGAAGTGTACGCACGACAATGCCTGCAACAATCTGGAAATCGTAAAGAAGATTGCCAACATCCACATGGAGATAGCCCGGCTGCTGGGTTATGATAACTTTGCCGAGTACAACCTGAAAGAGCGAATGGCTCAAAACAGCGATACCGTATACAAACTGTTAAATCAATTGTTGGAAGCCTATACGCCCACCGCACAAAAAGAATATGACGAAGTACAGGCATTGGCACGCAGTGAAGAAGGAGCCGACTTTATCCTGATGCCGTGGGACTGGAGTTATTACTCTCAAAAGCTGAAAGACCGGAAGTTCAGCATCAACGACGAAATGCTCCGCCCCTACTTTGAGCTGAGCAAAGTAAAAGAAGGTATATTCGGACTGGCAAGCAAGCTATACGGCATCACCTTCAAGAAAAACGCAGATATTCCCGTCTATCACAAAGATGTGGAAGCCTACGAAGTATTCGACAAGGACGGCACATATCTTGCCGTGCTCTATACCGACTTCCATCCCAGAACCGGGAAACGTTCGGGGGCGTGGATGACGAGCTATAAAGGGCAGTGGATAGACGAAGCAAGCGGCGAAAACAGCCGCCCGCACGTATCTATCGTAATGAACTTCACCAAGCCCACGCAGAACACTCCCGCCCTGCTGACTTTCAATGAAGTGGAAACTTTCCTGCACGAGTTCGGGCACAGCCTGCACGAAATATTCGCCGACTCCACTTACGAAAGCCTGAGCGGCACAAACGTCTATTGGGATTTTGTGGAACTGCCTTCTCAGTTCATGGAGAACTTCGCCACCCAAAAAGAGTTCCTGCACACCTTTGCCCGCCACTACCAAACCGGAGAACTCATATCCGACGAATTGGTACAGCGCATCGTAGACTCATCGAATTTCAACGTAGCCTATGCCTGCTTGCGCCAAGTAAGTTTCGGATTGCTGGATATGGCATGGTACACGCGTAACACGCCATTCGAAGGAGACGTCAAAGCCTATGAGAAACAGGCTTGGAAAAAAGCTCAAATCCTTCCCGTTGTGGAGGAAACCTGTATGAGCACCCAGTTCTCACATATCTTTGCCGGCGGATATTCTGCCGGATATTACAGCTATAAATGGGCGGAAGTATTGGATGCAGACGCGTTCTCACTCTTTAAACAGCGTGGTATCTTCAATCCGGATGTAGCCGGCTCTTTCCGCAAAAACATCCTATCGAAGGGCGGAACGGAACATCCGATGACACTCTATAAACGTTTTCGCGGACAAGAGCCGACCATAGACGCACTATTAATCAGAAACGGAATAAAGCAATGAAAGAGAAAATAAATATAAAGACGATAGGCTGCAGCCTGATGCTGCTGGCTATACTTCTCGGTTTCAGCGCCTGCAACAATGAGGACGATGTAATGGAAATCTTCAACAACAAAACCTGGAAGCTGAGCCGCATAGCCACCGAAAAAGGGAAAGAACAATTCTATCAAGGTTTGTGGAATAACGAAGCCGAAGAGAAAGCCAGTCGTGAACTGCTCAAAACAGATGGAAACTTCACTTTGAACTTCAACTGCGCCGAAGTAAACGGAGAAGTAACCGGTACCGTCAGCGCCCATGCCGCCAAATCAAGCATCGATGACGCTACCCTGAAAATAGACGGCAAGGAACATACCATAAACATCAGCGGAAAAGTTATCGGTACGGAAAGCGATAAACTGGCAAAGGTATTCATCAACGGCGTGCTGAACGTATTCAAGTACGAGGGGGATATACACAATCTGACCCTCTACTTTAAAGACGGAAATACAACGAAAGTCATGGGATTCACAGCCCGCTAAATACAACTGAAGATATGGACGAGACTACGAGAAGCAAACAAGAAGCGTTGGACAAGCGTTATATACGCATGGCAAGCATCTGGGCGGAAAACTCTTACTGCCAACGCCGCCAGGTAGGCGCACTCATCGTAAAAGATAAAATGATTATCTCGGACGGATACAACGGCACGCCATCCGGTTTTGAGAATGTATGCGAAGACGAAAACAATGTCACCAAACCGTATGTACTCCACGCCGAAGCCAATGCCATTACCAAGATAGCGCGCTCCAACAACAGCAGTAACGGAGCCACCATGTACGTCACGGCTTCCCCTTGCATAGAATGTGCCAAGCTCATCATCCAGGCAGGTATCAAGCGTGTCGTATACTCCGAAAAATATCGGCTGGAAGACGGTATCGAACTGCTGAAACGAGCAGGCATCGAGGTAATATTTGTTTCAGCGGAGCATTGAAAGCTGAAAGTCGACAGCCTCCAACCTCATGCGCAGCCAAAACAGTAAATAGTAAATTGTAAAATAGTACATATCATTATGGGTACAAAGAACTCTTCCCGTTTCACACCGCTTATTATTGCAATCAGTGTAGTAGCGGGTATCCTTATCGGAACGTTTTATGCCAAACACTTCGCAGGAAACCGTTTGGGTATTATCAACGGCTCGTCCAACAAGCTGAACGCCTTGCTGCGAGTGGTGGACGACCAGTATGTAGACAGTGTCGACATGACCGACTTGGTAGAAAAAGCCATGCCGCAGATATTGGCGGAGCTTGACCCCCACTCCACTTATATTCCCGCACAGAAGCTGGAAGAAGTCAATTCCGAGTTGGAAGGCAGTTTCAGCGGTATCGGTATCCAGTTTACGATACAGGAAGATACCATACACGTGAACAGCGTTATTCAGGGCGGCCCATCCGAAAAGGTAGGACTAATGGCAGGCGACCGCATCGTCATGGTCAACGACAGCTTGTTCGTCGGCAAAGGGCTGACTAATGAAAAAGCCATGCGCAACCTGAAAGGCCCTAAAGGCACACAAGTGAAATTAGGAGTAAAGCGCGCCACCGAAAAAGAGTTGCTGGACTTTACCATTACACGCGGAGACATTCCTCAAAACACGATTGACGCCGCCTATATGCTCAACGATGATTTCGGCTACATACAAGTCAGCAAGTTCGGACGTACCTCACACGTGGAGTTGCTGAATGCCATAGCCCAACTGAGTCACCAGAAGTGCAAGGGTTTCATCATCGACCTGCGCGGCAATACCGGCGGTTACATGGAAGCTGCCACACGTATGGTAAACGAATTCCTTCCGGAAGGAAAGCTTATCGTATATACACAGGGACGTAAATATCCCCGTATGGAAGAGTATGCCAACGGTACGGGCAGTTGCCAAAAGACACCGCTCGTAGTATTGGTGGACGAAGGCTCGGCCTCTGCCAGCGAAATCTTTGCAGGCGCCATTCAGGATAACGACCGGGGAACCATCATAGGCCGTCGCTCGTTCGGTAAGGGTTTGGTGCAACAACCTATCGACTTCAGTGACGGTTCGGCCATCCGCCTGACTATCGCCCGCTACTACACCCCGTCCGGACGTTGCATCCAACGCCCCTACGAAAGCGGAAAAGACTCCAAATACGAAATGGACTGGCTGACACGCTACGAACATGGAGAGTTCTTCTCTAAAGACAGTATCAAGCTCGACGAAAACCTGCGCTACTCCACCGGGTTGGGACGCCCCGTTTATGGCGGCGGCGGCATCATGCCCGACGTATTCGTACCGCAAGACACGACCGGAGTATCCTCCTATCTGATAGAGGTCGGCAACAAAGGGCTGATTATACAGTTCAGCTTCCAATATACCGACCGCAACCGTGCCAAGTTGAGTACGTTCGAGAATGAACAGGATTTACTGAAATACCTACGTCACCAAGGTATCGTAGAGCAATTCATACGTTTTGCCGATTCCAAAGGAGTAAAAAGGCGCAATCTGCTGATACACCGTTCCTATAAACTGCTGGAACGAAACCTCTACGGCAATATCATCTACAATACATTGGGTAAAGAAGCCTATATCCGGTATGTCAACGAGAGCGACGCTACCGTAAAGAAAGCGTTGGAAATTCTGGAACGTGACGAGGCTTTCCCGAAAGCTCCGCTACAAGCCGGCCAAGAAGAAGAGAATGCTGATGGAAAAGAAAAAAGAACTGCGCAAGCGTATGGCTTTGTTGAAGACCCTTCACAAATCTACCATTACGCATCAGTCGCAGTCTGCTGAGATACTTGCCGCCCTCGAAACGCACCCGGCTTTCAGGGCGGCAAACATAATATTACTGTACCACTCCTTACCGGATGAAGTAGATACGCACGACTTCATCCGAAAATGGAGCACAAAGAAACAGATACTTCTGCCCGTCGTCGTAGGTGACGATTTGGAACTTCGCGTCTATACAGGCCCCGCAGACCTCACCCTGGGAGCATACGGCATTGAGGAGCCTACCGGAACATTGTTCACCGACTACGCCGCAATAGACTTTATCGCTGTTCCGGGCGTAGCGTTCGACCGCAACGGAAATCGTTTAGGACGCGGGAAGGGATATTACGACCGACTGCTTCCCCGCATACCCTCTGCATACAAAGCCGGCATCTGTTTCCCGTTTCAACTCGTAGAAGAAGTTCCTGCGGAGCCTTTCGACATCCGTATGGATGAAGTCATAACACAACAATGAAAACTAACTATCACACTCATACCACACGCTGCATGCATGCCGTCGGAAGCGATGAAGAGTACGTTCTCAGCGCTATCAAAGGCGGTTTTCAAATACTCGGTTTCTCAGACCACACTCCCTGGAAATACCGTACCGACTACGTAGCCGATATGCGTATGCTTCCCGAAGAACTGCCGGGTTATATCGAAAGCCTGCAACATCTGCGAGAGAAGTATCAAGAGCAAATCCGGATAAAGATAGGGTTGGAATGCGAATACTTCCCCGACTATATTCCCTGGCTGAAAGAACAGATTAAACAATATCGGCTGGATTATATCATTTTCGGCAACCACCATTTCCATACGGACGAGAAGTTCCCTTACTTCGGACACCACACAGACAGCCGGGATATGCTCGACCTGTACGAGGAGAGCGCCGTCGAAGGCATGGAAAGCGGCCTGTACAGTTGCCTTGCCCACCCCGACCTGTTCATGCGCTCTTATCCCCGGTTCGACCACCACTGCACCGCAATCAGCCGCCATATCTGCCGGGCTGCGGCGCGTCTCAATATTCCGCTGGAATATAATATAGGCTATGTGGCCTACAACGAAGCGCATGGATTGACCACTTATCCCTGTCCGGATTTCTGGCGCATTGCTGCCAACGAGGGATGTACAGCCATTATCGGAATGGATGCGCACAATAATAAAGATTTTGAAACTCCCGTTTATTACGGACGCGCCGTACAGGAACTGAAAAATTTGAAGATTAAAACAACAGACACGCTAAGAATGATGCGCTAAAAGAAAGCTGCGTAAAGCGTACACATATCACCGGAATATGATATTGGTAATCACCTGCGCTCCTACGTGCCGGTTCAGATTCCTTACCAATAAGTCCCGTCCCATCATCAGTTCCTGACGGAGAGCGGCGGAAGTAAGATGCACGTACAGCACCTGGTTCTTAATATAAAGTTCGCGCGTGTAAGATGCGATGGTCGGTCCCAGCACCTCAGCCCATGAACTGATAAGCCGCCGCTCATTCAGCGGCGATTCCAAGCTTTCCTGCCGCAGGAAGCTCCGTATCAGTTTACCTATCTGTTCGGCATCATTCCGTTTCATGCTTCACTCTCCTCATCGGTCAATATTTGGTTTCCAGCCATTTCGGAAACGGCTCCTTTCTCTACGCGAAACATCTTATAATCGCTGCCTACCTTATGCAAAATGCGGTCTAAGTGTTCGCGGTTGGTATCCGTAATGAAAATCTGCCCGAAATTATCGCCTGCTACCAGTTTGATGATCTGCTCCACGCGCGAAGCATCCAGTTTATCAAAAATATCATCGAGCAACAACAACGGAACCGTAGTACCTGTCCGTTTCAAAAAGTCGAACTGCGCCAGCTTCAAAGCTACCAGATACGTTTTGTTCTGCCCTTGCGAACCTTCCCGCTTGATAGGGAAATCACCCAGCAACATATTCAGTTCGTCTTTATGTACGCCGCGCAGGGAAAATCCCATAATCTGATCGCGCGTACGGCTCTCTTTCAGCACTTCCAGCAGGGAAGCGTCACGGGCATGCGAATCATAAGTCAACCCGACTTTCTCCTTGTCCTGTGAAATGAACGAATAAAAAGACTGGAAAATCGGAATGAATTCCCTGATAAACTCTTCCCGCTTACGGAACACCACTTCACCGGCTTGCGCCATCATCTCTTCCCACACCAGAAAAAGTTCTTCTTCTACCGGCGTTTCGCTTTTAAGCAATGTATTTCGCTGCGCCAATGCCTTGTTGTAACGAATCAGCGCATCCAGATATTCTTTGTCGTACTGTGAAATCACGACATCCATAAAGCGGCGGCGCTCGTCACTGCCTCCGTTTATCAATGCCGAATCGGCGGGAGATACCATTACCAGCGGCAAGAAACCGATATGGTCGGACAAACGCGTGTACTCCTTCTTGTTCCGTTTGAACTGCTTTTTCTGCCGTCGTTTCATGCCGCAGTAAATTTCTTCCGGCGTACCGTCGGCAGCTTCATAAAATCCCTGAATCACAAAGAAGTCCGCGTCATGCCTTATATTCTGCGAGTCAATGGGGTTGCCCGCGCTCTTGCAGAAAGAAAGGAAATAAACGGCATCCAGCAAGTTAGTCTTTCCCATTCCGTTCTGTCCGAAAAAGGTATTCAGCTTCGGAGAGAACGCGAGTTCCACTTGCTCCAGATTCTTATAATTGAGTATGGATATACGCTTCAGTATCATATGACGGTTTATCTTTGCTTTTCCACGCAAAGATAATGCAAAATTCCGATTAAGTAAGTCAAGAGGATACTTGTTTCCTCTTACAAGCGTGAAGAATTCATTTAAACCGAGAGCAGAATAAAACGAAGTCATTCATCTTATTCTGCCGAAGTGCGGCTTCTCTTCATTTTTAAATAAAGAGAATACAAAGCAAAATAATTCCGCGGTTTTGAGATGTAAAATAAAAAAAGATGCCGCTAAATTTCGTTGATAGCTATAAAAAACTTACTTTTGCGGGTCGAATCAGCTATTAATGAATAATAACAAAAAGAATATATAAAAAATGGCAGAACAAAAGAAGACGAACGAAGCCTTAAACGTGGAAGACGCACTTACACAATCAGAGGCATTTCTCATCAAGAACAAAAAGGCAATCATCGGTGCTATTTTGGCTATAATCATCATTATAGCAGGTATAGTAATGTACAAGAACCTCTATGCGGAACCTCGTGAGGAAAAAGCGCAGGCAGCTCTTTTCAAAGGACAGGAATACTTTGAAGCCGACGCTTTCGCAGAAGCCTTGAACGGTGACAGCATCGGTTACGTAGGTTTCATCAAGATAGCCGACCAATACAGCGGTACAGACGCAGCCAACCTTGCAAAAGCCTACGCAGGTCTTTGCTATGCACATCTCGGCAAATTCGACGAAGCCGTAAAAGCATTGGACAGCTTTGACGGAGACGACCAGATGGTAGCTCCCGCCATGAAAGGCGCCATGGGTAACTGCTACGCTCAGCTCGGTCAACTCGACAAGGCATCTTCCATGTTGCTGAAAGCCGCCGACGAAGCCGATAACAATACGCTCAGCCCCATCTACTTGAAGCAAGCCGGAGAAATCCTGGTTAAGCAGGGTAAGTACGACGATGCTATCAAGGCATATACTTCCATTAAGGATAAATACTTCCGTTCATATCAGGCTATGGACATTGATAAATACATCGAACAAGCCAAGCTCTTGAAGAAGTAATTTATACCTTATCATATATAAGATATTCGAGCACGGATTACACGGATATACACGGAAGTCAAAACCGTGAGCGCCGTGTAATCCGTGCTCCTCTTTTATACTTTCCTATTATTTAATTCTTAATCTTTAATTCATCATGGCTACAGCTTATCACAACCTTTCGGATTATGATTTCAATTCAGTACCCAGTGCAGAGAATATGAAATTCGGCATCGTAGTATCCGAATGGAACTACAATATCACCGGCGCTCTTTTAAAAGGAGCGGTCGATACCTTAAAAAAACACGGAGCGAAAGACGAAAATATCATGATAAAAACCGTACCCGGCAGTTTCGAGTTGACTTTCGGCGCCAATCAAATTATAGAATACAGCGAAGTCGATGCTGTAATTGCGATTGGTTGCGTAGTTCGTGGAGATACACCGCATTTTGATTACGTTTGCATGGGCGCAACGCAAGGAATCACCCAATTAAACGCAAGTGGCGATGTTCCAGTAATTTACGGATTAATTACCACCAATACAATGGAGCAAGCAGAGGACCGTGCAGGCGGCAAGCTGGGTAACAAAGGCGATGAATGTGCAATTACTGCAATAAAAATGATAGATTTTGCTTGGAGTTTACAAAAATAGTCGTATATTTGCACCGCAATTGAGAAACAAAGCTGCTTAAAGAGAGATTTAAGGAGTTCTCGGTAGCAAAAGGGCAAATACCAGAGTGGCCAAATGGGGCAGACTGTAAATCTGCTGGCTTACGCCTTCGGTGGTTCGAATCCATCTTTGCCCACTAAAATTGCGGAAGTAGCTCAGTTGATAGAGCATTAGCCTTCCAAGCTGAGGGTCGCGGGTTTGAGCCCCGTCTTCCGCTCTTCTGAAAATCAGATAGTTATCGCAAGATTTCTATCTGATTTTTGTTTTTAGGCACTTCCGATTTGGCTATGGTTTAACCGCATGAGTTAAACCGAGAGTTAAACCAAAATCAGTATGAACGCTACAATTTCAGTGGTATGTTACAAGTCAAAGACACTATCAAATGGCGAATATCCATTAATGCTCCGTATCTGTAAAGACGGAAAGAAGAAATACCAAAGTTTAGGTATATCTGTCCTACCCCGTCATTGGGACTTTACACGAAATAAGCCAAAACCAAACTGTCCCAATAAGGAGTATATTCAGAAAATCATTCTTGATAAACAAACAGAGTTACAACAACGAGTGTTAGAGTTCAACTCTGAACAGAAAGAATATACTACCACTACTCTACTCAATGACAAAAACAAAAAGTTTGAATTGAAAACAGTCTGTCAATTCTATCAAGAACTAATCGAACAATACAAAAACAATGATAAATGCGGCAACAGACTTATCTATAAAAGTTCTTATAACTCTTTGAAAGTATTTACAAAAAATCAATTGGATATACCGTTCAGCGCAATAGACATATCGTGGCTCAATAAATATGAGAAATGGTTACGTTCAAAATGCAATAAGGAAACAACCATGAGCTTAATGTTCCGTACTCTCCGTAGTGCATACAATAAAGCCATAAAAGCTAAATGTGCCCGTAAATCTGATTATCCTTTTGACGAATATAAAATCAATAAGTTCGATACGAAAACACAGAAACGTGCAATAGCCAAAACAGAAATATTGAAATTCACTAAAGAAGTTGATTACATTGGTAAACGGCAATACGTCCAACTTAGCAAAGACATATTTATTTTCAGTTATCTGTGTGGCGGTATTAATTTTACAGACATCGCAAATCTGACAAAAGCCAATATCACAAATGGCAGGATACACTATATACGTCAGAAAACAGGCAAACTGATAAAATTAGGTATATCAGAGGAAGCTATGCAAATCATAAAAAAATATGAGAGCGAAAGTAAAGGCTATCTGTTCCCCATTTTAAATGCCAATATTCACAAGACACCACTCCAAAAACAGAACAGAATACATAAGATGTTAGGTAACGTCAATAAGAACCTAAAGCTAATTGCAGCACAATTAAATGTTGATGCCAATATGACAACCTATGTTGCACGCCATTCATTCGCCAGTGTTCTAAAAAAATCAGGTGTAAGTATAGCATTGATAAGTGAAGCATTGGGACATTCAGACTTATCTACAACGCAAGTCTATCTTGACAGCTTCGACAACGAACAGATAGATGCCGCCATGCAAAACCTGCTGTAAAAATAAATGCCGCTTTGTCTCTTTATGATAAGGTGGCATTTTCCTATCTTTACAGACAAAATCAACAATATGGAATATCAGATAATACCTATTGAAAGCATAAAGCGTATTGAGACATGGCTAACGACTGAAACAGGTTTCAGCCGTTCAATGCTGCATTGTGAACTGGATTACATTTCAGATGTGTATCTTCTGCCAAAGAAATTTGCAGAAGTACAGGACTTGTATCTGTCAATAAGAAAAGAGGAACAGAATATACCGTATCCCAACAGGGGAACAGACGAGGACATATACGAGTTCTGCATGACCGTTGGAAAGAACCTTATACTTGAAAGCGGCAGCTATCAGGCTGAATACATTGAGACGCTGTGGAATACCTATAATACAAATGAGGATGAAACCTGCATACAGCAAGACCAAGACATATTTTACGGCATTCTTCTTATTGTCTGCATTTACCATAAATACAAACAGACATGCGGTTATTTCGATTTCGGTGATTACATTGCAGACCCTGTGCAATTGCAATACACCTATTCCGTCCGTCCCGATATGCTGCGTCTTTACAAGATGTTCCACGAAAAGAAAAAGACGAAGCACGATACCGTTACAATCGAATACAACAAACAGAAGATAGAACTTGCCAATGACGACAACTGGTTTCTTCAGATGATAACTCCTTATCTTGACAAGTATTTGGGAGTTTCCTCTTTGGAAGAAGTGGAGACAGAACTTGAAAAGGATTATCCCAGCATCGGTAAAAGAGGCAGAAAACGGGAGAATGCGATACTTGACACAGTAACCTTAAGTGTCTATAACCTGCTACGCCATTCCTCTTTTGCCATTAAAGGTAAGGGGCTGACAGACAATGAGGGCAACTTTATCCTCGAATTGCTGAAATATCTTGGACTGCTTGATGAAGACAGCCCCAAGAATGACATACTGAACCTGCGAGCCACTATCAGAAACCTGCAAAAATATGAAGTCCGTCCCAACTGGTGGAACATACCGATATGCAAGACCTCCCCCAACAATCCCGTTGAACATCTGAAATCCTATTGGTAAAACACATAAAATTAAAAAAAGGAATAGCTGTGTATTCAATTACATGGCTATTCCTTTATATACATATCTTATTAAAGATAAGAGAGTTACGTACTACGCTTCCACATAAAAAATAAAACATAAAAAAAAGGATTTCTTTATGTTTTTTTCTTCATTTCATACGCCAATCCTACCATATACCTTTGCACTGTAATCAAAAACATGGTGCACACCTCGTTCGAGATTTCAATGTTTAATTAATAAAAAATTAAAAGCTATGGTATTAAATTTTTCAGAAAAAACGGTTGAAAAGAAGTATGACAACGCAAGTGCAATGAACGCATTGAAAGTTATAATGAACAGAGGTGAGCAGTTGTCAGTTAAATTCTATACAAGCAAGGACAACTTTCCTTGCGCATGGATTGAGTCCAAGAAGATAGCAGGCTTTAAACTGATATTAAATCAAGAGGGTCTGAACTGGTTGCGCACTTACCTGCAAACAGGCGAAACGGAAGATTTCGGCTTCAACCCGAATAACATTGAAGCCTATTCAGAAGAAGAGGACAAAGACATCCAGCTTGCAATCCTCATGCAGCTAATCGCAAACGAACCGAAAAGATTGCAGTTCATCCCTCTGTTTCGCGAAAAGGGTGAATATATAAGTGCATACGCATCCTACATGAAAGGAAAGATATTCTTTCGTGTATCAAGAACTACCGAACTTGTAGATGATTTAACAGAAAGAGAACTTATAGCATAAACCGATTATCCAAAGGGGAAGGGAAACTCCCTTCCTCACATTCATAAACATTTTAAACGATAGATATTATGATAAAGATTAAAATTACGACCTTTGCGGCAGCAACCCAGTTTGTCAACGAAGCCAGCTCTCATGTTCAGACCTTAGAAGAAACACCCGACTTCGACATGATAAAGCAGGAAGAATTTAAGAATTTTATTAATATACCCGATTATTACAATGACGAAGACAATCAATATTAGTGTCAATGAACTCGGTAAGGTACAATACCTTACCGAAGTCCTCCCCCAAATACCGACTGATACAATCTTGTATAAGAAACTGACAGGACTTGGAGCGACTTACGGTGAAATCAAGGCTAAACGGAACTCCATTATCATAGAACCGAATGTACCTGTAATTATCGGTAAATGCAATGACCCTAAACACCGGAATGACAACCTGTTCGGAGTTTATGAAGGCATATATACAGATGACATCGTAAAATATTTAGAGAAAAGCGGTAAGAAATACTATAAGATACTAACTACCCCCGAAAGTTTTCAGAAGGTTAAGGCTGCCTTTGAGGATATGGAGACTGATATGTACAGTACCTGTTTTCTTCTTTTTGATGAATGCCATAAACTTGTAAAAGATATGGATTATCGAAGTGATATAATATTTCCGTTGAATGATTTCTTCCGTTTTGAACATAAAGCACTGGTTTCCGCAACACCGATACCGTTGCATGACCCCCGTTTCAAGGAACAGCATTTCCAAACAATAGAGGTACAGCCCTCTTTCGACTATAAGAAAGAACTATGGATATATCATACCAACAATACACTGCAAACGCTGAAACTCCAGCTTGACACATTGGAATACGACCCAGTTCCTGTTTGTATATTTATAAACTCAACGGATATAGTCCATTCCGTTATGAGGCAGCTAAATTTATTGGAGTGCTCTGCGGTGTTCTGTGCTTCCAAGAGTGTAGACAAACTGAAAAAAGACAAATTTAAAAATGCTTACGAGCAGTGGAAAGCAGACAGGATGAAGAAATACAATTTCTTTACAAGCCGTTTTTTTAATGCTGTGGATATGGAATTGGAAGAAAAACCTCATGTAATAATGCTGACCGATGTCTTCTTTGCGGAACACACCATGATAGACCCGCATACGGATGCCATTCAGATAATCGGACGTTTCAGAAATGGTATATCTTCTGTCACGCATATAAGCAATACCAACAACGGATTACCACAGCGGACAAAGGAAGAGATAAAAGGCTATCTCGTCTGTTGCAAGGAGATATATAAAACAATGAAGAACTTTTATAACTGCGCCACAGACAGGGCTTCCCGCGAAGCATATCATGCCGCACTGGAAAGCCTTCCCTTCAACCGTATGCTTGACAGGGACGGTAAAGAGAACTGGTTTGCAATGGATAACTACATGGATGAGGAACTTATAAAGGGTTACTATCATGAAGAAGCTACCCTTTATGACGCATACAATAATTGTACTTCGTTCACCGTATATAAAAAAGGCTTCTATTATTCCGTAGGGGACTGCGAACGTCTGAAAAGGGAGAACAAGTCGGTATCACTTAAGGAGAAACGTAGGGAAATTGTCCGACAGTTGGAGATGCTTGGAGAATGCGTCACCGAAATGGAACTGGAATATAAGAGGGACTTGATTGCGGCTGACCCGTTTATCGTCGATGCTTACGATACAGTGGGCAAGGCTGTCATTGAACAACTGAACTATTCCAAAAAGAGGATTACGGAAGCCATGATACAGAAACAATACCATGAAAAAGCGACAGGAACGGAAGTCATACGTCTAATGAAGAATTCCTTCCAAGTAGGCAGCAAGTATTCCCGTAAATATATAAAAAAGGAAATCCTGCGGATTTATGACCTGTTACAGATATATCCCCCGAAAGCCGTTACAAGTAAAACAATATGCGACTTTTTTACGGTATCCGACTGCAAGGTTGGAGGAGACAGAGGATATTTGCTCATCAGTGAAATTATATAAGGACAAGGACATTTTTTTGAAGAAAACACTTTTATAGTCCCCGACCAAAAAATGTCCCACACTCCTAACCTTTAAAGCTAAAGCATGGTTTGGTTGCAGAAAAGAGGGTTTCTTCAAAAGGAATTATCCGAAAAAGGTCGGATTTATATCGTTTGCAAGCCTGCGGTTTATAACAGCACAGGCGGATATTCCTTTTGTGGCTTTTCCGCAATGTCCACATTCAATACTTTTGCAAGATATGTCCAAGTGCAATTTGTGCCTTTGGGTATTCTCTTCCTCTTTAAAGCATCGACCATATAGTCGGAACTGCCGCTAAAGTGGTATATCATCTTCCATACGGAAGGTCTGTCATAGGCGGGCGGTATCAGTCCTTGCTGGCACAGGTAGTTACGAACGGAAATATAGAAAGCGTCTTTCCCCGTCTTTGCCAAATCTACAATAAAGAGCCTTGTGTCTGTAAGTGTGTAACCGTTTTCTTCCTCACGCAGCAATTGTAATCTGGTACATAAGGCAAGATAGGCATTTATTGTAGGTCGGGAGATATGAAGCAGCTTGCTGATTGCAGATTTGCCATACCCTGTATAGTTTGTGTTACTCAGACATATACATTTCAGCAGTATAAGGAAACCTTTCAATTTATTCGGTATGTCTGCATGTAATAAATCTGTACTGATACGTACCCATTCCGTAGCTGGTTTATAAAGATGATAGGTACAGGTGTCAAAATATCCCTTGTTACCCGTATGATGCTGTTTGTCTTTGTAAAGGATTAGTTCTTTGGATATTAGTGTTTTAATGTGCGTTGATATGTATTCCTTATTTATGCCTGTAAGTTCCGAAAGTGTGTCAAGCCTTACATGGGATACGTATGTATTGTAATCTGATTTTGTCAACAAACAAAAATAGGTATATGCTTCATTGGCTGTAAGCCCCAGTATCTTTTTCTTCGGTATTAGTACGTACCCCATAGTTTGCAAATGGTATATCGTTAACAAAAGAGAGCATCTGTTCCTTAAACATCCTGTTGAACCTTGAAGTGCCAAGAGCGATTTTGGCTTCTTTCCTGTTTCGATAGGTTTCTTTAGTCAGTCGGTTTATGTACATGGGATAGAAATTGAGATGAATACGTCATGCGGACTTCGGAAGAAGTCCATGCTTATTTGTTACTGTCTTTTTAATTAATAGTATAGCGCACCATGTTTTTTTACATTACCGCACCTATGTTTTTTTACAAGGTTCTTTTGAGGGAGTAACTCCAGCTTTTCTGCCACTTTTGCCAATTGGCGGAGCAATTCGGGGGTAATTTCCTTCAATCGGTTTCTGTCTATCTTTATAGTATGGGTGTTGTAGATGATATGCTCCACCGTATCGTCCGTAATGGTTATATTGGCATCGGGGGCTGTGTAAATGGTTGCTTCGTTCATAGATAATTGTGATTTAATGATTTAAAAATAAGATTATCTGATTTTTACTTGGATACAGGTTTTAGAGGGATGATAAAAAGCCGCACAAGAGTAGACGTCTAATCATACTCAAATGCGGCTTTTTTTGTGTAAAGTCCATAATGCCTATTAGTACGTTGTATATAGCACCATTGATTTTTACACTGTTGGCAGATTTTTTATCAGCAGTGAAACGGACAGGTCAAACTACAAATGAAACTATCAATAATAAATAGGAAGATTATACCATGAATAGAAAAATATTGTCCGTTTCATGGGGATATACAAAGATAGTCATCTTTAATAAGGTAAAAAAACGAATGGCGGTTATCCTTTAAAATACGCATACACGCAGAAACGGGATTTGCACAATATCTCCATTTCTTCCACAGCCGTAAAAATACAGGGAAACACACACAATAAAGTACGGGTACTTGTATATAATCCCCCCCCTGCTCCTTTTCTTGAAGCTGGAATATATATCAGCTTGATTATCCACAGGTTTACTGATTGAAAGTTACGCATATATGTGTTGAGTACGCTCTAACACCCCCTTAGAGTACTTGAAGATAAACGAAATGTTTATCATTTCATTCTATCAGTTTATAAACCATTTAAAATTAATTCATTATGAACGATTTAGTAATTGGCGGTATGCCACAGGAAAGAAAGACGTTAAATTTGGGTGATTATGCGGAAGAAGCCGTTTTAATAACGGAAGAAGAACCTGCAAAACAGAAAAGACCGCTATTCATTGAAGCCAATACGGTTGACGTTACTATGGAGCATTTAAAGAACGACTGCATTATCCCCGTATTTGCAAAGGATAATGAAGCCACCTTGTCCCACCCTGCATTTATAGAGACTGTGCAGGATGCCGCAAGCACATTCTTTCAAGGTGAAAAGATTGGATTACCCGATATAAGGGTGTCCCATGTAATTAAGGGAAGAATACCCGAAGCCATACACAAGCCAGCCAACCAACTGTTGGAAAGTGACAAGACCATTTATTACGAAAGATGTGCCTTTGTGATAGAAATACCAACCGTTTATGAGACGGTAAACGGGAACAGGCTTACTTTGACCGTTGGCGGTGTTCGTGCCTATAATCACACTAACTTGTATAGCAAAAAAGGTATGGAACGGTTTAAGGTGTTTGTAGGCTTTATTTGTAAGGTATGTACAAACTTATGCGTATCTACTGACGGCTATTTAAGCAATTTGGAAGTAACCAATACAAAAGACCTGTATAGGGATGTATTGGAAATGCTTCATGCCTACAATCCCGCAAAGCACATACATCTGATGCAGAGTTTGGGCGATACCTTTATGAATGAGCACCAGTTTGCCACATTATTGGGTAAGATGCGTTTGTACCAGTGTTTACCACAAGGCTATCAAAAGCGGTTGCCACGTATGCTACTTACAGATACACAGGTTAATGCAGTGGCTAAGGCATATATCAGTGATAATAATTTTGGCGGTTTGGGTAGTGAATTGTCCATGTGGAAATTCTATAATCTGTTGACAGGAAGCAACAAAAGCAGTTATATAGACAGCTTTTTGGATAGGGCTTATAACGCTACGGAACTTGCAACGGGGATAAATGCCGCTTTGCATGGTGAGGAACGTTACAGGTGGTTTATTGATTGAGTGAACGGGAGAATATTCTTTTAAACGGGTATTCTCCTTTTTATTAACTATTTAAAGAAGAAAATTATGTTCTATAAAAGATTGCTTGTTTGGCTGTTTTGGTTAATTGTCTCACTTTTTACAGGCTGTGTGCCTATCATATTGTTTGTACTGTTCTATTTACCTATAAGACATTGGAGTATTGAGAAAAGCGAACGTGCAGCGGAAAAAGAAATGAGGAGACAGCATAGGTATTATAGCGGAATACGCAGGAACAAGGAGCGTAACGCATAGAAATGTAATCAAAAGGAAGTTGTGTTCAAATAAATCTGCAAAGACGGTTTGAACACACTTCTTTCTGTTATCAACCAATTCAAAGAATAATATGAAAACAAAAGCAGTAATTTATGCACGTGTTTCGTCTGCAAATGACAGACAGGACACAACAAGGCAGATAGAAGATTTAAAGAGATATGCCGTATTGCAGGATATAGAGATAGTGCGAATATTCCAAGAACATATCAGCGGAGCAAAGAAGATTGAGGAAAGGCAGGTACTTGCGGAATGTTTGGAATACTGCACTAAAGAGAACGTTAACTACCTGTTGTTATCCGAACTTTCAAGACTGGGAAGAAGTACATTGCAGGTTCTTCGCTCTTTGGAGATACTGCATGAGGCAAAGGTATCCGTTTACATACAGAACTTGGGGTTATACACATTGCAGCCAAACGGAGAGGTAAACCCGATTGCTTCGATTATGGTTACTGTACTTGCTGAAATGGCTAACATAGAACGGGCAAATATTACCTACCGTTTAAATAGTGGAAGGGCAAACTACATTGCCAAAGGCGGCAGACTGGGAAGAAAGCAGGGAAGTGTCAAGACAGAGGAGAAGAAAAGGGAGGAATACAGGGAAACGATAGCTTTACTAAAGAAAGGTTATTCAGTGAGGAATATTGCCAAATTACAGGGTATAGGCGTTTCAACAGTTCAAAGAGTTAAAAATCTGTTTATAAGAATGTAAATATCAATAGTAATCCGCTTTTAATAAACAATAGTTCTTGTTAATCAAACGTAAAATTGTAACTTTGCAGCAATTTCAGACACTTAATGAATTAAGGCTGAAAGGACATAGTTAACAAAGAGCGTTTGACATATTATCCTTGTTCAGAAAATCGCCAAATTAATGAACAACTCAAGGATGATAGACAAGAATGCTCATGTCAATGTTATATATTCACTTGAACAAGTGAACTATATATCGTTTGGCGTGGGCATTGTTTATTATTTGAGTTGTGGGTGTTTGGCGATACCTCTGAACAGATAATATTCAATGTTCCCACGCTTCTTTTTTGTATAACAGCCAGTAGGGAACACTGACTACAATACATATCGCCAAGAAACAGACAGTACTATTTTCTAATGTAGCTAATTATTAAAATGGTGTGCAGCTATTGCTGTGTTTTTGAATTATCTAAATTTTTAATAACCTACTATCTAAAGAATAATACATAATTTGAATTACGAATATCTATTTACTAAATTAATAAAAAACATTATGAAATACGCAATTGGATATTTAGTCATTTTATTTACTATTTTCGCTTGTAGTAATGAGAGTGTAAGCGTAAATGAAGTTGCAATAGGAATTATTGAAAAAAGTTCAGTGATACCTTTGCTGGAATATAAATTTGATGATATAAACGGATTTGAATTGGGCTCTGATTTTGAAGAACTATATGCAAAAAGACAAATTGATTACGGAAATGATTGTACTCTATCTTTACGTAATGGAAACTTAAAACTTAGATATACTGAGAGTACTCCTAATGAGATAAGTACAAAGGTCGAAAACATATATACTAACATGGTAAATAAAGTTATAAGAAAGGATGTTCTAGGTACTTTGGGAGTGAAGATAGAAACTATTGATAAACAATTTGTATATATTGGTGGAATAAAAAATAATAATTTATGGTTTGGTCTGTTTAATAACAAAACGAAAGAGAAAGTTAAAGAATGGAAAGATAATAGTGAGTTTAAACGCGTAGTCTCTACCAATACTGGTTATGGGAATTACAAAGACGTTCATATTGATTATCTTCAACAGACTGATAATTTTCAAACAGAAAATGGGTTATGTTTACTTTTATATCCTAAAAATCATAAAGTTGTTTTCATTAATGATAATGAAATCAGTTCATCATCTTTGACTCCACGTGATAAAGTTTGTTTAAAAACATGGTATAATAAATCAATATTGATACAGAGTGAGGAAGAATATTGTAAAAATGACTGTTTTATTTATGACAAAGGAGGTAAATTAATTACATCTTTCCATAATCCAAACGCTTTTGATCAGTTTGACTCAGAGGCTTGGTATCCATGTTCTTATACAGAAGTAATAGGTGTTGGACTTAATCACTATTGGGGAAATATTCTAAGAGTAGCCTTAGATTCCCAAGTATGGGAACAAATTATATGGTCAACTCAAATTGATCCTTTTTTAAGTTTTGCATCATCTTATGATGTTAAAATATCATCAAAACTGATTTCTGTTAATGATAATTTGTGGGAAATGGAATACGAAGGTGCTAAATATTCTGGTGATAAAATAAAAACTCATTTTATTATTAATATTGAAAATGGCAAAATAGAGTACCAATAAAAAACAATATATGTAATCCGATAACAATCACATTAGCTAAGACAGTATTTGAAGCAATTCATCTACTGTCTTTTTAAAATGTCACAACTAAATCATTGTGATTTAAAAGGGAATAATTATCTTTGTATTAAACATATTAAGCATGGATAGTAAAGTTACCTATTGGATTGAAATGTCAGATTATGACTTGGAAACAGCAGATGCGATGTTGCTTACAGGTCGTTATCTCTATGTGGGCTTCATGTGTCACCAAACGATAGAAAAAATACTCAAGGCATATTGGGCTAACTGTTTGACAGAAGTACCTTTAAAGATACATTCACTATCCAGATTAGCAGAGAAAACAGAATTAGATAAAGAACTATCAGAAGAACAGTTGGATTTCATTGATAAACTTGAGCCTCTCAACATTGAAGCCCGTTATCCCTCTTATAAAGAAAGATTGATGAAAAGTCTGACTAAAGAATATTGCACAGGACTTTTAAGTCAAACTAAAGAATTACAGTCATGGATAAAGAACAAGCTATAGCCCTCGCCAAACGATATAAAGAAATGGTAGCAGAGAAATTACCATTAAAGGCTCTCTACCTCTATGGCTCGTATAGTAAGGGGAATTACAGAGAGGATAGCGATATAGACATTGCCGTAGTAGTAGAGAGTTTGAACGACAATTATTTTGAAGACACCCCTCTATTATGGAAACTTAGACGTAAGATAAGTAACCTTATAGAACCCGTCTTGCTTATAGAGGATATGAACAATCCTCTTTACTGCGACATTGCAAGAACGGGTATTCTTATCTAAATAAATGATACAAAATAAGAGAAGCAGTATTTAAAACAGATTATTAACATATTTATTAATCAATTCTTGGTATCATCCTAAAGTTAAACCAAAAGTTAAACCGCAGAAACTCTAAAAATAATCAGTAAGAAAGATAACTATTGTAAAAGGAAGTAGCTCAGTTGGTTGCTGACGAAAGCGCAGCTTTTGGCAGCCGTAGAAGAGCATTAGCCTTCCAAGCTGAGGGTCGCGGGTTTGAGCCCCGTCTTCCGCTCTTAATGAAAACCTCGATAGCTAAGAAATTAGCAATCGGGGTTTTCTGTTTTCAGCAACTTATGAGAATCTTTATATAAAGATTCCGTTTACACCTTCCCCCTTCACCGTTTCACATCGCTTTATATAAACCGCAAAACGTTTTGTGATGTTTCTCCAAATCATTTTGTGAGTGTTTTACACCTATTAACACAAAACGAATTGCGATTTTTCTATTTATTTTCCAACACAAATTAAAGAGCTCTCAAAGAGTACTTAAAAGTACCTCAAATCATATAAAATTTGTATATTTGTATATATAAAGAGGCATGTGCGCCTAAATCTATAAATATGGTAGGGGCTTACAGCTTCTTATCATAACTTGAATATACCTCAATCTGTGGTATTCTACGGATAATTCCCTTTCCTATATTCTCCAAACATCTGTTCAAGGTACGAAGCATTGCCGGGATAATTTCATTCTCATAAAAGGTGCGGGGACGTACATTGTAGTCTATTTTTATAATCTCCTGCTCGCAAATATCTCCCGTGTCATATCCAGAATCAGCCCAAAACCATGTTGCGGCAGTTATCGGTTCATTCCGTTTGTAAGCCCATTTGATAGAGGATGCACCACGTCCGTATGGTAATGGGGAGGGATGGAATATCAATGTTCCATGGACTGGGATTTTCAGTTCCTTTTCTGATATTTTTTCCGTTAAGAGGGGGGCAACAGCTAAATGGTACATGGTAAGGCCTTCACTCCAGACCTGATATCCTTTTTCTCTAATAAACAACTCTGTAAATTTGTATGCTCTTGTCTCCTTATTCCCTAATATCTTGATTATCATTGTCGCCTATATATTTAAATGCCTGAATTGCCCTGAAATGTTTGCCATAACTGATAGTAGCATGTTTTCTGCTTTCACCATATAAAAGTGCTCCAGTCTGTATCCACTTTTTAGAGTGCCGTAGCGCGCCACACAGTTGCGGGTGGGAAGTATGGAAAAACACAGGTAGTTTTTTTCCACATCTCCCATTACCCTGAAGGTGGTACTCACATACAGCCGCTAAAAATTTTGTACCGACACCAATCCCTTGCCATTCGGGAAGAACGACCAAGCGTGTCGAACGGTACGCTTTGGCTGTAAATAAAGGAGTGACGGCCAAATGACAAACAGGCTCCTTATTAATGAAGCCGACAAAATACTCTGCAGCTACCGGCATGGGTAAATCTAAATAATAATGCTGCTTAAACAGTCTTGGGAATACAGTTCCCCGGACTTTATAAATTTGAAGTTCGAGTTGCGGACGCTGCCGAAGACAGTCACGGTCGTAAAACCGTGCCTCCGCTGTATCATATACCCAATCGGGCTGTAACCATTCAATAATATCATAGTGGCAGGAAAGCAAGACTATTTGTCCTTTACCGCGCCGCCAAGTTTTGGCAAATGCGGCAGCTCCTACTTTGGCAATCTGCCGGTCTATTACCGATGTAAATTCGTCAACTACTGCACGGTCTGGGCGCTCTGAAGCCAAACGTGCTAAACCAGCACGGAATTTTTCACCGTTACTCAGGACGTGGAACGGGCGAAGCCACGCCGGAACATCACCGAGCCCTACTGCTGAAAGCATTCCCGTTACGGTGTTAAAATCACCATCTGGTGTAATACAGTCAATAATCGGTTTATCCTTTTCCCAGCCGGAATAAAGGTCATAAATTCCAACACCGGAGAACAGCCTGGAGCCTATACTGGTTTTGCCACTACCGGAAGGCCCGACTATTAGGCCTATTTGCCATTTTTTCCCTTCAATGGGTAGTTCAACAGTCTTTTCCCAATCACAACCGTTTTCGGCGTTAAACAGACTTTTGACTCTTGCCGAACGGTAGCTATCAAAATCGCGGCAATGGTGTTTTATCTCTATCTTCATACGCTCACGATTTTTAATATTAATCCCTCTTTCTTCAAACGCTCGTAAATCGTTTTCTGTTCTTCCTCATCTTGGCAGATGACAATCACGCCATACTGCGGTTTATAAGTGTATTTACCCATATTTTTCACCTTTATTGTTTGAATGCAAAGATATTAATTTGAAAAACAGGATAACAACTACTCAATAGAGGTTACACTGCACAAGTTTTGCACCCTTTTCCTTTACTTTATTCGGCGGGCTCTATGAGGAACAATGGGAAATATAGACTACTCTTACTTATGGGCTATACATTTAATTCAAAGCGGACTGTCTCGTCACCTGCAATCAGTAAACGAGTGCCAGGAATGTTATTCTCATAAATATGTACGTTTCCCAAATAAAGGGTAATTGATTTCAAAGGAAGTTCTATCTGCCGTGCCATGAGGTACAAATGGTAGATATCGGAAGGTAATCCGAGGTTTGCATCACTGCTGCGTTGATAGGCCGACAATACCAGTTCCCCATCGTCAATCTGAAACTGTACAAGACTTAAACAAGGCGCTTGATTACTTTCTGCACCGGTCTCACCAAGAAAAAGAACATAGTTTTTACTATTGCGCTTTTCCCTGTTTATTTTAGCTATTAACGGCGGTAGCTTCTCGAAATAGGTAGGATAACTGTTCACCAAGATAGAACCACAATAATCCCACCAGTTAATGC
This sequence comes from Bacteroides clarus YIT 12056, assembly GCF_900129655.1. Taxonomy (GTDB): domain Bacteria; phylum Bacteroidota; class Bacteroidia; order Bacteroidales; family Bacteroidaceae; genus Bacteroides; species Bacteroides clarus. The sequence goes on from NZ_FQWK01000002.1 coordinate 314,273, forward strand.
CAACCTCTCGGTACTTTTCTACGTTACGTTCTCCTTGCATAAACAGCTGAAGTTCGTTACGGAGTTTTTTACGGGCGATATTATGCCCCTCGAATATATCAAGCAGATCTGCCGGCGTAAGCGACAACTGCTCGTTCAGAAGATACTGTATGTTTCCCTTCTTGTTAGTCTGTGTCTTTCCTGTGGCAAGAATTTTGTCCAGGATACAGTAATACTTGTTCATAGCCATTTCTTCCTCCTTAGTTTGAAATATCCTAAAGATAGGAGAAATAACACTGTCACCGGCATTAGTCAATGTCTTCACACTGCAAAACCCTTACAGCCGCTTTGAAATCGTTTAATCAGTGTATAGACTTTACGTTCACTTACCGAGTACTTTTCCGACAATACAGCCACAATATATGATACTTTTTCGCCTTGATTCAGCAGGCCAGTATAGTCTGCATATAAATCAATATACATGGTGTCTTCCAGACGGATTCCAGCTACTTGGAGTTTTTTCAACAACTCTCGATTAAAGTTTAATAGTTCAATCACCTTCATACAATAAAAAATTATATCTTTGCAATGCCAATCATTTATTAATAATGCGAAAAGCGGACCTGCGACAGAGGGTCTATGCCCCCGGTCGTGCGGGTTCGCTCGCATTGTTAATAAATGATTGGCGTCTATATTAACGGGCCGGGGGCTTTTTTTTATTGTTCCCCCCAAAAAACAGTCAGCAGTTCTATACAGCTACAAATATAAGAGAAAGTACTGAATTTTAATCCATCCTTTTTAAGTGTTCATTAAGTGTTTTAGGATTACATTTCAGCTTCCTGCAGATAGCTGCTTTACTATATCCATACTCAAGCATTGTTTTTATAAGAGGTTCTTTTCCTGTCAGTTTATAATGCGAATTATGCCCACCTCTATTACGACCTAATTTTTGCCCCTCAGCCACGCGTCGGGCAAGACCTTCTTTCGTCCTCTGTGAAATCAAATCGCATTCTATCTGTGCGGATAGTCCGAAAGCGAATGCGAGAATTTGTGACTGAATATTATTACCCAGTTCATATTTTTCTTTCACTGTTAGTACCGTTATGTTTTTTTGCATAAGAGTGTTTAGAATAGACATGACTTCCATTAATCGACGCCCAAGACGACTGATTTCCGATGCAATAAGGGTGTCTCCTTTCTTTAATTTCTTAATAAGTGGACCGAGTTTTCGTTTTTTGGCAGACTTTGTGCCGGACACAGTTTCAGCTATCCATTTATCAATGTTCAATTCTCTAATACGAGCAAACTTCTCAATTTCGAAGCGCTGGTTTTCAACAGTTTGTTTGTCTGTTGATACTCTGATGTAAGCGTAAATCATTTTTGCTTGTAAAAGTAAGGATAGTATCTGTGTAAGCAAAACTTATATCAGACGCCCCTAAAATATGCAAGGTATGGCAGAAGATATAAAAATTGATGAAGTACAACAGGTTAAGGATGCTGCATATATAACAGTAGTATTAGCAGATGGGAGCCTTGGGAAAATAGCCAAAGCAGATTTGGTGGAACTAATAAGAATAAATATGGCCACAGCTACTAATGAGTATAAAGGTCTTATGGGCATCTCTGATTTAAAAAACCTTTCTGGGCTTATATCTGACAATAATAATATAAATGCTGATAATCTGCCTAATGGTTTTTATCGTTATCACCAAGAAAATTACAACGAATATAATTATCCTGCTGCGCATGGCTGTATTCTTACAATAATCACCGATTCGGTTGGATTTCAATTGTGTGCTGAAGCATGGCCGCAGAATTTTTATATCAGACAACTTTGGGACTTTTGGAGTGACTGGAAGAAAATATAAATTACCAATTGTATTGATTGAAAAGATGTCTCACGTCTTAATCATATTCTTTGCCCCTAAAATGTAGAGGGTATTAAAATGAACACATTTCAAGAGGTAGAGGATTGTGAATATATCTACATAGAATTAATGGATGGTAGTCAGGGTAAAATTAAAAAGAGTGTTCTCGCAAATTTGATAAAGGCTGAAATTAAAGAATCATTTCTACAGAATAATACAGAAGTTATTGAAGATTGCAATAGTCTTGGTACTTATGAGAATAATGGTCTATATTGGATAAATGAAGATACTAAAAATGCTCCACCGCTTACTGATTATAAATTAGCTTTCTTATTTAAGTTAACCTCATCTGGTTTTTATTATCAGCTATGCATCGAACCATATACTAACAACCGTTGGTATAGATGGTTCAGTCATTATTGGAGTGATTGGAAGGAAATATAAATTACCAATTGTATTGATTGAAAAGAATTCTCACGTCTTAACCATATTCTTTGCCCCTTAAATATGCAAAGTATGGCAGAAGATATAAGAGAAAATGAAATGAACAGCGGAGTACCGGTCAAGATGAGAGGCATAGATGCAGATGGAAACAGCATATCTCCCACACTGCAAGAAGTCGCCGATGCACTACCGGGAGAACAAAGGTACGACAGAGGAGTGTATTATTCATTGCCTAAACCTATCGTCTCTATCCATAAACCAACTGGCGGTAATGAAACCAAGACCATAACCTTGTTTAAAATAGAAGATTATAATACGTCTCATTTTAATTTCTTTGAAATATTTACTATTCCGTTTTACTCGAATAACCATTGCTTACCCGGCTGGTGCAAGGTTCACTATGCGCCAGCCGGTACACTCCAAAGTGATGTCGCTCATGTCGAATATGGATGTTTTTCTAATTTGAGACAAATAAATTATGAAGGGGACGTTTATTTTGCTATTGATGTGCTGGTGAATCAGTATGGTTCTGCGTATATTGCTCTGACGGGTTATCATGAAGATATATCACAAATAATGGATGTTACCGGAAACTTTACAGAACTTTAGTAATAATTACAATGGGGAGCTTTTAGTCTCCTCATTGTATTGGCGTTATATGTTCGGCATCGGTAGGTATATCTGTCATGTCTGTAAGTTCAAAGTTTCTCAAATTGAAATCCGGGTAAACAATCGCTCTACCGTATCCTGTTTTGAATTCCATATAAAAATAGACAATACCTTGTAAAACAAATGACTTGATAATTGCCGTTAAAACTCCTACTTTCTTAAAGTATATCTGTCCGGCTTTATTAACACAGACAAAAAAACAATCTGCATATTCAATTTCTCCGGATGCATACAATGCACAGATTCTGAAGGTTGCATACAAATCATCCCATGTGTTTAATGTTGTTTTATATACAAATAGGTTTTTATCACTTGTTGCATATACAACTCCTTCAACCTTTCTCGCGTGAAAAGCACGCATAATTCCTTCTGAATAGGTTGTAGCCATAGGCATTGTACCCACGACTTCTTGCAGTGTGGGAGATACACTGTTTCCATCCGCATCTATGCCTCTCAACCGGGCTGGTTTTCCGCTATTCATTTCGTTTTCCTTAATATCTTCTGCCATACCTAATACTTTTTAGGGGCAAGAGATATAGAACTTCTCCTGGTATCTTAAAACTGAGTTGAAGACAATAAAATTTCTATACCCATGGAGACCATGTCTGCCCTGAATTATAAGAACCACGACATTTCATTCCACCATTAGTTTCAAATGCCATTTGAAAACAGTGTCCACCTATATGCATACTAATCCCAGAAAAACGGTTATAAGGAGAATTTGCAGGAAGAGTATTTTCTATATATGCCCAAAAGACACAAGTACCCAGATTATTCATATCATGACTACTATCCAGTAATAATGCTTCATTTGAAGATATTATATTTAAAATTCTAATGAAATCATTTGCGGAAACTCGTCCACTATCAACGCCAGATATCACTCTGACATAATCAACGGTTTTAAAATCATGCATTTCATTTTCTCGTATATCCTCTGCCATAACTTTACTTTTTAGGGGCGTTTTTCCTGTTACGAATTTACGCCTAATTTAACAATCAATTAATTATCTCTATTTGTAATTTATTATTTATAATTATTCCCTCTTTTTAGTCTCCTATAATAAGGTTATTTCCCGGGTTTATGATGTACCATGTAATTCCTGACTGCGACAATCCATTCCAATGCGGAAGTGCTTTTAGCTGTACCAATCCATAATCGTTGAATGTAAAAGACTTGAAGTAAACATCCACGATATCTGCAGACATCATGTTGGCTCCGCCTGTAACTCTTACTACCGGTGATGAACCATATCTCGTCCGCAGATTTCCCCAAAAGAGAGTACATTCCGCTCCTTCATATTCTGTTGCATCAGGCAGATAAATAGTAACCTCCCCATTAGGTGTCGTTATAATCGAGCCTACATTGAAATTGAAGCCTGTTGAGAAGTCCAGATAGATGTCATAACCAGACGCTTCCAAAGTTTTCATATGCCTGACTATGGAACCATCGAAGAATGTGTTACCGTACTTGTCCCAATGGATATTTCCGCCTGCTAACCTGCCATCTCCTTCCTCGCATAGCTGTGTGGGGGCGTTCTCCGGATCATCACTTCCTACCCATACTCTCACTTTCTTTCCTTCCCGGCTGCCGCTGAGTCCCGCTGTCACTGTCCCGTCATCTTTTTTAATGCGAAGTTCGTTCCCCTGCATGAAGTCTATCATCGCATTTTTAGCAACAATAAGCGACGTGAATATGGCTGTCGTATTCAGCCCGAACTCTTCCCAATATGTACTGTTACCCGGCGCATTTCCACCGTTACTTATATGCGTCACCCGGCACTTGTAGGCCCGCCAGCCGGTCTCCGTACCGTTATCCCTGACCAGTGCCACATCGACGTACCGTGTACCGCCGGCCAGTGATTCATCGTTATGCCACTCTACGCCGGATACCCATTCGGCCTTGCGGAGTATACATCCCTGCAGACCGTTCTCCCCGTTTTCCACCACCATGTCGTACTCTTCGGAGTTATACTCGCCGGTCAGTATATAACCATAGGTTTTTCCACCGTCCTGCGTCTGAAGTATACGTCTTCCATCCTTGGTGGTAACTGTCCACATGGGCGGATTTGACGTTCCGTTTCTAACCTTGCACAAAAACATCTTTCCACCCATTTTTACCAATCCGAGGTAGGGTGTCTCAAGACCGGTATGCCATTTGCCATGATTACTGACTGAAATACCATCCTGTCCCGGTGCACCGTCCACGCCATCCCTGCCCGGCGCACCATCCTGGCCGTCCGTTCCCGGAGCGCCATCCTGACCGTTCTTGCCATCAGTTCCGTCAGTTCCCGGTTTCACCTGCAGCAACCAGTCCGCATTTCCTTCTTCCGGTTCAGATGTAGTGCCGCTCTCACTTACACACAGCCAAATGCCGCCATTATGGGAAATCCGGTCATAAAAGGCATAATTTTCACCGGACACCCACTCTCCACGGTCATTGGCCGTATATACCGGCGTACCGTCAGGTTTCAGCTGCCGTACCGTACCGGTAAAATACACGCTGTTCAGGTACATGGAGTATCCCGTCATATCCAGGCCGTGTACATTCAGGTTTGAGAGGTCACCCGACTGCATTGCGATGTTGGCGGCCGATATTTCCCAGGTGTTCTGGTTACGGAGCATGCGGCTGTAGGTGCGTGTCTCATATACGGATGTCTGCCGGTCTGGGTTGGTGAAGTTGCCGTAACATGAGAAATGCATGTACTTCTGCGGATGCAGCGTTGTCCCCGGACGTAAGGAATAACGGAATATGCCGTTATCCTCGCCCGATACTCCGGTAATACGGAAGTATGCCGTACCGAAACCGGCAAAACTGAAATTTCCCTTACTATCGTCCGAATCCTTGGTGGCATTCATCGTCTCATCCTCAAAATGAATGATTCCCATGCTTATGTCGTCCGCCGCAACCGCTCCCATTTCCCCGGCTTCCAGCTTGAGATGCACGGTACCGGTGGAAAGCGGGTTTCCCTCACTGTCCGTATCCGCCACCACACTCTCAACAATGCCGACACCCGGCGTGCGCCATTTGATGCCGGCATACACTTCCACGCGGTTACGTCTGAGTTCCGGTACCTCAAGCCATTCCCAAAGCCGCAAGCCCCGCATTTCACCGTTGCCGTTCTCATCTATCTTGGCGCCGAATCCGGCCAATCCGGAAGCGAACCCTTCCTTACCGAATACCGCACCTGCCAGAAAGGAAACAAGAAAGGATGTCCCATCCGGACCGATCTTGCTGATGGCACGCCGGGTTATCTCCTTTATTGTGCGTAAAGCCGAAAAAACGTTGTATTCGCTGGCCTCACGGTTGTCCCATGATTTAAGCACCTCGATAACCGAGCGGTCCAGCAGTCCGCCGACAACGTACTGCAATCCGTTCAGGTTACTTTCCAGGCTGCGTTTCCAGCCCTTGCCGACACGGTTCGTGCATTCAACGGTCGCCATGGAAAGGTTTTCCAGCTTGCGTGTAACCTTTGTCATGCGTGTATCCCGGTAACCGTTGCCGGGGAAATACTCTTCGCTGAGCAGCCTTACCGACTGTCCCAGCCGCAGGGGGACGGAATGTTTCTCAATATAGGTGTAATCGGTATCGCCGCCGTACTTGGTGGTGTCTTCGCTGTATGACGAGAGGAAGTCATCAACGGCCGCCTTGTAATCCAGCTCGGCCTGTTTTTCGTAAGCTTCGGGCATACGGAAGTTCCAAGGGATATATTTGTCACCTGCATGCGGTATAAGGTTTCCACCGGGTAACTGCGTGTCCTCATCCGGATAGGTATTGATGATTTCCCATTCCTTGCTTTCCGAATGATAGTTTGCCTCGAAATCCCGCCCGTTCAGTTCACCGCTCTGGAAAGACAATTGTTTGACAAGTCCCGCAATCTCATAATCACATGGGTCAAACTCCATACCTTCGTCCTTGAAATAATAGACTGTAAAGGGTTTGCCGTCATTCCCGGTCTTCTCCTGTGAACGTACGGAGGATATAGTTCCCGTATAATGAGGAAAGATGCCCGAAAAGGCTTCTTCTTCCACATGTTCGTAAAGCCCGTAGTCTGTATTACGGTCCACGTACCTGGCACGGTCCGGCAGTTGCAGACGGGAGAAACCGTAGCGGCTTCGGTCTATGTTTCTGGTACTTCCCAGCGGAATAAGCCGGGTGAAGAATTTTACGTCATCGCTATTCTCCGTTGGCGTAAGCGAGGTAAGTCCCTGCATGTATCCCAGTTCCACACGTTCCCCGCGCTCGCAGCGGCACAGGTTGATATAGAAGCCGTCCGACCACCATTCGGTTGAAAAAGTCTCGGTCATGGATGCCAGCGCGTCCCAGCAGGTGGTATTGTTATACTCTATATTTCCGTTCGGTGCATCTATCACATCGCCGATACGCCAGCGCTCCTCACCGTAAATACGGTTCATGTTGTCCACCCATTTCTGCAGATGTTCCCGGGGGCTGCCGTCAAGGCTGAACTGCGGCTCATACTGGCCGTCAGTCAGGTGGAGGTATATCACTTGCTGGGCGTCATGTATGGGAGCATAGAATTTCACGGAATAGCTGTATTCCTGGCTGTTCTTTTTCTTGGGCTTGTACTCTTTCTTCACACTGAACCTCACACCCTCCAGTGTTATGTAATCATTCACCTGTAACGGCACACAGGTCGGAACCGTAAAGGAGAGCGAGAGCGCATTCTCGGTCATCAGCTCAAGGTTCCATGTGGAGGATGAAGTGACCGGGGCCGTCAGCTTCAGTCCGCCGGATTGATTATAGATTTTGAGTTCCATTTGAGCAGTCTTTAAACGTCATTTAAAAGAGAACCGGTTTCGGTTCCCTGAACTTTATTTTCCATCTGGCTACGGTACTTCCGTCAAAAGCGTCGGTCAGGATATCGGCCGATGTGGCGGATTTGTAGTAGAGTCTGTATTCCGTGGATATCCCTTTCACCTGAAGAATAACCCAGCCCTGCATGAATATCTTCATCAGAGTAAGGCGCTTTGCCTCACATTCGGGTAGTGAAGAAGCACATACGGCCAGATACAGCGTCAGGTCACGGGCCTTGCAGCACGGAAGAGGAAGCTGTTCGGGTAATTCCTCACCGTTGCGTTCCCTGAAATCCACTGCCGTGTATTCCTTCATCTCGGGCGGCTTGAGCAGTTCGGACACGTTCGTGCTGTCTTCCGGCCTGTCCTCACAGAGGAAGGCCGAATATTCCGTCCAGGCATCCTTGCCGTTAATTACCATATATCCTGTCAGGTCGTACATCATGACACTTTTATTCCATTGTTTCTAAAATATTCCATAATCTCGTTGATGCCTTCCAGATACCGGCAGTAGGCTGTATTCTCAGCAATGCTGACGAGCAGGTCGTGGTCTTCCTTCCTTGATTTGGCGAGCTCTTCCAGAAGTTTGTGCATGCCGCTGGCATGATCCTGCAAGGAAGTAAACAGCCCTTCCAGAAGTGTGCCCTGTTCCTGCGTCATGGTGGTAAAGGCCCCGCTACGCCCGGATTGTGAGCCCGCCGAATCACCCTGCCAGCCGAATATCTCTTTCATTGCGTCACGCTGGGCCAGTGCATCGCTGACTATCGAATCCCAGGCTTCTTTCAGCATGTCATGTTCCGTCTCATTCAACACACCGGCAGCCTCGGTGACAACTTTGTACCTGCTACGTCCGCGTCTGCCCTGACCGGTCCGCCATTCCGTTTTTTCCTCCATGGCTTCGGCAAACGAATCGTACCATTCCTTGATACGTTCGTTATAGCTTTCCGAGAGCATGCTGTTCAGCATGGCCTTCTGCATATATTTCTCGAAGTTGTCGGCAAAATCCGCCGTGCTGCTGTCCATATCCATGAGCATGTCCAGAAAACTGCTGCGCACATTCTCGAAAGAAATGCCCGTCATGGCTTCCTTGCGTGTTTCCTGCACTTCCTGCCAGGCTTCCTCGCTCTCGATAATCTGTTCCAGATATTTGCGTGTGTCCTCATGTAATTCACTCCAGAAGCCGGTGGCTTCATCACGCAGTTCCACCAGTTTCTCATAGCTCAGGTCAAAGAGACCGGTCATACGGCCGTCGGCCACTTTGGAAAAATCGCTTCCCAACACCCGACGCGCCTGTTCCCATGCGGTAGAGGATATGCCCTCCCTTTGTTTCGTTCCGTGGGAAGCCTTGGAACCGATACCGAGAAATCCCTTGCTCGCCCCGGCATTCAGATATGCCTTTCCCATCTCACGGGCGTATTCTTCCTGTTGCTGCAGGAGTTCTCCGGCTTTCTTGTAGGAATTATTGGCATTCGCCAGCGTATCGGTCTCCATGGATGCCACCAGTTCCTTTTGTTTAGCGATGACTTTGTCAAGCACCGCCATATAGCTTTCATAACGCTCCTTTGCCTGTTGGTAACGTCTTTCGGAACGCTGACCACCCCAATCCGTACCGAAAAGGCTGCCCAATGTCTTGACAAAACCACCGGCTGTATTCACCACTCCGCTTATCATGCCGCCGATGTCACCCGAAAGCATGGAGTTCGCAAATTGGCCGATACCTTCCGACATGGTATTGAAACCCTCTATCACCCGCTTGGCATTCTCGTCCACCGACACTCCGAACCCTTCCAGCATACTGACGACATCATCGGCAGCCTGTCCGTAGGATGACATTTCGCCCGCAACCCCCTGCAGACTTTGTGCCATTGCCGTACGTTTCCTGCGGCGGTTTTCCTGGGCCTCAGACAGTTTCTTCTCCGCCTGCTCCTGGGTAAGCAGTTCGGTGACGAGTTTGCCCGTCTCATCCCTGTACAGACCGGTGATAACCTTTCCGCCCGCCATGACGGTGTTCAAATCTTCCTGTGCCTGCCGGGCAGTTTCCTGGGCGTTGGCGTATTCATCCATAGACCGTTTCAGTTCCCGGAAGGGCTTGCGGTCGGCAAGCTTCAGGTCGATATTCGTCAGTGCGTCCTGAAGCTGCTTCAAATCCGACGGGCGTAGTTCTTTGGCCGCCCCGCTGATGTATTCCTTCAGCTTGTCGCGAAGTGCGGAGAGCGCCTCCGTACTTTGAGTGTCCAGATTGCCGAACACATCAGCGAGGTTGACGGTCTTCTTGAACTCACCGAAATCCAGCTCTTTCAGTTCGTCCTCGCGCCGTCTTTTCAGCATGGCCTTTTCACCTTCGGTTTCGGCGGCGGCAATCTTCAGGGCATAATCCTGTGTGATTGCCAGCCGTTTCTCCTGGTAGCTGCCATACTCCCTGTTGTAGTCTATCCACGCCTGCCGGTCCTTTTCCCGGAACTGCTTCTCCTCTTCGTAGACTTCCTGCATATACCGCACACCGGCAATCACACGTTGTGAGGAAGCGTCCTGCCTTATCCGGCCGGCCTCCCCGGGGGCTACCGGGTTGCCGGCCTTTTTCGATTTCTCCAGCCTGGAGAGCAGCTCCCGTTCTTCCTTGTCGATGGCGGCAAGTGTCTGCTCGTATTCCTGACGGAGCAGTGCCTTGCGTTTGGCGCTGCCTTCCGCCATCAGGGCGATACGGGCATCCTCCAGCTTGCGTTGTGCACGCAGGCGGGCGTCGGAAAGAGCATCCTGATAGTCGGAAGCATTCCTGCCACCGTCCTTGTTTTTCTTTCCCGTAATGGTTTCCAACTTTTTCTCCTCGGCTTCTATCACTTTCATGGCCGCCTCATAATCCTCCTTGTTTGTGAGTTTCTTCAGCGCCTTGCGTTTCTCCGCTATGCTGTTTTCCAATTCTTCCACCGAACCGGAAACCACGGTATTGATATTTGTTCCCTCCTTGATACGGGCGGCTTTATCCTGAAACTCTTCCGCACGTTTGAGGGCGTCCTCTTCCGCATCATAGATGTCCTTGAGCATTTTGTTGTAAGCCACTAAAGCAGGGTCGCTACCGAACCGGTCGGTGGAACCGCCGCCGAAGAACTTGTGGATTTTACCGCCGGCACCGAACCATGGGCGGTGGGATTCCACACCTTCCGCTTTCAGCTTGTCGGCCTTATCGCTCTCCTCTACAGCCTTGTCAAGCCATTTCCGGGCCTTCTGCTCCAATACGAGAATCTCGATATAGTCGGAACTCTTTTTCATAAGCGTATCGTACCATTCGCTCAATGTCTGGTAGTAACCGAACGTTTCACCGTATGTACGGTTGAGTTCGGTTACCTTCTTGCGTTCCTCCTCCTTGCTTCCCTTGAACTCTCTTACGGACTTGATTACCCTGTCCATCTCAAACCGGCTTTTCACGAATGTGGCATTCGCCTCTTTTTCCACCTCATAGGTTTCCCGCATGGATTCACGCAGTTCATCCATGGCGTTTTTCCCGCCAAAGAGCCCCTTTATCCATTCTCCTATTTCTTTACCGTATACCACCGTCAGCGTAATAAGCGCCGCCAGTGCCGTTTGCGGGGAGAACAGCGAAGCTGCCACTTGTTTCCATACCGGGGTCGCCTTCTTTCCTGCGGCCGTCATGAGCTCGTATTCCTTGCGGGCATTGCCCACGGCGTCCGTAAACATCGGGATGTTGTTGGATATGGCCAGAAAGAACATCTGCGGCCCCATGGCCAGGGAGGGAAGTTCCCGGGCGATCTGTGCCATGGTCATTTTGACCTGGTTCAGTTTCGGCGCCGGGTCGTGTGCCACAAGGGGTGTCTCGTTAGCCTGTCTCTTGGCAGCCTCGTACGCCTTTATCTCATCCTTCAGACTGCCGATGACACCTTTGAGCGCCTGTATGTCGGCGAGTTCCCTGTCACCGGCAAGGCCCTGCTTCTGCAGCTGCTTGTACTGTCTTTCCAGCTGTTTGAGCTCACCCTGCAGACGTTCGACCATCTGCCTGTTGAAGCTCTCCAGAGCAGCGAGATTGCCCTCGGCCGACTTCATGCCGGCAAGTGTCTTGTCATCCAGGAATATTTCAAGCTTGATAGGTTGCACTTCTTATAGCGGTTTATGTGTGTAAACGTTTTTTTATTCTTCCCCGTCCATGCTCATGAAGAACTCCAGGGGAGACATGTTTTTCGGGGGGCTGCCGCTGCGGGCAGACATCTCCCGGGAAAGCTCGGCGGGTGTCTTTCTGCGTGAAGGCACGTGCCTGGAACAGTCCTGCCACATCAGCATGAGCGACGGGTAATTTACCCCATGCAGGATATACCTCACGCTCCAGCCCGTATCGCGGGCTATCTGTCCGACCAGTCCGAACGGGCTATGGGGAGGCTCCATGTACCCCCTTAACTCCCGTTCTATCTTTTTTCGCGGCTCAGGACGGGCGACATCGGGTTGATTGTCTCCGCCAATCTGATAATATTTTCTAAAGGGACGGTATTGAACATGCGCACGATTATCACCCAGGCTTCCTCGAGGGCTACCGGGTGCATCCGGTGACGGAGCATCCATGCCACGGGACGGTTCAACAACCGGCCGAAGATACATCCCCGGACGATACCGTAAGCCACCATGCGGCTCACACTGACACCGTGACGGGTAATGAACTCCACTTTCTGCTCGAAGTCATACTCTTTCACCTCGTCATACCGGACTCCCAGTTTCAGGTACATCCTGCCGATATTCAGCAGGCTCGCGTAAGTAGGAATGCGCATCACCCAGCGGACATGCCTGCCGCCGGGAAGACGCAGCGGGAGCGAGATGCCCCCGTCCTGCATAATCCTCTCCGAAAGGCTTTCTATCTCAAGGCGGTCCATACGTGTCACGCTTTAACGGCAGGCTGGCCGGTTTCGGGATCGATGCCGGGAGCGAAGATCTTCATCCGCTTGCCGTCCTCGTCTTTCATCACCTCGATGTTGAGCTGGATGGAGAGTACACCCTGGGAGTTCACCCCGCCACCGAAGTCATTGCCGGTGACTTTCGCATTGTACAGGCGGATGGTATGGCCGCTGTCACAGACAATATCCATAACGCCCGTCTTTTCCCATTTCTCGGGCGGTTCCCAGTTACCCTGTTCATCCTTGGTTCCTCCGATGACCTTCACAAGGTTCTCGGCGGACATGTCGATCAGATTGCCGGTAAATGCCTTTTTCCCGGGATTGCTTGTAATTGTCCCGACCGGGCCGTCCTTTACCTGGGCGGCATAGATATCCACCTGGGTCGCGGCGGTACCCGCAGGGGTGACACCCTGTTCGTCGAACCAGCCGATTTCAAGACCGCAGAATTTTACCTGGGACATCCCGAAAATTAATTTATCCATGTTTATTCTAAGTTTAAGGGTTAATAAATCGCCGTCTGAGTATTCCCAGCAGAAGGGCGGCGACGGCCGTACGCCCGATCCATATCTGGAACCACTGGAAGCCGGTAGGCTCATGCACCGCTTCGGGCGGCGGTTTCTCTTTCTCCTTGAAGAGCTCATTACGGATGCGTATGTTCTCTTCGGTAAGGATGAGTACCTGACGGGCCAGGCTGTCACAGGTGGCGGTCACTTCAATGGAGTCTTCCGATATCCGATTTACATTGACCGTTGCCTGCCCGCTGCGCCGGCTAAAGCCTGTGCCCACCGGAATCAGGTCCAGCATATCCGTCGGAAATCTCGTTTTCGCCATGCTGGGCGGAACGGGCTGCTGCAGGAGAGCGAACCCGCTTCTGCCCGAGAGGCTGTCTTTTTGGCTGTGCTCGTTCCGCACCAATGGCTCCGGACTTCTGCAGCTCGCCACGGATAGGGCAGTCAGCATAATGCCGGCAAGTAGAAGCCCTCTGAATGGTACGGTTAAGTTCCCGCACTGCCTTGTAGAGTTTAATGTTCTCATTCTGCAAGTCTATTAATGTTCCTGACAGGTTGTCGTACATTTCCTTATAGGCGTCGTTCCGCTCCTTGGCGGCGAGTACCTTGTTGTTCTCCCGGTGTCTCAGCCATGCCCAAAGGGAACCGGCAATGCCGCTCGGCACAAGCCATTGGAGAATCTGCATTATCAGGTCTGAATTCATGGCTGAAAATCATTACGGGTTATTAATTGTCAGAGCAGTTCCCATCCCGCTGCCACGTCCGCCATTACTGCCGGCACTCCGTTTTCCACCTGTGAGATGGCGGCGGCAAAAGCGCACATGGTCGCTCTGTCATCCACATCGGGCACGTAAGTATTCGGTACCTGCATCTCCCGGCACACCCGGCTGATATAGCCAGAAGTGTTGTTTTCCACAGGTGGCGCCCAACGGTTGATAAAATCCGCTATCGTACGGCAGCCGTTGACGCGGCGGTAGTTCTGCAGCAGTTTAATCAGGGCACGATAGCCATAGGCCATCGTACGGAACTGACAGAAAGACCTGTCCTGAGAGGGCCGGATTTCCCCCTGCCACAGCGTACGTGACAGGCGGATGTTACCCGGATTGTTGTTGCGTAGTCCCCGTGCAGCCATCATTCTTCGATTGTTGAGGTTCCGATACTGATGTAGGCATTTCCGTCATACATCAACGTAGTCACTTTGCTTGCCGCACAGGCAACCTTGCCGATGGTCTGGGCGTTGGCACTGGCGTTTCTGATGACGAGCAGCGAACCTGCCTGCACCCGGGTATCCAGTTCAAAAGTGGTTGCGGCGGTTTCGGCTGCAATATCCACTATTTGCGGATTGCAGTCATGTACCAGCGACTTACCTTCAGCTTTACGGGTTACAGCGACCGGAAACGGTATCTGTACGCAACGGTCCCCTTCTTCTGTATAGGGGGCGAAGAAGTCAAAACTTCTCCGCGATTTCATGTTAATATAGCTCATTGTTCTTTAATTTTTAGGGTTAGGATTTCTTGGTGGTAAACATGGCACCCAGATACTTGCCTGTTATTGGCAATGCGATGCCGCGCATATTGAAGCCCAGGACATCACCACGGTATTCCGGATCATTCAGGCGGTAGTACATGTCCTCCATGCTCTTGGCACGACAAACTGCATCACGGTACCATACAGTAGAGGCAATGGCGTCCGTATCGCGGACAGGAGCATCCCATTCCACTTTCTTACCTGTAGTGCCGTTGTATTTGGGCACCATGGAAGTGACGTGAATTTTGAAGCCGAACATGGAACCGGTGGAGAAAAACGTCTTGAACATCTCCAGGTCCTGAAGCTGAAGGTCGGTAGCGTGATAGGGATGCAACGCCAGGATACGTCCTTCCTTGGGTACCAGCATCATGTCGAGCTGCGTGGAGAGTGCCAGGATCTTCTCGTAGGTCATGGCCACGTAGCCGGTGCCCTGCTTGCTGGCATTGCCGTCGTTGATTTTCAAGACCGGAGTAGTCTCGCTATCCTGAGTGGGTGCCCAATTGTAGATGGCCAGCTCGGAAAACTGCATCTGCAGTGACTTCTGGTGTCCGGCGGCTACGCTTCTACGTTTTTCGGCGGATTCTTCGATTTCAATGGCGTTGATATGTACGGTGTTTTCCGTATCGAAACGCTTCATCGGAATTTTGTAAGGCTTGTCACCACGAGCGACTACAGGTATCGGATATACCTCATTGTCAATAAATACCCTGGGGTCGATACCCGCTTCCTGCAGGTTCAGGTACTCGTTATCGGTCCACATGCTGAAATCACGCGAGTCGGAAACGAACGAGGTTTCCGGATAGAACTTCTCGATAATCTCGGGAATCCAGATTTCCTTGTTAAGGCCCTCCGCCAGGCAGCCGGTAAGTTGCAACGGAACCAGCGAAAGCCCCATCTGGATGCCGAACATCAGGTTGTGGTCGATGCCGATACTCTGGGCAAACAGGCCTGAGGTGGCGAAATTGAACAGCAACGCTGTGAGCAGTGAAAAGATGAATTTTGTCTTCATTGTCTTTTTATCTTTATGTTTATAAAATGATTATTCCGGGTACTTACCGTAGGCTTCATGGAACTTCTCCCGGTAGAGGTCCCTGTCCTTTTTAAGTTCCTTGAGCATATCCTTCTCCAGGATTTCCTTGAAAGTCATGTCTGCCAGCTGTACGTTTCCTCCGGCCTTTCCTTCGGTCTGTACCTGGGACCTGACGGACTGACGTACGGAAATGGAACTGAGACGTACTTCGGCCTTTGCAAAATCAACGGCAAAGTCCTCCAGCCAGCTGTCACGTCCTTTGGCGTCAATGCGCCCGTCTTTCACTGCCGCGTCCACCAGTGCGACGGCTTTCTGTTTTTCGGCTTCCTTCTCCTTCGTCTCAAAGGCCGTTACACGTTCCTGCAATGTCTGTTTTTCGCTCTTGAGCGTGGCGTTCTCGGCCTGCAGGTTGTCACGCAGGGTAATCAGGTCCTGTACGGCTTCCCGGATAGCCTGGTCGGATGCGGAATCCGACAATTTCAACATCTGTGTCAAATAACTCATATTGTTCTCTCTTTTATGGTTAATACTGAATTCCTTATCCATCAGCCTGACAAGCGCCTGCCTGTCAGACAAGTCTATACGTTTGTTTGTCGCGCGGTCATACATGGCAAGGGCATTGTGGTTAGAACCTATGGGGCAGACAGACATCTCCCGCATGGTCCACCTTGTGGCGGTGGGACCCGTCTGTCCCGGAAGTTTCAATGCGGGATCATCGCTGACCTCTTCAGGCGGCCAGGCGCCGATACTGGCCATGCGCAGGAAACCGCGCTCCACCTTACCGGCTATCGTACGTCCTTTTTCGTCTTCCTCGTCGAATACAACGTCCACGAGAATACTGCCGTCCTCCACACGCACGTTCTCGCCGCGCCCTATCGGGGTTTCCCAGTCATTATGGTTATAGAGTACTACGGGATTCTTTTTGAATTCTTCCAGGTTGGCCCCCGAAGTCAGCATGCGGAAACCGTAAGTGTTTACGGATTCGTCATGTACGCAGAATGTATATGCCTTGCCCATTGCTTTTCTCATTTTGTTTGCTGCAAAATTCAGGGATAAAAAGAAGGTGTGCAAATCCCCTTGTAACAGTTTCCCTCCGGCTGGAAACTGTTACAAGCCAGGTGGAAACCATTACAGGCGGATTATTTTAATCGGTATGCGCTGCCTAACTTTGTACTGTAATAATCAAGAGAATAAATATGTCCAAGACACTAACAAACCAACAGAAAAAGGACTGGGCGAAGATGCTCTACATGCAGGGGGAACTGCAAAGCAGGCAGATAGCCGAAAAGGTGGGTGTCAGTCCTGTCACCATGAGCAAGTGGAGCAAGGAGGGTAACTGGGAAATGCTGCGGGCGGCCGTCACCACCACGCGGGAGGAACAGATACGCAATCTCTACATGCAGATAGCGGAAATGAACAAGGCCATAGCCGAGCGCGGCGACAAGTATGCCACTTCCGCCGAGGCCGATACTATCAACAAACTCTCCGCCGCCATCGCCAAAATGGAAGGAGACTACGGAATCGCCGATATCATCAGCGTGAGCAAACAGATCCTTTTCTGGCTGCGCAAGCGTGATCCGCAGAAGGCAATCGAACTGAGTTATTATTTTGACGAATTTGTAAAGGAGAAATTAAGGTAAGGCCATGGCAAAAAAGAGACTGACAGGAAACAACAGGGCACTCTCCGACGACTGGGAAGAAACCCTGAGGCAGATACGTACACAGACCGCCGTTGACTTCACCATGACCGGAGAAGAAAAGGCAAGGAAATTGCGCGAGCTGGAAGCGGACCCTCTCGCATGGGCGAAGTTCATGTTCTACAAATATGCCAAATATGAGTTTGCAGGATTCCAGAAGAAAGCCATCAGGCGCATCATCGGGCATTCCGACGGGAACTGGTACGAAGTGCTGAGCTGGGCGCGTGAGCTGGCAAAGTCCACCATCGTGATGTTCATCGTGCTGTACCTGGTCATCGTGAAGAAAAACAAGCGGTGCGTCATCATGACCTCGGCAACCAATGACGGCGCAAGGAAGCTGCTGAACCAGTACCGGGCGCAGTTCGAGGCGAACGAGCGGCTGAAATATTTTTACGGCAACCTCATCGGTGACAAATGGACGGAGGACTATTTCACCCTCAGCACCCGCGTGTCGTTCATGGCAATGGGCTGGGGACAGTCACCGCGCGGAGTCAAGATGGACGAGGTACGCCCGGACGTATTGCTCATGGATGACTACGATACCGACGAGGAATGCCGCAATCCGGAGATAGTGAACAACAAATGGAACTGGTTCGAGCAGGCGCTGTTCTTCACCCGCTCCATCAGCGAGGCGCTGCTTACCATCTGGACGGGGAACGTCATTGCGAAGGACTGTTGTGTCTCACGTGCCGGTAACAAGGCAAGGGAACTGGCCGCAAGGGAGAAACCTATCGGAAACTGGGACATCATCAATATACGCATGGTGGATATAGGCAATCCCGATCCGCAGGCGGATTACCAGTTCGGAACGTCCGTATGGCCGGAAAAGAACACTGAGGAAACGATAGACGAGGTGCTGGCACAGGTGAGCCTCGCCAGCGGGCAGAAGGAGTGTTTCAATAATCCGGTGGTGGAGGGTTCCTACTTCAAGGAGATACGCTGGGGAGAATGCCCGCCCATAGGCAAGCTCAAATATATTGTCAGTTACGGGGACCCGGCACCGAGCAACACCACCGGCAAGAAGGCGAAGAAGAACTCCTTCAAAGCGAATTTCCTCATGGGGCTATACGAGGGAACGCTGTACATATATACGGGATATCTGCGGCATGTCACCAACGACGAGTTCGTGAACTGGTATTACTATCAACGGGACTACGTAAGGGAAAGGACTCAGCAGAGGAACTACATAGAGAATAACAAACTGCAGGATCCGTTCTACCAGCAGGTATTCGTTCCTCTTTTCCTTGCAAAAGGGAGGGAAAAAGGACATTACATCAATATCTCGCCCGACGGGCGTGACAAACCCGACAAATTCGTACGTATAGAAGGGAACCTGGAACCGTTGAACAGGGCGGGAAGGCTCGTTTTCAACATACGGGAGAAGGACAACCCGGACATGCAGCGGCTGGAGGAACAGTTCAGGCTGTTCGATGACGGGCTGCCGGCACCGGCAGACGGACCGGATGCCATCGAAGGGGGATATTACATGTGCCAGCAACTGAACGCCCACATGGAGGCCGGAAGCTACTGGATAGGGAGACGCCCCCATAACAAAAAAAGAATGTGACAAACCATTAAACATGAAAATATATGGCTTATTTGGAAATCGAGGAAATGACAACCCACATCTATGAGGAGGATATGGATGTCATCAGTCATGGCGATGACGCGGCGATGATGTCGGCCATAGACGCCGCCATAGAGGAGGTGCAGGGATATCTCACCAAGTACGACACGGGAAAGATATTCGCCGCCAGGGGAAAAGAACGCAATCCCATATTGTTGCTTTTTGTAAAGGACATAGCCGCCTGGCACTTCTGCAATATCTGCAACGCCGGAGTGGATATCGAAATGCGCGAAAAACGTTACGACCGTGCCATTGAATGGCTCAGGAACAATCAGAACAGGCAGAACCCGAACCTGCCGGCAGCGCCGGAGCGGCCGGGACAGCAAGAGTGCAGGCACTGCGGGGAAATAGCGTTCGGAAGCAATAGAAAACGTGACAACCATTTTTAAACGGAAACCTTATGACAAACAGGAAGAGAAAAAAACAGCAGGCAGGCGCTGTGCCCAAAAAGATTGTGACGCCGGTATATAATCAGATACTGGTGCAGCCCGTGCACAGGGGAATAAATGATATAGGCATATGGAAAAGCGCACTCAGGGCGGCTGACATGGGGCTGCGCAGCAAACTATACGACCTGTATGAGGATATCCTCATGGACGGGACTGTAACGGACGCCATCGGCAAACGCATAGAGGCGATAACCGACTGCGACATTAATTTTACGGTAAACAAGAAGGAAGTACCACGGATGACGGAACTCATAGACACTGTGGAGTTCGAGAACCAGCTGAAAGAGATCATGTGGACCCTTTTTTGGGGAATATCCGTAGACGAATATTCTTTCGTGAACGGGTTCGACTTCAACAGTATCCCGCGCAAGCACATACGTCCCAAAGAGAAGCTGATACTACGGCGCCAGTACGATACGGACGGAATCAGTTACAGCGATGACGGGATGATCATACAGTGGGGAGAGGATGATGATCTGGGACTCTTGCTGAAAGTGGCTCCCTATGTGATATACAAGCGCGGGGGATTCGGGGACTGGGCACAGTTCGTGGAACTCTTCGGAATGCCGCAACGCATAGGAAAGTACAACAGCATGGACGAACAGAGCAGGAGGCTTCTCATACAGGCGTTCGAGGAAGCCGGTTCGGCGCCATACATTGTCATCCCGAAAGAGAGTGACGTGGAACAGACGACCCTCAGCGGAAGCAGCAACGGGGCGCTCTACAACGATTTCCGCAATGCATGCAACGAGGAGATACTCATAACCGTACTGGGACAGACCATGACCACCAAGGACGGTGCGTCGCTCTCGCAAAGCAAGGTGCATATGGAAGTACAGGAGAAGAAGCACCGCAGTGACCGGCGTTTTGTCATACGCATGCTGAACAAATACTTTGTACCCCTGCTTGAAAGCAGAGGCTATCCGGTGCATGGTGGAAAGTTCTCATTCGTGGATAAGAAGGACGAGCTTACCGTAAGTGACCTGAAAACACTCTCTACGATGATTCCTATCCCCCGTAGTTACGGCTATGAGAAATACGGCATACCTGAGCCGAAGGACGGTGAGGAAGTGTTCATGGGTGCACCGGCCGATACGGGAAATGATGACCGGCCGGCCAAAGCGGTAAAACCACAGGTAGGAACGGTGGAGAATGCCGATGAACGTACGCTTTGGGAAAGGATAAAGTCTTTTTTCGTGGCGGCCCCGCATCCGGGCGGGGCTGGCATAATCCGCATGAGTGATACCTCCCCCCTGGATGAAAGGCTCATCGCTGCCGTATGGAACGGTGAACTGGCAGGTTTCAGTCCGGAACTTTTCCGGTTCTTTGCCGAAGACTTTTTAAAGGCTGTTCGAACGGCATTTGAAGAAGGACCGAGAAATGCCGATGTGGGCGTGGCATACAAGTTGTCGGATGATCTGTTCCGTATGGCGACGGAGCAGAACCTGTTCCATTTCTCCGCTGCCAAGACGCTGGCGGAAATACAGGAACTGAACAGGCTCTTCCGGGAAAGCGGGAGCTTTGGTGAGTTTCACCGCAGGGCAAAGGAAACCACCGAAGTGTTTAACAAGACCTGGCAGAGGACGGAATACGAAACGGCGGTGCTCACAGCCGAAGGTATGTCTACCTACCGGAAATTGCGGACCAAGAAAAAGGTATATCCTTTCTGGGAGTACCTGACGGTGAATGACGGCAGGGTACGTGAGGAACACATGAAGCTTCATGGGGTCATCCTGCCCGAAAATGACCCGCGGTGGAACAAAATATACCCACCGAACGGTTGGGCCTGCAGGTGCCTCGTGACCGGACGGATGAAACACCAGGTAAAGGTCGATCTTGAAGAGATGCGCCGGCGTGTGGACGACTTCCTGAAAACGGCCGAATGGAAAAAGGCTGAGGCGCAAGGCTGGGGAGTGAACCGCTGTGACTCGGCACAGGTATTCACAGCCGACCAGATGTACATCCGCAAGTTCCCGCAGCAGGCATCGTCCTATCTGAAGGACATGACCGCAGAACGCTGGAACCTGCCCGGGGTACAGGCCATGAAGAGGGACGCTTCAGGGAATATCCCTGTCAGTGGGCGGAGTGAACAGGAGGTATGGGAAACATACGCCGAAGACGGAAGAATCGTACTGACGGATTATGATGGCCGGAAAGTCGTTGTCGAGAAGAAACAGTTCGACAGCCATACTGCAGGCAAGGGACGGGACAACCGCATAAGATACTGGGATGCCATGCTGGAAGCCCTGCACGCCCCGGACGAGGTGTGGCTCAATGATGAGATAAAGCATGACCTGCTTGATACCTATTGCCTGCTGAAATACTACAGGGATGAGGTGTTGGCCGTAAACTACCGGATAGAGGGGGAAAAGCTGGTGCTGAAGACCTGGTATGTCATGCAGACACGCACACCGGGGAACCGGAAAGTAAACCTTAAAAAGGAGATATGGGACAAACGCCGCAGGGGGCTGCTGATAAAAAAGCGTCGGAGCGCATCCTCGCGTCCGTCCGAACCGTAAAGGTGGAACGATTCCGTCGTTCCTCCGCCCGTTTGGATTGGATAGCCGGTGTCGCACTCCTTCTTGGGGCTGATCCTGCCTGGCGCTGTCAATTCTCAGACCTTGCAAATCCCCCTTGCACCCCCGGGGTGTTGGATACGTGTTGTCTCCCCGTCAGGACAGGACTTCGATGCAAATATAACCATTTTAAAATGTAAAGCAATGGATTTCAGCAAGGAATTGGAACAAAGGGTGAAAGAAGCCATAGAGGCGGTGCCCGAGGCGGTGGCTTCCACTGCAAAACGGTACTTCCTGGAACGTTTCTCGGAAAAGGCGTTCGACGGGGAACCATGGAAGCCATGGGGTAAAAGATACAAGCCCGGAAGGGGGACACTGCTTGTACAGAGCGGAGCCCTGCGCAAGAGTATCGACATTGACGAGATCAGCGCCCGCAGGGTGGTCATTACTGCCGGTGGTGACAGGGTGCCTTATGCACGTGCCCATAACGAGGGATTCTCCGGCAGCGTAGTGGTAAGAAGCCATGAACGTGTGTCCAAAAAAGGGAAGCCGTACGTGGTGAAACAGCACACCCGGAAAATGCTGGTACCCCGCCGCCGGTTCATGGGAGAAAGCCATGAATTGGAAACACTCATAAAAAAAGATGTGGAACAACTGTTTAAAAATACAATGGAACGATGAAAAAAGAAATCTTGAAAACAGTAATGGAACGTATTCGTGAAAAAGTGCCGGAACTGCGCTGGGTGGATGCTGACGAAGGGCAGCTGGATTTTCAGGACAGCCGGCCGCCTGTGGCATTCCCATGCTGCCTGATGGAGCTCAGCTATCCGGGAGCGGAAAACATGTCGGCGGCACATCCCGGAACGCAGCGTGTACAGGTTTCCCTGGAGCTGAAAATCGGCTTTAACGACTGTGCCTCGTTCAATGTGAACAAGCCACTGCAGGTACAGGAGACGGCTTTCGCAAGGCTCGATATGGTAGAAGCGCTACACAGGGCGGTACAGGGATTCAAAATGGAGAACTGCGCCAAGTCATTCAGAAGAGCGCGGTGTAGGCCACAGAAGAGACCGGACGGGCTCAAAGTCTATGAGGTTGTATATATAGCCGATTTTATAGATAATATATAGACTACCATTTCCAACTGGGAAACATACGGCGGAGCTGGCGGACAGTGGCATGGGTGCTGCAGAGCCATTCGAAGAAATCGGCGCATTCAAGCCAGGCGTTGTTGATGGTACGCTCGTCGACGAAGAACTCGTTTTCCGCGAGAATGATCATTACGTCGTCAAGACGGCGGCGCATAATCTCGCGCCAGTAGTACAAACGGGCTGTCATCACACGGTTACGCAGGCGGATACGCTCGCCGCGACTGGCAGCGCTGCGACGCAACGGAGTGCTTGAAAGCTTGCCGCACCGTTCGTTGAAACCGAGCTTGCCGCATGGAAAAAGTTCTAACTGACTGCCCATATCCTGAAAAAATGAATTGTAACCCCTGAATACTCTGAAAACCTGATACAAAGATACGTAGTATGACACATATATGCAACAAAGAGCGCCATATCAAATATTACGGCGCTTTCTAAGGTGGGAAAATAAAGCAGCCGTTACAAGAGTACTTGTAGCGGCTGCTCTTCTTTACGGGGCTTAAACGGTACTGTCTCACTCTGCCTGTTGATAATAACTGCAATACCCGTCCTCATTTACACCCAGATCTATAAAAGGAATCAGGCGGCATTTGGATATATTGCCCCCATCCATGGAACGATAATAATATTTGCAGTTACCGCATTTCCTCGTTTCTTCACGGTATTCCATACGTTTAAGCAGCTCGGTTTGGAGCTCAGGACCTGTCAGCTTGAAATCTTTTTCTCTGTCCATAATTTTTATTTTTTCTGTTATCTGTAGAATATAAATTTATGCTCTACGTAAATACATCTATTCTCCCTGCAGTATTTCTCGACAGCCTTACGCGTCTTGAATCTCTTCTCTTTGCCGTCCTTGCCCTTGACGGACGCCACACCAAGTTCCTCACTGATTTTCAGAGGAACGAAAAATGTTTCTGTCTTAAATCGTTTCATTGCCTTTTGTTTTTATCGTTCATCTTATTTGCAGCATAACACCCCAGAACCTTCTTATAGGATATGATACAGACAATACTGTCGCTGTCATGTTCCACAAGGATGGTCCATTGGCCGGTTCTGCCGTCACTGAACACGTTCAGCCGGACCGGACGGCTACGGGGATACTTTTCATTCATCATCATTATCCTGTGCTCAATATCGCATTTTAGTGCCAGGAGCGAGCTCTCGTCCTCTATCAGGTGGCGGTCAAACTGTTCTGCATACAGTTGTAGCTCACGGCCTTTCCTGTTAACATTTGCATAAGTCTTGACATAGTCTATAAAGTAACTCATAATCGTGTTTTTATATTAATTCTTTTTATTTATCACAATCGCCATTGTGTTGTCTGTTATTGTCCATATTCGTTGCCGTTTTCCATTCCGTTCACGAATTTCCGGTATTCCAGTTCCGTTTTGGCAAGGTTTATCAGCGTGTTCACACCCTGGAATACCTGCTTCGCCTGACTGACATGCTCCGGAGAGGATTTGACATTCTCAATCTGTTGGAGTACCGTATCACGGAGCTTTTGGATGATACCGGGGTTCACCGTTGATACTGCATCCAACCGTTTGTTGGCAAGCACGATGACTTGTGTCGTAACGGGTTTGAACTGTTCCAGTTTGGCCGGAAGATTGATGTAATTGAAGACAAGCGTCTTGCCGTTGTTCAGGTAGATTTCCACCTCATCGCCGTCATCACCGGTTCCATCGCAGTAGCCCAGTACGACAACCTCTTCATTTCTGTACAGGTATGGTTTGTTCACCATCCCCTGCAAACGTTCGAGTGTATTCATAATCGATTGTTTATTGGTTGGTTATTGATTGTTTGATTCATTGATAGCCCTCGAAAGGCGTCCCTTCAGATATACAAGTTCCTTTACCTCTTCGGGCAGGTTGTGCAGGCTGTTACGCTGCATTAGCTCGGCATTGCTGATACATTCCAGGTTCTCAAGTGTGCAGTTCAGCGTATTGCCGTCGCGGAAAACGATATTGTAGCCTTTCGGAACCGGGCCATGCGCCTGTTGCCATAACAGCACATGTTTCGGTACCCATTTCCCCAAAGAGATACGCACATAAACGTACCGGTGTCCGTTTTTGTCTTTACGGATAGTCTCGGCACCGTCATAAAGCGTATTGTCCGGCATGTGCCCTTTCTTAAACATGGTGGCCGAAACTTTGGCATATACCCCGGCGTTCATTTTCCTGCCTTTGTTGGCCGGCACGTGACCCTTTGGAAAACGGTGTGCCGTTCCACTGTCGGCAAGCTGCCTTGACATCTCATTGCGCAGGACTTTCAGATACTCCGGAGACTTCTTGAGCCCCAGACGGTTGGCAATATTATAAACAGAGGTAACCGGCATTCCAAGAAACCGGGCTATCTCTTTTGTCGAACAGTGAGGGTACAACCGGGTAATTTCAGTTTTCTCGACCTCTGTGTAGATATGCTTTTTCATGATTGCTATGGTTTTGAAAGTTATTTTACCGTATACAGCCTGCAGCCTGTCTTCTCCTTTGCCCTTAAAAGGAAACTGGCGGCTTCGTCACTGTCGGCTACCAGCTTGATAGCGGTAAGACCTTCCGTATTAGGTTTCTGCAGAAGAAGTGAGCAGGGCTGTTCGTAATAGTTCCAATAGTAGATGAATTCGCCCAAATGGAAGTTGCCTATTTGGACGATGTAGTTTTTCGGGATGCGCGGTGTCATATTTCCTGCTTTTTACCGAAACAGGTTTTCACTTCCCCGTCCGGGACCCACTCCACTGTAACGATACCTTTTACCCGTCCGGTTCCTCCGCATTTTGGGCAGGGTATCTTTACCCGCTCATGAATGATTTCAGGATTCCAGAACCAGCCGTTACCATGGCAGTAACCACAGGTGTACCCCGTATAGTAGCCTATGGTTTCTTTACCGACGCCAAAGTCCGGGGAACTGAGTACCAATATTTCTTTCTTCTCACTCATGCTTCGATATAATAGGTTTGGACAATTATGTGGTTGCGGAAGATATGTATCACCGTCCTGCCTTCATCCTGCCGGAGTTCGGTTTCCACAAAGCTGCGGCGGATGTCGCCTTTTTCCATTAACGAACGGATTTCAGCGTCGATGAATGATTTCAGATTACGGAAATCCTGCTCATTTCCTTTCAGTCCGGTGGTATCCAGCTGGCTGACCGCCAGCTGGAGCTTGAGAAGCCAAAGCGGCTTGTCATTGGGAATGCTTGACTTATAAGTTATCTTTGCCATTATTCTTTCTTATTTTGTTTTTAGTCTCATAAACAGCATGACTCTATCCCATAATATCAGATAGGCACTCCAATAATCTTGGAAGCTAAAATAGTACCAGCTCATTTGTATATACCATATAGGCAAATACACAAAAAACAGTACAAGCCAAAACGGAATAAATAACCAACGAAGTATTAGTCTTATTTTATTCATGATTTTCCTGCTTTAAAGATTATGTTATTACACCTGTTAATTTGTGACCTTACTTCTTTCCCATACCATGAACACCAATAGTAGGGTTGAAACAAATTCGGTGAATGTGTACAGTATTTACACTTTTCACATAGGTGGATTTTGCTCATGACTATATTATTTCCAGCCATTCAACCGGTAGACCTCACGCCGGGCTTCCTCTTTCGTAAGGAATTGCCCGACTTTGGTTCCGGTAGAACCGGTGGCGTCACGTCGGATACGATACACCACCCAGTTCCTGCCATGCGGCTGGTATTCGTAATATTCCTTAGGCAGATTGCTGCACATCATTCTCTTTCTTTAATTCCACATAGAACGTCTCTTCCTGTACAACCTGTACGCCGATCTTCGGGAAGTATTCAGCTACTTCCGGGTTATCCCGGTCAGCCAAAAGCTTATCTTTTGCCAGCTCGTCCGTTGTGCGGATATACTGCGGCAACAATTCCTTGCAGATGTTGGTTACGGCCGCCCAGGTAAAACCTTTCAGGTTCTTAAGCTTCGGTGTACCGGTACGGAAACCGAATACGCCATGAGCACTCTCGAGGCTTTTTCGTTTGGAGAATAGTTCTTCCTTGTTTTCTACGGCGTATGCCTGCATGATGTCGAAATTCTTTTCCTTCGTGGCAGACAGTTCTGCTAACTGATCCGCATATTTCTCGCGGATCCGTGTCATTTCAATGTCCATTTTTGAGGTGAGGTTCTGTACTTTGGCATCGGCTGCTGCGAAGTCTGCAAACGCCTGTTCCGCCTGTTCGCGGGTGATACCGCTGACTACTGTTTTCTTTGTTCTTGCCATAATAAATGTTTTTATAGGGTTAATAATGTAATTTTTTTCTTCGGTCCCGGTTCTGCTTACGCCAGCGCTCCTTGGCGGCTGCCGTCTTGGCCGGGGTACTGTTTCCGTCCTGTTCCTGTTCCAGATGGGCGAGTCGTATCTGCTCGGCCCTGTACTCGTCAAGCAACCGGTCGAATTCGGCCACCGGAAGAGGAACGGGACTTCCGAGCAGCTTTTCTTCCAGGATATTGATGCGTCCGCGGCATTCGGAAAGCCGGTTCTTCAATTCCCGGTAACGTTCGGTGGTGTTGTAGGCAGCAGGCATGGTTATAATGTATCGCGAAGTTTCCTGATTTTCTTATCCAGCTCCCGGCGGCTGTAATAAGTGAACTTTCCTTTCTTATAACTGTGTACCAGTCCGCGGGAGGCATAGCCCTTGATTGTATTCTTGCCGCATGAGAGGTAACGGCAGGCCTCGTTCTGTTTCATCAGGTCATCCATATCGGCATCCTCAGGCAATGGAAGAGGCGTACAATCACCGGGAGCAGCTTTACGGCGTAAACCTGTCCAATGTTCAAGGCGTTCGATGCGGGCCAATAAACAGTTGAACTCTTTGCGTGAGAGCATTATCGTATCACTCTCTTCGTCTACTACACCCAATGCTCCGGCGGCGGCAAAGTCCGCCGCTGTCATATTCTGTACATCCGGTATCAGTTCTTCCAGACCGATATGTCCGGCTGAAAACCGGGCAGCATCGCGGGCGGCGAAGAAAACCACCTCGTCACGATTCTCTTCTGCAACTTCCATAACGTATTTCTGGAATACCTGTTGTTCGGTCATGCTACCCTGCAATACCTCAGCCTGTACAAGACTGAGCCGGTCGGCTTTACGAGTCAATATCGCCACAGCCTGGTTGATTTCATTTTTCGTTCTCATATTGTTTCATTTTTCTGTTTCTTTTCCTCACGCCGCATCCAAGCTTCCAGCTGCTTCTTGGTATCCTGTAACTCCCACAGTTTCATGGCGGTAACATCCTTGCGCGCCTTGCTGTATTTCCGGGCCCACATGTTGAGCTTCGCAACGTTCATCCGGTATTCGTCTTCACTGTCGCTGGTGAAACCCTGATTGAGCTGCGGTATCATGAAAGAAAGGCGGTAGATGTCGCGGAACACACTTTTCGCTTCCGCCAGTTGCATCGCCCTTGTTTTTTCATCCGGTGGGTTCAGCCTTTCCAACAGCTGCCGGGCCTCATGCATCGTCAGTTCCCGGCTGCTTGCCGTACGTCCGGAAGTGAATTCATAGATACATCCATGCCTGGCATCGTCATCCATACCGATGCGGTGGAAAGTGGCGTGCAGGGCTTTGAGCTGCTGCGACGTAATGGATTTATTTTTGGTCGTTTTCATGATAGGTCTGTCTGTCACTGAACATTAATAATCATTCGTTGCTTTCTCCCCAGTATCTCGTCGCCATTTCCGGCCAGATATCAAAGTGTCCCACAGGTCCGATAAAACGCCCTTTGCTGAAAGCGCGGTATCCTTCGACATATATCTTCAGTGTGGCATCGAACATCACACTTTTACCGCTGCGTCCAGTGGGTAGTCGTCCGGTGGCATGGCTGATGAAGATAATCAGCTTGTTGCGGTGTTGTTCCTTGAATTCTATATATTGCCGATAGGTCATCTGCGTGTACTGGAAACTGTCGATAACCACAAAGTCAGGCGATTTCTGACGCTTCAACCGCAAACTGAGCTGCTCAATACTTTCGTTGTCGATTAGCAGAAAACGGCGGTTGACTTCCATCATGCCGAAGCGCCGGAGCGTGTCCTGCATGGTGAGACATGCTCCCTCTTCCATACTGTTGTAAGCCACACGTCCGAAACGGCAGAGGTACTTACAGAGCTGCATTACAAACGAGGTTTTGCCGTTACCGGAATTTCCCCAGACAAACCATACCCCGCGGCGTTCCGGTGTACCGAAAGCGTCATACCACGCATCTTTGAAATCCAGCGTATCGAACTTCATTGAAAGCATTTCACGTACCCCTTTAGCGTTTCGGTCAAAGGTTATCTTTTTCTCCTTTTCCCCTGCAGCATCTTCATGTCTTACATTCATTCTTCATCCCTCCCTTTCTGCTGCTCGGCACGCCGTTTTTGTGCATGAACTACACGTTTAACCCGGCGCAGGTCATTATCACAGGCCTCTACATCTTTCATTACACGCTTTATCTCAGCTTCATTTGTCAATCCGTTCGCCTGACAAATGGCGTATATATCATTGCGGCTGGTAGCATTCAAATCGAAAAACTTGCGGCCTATGCGGCTGTTGATTTCCTTGTAGCCTTTCTTGTTGTAACGCAGTCCGTTGTCCACGCGGCGCTTGATGTAGTCAGTACTCATGAATACAATACCGGCACGTCCCTCCAGACGGTTGTAGATGCTGATAAAGTAGTTCAGTACGCAGTCTGTCAGCTTGTCGCCCTCATCAAAAATAAGCAGTGGGTTCTGCAGGAAACCAATCATGCCAAGAGCATAATCCAGCATGTCACGCAAATTGTTGGTGCTGTCAGTAGGCGCACCTACCTGTTTGGCTATTTCCCGGACAAAATCACTACGTCTCATGTCTTCCGAGCAAAGGATATAGAACACGTTACGATGTGTACGACGAAATTCTATGGCTGCAGTAGTCTTTCCACAACCTGCATCACCCACCATCCAGGTAACGTTCTTGTACATTTGGGCATCGGCCAGCACGTAAGTGGCGAGACGGTAGTTCTCACTTTCACAAATGGTCCAACGTTCAAAACTGAAACCGATTTGCGCCGCTATGCGGCTAAACATATCATCGGAGATACTTTCATACTTGGTGTTTAAAATCTGGCTTACTACAGCCGCACTAACCCCCTGCAGGCTTTCGCTGGCGCGGTTACGGCTGGGAAAATTCTCACAATAGCCCATCAGCGCATCGCGGATATCGTTTTTGTCTTGTTTGGTTAATCCTTTCATAGTTTGAATAGTATTTAATTGATTATTGATTATTGTTTAAAATCTGTCCAATGCCAGCTCATCCAGTGTCATATTGGAAAGTGCCTTGGTGTATTCCCCTACAGTGGAATAATCGGCTTCATTATCGATTTCGGTTTCCTCCTGTTTGCGTTTCTCCGGTAGGGAGAGAGGAACGGAAAGTTTACCATGGTCATACCTTTCACGACATTCGTCCATTTTCTTCCTGCTGAGGTTTTTAGGTTTAGGGGTGGAAAGGCCGAAAAGTTCGGCAGCAATACGCTCATCAAGGTCAAACCGTTCGCCTTCCAGTTGGATGGCGGCCATGGTTTCCTTGTTGCGTTCAATGGTACGCCGCATGAAGCCGCTTTCTTCAGGAGTACGTTCCTGGGTGGCTCGGCTGACAGAAACTTTTGGAGTGGCGGTGGCGCTATACTTGGCACCGGTGGCGGTATTACGCCACAATTCCACGCGGGTCATGTCCATGGGATCATACATTACAGTGAATTCACGTCCGGTATTGCGGAGCGCCCAGGCTTCATCGCGCAGACCATCGGTTGCATATACATCATAGTGGTATTGCTTTTTGTCAATCTCAAACCGCAGGCCATAATTGGTGTATGTTACAGCTTTGGGATGACACAGCCAGAACATCTGCATCATGTCGATTTCGTTAACAGGTACAGCCCCGGGATTTTCACTCATACGATACATCTCCATGTGAGGAATACCGGTGGCGAAATGCTTTTCCTCATTATTCCATCGGTTACGGCATTCCTTGTAAATAGCCTTCAGTTCCTCGAGTGTGGGAAGCGCATAGGCATTCTCCTCTATGAATTCCAGATTGGGCTTACTATTCAGTTTTTTGGTATTCACATTCTGTCCTGTAAAATGCCAGATGGCATGAAGAACCTGCGCCTGAAAACGGTAGAAAGCATTTTCGATCGTTTTGGATTGTCCGTTATAGGGCATCGTGGGGCGATGAAGTATCGTAAGACGTTGGAAGAAACCTGCTGCATCACCTTTCTTATGTCCGCCCTGGTTATCAGTCACAATCTCATAAGGACGGCTGCCGGAAACTTCAACGGCCATACGGTAAGCCCGGTACTGGCTGTCAAAATTCTCATTCGGGGATATGTCATACCCAAGCAAAGTCTCACTGTAAGCGTCCATCACTTCATATACGCTGGTGGTACACATCTTTCCTTGTTCATTTTTGTAGTAGAGATTTAGTTTGGTACCATCGCCATACCATAATGCATCACGCATCTGCGGGAGGCTGGTCTTCATCAGACTGGCGTACTTGGCTTTCCACTTCTGCATGCCGTATACGGCTGCATACCACATCGGCATTACAGCCGGATCATTAAGATAGTTCTTTATAGTAGTAGGCGATTTGATGATATTCAACCCGCGTTCTACTGCCTGACGGTTATACTCATCGAAGATCTGCGCCTCGGTATAGCGGGGAACAATGCTCCGGCGAAGTTTCAGCAACAGACGGGCTACTTCGGGAACTACCACACGTGCCGCCTGGTTGCCTGTATTCTTGTTTACAAGGGCGATATATCCGGCCTTCTTGTAAGCGTTGAATTTCTCGCGGAGACGGGTTGCGGGCAGTGTATGTCCATAGCGTTCGCGCAACTTCTCACATGTGCCTTGCACCGTTTCCCACACGATGGATTTACGGCTGTAACCGCACTTGCTATGCAAGGCTCTGGTCTCTTTCTCCACGCGGATCAGTTCGTTCATCACCTCGGCATTCAGTACATATTCCGCCTGACGATCCAGTGAGATGGCGGGCCGGTAGGTCTTATAGAACTCTACAGCCTTACTGTCACTACGGATGATATTGCTCGTTAGTTGTTCTTTCATTTCTTCCAAAGCATTGGGATAAAGCCTGTCGTATGCCTCACGAATAAGGGTAGGAAGACTGGTATAGTCTATGAGGGCGTAGGAACCGGCTCCTTTTCCGGGACGTACAACCCGAAGCTTGCCTTCACGTACTTTTTTATCGTAATTTGGTTTACTCAATATTCTTCCTCGTGAAACCAATTCAGGGAAAGTGACACACCTTATTTTACCGTACATTTCCATAATCAGAAACTTTTCTCTTTTATTTGTGCAGGCCCCGGTATCGAACCGGGGTGAAAGCCACCTGTTACAGGCTCTTTTCCTGCTCTTTATTGGGGATACTCATTGAAATACCGATTACTGCAGCTAATGCCACCATGATAAAGGCACTTGTATTGTCTCTCTCTGTTGCATCCACATTGCAACCCAGCCAGAAGCCGTAAATCAGACCTACGACAATAGCAATTTGTTGGATTTTTCTTAAAATTTTCATATCCTATATCACTTATAAGGTTATTACTTTTTCATACGGATTATCTATCAATGTAACTTCATACATTTTACATCCATGATTCAATGCATAAGCACGAAGAGTTTTCGCAAATGGTGAGTTCGTTTCAAAATTCAGTGCCGAACGCACAGTACGTGTAGTGGTAAAAAACTGTTTGGCGATGGCTTCCTGTTGTGAAGCGTCTGCCTTGATAAATCTTTCCTTTTCTGCCATTGTATTTCTGTTTATAAAGTTAATTCTGTATATTTGGAGCGTTTTCCATTTGGATGACGATGCAAAACTATACATTTTGTAGATATACACCAAATGTTTTTGCAGAAAATGTATACAATATGTAGATTTTAAGATGTTGATATGGATAAAAAAGGTATGTTAGACGCTATGGTTGCTCACTATACAAGTGGTAACAAGGCTAAATTTGCCCAACTATTAGGGGTTTCAGCACAAACTATTAGCGCTTGGGGAGCCCGTAATACGTTTGACTCCGAACTAATATATACAAAATGTATAGGTTTATCTCCAGATTGGCTCCTCACCGGTGAGGGTTCCATGCTCCGTGTCAATGATGCGCCAACCTCAGAACCAATTCCCAGTATCAATCAAGAATACAAAGGGGCTCCTTATTTTAATGTAGATTTCATAGGTGGTTTTGAATTCGTTTTTAACGACCAAACACAGTTGCCAGATTATTATATAAACTATCCACCGTACAACAAACCAGGGGTAATGTGGTGTAACCTTACCGGACACTCCATGGAACCAGAAATAAGTAATGGAGATGTAATAGCACTGAAAGAGGTTAAATCTCCCATAGAATACCTTCCTGCTGGAGAAATATATGGTATCATTACAGATGATTACCGTACGGTAAAACGTATTCGTCCAGGTGCTCAAAAAGGCTTTGTGCGTCTTATTCCGGCAAATAAGTCTCCTGAATTCTGTGAACAAGAAATTCCAGTCGAGATGATTCGACGGGTATTTGCCGTTTTAGGTAGTATCCGCAAGTTCTTTTAAATAATGGAAAAATGAATAGGAGGAAATCAATAAGGATATATTAAACAAGCAGTAAATATGTACGAGATAGACGAAAACGGGGAATTAGTATTTAAACGTAAAGTTGTAATGACCATGACCGAAGAACGGGCTGCACTATTAGATAAAATATTATTGGCGGCTACAGAGAGTAATCAAACTGTAATACTCCATGCTACAAGCCCAAATGATAAAACTGAATATATATCTGCTGGACGTGATTTGGAAAAACTTGAATTAGGGAAATTGTTATCATCTCAAGATGGAGTCTTTTTTATTTTACCTGAAGGAATCTCTTTTATAAGAAAACATACATTCACTCAACTATATAAAGAACAGCGACGCAAAAATAGAAATAAGAAAATAGCAAATTGGATAAGTTTACTCGCTGGTATTGCTGGTATTATTGGCGCTTGGAAGGCCTGCTCTTAGCTCGTTGACTTTTTCTAATATTTTAGTGTATAGTTCTCGATATCCTGCATCTTCGATGTCACTTATATATCCATTAATAGGTTCATATCCGTTTACTGCACAAAACAGGATTTCGAGTGCATGCTGATACCGTGGAAGTTCCTTGTGTGAATAGAGAACCTCGCGGATGATATTTCTTTTTATAATGGGAATATCTATTTTCATACTAAATAATGCTCCCGGCACAATCACCGGGAGCGTTTCCATCAACAATCAATCAATAACCTTAAAATCTCCGCACGTTTAATCCCCTCAGGCGGAGTGCTGAATAGCGGGAACGTTCGTCTCTACCTTCAAAAACCATTGTGGCAGCAACAAGACTCGAACTTGTGACTAAAGAGCTGCACACATGTATCATCACGTATGCATATCTGTGTTCTACCAACTGAACTATACTACCAATTATTTGTGACGCGCACGCGTTTATGACGCTAAAATAGTATTTGTTTTATAAATATCTACTATAAATCAAGTACTTATAAAAGAGATACAACCGAATCAATTACCCAAATAACTATACTATCCCCCTACAAATGTTTATTTAAATGCCTAAAAACATAACTTAAAAGGAAACATCATATAAAACACATCCTTTTCTAATTGTTAAAATAGTATGCCTAAACCACGTTACACAAGCTTATTACTTATGAAAAAAGTATGCCTTATCAGTATGCCTTATAGTATGCCTAAACTCATTTTTAACATTTCACTCTATGGTTATTCATTGATACCACTTTATCCGTTTGGACATATAAAAGAACTTATGAAACCATATTCTCTAAACGCCTTAAATAGTATATATTTTCTTTATAAATACTTCTATATAATTATTATTTAGAATATATTTGCAAAAGAAACTTCTAAATAATGAATTTATGACTAAGGTAATTCACGTACATCTCATTTTTGAGAAGAAGGACTATTATTTCGGTAGTATCAGCGCCATCTACACTGTCCTAAATGATGCTCAAATAGGCATCAAAAAGAACTCTTTGCTTCATGCCGGTCTCACTGATGGTGGCGTTAAGATAACCCGTAGAGCCATTATCAAGCAGTCTCACCTTATTCGTAGTACCCAAGAGTAACCTCGTACCAAACCGCACAGAAAAGGGCTGAATTGTGCCTCAAAAAGTATCAATTCAACCCTTCGTGTTGCTCTAATATCATTTTTGCTGTTTAGAACTTCATAGAAACTCTATTAAATTAGCCCATAATATAAGCAAATATAACAGAACGTTTTGAGTATATAGAATCTGTATTTTGTGTTAAATCCCTTATTTATAGTCATTTCAACAATATTCGGCTATCTCCATTTACATACAAAGTGATTTATCCCCCTTATTTATTCATCGGCTTTACCGGGTGAAGGGACACCATGCGCCCCGGCCTCCCGGATACCACACCTCAGTACCCGGAAGCGCAGGCCTCAGCTCTGTCAAGCCCGGGCGTTTGAGAGCCAAAGACGCCTCATCAGAGGAGCCAAGATGCGGGCTTGCAGATGTCAAAGCACGGTATATGGAAATTACAACTCGCCCTGCGGGATGAATAAATCCTTCCCGCAAGACGGATTATTTCGTCTCATAAGATGAATGAATTCGTCCCGTGAGATAAATAAAAACATTCCGCGAGACAAATCGCTCCACCACTCATTTCCATACAGTGTCCAAGGAGCTCCCCTTCACCCGCTAAAGCCGATGAATAAAACGATGTGAAAGAGTGAAGGAAATACATGACAGAACTCTCTGTAAGAGATATTACAACATTCGCCCGTACATAAGCCACATTCTATTTCGATGTACATCAAAACAAGACGGGATATACATCAAACGGAATTATCACCATAGGCAAAATTTATTTCGTCCGAGCGGATATAAATACCCGCCGGCTTGCATTTTGAGATTGATAAAATATCTATCTTTGCCGCAAATTTAACTGCAAACTACAAATGAACGTGAACATTCCTTCCCGGCAGAACATATTTCGTGAAATGCGGGATTATTTAATGATTGCCTTAGGCATGATTATGTATGGTATCGGGTGGACGGTATTCCTGCTCCCCAACGACATAACCACAGGCGGAGTACCGGGTATCGCGTCACTGGTATATTTCGCAACGGGACTACCGGTACAGTATGTTTATTTCGGCATCAACTTTCTGCTATTACTGCTTGCCATCCGCATTTTAGGCTGGAAATTCAGCATCAAGACAATCTTTGCCGTCTTTACCCTGACATTCTTTCTTCCCGTCATCCAGCAACTGACGGACGGCGTTCGGTTATTGCACGACCAGCCTTTCATGGCCTGCGTCATCGGCGCATCCTTCTGTGGAGGCGGTATCGGCATTGCTTTCTCCTCAAACGGAAGCACGGGCGGAACGGATATTATCGCCGCTATCATCAATAAATACAGGGATATCACACTGGGACGGGTAATGCTGATTTGCGACCTTATCATCATCTCTTCCAGCTACTTTGTACTGAAAGACTGGGAGAAAGTGGTATACGGTTATGTCACCCTGTACATCTGCAGTTTCGTACTGGACCAAGTGGTGAACAGCGCGCGCCAGTCCGTACAATTCTTCATCATCAGCGAAAAGTACGAAGAAATAGCCAAGCATATCAACGTATATCCGCACAGAGGGGCGACAGTTATCAATGCGTCCGGATTCTACACCGGCAAAGAGATAAAGATGCTGTTTGTCCTTGCCAAGAAGCGGGAGTCGACCATTATCTTCCGGTTGATAAAAGATATAGACCCGAACGCCTTTGTATCGCAAAGCCAGGTAATCGGAGTATACGGAGAGGGATTCGACAAGATTAAGGTAAAGTAGCTTTCACGGGGATTATCGAATGAATTTTCCTTCTTTCCACGTATAACTTACAGGGCGGCGGAGAAACGGTTTCAGTTTTTCCGCCGCTTCTCTTTCCATGTAGTCGGGAGTAGTGAAAGTAAAGGTCAGTGTAGCGTCCTTACCCGAAAGGTCGGCTTTCATCAAGAGCATATCGGCTTGGAGACGCGCATCCTGATACCGATACACATCTATCGTATCGGAAGCGGGCATGATGAAATCGTCCATACCCGGTAGTGAAGCCAGATAAGGTGCGGACGGCAACTCTTTCCAATCGGTAGTGTAGAATTTGATATGACTGTCGCAAGCCGGAGCGCATACGGTGGAAACGGTACAGATAAGACAGGTACTGTCGTTCACGGACAAGAGCTTCATTTGCCAGGTGCTTTGGGGCGTTACCTGCACACGGATATAATCGGGAGTAAGCTCCGTCATTTCCGACTTGCCGCCAAAACGGTTGGTTACCTCGGCTTTCATCTTGCTCTCCAGGAAGTCGATAAAGTCGGCACGGTTCACAGCCGTAAGCAACGGGCTCAAAGAATCGGGCATATTGGTGAAACAAGTCTTTGCCGGTTGCGCCGACAAAGAGCCAATCCCCATACATACTGCAAATAAAAAGACTACCAACTTCTTCACCATATCATTGTATTATTTATCGATACTAAAATTCCTGTTTTAAATAAATCACATTACAGATAAGAGCACAGCTCCCGCAGAAAACGCGCATCCGTCTCATCAAAGCCATTCAGGCTTTCGCTATCCACATCCAGCACGCCCCACACTTCTCCCTCCGCACGCAGCAGCGGAACCACGATTTCCGAACGTGACAAGGAGCTGCACGCGATATGTCCCGGAAAAGCGTCCACATCTGGTACGACCAGCGTTTCAGCTTTCTCCCATGCTTTCCCGCAAACACCACGGCCTTTCTTTATCCGCGTACAAGCCACCGGGCCTTGGAAAGGGGCAAGCACCAACTCGTCACCTTTCACCAGATAAAATCCCACCCAGAAGAAACGGAAAGTCTCTTTCAGTGCGGCCGCAACGTTAGCCAGGTTGGCGACAAGGTCATCTTCTCCCTCAATCAGGCACTCGATTTGCGGAAGCAACATACGATATTTATCTTCCTTACTGCCGTTACTGACACATAAATCTTCCGCCATAAATTACTTAACGTTCTATTTACTCCCCAAATATAGGAAGAACATTCCAATCAACACCAAAATGAGGTCTGCCGCCTTGCTTTTTAAATTCTTTTCACGGAAGAAAAGAGCTCCGAACAGGAAGGAGACGACCACACTGCCGCGCCGCACCATAGATACGATAGAAATCATGGAATCTTCATAGCTCAAGGCGTAGAAGTACACGAAGTCCGCCGCGCAGAGAAAGACGGATATACCGATGATAGTCCAATCCCAGCGGAACGGCGTACTTTCCTTTCTCTTGGGATACCACAGCAACAGAATGATGGGGCACATGATAAATACCTGATAGATATTGTACCATGACTGTACCACCATAGGCGGCAACTGTTTCATCAGATACTTATCGTACAGTCCGCTGACAGCGCCCGTCACGGCTGCCAGCACAATAAAGAGAATCCATTTGTTGTGCTTGAAGTCGATGCCTTCTTTCTTACCGGAACGGCTCAGCATAAAGAACGACAGCACCGCCAGCATCACACCTATCCATTGATAAAGATTGAGCCGCTCGCCGAATACAAGCATGGCTCCCACAAGCACCATCACCGGACGCGTAGCATTAATCGGCCCCACAATGGTAAGTGGCAGGTGTTTCATTCCGAAATATCCGAATATCCACGAGGAGAGGACGATGAACGACTTGATGATGATAAATTTATGTACATCCCATCCTACCACAGGAACATCGAACATCGTACCGCCCGATACCGCCGGAGCGAAAACCGATATCAGGATAAACGGCAGGAATATCAGACTGGAAAATACCGTATTCAGAAACAAGACCAGAAGTACGGCATTGTCTTTGAGCGCCTGTTTCTTGAAGGCATCATAAAATCCCAGCAAGGCTGCCGAGAGGAAGGCTAATAATAACCACATTGGTTTGAGTTATGAGTTATAAGTTATAAGTTATGAGTTGGCTGCGCTATAAGAAGGGGGAGAGTAAAAAGTAATCACTTATCACTAACCACTTATCACTAATCACTAACCGCTAACGAACGTGTCTTCGGGATAGGCAATATCTACCAGGAACAGGGCGTTGCCGGGTACGGAAGTTCCTGCACGGCAACGGTCTTTCTGTTCGATAACACGACGGAAACCCTCGATGGTGAGTTTGCCTCTACCGACTTCGAGTAAGGTACCGACTACGGCACGCACCATATTCCGCAGAAAACGGTCGGCCTGAATAGTGAATACCCAGGTCACTTCATCTACTTGCGTCCAGGCGGCATGCATTATCTTGCAATTATTGGTTTTGACATCGGTATGCAATTTGCTGAAACTGGTGAAGTCCGTATACTCAAACAAGGTCTGTGCGGCTTCGTTCATTCGTTCAAAATCCGGAGTTTGGAACAGACGGCAGCGATACCGGCGGTCGAAAGGCATTTTGGCGGTAGTGACATAGTACTTATATGTACGCGCCGTAGCATCAAAACGCGCATGGGCATCGGGGCGCACGGCACGCAGACGGTAGACGGAAATATCCGGGGGGAGCAGACGGTTCAGTTTGTCCGCCATAAACGTTACATCCAACGGAACTTCACTGTCAAAATGCGCCACCATTAAGGAAGCGTGCACACCGGCATCGGTACGCCCTGCGCCCACCACTTCCACTTCACGCCGCAACAAGGTGGAGAGCGCTTTCATTAAACACTCCTGCACGCTTGCGCCGTTGGGCTGAATCTGCCAGCCGTGATAGGCTGTGCCGTCGTAAGCTAAATAGATAAAATATCGTTGCACGTTTCTTTTTACTTCCTGAATTTGGCTGCAAAGGTACAAAAAGACAGGAAAAAAGCAGCAAACTCTTCCGATTGTTCTGACAGATTACATTATCTTTGCAGAAGTTTCGCCACAAATTACACAGATTTACACAGATTCAGAATTAATTATGTATAGCAAAAGCCGTTTTATCTCTCTGTTTTTATTGGTAAGCATAGCGATGACCTGCTGTCTGGCAGGATGCAAGAAAAAAGATATGTCCCTCAAACTGAACGAGCCGCGCAACATACGGGGTGTTATCAGTTACAAACGTTCTTTCGGTGATTTGAATGAAAGACATCTGAAAGTAGCTCAGGCTATCGGCATTCGTCCGTTGGCATCACGCGAGGAAGCGGAAAGGATGAAAGAAAAGCTGCAACATATCACGACGAATGATTTGTACGCAGTCGATTCATTGACGCATTCCATTCCGTACCTTATTCCGGGAGCGGCTGCCCTACTCGATACAATCGGTTATAACTTTCTTGACTCTCTGACCGCCAAAGGGCTGAACCCGAACAAGATTACGGTTACTTCCGTGCTGCGTACGAAAGACGATGTGAAACGTTTGCGCCGCCGCAATGTCAATGCATCCGAAAATTCCGCTCATTTCTACGGTACTACGTTTGACGTCAGTTGGAAACGCTTTCAAAAGGTAGAGGATGAGGACGGACGCCCGTTACAAGATGTCAGCTCGGATACGCTGAAACTGGTGCTGTCCGAAGTATTACGCGACTTGAAGAAAGCAGAGAAATGTTACATTAAATATGAACTGAAGCAAGGCTGTTTCCATATTACTACAAGAATGTAAAAATGCAAATCTGTTAGTATATAGTATATTAAGATTTTGATATAAACTAATTCGCAACATTTACTTATACTTACTTTAGAATATCGGGACATTAAAATATCAACATTAACAGGCAGTTTACAAAAAGAAAAAACAACATACAAACAAAAGCCTGACTTCCTCCCCCTAAGGCTGAAAGCCTTTTATCTTATTAGCCCGGGGTAACACCCCGGGTACAGATGGTCTATTATATTTGCGCCCTGTAAGGGCAAAAGATTCGTATGTGTATCTTTTGCCCTTACAGGGCGCGATATCAATTACCCGGACATTCCCGGGTGTTACCCCGGGCTAATAAGATAAAAGCCTTTCAGGCTTAGAAAAATCATCATAGATCGGCACTATCCACTATTGTGTGCGAATAGAAAACTCCGGAATTCAAACTTTATAAGGACTGTCTATAAATGAAACCATTATTTCTCCTCCAGCATCCGCCATGCCGGCGGCAAGCAAGTAACAATATCCCCTGCCGTCATCCCCATTACCCCGTGCTTCTTGCAAGCAATATCTCCAGCCAGACCATGAACATAAGCTGCCATACGTGCCGCAGTTTCCGCATCGTACCCCTGTGCCAACAAGGCCAGTACAACACCCGTAAGCACATCACCGCTACCTCCTGTTGCCATACCGGGATTTCCGGTAGGATTAAACCAGCACTTTCCCGACGGTGCGATAATAACGGAATAAGCTCCTTTTAATAGAATGTGTACTCCGGCACTCCTTGCCAGTTCGCGGGCTTTCGTCAAGCGTTCGTACGAGTTCTGGCATTTCCCGACCAATCGTTCCAGTTCTTTGGGGTGCGGAGTAAGAATACTGCCTTTGGGCAAACGGCCGATGTAACTGCGATGTTCTCCCAACAAGTTCAACGCATCGGCATCCACCACCATGGGCGTCTGACAAGATTCTATCTGTTCCAGCAAGGCGGCTTCGGTATCTCCCGCCTTTCCCAATCCGGGACCGATGCCCACCGCCTGATAATCGTCCGTATCGGTGGCGCATGAGAAGCGCACATCATTTATGTCTATTTCCGTCATGGCTTCCGGAACGGAAGTCTGCACGATAAAGTTATTACAGAAAGGAATATGAACCGTCAGCAACCCCACCCCGGAGCGCAGACAAGCACGTGCCGCAAGTACCGACGCTCCTGCCATTCCTTGTGAACCGGCTATCAGCAAGGCACGTCCGAAATTTCCTTTATGAGCAAACTTACCACGCGGTTTCAGCATTGACGCCACATCCTCATGTTCCGTCAATGCAAAATCCGTTTCCTTTTCCTCTATGGCTTCCTCGCTCAAACCGATATCCAACAACTGCCATTCACCCACAAACGGCGCGTTCTCGGCAAAGAGAAATGCCAGTTTCGGCAGTTGCAGGCTTAACGTCAGGTCTGCACGGATGATATTGGCCTGGATATTATAGGTATTATCCTCTCCCATCAAACCGGAAGGTACATCAATGGCAACTACCGTAGCCGGAGACGTATTGATGTACTTCACTACCGCAGCGAAGCCCCCGCTCAAAGGCTTGTTCAGTCCGCTGCCGAACAATCCGTCTACCACCACGTGCTCTGCCGTCAGTACCGGCGGCACGAATTGCGTGGTTATCTCATGGAAATCTATTCCGGCAACTCCCGCCAGGCGTTCTTTATTCGTTTCGCAATCGGGCGACAACGCACCTTTGGT
Source organism: Bacteroides clarus YIT 12056 (assembly GCF_900129655.1). Lineage (GTDB taxonomy): Bacteria > Bacteroidota > Bacteroidia > Bacteroidales > Bacteroidaceae > Bacteroides > Bacteroides clarus. The sequence continues at coordinate 356,864 of NZ_FQWK01000002.1, forward strand.
ATTGAAAAGATACACCTCTACCCGGCAGCCCCGTTCCGCCAGCAGACGTGAAACAGCCAGCACGTCTCCGCCATTGTTTCCGGGTCCGGCAAATACCGTAAAAGGAGTTTCCGCACTCCAGCGTTCGGACACCGCCCGCGCCAATGCCCGCGAAGCGCGCTCCATAAGGTCTATGGACGAAACGGGCTCATTCTCTATTGTATAGGCGTCCAACTCTTTTAATTGGATGGTAGGAAATATTTTTATCATCGCAGCTTATTCATTTAAGTTACGAGCAAAGGTACAAAAAATAATAACTACTTTTGCAGCCTGAAACATACAAAGAAACAAAGACAATAAACACATAACCAATGAGTACATCCAAACACCCTAAAGGACTTTATCTTATCTTCGCCACCAGCACCGCAGAACGTTTCAGCTACTATGGCATGCGGGCCATCTTCATTCTGTTCTTAACGCAAGCGCTGCTGTTCGACAAAGAGCACGCCGCTTCCATTTACGGCAGCTACACCGGGCTGGTTTACCTCACCCCGCTCATCGGCGGGTACATTGCCGACAAATACTGGGGTATCCGTCGTTCTGTTTTCTGGGGAGCCATGATGATGGCCGTAGGACAGTTCCTGATGTTCTTCAGCGCTTCCATGCTGGATACCGGTCAACTGTCGCACTGGTTGATGTATGGCGGCCTTACTTTCCTTATACTGGGCAACGGATGCTTCAAGCCGACAGTATCTTCCCTCGTGGGACAACTGTACGAACCGGGAGACAGACGGTTGGACTCCGCTTACACCATATTCTATATGGGCGTTAACGTCGGCTCCTTCCTTGCGCCACTGGTTTGCGGCTATTTCGGCGAAACCGGTAATCCGCACGACTTCAGATGGGGCTTCCTGATTGCCGCGATTGTCACCGTGTTTACAGTCATACTTTTCGAGACACAAAAGAACAAATACCTTATCGGACCCGACGGCAAACAGCTCGGCATCATTCCCGACGCTAAAAAGGAACAGCCGCAAGTGACGAAAACAGCCGCTCAATCCGCCATAGACAGCCACAAGAAGAAACGTAATTATCTCCTTCTGGGAGTATTGGCGATAGCGTTTGCCGCCTTCTTCTACCGGTGCTTCGGCAACGATTGGATCAGCATCGGTATTTTCACCGCTTGCATCGTCTTTCCCGTCAGCATCCTGCTGGAAGGCTCGCTTACGAAGATTGAACGCGACCGTATTTTCGTAATCTATATCATCGCTTTCTTCGTCATCTTCTTCTGGGCGGCCTACGAACAGGCAGGCGCCTCACTGACGCTCTTCGCTTCCGAGCAGACCGACCGCGTTATCCTCGGCTGGGAAATGCCGGCTTCCTGGATACAATCATTCAATCCTTTCTTTGTCGTGATACTGGCAGCCCTCATGCCGGGAGTATGGGGATTCCTCAACAAACGGGGAATGGAACCCGCCTCTCCTACCAAGCAGGCTATCGGCTTATTACTCCTGTCTTTGGGCTATCTCGTTATCTGTTTCGCCGTAAAAGATGTGCGGCCCGGGGTCAAGGTAAGCCTCATCTGGCTGACGGGACTTTACTTCATCCATACAATGGGTGAAATTGCGCTTTCCCCCATCGGCCTGTCCATGGTGAACAAACTCACTCCTATCCGCTTTGCCTCGCTGATGATGGGCATATGGTATCTCTCTACCGCCACGGCCAACAAATTTGCGGGTACGCTGAGCGGCCTTTATCCCGAAGCCGGAAAAGTGAAAACATTGCTGGGCTACCGCATCGAAACGATGTATGACTTCTTCATGGTATTCGTTGTGATGTCCGCCACCGCATCGCTTATCCTCTTCCTGCTTTCAAAGAAATTACAGAAGATGATGCACGGAGTGGAATAAAATCACTATTTTTGCGCCAACTTTCTAAAAACTCCTATTTATGGATACCATACAAATAAAAGACAAGATGTTCACCGTTTCCATCAAGGAACAGGACATATTGAAAGAAGTAACCCGTGTAGCGAACGAAATCAACCGCGACCTGGCCGGTAAGAATCCGCTTTTCCTGAGTGTGCTGAACGGCTCGTTCATGTTTACCTCCGACCTGATGAAGCGCATCACCATCCCCTGCGAAATTTCTTTCGTGAAACTCGCCTCTTACCAAGGGGTATCTTCTACGGGAGTTATCAAAGAAGTTATCGGCATTAACGAGGATATTTCCGGCCGTACAATCGTTATCGTCGAAGACATCGTAGACACAGGCCTCACCATGCAACGCTTGCTGGACACCCTCGGCACACGCGGTCCTAAGGACATCCATATCGCCTCGCTGCTGGTGAAACCCGATAAGTTGAAAGTAGACCTGAACATCGAATACGTAGCCATGAACATCCCCAACGACTTTATCGTGGGCTACGGTCTGGACTATGACGGATTCGGACGCAACTATCCCGACATTTATACGGTAGTGGACTGAACCGGAGAAAAGGTATTGGAAGAAGGTATTAAATTGTAAATCATAAAATAATAGCTAAACAAATGTTGAACATTGTAATTTTCGGTGCTCCCGGTTCAGGAAAGGGAACACAAAGCGAGAGAATTGTAGAGAAGTACGGCATCAACCACATTTCTACGGGAGACGTGCTCCGTGCAGAAATCAAAAACGGTACCGAACTGGGCAAAACAGCCAAAGGCTACATCGACCAGGGACAACTGTTGCCGGACGAACTGATTATCGACATCCTGGCAAGCACGCTGGACAGCTTCAAAGAGAGCAAGGGTGTTATCTTCGACGGTTTCCCCCGTACCATCGCACAGGCAGAAGCATTGAAGAAAATGCTGGCCGAACGCGGACAGAGCGTAAACATCATGCTGGACCTCGACGTGCCCGAAGATGAACTGATGAAGCGCCTCATCAAACGCGGACAGGAATCAGGCCGTGCCGATGACAACGAAGAGACCATCAAGAAACGTCTTACCGTATATCATTCGCAAACAGCTCCGCTGATTGACTGGTACAAGAACGAAAAGCTGTATGCGCACATCAAAGGTATCGGCGAACTGGAAACGATTACGGCAGATGTTTGCAAAGCGATTGACGCTGCGAAATAATATTTGATATCAAAAGCAGATACATTCAACGCAAATTACGCGAACCGCTACGGATGACTATTTATCCGTGCGGTTCGCGTAATTTATATCGTTTCCTGCATCAGCGGTCAGCCGTTCCACCATTTTACATAGATTCGCCTCGTTCTGTTCGTCCGAGACAGTGGGGTCTTTCACAAAATACCTGCAAGGCAAGTCCGGACAATCACCGCAATTCTTTTTCCTCCTGGTACGGCAGCAGTCATAAATGCGGCAGACATCATCACCCGTATACCGTAACCAGAATACTTTTCCTTTTATTTTCCTGCATCCTCCGCACTCCAACGGGAAAGAAGCACACTCCACACAAACCGCACCGCAGGGGGAAGGCTCGACAAAGTCATCTTTCCAGACCCACCATTTACACTTCATCGGGTCGGGATGCTCGGTATTTACAAAGTATTCCACTGCACGATAAAGGTACAACTGGCAGCGGTCGAGAGTGCAACCGCGCAACCGGCACTCCCCGGCATAAAGTTCTTCGGCGCTCTTGCCACGCAATGAAGCGATAGTGGGATACCCCATCAGTATCAAGTCCTGTTCGGTGCAGGCGCCTACATTGGGAATCGTTCTCAGTTCACTCATTAAGATTATTATATCAGGATGTAAATCAATCGATGAACAAAAATAACGTTATCAGTCCATCCAACCAAACAAATCACAACCCAAATTTGAGCATATCGCCTGAAATCACTAATTTTGCGCCTGTTATCCCGATGGTAACAATAAAGAAACCTAAAAAGAAAACAAGAATATGGCTGAATCGAATTTTGTTGACTACGTAAAAATCTATTGCCGTTCCGGTAAAGGCGGCCGAGGCTCCACGCACATGCGGCGTGAAAAATACATTCCTAATGGAGGCCCCGACGGAGGTGACGGAGGACGAGGCGGCCACGTAATTCTTCGCGGCAACCGCAACTACTGGACATTGCTGCATCTGCGCTACGACCGCCACATCATGGCCGGGCACGGAGAATCGGGTTCCAAGAACCGCAGTTTCGGCAAGGACGGAGAGGACAAGGTAATCGAAGTGCCCTGTGGAACAGTAGTGTACAATGCCGAAACCGGTGAATACATTTGCGATGTAACCGAGCATGGCCAGGAAGTCGTTCTGCTGAAAGGCGGACGCGGCGGATTGGGCAACTGGCACTTCAAGACCGCTACCCGTCAGGCTCCCCGTTTCGCACAGCCGGGCGAACCGATGCAGGAAATGACGGTTATCATGGAGTTGAAGCTGCTGGCGGATGTAGGTTTGGTAGGTTTTCCCAATGCAGGAAAGTCGACACTGCTCTCGGCCGTATCTTCGGCAAAGCCGAAAATCGCCAATTATCCCTTTACCACACTGGAACCCAACTTGGGGATTGTGTCTTATCGCGACGGCAAGTCATTCGTGATGGCGGATATCCCCGGCATTATCGAAGGCGCAAGTGCAGGCAAGGGTTTGGGACTTCGCTTCCTGCGCCACATCGAACGCAACTCGCTGCTGCTGTTCATGGTTCCGGCCGATAGCGACGACATCCGTAAGGAATATGAAATCCTATTGAACGAATTGCGTACCTTCAACCCCGAAATGCTGGACAAGCAACGTGTACTTGCCATTACAAAATGTGATATGCTGGATCAAGAACTGATGGATGAAATAGAGCCTACGCTGCCCGAAAGCATCCCGCACGTATTCATTTCGGCCATATCCGGCCTGGGTATCTCAGTCCTGAAAGATATTCTGTGGGAAGAGCTGAATAAGGAAAGCAACAAGATAGAAGGTAAGATTGAAAGCATAGCCCATCGTGCCAAAGACATGAGCCATCTGAAAGAAGAACTGAAAGATGAAGGTGAGGACGAAGACCTCGGCTACGAATATATCGACGACGAGGACATTGAAGACCTCGAAAATTTTGAATACGAAGAAGAGGACTGGGAGGATGACAAAAAATGATTTCTCTTACAGAAGATAAAAGAATGTTGGGATATGAGGCGCTTGCCCCGTATCCCGACATTTCTTGTTTTGTAACCACCCGGCATGGCGGATGCAGCGTCGGCAACTATGCTTCTTTCAACTGCACCCCTTACACCGGAGACGATACGGAGTGCGTACGCAAAAATCAGGAAGCGTTGCGTGCCGCATTGCCTGCATACCCGCAAGAACTCATTATTCCTTTTCAAACTCATAGTACCGACTCACTCGTCATCGACGAAACCTATCAGCATGCGACATGCAGTGAACGGCACTCCATGCTGCAAGGTATCGATGCGCTTATTACCGACATGCCCGGTTACTGTATCTGTATCTCTACCGCCGATTGCATTCCCATATTATTATATGATAAGCAGCATCGCGTTGTCGCCGCAGTTCATGCCGGCTGGCGGGGTACGGTAAATCGCATTCTTGCGAAAACGCTCCACCGGATGCAGGCTGCTTACGGCACGGAAGGAAAAGACATCATAGCCTGTATAGGTCCGGGCATCTCCCTCGCATCTTTCGAGGTGGGCGATGAAGTATACGAGGCTTTCCGTACTGAGAGTTTTCCAATGGAATACATATCCGTATGGAAGCCCGAAACGCACAAACACCATATTGATTTATGGGCAGCCAACCGTCTTCAACTCTCCGATTTCGGAGTACCGCCCCGGCAGATAGAGAACGCGGGTATCTGTACTTACGAACAGCATGAGGATTTCTTCTCGGCACGACGGCTGGGCATCAAGTCGGGACGCATACTGTCGGGAATAATGATAAATCAATGATTAATGATTAGCCATGTATAACATTACCGTATCAGAAGAAATTAAGAAAGCCTGCCCTGTCTTTAAAGGCGCAGCCGTATACGCAGAGGTTACCAATAGCGCTTTCAGCCAAGGGCTTTGGGACGAGATAAACGCCTTTACAAAAGAGCTGACTACTACCACACCCGACGACATTAAACAGCAACCCGCCATTGCCGCCACCCGTGAAGTCTACAAACGTTGCGGAAAAGACCCGAGCCGCTACCGCCCCTCGGCCGAAGCATTACGCCGCCGTCTTATGCGGGGATTGGAGTTGTATCGGATTGACACGCTGGTAGACCTCATCAACCTTGTCTCCCTTCGTACCGGATACTCCATAGGCGGTTTTGACGCAGACAAGATACAAGGAAATAACCTTGAACTCGGCGTCGGGCGTGCGGAAGAACCTTTCGAGGGCATCGGACGCGGAACGCTGAATATCGAAGGACTTCCCGTATACCGTGACCTGACAGGCGGCATAGGCACTCCCACCAGCGACAACGAACGTACCAAAATGGGACTGGAAACCCGTCATATACTCGCCATTGTAAACGGTTACAGCGGATGCGACGGACTGGCGGAAGCTGCCGGAATGATACAGGAGCTCCTGCGGAAATATGCCGCTTCCGACGGTGGAACGGTGCACTACTTTGACTAAGTGGCAACTTCGGAAACGATGTCACTATCAAGCCCGGTACAAAAAAATAACATACAGAACTCTCCAAGTATTCAAACGTTTCACTACATTTGCAAAACGTTTCACTTGAAAAAAAGAATTGAACTTTAAAACATATCAATGATAGAAAAACTGATTGTTCTTGAGGATATCGATCCGGTAATCTTTTACGGCGTAAACAACGCCAATATGCAATTGATAAAAGCTTTGTATCCCAAACTCCGTATCGTTGCCCGCGGCAATGTCATCAAAGTCTTGGGAGACGAAGAGGAGATGTGCGCGTTTGAAGAAAACATCACCAAGCTTGAAAAGTATTGCGCCGAATATAATTCTCTGAAAGAGGAAGTTATCATTGATATTATCAAAGGAAACGCCCCGCAAGCGGAAAAGTCCGGCAACGTCATCGTGTTCAGCGTAACGGGAAAGCCCATCATACCGCGCAGCGAAAACCAGTTGAAGCTGGTCGAGGCTTTCGCCAAGAACGACATGGTGTTTGCCATCGGCCCGGCCGGTTCGGGCAAAACCTATACGGCTATCGCCCTTGCCGTACGTGCGCTGAAAAACAAGGAAATCAAGAAAATAATCCTCAGCCGCCCCGCCGTAGAGGCCGGCGAGAAGCTCGGATTCCTGCCCGGCGACATGAAGGATAAGATAGACCCCTACCTGCAACCGCTTTACGACGCATTGCAGGATATGATACCTGCCGCCAAACTGAAAGAATACATGGAGCTGAACATCATCCAGATCGCTCCCCTCGCTTTCATGCGCGGACGTACGCTGAACGACGCCGTAGTGATTCTGGACGAAGCGCAGAACACTACCACCCAACAGATAAAGATGTTCCTTACCCGCATGGGCATGAATACCAAAATGATTGTCACGGGAGACATGACGCAGATAGACCTTCCCCAATCGCAAACTTCCGGATTGGTGCAAGCGCTCCGCATCCTGAAAGGCGTGAAAGGTATCAGTTTCATCGAACTGAACAAGAAAGATATTGTACGCCACAAACTGGTTACTCAGATTGTGGAAGCCTACGAGAAGTTTGACAAAGAAACAAAAGCGGAACGGGAGAAACGGAAAGCAGAAAAAGCAGAACAATAGCTCCCTGCATAAACAGAAAATATTCAACTTATAAATATCACAAAAATGAAAGCATTAACAGCAACAGATTTCAACTTTCCCGGACAGAAGAGCGTCTATCACGGAAAAGTGCGTGATGTGTACAACATCAACGGTGAAAAGTTAGTTATGGTCGCCACCGACCGTATTTCAGCCTTCGACGTAGTATTGCCGAAAGGTATTCCTTTCAAGGGACAAATGCTGAACCAGATTGCAGCCAAGTTCCTCGATGCCACTACCGACATCTGTCCCAACTGGAAGATGGCTACTCCCGACCCTATGGTGACAGTGGGTGTAATGTGCGAAGGTTTCCCGGTTGAAATGATTGTACGCGGCTATCTCTGCGGCAGCGCATGGCGTGCCTACAAGAGCGGTGTCCGCGAAATCTGCGGTGTGAAGCTGCCCGAAGGCATGAAAGAGAACCAGAAGTTCCCCGAACCTATCATCACCCCGACTACAAAAGCTGAAATAGGCGAGCATGACGCCGACATCTCCAAAGAAGAAATTCTTGCCAAAGGTCTTGCCACTCCCGAAGAATACGCGGTGTTGGAGAAGTACACAATGGCACTCTTTAAACGCGGAACGGAAATCGCCGCAGAGCGCGGTTTGATTCTTGTCGATACCAAATACGAATTCGGTAAGCACAACGGCACCATCTATCTGATGGACGAAATCCATACTCCTGACTCCAGCCGCTATTTCTACTCCGAAGGTTACGAAGAACGCTTTGCCAAAGGCGAGCCGCAAAAGCAGCTTTCAAAGGAATTCGTACGCGAATGGTTGATGGATAACGGCTTCCAGGGCAAAGAAGGACAACAGGTTCCGGAGATGACAGACGAAATCGTAACTTCCATCAGCGAACGCTACATCGAGTTGTACGAACACATCACCGGTGAAAAGTTCGTCAAAGAAGATACAAGCAATATCGCCGAACGTATCGAAAAGAATGTAACGGAATACTTAAAGAAATGAAGAATGAGGAGTGAAGAATGAAGAATTGCTATGCAGCATTATAGTACTATAATGCGCAGCCATGTTCTTCATTCTTCATCCTTACTTATTCATCCATAAATTCTTAATTCTTCATTAAAAACATGGCTTACCCGCAAGAACACATCAAGCCTTACGGTAATGATGGCAAGAAGAGCGAACAGGTCGAGGAAATGTTCGACAACATCGCGCCCGCTTACGACAAGCTGAATCATACCCTGTCGATGGGCATAGACCGCAGTTGGCGTAAGAAAGCGATTAATGCGCTCCGCCCTTTCAACCCCCGGCGTATCATGGATGTAGCGACCGGAACCGGTGATTTCGCCATACTTGCCTGCCGCGAACTGCAGCCCGATACGCTGATAGGAACCGACATATCCGAAGGCATGATGAATGTGGGACGCGAAAAAGTAAAACAGGCGCAACTCTCGGACAAGATTTCCTTCGCCCGGGAGGATTGCACCTCTCTCTCATTTGCCGATGAAAGTTTTGATGCCGTGACCGTAGCGTTCGGTATCCGCAATTTCGACGGACTGGATAAAGGACTGTCCGAAATGTGCCGTGTACTCGTGCCCGGCGGGCATCTCGTGATACTGGAACTTTCCACTCCGGACCGCTTCCCGATGAAGCAACTCTTTACCGTCTACTCCAAAGTCGTCATACCTCTACTCGGCAAATGCATCTCGAAAGACAACAGCGCTTATACCTATCTGCCCCAAAGTATCCGTGCCTTTCCGCAAGGTGAAATTATGCAAGGGGTAATCCGCAAGGCAGGATTCAGCGAGGTACGCTTCAAACGATTGACTTTCGGAATATGTACCTTATACATTGCTAAGAAATAGTCACTTAATTCCCCCTTTAACACACTTGGATATGCAGAAATACGGTCTAATCGGCTACCCGCTGAAACATTCGTTCTCCATCGGCTACTTCAATGAGAAATTCAAAGCCGAGAACATTGACGCAGAGTATGTAAACTTTGAGATTCCCCGCATCGAGGACTTCATGGAAGTGATTGAGGAAAATCCCAATCTCTGCGGACTGAATGTAACCATCCCTTACAAAGAACAAGTTATCCCCTACCTCGACGAGCTGGATAAGGATACTGCCAAAATAGGTGCGGTCAACGTTATCAAGATTGTCCGTCTCCCCAAAGGCAAAGTCAAACTGATAGGCTGTAACTCGGACATTATCGGATTTACGCAATCCATCGAGCCATTGTTGCAACCCCATCACAAGAAAGCATTGATTCTGGGTACGGGCGGTGCATCCAAAGCAGTATATCGCGGTCTGGAAAACTTAGGGATAGAAAGTACTTTCGTATCACGTACCAAAAAGGACGACAAATTCCTTACCTATGAGGAACTGACTCCGGAAATAATGGCTGAATATACGGTCATCGTCAACTGTACCCCCGTCGGCATGTTCCCCAAAGTGGATTTTTGCCTAAACATACCGTACGAACAACTTACACCCAACCATTTGCTCTACGATTTGTTATATAATCCAAATGAAACACTCTTCATGAAGAAAGGCAAAGCCCAAGGGGCCGTCACCAAAAACGGACTCGAGATGTTGCTGCTGCAAGCCTTTGCCGCATGGGAGATTTGGAATAGGTAACATGAAAAAAAAGATTAAATACAGTCTGATAGGATTATTGGCGGTAATAGTCGCCGCCATCGCCGGTGGAAGTTATTATATGCTCGGTTACTCGCTGACGCCCAAAGAGAACAAAGGTAAGGATATACCCGGCTCGTACGAATATATGCGCCGTACATATCCCTTCATCACGCCATGGCTGGATAGTCTGCAAACCGCAGGAGCCCTGCGTGACACCTTTATCATCAATCCGGAAGGACGACAACTGCACGCTATTTTTGCCGCGGCCGCCCAACCTACCGATAAAACGGCAGTCATTGTGCACGGTTATACCGACAACGCCATCCGCATGCTGATGATAGGGTACCTTTATAATAAAGATTTGAACTACAACATATTCCTTCCTGACTTACAGGACAACGGCCTGAGTGAAGGCCCCGCCATACAAATGGGGTGGAAAGACAGGCTGGATGTACTGAATTGGATGAATATAGCCGACAGTATCTTCGGAAACAATACTCAAATGGTAGTGCACGGCATCTCTATGGGAGCTGCCACTACCATGATGGTATCCGGAGAACCGCAACGGCCTTTTGTAAGATGCTTTGTGGAAGATTGCGGCTACACCAGTGTATGGGACGAATTCTCCTTCCAATTGAAGGACATGTTCGGGTTGCCCGAATTTCCGCTAATGTACACTACCGGATGGCTGTGCAACGCCAAATACGGCTGGAACTTCCGGGAAGCCTCTTCACTGGAGCAAGTCAGGAAATGCAGCCTTCCCATGTTATTCATACATGGAGATGCGGATACATACGTGCCCACTTGGATGGTCTATCCCTTGTACGAGGCCAAGAGCGAACCGAAAGAGTTGTGGATTGTACCCGGGGCGACACACGCCATGTCTTACAGGGATTATCCGCAGGAATATACGGAGCGCGTAAAGAAATTTGTAGGGAAATACATCCATTGATGTGATTTTTCCTATCTTCGCCCCTACAAATACAATAGTATGAAACGATTTATCTCCATAGCACTTTTCTTGTGCGTGCTCGTTTCCTTGCAGGCACAAGAAATTTACACTACCCAAAACATTCCTAAAGTACATCTTCAGGACAAGACACGTTACGTTTGCAACCCTGCCGGCATACTCTCCGCTGCGGCATGCGATGAAATAGACCGTATGCTTTATGCATTGGAGCAGCAAACCGGTATTGAAACCGTAGTAGCCGTCGTACCTTCCATCGGCAACGAGGACTGTTTTGACTTCTCGCACCGATTGCTCAACGAATGGGGTGTGGGCAAAAAAGGCAAAAATAACGGACTGGTTATCCTGTTGGTAACCGACCAGCGCTGCATCCAGTTTTATACCGGATACGGTTTGGAAGGAGACCTGCCCGATGCCATCTGTAAACGTATTCAAACACGAGACATGATTCCTTACCTGAAAGACGGCAACTGGGATGCGGGTATGGTGGCAGGCGTACGTGCCGTATGCGCCCGCCTTGACGGCAGTATGGTAAACGATTCGGATGAGGATGGAGGTGACTCCCCGATAGGATTGATTCTGGCTGTTGTCGGTTTCTTTGCCATCGCCATCGCGGCGGGAATATTGAAGACACGTGCCGCAAGCAAATGCCCGCAATGCGGTCAGCATAAGCTGCAACGGAGTAATAGCGTACTCGTTTCACGCCATAACGGAGTACGGACGGAAGATGTCACTTATACATGCCGTAACTGCGGACATAAGGTAGTACGCCGTCAGCAATCCTACGATGAGAATTACCGGGGCGGCGGTGGCGGTGGTCCTGTCATTTTCGGCGGTGGCTTCGGAAGAGGCAGTTTCGGGGGTGGCGGCGGTTTTAGCGGCGGCAGCTTCGGCGGAGGTATGGGCGGTGGCGGCGGAGCCGGTTCACGGTTCTGACCGGTACGGCCGAATGTCCTTTTGTAATAAAAGAATTGAGATTATATCATTAATAATAAAAAAAGAAGTATGAAGAAATCAACCATTATCATCATTGTTGTTATAGCCCTTCTCGCCATTTGGGGTGTTACCGGTTATAACGGACTTGTCACTATGGACGAAAATGTCAGCGGACAATGGTCGAACGTCGAAACACAATATCAACGTCGTGCCGACCTGATTCCGAATCTTGTAAATACAGTCAAAGGATATGCCTCTCACGAGAAAGAAACACTGGAAAGTGTAGTAGAGGCCCGCAGCAAAGCTACCCAAATGACCGTAGACGCCAATGACCTGACACCGGAAAAGCTGGCTGAATATCAAAAAGCTCAGGGTGCGGTCACTTCCGCTCTCGGCAAGCTGCTTGCCATTACCGAAAATTATCCCGACCTGAAAGCCAACCAAAACTTTCTGGAACTGCAAGCCCAGCTGGAAGGCACGGAAAACCGCATCAACGTAGCACGTACCAACTTCAACAATGCGGCGAAAAACTTTAATACAGCCATTCGCCGTTTCCCGAAAAACATCCTTGCCGGTCTTTTCGGCTTTGAGAAACGCGCTTATTTTGAAGCGGCCGAAGGTAGTGACCAAGCTCCTAAAGTAGAGTTTTAACACTTTATATTTTTTATACAAAGCTAAGGCTATAAGCGAAATAATCACTACTTTTGCGCTCAATTGAACAAACTTATTATCTCATGAGTAATCAACGATATATGATGAGAGGCGTCAGCGCGTCCAAAGAAGATGTGCACAACGCCATCAAAAACATCGACAAAGGTATCTTCCCGCAGGCTTTCTGCAAAATCATCCCTGATATTCTGGGCGGTGATCCCGAGTACTGTAATATCATGCACGCCGACGGTGCAGGAACCAAATCCAGTCTGGCATACATGTACTGGAAAGAAACAGGTGATCTCTCCGTTTGGAAAGGTATCGCGCAGGATGCGCTGATAATGAATATCGACGACCTGCTTTGCGTAGGCGCAGTAAACAATATCCTGGTATCAAGTACTATCGGACGCAATAAGCTGCTTATCCCGGGGGAAGTGATTTCCGCCATCATCAACGGAACGGACGAACTGCTTGCCGAACTCCGAGAAATGGGTGTGGGCGTATATGCTACCGGCGGTGAGACTGCCGACGTCGGCGATCTGGTACGCACCATTATCGTAGACTCTACGGTAACTTGCCGCATGAAACGTTCGGATGTCATCGACAATGCCAATATCCGTCCGGGAGATGTGATTGTAGGTCTGTCCTCTTGCGGACAAGCCACTTATGAGAAAGAGTATAACGGCGGTATGGGCAGCAACGGGCTTACCAGTGCCCGCCACGATGTATTCTCCAAATACCTGGCAGAGAAATATCCGGAAAGCTACGACAAAGCTGTACCCGATGAACTGGTTTACAGCGGAAAGCTGAAGCTGACAGACAACGTGGAAGGCAGTCCGTTGGATGCCGGCAAACTGGTACTCTCTCCCACCCGTACGTACGCACCGGTAGTTAAGAAATTACTCGACACGCTCCGTCCCGAAATTCACGGTATGGTACACTGCTCCGGCGGCGCTCAAACCAAAGTTCTGCACTTTGTAGGCGACAATTGCCGCGTTATCAAAGACAACCTTTTCCCTGTTCCGCCATTGTTCAGGACTATCAAGGAACAAAGCGATACGGACTGGAGCGAAATGTACAAGGTATTCAATATGGGACACCGTCTTGAGGTATATCTTTCTCCCGAACATGCGGAAGAAGTGATCGCCATCAGCAAAAGCTTCAATATTGATGCACAGATTGTAGGACGTATCGAAGAGAGCGATAAGAAAGAGTTGATTATCAAGAGTGAATTCGGAGAGTTCAAATACTAATCCCGGCTTATCATCTCATCATAACATTACCACTTGAATTAAATGGCAGATAACAATACCATACTTGAGAAACTGGAAGGCCTCGTTGCCCGCTTCGAAGAAGTATCCACACTGATAACCGACCCGGCAGTGATTGCCGACCAGAAGCGCTATGTCAAGCTTACCAAAGAATATAAAGAACTGGGTGACTTGATGAATGCCCGCAAGGAATACATGCAGGTGCTGAGCGGCATTGAGGAAGCGAAAGAAATCATCGCCAACGAAACCGATGCCGAGATGCGTGAAATGGCCCGTGAAGAACTTGATGCCTGCCAAGCACGCCAACCGGAGTTGGAAGAAGAGATAAAGCTGCTGCTTGTGCCTGCCGACCCGCAGGATAGCCGTAACGCAATACTTGAAATCCGTGGCGGCGCAGGTGGAGACGAAGCCGCCATCTTTGCCGGCGACCTCTTCCGTATGTACACCAAGTATTGCGAGACAAAAGGCTGGAAACTGGATATATCCAGCGCCAACGAAGGCGCTGCCGGCGGTTTCAAGGAAATCATCTGCTCCGTAACGGGTGATAATGTATATGGCACGCTGAAATATGAATCGGGCGTACATCGCGTACAGCGTGTGCCTGCCACCGAAACGCAAGGACGTGTGCACACATCCGCCGCATCCGTGGCCGTACTGCCCGAAGCCGAAGAATTCGATGTAGTCATCAACGAGGGAGAAATCAAATGGGATACCTTCCGAAGCGGTGGTGCGGGCGGTCAGAACGTGAATAAGGTGGAATCCGGCGTACGCTTACGCTACAACTGGAAAAATCCGAATACCGGCGTCGTAGAGGAAATCCTCATCGAATGTACCGAAACGCGCGACCAACCGAAGAACAAAGAACGAGCCCTATCCCGCCTGCGTACCTTTATATACGACAAGGAACACCAGAAATACATCGACGATATCGCATCCAAACGCAAAACCATGGTTTCCACCGGTGACCGTTCGGCAAAAATACGTACTTACAACTATCCGCAAGGACGTATCACCGACCACCGTATCAACTATACCATCTATAACCTCGCCGCTTTTATGGACGGTGATATTCAGGACTGCATCGATCATCTGATTGTTGCCGAAAATGCGGAGAGACTGAAAGAAAGCGAATTGTAGTTATGAAAGGGCTATCAGTAGAGAAAGCGTTTCACACGGCTACCGAGGCGTTTCAGAATTGTTTGAAACGCTTTCCGGTTACGGTAACCTTTATCTTTGTATTCACGGCCTACCTCATCTATCTGACGTACACAGACTGGAAAGGCGAAGACCGGTTACTGTTCATCATCGGCTACTATCTGTCGGTAGGTATCCTGCTTTCGCTCACGCTCCATCTGTGGAGCGAGGAAGTAAAAAGCCGCCTGTTGAAAACAGGCATAAACCTCGCCGCACACGCTTTACTTATAGCCGATGCTTTCCTGCTCTATCATTATCTCACCACAGAAAGCTCCTGGATTGAAATCGGCATCGCCCATGCGGCGGCCATTCTTGCCGTAGGGCTCTCCACTTTCTTCCTTTCGTTCCTGCGTGAGAAGAATGACATCGCCAGCTGGAACTTTGCGCTGAACACTGTTTCGGCATATATCGTTACACAGGTGATAGGTCTTATCTTGTGTGCAGGCATCAGCTTGCTGCTGTTCTCCTTGCACCAGCTGTTCGATATTCATATCAGCGGAAAGTGCTACGCTTATATCTACTACCTGTGTAATGTATCGCTCGGTTTAATGCTATTCCTCGGATTGTTGCCGCAGGGAAACGACAAGCATAACCGGGAGCCGCATTCATCGGAATTCCTGAACGGTATTCTGCACTATCTGTTCCTTCCTCTTACGGCCGGTTATCTGATAGTGCTATATATCTATGCCACCCGTATCCTTATCAGTTGGGAGCTGCCCACAGGTTGGGTATCATGGCTTATCGTAGCACTGATGACGGTATGTATCGCCGTCCAATTCGGGCTATACCCCACACGTTTTAAAGAAGGCAAGCGATTTGACAACTGGATTGCACGCTGGATGCCTGTACTGATACTGCCATTGTTGCTGTTGATGACAATAGGCATCATACGCCGGTTCAACGATTACGGCATCACCATCAACCGGCTCTATCTCGCTACGCTTAACGGTTGGTTCTATATTGTCTGCATCGGATTGTTCGTCATAAAAGCGCGGCGTATCAACTGGATACCCATTTCGTTTGCCGGTATCTTTTTGCTGACATCGGCATTGCCCGTCAATTATGCCGGCATTACAAAGAATACGATTCTTAAAGAGATAAAGGCCGAGATGCAACGCAGTTGCCGGGCGGATACTCCCCTCTCATTAGAGCAATATAAGGAGTGGATTTACTCGTTGCCGGAAAAGCAGGCGATACAGATAAACGGTAAATTCAGATATCTGAGCAACTGGTTCGGTACGGAGAGCGTTACCCACCTGATAGACAAGGATGTGACATATAACCTCTATTCTGTGACAGCGGATATTGATACAGATACGATAGCCACCGACACAGATAGCGACAGAGTTACTTATAGCGGCGAAATCGACAGCCAAACAATCATCAATATTCCCGCAGGCTATACCCGATTTATCGCCATTCCCGACGCCGGTCTGTCCGGCCACCGTTTCACCATTCCCCGCCAATACCTCGGGAACGGGACATTACCCGTTTCACTCGATACCCGGACGGGCAATCTGAACGATAGCGTATACATCGAACTCAGTACATTGGAAATGCTGGAAAAAAGCAGCAAGCACGGACATATACCGCCTACCTCTTTCCGGTGTAACTCTCCCAAAAACCTGTTCATGCTGACTGCATTCGATATTCATTATGAAAAAAGCAGTGACGAAGATGTAAGAATGAGCATCAAGGGATATTTATTTAAAAAGTAAAACCATTAAACCAACAATTTGCGATATGAACAAACAACAACTCTTTGAGAATATAAAACGCAAGAAATCATTTCTCTGCGTAGGTTTGGACACGGATGTTAAGAAAATCCCGGAACACCTGTTGAAAGAAGAAGACCCTATCTTCGCCTTCAACAAAGCAATTATCGATGCAACAGCCGACCTGTGTATCGCCTACAAACCGAATCTCGCCTTCTATGAGAGCATGGGAGTAAAAGGCTGGATTGCCTTTGAAAAGACCGTAAACTACATCAAGCAGAACTACCCGGACCAGTTCATCATAGCCGATGCCAAGCGCGGCGACATCGGCAATACCTCTGCCATGTACGCACGTACATTCTTTGAAGAACTGGACATAGATTCGGTAACCGTAGCTCCCTACATGGGTGAAGACAGTGTTACCCCGTTCCTCACCTACGAGAATAAATGGGTTATCCTGCTTGCATTGACCAGCAACAAAGGTTCGCATGACTTTCAGCTGACGGAAGACAAGAACGGAGAACGCCTCTTCGAGAAAGTTTTGCGCAAGTCACAAGAATGGGCAAGCGATGAGCAAATGATGTATGTAGTGGGCGCCACCCAAGGACGCGCTTTTGAGGATATCCGCAAGATTGTTCCCAATCACTTCCTCTTAGTACCCGGCGTAGGCGCACAAGGCGGTTCATTGGAAGAGGTCTGCAAATACGGTATGAACAATACTTGCGGACTGATTGTAAATTCCAGCCGCGGTATCATCTACGTAGATAAGACTGAGGATTTTGCAGCTGCTTCACGCAAAGCCGCACAGGAAGTACAGGCACAAATGGCAGAGCAGTTGAAAGCGATATTCTGATAGAAGAACAATCTGCATTATAGCAACATCAGGCAGAGCCGGACAGACAATTTTCACGCTGCCGGCTCTGCCTGTTCTGTTTCCGTCTTACAAAAGCGAACGTCACTAATAGCTGTTTCTCACAATAGACCGATACACCGAACCATCCATATACAAACTAATAACATACGATTGCCAAATAATCCCATTAACTGGTAAAAATGTCAACATAAACACTTTTATCAGTCAATTTACACTACTTATAAACTATCATTTTAGTTAAAATATAAGAACACATTCACTGATAAATCACAGCACCTGAAAACAATTAGACCCAATTCGACAAACCCGCCTAAATATTGATATAAAACACTATTATACAGATAATAATAAAACAAATAGATAGTGCAAACCACTTATATTCCACCATAACGGACAAACGAAGTTACTGTAATAAAAAAGGAAATAATTTGAATAAAAACCCATAGGAATCAACTTTATTTACACTACACTCATTGCATATCCAAAGATTTACCATATCTTTGCAGCCGGAACCATTTAACAGCATAGCGCCATAAAACACAAAAGGCCGCAGAGTTCCATTCTACATCACCGTTTCCATTCCCTACATATTTCGCTAAAAGCCCATTCTTCAATCAGTCATCATATCACACTAAAAATAACTATAAATGAAAATCAAACAATTAGCGAAAAGCGCATCATTCTTGCTGGTGGCAGGTTTTATTAGTTTTACTATTCCGTCGTGTAGCAGTGAAGAAGAAATCATCATCCTTCAGGATGTAAAAGTAAACAGTGAAAGCTTCAATCTGGCCGAAGACGGCAGTACGACCATAGAAGTCAAGGTAGTACCCGAAAATACTCCAATAGCCAAAGCCGTACTCAGCACATCATTATTCAATGAAAGCGGTGTTTTCGAAGTAACCCGACTCACTCCCAAAGGTAACGGTGTATGGCAGATAGCAGCAAAAGTAAAGGACTTCTCACGCATTCAAAACGGTCAGGACGTAATACTTTCCGTCTATCAAGAAGATAATATGTATATCCAAACCACATTGAAAACAAACGACCCATATAGCATCGAGGGTAAGTATACACCGGTCCATCCGCAAGCCTTTACTTTCTACAGTGCCGAAGACGGCAAACTGATGGAGATTCCGTTCATCATCACAGCCGACAACGCAGCCGACCTTGCCGCCATCAGCTACGACAATATAAAGGTAGTCAATGGCACCGGAAGCTCTACACCCAGCATAAGTATCACACATTTCGCAATAGCTCCGATGACAGGTAAAACAGGCTTCTATCTGCAAGTGGATAACGCCCAACTCGAAACGGTAAAAAAAGCCATCACAACCATCGCCTTTTTGGACTGCCGGGTTATGATAACCGGCCCTAACGGCCGTGTTGCCTATACTCCTGTGCGCCTCATTGTTTCTTCTCCGAAGTGCATCATCAAGGACGACCAACTCAGCCTGCTGCATACAGAATTGTCCGCCCCGGAGTTTAATAGACAAATCACCATAGATATGACCCACGATTTTTATCGTTTGGGCAAACAGAATGATAAAACAACCTTTGAGGCGTTTGAAAACCGAGGCTTGTACAACTCACAAGGAGAAATGGCAGATGCAGACCCTCAGTTCATTTCGTTGGGTTATACCACTCAGGGCAAAAATACAACATGTAACGTAACTTTAAAACATGATGCCACAATTCCTGCAATCGGCACTTACCACATGGTAGAACGCCTAAAAGGATATTGGGAATATGACGGAAAGAAATATCCGACCGTTTGTACAGACCTGCAATTCCAAATCACGATTAAATAAGCCTGACTATTCATCCGATAACCATAAGAAGAGATGAAACAGCGTTTCCTTGACAAAGACTGGTGGAAGAATACCACAGGTGCTACGGCAGGCACTATCATAGGTATCATTCTGACTTTCGGTACAACTTTCTATATAGAAAACCGCAATAAAGCCGAAATGGCCAGAAAGACCGTCATGATTACCTTGCACAACTTAGATTCCGCCATCGACACTATGGAAATGCTCTTGCAGGAGTTACAGAGAAGGGACAGCCTGTTCACGCGGGTATGTTCCCTCATGCCCGATAAGTATGAGCAGATGGGAAACGACTCCTTGATACTGTTTGTCAACACTTTCGGTTCACACCGCATGAACATAACGGATAATACCGCCGAGAGCATTTTCTCCAACAGTTTTGAGGTATGGCAATACTTGGACGATGAAAAAGTGATAGGGCGCATAGGCAACTGTTACAGCATCCTGCATGCCTGCTACGAGCAATACAATAAGATACAAAATCTGCGGATGGACGCTTTCCGCGCCTATTGGCACCAATATCCGCCCACAGATTATCCTAATCCGAAAGAAGCGTTTCTGGCACTCATACAGAGAAACGATGTGCGTTATGTATTGAGCGTACATAACACCGTAGTGCGATTGCTGGAACGCACGTACGGTATAATGCACCGACTGAATGAACGTAACAAACAAGTATTGGGTATTCCGCAAGAGGAATTGGATGAAATAGGAAATCTGTTGGAACAGAATTCCTATGATTTATCGGGAAAGGAAAGCAAGTAGCGACAAAGGGTACGACGCTATATGCCGGCACCTGCAAGTCTCCCGGCATCACATTTTGTCATCTCCCGAAAACAAACTACCTTTGTTGCCAAATACTTAGCCATGTCCTACGAACGTAAAATCATCAACGACCCGGTGTTCGGGTTCATCAATATACCAAAGGGGCTGCTGTACGACATTGTACGGCATCCCCTTTTACAACGTCTTACCCGTATCAAGCAACTGGGATTATCCTCTGTCGTATATCCCGGCGCGCAACACACCCGGTTCCAGCATTCACTCGGAGCCTTCTACCTGATGAGCGAGGCCATCCAGCAACTCACAGCCAAAGGCAATTTCATCTTCGACAGTGAAGCTGAAGCCGTACAGGCAGCCATCCTGATGCACGACATCGGGCATGGTCCGTTCTCGCACGTATTGGAGAATACCATTGTCCAAGGCGTATCGCACGAAGACATTTCCCTGATGCTCATGGAACGTATCAACAAAGAGATGAACGGGCAGCTCACACTCGCCATCCAGATATTCAAGGACGAATATCCCAAACGTTTCCTTCATCAGCTGGTCAGCGGACAACTGGATATGGACCGCCTCGACTACCTTCGTCGCGACAGTTTCTATACAGGGGTCACGGAGGGAAATATAGGCTCGGCACGTATCATCAAGATGCTCGATGTAAAGGACGACCACCTGGTGGTAGAATCCAAAGGCATCTATTCCATTGAGAACTTTCTCACCGCGCGCCGTCTGATGTACTGGCAGGTATATCTGCATAAAACGTCGGTTGCTTACGAGAAGATGCTCATCAGTACCCTGTTACGCGCCAAGGAGCTGGCCGGCAAGGGTGTGGATTTGTTTGCCCCGCCCGCGCTGAAGTTCTTCCTGTATAATGACATCAGCCGGGAAACATTCTATAACAACCCGGACTGTCTGGAAAACTATATCCAACTGGACGATAACGACCTTTGGACTGCCTTGAAGGTATGGAGCGCCCATTCGGACAAAGTGCTTTCCACACTAAGCCTGGGCATGATTAACCGCAACATATTCAAAGTGGAAATCTCCACCGAACCATTCAGCGAAGAGCGTAAAAAAGAAATCACCCGGCAAATCAGCAAGCAACTGGACATCCCCCTTTCCGAAGCCGGTTATTTCATTTCCACCCCCGGCATCGAGAAAAATATGTACGACCCGGCCGACGACAGCATTGACATCCTGTACAACGACGGCTCTACTAAAAACATAGCCGAAGCATCAGATATGCTCAATATATCCTTGCTATCCAAGAAAGTAAAAAAATACTACTTATGCTACCAACGTTTGCATAGATAAGTATAAAATATTCATCACAGGACAAGGATATATAAAAAAAAAGTCCGTTATTTGTGTTTTGAAACCATCTAACAACAATAAGACATGGAGTTCTCTGCTAAACAAATTGCAACATTTATCCAAGGAGAAATCGTTGGAAACGAGAATGTAACCGTACACACCTTCGCCAAAATCGAAGAAGGAATACCCGGAGCAATCTCTTTCTTATCCAACCCTAAATACATACCTTATCTGTACGAAACCCAATCGAGTATTGTCTTGGTAAACAAGGATTTCGTTCCCGAACAGGAAGTAAAAGCTACAATGATTAAGGTAGACAATGCTTACGAAAGCCTCGCTAAATTATTAAACCTTTACGAACAAAGCAAACCAAAGCGTACCGGTATCGATTCGCGAGCATACGTTGCCGAGACCGCAAAAATAGGCAAAGATGTTTACATCGCACCTTTTGCCTGTATCGGAGAGTACGCAGAAGTGGGAGACAATACGGTGATTCATCCGCACGCCACCATCGGAAGCGGCGCCAAGGTAGGCAGTGACTGTATCATTTACGCAAATGTAACCATCTACCACGATTGCCGCGTAGGCAACCACTGTATATTGCACGCCGGTTGCGTAATCGGTGCGGACGGATTCGGTTTCGCCCCTACTCCCGAGGGTTATGAGAAGATTCCTCAAATCGGTATCACCATATTGGAAGACAACGTGGAAATCGGCGCCAATACTTGCGTAGACCGCGCAACAATGGGAGCCACCATCGTGCACAGCGGTGTAAAGCTGGATAACCTGATACAGGTGGCCCATAACGACGAAATCGGTTCGCATACGGTGATGGCAGCCCAAGTGGGTATCGCCGGTTCCACCAAGATAGGCGAATGGTGTATGTTCGGCGGCCAGGTCGGTATAGCCGGACATATTCATATCGGCAACAAAGTGAACCTTGGCGCGCAATCGGGTGTTCCCGGCAATATAAAGGAAGGCAGCCAATTGATAGGCACTCCGCCTATGGAAGTGAAACCTTACTTCAAGGCGCAGACCGTATTCCGCAAGTTGCCGGATATGTACTTTGAAGTGAACGCGCTTCGCAAAGAACTCAATGAATTAAAAAAACAATTAAATAAGTAACCAATGTTGAAACAAAAGACTCTGAAAGACAGCTTTTCGCTCAGTGGAAAAGGTCTTCACACAGGACTTGATCTGACCGTTACTTTCAACCCTGCTCCCGACAATCACGGATATAAGATTCAGCGTACCGACCTGGAAGGTCAGCCCATCATTGACGCTGTCGCCGATAATGTGACCGAAACGACACGCGGTACCGTACTCTCCAAAAACGGAGCGAAGGTAAGTACCGTAGAGCATGGTATGGCTGCGCTTTATGCATTGGGCATAGACAACTGCCTTATTCAGGTGAACGGTCCGGAATTTCCCATTCTGGATGGAAGCGCCCAATATTATGTCAACGAAATAGAACGCGTAGGCACGGTAGAACAGAGTGCCGTAAAGGATTTCTATATCATCAAGTCCAAGATTGAATTCCGCGATGAGGCGACCGGCTCATCCATCATCGTATTACCCGATGAGAACTTCAGCCTGAACGTGCTGGTATCCTACGACTCTACTATCATCCCCAACCAATTTGCCACATTGGAAGACATGACAAAGTTCAAGGATGAAGTAGCCGCCAGCCGTACTTTCGTATTCGTACGCGAGATAGAACCGTTGTTGCAGGCCGGACTTATCAAAGGCGGCGACTTGGACAACGCCATCGTTATCTACGAGCGCGAAATGCCGCAGGATGCTTACGACAAGCTCGCTGACGTAATGGGCGTGCCGCACATGGATGCCAAACAGTTGGGTTACATCAACCACAAACCTCTGGTATGGCCCAACGAATGCGCCCGCCACAAACTGTTGGACGTAATCGGCGACCTGGCTCTGATCGGCAAGCCCATCAAGGGGCGTATCATCGCCACGCGTCCGGGACATACCATCAACAATAAGTTTGCCCGCCAGATGCGTAAGGAAATCCGCCTGCACGAGATACAGGCTCCTACATACGACTGCAACCGCGAACCGATTATGGATGTAAACCGCATCCGTGAACTGTTGCCGCACCGCTATCCGTTCCAACTGGTGGACAAAGTAATAGAGATAGGCGCCAACTACATCGTAGGCGTCAAGAACGTAACGGCCAACGAACCTTTCTTCCAGGGACACTTCCCGCAAGAGCCCGTAATGCCCGGCGTATTGCAAGTGGAAGCAATGGCGCAGACAGGCGGTTTACTTGTTCTGAACTCCGTAGACGAACCGGAACGCTATTCCACCTACTTCATGAAGATAGACGGCGTTAAGTTCCGCCAGAAAGTAGTGCCGGGAGACACCTTGATTTTCCGCATTGAACTGCTGGCCCCCATCCGTCGGGGTATCTCTACTATGAAAGGCTATGTATTCGTAGGCGAAAAGGTAGTGTGCGAGGCTGAATTTATGGCTCAAATAGTAAAAAACAAGTAAATTAATTATGATAAGTCCCTTAGCGTATATTCATCCCGAGGCGAAAATCGGGGAAAACGTAGAGATTGCTCCTTTTGTTTTCATTGACAAGAATGTGGTAATCGGCGATAATAACAAGATTATGGCGAATGCCAACATTCTGTACGGGTCGCGTATCGGCAATGGGAATACCATTTTTCCCGGAGCTGTCATCGGTGCCATTCCTCAAGACCTGAAGTTCAGAGGAGAAGAGACTACCGCCGAGATAGGCGATAACAATACCATCCGCGAGAATGTAACAATCAACCGGGGTACAGCCGCCAAAGGAAAGACAATCGTAGGCAGCAACAACCTGCTGATGGAGAGCGTACATGTGGCGCACGATGCCATCATAGGCAACGGCTGCATCATCGGCAACTCCACCAAAATGGCCGGTGAGATTGTAATAGACGACAACTCCATTATCAGCGCCAATGTACTGATGCACCAGTTCTGCCGCGTAGGCGGATTCGGGATGATACAGGGCGGATGCCGTTTCAGCAAAGACATACCGCCTTACATCATAGCCGGCCGCGAGCCTATCTGCTATGCAGGGCTCAATATCGTGGGGCTGCGCCGCCGCGGTTTCTCCAACGAAACTATCGAAGCCATTCATGACGCCTACCGCATCATCTATCAAAGCGGACTGAACAATACGGAAGCTTTGAAAAAGATTGAGAATGAAATGGAAATGACACCCGAAATCAGCTATATTGTAAACTTTATACGTGAATCGACTCGCGGCATTATCCCTGCAAGTAAATAAAAAGTTAGCACTATGATATATAGATTTACTCTCATCTCCGATGAAGTAGATGACTTCATCAGAGAAATACAAATCGACCCGGAAGCTACGTTCTATGACTTCCACGAAGCTATCCTGAAATCAGCGGGTTATACCAACGACCAGATGACCTCTTTCTTCATCTGCGACGACGATTGGGAAAAGGAAAAGGAAGTAACCCTCGAAGAGATGGATGACAATCCGGAAATAGACAGTTGGGTGATGAAAGAAACCCTGGTCAGCGAATTGGTAGAAGACGAAAAGCAGAAACTTCTGTATGTATTCGACTACATGACGGAACGTTGTTTCTTCATCGAGCTCTCCGAAATCATCACCGGCAAGAATATGACCGGAGCGAAATGCACCAAGAAAGCCGGGGAAGCTCCCAAACAAACCATTGACTTTGAAGAAATGGCGGCTGCCGGCGGTTCGCTCGACCTGGACGAAAGCTTCTACGGCGACCAGGACTTCGACATGGAAGACTTCGACAAAGAAGGCTTCGGCGGCCTGGACGAAGGTTCCGCCGATATTCCTTACGAAGAAGACAAATTCTGATAAACCGGTTCGGGCGAATAACAATTTGCTCCAATGATACTGAAATATCCTACGAGGATACATTCGTATCAAAGGATGCAACTGTTCTTCGCCCGAATTATTTTATTGCGACCTCATGAAAACATTGATAGTACTTATAGGCCCTACGGGAGTAGGCAAGACAGAACTCAGCCTCCGACTGGCGGAGCATTTCCGGACGTGCATCGTTTCCGCCGATTCACGGCAACTTTACGCCGACCTGAAAATCGGTACGGCCGCCCCTACCCCGGAACAATTGCAACGGGTACGGCATTACTTCGTCGGCACCCTGCAACTGACCGACTATTACAGCGCCGCCCAATATGAAGCCGAAGTACTGCAACTTCTTGAGCAACTCTATACCCGGCACGAAGTCGTACTCCTGACCGGCGGTTCCATGATGTACGTGGATGCCGTATGCAAAGGCATTGACGACATCCCTACCGTAGATGCCGAAACCCGGCAATCGATGTTACACAAATACGAAACAGAAGGCTTGGAAAACCTTTGCGCCGAACTGAAACTGCTGGATCCGGAGTATTACAAAATAGTGGATTTAAAGAACCATAAACGAGTAATCCACGCCCTGGAAATCTGTTATATGACAGGAAAGACCTATACCTCTTTCCGCACGCGGCAAAAAAAGGAACGCCCCTTCCGTATCATTAAAATAGGGCTCACCCGTGACCGTGAAGAATTGTACAACCGTATCAACCGGCGCGTAGAGCAGATGATAACGGACGGACTTGTAGAAGAAGCCCGCAGCGTCTACCCTCACCGCGCGCTCAACTCACTGAACACCGTAGGCTATAAGGAAATCTTCAACTACCTCGACGGAGAATGGACACTGCCTTTCGCCATTGAGAAAATTCAGCAGAACTCACGCATCTACTCCCGTAAGCAGATGACATGGTTCAAGCGGGACGAAGAAATACGCTGGTTTCATCCGGAACAAGAAACGGAGATACTTGCATACCTCCGTTCCCAACTGTCATAAGTCCGCCCGCCAATCGGCGCAGACCGCAGAATCTTTCCCGCGCCTTTACCATCCGGCTATCGTCAAGGCAAAGCCGTGATTGTCTTTTTCAGCCTTATATCCTGGCTGGATGCACCTATCATAACCTCAAACTCGCCCGGCTCCACCGTCCAGTTCATATTGCGGTCCAGTATCTGCAAGTCCTCCGGCTTCAAAGAGAAAGTTACCTGTCTGGTTTCACCCGGTTTCAAGGATACCCTCTCAAAGCCACGCAGTTGCGAATCGTAAGTAATGACGCTGCTCACCTTATCGCGCACATACAGCTGCACCACCTCGTCGCCCGCGCGCTTTCCCGTATTCGTAACGTTGACTTTAACCGTATATTCCCCTTGCGTACGCTGCCGCAACGGAGATACTTCCAAATCGGAATAGGCAAACGTCGTATAGCTCAGGCCGAAACCGAACGGGTACAGCTCACCGATGACACGTGTCGCGCCCGAACCGTTGGGACCGGATTTCGGCTGGCTGCCATGCGAACCGGGTTTGAAAGGGAAGTTCAGCTCTATCTGTCCCACACTCTTCGGGAAAGTCACCGTCAGCTTGCCGCCCGGATTATGCTCGCCAAACAAAGTCTCCGCAATCACCGTTCCTCCCTGACAACCGGGGAACCACGACTCCAAGATGGCGGGAATATAAGCATTCGCCCAATTGACGGTGAGCGGCTGGCCGTTTATCAACACCAGTATCACCGGCTTTCCCGTCGCATGCAATGCCTCAAGCAATTGCTGCTGGCGTCCCGGCAAGTCGAGCGAAGTACGCGAACGGCTTTCCCCCGTACGATACTCGTCCTCACCCAGCACGGCAATGACTACGTCGCTTTCACCGGCTTTCGCCACCGCCTCGGCGATGCCTCGCTTTTCCCGCTCATTCATGGGTACGGGCAATATCTCCGTGGCCGGCCAGCCAGCGTCCACAATATCACAACCTTTGGCATAATCCACTTCGGCAACGCCTTGCAGATAAGCGCGCAGGCCGGCCAGCACAGTAACCGTCTCCAGTCCGTTAGGGCCGTAACGGCTGGTCATGAAATTATCCTCATCAGCCAACGGACCTGTCACCAGCACTTTCTTTATCCGCTGTTTATCCAGCGGAAGAATATTATTCTCATTTTTCAGAAGCACGAGAGCCTGTTGCTGCATCTCCTTCACAAAATCCATATTCCGGTCTGCCCCGCCTACGTTATCGGCGGCTCCCGTATCGGTCACATAAGGCCGGTCGAACAGTCCCAAACGGAATTTCACCCGCAGCACTTCCGACACACGCTTGTCTATCGTAGCCATTGAAATCTTCTTTTCTTCCAGCAACCGGCGGATGGGCAGAATAAAATCGGAAGGCGGAGTAAAGTGGGTGCGCACATTCAAACCAGCTTCCAGCACCTGACGTACCGCCTCATCATAAGTATCCGCCACATGATGCTTGGACTCTACAAACTCCACGGCCTGGCTGTCGCTCACCACATATCCGTCGAAACCGTATTCCTCGCGCAGCAACTCTGTCAGAAAATAATAGCTGGCGGACACGGGCACACCGTCCCAATCGTTATAGCTGCTCATCACTCCCATAGGATGCGAGTTCTGAATAACTTTCTTAAAAGGATACAGGAAAAGTTCGTGCAACTCACGCGGAGCAACGTGCGGGTCGGTACGGCAATGCCCGTCACGACCGCCTTTGGGGACGCTGTAAACCGCATAATGCTTCAAGGTGGCGGCTACCCCCTGCGACTGAATACCGTTCACCATTTCCGTTCCCAGAGCCGCTATCAGAAAAGGTTCTTCTCCATAACACTCCAATGTACGTCCCCAACGCGGATCGCGTACTACATCCAGTATGGGAGCGTACACATTGGTGTATCCCAACGCTTTCGCCTCCTGCCCGGCGATGACGCCGGCACGACGTACAAGCTCTTTGTTCCAGGTACTTCCGATTGCGATAGGGGCCGGCAACGGAGTGGCTTTGGTGTGGTTCAGTCCGTGAATACCCTCATTCGTGAAGTCAACGGGAATCCCCAAACGGGTTTCCTCCACAAACCAGCGTTGCACGGTATTGACAGCCTCGGCATGGTTGCTGAAAGGATACAATAAATCGGGAACCAGCGCGGACTTCTTTCCCACGCCATTCAGCATCTCATCGATATTCGCGATGCCGTCTTTCCATATTTCATTTTTCCAGCCGGCAACGGGCAGGGAGTCCTTTAGTACGCGCCCGTAGCCGTAAAGGGTTGCCAACTGGCAGGTTTTCTCCTCCACAGACATTTGGGAGAGCAGGTCGGCCACCCGCTTTTCAACAGGTTGGGAAGGGTCTTCGTAAATATCCTTCACCCCGTTCTTGTTGAAATCGATCCAACCTTTCCGATACATTTTCTTGTTTTGCGCCTGCACATTGCCGACGAGTCCCAGACACAGGACGGAAATACCGATAATCAGTTTGTGTTTCATGTATAAAATCAATATAAATAATTAAAGTTCGAATAATTCCGCATACCGGGTTTCAACAAAGGCATCCAGCTCATTGTAGAGCGACCGCATCGCTTTCATATCCGCCCTGCCTCTCTTGCGCCATTCTTTCAACACCGTCCCGGCACGCCGGAACACCTCATCCTCCACCGGAGCCAGCAACTGCATATATCCGTTCTTATCGGCATTGTAAAGCCTTTCCCAATTCATATAGCGGTCGCTGCCCATACCTTGCCCGTAAGAGAAAACATCTCCCGCCAGTATCACCGACCAATTGCCCAAAGGAGATACTTTCTCCGCTTCGTCGCGGAGCAGAAGCCTCGGCAAAGCCTTATCCGCCCCTTTCACCCAGACGGGCATTGCCACTCCGGTGGGCGGATACCCCAGGACAGTCCACATCGTAGTGAGCTCGGGACGTTCACCCTTTTTCACTCCCTGCACCACAACCGAGCTGGCCGTACTGCCGCGCGCAATGAAATCCTGGTCTACAAACCACCCCGTTGTCTTAGGACGGTTGAAATCCCCGCTTTTCAGGTCGATTCCCAAAAGCGGATTGGCGAAAGAGCGGGAAAGTTCCCTGAATATCCATTGCGGCGTAATCTGTCCCGTAGCCGAAGCCGGCATCAGCAGCTTATCCTCCTGCATGAAGCGGACATAGCCCGCCCCCTCGTTCACCTTGCCTGAGAAAGAGAAGTTGGTACGTGCAATATACCCGCAAGGCGCATCCTTAGGGTCGTTGGCATCGTACATCACATACTTATGATAATCCACCTCGAACATGGCGGCACCCCCTTCGGCATCAATTACACCGAAGTTAGCTTCTATCAGGCTGGGCTTGGACAGCGTATCGAGAAATTGACGGAAATCCTTCACCGTAGCGCACACTTCCAACGCACGCCGCATTACCCGTCCGTTGGCCTCTCCACGCTCCTCGCCGGGTTTCACCTCGACCAAGTTATAAGACTGCGTATTCATAACGGAGAACCCCGCGGCGTTCGTACCTATCCACACATCCGTCGGATTATCTTCCACACTGTTGACAACGGCTACAAACGGATAGCGCCCGCCGGAGAAATATCTCACGCTGTTTTGCGGAAAGTCCGTATCGCGGTTCTTCCACAGCAAGGGGCGTCCGTCGGGAGTAACCTTGCCGGAGATTACGGCAGATGTACAGGCGGAAAGCGGTCCGGCGCTTCCCAAAGATATAACGACAGCAATCAGAGCGAATAAAGTCCGTTTCATAGCAAAGAAGTTTTACCGTTAGTTTCGACAAAGATAAAAAATCAATCCGGATTAGTACGCCATACCGTTCAAAATACCTACAAATAGCGATTGCAGTTCTCGAAGAAAAGCCGTTACTTTGCGCCCGAAACATAGAGTAGAAAGGAATAACTTACAATGAATGAACAACATAAATACCGGGCAACGGACAAGATGAGCGACCTCATCTGCGATAACTACTCCTTATTAATGGTGATGAGCCGCTTCGGTTTGTCGCTTGGATTCGGAGACAAGAGCGTAAAGGACGTCTGTGAAGCCCAGAATGTAGACTACCGCACTTTTCTCGCCGTAGCCAATTTCATCAGCGAGGAGCAATACTCTTACAGCGCGGATGATGATTCATTCTCTATTCCGGCGCTTATGGATTATCTGAAACGCGCGCACGCCTACTTTCTCGACTTCAACCTGCCTGCCATGCGCCGCAAACTGATAGAGGCCATAGACTGCTCCAGAGATAATGACGTGGCCTACCTCATCCTCAAATTCTTTGACGAATACGCCAAAGAAGTGCGCCGCCACATGGAATACGAAAACGAGGCCGTCTTTACGTACGTAGAGCAATTGCTGCAAGGCAGGCTGTCCGACGAATACAACATCGCCACTTTTGCCAGCAAGCACAACCAGATAGACACCAAACTGAAAGAACTGAAAAATATCATCATCAAGTACTATCCGGAAAAAGAAAACAATAATCTTCTGAACGCCGTCCTGTTCGACATCTTCAACTGTGAACAAGACCTCGCGTCACATTGCCAGGTAGAAGACTATATGTTTGTTCCCGCCGTAGCACAAATAGAAAAAAGACTGAAAGATGAACAATAATATTTCTTTGAAAATAGTTGTTGCGGAAACTTCGGTCATTGTACGAAGTGGTCTTGCGGCAGTACTCAAACGCATTCCCAACCTGAACGCGCACCCCATCGAGGTGTCGTCACCGGAAGCATTGCAGAACTATATCCATCTGCACACTCCCGACATTGTAATCGTAAATCCGACTTTCGGCGGCTGGTTCGACCTGCCTTCCTTCAAGACAGACCATACCAGAAACAGCATCAAATACATCGCATTGGTATGTTCCGTCATCGACAACAACGCTCTGAAAGAGTATGACGAAAGCATCGCCATCTGTGACGATATCGAAGTAATCACCGCAAAAATCAACCGCCTTCTCCATACCGAAGAGGAAGATGAAAAAGACAGCGAACAGGAAACGCTCAGCCAACGCGAAAAGGAAATCATCACTTGCGTCGTAAAAGGAATGACCAACAAGGCGATTGCCGACAAACTGTATCTGTCCATCCATACCGTCATTACCCACCGCCGCAACATTGCGCGCAAACTGCAAATACACTCTCCCGCAGGCCTCACCATCTACGCCATTGTGAACAAGCTGGTGGAACTGAGCGATATTAAAGACACCTTATAAATTCCCTGTCAACCTTTCTTCCGTACAACCTGCCGCGAAAGAAGAACCCCGAGTCCCTTTCCAACCCCGTCTTCCCCCAGGAGAAAAGCATGCCGGCCTGCCGACCGAGCTTCATCTCCAGCCTAAAGATACATATCTTCAGCGTAGAGATACGCATCTTTACCCTGAAGATGTACATCTTTAAGCTGAAGATAAAGCTTATTCCGTACCTTAGCACCCTTTCCCGGGCAACTCCGGCCGTTTTGGCAAGCACCCCTGACGGCCTTCTCCCTATCTTCACTCCGGCAGGTATCTCCGCTTCGTCCGCCATAAAGCAAATCCCCGCTTCACGATATCACATCGGAAAGCGGGGATCCTTTTATCTTCATAAAAGTGGTTACGTAATTATGACTAACTAATTCATTCTTTAAATCTGATGTTGCAAAGATACGGCATCGCGCCCAATGCCGCAATCACCCGATATAGGTATAATAAAGAACGCCAGTCATTATAAATAGGTAACACCATCGTTTCAATCACGCGTTTGCATAGCTGTGCATGCCGCCCAGGATGTAATTCACTCCGAAATAGGTCATCAACACCGTAAGAAAGGCCGCAATCATATAGATGTGAAAGAACAACGGCCTGCGGAATGCGGGCAGGCTCTTCGCATGAAACGCCATTCCGTACACAAGGAACGTAATCAGCGCCCAAACCTCTTTGGGGTCCCATGCCCAATACCGCCCCCACGACACGTTGGCCCAGACAGCCCCCATAAAGATACCCGCGCCCAGGAAGAAATTCGCCGGATAAAGCAGGAGACGGCTGAGGAGCATCAGCATCTTCCCGTGCCTGCGAATACACAAAGCAAG
This sequence comes from Bacteroides clarus YIT 12056, assembly GCF_900129655.1. GTDB lineage: Bacteria > Bacteroidota > Bacteroidia > Bacteroidales > Bacteroidaceae > Bacteroides > Bacteroides clarus. Next base: position 389,639 of record NZ_FQWK01000002.1, read on the forward strand.
TATTCCGTTCAGCATCATAAAGGCGAACAGCGCATAGGACATCATTATCAGTGAAACGTGCATGCTGAGCCAGGGAGACACAAGTACAGGCATCAAAGGAGTAATCTGCGGATTCATCTGCCCCAAATGGGCGACGAGCAACGCAAATCCCGAAAGCAGAAAGCCGAAAGGAACCGTAAACGGAAACCTGCGGCGAAACAAGCACGCCAGCAGCAGCGTGCACAAGGCCATAAACTGCATCGTCTCATATCCGTTGCTCAACGGAATACGCCCGCCCACATACCAGCGCAGACCATATCCGAAGAGCTGGAAAAGGAATGCCGCATAAAGCGCCGCCACAAACAAACGGTTTATCCGGCGTGACAAAGCGCTCCGCTCCGAAGAATGGCGCAGGCCGCAATATACCAGATGGAAGAATGCCAGCAAACCGACCGTCAGATTGAACATGAACAGGCATTTGCTGAAAGGAATACGGTTGTAGATAAGCTCCGCGCGTACCTTCGGCGATGGCAGCGGCTTTACGCCGCCGTCTTTCGGCAGAGGGCGAATCAAGGTACCCTTTTGAAGCATCAGAATCAATCCCACCTTTTCGTCCGTTTCCACGATTGCCTTTTCCAGAGGAGACATTTTCCGGCCGGTTTCCCGCCCGCCCTGCCAGAAGTCCTGCAAGCGGTACCGCTGTCCGTCAAACAAGTCGGCCACAGAAGCGTAAGACGTTTTCAGGTTCAACAGGCGGCATAGTTCCCGGTTCTTAATGTAAATCATCGGTTCGTACTGCCACACTTCCGGACGCAGCAACCAGCCGCCGATAACCTGTTCGGGAGTTAACCCCGCATAAGACGGCCGTCCCGTCAGTTTCATCACGAAATCACGGGCAAGCGTATTGAAGGGCACCACCCTGTCATGGTAAATAACCTGTTCGGAAGCCAGGCTGTCCGCCTGCCTGATGCTCAAGGCCGGAAGCGTCCGTCCCTGCACCTGCATGCTTCCCGCCAACAGCAGAAGGCAGAACACGCTCCCCTTTTTAAGCAACGGATGGTTCATCAGCCTGCGGAATTCCCCCCTGCGGCCGAAAAGCATCCCAATCATAGAGATGCCCAACAGGATGTATCCCGCATAGGTAATTCCTATACCCCAAGGGTCATGGTTCACCGTCAGCCAACTGCCCTGCCTGTCTTCGTCGAAAGACGACTGATAGAAACGGAAACCCTGTTCGGACAAGATACGGTTCATGGAAACGGTGCGGCTGCAAGAGGAGCTGTCCGCCCCCTGCCCCGGCCGTAATACGCGGATATGACTGATATAGTCCGCGGGAGCTTCCGTACCGGGATAGTATTCCACCCGAAAGCTGTCCAAAAGCAATGTAAAGGGCAAATCTATCTCCCGCCCGCTCTCCTGCTCCACAAAGCTGCTTACCTTGTTCCCTGCAATAAGATGTACATATCCTTTCCGGCCGCCGGCAAACGTAATCATGGCTCCCGCCAAAATCACGAGGAAGGAGCCATGCAACAACAACGCAGGGAGAAATTTCCGCAACCGCTTTCCGGCTGATGCCATCATAGCCGCAACGGCCAGAATCCCCCAGACACAACAAAACCAAAAAGAATGATATATATGCTTTTCTATAAAATCCGTCCCGTACGCCTGCTCCAAAAATGTAGCTATGGCAAGCAAGCATACGAGACAGATATATACACTTACAAACAATCGTTTCAAATTACAAAACATCGGTCGCTCTTTTAGAAAGGGGCATACTCTGTATTCTCAAGCCTCTTCACGCCCATGCACTCCATTTCTATCAGCCAGCCCGGACGGCACACCGGCGCGTGGACAAACACTTTGGGGGTAGCGGGGAAACGCTTGTCGTACATCTCTTTCACTACGGCATAGTCCGCCATATCGCGCAGGTATACAATCATCTGCCCCAGGTCGGCGAATGTGCAGCCGGCTTCCTTCAGGAGAGCCTCCACATTTTCCCACATACGTTCGGTTTGCCTGCGGATGTTTCCCGGATGCACCACCTCGCCTTTATTATTGATGCTTGCCGTACCGGAGATAAAGACCTGCCGGCGGTCGCCGTAATCCACATACGTGCCGCGCTCAAAACTGACGCCATACTCATAAGTGGGGTTCAGATGCGTAGGCGCATACAGGAAATGAATCTGTCCGGGCTTTATCCCGTCGACCGCATACGCGTCCATCTGCACCGACACTTTCGGATCGGCATGGCGGCCGCCGATACCGGTACTCGATATGTAATGCGTCTTCTCCGTCAGGTTTTGCGTAACAAACACTTCGTTGCGGGCCTTCACCACGCCGGCATAGTTCACGTCTACGTTCTGCACGAAGAACCAGGTACGGATACAGTTGTCCGCCAATTTGCATCCCTGTTCCATTAGCTGCATCACGTAGTCATTCAGCAACAGGCGGGTTTGATATTCGGAGTTGGCCGCACGATTGAAGGCATTGCCGCTCCAAAGATGGCGGTAAGCGCCATGCTTCACCTCAAACAGCCCGTTGTGAAGCACTCTTGTCTGTACTCCGGACTGCAGGTATGCCCACAAGGCTATTTTAGTACCGTTCAACGGCGGCTGCTCCACGATGGAAAGCGCGCAGTCCGAACTCTCGGTGGTAAGCGCCAGCAGCATATCCGACTGGTTGGCGGCATCGCTCAGGAAATAACGCTTGAAAACGGCAACGGCGCCATGAAGCTCCCCTTCGAGCAAGGTGAAGTAGGCATTCACGACCGCGTTCAGCTGCTGCTCGTATGTATCTTCCGGACAGCACGCATGAATCATCACATGATATTCCGAAACACCGTTTTCCACATTATATTTAAAGATTTCAGTTGAGGTCTTTTCTGTTTGCTTTTGTTGTTTATTGTTCATGACAATATCTTTTTTCGTTGTTGTTGATAGAAGTTATTCTTTGGCGCCGGAGTCTATCCAGTCTTTAAGCATATCCAGCGTTATAGACGATTCTATTTCCTGCGAATGATCGTGTCCCCACTCCTTGCTGACAGGGGAAGAAAGTATCTGATACAACATGCTTTCACCGGAATTGCCCGGATTGACACGCATCCATTCGGGCATTATGACGGACGGACGGTTCACCAGGTCGTTATAACTGACACCCTCTTTCAAATCCAAATCGGCGGCCGCGGTCGTACTGGTTCCATGACAACCCACACACGACTTACCAATAAAAATACCCTGCTGAATGGCATTGAACATGCCGGCATCGATTGTTCCGGCATCCACCCGGGTGGTATCGGCATCTACTGTCGAGAAGTCCTGTGTGTAAAAGGAATAGACATGTTCACGGATACGGTTCGTCACGCAAAGCTCGATGGAGGTGACGTCTTCGCCTATACCCGCCATTACCATGTCCACATCCCCGTTGTTCGGGATGGACTTTGCTATCAGCGAATACTCCTTGTCGTCATTGAAACCCGCAAGAACCACCGTATAGCCGTCCGGCCATGTATCCACTCCGCTCATATTCACGTGCAGCTTCACCACACGCCCTTCTTCCGGCACAATGAGCCTGTCCTGATAGAGCCTGCCATCGTCGCAAGAGGCGAAAACGAACATGAACAGCGATAAGAAAAGAATATAGTTCTTCATAGATAAATCCTTTCTTCAATCTGTTAGAATGTGTATTGCAGCAAAACGGTAGCGGAATGCGTAGCCAGACCCAGGTTATCATTATCGCGGTCGAGCTGCGTGTCATGTCCCCAACGGGCTATATACTGATACATAGCCTGCAGCTTCAGGTTGCAACCCTTGAAGAAGTAATTCATGCCCACGGCCGGCATATTCAGGAAGCCGTCGTCACCGGTACCGTTACGGTTGAAGAAGTCGTAGCGCGCGGCCACCTGAACACGGGGAGCCACAAAATAACCGCCCTGCACATAACCGCCCAAATAATGATACGTCTCGTCAATCTTCTGCCGCTTGGTGAATCCCACATTCATATAGTACGCCTCGGCAGCCAGATAGAGCTTGTTCTTCAACATGGCAAACTCCAAACCGACGCGCGTATCGTTCGTACTCTCATTCTCGCTCTCCACATTGATAGAACCGGACAGGCCGAAAAGCATCTTGTCTTCATTCAGGCGGTTCGGGTTGCCTTGCGTGGAAGGCATCACTCCCTTAGGCATATAAGTCAGACGGCCCGCATAAAGCAAAGAAGGTATGTGCCAGTCGTCACTGATAGTTTTTGAAGCCGTATTCACGGAGATTCCCGTACCGTTGAACAAGCCGACCTCATAGCCGAACTTCTCGCCTACCAATCCGTGCAGCTCCACGCCCAGGTCAAAGCCGGTAGCCATGTTCGGAGTAACGGCGTTCAGCGAATAAGGCATGATGACGGAAGAGGTCAGCGAGACAGGCAACTGCGGCAGCAATGTCTCGCCCAACGTAGTCAGGTAGGCATGCGAGAAAGGCGTCTTGAACTTACCTACACGCAATGCCAGCTGCTTCTTGAACTGCACGTCGAACCAGGCCTGCTGCAACAAAGCGCCGCCGCTGGCCGCCGCATTGATGGAAAGGTTGAAAGATACCTTCCCGAAAGCCTTACCCGTAAAACCCAACACCGCATAAGGCACTGAGAAACCGGAATTGGCGAAGTTATCCTGATTGTAGGCCTTGTCCAGGCCTTCATCATCATACCAGTTCAGATTGGCGCTCGTCTGTACCAGCAAATAGGGTTTGAAAACAAAGTCGCCTTTCTTGCTGGAAATAGTAAAGCCTTCCCTTCCGGCCAACGACACCACGCCATTCTCCGTATCTTCTTCGTGCTGTGCCATTGCCATCAACGGCATAGCGGCAAGCGAAGCCAATAATATTAATTTCTTCATACGATTATATCGTTTCTTATTTAAATACTGTGTAACTTGTTATTATAGTGAATTGATAAATGCAATCAGCGCGTCACGGTCTTCCTTATTCATATTCTTAAACAGATTCTTGGAAGCCTCCGCCTCGCCGCCGTGCCACATAATGGCCTCAACCAGATTGCGGGCGCGGCCGTCGTGCAGGAAATAGGTATGTCCGTTGACAATCTCCTGCAAGCCGATGCCCCACAACGGGGTGGTACGCCATTCGTTGCCGCGCGCCAGACCGCTGACATAGTTGTCGTTCAATCCCACACCCATAATTTCCGAACCCATATCGTGGAGCAGGAAATCCGAATACGGATGAATGGTCTGGCCGCCCAGCCACGGGAGCTGCGTCCCTATCAACAAAGAACTGCCGCGCGGCTTGGTATGCAAGGTGGTGACATGGCAAAGGTGGCATTTGGCTTCATAGAACTTCTGCTCTCCTTTGATAACCTGTTCGTCATCCACATTGCGGCGGGCCGGCACACCCAGACATTGCATATAGAGGTCTACGTCCTCCATATCCTCCGCCGATACATCCAGCTGGTCGTAGGACAGCCCCATCATGCTGCCCTGCTCCATTTGCAATTGCCCTTCACAGATTTCCTCCGGATAACGGCTGTTGGTCACTCCCAAATCGCTGGAGAAGCCCAGTTCCACGGTCAGGTCTGCATGCTGGGCCTTGTTGCCCGACAGTCCCAAACTTTTCACGCCTTTCTCCATAATGTAATTACAGCGTCCGCTAATGCCGTATTCGGGGTAATTGCTTTTGGCGGCAAGCGCCTCAATCTCTTTCGGGTCGAGCGCCATCATCTGTCCCATTCCCACATGCCGCAGGGGGATACGAACCGTACAGAACAAATCTTCCGGTTTTATTTCTTCCGCATACCAGTCCGTTATCGTATAAGTGGGCTTGGCAAGCTGATAAGGAGTACCGTCGGGAAACTTAAAATCCTCATAAGTATATTCCACTTTCAGCTTTCCTTCCGCCTTTACGCCATAAATGGACTGGTCGTGAAGCACACGCCCGTAATTGGGAAAGAAAGCGCCGTTCTTGCGGGTGATGTATATCAGCATGGAAGAGAAACCGCTACTGCCCGATCCTCCCTCGCTCCACAACGTAGGACGTGTACGGCCTGCGTTATGATGGCAACTGCCGCAGGAATATCCGGCATAGACAGGGCCCAAACCGCCGCCCGTTCCGTTAGTGCTGGTACGGACATCGTCGTAAAGTCCGTCTCCGTTATTGAAACGTGAGTTATAGGCTCCCGTCACCCAGTTGGCCGGAGTGTCATAAGCCTTGGAAGAACGCATAAATACAGTGGCGGTACCGGCGGACAATTCATAACCGCCCGGCACTTCTATATCCAATATATCATAAGTATCGCCCTCACAAGCACAGCAAAGCAACGAACCAAGCAACAACGGAAACAAACGCTTTTCTAAATATCTCATAAGCAACAGAGTTTATTTTACACAAAATATCAGAACACAACAAATAAGTAAAGGAGACGGCAAGGCACTCCTTTACTTATTTGCCCACACGGTCATATCCGGGACTTATTCAGCCGGTGCCGTACGAGGATCGCCATCCTTGAAAAGAAGGAATTCCAATGTATGGAAGCCACGGACATTCTGAGCGGACGCAATGCTCTCTACCGGGTCACCGTTCTCATCGGTAATGAACTCGCCGTTCCATTGCAATTTGGTGAAGTCTCCCGAATTCAGGATGTTGACAATCGCATCCGCATCCAACGGCCAGCTATCCATATTGGGGTCCAAACCCTTATCGGCTACGGGGCCGAACAGGAACGCCTCACTTGTTTCCCACGGCTTGCGGGCTACAATCCATTGGGCTGCGGCAGCCTTAAAGTTCGCATCGGTCGGGTTCTTCTGCAACGCGCTTACTTTCTCCAACAATACGGCCACTTCGTCTTTCAAATCCAGGTAAGTAGGAAGTACCACGTCATTTACATAAGTTTTTACGACTTCATTCAGAACGGCATCATTATATACGTCTTCCTTTTGCGCGATTTCAGGGTGTAACCTCTTATCCAAAAGGTCTGCCAAATCCGCGCAAGCCTGTTGGGCTGCCAATGCTTCCGCACTGTTGATATGGCTACGGAAAGGAGCGGGAATAGCCAGAATGGCATCATGGGCTTTCTTGATGGCTTCACGGGTATCGTTCGCCAGCTTTTCATCGTTGACTTTAATTACATTATAAAGGGAGTTCGCGGCAATTGCAGAGTTCGCCAAATCCATCACATCGTTATTCACCCTTACATCTCGCGTACCGCAAATCGCGCTGTAAATGGAAATGATATTATTGGAATAGTCCTCACGGGAATGCCAGCTAAACCAAGATTCCACCGCATACAAAGCGTCTTGTGTCTTTCCGTCCACATACAAATCGTAAGGGTCGCCGATTTTCGCATCGCCTACCTCATTGGCAATATCCCAGCAACCTTCGATAATCTGCTGGACACAGTTATTGGCAGTACCAAAGTAAGCCGAATTATTATGATTGATAAAAATCGAAGCATAGGATTCTCCTCCGTTATAGCTGGTTTTCCAGTCATTGTAAAGCGTTGTGGCGTCTTCTTTCAACAGATTAGCCACGTTAATCATGTAGCTGTACCAGTTGGAAGCGTTATCTTTGGTAATGTCGATTTCTTCCACAGCGCCATTACCATTTCCATTAGAAGGATCATCGTCATCACTACATGCGGACATCATTCCGCCCAAAGACAGCATGCAAGCTGCAACATACAAAAAATACTTTTTCATTTTCATCGTTATTATTTGAGATTAATATATTATTTCTTTATAAACCAACCGACATAGGCGATACCGATGGAAAATTCGTTTTCGCTATTGTATTTGCCTTTGCCGAATACCTTGCCTGTACCTATCTGGCGGGTCATGTAATCGGCCTTCACCACCAGATTGGGCAATGCGTACCAGTTCAGGCCGGCAGTCCACATGCTCACCTGATTTCTCTTGTCCATGGGAAGCTGGCCTTTTTCTCCCGCTTCCTGAGGATTGTAGTATTCATAACGGGCAAACGGATAGATGACAGGCACTTTCTTATTGCCGTTGCAAATAGAACGGAGATTGACACCGACCTCACCGGCATAGCTCACGGCTTTCTTGGCCACTTGTACCACACGGGTATAAGGAGAGGAATTGGACAAACCTTTATTCTTATTGCTGATAGCGGTAGCCCCCGTCAGGTTGCCAAACACAAAGTTCGTACGGGCCGTCACATACTTGTTCTTATACTGACCGTCGACGGTATAAATGCGCAACGGCGCTTTTACTCCCGCATACGTGGCTACTTTATCGGAATTGGACGCCGTATTGACGCAATAATAGAAAGAACCGCCTATACGCAAACCCGGTACTCCCCTATAATCCAGACGGGCGACATAAGCGGGAGAGGTAAAGTTATCAACCTCGAAGAAGCCCTGCTTTCCACCTGCAACCCAGTTATTACGGTCGAAACCGTTCGCATTCAGACCCGTTACAATCAACGCCTGATAATCGAATGTGGCATATCCCTTACCGAAAGTACCGAAGAACTCGATACCCGTTTCGTGCCAGGTGGAAGGAAGAATGGTGGTTTCGCCTTCCGGACGGTAGGTTCCGAAAAAGTTAATGGGCTCGTGATGCGCATTGGTAAGTCCGACGGGCACAATCATATGTCCGGCACGGACATTAAAAGCAGGATGTATCAGGCGTGTAATATGGAATTGCTCCAAAGCGACCTCACCGCCTTTCTCTATTTCCGTTTCGTACTCTCCATTCTCGGAGTTCTCCAGCTCTACGGCCGTACCTGTACCGCCGGATTCAAATTCTATTTCAGCCCCCAGTATCCACTTGGAATTGAACTTATAATCGAATGCCAATACGAAACGCGGGATGGCGATCGTATTACGGTGGTCGTCCGAATTTCCTCTATTGCCGCCAAAGAAACGGTTGATGCCGTAATCCTTAAAACTGGCTACCATTTCTCCATATCCGCCGAAACGGAATTTCTTGTAGCTGTCATCATCCGAAGTGCTTGTCTTTTCTTTCTTCAGCATACTCTCGGCAGTCTCGCTTTTCGCGCTCGCTTCATCGGGCTCCCCTGCCCATAAAGCATTGGCCGATACTAAAAAACACAATGCTAATAAGCTCGTTAATTTTCTCATCTTTTATCTTAATTTTTGTTGGGACAAAGGTAGGGGTAGTTAAAAATGGTAACAATACCTAAAACAGAGTATTACTAAAAGACGGGATAACAACAATTAGGTAGGTCTTATCCAAACAAAAAAAATCCCTATCGCATTCCGCAATAGGGATTAACTATCAAGATAACCGTTTAATCTTCACATTCTTGTGTTTCCAAATCGAGATGAGGAGCGGACTTATTCTTTTTGACCCGTCCGTTTTTACGAAGAGCCTCGGCTATAATCCACTGAAGCTGTCCATTGGTACTACGGAACTCATCGGCTGCCCATTTCTCGATAGCATCCATTGTCACAGCATCCACACGTAAGACAAAGCTTTTCGTTAAAGTCTCTTTTTTAGTCACTTATATACTTTATTAATGATTCATATCCTGCGTATGTTCACAGGATTTACAGCTTTATCGGTACAAAGTACTCCCGGTAGATTACCGAACGCCGTCTCTTCTCTTCCTTATAAATTAACAATAACTTCTTCGGAAAGTTTAGGGGACTGTCTTTTTTGCCGCGCTTCTTACTTCCTTAACCGCCACGGCCAACTGCCGCAAGGCTCTTTCCAGAACAGAACGGGGGCAACCGATATTCAATCGCATAAACCCTTCTCCCGGCTTACCGAACATTGTGCCGTCGTTCAATGCCAAACGGGCTTTTTCCACAAAAAACTTTACCAGTTCCTCTTGCGGCAGGCCTAATGCGCGACAATCCAAGAAAATCAGGTAAGAGGCCTGGGGACGTATCATACCGATACCCGGGATATGCTCCTTCAGATAATTCTCCGTAAAGTCTATATTGCCTTGTACGTATCCGAGCATCTGCTCCAGCCATTCTTCTCCATGCGTATAGGCTGCCGCAGCGCCGATATAGGCCAGCAAATGTCCTTCGCAGAACTCGCCCGCCTCCATAAAGTCCCGGAAACGGCGGCGAATATCTTCGTTTACCGCTATGGCGTAGGAACTGCCCAAGCCCGGCATATTAAAAGCTTTGCTGGGAGCCATAAAGGTAAGGGAATTCTGCGCGGCCGCCTCGGATACGGTGGCGAAAGGATGATGCTTATGGGGCGGCAAAGTGAGGTCGGCATGTATCTCGTCGGAAATTACCATAGTCCCGTTCTCTTGACAGATATCCGCTATCCGGCGCAACTCCCCGGTTGTCCAGACACGCCCGCCGGGATTATGAGGATTACAAAGAATAAGCGCCCTGCACCCTTGAATGTCCTTAGCGAAACGCTCGAAATTAATGTGATAATGCCCGTTATGCAAATCAAGCGGAGAGTAAACGACTTCACGTCCCATACGTTCGGTCACCAAAAAGAAAGGATGGTATACCGGAGTCATTACCATCACCTTATCGCCCGGCTTGGTAAAGCATTGCAAGGCAAAGGCTTGTCCACGCACAATACCGGGCACAAACGTCAGCATATCACGCGTGATATCCCATTGGTGACGCCTGTGCAACCAATGGCAAATAGAGGTATACCACTCTTCACAGGCGAAGGTATATCCCAAAACCGCATGGTCGAGACGTCTGCGCAAAGCGGCCATTACAAAAGGCGGCGTACGGAAATCCATATCGGCCACCCACATGGGAAGCAAATCGCTACGCCCCCATACATTCTCCACGCCGTCCCACTTTACGGAGTCCGTACCGCGGCGTTCGATCACTTCATCAAAATTATACTTCATAAGGTTCAAGTTGTTTTAAATAGGGAAAAAGATAAAAACAGCCACATCCCACAAAGAATGCGACAGGATAATGGCGGCAAACCGATTCGGGAAGAAACGGTAAAGCGCTCCCCAAACCACACCTGCCACCAATGCCGCCATGATAAGCATGAAATTGCAAGAGCCGGCATGTACCAGCGCGTACAAGGCCGTAGCCGCCGCAAACCCCGTATCGGGATTCTTCCAACGTTCGGAAAGCGTGCGTTGCACGTATCCCCGCCAGAAGATTTCTTCCGCAGGCCCTATCAAGACCAGCATCAAGGCAGCCAGCAACCAGGGAGACTCGCCTTCTTTCATACCGTAAATGGAATCTACCTGCGGACGGGCAAAGTCGAACATCCAAGCGGAAACCTTATCTCCCACCCAGAAAATCATCCATAAAGCAACGGCGATACCGACGCCCAGCAGGACATTGGAAGTACTCCATTTCACCTCACGCCACCATCCGGGGCTGAACAGGGTGGCAAATACGGATAAGGTCAGTGCGGAACCGGTCATCATCCACCAGAAATTAACGGCAGGAGCCGTCCACGGCGAAAACATGACGGTCCACAAAACAGCGGCCAATATAATAGTAAAAACTAATCTTTTCATACGAATAAACCGGCTATGACAAATGATAAAGCGAATACCAAACTAAACAATAACTGGAGCTTTGCCGTCATCTCATCCAGATTGGCGATGGCGGCAACACCCTTTCCCGAAAACCGGGACATGACCCGGACATTGCCGACGGCAGGAACCAGCACAAGCAAGACTAACAACGTCCATAAAGGAAAAGTTCCGGCTGCTACGCAACCGGCAACCCAACCGAAAGGAAACAGTATCTCCGCGCAATAGAGAATCACGGATGTCCTTCCACCCAATTCCATTGCCAAAGTCTTGATGCTCGCCCGGGCGTCGGTCTGCATATCGCGGGTATTGTTGGCGTGCAGGATGGCCACCGTAATCAACCCTACGGGAATCGCTATCCACAGAACGTCCCACAGAAATACTCCGGTAGAGACATAGGCAGTCCCCAAAGTGGGCAAGAAAGCGTAAGCCATAAAGATAACGACGTCTCCCAACGCGTTGTACTTCAGCGGCGGATATAGAAGCGCGCACGCCGCACCGCCCAAACCGATATACAGCAGAGGGAAACCTGTACGCCACAATAATCCGAGACCTCCGGCAAGAGCCGCCAAAAGCAGGACTAACGACAAACGATATATTTCCTTAGGAGTAAACATCTTATCCGTCAACGTTTTCGCGCCGAACGTATCTTTCATATCAACCCCTTGTTTATAATCGAAATAATCGCTCCAAGTGTTTCCGGCCGCATGGAAAACGACGATGTTCAACAAAGCCCATATACCGTTCGCCCAATTTATATCTTCCTTCATCCAAAACAGATAGGCCAGCGTCACCACCACCGGCATGGCCGAAGCGGGGAACGACCACGGACGCACGGCTATCATCCAGTCTTTAAAAGAATGTTTCTTCATTATATATTCGAGTTTTTGATTTTAAATGCGCTGAACAAAATTGTGTGCAAAAGTACGAAATATCTTCGCTTTTGAGTAAATTTGCCAACCAATTTAAAAGAGACCCATATGATTAAAGCTCTGTTTTTTGACATTGACGGTACGCTGGTGAGCTTCAAGACTCACCAAATTCCCGTTTCCACCATTGAAGCGCTGGAAGCCGCTAAAGCCAAAGGCATACAGATATTCATTTCCACCGGACGTCCGCGTGTCATCATCAACAACCTCGCCGCCCTGCAGGAACGGAAACTGATAGACGGCTACATCACCATGAACGGCGCCTATTGTTTTGTGGACGATACCGTCATCTACAAAAGCCCCGTTCCGGCAGCCGAAGTGGATGCGCTGGCAAGTTTCTGCCACGAACGCAATATCCCCTGCATACTGGTAGGCGAACACGATATTTGCGTAAACCAGCCCGACGAGATCGTAACGGAGATATTCAACCATCAACTCAAAACGGACCCTATCGCGTCAAAGCCTTATACAAGCGATCATTCAGACAAGGAATATTACCAGCTGACACCCTTTATCACCATCGAAGAGGAACAAACCGTATTACCCTCCATTCCCAACTGCGAAATGGGACGCTGGCATCCGGCATTTGTAGACGTTACCGCCAAAGGAAATACCAAACAACACGGCATCGATGAGATAATCCGGCATTTCAACATTCGCCTGGAAGAAACAATGGCTTTCGGCGACGGTGGAAACGACATCAGCATGTTGCGCCATGCAGGTATCGGAGTGGCTATGGGCAATGCCAAAGACGACGTAAAAGCCGTGGCCGATTATGTCACCACGAGCGTTGATGACAATGGCATAGCCAATGCGCTAAAGCGGTACGGGATAATCGAGAGTTGAATCATGCCGTTCGTACCCGATACCCAAAACAAGGAGTTTCAAGATGCTTTGAACCTCATACAGTACACCCGCCAGTCCGTTTTTCTGACGGGGAAAGCGGGTACGGGCAAATCCACCTTTCTCCGGTATATCTGCGGGCATACCAAGAAAAAGCATGTAGTGTTGGCTCCTACGGGAATTGCCGCCATCAATGCGGGCGGGAGTACATTGCACAGTTTCTTCAAGCTGCCTTTTTATCCTCTGCTGCCCGATGATCCCAATTTCAGCCTGCAGCGGGGACGCATCCACGAATTCTTTAAATATACCAAGCCGCATCGCAAGCTGCTTGAGGAGCTGGAGCTGGTTATCATTGACGAGATTTCTATGGTGCGGGCGGACATCATCGATGCCGTCGACCGTATTTTACGTGTCTATTCACGTAATCTGCGGGAACCTTTCGGCGGGAAACAACTTCTATTGGTAGGTGACGTCTTTCAGCTGGAACCGGTAGTGAAGGGAGACGAACGGGAAATACTGAACCGTTTCTATCCCACCCCCTATTTTTTCTCCGCAAGGGTCTTCAACCAGATAGACCTCGTCTCCATTGAATTGCAGACCGTCTATCGCCAAACCGACAAAGTTTTTGTCAGCGTACTGGACCACATACGAAACAATACGGTGGGCGCTGCCGACCTGCAACTGCTCAACACCCGTTACGGCACACAGATAGAGCAGTCTGAAGCCGATATGTACATCACCCTCGCCACCCGCCGTGACAACGTGGACTATATCAACGATAAGAAACTCGCCGAACTGCCGGGAGACCCTGTAACATTTCATGGAGAAATCATGGGTGATTTCCCTGAAAGCAGTCTTCCCACTTCACAGGAACTGGTACTCAAACCGGGCGCGCAAATCATTTTCATCAAGAATGATTTCGACCGCCGGTGGGTAAACGGCACCATCGGGATTGTCAGCGGTTTTGACCCCATTGAAGAGACGCTCTACGTCATTACGGACGATGGTAAGGAATGTGACGTGAAACGGGAATCATGGCGGAATATCCGCTATAAATACAATGAAGAAAAGAAACAGATTGAGGAAGAGGAATTAGGAACTTTCACCCAGTATCCCGTACGATTGGCATGGGCCATCACTGTTCATAAAAGTCAGGGGCTGACGTTCAGCCGGGTAGTTATCGACTTCACCGGAGGAGTGTTTGCCGGAGGACAAGCGTACGTAGCACTCAGCCGATGTACGTCTCTGGAAGGAATACAACTGAGGAAGCCTATCAGTCGCGCCGACGTATTCGTACGCCCCGAAATTACAGGATTTGCCGAACGTTTCAACAACCGTCAGGCCATCGACCGCGCCCTGAAACAAGCGCAGGCGGACGTGCAATATGCAGCTGCTGCCAAAGCGTTCGACAAAGGGGATTTTGAGACTTTCCTCAACGAGTTCTTTAAAGCCATCCATTCCCGCTACGACATTGAAAAGCCCGTTGTGCAGCGTCTTATCCGCAAGAAATTGAATATCATCAATCAATTGCGTGAAGAGAACCGCGCGCTGAAACAGGCTGCCGTAGAGAAAGAAAAGTCGCTGGTGAAGTATGCCCGTGAATACATCATCATGGGTGACGAATGCCTTAAACTGGATATGAAGGAAGCCGCCATGAAGAATTATGAAAAGGCCGTTGCTCTCTGCCCCAAGTTCAAAGAGGCATGGAAGAAGATTAAAAAATTAGAGAAAGAGATGCTAAAAAGATGATTCTCTTGCTTTTGAGAATATTAACGAGTACTTTTACATCCAACTTATAATCCCATAGCCCTATGCTTCTGAAACTTTATAAAAGAAACAACAATCCGGCGGATTTGCAACAGGTAATCGATATTCTGAACGACGGCGGAATCATTATCTATCCTACCGATACCATGTATGCCATCGGCTGCCACGGATTAAAAGAACGTGCAATAGAACGTATCTGCCAGCTCAAGAACATTGACCCGAAGAAGAACAATCTGTC
Source organism: Bacteroides clarus YIT 12056 (assembly GCF_900129655.1). GTDB lineage: Bacteria > Bacteroidota > Bacteroidia > Bacteroidales > Bacteroidaceae > Bacteroides > Bacteroides clarus. Next base: position 404,860 of record NZ_FQWK01000002.1, read on the forward strand.
CATTATCTGCTACGATTTGAGCAGTATCAGCGAATATGCCAAATTCGATAACAACACGTTCAAATTAATGAAACGCAACCTGCCGGGCGCTTTCACTTTTATCTTAAACGGCACCGTCCGCCTGCCGAAGATATTTCGTAACCGCAAGGAAGTAGGAATCCGCATGCCCGACAACCCGATTATCCAGGAACTGGCACGCCTGCTGGACGCTCCCATCATGACTACCACACTCCCTTACGATGAAAATGAAGACATTGAATATTGTACCGACCCCGAACTGATTGACGAGAAATTCGGTAATATCGTAGACTTGGTCATCGACGGCGGTATAGGCGGCATAGAGGGTTCTACAATAGTAAACTGCACTAATGGCGAGGCGGAAATCGTACGCCAGGGAAAAGGCCGGCTGGATGAAGGATAAAATGCAGTCTCCCGTATACTTTGCAAAACTTTTCCGGCTCTTATGATGTTTCTTTTCCAAAGAAACAATACACTTTATGAGTACAAAAGAGCAATACTGGAAATATTCGCTGATTACCATTATCATCGGACTGGGGATTATCCTCTTCAGACAAATCACGCCTTTCTTGGGAGGTTTATTAGGAGCGTTGACTATTTATATACTGGTCAGACGCCAGATGATTTATCTGTCCGAAAAACGAAAGATGAAACGCAGCATAGCCGCCACCATCATTACGGCAGAAGCTATTTTATGCTTCCTCGTTCCTTTGGCGTTGGTAGTATGGCTGGCTGTAATAAACCTGCAAAACATCAATCTCGATCCGCAAGCCATCATCGCCCCGTTTGAAGAAGCCGCCGCCGTTATTAAGGCCAAAACCGGATATAACGTATTAGGCGGAGACAGCCTTTCATTCATCATTTCATCCCTGCCACGCATCGGGCAAACGCTAATGGGCGGTATCAGCAGCTTTGCCGTCAATATGTTCGTATTGGTTTTTGTTCTCTACTTCATGTTGATGGGTGGAAAGAAAATGGAGCGATATGTCAACGAGCTTCTTCCCTTCAATGAGGCCAACACGCAGGATGTAGTGCATGAAATCAATATGATTGTCCGTTCCAATGCCATCGGCATACCTTTGCTCGCCATTATACAAGGTGGAGTGGCCATGATCGGTTATTGGATATTCGGTGCCCCCAATATTTTATTCTCGGGATTTCTGACAGGTTTTGCCAGCGTCGTTCCCATGGTAGGTACGGCACTGATATGGGTTCCCATAGCCATATACATGGCACTGATCGGTAATTGGTTCCAAGCGATCGGATTGGCAATCTTCGGCGCCCTCGTTATCTCCCAGCTCGATAACCTGATACGTTTTATCATTCAGAAGAAGATGGCGGATATCCATCCGCTTATCACCATTTTCGGAGTAGTCATCGGTCTCTCTCTTTTTGGATTTATGGGTGTCATTTTCGGTCCGTTACTACTTTCCTTATTCTTTCTCTTTGTCAATATGTTCAAAAAAGGATATCTGGACGGAGAAAGGTAAAGCGGTCATAATTAAGATATACGCATCAGAAACTGTAAAACTCCAGAATCCGTTGAAGCAGCATATCCTGCTCGACTTTATCCCGGGTAAGTTCCATTTGCTTGAAGTCGTACAGCAATTTCAATAAAGCGGCCGCCTGCTTTTCACAAAGGCAGGAACCATGAACCACCTCTACCCAATAAACAGTTTCTCCCCATACATCCGCCGAGAAATCAGGCAGAGTATTCATTAAGGCCGGCTTCTTCCTGACCTTACGGAAAGTCTCCGTCAGATACGATAATATATCGGACATCACCCGCTTACAACGCCCGCGAGAGTTTGAAGCCCCGTTCCTGAAACGCAATAAAAAATAATACCCCAACCACAAATAAACGGCGAACGTTTCCACACGGGACGCTTCTATTCTCTTCCAGAAAGAAGCCAAGGCGGTATCTATCTCTTCCAAAACCCCATCCGTATCACCATTTATATAATATTTCTGGGCGAGACATTCGAAAGTACATCCCCATTTGGCCATATCAACACAGCTTTGGGTGTCCCGCATTACCAGCCGCGCTTGTTCCAGCAGCTGAAACGCCTCTGTTTCAGACTCACGGCACGTATCGTAAAACCGCGACTGATGAAAGAGCAAGATAGACTGACACAATAATCCATCCAAAGTGTATTCTGTACTTTCCATATATAATTATTCATTAAGGCGCACGAAAATACAAATAAAGAAAGATATATCAAATAAGATAATCAAAACAACCCCTGTTTCACTATCCATTTTATACCCTCGAGAACAAGTTTCGTTCGTCTCTTAAAAGCAATAAAGAAAGTGTGTCAAAATACACTTGATGATTTTTTAGGCACGGATTACACGTCAGCCTATGACAGGCTTCCCTTCCTGCAATCTCTTCAAACGTAACAATGCCTCTATATAATAGTAATCCGCATAAATGATGGAAGCATCTATTTCCGAATTGGCCGGCCGGTGTCCTGTGGAATGGAGCAAGAATGCCGGACTTGCTTCACCGCACTGATAGTTATCCGTACTCAGGCTCGTTAGCATTTTTATCGCCGCATCTCTATACCGTTCTCCCTTATCACCGGGCAAGTAGGTGGAAAGTTCCAGCAATGCGGAAGCCACTACACAGGCGGCAGAAGCGTCACGGGGAGCATCGGGTATGGCGGGGTCATTGAAATCCCAGTAGGGAACATAGTCTTCGGGCAGATTCTTCAAATACACATCGGTCACCTTCTGCACAAAATCCAGATAACGGCAGTCTTTGGTTTCACGATACACTACCGTATATCCATAGACAGCCCAAGCCTGGCCGCGCGCCCACATGCTGTTATCGGCATATCCCTGATGGGTAACTCCCTTGATGAAATCGCCGGTCAGCGTATCGTAAACGGCTACATGATAAGAAGTATAATCAGGCCGGAAATGATACTTCATCGTTTTATCGGCATGAGAAATGGCAATATCCGCCAGATAAGGATTTCCGCCATTCTTTGCCGCCCAAAACAGCATTTCCAGATTTATCATATTATCCATGATTGTGTTGTGTCCGCCAAACAGCTCTACATTGCGGGGCCATGACAGCATTGTGCCTACCTGCGGTTTGAACAGTGTGGCCAATGTATCCGCCGTATCCAAAATCACTTGCTTGTAAACCGGATTTTGCGTCAGGCGATAGCCGTTGCCGTAACTGCAAAAAATAAGGAAACCCAAGTCATGGTCGAATGCGGGGGTTCTGGAAAGGAACTCCAATGAAGAGGTAAATTTCTCCGCTTCCTCTTTTATCCGCTTGTCACCGCTATATTCGTAATCATACCACAGCACACCGGGCCAAAAACCGGCGCACCACTCTTCTTTCGTTGCCTTACGGCAGTTCCAATCGTTTTGACCGTTCAGTATATTGCGGGGCATCATAGTGTAATCCACCACACCATTCGTGTCATGCAACCGACTTAATGTACGCTCCACCTGACGATTACAATAATCCAGTGCCTCGCCAACATGAAACTTATTTTCCGTAGTAGTACAGGCAGATAACAGGCAGACGCCCAGAGCTGCCAACAGAGTTTTTGTCTTCATATCCGATTTTATTCTTTTATTTCTCAACATGGAACCAGTCGGCATCCACCCAACCGCGTTCTTTACCGTAAGGAGCCGTACTGAACAGTCCGACCTTAGCCCCTATCCATTTTCCCTGACGGGCAGTAAAAGGACTCCCGGCAACTGTATACAGCTTGCCGTCCAAACTATAAGAGAAGCGGCAGACACCGCCTTTCTCCACTTTTACCCTCAGGTAGATTTCCCTTTCATAATTGGGATACAGGCCGGCTTCATAAATTCGGCTTGCCGGAATTTCCGCCAGACGGACAATCGTTTCCGGCGCATTCTGCTCGGCATCTTTACAAACGGCTTGTTTCAATACAAACAGTTCACCTACCTTTTCCACACCGATATAGCTGTAATCCCAGCCCATTACGATAAGTCCCGATTGCTGTCCGTCCATTTTGGCGGATACTTTCAGTTTGGCGGTAGCCGTGAATCTTTCCGCCGGAAACTTCTGCAACAACAGATTAGGCACTTCCCAGAAATTCACGAAATTCTCCGAAAGCACATGCCCGTAGATACGGACAAAGCCTAAATCCGAGGTAAAGCCGAAAGTATCCTGATAATTAGCGTGCCACTCCCATTGCAATCCCAGTCGGCGGGTATTAAACTCGTCGCTTTCCGCAGGAGTTTCCACGGGATAAGTCCCGCCTACATCCGGTTTCCTGTAAACGGTAACCGGTTCACCGCAACCGTCACCGTCTTTATCCGCACCGATTACCGGCCAGTCATTCACCCAAGCCATCGGGTTCAGGTGAATCACACGTCCGTACATCGCTTTATCTTGAAAATGAACAAACCACGATTCCCCTTTACCGGTATCTACCCACGCTCCCTGGTGGGGGCCGTTAATATTCGTCTTGCCCTGCGCCATCACGATTTTCGACTCGTACGGCCCGTATATGTTACGCGAGCGCAACACCAACTGCCAACCCGTAGCCACACCGCCTGCAGGAGCGAAAATATAATAATAACCGTTGCGTTTATAGAGCTTCGGTCCTTCTACCGTATGGTTCACTCCGTCGTTCCCGTCATAAACGAGTACCGGATTACCGATAACCTGTGTACCTTCCGCATTCATCCCGCATACCACCACAATACTGTTCATCTTCGAGCGACTGCCGGCCCAGGCATGTACCAGATAAATCTGTCCGTCCTCATCCCACAGCGGCGCAGGGTCTATCATTCCTTTACCGGCTTTCACAAGTACGGGTTTCTCCCATTCGCCGGCAGGGTCTTTTGTCTTTACCATGAAGATGCCGAAATCCGGGTCGCCCCAATAGATGTAAAATTCCCCTTTATGGTAACGTATGGACGGAGCCCACACTCCCTTACCGTGGCGGGTGGAATTATAAAACTCTTTCGGCTCCAGCTCCTTCAAGGCATAATTGATAATACGCCAATTCACCAAATCCTTAGAATGGAGAATAGGCAGCCCCGGCGTACATCCGAAGCTGGAAGCGGTCATATAAAAATCATCACCGGCCGCACAAACATCAGGGTCGGAGTAATCGGCATGCAATACCGGATTTCTATAAGTACCGTTACCCTGATCCGACACCCATACCTCGGATACGTATTGCGCTTCCGCCTGCAAACAGACGGTACATAACATGCCAATAATCAGCGTTAATCTTTTCATCTTACAATTAATAAACATCCCGGAAACAATACTTCAATCACCTTATCGTATTTATACCCTATTTTACTTAAAACATTCATTTACCAATACGAACAAACCATACCGATTACTCAACACAAAGTGAAGTTTTATAATACTTCCCCCTTATATTTCTTGTATTTCTTGGCTTCATCCTTACTTACGGGCACAAAACGGACGGCAGCTCCGCCACTTGGTTTTAAATCGAACTTCATCACTTTAGAAGCATCCGTCAGCAGATACGAGCACTTCACCTGCGTACGGGTCTTGACTTCTTTCCCGCCATCCGTATAGATATACGCAAGGTAAGTCTTGCCCTTATCGAGGAAAGAGAGCGATACATTCTCTTTTGAACCGTCGTTATTCGTCATAGCCGCCAAGAACCATTCCTGCCCCTTTCGACGGGCCATTGTGATATTCTTACCCGGTGTTCCGTCCAATACTTTCGTATCATCAAAGACCGTTTGCAAGTTTTCAAACCACTCTACTTCCGGTTCGCCATGATAGAAAGAGGGTTTATCATACCAGAAGATTGTTTGCAACGGACTGTAAAACACCAATGATGCCGCCAACTGATGCGCGTGTGTTGTTTTCAAACGCTTGTCGAAATAACAGATTGTATAATCCGCCGCACCGTTTATCATACGGGTAAAAGGCAACGTTACATTGTGTGTAGCATCCGGAAACTCCTCATTTCCGCAAATACCTTCCTGAGTAAGAAGATTGGGATACGTGCGACTGAAGCCGGACGGGCGGTACTCATCGTGTATATTCATCATCAGATGATTTTCGGCAGCCAGACGAACCAGGTCGTGCAACCACGTAGCCCAGCGGTGGCTGGCATACTGTACAAAACCGGACTTCACGCCTACAATACCCCATTCCCGAAGTATCGGAAAGAGTTCACGCGCCTGCTTCATCAAGGCATGCTGGTTGACGTACACCCAAACACCAACCCCTTTTTCCTTTCCGTAAGCCACCACACGCGGCATATCCAATTTATCTACCACTTTGGTAGCGTCTCCGTCGTGCGAAGTACACGGCAAATACCACAGCCAGTCGAAAAGCATGTAAGGAATGTTATGTTCGGCGCAGAAGTCAATCGTTGCGACAGCCCCTTCGGTGCTGATGGTTGTTTCGCGCATGATAGTACCCGGTCTCACCCACTCGGCGGCATCCGCTATTTCACAGGGCGGGTTCAGATTTTGGATAATATCGTTATGTTCCAACAAATCTCCCGGTTTCTCAGCGGTCATTATCACTTTCCACGGAGTAGCGTAGTAAGTCACTACATCTACCGGGCTATACATCACGGAAGTCAGCGTATTCTTTTTCACTGCCGAAGCCTGATATTTGGTAAGGCACCAATCGTCCGCATCGGCATCCAGCAATGCGGTCCACAGGCCGCCGGGCAATTCCAACGTCAGGGCACGTTCTACGGGACGCTTCAGCTCATTGATATCCAGATATTCAAAGAAAGCCTGCGCCCATTGTTCCGACCATGCTTTCGTACCGGCAGGCAAGGTATATTCCGTCAAATCACCCACTACTTTGTGAAATGTAGCACGGGGGTGTTCGGGAAAGAAATAACGGAAGGCAACCCCTTCGTCATAAGCGCGCACTTCTATATCAAGACGATACAAAGAACCGTCTTTCTTGGAAAGATGGAGTGTCGCCGCGTTATAATGGTCGCGCACTTCGCTACGTTCACCGTAAAGAGGTTTCCAGATATTATCCGCTGTCGGTGTATAAGTTACAGAGTCTACTTCAAGGTTGTCCATCCAACAGGCGGGCTGTATAAGCTTGCGCTGTCCCAATGCCATTTCCCAGATGCGGTTATCCAGTTCCAACCCGGCACACGATTCTTCTATAACGGATTGTCCCTTGAAAGAGACCTGATAAAACAAACCGTTGACGGCGGGAGCAGTCTGCTTTTGATAGAAACTTATTTCCTGTATACCGCCCGGAGAGGTTAGTCTCAATTCCCGGGCATTACCCGCAAACATAAAAGCGGCATATACGAATGTACCTAATAGAAATCCTATTATTTTATTCATTACTGCAAGTGTATCTTTAAGTAAGTGTTGAACTTTATTTGTATCAAGAGTCTCTGAATGACAGATAGTATAAGCTACTTATACGTATTTACTTAATATTTCATATTATCGCTATATCATGAGCATCCGTTTACTTTCCAATTACAATACGAACAAGAAGCACACGACACTTAACGCACATTCAATAAAAGCTCATTTTTCAATAAAGAACGTACGTTCTACGGGCTCTGCCGTCTGTACGTTTCCAATAATACCGTATTGCCAAGCTACTACCGTCACCCTCAGCGGATACTTGCTGCGGGGCGGTATCTTAGTAAATATCAACTTATCTCCCTTGATTGTCGCAGGCCCTTCTTTTATGTAATAATATACAGGCAGCCCGCAATCGGATGTCGCATCGAGCGTAACGGATTCCGTTCCGGCTTTCACATTCTCGATGCCGGGAAAAAGAATACATTGTCTCCGTCCCTCGGTAAGAGGATAAGGAATATTAAAACTGAGCTCCTGTACGCATTCCTTATATTGCCGGTCTCCCCCGGCGCTTGCTACCAGCGTAATGCTCGAAGTTCGCTTTTTATTGGTTGTCCCCATACGGTAGAAGTCAAGGACGAAAGTCGTATCATTGACCCGCTTCACCGGACCGCAAATACGCTCAATCCGAGGCACGGCAATCGAATGTTTGTCTGCCAAAGAAGCGCGCAGACTATCGGTATATACCGCTTTCAGATGAAACGTTACGCCGTCAGCTTCGGGTAAAAAACGAGCGGAAAGCGTGACATGTGATTGCGGATTATATGGAACAAGCCATTCTTCCTGCATAAAACTGACATATTGCGGAAGTAAGTCATGTTCCTGACGATAAAAATCTTCGGTCAGTTCCGCCATCTCACGGTCAAAGTACCAGAAAGCATCGTGGCGATCGCCTGTATATTGCCGGTAAGGAGCAGGCTTTGCGCGGCGGGGTTGTTTCGTGAGGCGTGCTGTACGCACTTCTCCCTGCGGTTCTTGTGTACCCGTACGCCAACATTCGACAAGCCAGCCTTCACGGGGATTCAATTTCTTCAAGACAGCCGGTTTATTCCCATCCACATCCGCGGGAATCCTATGTTCTACCGCTTTCTTCAAGAAAAGACCGATATAATCGGCTGTACGGTCGGCCACATCAAAATGTCCTCGTCCGGCATCACAAAGAAAAGATATACAACTTTCGGGATACATCATACGAAAAGCCAAAGCCGGATTAACGCGCGCTTCCCACCATTCATACTCTCCTTCAACCATTAAACCGGGAATGCCGTCGATGTTGCGCGTACGTCCCCACTCCAGATTGGCACCGCCGTAGCCTGTCAGGTTAGTACGCGGAGCATCGCCGTGGTAAGAAATAATCGCTAACGTACGTTCCGGATTCCATGCCGCAAAGTTCCAGGGGAAGGTTGCCATTGCCGAATGTCCTAAAGGAACAACAGGCGCGGCTTTCAATTCATCGTAACCGCTCGTTTCCGCCAGATCGTCCAGCGCAGCCAGCAACGCGTCATTACATCCCGTACTCACATCCCAAGGAAAATCAAGTATAGGCGTAATCCACACCAAGGCGACGCCCGCTTCCTGCATCCGCTTGCGGAATAGCGGGTTTTCGAACAGGGTTTCTTCACACATATTATGCTGCCCTACCACCACGGCTTTCACTTGCCCGCAATCGTCGGGTATCCACAGAAAGGCCTGCGGATGCGCTTCGGTTTCCTGCGAAATCATCGAAGGAATCTGTACCGACCACTGCCATTCGGCAGCTACACCTGTCATTCTTCCCCCAAAAAGAATGGAAAGGAAAATCCAAAGAGAAAGATGTTTCATACCATAACCTGTTACTTATCCTTTAAATCCCAATATACCACATATCTCTGATGATGCATATCGTACAGCGGTCGAAGTACATCACCTTGTTCCGTAGTGAATTTCAATTCCTTTCCAACCCGTTGCAACACACGTGCCGGATGCTTACGGTCTATCGCCATCGTTGTTTTCAAACCTGCCGGAATATGGTAATCATAAGTATAATAATCATTATAAAGCTCCGGATTGGAGAAAGGCGCCGGAGCCTGCATTCCTTCCGTACCGCGTTCTCCTGCCAATACCAGCGGCCCATAGAGCAACGCGCCCTTTTGAGGATTGTCCGGAGTAGTTTCCAAATGCACCCGCATCGGATAAGCAGCCTCGATGCGATCACCGTTTTGCCACAGACGGTTCAAAGCAATATAAGAACCGGGCTTCCGCTTTACTTGTACCTTCTTCCCGTTAACACGCACCGTCACCTTTTCACTCCATGACGGATAACGTAAATAGACGGTGGTCCGCACCGGACGGTCAGCCTCAACTGTCAGTACGGTTGCTTCCCCTGCGGGGAAAGCCGTTTCCTGTTTCAAAGTTATCCCTTTTTCTTTCCACCGGACAACGGAAGGGATAAACAGATTTATATAAATGCCCGCTGCACTGCGGTAGTAAATGCCCTCCCCATACTTGGCATGGTTCTCGAACCCGCTTCCTACACAGCACCAAAAAGAGTTTTCCTTTGTGCTATATACTTTATGCGCCCCCGACAGCAAAGGCAGAAAGTAACAAACCATGCCGGTCTGCGGATCTTGCTGTCCCAAAATATGGTTATACAAGGCTCTTTCGTAATAATCGGCTATGCGCGCATCCGGCTGCCAGCAGAACAAGTGTCGGCTCAGCTTCAACATATTATAGGTGCAACAAGTCTCACCCGTATAGCCATTCAGGAAGTGCGAGAAACGTTTTGTATCGAAATAATGCTCTTTCTGACTGCTGCATCCGGGAGCAAACGTGTGATGGTCTATCATGGTGTGCCAGAAGAAGTCACTCAATGCTTTACTGTCTTTATCTCCTGTCAGCTCATAATTACGGGCTTCTGCCAGTACCTTCGGTATAAACGTGTTCGTATGTTTCGTGCCCAAATCATCATTTTGCTCTTTCAAAGGGTCTATCACATCATTATGATAGAAAAAGTGCGCCAACCAACGGTAACGTTCGTCACCGGTAACGGCATACAAATTATAGAATGATTCATTGATACCGCCAAACTCGTTGCGTATCATCCTCCGACGCGTTTCTTCGCTCAACGGCTTTAGTTTATCGTATGCCCAATCACCCATTTTCGTCACAACAGCCAATGCCTGCGCATTATCCGCATAGAGATATTGGTCTATCAGGCCGGAAAACAGTTTGTGCAATGTGTACCACGGCGCCCAGACAGACTGTCCCTTAATATTGCGGTTTATCAGCTCCTCGGGAAACGCGCTCAGATAACCATTGCCCAACGCATCCTGCACTTTACCCAGCTCCGTCACAATGCTATCGCCTTTCAGTTTAAAGATTTCGCTACCCGTAGCGGCATACATCAGTCCGTATGCCGAGAGCAAATGTCCTGTGGTATGTCCGCGTAATTCACAATCCAAAGACTCCCAACCGCCATACTTTTTCACAGTCACATATCCGCCCTCACGGCCTGCCCATATACCGGCATTCGTTCGGAAGCTATGTATCAAACGATTCACATCTATCGAAGTCATCCACACCGAATCACGCAACATATTATCACGAAAACGACTTGGCAGCAAACGAACATCCTGCAGATCAAAACTCTCTACCTTGACCGGAGCCACCGTATTCAATTTCATCTTACCCGCAAATTGTCCGGGATAAACGGATTGCGCAGACAGTGTACCCGCCACCCACACGCATAAAGCGAAAATAATGGTCTTATACTTCATATATATATCCTTGGTATTTTTAATAAAGATACGAATGAAAGTGTGGAAATACCTAAAGTTATTCATAAGTTTATGGTAAAAAGCGGCATAAGAATTTAAAGTATAACTAAAACATTTGGGATAGAATAGAAAAGTTTGAAGTATAATTAAAACTTTCAGCATATGAAGTTTCCCAAAAATATCATAGGAAAAGAAAAATATATGGAAAGATTACATCTTTCATGCGAAAAAACATCGTCAAGAAACAGTGAACGAATATATGAAAAGTATATATTCCACCATTGTATTCCGTGACGTCATCAGCCGCTATAACCTGAGAAATACGTTTTTTCTTGAGAAACTGATACAATGTCTGTCGGAAAATACAGGAAGCCTCTTCCCCGCCAAAAACATCTGTGATTATTTAAAATCACAGTATTCCACCATATCCGTCAATCAAATACAAAGTATCTTACTAACATACCCCAAAAAAAAGCGGCTACCAATTATATGGTAGCCGCTTGAAGTTCAATGAGTGACAATGGAATATAAGCCATTGTCTTAAGACTCTTGAATGTACATTAATACAAGAATGTGTACTAAAAAGCTAAAATCGGACGAGTAATAAACGTCTTATTATTATCACCGCTTTTATTCCTCTTTAAAAATTTAAGAGTCTGATCATTGGAATTTAAGGATTTATCCATATTTTCATATTGGTATTTCCATTCAAGCGCCCATATTTCAGTAGAACTATACTCGGCAGATGTCAGCCAAAAATGGGCTGTTGGGCTTTTTTCCGCACTAAAAGATAAATTCTTATCAACGGCAGCAATACTACGAACCAAATGCTCTGCAGCACACTTCCGCGCTTTTTGAGCTTTCTTTAAATCAAATATTGTTTTATACTCATCAGCAATTTTCTCATAAGGTATTCCATAATCTGTTCCTATACAGAAATTATTAATTAATAATAATAGTTCTCCTGGACTTGGCATAAACCAACCACTTGTTGCTATATCTGACACTGCATAGTCTGCATTTACGAAACCAAATTCTAAAGCAGCTCCAAGCGCCTTGGAATTACCATTGGTGCCATTACGATGAGTTAATTCATAGCCATTCAATGTATCAAAAAAGTCAGTACATCCTTCAGCATTCGTGGCTGTATAATTATTATACTCACTTGTAAAAGTTACAGGATACCATTCAATACTTTCTGGAGCTTCTAAAGCAAATACATATCCTTTATTCCAAATTCTATCATTATCACTATTTGTTACTAAAACATCATCCACTGCAAATACAATACCCAAGCACCCTTCAACTAAAGGTTTTTGGTAAGTATTCGCAAATGTAACCGTCATATCACCTTCATTAACAACGATTTGTTCTGCTGTCGGCCCTGGATAGATACTTCCATCCGCATAGTAATAGTCGCCTACCGCAATAGCACGCTGAGTATAAGAACCTACAGCCCCCGTTGCATTAATTTTATACTTCATATATTTACCGGCTTCCAATTTCACTTTCTTTGCTTCCAACTGAATCGGTGTGCTATATATTAACTCCCCTGCCAAAGCATAATCCGTATCTGGCTTTACAAGGAAACGGAACAGGCTGTAAGCTTTAGCATCCCCAGTACCAGCTTCTCCTTCTGTCTTAATAGAAAGAGGATACATTGTAAGCGGTTTACTGTCCAAAGTAAAATCCTTCGTAAAAGGTTCTGCATAAGTAAAATTCTTAGCTTCATCTAAATAAGCCTTCACAGGTACTTCAATTTCCACTAATGCAAATTGGTGCTTAAAGTTGAAAGAAAGAGATTTGTTATTTGCATCTCCCCCGTCAGACGGTTCAGCAGACGCCAGCATCAAGTCAAGAGAAGGGTAGGCAACAGACTGATCATTTCCGGCAGCTTCCAATTTCTCGGTAAAATAGTTTTTGATTTTAACCTGCAAATCTTCGATACCGGTTACATCGGTAATATTCAGTTTTTCATCATAAGGAGAATAAGCCACATAAGCCGTATTCTTATAATAATATATTTTATTATCATTACCCGTCCAGTCCGCTTCCGCATATTTCAAAGACATGTTCTGGACCAACAACTTATCATCTGTAGAACGGATGGCGAAAATACCAATCTCATCTCCGGCTTCAAATTTAGTATCTGCATCCTCATTGATTATACGAGTATTTGCATCGGATGATACAAAATCCGAAGCTGTTGCATAGATAGTAAGCTGTCCCTCGTTCTTTATCGATGTTACATCCAATTCATCATTTTGACTACAACCTGCCACGAAAGCTGCCGCCAACATCATTACTGATAGTTTGAAAATGTTTTTCATATTCATATTCATATTCTTTGATTATTATTTCATTTAGTTTTCATCAATTGGTTGTTTTTCTTCCCAATCTTCTGATTTGGAGCTGTCCCAAGCACCGCTTCCACCTGTAACAGGTTTGTTTTCTATAGTATTGCCATCCATTTCTTCAGATGCTCCACCATTCCAAGAATTATCAGTACCCATTTCCGGCTTATTCTCTATGGTATTACCTTCCAAACTGTCCTCACTCATATCCCAAGAAGATAAATCTTTGAAAGTCACATTGATTCCATCTTCCGACACCTCAAGTTCCATACCTTTTGCGATACCTTGTCCCAGAGTCAAATCTTCTTCAAGTATATACGTATAGGTACGTTCATCTGGTAAGGTTACTTCCATAAATTCCGTTCCCGCAGTAATAGTCTGTGGAACAATCAAAGCCTTACCTTTGGCTGTAGCGCGTACTACAGTACCTTTTTCTACATTTTGCAAGTTTAGATACTTGATTATAATATTGTTGTAACTTACACCGGGTAAGGTGGAATTCAAATCACATACTATTTGGGTGTTACGATGACGGAAAGAAATATCAGAAGCAGAAAAAGGAACATCCTGTGTCACCACTTCCAAGTGATCGCTTTCCCAATATCCACTACCGCTTTGGTCTGCTTTTACTACAGGAATTTCCGGCTTGACACCTTCATTATAAGGATACCAAGCATTTACGGTCAGCTCTGTTTTATCACCCCAGTAGAACGGGTCTGAAGAGGTCAGGTTGCCCATTTCATCCACAGTATAAGGCTTCACTATACCGTCTATCTCTATCGCTACGGTACGATCGGCAAGACCTGCCCAATTGTCATTGGTTGTCAAGCGAGTATCAGCTCCGGCAGTCTGCATCGGTACAAATCCGGCAGTAAACTTTACTTCCGCCCCATCAGCTCCCTGCGGCGCTTCATCATCTCCGCAAGAAGCCAGGAAAAGAGCTAAAACAGCTGTCAGTAAAAATTTTCCTTTTATCATACTATTCGATTTAAATAATCTCGTTAACATCAGAGTTTCATTGTTTTGAAGTAAGATACGGATGAGCGGAACATACCGCTCAAAGCCGTATTTACTTTTTGCTATATTAATACCTCTTAGGTTCTTCTCTATTCGTAATAAAACATAAGCGTACTATAACCAAGTTGGTCGAGCGCACCGCCACTGCCGCCGTATTGTTCCGGTCCGGCATCGGGGCGAAGACGAGAAGCGAATTCACCGCAATATTTGGCAGACATCCCCACTTTCTTACAATGTCCGTACCACAAATCCCATATAGGGCGTTTACCGCCACGACCTGTTTCCGCACCGTTACTACGCAATTCTACTGCCGAAGGTTCGTCCATTTGTTCGTCACAATAAAAATAAGCCGTATACGGGAATCCTACGCGTGTATAGCTGAACCATTCGTTATTGCCACCCGGTACCTGATCTGCAAACTCCGGTTTGAAGACATTGTATTTGGCTACATATTCAGCCATCGCCACTACACGGCCGTTACCATAAGCAAATAAGTCTTCACCGATATTATACGCCATCTTACAGAAATACCCCATCAATGCACAGCATAACATGGCGTGTCCCTGGTCGCGACCGGACTCCTGACATTGTCCCAGCTTCTCGCCCGAACCGTCCGGATCATCATACAAATGCAGTACGGCGGTATTCACATTGCCCGGACCTATACCATTCTTGAAATATTGGATTACCTTATTTATCATTTCCTGATTATCGCTCAAAATACCGATAGAAAGGATGGCGGTCATTTGCGCCAGATCCCAGTTGAGCCAATAATGGTCGGCTGTATTATTGTGACGGACAAGAAAATCGTCTGCCATAGCATAGAATGTGCTTTCTATCCATTGAACGAAAGCCTTAAACTCTTCCGTCTCACCCCACTTATCATATCCTCTTAGGATTTCGGCGGCATTGGCGAGCTGATAAGCCTGAATAGCTATCAACAGTTCGTTCGGGTCTATCAAACTACCGTTCTCACGATAAATGCCCTTACAATTCTTTGCCCAAGCATTCAAAATGGATTTGGCGGCGTCACCATATTCTTTCTTATCGGAAAGTTTCCAGCGTAATGCCAATTGATAAGCCGCGGCGGCATCATTTGCCAGATTGGTATAATTTACGTAATCAGGATGTTTATTTTCCCAATTGGTCTTATCCAAACGTTTCAACCATTCCACAGGATCGGCCTGATAAGCAGGATTTGCAAATTTACTGCTTTCCAATGACGCGTAAGCGTCCGCCCAAGGTTGCGCAGAAGCGGCAAGCTTTTCTTTTACATACGTAAAATCGGCTTCCGAGTGCAACATACACGGATGATTCAGTGTAAATTCTATCTTTTCCGGTGCCTCCCATTCATCAAAGTTAATGGGAGCGCCGTCCTCTATCTCTGTGCATGAGCAGAAACTCAATGCAGCGGTAACCGCCAATGTATAAATAAAGTCCATCTTCATATCTTCTGTTATTTTATTCTATATGATTATAACTTATCATTCTTATTTATTTGCCGCAATTTGATCTTCGGCAAACCGAACAGCTTCTTCCGCAGATGCAAAGGTACGTATCCAATATACTTCGTACTGGCCGGTGGGAAGTTCGGCAGATGTCATATCGGCTACCTTGATTTGGAAAGTTTTGAATGTCACTTCACCTTCCGGGAAACTGCTATTCAGCGATTTTACATCATAAATTAACAGTTTCGTATCATCAGAAAGTCTTTCTCCCTTTTTCAAGCTTGTTTTACCACTCTCTCCGGAGGTTGAAATCAAATCAATCGTATAGCCATTTTTAGCAATATCAGGCAGATTTGTGCAAAGTGCAATGACCGGATAGTTCATAAGATCCATCACTACCTTACCATTGTCTTTTGCCAATAATAAATCGGCACGCCTGCTACCTTTACCATCATCAGCAGTAGTCACTACCATGCGGTCTTCGGTCACCTCGAAGTGTGATCCTGTAGTATTCGTGCCCCAGCCTTTGAAACCGCAAGCGGCATCCCATACCCACCAACCGGTAGTAACTTTCACCGTTGTAGCAGCCTTATTGCCCGTAGCACGGCAAGTACCCGTAACCGTAGCCTCACCAAAACCTACGGCTGTAACCTTACCATTCTTCACCGTAACCACGTTTTCATCACTCGATTCCCAGTCCACCGAATTGGCAACGGCTATCTCCGGCACGAATGTACAACTCAATTTAGCCGTCTGATACATATGTAAAGCAGGCAAATCTTCGATGGATATATCTTCGGCGTTTACTATCTCATTAATCACAAGCGGGAACTCACCCCGGTAGCCACTGCCATCATGAGTATAAGCGTAAATAACCACATTTCCCGGTGTAACGGCAGTTACCGTCCCGTCTTCCGCGACAGTAGCAATCGTTTCATCGCTACTGCCCCATGTAAGATAAGAATAGGTATGATTTTCAGGCAACAGCGTATAAGTCAGTTTCTGTTCATCACCCGGATAAAGAGAGGTAAGCGGATTGCCCTCATCATCTTTATTCGTCAACCGAATATCGGTAACTTCTATAATTTCGGGAATGACACTCACCGTAATCGTCTTCTCTGTGACATCGGTAACTCCAAAGCCTATAACAGGTTTTACCGTAATAACAGCTTCACCCTCGGTAAGCGCCGTGATTGTACCGTTTTGAGAGACAGCGGCCACTTTCTCATTAGAGGAAGTCCACATCACTTCTTTATCGGCGGCATCTTCCGGTGCAACCTTATATACAATAGTACTATCCATGCCTACGGCCAAAGGCAATTTAGAAGTCACTTTCAACTCAATGGAATTGATAAGCTGTTGTTCAGGCATACCCGTTGTAAACTCCTGCTCTTTATCGCAGGAAGCCAAAAAGAGACATCCCGTCAATGTACCGGCAAGCAGGAACTGATTCATATATATCTTTTTCATAACGCTTTTCTATTTTTATAAGTTTACCGCTTATTTATCCCAACCCGGATTTTGTTTCAAATTCGGATTCAATTGCAACTGGTCTTTCGGCAAAGGGAATAAATAATGTTTGTCCTGCCACTGACGGCCTGTTTCCATTACAATTACCCCTTCGCTGTTACGAGGATAAGGACATGCAGACCATTTGGCTTCAAATTCTGTTCCCGCCCACTTTACACCGAGTATATCTTGCGGCATTTCCGTTTCCGCAGTCTTCCAACGCTTCAAATCATCCAAGCGGAAACCCTCATGGAACAACTCGACAGTGCGTTCGCGACGGATTTCTTCACGCATGCTCAATCCGTTGTCATTCACAAGCTTGTTGGTCAGCCCCGGCATATTGGGATTTACACGGGTACGGACAAGATTCAGGGAAAGATTCAAATCCGTATCCTCTATTTTCCCGTCACGTTCATAAACAGCCTCAGCATAGTTCAGCAAAACCTCGGCGTAACGGATAACCGGATAATCAAAGCCCTCGAAATTATCTTTCACCAAGCGTTCGGAAGCCCACTTCTGATTATGATAACCGGTTCCGCTGCTGGGAGTAAAGTTTTTGATAGCCGCATTGCTTTGGTCGGAGGCATCATTCCATGTCAGGCGGCATCCCGGATTACTGTTGTTCCAGAAATAATCTCCCGGTTTGGCAAGCGTATAGCGCATACGGTTGTCACGGTTCTCCCATTCGGAAGTCAGCGTCGCATATTCCTGGAATTGTGCATTCTTCACACCATTCATGTAAATAGGAAGTCCGTTTTGGCAAAGGTACATATTGGCGAACTTACGGCTCACCCATACCATATTAATCAGATTAGTCTTCGTGATGTTCTTGCCGATAGGAGCCAAAGACTCATCGTAGCGACGCGCAAAGATATATTCTTTGTTAGCGCTTTTTTGTATACCGGCCGGATTGGATTTGGCATCCTCAAGAATAAACATATACTTCTGCGCCTTTTCTTTCAGGGCATCCGGCTTAAACAGACTGAACGTCTTACTGTCAATAACCTGCTTAGCCGCTTTTGCCGCAATATCCAACAACTCACGTCCCCGTTCTTCATTTCCACGGAACTTTTGCCAAGTACCTTCATAAAGAGCCACACGCGAGAGAAACGCCCAACACCCCTCACGACTGATACGTCCCGCATCATCCGTAGTCAGCTCAGCAAAACGGGGTAACATAGGAGCGGCAGTTTCAAGGTCTTCTATGATAAAATCAGCCACTTCGCTACGGTCGTTCTGAGCTACTCTCAATTCCGGTGAAGTCACATCCAAAGGTTGGGTAATGATGATGGCGTCACCATAGAACTGCAACAAATCAAAATAGGAATAGGCACGAAAGAAATAAGCCTCGCCTACATACTGCGCAATATCCGCGGGAGTGGAATATTTCTCCGCATTCTGTAACAACAAGTTAGTACGCCGGATATGCGCATAACAGGAGCCGTAATTGCCATCGGACTCTTGCACCGAGTTAGAACCGTTGCTGAAACGATTACGGTCGTCGCGACTTGTGAAAAGGTCGGAATTATAATCCGAGTGTAACGGCTTGGTCGAGTTATTGTCCAACGAGCCGAAATCACGTGTCCAACCGTAGAACTGATTGGCAAACAACTGGAACTCGGAAGGAGAACTCCATAAATTGGATTCGGCCAACTGGTCTTTCGGTTCTAAGTCGAGGCAGGATTGGGACAGGATTCCCATTGCCGCCACTGCCAAAATAGCTTTAATCTTATGTAGTTTCATAATAATCTGTTTTTAGAAAGTTAAGTTTAAACCGAACGTAACATTGCGCGTAAACGGGTAGCGACCGTAAGCTGTTACCTCACGCGAGGCTTCCGGGTCCCAACCGTCACGTATCTTACTGGTTTCCCATAAATCCGACCCCGTTACATAAACACGCGCATAAGTCAGGAACTTAGTTTTCTCCAGCCATTTGGCCGGGAAAGTATACCCTAAAGAAATATTCTTCAGACGCAGATAGTTACCATTCTCCACCGACCAGGACGAACAACGGTAGTTATAAGTATTAATCTGATCGACATTCGTATAAGTCGGATAGTAAGCGCCCGGATTTTCCGGCGACCATACATCTCCCACCGAGAAATTCGGAGAGTTCAGATGCGGCTTCATTACAGGAATACGCCATGCGTCATTGCTTTTATTGGAACTACCGGTACGCCATATAGTACGCTCTCCCACACCCTGGAATACGACAGAGAAATCAAAGCCGTTCCAGTTCAGTCCGCCATTGAAAGAGAAAGAGATTTTCGGGTCATCTGTTCCCAAATAAACGTAGTCCTCCTCAGTCAACTTACCGTCACCGTTCACATCTTCATACATATTATCACCCAAACGCAGGTTGGTAGGCATATCGATGGTATTATTGCCGGTATAACGGTAAAGGTATTTCTCCAATTGCTCTTCATTCCGGATTTTGCCTGCATACTTCAAGCCGAATACGGAGTTCAACGGATAACCCTCACGGTCGGAACGTACACCGTCCGTAATCGTTGCGCTTCCGCCATTGTCGGTCAGTTTATTGGTTGTATAGGTAAATGTTCCACCGATACTGTAACCCACTTTACCGATTTTATCCGACCAATTGAGGTTTCCTTCAAAACCGTTGGCTTTAAAACTACCCACATTGGCGGTAGGAGCCTTGTCGCCCAACGTTGCGGGGTAAGACACATCAATCAGCATGTTTTCGCAGACTTTCCAGAAAAGCTCCGCCGTTCCTTTCAACCGGTTACCGAACAAGCCTAAGTCAAGACCGACATTGTAATTCTGAATGGTCTCCCACTCACGGTCCATACTGAGCAACTTACCGTTTGTATCGATATAGGAAATCTTTTCACCTCCTATCAAAGCGCCTTTATTCTGATTGAAGTTGTAAAGCTGAATACCATCGTAACGGTCAATGCCGCCTTGATTACCAACCGTACCATAAGATACGCGCAGTTTCAAATCATCAAAGATATTAAGATTCTTAATGAGAGCCTCCTCGCTTAAACGCCAGCCGGCCGATACGCCCCAGAAGAACGCCCAGCGGTTTTCGGGTTGGAACTTGGAAGAACCGTCATAACGGAAGTTACCTTCCAGCAAGTACTTGGAAAGATAATCGTAGTTGACGCGGGCAAAATAAGAAAGTAACGCTTCCTGCCATTTCTCCGGTCCTTTATTGTTATCATTAACCAAAGTCACTTCTCCGATACCATTGATTATATCCAATGACGGCAGAATATTCTTAGCTTTGGTTGTGGTATAGTCATACTCCTTAAAACTATATTGCGTACCCAACATCACCGCAATATCGTGCTTGTCCGCGAAAGTCCGACTCCAGTTAGCATAAGCATTAAGGGTGTAAAGGTCTGTCTGGCTGTTGCTCTTGATATAGTTGCTTTCTTCCTGCTGAGGATTAGTCATTACTTTTTTAGTGCCGGCATAGTTATACCAATCAATAGATGTCCGTTGTATATCCCGTGTAGCATTGTTCGTGTTATAACCCAAAGTAGCTACCGCATTAAAATGTTCGTTGAAAGTATACTTAAACATCTCGCTGATATTAATACCCGTAACTTTCAGTTTATTGTCGCCTCCCAGTTCGCAATACCAGTTGGGCGCTCCCCATGTACCCCAGGCATAAGGCTTTCCATCTGTTGTAGACGAAGGGAAACCCGGCTGCTGTGTAGAAGCCGTCAGCGCGGAACCGACCTGTGTAGGCGCTACCTGATCCTGACGGAAGAATGAAAGCACGGACTCTATATCAAACTTATCCGTCACATGGAAAGTATTATTCAAGCGGAGATTATAACGCTGGTTATTATTGTTACCCCATTTCAAATTACTATCATCGTACATATAGCGGCCGGACAAACGATAAGTCGTCTTTTCACCGCCACCGGATACGCTCAGCTCGTGAGAGGTAGACATTGCCGTACCCCACAGGATATTCTGCCAATCGGTATCAAAGAATACAAAGTCCGCAACATCGGTAAAAGCATTATTAAAGGGATTCACCGTATTATCCAAATCAATATAATGCCCCTTGTTTGCCTGAGCTAAAGCGGTATATTGCAGCCAAGTATCGTCTTCCGGTTTATAACCGTCGTTCAGTCGGGCTTGCGTAACGGCATTACACCATTGGTCCAAGGTCATCAGCTCCGGCTGAAGTCCGACAAACTTTGCAGTTACCGAACCGCCATATTCCACTTTCGCCTTACCGGCCTTTGCCTTTTTGGTCTGAATCAGAATTACACCACCGGCAGCCTTACTACCGTAAATAGCGGCGGAAGCATCTTTCAAGAAGTTGATAGACTCGATATCCGCCGGATTCAACTGGCTGAATGATTCCGATTCCACCCCGTCGATAATCACCAGCGGATCGGAATTGTTCTTGGAGAATGAACCGCGCAACTTCATATTCCAGCTTTCATCACCCGGCGCTGCCGAGTTACGGGTAATCACCACACCGGGTACCTGCCCCTGCAAAGCCTGTGCGGGACTGGAAAGGGCGCCTTTGTCTTTCAACATCTTATCATCCACCACTGTAACGGCTCCTGTCAGTGTTTCTTTTTTCTGAGAGCCATAACCTACGACCACCACTTCCGCCAACACTTCCGAATCTTCACGCATTACAATCTTCTGAAAAGCTTTTGTGTCTGAAGCCGGAATTTCCACTGTTTTGTAACCGATATAAGAGATGACTACAACAGCATTCGGAGAAGAAACATTTAAAGTGAAATTACCGTCGATATCCGTTATCACTCCATTGGTTGTACCCTTTTCAAGTACACTGGCGCCAATTACGGACTCGCCTGTCGCATCAACGACCAGTCCTTTCACCGTGCCCGCCTGCATAACGGATTGCACACCTGCAGTCCCGGCAAAGGCAGGCAATGAAGCTCCTGCCGACAATGCGGTAACCAGCATGGCTGAAAAGAAAAGTTTTCTCGATGAGAACTTCAAGAAATCATTTTTCATACGTTTATAATTTAAAATTAACATTCTCGTTAGTACGCTATATTTATTATATACATTGTCTGATATATTCACGGACCTCATGCCGTCCGATACGCAGGTGGTTTTCCACTGTACGGTGTGAGAGGTTCAATTCCGAAGATATGTCCGCTATCGACTTATCCTCAAAACGGCTCATCGTATAAATTTTCCTGCGTTGAGTGGGAAGGACACTGAGTTTACGTTGTTCCAAAGCGGCTAAATCATCAGATATTATACGGCTCTCGGTATCGTTGGTACAAGTTTCGGCATGATCGTACATATAAGAGGAAATTTCCTGCTTCTTATAAAAACGACGCAAATAATCATTTACCAGATTGCGGGAAATGGTATAAATAAAAAATTTCACTGTATCGGGACGGAGCATCTGCTTGTATTCCATTAACCGCAGGAATACATCCTGTGATAAATCTTCAGCCTCTTCCCGGCAGTTTACCTTATGTAATATATACAGGTAAACCTGGTTATGATAGCTTACATAAGAATCGGCTATTAATTGAGAAGTTGTCATCGTACTGTTTTCCATATCTCAGATTTTTGGGTTTACGTTTGTTTTACGAAAGCAAAGATATAGATACATACACAGATAACATCATTCTACCATGCCTAATAAATCTCGCTTAATCCTATTAGACTAAAACAAGCGTAAAACACAATAAAACAAAGATTTAAGAATTTGAGACTCCCAGTATCAACTAATAATTTGAGACTCCGGCAGTCATTTCAAGAATAAATTCCACGGTTATTCATTCGTTTTTCCGATACTGCGAATGTATTCATTGGGAGTAATGCCCGTGGCCTTTTTAAAGTAACGGAAGAAAGAGGCGCGAGAACTGAAACCGCAAAGTTCGGCAAGCGCGCCAAGAGTATATTTGGAGTATTCATCTTTAGCAATCAAATGTTTGAATTCAGCGATACGGTAATCGTTGATATAGTCATAGTAATTACGGTTCAGATGCTGATTAAAAAGATAGGACAGAGTATGGGCGGACGTCCCTATCATAGCCGCCAAATCCGCCACTTTCAAATCCGGATTTGTATAAGCCTTCTCACGATGCATGATATTCTCCAATTTCCCGGTGAGACGCTCACATTCTTCAAGACTGATTTTACTGGTCTTGTACTTTTCTTCCGTGACAGCGGTCTTGGGCTCTACTTCGGCAACAGGCAAAGGCTCAACCGTTTTCTTTGACTTCCCTCTCCGCCTGTAAAAATAAAAAACGCACAAAAGCGACAAGACAATCAGAATAACCGCCCCCACAATCCAGGCCATAACCGGATAGGCAATATGTACCGCCATACTGATTTCCGAATCGGCCACACCGACACGCCGCACCTTAAAGCAATAATTGCCTGACGACAAATCATAGTAAGTGATATCCGACCGCCCCATCAGCATCTGCCAGCCTTCTTCCTTACCTTCCAGCTTGCACTCATAAGACATATAACTGGGATCGGTAAAATTCAAAGCGGAAAAGCGAACCGTCAGATTGTTTTGCGAATTTTCCAAATCCACCCGCATCTTATCCTTATTCCATGCGGGCGCTACCGGATGTTTGCCGTTTACAAAGACATCTGTAATCCTCAAAGGGCGATTATGTTGCAGAAACTCTCCTTCGGCATGGGTATTCATATAAATCAACCCTTTCGAGTTTCCCATCCAGATACGGCCCTGCCCGTCTTTTACAGGCAGGCAGAATATAAAGATAGGACTGGGAATCCCGTCTATGAAATGATACAGGATAAACGTGTCCTTCTTGTCATACCGGTACAGGCCGTTGCTGGTACCGATCCATAGCCAGCCCTCATCATCTTCTATCATAGACATGCAATCCTTACCCTCGAGCAAGGTATTAGGCTGCAAATGGCGGAAATGATTCATCGACAAATCGGATATATACATAGGGCCTTTGTCCGGCAGGAAATAAAGCTGATGCGCGGAATCTTCAAATACGGTACGGATTTTCTCCTTATGAATAAATCCCTCCGGAAAGATATCCACTTTTAAACTTTCGGAAGAAGGGTCCCAGATGCACATGCCATTCTCCGTACAAACCCACCCCTTACGTGTAGAATCAAAGTAAATCTCATATACATTCCCCTCAGGCAGCTTAGAGTTGGCACTCGTATAATGGTTCAGCATCCTGCCGTCCTTATAGCGGAATAAGCCGACAGAGGTCCCTATCCATAAGCATCCTTCCGCATCAGACTTAATACAGAATATCTGCCCCTTGACAAAAGGTTGCGCCACGCGAGGCTCAAAATCGCTAATGGTCAATGTTACAGGATCCAGCACATACATCCCGCCGCCATAAGTTCCGACATAATACTTCCCCTGAAAGGCATAACTACAAATAATCATACTGGAACGCAACTGCGGAGCGCTGAAACCGGCATACCTTCCCCGCTGCTCGTCAATAAAATATAAACCGTCACGAGAACCTATCAGTTTTTCACTTCCCCGGAAAGTTATGGTCCTTACAGGCATATCCTTTGTATCAAAATAAGGCGGATAACTGTACGTACGGAACAATTCGCTCTGATAAAGCGTATAATCCAATCCCAATTGATAGAAACCCACCCAAATCAACCCGTCCCTATCCACCAGCAGGGAGTACACCGAATTGGAACGCAAACTACCGCCTTTTCCGACTTCATGCTGGAAAGAACGGACTATCCTGCCCTGTTTCGTAGAAATAAAGTGCACCCCGTTGCCGTCCGTACCTACATACAACAAATCCTTCCCGTCACAAGACAAGGAAGATATTACATTGCAACCTACATCCAGATAAGAGTCGAACTTATGCGTACGGGTATCAAAACAAGCGATTCCCTGCCCCATCGTACCCAAATAGATAACCGGACCGATACGGGCGATATTGGTATACGAGCAAATATGCTTGTCTTCCACTATGAAATAATAAGGAACTATTTTCCGGTTTTCCAATTCCAGCGAGTAAAGTCCGCTCGATGTAGCCATCCATAAGATTCCGTTTTCTCCGAAACTCAGCCCGTTGATGATATTGGCAGCGGATAATACGTTGGGGTCTATCAGAATATGTTCCAACCGTCCTTGCCGGTAAATAAACAGCCCCGCCTCACTGCCGATGTAAAGTCCCCCCTTGCCGTCGGCCAACAAAGAACGGACACCGCATTTGATTGTTTCCGCAGCGATGGCATCCAGCTCGCGCTTCTCATGATTCACGCGCCACAATCCCATGCCATTCCCCATCCATATCTGGTTACCTTCCGTTTCGGCAATGGCATTGACACGCTTCAACTTTTCATTATTGCCTGAGACAGGATAACGTTTCAGGTGGACGCCGTCAAAACGCTCTAATGAAGTTCCCGTACCAATCCATACATATCCTATCGAATCTTTGTATAAAGCATTGACCACCAAATCGGAAAGTCCCTCGGTGACGGACAGGCCACGGAATATAGATGTCTGCGCGTAAGGAGCATAAGAAACCAACAGAACAAAAAGTGCTACTATATATCTGAGTGTTATGCTTTTCATACAATGTAAATTGGATTCCGTTGCCGTGACAACGCTACAAATATAAGGAAAAAACACAGTCCTTCCGCATTTCAATATCCATTTTAGTATTAAATACAGGCAAAGATTAAGAATCACTCAATTCAAAGCAGAAAAAAATTGTATATTTGCGCCCCAACCAACTTACAGGCACATGGCAGGTATCTACATCCATATTCCCTTTTGCAAGACACGTTGCATTTATTGCGATTTCTACTCCACCACCCGTAGCGAACTGAAAGACCGCTACATCCATGCGTTGTGTAAAGAGTTGCAAATACGGAAAGAATATCTGAGAGAAGAGCCCGTCGAAACGATTTACTTTGGTGGCGGCACCCCTTCACAACTTGCGGAAGAAGATTTCCGGGAAATATTTGAAACCATCCGGAAATACTATGGAATGGAGCATTGCCGGGAAATTACTCTTGAAGCCAATCCCGACGACCTGACCGAAGAATACGCCGTCATGCTGCAACGATTGCCTTTCAACCGTATCAGCATGGGAATACAAACTTTTGACGACGCTACCCTGAAACTGCTGAACCGCCGCCATAACGCGGCGCAAGCCGTCAATGCCGTACATCATTGCCGCCGTGCGGGTTTCAACAATATAAGCATCGACCTTATCTACGGCCTTCCCGGCGAAACGGACGAACGCTGGAAACGTGATTTGCAACAAGCCGTCAGCCTTAACGTAGAGCATATCTCCGCTTACCACCTGACATACGAAGAAGGCACCCGCATCTACGAACTTCTGCAAACGCACCGCATCCGCGAAGTAGACGAAGAAAGCAGCCTTCGCTTCTTCTCCACCCTTATGGACACGCTTGGCAGTGCCGGCTACGAGCACTACGAAATATCCAATTTCTGCCGTCCGGGCATGTATTCCCGCCACAATACATCTTACTGGAAGGGAATTCCCTACTTGGGTTGCGGTCCTTCGGCACATTCATTCAACACAGATACCCGTGAGTGGAACATATCCTCGTTGGAAGACTACATACATTCCATCGAAAACAATCACCGCCGGTTCGAAAATGAATATTTAGACCGTACCACCCGCTATAACGAATGTATCATGACCTCCATTCGCACCAAGCGGGGACTGTCCCTGAATGATTTGGAACGGGAATTCGGCAAGGAACTATGGCAATACTGTATGAATATGGCGCGTCCGCACCTCGATAGTGGAAAATTAGAAATACGCGACAGCCACCTCTGTCTTACCCGTAAGGGAATCTTTGTATCAGACAGCATTATGAGTGATTTAATGTTCATAGAAGATTGAAAGCCGTCCCCGGAGCAGACAAGCATATCTTTTTGTACACCAACATCTCTATTTTACTATCATATTAACACAGATTCGTCTTCCATATTACATCCGCATTACAAAATAAAGCCGATTTTGTTCATTTTCATAGTCATTAATTGATGTAAATCAAGAAATGAAGGTGCAACCCGCACTTTTCCTTCTATTCATTTTTGTGTTATAAAACATATTCCTATATTTGCATAGGTAAAAAGAAAAAGCTAAGCGCTTACAATTGTTTTCAGTAGGTATTAGATTTATTATTAGATTAGTTTTTAGGTATAACAATTAAAAAGTAGGTATTATGAAACGTTTAGGATTAACATTAGTGGCAGCAGTATGTCTGGCTGCCAGCACATTTGCAGCAGGGAATCAACCGACAACTGCAAGATGGGAAGGTAACATCAACGTAAACAAATTGAGTAAGTATTTGAATTTGTCCGCCAATCAGCAGGAAGAAGTCACAAATATCTGTGAATACTTCGACGAGCAGATGTCGCGTGCTACAAGCTCAAAGAAGAATCAGGAAAAGTTGCTGCGTAACGCGGTTTACGGTAACTTGAAATTAATGAAAAGAACTTTGAACGAAAAGCAATATTCCGACTATGCCAAAGTTTTGAATGTTACGTTGCAAAACAAAGGTATCGAAGTGAAGTAACATTCACTTCCGATAAATACGGAAAATGTATTTTAAAATAGATAAAAAGGGTACTGATTAGTTCAGTACCCTTTTTTTGCTTGTCAATATCGTTAGAGTAATGACGACATCAACTTCCTAAACCAGTTATTGGCCTACTTTCACAAGCAGAAACGATCTTGTAATTCTTTCTTATATTTTTTTGAAACAAGCAATTCGGTAACTTTGTCAAAAGGCGGATATAAAACACACTTATTATCCCGTATAAGCATCAGATAATCTATATTGATGATATACGATTGATGTATTTGTACGAAACACGGAGAATACAAAGTAATTTGTTCGGCAGTCATTCCCCGGCGTAAAGTCAGAGGCGGCTGGTTATTCAATATTACCTCCCACTGCTTGCGTTCGGAGCAGTAACGGAAAAAGCCTATCTCCGCCGGACGCAGGGCACGCATATCATTAGTCGGAGTAAAAACGATGAAAGTCTGCCCGGTGTGCACAGGACTCCCTACCGGTAGCGACACCCGCTGGCCGGCTTCAACCTGTTTGACGAAACGCGTCAGAATATCTTTCAGGTCTTGTTCTTCAAAAGGCTTTAACAGATAATCGAACGCAGCTTCCCGAATAGCCTGTATCATATACTTGTCATACGCCGTATAAAACACAACCCTCATATTCCACGCTACGTTATCGCGCATCTCCTGCAACAAATCCAGCCCCGTCATATCCGGCATCTCCACATCCAAAAACAGCAAATCGGGTTGTACTTTCGTAATCAGCTTTTTCCCTTTCCTGCCGTTTCGTGCAGTGCCTTCCAAAGAAAAGCGAGCATCTTTCCGTAATTCAAAGCTCAGATTTTCAAGAGATACTTCATCATCATCTACTATAACGACTTTGTACTTGTCCATATTCCATGTTTTGTTTTGGCAAATATAAAAATTTTCTTGTTTCCATACAAAACCAGAAACGGACATTTACAGACTATTCATCCATAACCCGTTCTATCACCCCTAAAAACATAACTAAGCGGCTATTCTTAGATTTTATAATCGTACTTATCCGGTAACAGAAAAGTTACTTCACATCCTACCTCGCCATCCGGCAAAGTCACGTTATGCACGGCGACGTCAATCGCTTCCTTATTTTTCATATTCAGAATCTGAATCGTTTGCATGATGACTTTCATGCCTGTACCTGTGCCTCTATGCCGGCTGTCCGGACGATAACCGCCACCGTTATCCGTTATCTTAATGCGAATGCCTCTCTCCTGCCGGTCTACGGTAATCCATAAATTCCGTTCTCCCTCCTTGCCTCTCAACGCATGTTTTACGGAATTTTCCACCGGAATCTGTATCATCATAGAGGGCAGCCATACCTGTTCAGGATGCACATCTTCCGCTATTTTAATATCCGGGCGGAAAGTCGCTCCGAGCGAACGGCGTTCCAAGTCGATATAAGTTCCGACAAAATCCAGCTCCTCGGACAAAGTGACACATAACTGTTCCGCCAGTTCCAGATTTCGCCGCATCAGTTTCACTAATGACGCCAACTCCTGCTTCTCCTCTTCCCTACGGTTCACAACCTCCTGATTGAGAACATTGAATATAAAATGAGGAGACAAGCGGTTACGGATATTCTCAAGACGGAGCGTAGAGACTGTCCTGCGATTTTGAGCGAGCAGTAAATCATGCTTCTTCCTATTATAAAGATAAAGAAAAACGGCAATCAAGAACGCTATAACGGCAATCGCCAATGTCACGAGACGAGTTTGCCTCAATGCCAGCACCTCGTTTTCCTGTTTCTGAAACAAGACCTTATGCGCCATCAAGGTAGAGTCCTGCTGATAACGCAAAGTCAAATCCGCCGTACGCATCCTTATACGCTCATTGCGAATAGAGTCGTCCAAGCGGTCATTTTTCTTCAGATAATCGTATGCTCGCTGATAATTACCGGTTTCTTCGTGAAATTGCTGCAAATATTTATTACGGATATGTATCATGTCCGCGTCTATCTCCGGCGAAGCTTTACTCACCGTCAGCAACCGCCGTGCCTCCGCAAAGTCTTTACGCTGCAAAGCCAGCTCTATTTTCTGCGTATCGATATAATAAAGCGCGGTAGTGGAACCTATCTCTTTAAAGAAAGGCTCGCACAAATCCAGATATTTGGCAGCCGAATCCGCTTCGTTCCGTTGAAGAAAACAGTCGCTCAGGTTCAAGTAACTCAGATTAAGCCCCCAGCGCATATCAGGATAATCTTTCACAAGCTCCACCACCTTCCTGAAGTAACCGATTGCCGTAGCGTAATCCCCCCGGTAATAATACGAGTTTCCGCGATTATTCAGATAAAAATGCTTTTCATCCGGAAGCATCTCATCATAGTTCTTAGCCGCAAGTTCCGAATAGTAGTCACATTGCTCATAGTCGCGCAGTGTCATATATCCCTGCGCCAATCCATAGTAGATGGGAAACTTTCTGTCCGAAGGCATATTCAGCGAATCACAAATCAACAGTGCCTTCCTGTACCAGAAAACACCCATATCCAGCCTTCCCAAATGATTGTTGGCATCGGCAAGGTTTATCAGAATGTCCGGAATGGTCTCCGGTTTCGTTCCCTGCAATCTCCATTCATAAGCTTTCTTGAAACAAACTTCCGCGGAATCTATATACCCTTTTCTCGAATAGATATTACCCTTCATATTGAGACATTCGGACTGCAAATCGGCCAACCGGTGCGAGAAAGGCTGTCTGCCGGTAAAATCCTCAATCTCCCGAATCAAAAGTTGCGCAGAATCGATATCGGAAGTGGCCAGGCAGGTTTTCAAAGCGACGGAAAGATAGTTGTACCGTACCAGACTGTCTTTCGCAGCCTTCATTCTTTGCAAGACCTGTGTCCTCATCCTGCGCGGAGCCGTTGCCACAGAATCGACATGAGTACTGAAAAAAGAATCGAATTCCCGCATTTCAGATATCATGTCACCGCCGCCTTTACAAGTACAGGCGCCCGGCAATACAATCCCCGTCCATAGAAGAAGAAAGAAACCGATGCAGCTTTTCAGACCACTCCGCATACTCCGTGTTTTATTTTATTGTAACCATCGTAGCTCCGAACCCATATTCCTGGAAAGAAGCGTCTTGTGTCTTACAAGCCGTATATTTCCGTTTCATCTCATCCAATAAGGCTTTGCGAAGCACACCGTCTCCCTTGCCATGAATGAAGACGATACGCTGCTCACGCTTATTCTTGTATTGCTCCATTACCTCGCGAAACTTATCCAACTGGTAGTTCAATATCTCGCTGTTACTCATGCCACGCGTATCATCCAGCAATTCGCCGATATGTAAATCCACTTCGATGATTTCATTTTTGCCGCCCCGCTTGACGATAGTCTGAGGCTTGGACGGGACATCCGCCGTTTTCTTCTGCATCAGGGCGTCCTGCAAATCCTCGGCCGACACGTAAACCTGTTTGGCAGGAGCGTCATTCTTCACCACATCGTACATAAGCGCGGGAGTGTCAAAAAAGTCGGTATGCCGGAATGTATGCAGTTTATAGAACTTCACCGTATCGATACGAATTTCCACATTGACAGCAGGCTTCATGGCAAAAGAGCGATTGTCCTTGAAAGCGACCAACTGAACGGCTGCACGCTCCCTGTCATTCAGCTCCGATTTTTCAAATTCCTCTAACAAAAGCTTTGTATTCGGTTCTATCAGACCATGCGAACGGACAGTCCACGACTTGCCTTCCGCGCTTAAATATGTATAATACATACAGTAATTGCTATCGTTCACCAAATAGGCCTCAAACGGAGTGGTGCTTACCGCCTTGATATCCTCCGGAACAAAGGCAAGGTATACATTCAGTACATCACCGCCCTTCATTTCCGGCTGACGATAAACGGATATCCGGGGTTCGACCGGACGCTCCACCCGCTGTCCGGAGCCCGAAGCGGAAGATGCCGGCTTTGAGGTTGCAACAATCGTACGAGCCGCCGATTGCTCCTCCGCCCTCTTCTTGGCTGCTTTAGAAGCCGAAGTGGGAATATTATAATCATCCGTTTCAATCACCACACATTCGCGCACCGGCATCGGAATGTCAAAACCGTCGGCATCTTCTACCAATACTATGTCTTTTCCACGGAATCCCGTCACGACACCACCGCCTACTTCACTGAGGAAGCGTACTTTATCTCCTATTTTCATACTTTCCATTCTGTTTTTTTATCATTACCCGGAAGATGCGTCAAAACCATGGCAGACATGCGATTCCGGCATCCTCTTTTATCTCTCGCAAAGTTAGGAATTATTTGATGATTATATACAAACATACTTTGTTTGTATCGCAAAGTTTTTATTCATGCGATGCAATCTTAAAACAGAAGTTTCATTTCTAAGAATAAAGCTTTAGTTTATAAGAATCAAACTTTGATTTCTATAAACATAACTTCCGTTCCAAGATTGCGTGGTAAGTAAAGTAACTCTCCGGGCGCTTCGGCAAGACAATCATTAATTGCCTGCATATAATTCAAATCTTCCCAAATATCCGTACCTTTGCAGTCCCTAATAAAACAAAGATATGAAAGAAGATCCCAGACATATTAGAATCAGCGAATTCAATTACCCCTTGCCTGATGAGCGCATCGCCAAGTTTCCATTGCCTGTACGCGACCAATCCAAGTTATTGCTGTATCGCCACGGTGAGGTTTCCGAAGACGTATTCACCTCCCTGCCCGATTACCTTCCGGCCAACAGCCTGATGATTTTTAATAACACCAAGGTTATCCAGGCGCGTCTGCACTTCCATAAAGAGACGGGAGCGCTTATCGAAGTGTTCTGTCTCGAACCTATCCGACCCAACGACTACGCTCTTAATTTTCAGCAGACGGAACACGCCGCATGGCTCTGCATGATAGGAAATCTGAAAAAGTGGAAAGAAGGTACGTTAAAACGGGAAATGGTTGTGAAAGGAAAACCGCTTACCTTGACTGCCGAACGGGGAGCGTGCCATGGTACCAGTCATTGGGTGGATTTTCGTTGGAACAATCCGGAAATAACATTCGCCGATATTCTCGAGGTGTTTGGAGAGTTGCCTATCCCGCCTTATCTGAACAGGGAGACACAGGAAAGTGATAAGGAAACCTACCAGACCGTTTATTCCAAAATAAAAGGCTCGGTAGCCGCTCCAACCGCCGGACTGCACTTTACTCCACGGGTTTTGGACGCTTTGCGCGGGAAAGGAGTGGAACCGGAAGAACTGACGCTGCACGTAGGAGCCGGGACTTTCAAGCCCGTCAAAAGCGAAGAGATAGAAGGGCACGAAATGCACACGGAATACATATCCGTCAATCGCAGTACGCTGGAGAAGCTCGTAGCGCACGAAGGAAAAGCCATTGCGGTAGGAACAACTTCCGTACGTACGCTGGAAAGTCTCTATCACATAGGTGTTACTCTTCTGAACAATCCCGACGCCACAGAAGAGGATTTGCATGTAAAGCAATGGCAACCCTATGAGATGACTCCCGAAACGGCTGCCACACCTGCCGTAGACGCCTTGCGAGCAATCATAGCCTATCTTGACCGGCATCACATGGAAACGTTGCATACCAGCACGCAAATCATCATTGCTCCGGGATACGAGTACAGAATCGTAAAAGCCATGGTGACCAACTTCCACCAGCCGCAAAGCACACTGTTACTGCTTGTCTCGGCATTTCTACATGGAGATTGGCGGAAGATTTACGACTATGCCCTTGCCCATGATTTCCGGTTCTTGAGTTACGGTGATTCGTCGCTGCTGATACCTTGATATTCTTTAAAGGATATCCGGCACGACATTTTTATTGATAACACCCATAAAAAGCTCTGAATAAAATGAACAGCGACAACAATCAGGAAATGTTTCCCCTTGTCGATGAACAAGGGAACATTATAGGTGCAGCCACCCGCGGCGAATGCCACAACGGAAGCAAGCTTCTGCACCCCGTAATTCATCTGCATGTATTCAACTCCAAAGGAGAATTATATCTGCAGAAACGTCCCGAATGGAAAGATATACAACCCGGCAAGTGGGATACGTCGGTAGGCGGACACGTTGATTTGGGCGAAAGTGTGGAAATGGCCTTGAAACGGGAAGTACGCGAGGAGTTAGGGATAACCGACTTCACACCGGAAGTCATCACCAATTATGTTTTTGAATCCGCACGCGAGAAAGAGCTCGTGTTTGTACACAAAACCGTATACGACGACGAGATACATCCCAGCGACGAGTTGGATGGCGGACGTTTCTGGAATATAGAGGAAATCAAAGAGAATATAGGAAAAGGGATATTCACGCCCAATTTCGAGCAGGAGATAGAACGAGTAAAGCTGATATAATAAGTAAGTGTTGAAATTTAATTTATAGCAAGAATAATCTAAGCCTGAAAGGATTTTAGTTTTAAGCCTAAAGGATTTTAGCTTTAAACTTGAAGGATTTTTAGCTTTCAGCCTGAAAGGCTCTTATCTATAAGCCCGGGGTAACACCCCGGGAATAAATGTTCCCGGTATTCTGCGCCCTGTAAGGGCAAAAGACGAATATGCAAATCTTTTGCCCTTACAGTACTCCCGGGGTGTTACCCCGGGCTATAAGATAAAAAGGCTTTCAGCCTTAGGTTACGCTATATCATCGTTACTGATATAAATTAAATTTCAACACTTATTTAAAAGGGTGTGTCAAAACTCCCCTCATAAATAGAAAATCACCCTCGCCACAGATAGTCGTAGCGAGGGTGATTTTCTATTTATGAGGGTTTCGACACACCCTCTTTCTTATTAGCTTTCTTATCTTATTTCGCCAAGTCCTCGATTACTTTCATAATCTGCCGACCGATTTCTTCGGCTGCTTCCGGCGTAGCCGCTTCGCTATAAACACGAATAATCGGTTCTGTGTTACTCTTGCGTAAATGTACCCATTTGTCAGGGAAGTCAATCTTTACACCGTCGATATCATTGATTTCTTCGTTTTTATAGATTTCCTTTACTTTGGCAAGGATGGCATCGACATCCGTATCCGGAGTTAAGTCTACACGGTTCTTAGCCATGAAATAAGCCGGATAAGTGGCACGCAGTTCGCTTACTTTCTTACCCTCGTGTGCCAGATGGCTAAGGAACAGGGCAATACCCACCAAGGCATCGCGTCCGTAGTGGCTGGCGGGATAAATGACTCCACCATTGCCTTCGCCGCCGATAACAGCGCCTACCTCTTTCATCTTGGTAGTTACGTTCACTTCACCTACGGCGGAAGCGTAATATTGTTGGTCGTATTTACGGGTTACATCACGCAATGCACGGGTAGAACTCAAGTTAGAAACCGTATTGCCCGGAGTATGCTTCAATACATAATCGGCTACGGTAACCAGCGTGTATTCTTCACCATACATTTTGCCGTCTTCACAAATCATAGCCAAACGGTCTACATCCGGGTCCACCACAAAAGCGACATCGGCCTTACCGCCTTTCATCAGGTTCATGATGTCACCCAGATTCTTTTCCAAAGGTTCAGGGTTATGCTGGAAGTTACCGGTAGGTTCGCAATAGAGTTTTTCCACATGCTGTACTCCAAGTTGCTCCAACAGTTGCGGAAGGATGATACCGCCCACAGAGTTTACACAATCAATGGCTACACGGAAACCGGCTTTCTTAATGGCTTCCACATCCACTAAATCAAGCGCAAGTACGCTATCAATATGTTTTTGATTATAAGTCAGGTCTTTACGATAAGAGCCAAGCTTATCCACCTCCGCAAAATCGAAAGCTTCGGCCTCAGCGATACGAAGTACCTCGTTTCCTTCTTCTTTATTCAGGAATTCTCCTTTTTCATTCAGAAGCTTCAAAGCATTCCACTGTTTGGGATTGTGAGAGGCGGTCAGGATAATACCGCCGCTGGCGCCTTCCATGGTTACAGCCAACTCAGTGGTCGGGGTAGAAGCCAAATCAATGTCCACTACGTCCCAGCCCATACCCATAAGGGTACCTACTACCACATTCTTTACCATTTCGCCCGAGATGCGCGCATCACGGCCTACTACAATCTTGTTACTTTTTACAGTACACGTTTTGCGGATAAGGGTAGCGTATGCCGAAGTAAACTTCACGATGTCGAGCGGATTCAACCCCTCGCCTACACCACCGCCGATCGTTCCGCGGATTCCAGAGATAGATTTGATTAGAGTCATAGGTTAATAATTTAAATATTGGTTAGTTATTTCCAGATTTGATATTTCCGGATATCGTAATAATAAGGATATACGTATTGCATAGCCGTCTGATGTCCCATCTTGGAAGGAATAATCAGTCTTACGTGAGCCATATCACGCACATAAGTCAACGGGACAAGCCATCCTGCCGGAACAGCCGGCGAAGAATAGTAGGTCATCATGTATCCCTGCAAGAAAGTTCCCGCTATGGAAGACGAGGTCACCGTATAACGGAATGCGTCCACAGTTTCCACAGCGCTCAAATTAGATAACGCGGTATCTTTATCAAGGATACTGTACTCCATAAAACGTACCAGTATCTCATCATTATTCTTCACCGTATCAGCCTCGTTCTCGGAGCCTTTATCTACAATCTGCATATATACTCCACTGGCAAGCTGCACAAACTCATCCACGCCGTCTCCTTTTTCCTTAGACTTTGTCGTAGAGTCCTGTGCATAAAACTCCGATTGTGAGATTATCTTAAAGTCATTCTTTTTGATAAAGTCATTTATACCGTCTTTTTCCTCTTCCAGCATCTCTGCATAGGTCTTGCTATCATCGCAGGCTTGAAAGCCCAAACTGAGTGCCAATAAAGACAAAAAGAATAAAGTAAGTTTCTTCATTTCTGTTATTTAGTAATTTCGTACAAAAATATCTGATTTCCTTGAAAGTTAAAAGCTGCAAGTGGAAAGTTCGTATCTTTTAACCTTTACAGCCAAACTTTTTTTATCCTTTGGCATTAAGCAGCGGCTTAAACTTTTCCAACGCCAGCTCCAGCACTTTTTCAGCTTCTTCCAACGTTCCGTAAAATTCTCCGCCGGAAGCATTTAAGTGTCCGCCGCCGTTAAAAAACTCAGCAGCGAGCCGGTTGCAAGGAAAACTTCCCACCGAACGCAAGGAGACCTTTATCATCGGCTTTTCCGTATCCTCACGCAGGAAACAGGAGAACACTACATTTTTGATACTCAACGGTATGTTTACAAAACCCTCGCTATCGCCGCGGATATAGTTGAAATTGCTTTGTTCTTTCTTGGTCAGCGTAATCAAAGCGGCATGATGTTCCGGATAGACTTTCATCTGCGACAGCACATGCCCCATAAGACGCAAACGGCTCTCGGAATAG
Organism: Bacteroides clarus YIT 12056; assembly: GCF_900129655.1. Taxonomy (GTDB): domain Bacteria; phylum Bacteroidota; class Bacteroidia; order Bacteroidales; family Bacteroidaceae; genus Bacteroides; species Bacteroides clarus. The sequence continues at coordinate 442,173 of NZ_FQWK01000002.1, forward strand.
GTGTTATACACTTTCCGGTAAATATCGTCCTTGTCAATGCCTTTTGAGAGCAACTCGCTGATGATAAAGTATATTTCACGATTATTGGAATTATACGTAAAGCCGCCCGTATCGGTCATCATACCTGTATAGATACATTCCGCTCCCTCCTTTGTGATGTCACTGAAATATCCCATGCGGCAGATCAGACGAAAAACAAGCTCCGAAGTAGAAGATATCTCGGGGTGGGAAATTATGATTCTGCAAAAATCTTCCGGGTTCAGATGATGGTCTACCAGTATTTTCCGTGCAGGAGAAGCAGATACGGCATCCGCCATTGCATCGATACGGCTGATGGCGTTGAAATCAAGGCAACATATCACATCCGCCTCCGCTATCAATTTATCGGCGAACTCTTTATAGCGGTCATACAAAAGTATGTCCTTACTGCCGGGCATCCACCGCAAAAAATCCGGAAAAGCATTCGGAACGATAACAGTCGCGTCCTTGTCTTGCGTATTGAGAAAATGCCATAATCCTAAGGAAGAACCTATTGCATCCCCATCGGGAGCCACATGAGCAACAATAACAATTTTATCCGCACGTTCCATCCACTTGGCAAAGTGGTCTATCTTAGATTGCTCTATTACTTTAGTCAACATATAGTTTTTACGATTTACGTTCTGAATAAACAGGGAATTCCGTTTATCCCCAACAAATGAAAGGGCAAAAGTACGAAAAAGTTTATGATTTATAATGATATGCGCACAGAACCTTTTTCAGAAAGGGAAAGATAAGAAATTCCCAGTCGAATACAATCATTGATAATCCTCTCCTGATAATAATCGGAAACGGATGAGTCTATCACTACCGTACCCACTTCAAATAAAGAAACCAGCTCTTTTATACCGCCTTTATATCCCTGAGAAACATATAAATAGTCAATAGAGATGGGAATATCGGCAACTCTATTCCGCCAACGGTTATCGCACAGCAGGCAAATACGTTTTCCTGCATAAAACACGATTTGATTCCGGACAGAAATATCCGGCGCAGAATAATCTCCCGTTATTACGGCAGGAGATTTCAGACGCAAACGGTTCCAATGGGGAGTAAGCGCACGTTCCAAACGGGTAATATCGGACAGGCTGTCAGTACAAACCAGCCATGAATAAGAGTTATCGGTCAAACAATGTACCGCAGGACACCCCCGGACATTATAGAAGACAAGGCTGCGACGGGAAGCATCCGCCATAAACGAATACGAATGATAGGAAACGCAAAGCAGCAGAGCGGACAAAGCGATATAAACATTCGTTGCCGTACGCCTTGTTACGGCACGGCACAATAACAACAAAGAGAAATAGAACAGAAAGACCTCCCGGATATCCATCCGGATATGGTCGATAGAGGCCAAAGGAAGTTGCTCAATCCAACGGAGCACCGTATTTTGCAGTCGAATCAACATCTCTGTCATCTCTGCAAAGAAATGTTGCAAGCTGGGAAAAGGAGTTAAGGCAAGCAATACAACAGTCGCATACACAATCAACGACACCAGCGGAATCACCCATAAGTTTGTCAGGAGAAAATGCGTGGAAAAACGTGAGAAATAAAGCATGACCAGAGGCGCCGTCCCTATTTGGGCGGCTATGGAAACGGTTATTAAGGCCCAAACTTTTCGCAGCGCCGTATTTTTAACCGGCAACAAGCCGTATAACCCGGGTTGCAGGAGCAAAATCGCCGTAACAGCCGCAAAAGACAGTTGAAAACCAACATCAAACAACCATACGGGATTGAACAATAACATCAAGAAAGCCGTAGCTCCCAACGTATTCAGCGTCAGCCTTTGGCAAGCGGGGAATAGAGCGGAAAGCAGCCAAAACGAGCACATGATAACAGCGCGTACCACAGAAGAGGACAATCCGGTAAGAAAAGCAAATCCCCATAAAGACAAGATTACCGACAGCAGCAAAAAGGGTTTCAAAAACCGCCACCTGTTCCACAAAGGCGATAAAACAAACAATAATAAAGCCGAAATGAAACCGATATGCAATCCGGAAAGCGCCAGTACATGGCTGGCTCCGGCTACTGAATATGTCTCGATTACATGCTCGCTCAGCTCTTCCTTGCAGCCTACCGTAAGCGCAGAAAGTATCGCCAGCTCATCCCCGTGGAAACCCATATTCCGATACCCTGCAACCATCTTATCACGGCAGTCCGAAGCCTGCTGACGAAAAGTAGAGGAACCGTCACAACCAATTCTGCGCCAATATCCGGCATGTACATAAGCGCTTCCGCAGATTCCCTTTCTGAGAAGATAACGGGCATAATCGAATTCATCCGGATTTCCATTATTCACCGGTGGAGACAAACGGGCATAAACCAACAGCCTGTCCCCTCTTTTCAGAGAATATGCCGCAGAATCTTTAGGGAAATAAAATAGGAAGGTCTTTTCTGAAAAGTCATATAAGAGTGTGTCCTTCAACACTTCTCCTCTCAAAACGGCATGAAACAGAATACTGTTTTTCTTGATTTCCGGCTTTGCCGTAAGAACAACCTGATAAGCGGAAGATTTTTCCGTATTCGGAAATGCATGGTCAGCCTGCTTTAACTGTAAACTTACCAAAGCCCCGCCCAATACGAAACAAGCCAAAAATACGACAACCCCATATAGCTTACAAAGGGCATAATACTTACGGCTGAGAAGATATGCGCCTATCAACAGCAGGATTACAGCTATCCATAGACTGGCAGGCAGTATATAAGGATATTTATCCCCATATACTATTCCACCGACCAACGGCATCAACAGTCGCAGGAAAGGATGCCGTTGTAAGTTGTCTGTTATCAATAAATATTACAGATTCTTCAAAGCGCGGATGGCTTCCGCCGGATCAGGAGCCGAAAAGACGGCGTTACCGGCTACCAAAGCATTAGCGCCTGCCTCTACCAAACGGGCGCCTGTCTCTAAATTCACACCACCGTCAACCTCTATCAGAGCCTCCGAACCGGTCACCGTTATCAATTCACGCAACTCGCGCACCTTATCAACGGTATGCTCGATAAATTTCTGACCGCCGAATCCCGGATTTACCCCCATTATCAATACCATATAAACATCATCTATGATGTCCCTCAACATAGCCACAGGAGTAGCCGGGTTGATAGTAACCGCAGGCAGCATTCCCGCTTCACGGATTTGCTGCACTACCCGATGCAGATGCGGACACGCCTCATAGTGCACGTTCATTATACGCGCCCCCAAAGCCTTTACTTCAGGAATAAACTTTTCCGGTTGCACTATCATCAAATGCACGTCCAAAGGCTTTTCCGTAAGCTTCGCCACATATTTCAGCACAGGAAAGCCGAAAGAGATGTTGGGAACAAACACGCCGTCCATTATATCGATGTGCACCCAGTCGGCTTCACTGCCGTTAATCATTTCAATATCATTTGCCAAATACGCAAAATCGGCAGACAGTATGGAAGGGGATATTATAGGTTTCATATCAGTTACATTCTATTAGGTTACATGAATTACAACAAACAAATATACAGAAAAGATTTCAGATTAACAGTCAGCGCACCTTGTATTCTTCTGTCAATTTAAATCCCCGTAACAGTTCATCCGTTTTCAGCCGTTTCTTACCCGGAAGCTGCAACGCGTTCACACTAATCCAGCCGTCTGCGCCCGCTATACGAATATACGTCTTACCGTCGGTCTGCAAAGTTCCGGGGGCGAATGAGTGCGGGCGTTCCACTTTCTCCGTTTCAAATATTTTCAGAACCACTACCGTTCCGTCCGGCTGTACCAGTTCCGTCCATGCGGCGGGATAGGGAGACAGACCGCGGATAAAATCATAAATGCGCTTGACCGGCTGGCTCCAATCGATACGGCAAGTATCTTTGAATATCTTGGGAGCCGGACGCAGTTCGCCCGCTACAACCATTTCTTCCTGTGGAACGGATCTTACCGCATCGGCAAGAATAGCGTCCACCGTTTCCGTTACCAAACGGCCGCCAAGCATCATCAGCTTGTCATGAACAATACCGACATTATCCGTGTCAGCAATCGGGACACGGACTTGTTGGATAACCTCTCCCGTATCTATTTCATGTTTCAAGAAGAAAGTAGTGATACCCGTTTCCGTGTCACCGTTGATAACCGCCCAGTTGATAGGAGCGGCGCCGCGGTATTGCGGTAGCAACGAAGCATGCAGATTGAAAGTTCCCAAACGCGGCATATTCCACACCACTTCCGGCAACATCCTGAAAGCGACTACAATCTGTAAATCGGCGTTCCAAGCGCGCAAAGCCCCGACAAACGTTTCGTCTTTCAACTTTTCAGGCTGGAGAAGCGGTAAGTCATGCTCCAGCGCATATTGTTTCACCGGAGAGAATTGCACCTTATGCCCTCGCCCTGCCGGCTTATCGGGCATAGTAATCACTCCTACTACATTATATCCGCCTTCCACGAGGCAGCGCAAGGGTTCCACCGCAAATTCGGGAGTACCCATATATACAATCCGTAAATCTTCTTTCTTCATAATCATCTCTTTTAATCTTCCGAAAAATGTACCAATACCTGACGGTACGAGTTGAATATCTTCGATTTGGAAACGAAACCGAGGTACTTGCCCTCTTCATCCACTACCGGCAGATTCCATGCTTTCGTATCGTCGAAAGTACGCATCACCTGCTCCATGCTGTCCGTATTATAAAGACGCGCCGGAGCGGAAGTCATCAATTTACCCACCGTAAAACGATGATACAGTTCCTGGCGGAACATGATATTGCGTATATCGTCCAGCAAGACAATACCGATTAGTTTACCCTCATTATCCGTTACCGGAAATATATTGCGGTGAGAAGCGGAGATAGCCTTCACCAATTCGGCAAGTTCCATCTCCGGATGCACTGCGATAAAATCTTTCTCTACCACATTTTCCACTTTCATCAACGTCAGCACCGCCTTATCCTTATGATGCGTCAGCAGTTCTCCCTTCTTTGCCAAACGCATGGAGTAAATGCTATGCGGCTCAAAAACGATAATCGTCAAATAAGAGCTGACCGAAACTATCATCAGCGGCAGGAACAAGTCGTACCCTCCCGTCAACTCGGCAATCAGGAATACGCCCGTCAGCGGCGCGTGCATGACACCGCTCATCACTCCCGCCATCCCCATCAGGGCAAAATTCTTTTCGGGCAGAAAAGCGGTGGTCTCAAACTCATTGCTGAAGTGGGAGAATACGAATCCGGCAATACATCCCAAATAAAGAGAAGGCGCAAAAATACCACCGCACCCGCCACCGCCATTCGTTGCGCTCGAAGCGAAAACCTTAAACAGGATTATCAGCATCAGGTACAACAGCAGCAACTGGCTATGACCGTAGAAGAAAGAGTTATTCATTACCGTATCCCACTCTATTTTGCTTGTACCGTTAAGCAGCAATTCTATCGTATCATAACCCTCACCGTAAAGCGGCGGGAAAAGGAATATCAGAATACTCAACATGGAACCGCCCACCAGCAGTTTCTTATAAGGAACTTTCAGTTTACCGAACATACCCTCCACCGAATTCATGGCACGGGTAAAATAAAGAGAAACCAGTCCGCAGAAAATACCCAGCATAATCACATAGGGAATACGCTCCAGTTCAAAGGCTTGGTCAAGATGAAACTTAAACATGGCTTCCGTACCCGTCACGATATAAGAAACGGTCGCCGCCGTCACTGCCGAAATCAGCAATGGAAGCAGCGAGGACATGGTCAAGTCTATCATCAGCACCTCCAACGTAAACACAAGCCCCGCAATCGGAGCTTTGAAAATACCCGCCACAGCACCGGCGGCGCCACATCCCACCAGTAACATAAGCGTACGGTGCTCCATTTTGAACAGACTTCCCAGATTAGAGCCGATGGCCGAGCCTGTAAGCACAATCGGCGCCTCCGCTCCGACCGAACCACCGAACCCGATTGTTATGGAACTGGCGATAATGGACGACCACGTATTATGCCGTTTGATACGTCCCTGCCTGCGGGATATGGCATATAGAATTTTCGTAACTCCATGACTGATATCATCCTTTACGACATAGCGTACAAACAGCCCTGCCAAAAAGATTCCCACCACCGGATATATCAAATACTGGTAATTAGCCTCTGTCGTATCGAAGTTCTCCGTAAGAAAGTTCTGTATCCAGTGTATCAGCATTTTCAATATCAATGCGGCAAATGCCGTAAAGATACCGACCAGAAAGCTAAGAACCAGAATAAACCGTTTCTCCTTAACATTCTTCTCACGCCAAATGATAAAGCGTTGTAACCAACCTCTTTCTTCTCCAGCCATCTTCCTTATTCACGGATTATTTTAATCACCCCGCCTTTACCCAGTTTAATAATGCTGGACGGCTTCGGATTACTCATCTCTTCTTGCCGATAACCTACAATATAATCTACGGCCGACTTAACCTCCTCACTTATTTCACTGAAATTCTTCGGTGAGGGTTGCCCGCTGATATTGGCAGAGGTAGAAACAATCGCCTTGCGGAACTGCTGGCAAAGACGTTTGGAGAACTCTTCATTCGTCACCCTGATACCTGCGCTGCCGTCCTCCGCCAGCAAATTTGCCGCCAGATTACGTGCGCCCGAATAAATAATAGTCAACGGTTTGTCTGCCAAATCTATCAAGTCCCATGCCACTTCCGGGACATCCCGAACATAGAAATCCACCTTTACGGAAGAATCTACCAACACCAGCATCGCCTTGCTGTCCTGACGCTGCTTTATTTCATATACACGGCGCACCGCATCTTCGTTGGTAGCGTCACAACCAATACCCCAAACGGTATCGGTGGGATACAGAATTACCCCGCCTTCCCGCATTACCTGGCAGGCTTTTTTAATGTCTTCTATCATTTCTTGATATATAAATACTGTGATTAACACGCAAAAGTAGTAAATTCGCCCCGATTACAAACAAAGTTTAAGAGAAAACAATGGAAGAGATTAAATTTAACCACACCCTACCTATACAACTGCGCTTCAACGACGTCGACAAATTCGGTCACGTCAACAACACCGTCTACTTCTCTTTTTATGATTTGGGTAAGACAGAATATTTTGCTTCCGTATGTCCGCATGTCGACTGGCAAAAAGACGGCATCGTCGTCGTCCATATAGAAGCCGATTTTCTTGCGCAGATTTATGGTTCCGACCACATTGCCGTACAAACCGCCGTAACAAAAATCGGAACAAAAAGTTTTCATCTCGCCCAACGCGTCATAGATACTGAAACGCAGGAAGTGAAATGCATCTGTACCTCTGTCATGGTAACGTACGACCTCAGCAAACATGAGTCCAAACCGCTGACAGAAGAATGGATTGAAGCAATCTGTAAATACGAAGGACGGGATTTACGTAAAAAATAAAGAGCCTGTCCCGGTATACATACGGCTTAGAGTATCTCTGCATACAGTCAGGGATAGCTAAGCCGTATACCGATATACTCTCATTTTTTACTGTATAACGGCAAAACCCACCTATTTCATCGCATCTGTTTATAGTATCGGTAATTGTCCGGGCTTATCCCAACGTAAACAGCAAGTGACTATCCGTACTGCGTTTCTCATCGAAGGCGAAGCCTTCCCACGAAAAGCCTCTCAAATCTTCAGGACGTTCAATACGGTTCTTAATGATGTAACGCACCATCTCGCCCCGGCACATCTTCGCATAAATAACAACCGTTTTCAGCTGCCCGCCCTTCCAAACCTGAAAATCAGGGGTAACAACCCGTACTTCTTCTTCCACCCGCTTCCAATCGAACAAATCTTTCATCTCACCGCTTGCCAGATTAATCAGTACACCGCCCCGGCTTTTGATTTCTTCCATAAAATAATCTGTCAGCAGCGGTTTCCAATAATTGAACATGGAAAGCCCGCCTTTTTCGGGCAGTCGTACATCACCCTCCAGACGATAAGGCTTGATTCCATCCAGCGGGCGGAGCAACCCATAGAGAAAAGAAGTGATACGGAGATGATTTTGCGCATAACGGAAATCATCAGCCGTAAATTCCTTTGGCAGAATACGTTTAAAAACAGCCCCTGTATATGCGCCGATTGCCGGCATAGGGTGATTGTCTTCCGAGCAGAAATCGTGAAAACGAACCCTGTTTTCCGCAGCGATCCTGGCATTCACCCTCAAGAGTTTTTCCAACTCTGCGGCAGGTATCTGCGACATTTCCAACGCATTCGCAACAGCTTCCGTTTCAAAATGCGGAACGGTTACTTCGGGTACCTTTAAAGAGCAACGCGACGCCATAGTCTTGGCGCAAGAAATGAAAGTAAGCATAATTTCAGCCTGTTTTTAATGAACAAAAGTCTTCTACTTATTTAGACCTTACAAAAATAAGAGGATTTTAGGAGAGAATACGCATCGTTAAGAATATTTTCTATAGAATTCACATCGGTTTCAAGAGTTTTTCATACCTTTACAGCTTGTTGGAGAAATAGCATATATCAAGCGGACGGTGAAAAGTCCTTTTTGTTCTCCGGCACTTTGCGATAGAAAAAGAAAAAATAATATATAAAATGACTCACAAATGGAATTATTTACCCATTACATCCGATCAGGCAGAAGCAAGCCAACGACTGGCCCAAGAATTAGGGATTAGCCCTGTACTTGGGGAATTGCTGGTGGAGCGGGGAATAACAACGGCAGCTGCCGCCAAAAAGTTTTTCCGCCCGCAACTACCGGATTTGTACGACCCGTTCCTCATGAAAGATATGGACGTGGCCGTAGAGCGCCTGAACAAGGCAATGGGAAAGAAAGAGCGCATTCTGATTTATGGAGATTATGATGTGGACGGAACCACCGCCGTGGCTTTGGTCTACAAGTTTATTCAACAGTTCTACTCGAACATAGACTATTACATACCCGACCGCTACAACGAAGGGTATGGAGTTTCAACCAAAGGTGTGGACTACGCCGCCGAAACCGGTGTGGGACTGATTATCGTATTGGATTGCGGCATCAAGGCCGTAGACGAAATCGCATACGCCAAAGAAAAAGGCATCGACTTCATCATCTGCGACCACCACGTGCCCGATGAGATATTGCCCCCTGCCGTAGCCATATTGAACGCCAAGCGCGAAGACAATACTTATCCCTACGAACACCTTTCGGGTTGCGGGGTAGGCTTTAAATTCATGCAGGCGTTTGCCATCAGCAACGGCATCGAGTTTCATCACCTGATTCCCCTGTTGGACTTGGTTGCGGTCAGCATCGCTTCGGACATCGTACCGATTATGGGAGAGAACCGCATACTTGCCTATCATGGTCTGAAACAGCTCAACAGCAATCCGAGCGTAGGACTGAAAGCCATCATCGACGTGTGCGGACTGTCGGAAAAAGAAATTACCGTCAGCGATATAGTATTCAAGATAGGCCCGCGCATCAACGCATCGGGACGTATTCAGAACGGTAAGGAAGCGGTAGACCTGCTGACGGAAAAGGATTTCTCGCTCGCTTTGGAAAAGGCCGGGCAAATCAACCAATATAACGAAACCCGTAAGGACCTCGACAAGACAATGACCGAAGAGGCCAATCAAATCGTTGCCGAACTGGAAGGACTGGCCGACCGCCGTTCTATCGTGTTGTACAACGAAGACTGGCACAAAGGGGTAATCGGCATTGTGGCTTCCCGCCTGACGGAAGTATATTATCGTCCGGCCGTAGTACTGACCCGTACGGATGATATGGCGACCGGTTCGGCACGCTCCGTTTCCGGCTTTGATGTATACAAAGCCATCGAATATTGCAGGGATTTGCTGGAGAATTTCGGCGGTCACACCTATGCCGCCGGACTGTCCATGAAGGTGGAAAACGTTCCCGCCTTCACCGAACGTTTTGAAGAATTCGTTTCACAGCATATCCTGCCGGAACAAACCAGCGCCGTAATCGACATCAACGCAGAAATCGACTTCCGGGATATTACGCCCAAATTCTGCAACGATTTAAAAAAGTTCAACCCGTTTGGTCCCGACAACACCAAACCTGTCTTCTGTACCCATAACGTGTACGACTACGGAACCAGTAAAGTCGTAGGACGCGACCAGGAACATATCAAACTGGAATTAGTGGATAACAAATCGAACAATGTAATGAACGGCATCGCTTTCGGACAAAGTTCCCACGTTCGCTACATCAAGACCAAACGTTCGTTTGACATTTGCTACACCATTGAAGAAAACACCCACAAACGGGGAGAAGTGCAATTGCAAATCGAAGACATAAAACCGAATTAGTTTAGTTGAAAGTCAAGAGTTGAAAGTTGGGCTGCGCAGTTTGGTTTTCAACTCCTGACTCTCAACTTTCAACTTTTCACTTTCAACTCCCAACGCCATGTCCGCCCAGCCCGATAACCCTCAATTTTCAACTCTCAACTCCCGACTTTTAAAACAGTATTGGGGATACGACCGCTTCCGGGGAATCCAGGAAGATATTATCAACAGTATCAGTGAGAACAAAGACACATTGGGACTGATGCCTACGGGTGGCGGTAAGTCCATTACTTTCCAAGTTCCGGCACTTGCCAAAGACGGATTATGTCTGGTTATTACCCCCCTGATAGCCCTGATGAAAGACCAAGTGCAGAATTTAAGGAAGCGGGGCATCAAAGCGCTTGCCATCTACTCCGGCATGAACCGGCAGGACATTATCACAACCCTCGAGAACTGCATCTTCGGCGACTATAAGTTCCTCTACATCTCCCCCGAACGGCTGGATACGGAAATCTTCCGTATCAAACTGCGGAAAATGAAGGTCAGCATGATTACGGTGGACGAAAGCCATTGTATTTCGCAATGGGGGTACGACTTCCGTCCCGCCTACCTGAAAATTGCGGAAATACGTGAACTGCTGCCGGACGCTCCGGTTCTGGCCTTGACAGCTACCGCAACTCCGGAAGTTGTGAAGGACATCCAGACCCGCTTGCATTTCCGCCGGGAAAATGTATTCCGCATGAGTTTCGAGCGGAACAACCTTGCCTATATCGTCCGTAAGACGGAGAACAAAACGGCCGAACTGCTGCATATATTGCGCAGTATGCCCGGCAGCGCCATTGTGTATGTACGCAATCGCCGCCGTACCAAAGAAATCACCGAACTGCTGAATAATGAAGATATCACAGCCGATTTCTACCATGCCGGACTGGACGATGCCTCCAAAGACATCCGACAGCACCGCTGGCAATCCGGTGAAAGCCGCGTCATGGTAGCCACCAACGCCTTTGGAATGGGCATAGACAAGCCGGATGTGCGCATTGTTATCCACATGGATTTGCCCGACTCCATAGAGGCCTATTTTCAGGAAGCCGGGAGAGCCGGTCGCGACGGGCAAAAAGCCTATGCCGTCATCCTGTACGCCAAATCGGACAAAACCACGCTGCACAAGCGCATACCCGACACTTTTCCGGAAAAAGACTATATTAAAGATGTGTACGAGCATCTTCAATACTACTACCAGATGGCAATGGGAGACGGACTGGAATGTGTACGGGAATTCAACATCGAGGATTTCTGCCGTAAGTTCAAGCACTTCCCCGTCCCGGTGGACAGCGCACTGAAAATCCTGACCCAGGCAGGCTATCTGGAATATACCGGAGAACAGGATAACACCTCACGCATCCTCTTTACCATACGCAGGGACGAACTTTACAGGCTGCGCGAAATGGGTGAAGACATGGACAAACTCATTCAAGCCGTACTCCGTTCCTATACAGGGGTATTTACAGACTACACCTATATCAACGAAGATTCGCTCGCCGTGCGCACGGGACTTACCCGCCGGCAAATCTACGAGTTGCTGGTTCACCTTGCCAAACTGCATATCGTAAATTACATCCCCCACAAAAAGACACCTTATATAATATACACGCGCGAACGTGTGGAGGCGCAACGCATCCACCTTTCTCCGGAAATTTATGAAGAACGGAAAGCCCGTTATGAAGCACGCATCAATTCCATACTGGACTACGTAACCAACGACACCGTATGCCGCAGCCGTATGCTGCTGGATTACTTCGGAGAGAAAAACGAACATAATTGCGGGCAGTGCGACACTTGCATCAGTCTGCGCAACAAGCCTGCAACCGACAGGCCGACCTCCAAAGAGCTTGCCGGAAAAATACAAGAGATACTCTCTTCCGCCCCGCAAACTCCCGCCGGTCTGCTCGAACAACTTCCGACGGACAAAGAGCTTTTGACCGAGGCATTACACCGATTATTGGACGAAGGAAAAATTATTGCCGTCAACGGAATACTGCAAATCAAAAAATAAATCATTACTTTTGCACGGTGCATACACGCACTGCTCCTATCAACCTATTAAAACATAACTAAAACAATATCATAACCATGGGATTCTTTAAATCTTTTTTCTCCGGCAAAGCGAGCAATCCGGAAGAGGAAAAACAAAAAAATAAGCAAAAGAACTTCGAGATATTCAAGTACGACGGTATGCGTGCCCAACGCATGGGACGCGCCGACTATGCCATTAAATGCTTTACCGAAGCCCTTGCGCTGCAAGAGGATTTCGAAACAATGGGCTATTTGGCGCAAGTATATATCCAGTCCAACGAACCGGACGAAGCCCGCAAACTTTTGGAGAAGATGACCCAAATAGAACCGGAGCATACCTCCACCTTCCTCACCCTTGCCAACGTCTGCTACATGCAAGAGGACTACGCCGCCATGGCGGAAGCCGCCCAAAAAGCCATCGCCATTGAAGAAGGCAGTGCCATGGCGCATTATCTGTTGGGCAAAGCCGACAACGGACAGAACGACGGCATTATGTGCATCGCCCATCTCACAAAAGCCATCGTATTGAAAGACGACTTCACCGAAGCCCGCCTGCTGCGCGCCGAAGCTCTGACGAAGATGCGGCAATACAAAGAAGCCATGGAAGACATCGATGCCGTACTCGCCCAAGACCCGGACGACGAAAGCGCCATATTGCTTCGCGGAAAGATAAAAGAAGCAACCGGCGCCGAGGCCGAAGCGGAAGCCGACTATCTTCATATAACCGAGTTGAATCCGTTCAACGAGCAGGCGTTCCTCTACTTGGGACAACTGTACATCGTCCAAAAGAAGCTGACCGAAGCTATCGCCCTGTTTGATGAAGCCATTGAGCTGAACCCTAACTTCGCCCAGGCCTACCACGAACGCGGGCGTGCCAAGCTGCTGAACGGTGACAAGGAAGGCTCTGTGGAAGACATGAAGCGCGGACTGGAACTGAACCCGAAAGACATACAAGGATTCACCGGACAATATGGCAATCAGCCGGGCAACAATACGACAAATGTATTGGGATTGTAAAAGATTATCTATAAATTGATACAAATATCAAAAAAAACATTGTTTTTTATTTGCGTATAAAAGAAAAGTATTACTTTTGTCGCGTAATTCAAAACAAGAGAACAGCAATGATGAAATCATTTACTTATGCATATTACTTCTTTTTTTACTTTTACTTTAGCCGGAAAGTAGAGCGGGAGTTTGTATGTATCAAGTGACAGTGATGCTTAAGAACTGAATAGAGAACTAAGTAATATATAGAATCCCGCTCCATTGTATGGAAGCGGGATTTTTTGTAGCATAAACTAAGAAAAAAACAGTCAGGAATGAAAAAAATAGCCATTCAAGGAACATTAGGTTCGTATCATGACATTGCCGCACACAAGTACTTCGAAGGAGAAGAAATACAGCTTATCTGCTGCGCTACCTTTGAGGATGTATTTGCAGCTGTCAAGAAAGACAGTCAGACCATAGGTATGCTGGCAATAGAAAATACGATTGCAGGCAGCTTGCTGCACAACAATGAGCTGCTCCGCCAAAGCGGCGCACAGATTGTGGGCGAATATAAGCTGCGCATCTCGCACAGCTTCGTTTGCTTGCCCGAAGAGGATTGGGACGACATCACGGAAGTAAATTCCCACCCCATCGCTCTGATGCAGTGCCGCGAGTTCCTCGGACAGCACCCCGGCATCAAAGTCGTGGAAGGCGAAGATACCGCCCTCAGTGCGGAGATTATCAAGAGAGAGAACCTGAAAGGACACGCCGCCATATGCTCCAAAGCCGCCGCCGAACGTTACGGCATGAAAGTGTTGCAGGAAGGCATCGAGACAAACAAGCACAACTTCACCCGCTTTCTGGTTGTGGCAGACCCGTGGCAGGTGGATGAACTGAGCCGTCACCGCAATAAGGAGGTCAACAAGGCAAGCATGGTATTCACGTTGCCGCATACCGAGGGAAGCCTCTCACAGGTATTGTCCATCCTGTCTTTCTACCGCATCAACCTGACAAAAATACAATCACTGCCCATCATCGGGCGCGAATGGGAATATCAATTCTATGTAGACGTGGTTTTCGACAATGTACTGAAGTATAAACAATCTATCGTGGCTATCACCCCGCTGACCAAAGAACTTAAAATATTAGGAGAATACGAAGATGGAAAATCAAATATCTAAAATAAAGCCCGCCGACCGACTGGCAAGCGTAAGCGAATACTACTTCTCTAAAAAACTGAAAGAGGTGGCGCAAATGAATGCCGAAGGCAAGGATGTAATCAGCCTGGGTATCGGCAGTCCCGATATGCCCCCCTCGGAAGACACCATACAAACGCTTTGCGATGCGGCGCGCAATCCTGACGGACATGGCTATCAACCCTACGTAGGTATTCCCGAATTGCGCCGCGGTTTTGCCGGATGGTATAAGAAATGGTACGGCGTGGAGCTGAACCCGAACACGGAAATACAGCCGCTCATCGGTTCCAAAGAAGGTATTCTGCACGTCACGCTGGCTTTCGTCAATCCCGGTGAGCAGGTATTGGTTCCCAACCCCGGCTATCCCACCTATACTTCATTGAGCAAGATATTGGGCGCCGAGGTCGTGAACTACAACCTGAAAGAAGAAAACGGCTGGATACCCGACTTCGATGAGCTGGAGAAAATGGATATGAGCCGTGTCAAACTGATGTGGACCAACTATCCCAATATGCCGACAGGAGCGAACGCCACGCCGGAGCTTTACCAAAAGCTGGTGGACTTCGCACGCCGTAAGGACATCGTCATCGTCAACGACAATCCGTACAGCTTTATCCTGAACGAACGTCCTATCAGCATTCTCGGCGTTCCGGGAGCGAAGGAATGCTGCATCGAGTTCAACTCCATGAGCAAGAGCCACAATATGCCGGGCTGGCGCATCGGTATGCTCGCCTCCAATGCCGACTTCGTACAATGGATACTGAAAGTGAAGAGCAACATAGACAGCGGTATGTTCCGCGCCATGCAGCTGGCAGCCGCCACTGCCCTGGAAGCCGGTGAAGAATGGTACGAGGGCAACAATAAGAACTATCGCGGACGCCGCCGGCTGGCAGGGGAAATAATGCGTGAACTGGGATGTACTTACGATGAAAGTCAGGTAGGCATGTTCCTTTGGGGAAAGATACCCGACAGTTGCGCCGATGTAGAGGAACTGACCGAGCGGGTATTGCATGAAGCGCGTGTATTCATCACTCCGGGATTTATCTTCGGCAGCAATGGAAAAAGATACATCCGTATCTCGCTTTGCGGCAAGGACGACAAACTGGCGGAAGCGTTGAAACGTATCAAAGCAATGAGATAATTTGATACGGAAGCGGGATAACGGCTTGGAAATATTTATACAACTGAATATAATTAAACAAATAAAGAATATGGAACTTGAATTAGAATCAATCTTGTTGCCGGGTATCGAAGAAAAACGTCCTCTGGTTATCGCCGGTCCATGCAGCGCAGAGACAGAAGAACAAGTTATGGATACCGCCAGGCAATTGTCTGCGAAAGGAATGAAGATATTCCGCGCGGGCATCTGGAAACCCCGTACCAAACCGGGCGGTTTCGAGGGTGTCGGCGTAGAAGGTTTGTCCTGGCTTAAAGAGGTGAAAAAGGAAACGGGCATGTATGTTTCCACTGAAGTAGCCACAGCCAAACATGTATATGAGTGCCTGAAAGCCGGAATAGACATACTTTGGGTAGGCGCCCGCACTACCGCCAATCCTTTTGCCGTACAGGAGATAGCAGATGCCCTGAAAGGCGTGGATATTCCGGTATTGGTAAAGAACCCCGTTAATCCGGACTTGGAATTATGGATTGGCGCCTTGGAGCGTATCAACAATGCCGGTCTGAAACGTCTTGGAGCCATCCACCGCGGTTTCAGCAGCTACGACAAAAAGCTCTACCGCAACCTGCCGCAATGGCATATCCCTATCGAACTGCGCCGCCGCATTCCAAACCTGCCTATCATTTGCGACCCGAGCCATATCGGCGGAAAGCGCGAACTGGTTGCTCCGCTTTGCCAGCAGGCAATGGACTTAGGCTTCAACGGTTTGATTATCGAAAGCCACTGCAACCCGGATTGCGCGTGGAGCGACGCCGCCCAGCAGGTTACGCCGGATGTATTGGATTATATCCTTAACCTGCTTGTTATCCGCAAGGACACGCAAAGCACCGAAAACCTCAGCGAATTGCGCAAGCAGATTGACGAGTGCGACAACAACCTCATTCAGGAATTAGCCAAAAGGATGCGCGTAGCCCGTGAAATCGGCACATACAAGAAAGAACATGATATGACCATCCTGCAAACGGGACGTTATAACGAGATTCTTGAAAAACGCGGCTCGCAAGGCGCACTGTGCGGCATGGATTCGGAATTTATCAAGAAAGTGTTTGAGGCGATACACGAGGAAAGCGTGCGCCAGCAAATGGAAATTATTAATAAGTGACAAGATAACTATATAACATTGTCACTATAACATCAAGTATATGCGAATATTAATACTCGGAGCCGGGAAAATGGGCTCTTTCTTTACGGATATTTTAAGTTTTCAACACGAGACGGCCGTGTTTGACGTCAACCCGCATCAATTGCGCTTTGTCTATAACACCTACCGTTTCACTACGCTGGAAGAAATCAAGGAGTTTGAACCGGAGCTGGTAATCAACGCCGCCACGGTAAAATATACTCTGGAGGCTTTCCGCCAGGTGTTGCCCGTACTGCCCAAAGACTGTATCATCAGCGATATCGCTTCGGTAAAGACGGGACTGAAAAAATTCTATGAAGAAAGCGGTTTCCGTTACGTGTCGACGCATCCCATGTTCGGACCGACTTTTGCCAGCCTGAGTAACCTGAATACGGAAAATGCCATCATCATCAGCGAAGGCGACCACTTGGGAAAAATCTTCTTCAAAGACCTGTACCAGACCATGAAGCTCAATATCTTTGAGTACACTTTCGACGAGCATGATGAAACGGTAGCCTATTCCTTGTCCATTCCTTTCGTTTCAACTTTTGTGTTTGCAGCGGTCATGAAGCATCAGGAAGCCCCGGGTACTACGTTCAAAAAGCATATGGCCATTGCCAAAGGCCTGTTGAGCGAGGACGATTATCTGCTCCAGGAAATTCTGTTCAATCCCCGTACGCCCGGACAAGTAGAGAATATACGCCTGGAACTGAAGCAGCTGTTGGAAATCATCAACAATAAGGATGCGGAAGGGATGAAGAAATACCTGACTAAAATCAGAGAGAAGATTAAATGATGATTTAATTCCCCTTTTCCCGCCCCTGCAAAACTTTTTTTTGCAGGGGCTGATTTTATATGTAACTTTGTACTCGAATTATGATAGACCAACCCACCATAGACAGAATTCTGGACGCGGCACAAATATACGATGTCGTATCGGACTTCGTCACGCTGCGGAAACGCGGAGTGAACTATGTGGGACTATGCCCGTTTCACGATGATAAGACGCCGTCATTCTACGTGTCTCCCGCCAAAGGACTGTGCAAATGTTTCGCCTGCGGCAAAGGGGGCAATGCCGTACATTTCATCATGGAACATGAACAGATGTCTTATCCCGAAGCGCTGAAATACCTCGCCAAGAAATACGGCATCGAAATCAAGGAGCGGGAACTGTCCAACGAAGAAAAGCTCGCTCAGAGCGAACGCGAAAGCCTTTTCATCGTCAACCAGTTTGCCCGCGACTATTTCCAGAATATCCTGCGCAACCATGTGGACGGACGCAGCATCGGTATGGCTTATTTTCGCAACCGCGGATTCCGTGATGACATTATCGAGAAATTCCAGTTGGGCTATTGTACCGAGAGCCACGATGCCATGGCACAGGAGGCTATAAAGAAAGGATATAAGAAAGAATTCCTCATCAAGACCGGACTTTGTTATGAAACGGACGACCACAGACTGCGCGACCGTTTTTGGGGACGTGTCATCTTCCCCGTGCATACGCTGTCGGGTAAGGTGGTGGCATTTGGTGGCCGTGTGCTTGCCAGCGCCACTAAAGGGGTGAAAGTAAAGTACGTCAACTCACCCGAATCGGAAATTTACCATAAGAGTAATGAGTTGTATGGCATCTACTTTGCCAAACAGGCGATTGTAAAGCAAGACCGGTGTTTTTTAGTGGAAGGCTATACGGATGTTATCTCCATGCACCAATCCGGCATAGAGAACGTAGTGGCTTCTTCGGGCACCGCCCTGACACCGGGGCAAATCCGCCTGATTCACCGCTTCACCAATAACATGACGGTGCTTTACGATGGTGATGCAGCCGGCATCAAGGCTTCTATACGAGGTATCGACATGCTGCTGGAAGAAGGCATGAATATTAAGGTGTGCCTCCTGCCCGACGGAGACGACCCGGACTCTTTTGCCCGCAAACACAATTCGACCGAGTTCCGGCAATTCATACAAGAGCACGAAACGGACTTTATCCGGTTCAAGACCAATTTGTTGCTGGAGGACGCGGGTAAAGACCCTATCAAACGTGCCGAATTAATCGGTAATCTTGTACAAAGCATCTCGGTCATTCCCGAAGCGATTGTGCGCGATGTCTATATCAAAGAGTGCGCCCAACTGCTGCGCGTAGAGGACAAGCTGCTGGTTTCGGAAGTTGCCAAACGACGTGAAATGCAGGCCGAGAAGCGTGCCGAACAAACGGAACGCGAGCGCAGAGCCGCGGCAAGGAACAATATGGAAGCAACAGCCGCACAAGTTCCCTACACCGAAGGAGATGCCGCCCTTGCAACCGCCGACGGAACATCATTGCCGCCTGATATGGCTGCTGAATATGCCGACTCCCCTATCCCGCCGGAAGATAATTATGTCTCTTTCATTCCCCAGGAGGGAAAAGAAGGACAGGAGTTCTATAAATACGAACGGTTGATTCTTCAGATGATTGTGCGCTACGGCGAAAAGATAATGTGCAACGCAACCAATGAAGAAGGGCAGGAAGTACCTGTAAGTGTGATTGAATACGTTATTAACGATTTGAAGCAAGACGAGCTGTCATTTCACAACCCGCTGCACCGTCAAATTTTGACCGAAGCCGCCACCCATATACATGATGCCGGATTCACAGCCGAGCGTTATTTTCTGGCACATCCGGAAACAACCATCAGCAAACTGAGCGTGGAACTTATCAGCAACCGCTATCAGTTAAGCAAGTACCACTCAAAAAGCCAAAAGATAGTAACCGATGAAGAACGTCTTTATGAGCTGGTTCCGGCACTGATGATTAACTTTAAATATGCCATTGTCAGCGAAGAGTTAAAGCACATGATGTCTGCCCTGCAAGACCCTGCCGTAGCCAATGACGAGGAGAAATGCAACGCTATCATGAAGCGCTACTGCGAAATGCGCGAAGTGCAAAGTATCATGGCAAAACGTTTGGGAGACCGGGTGGTGCTCCCCTGACATTAAGAATTGTGACGGATAAGATTCATAAATTCCTCACGCGTCTTAGCCTGATTGAAAGCTCCCGTAAAGTCGGAAGTAGTGGTTATTGAATTCTGTTTTTCCACACCGCGCATCTGCATACACATGTGCTTAGCCTCTACCACAACCATTACGCCCAAAGGATTCAGCGTTTCCTGAATACACTCCTT
This sequence comes from Bacteroides clarus YIT 12056, assembly GCF_900129655.1. Taxonomy (GTDB): domain Bacteria; phylum Bacteroidota; class Bacteroidia; order Bacteroidales; family Bacteroidaceae; genus Bacteroides; species Bacteroides clarus. The sequence goes on from NZ_FQWK01000002.1 coordinate 462,149, forward strand.
TATTTGCAGCGTCATACGTTCCTGCACTTGCAGGCGGTGAGAGAAAATATCTACCACACGGGCAATCTTGCTCAGGCCTGTGATGTAGCCGTTGGGAATATAAGCCACGTGAGCTTTACCGTAGAAAGGCAACATATGGTGCTCACAGAGAGAAAAGAAATCAATGTCTTTCACAATCACCATTTGGTTATAATCTTCCTTGAACTTGGCGGAGCGGAGTACTTCGTGCGGGTCCATAGAGTAGCCCTTAGTCAGTGTCAGCATAGCTTTCGCCACCCGTTCCGGCGTCTTCAGCAGCCCTTCACGTTCAGGGTCTTCACCCAACAAAGTCAATATACGATGATAATGTTCTTTCAGTTCGTCCAATGAAGGAGATACGATTTCTTCTTTTCCTAACATGAGAAGATGGAATAAATGATGAATGATGAGTTATAAATTACAGAGGAATGTTTATCTGATCTTTCACAATAGACACTTCCTTAAAAACACCCGTCGCACGCAATTGGCGCATCATGGCGTCCGCTTCCTCAATACTGCGGAAATCGCCTGCACGGCACAACCAGCGGGGCGGATTGAAAGATGTATAAACGGGAAGGTCGGGAAAACGCTCTTTTATGTTGGAAGCCACCGAATAGGCTTCATTCTTGGCCTGACGGGTGTTATTACCGGCGTATACCTGTACGCGATAGCCCGAACTCTTAATCACTTTTTGGTCGTCCGAACCGGTAGGAATGTATTCAGAGCCTATCAAAGCCCCGATACGGGCATCCTGATGAATGGACACCTTACCCTGCCCCGGCACATTACGTTCCAGGCTTTTTACGATGTTATTCTGCGCCATAGATACAGCGGCAAAAGCAAAACATACAATTAAAAGCAAACCAAGTTTCTTCATAAAAGGGTGTTTTTATATAGTTGAAAAGCCAAGCTTTAAACATAAAGAGTCGGAAGTTGGCCATTCCCTATCAGGACGGCAACTTCCAACTCTTCGTTATTAATTAAAAGCGTCGATGATACCCTTGAAATCGGCAACTTTCAAAGCGGCGCCACCAATCAAACCACCGTCTACATCAGGATTTGCAAACAGTTCCTTTGCATTGGAGGGCTTGCAGCTACCACCGTAAAGGATAGAGCAGTTTTCAGCGATTTCCTTACCATACTTTCCTTCAACCGCCGAACGGATGAAAGCATGGATTTCCTGCGCCTGCGCCGGTGTAGCGGTCTTGCCTGTACCAATAGCCCAAACCGGTTCGTAAGCCAAGATAATCTTAGAGAAATCTTCTGCAGACAGAGAGAATACAGATGCCAGCTGAGCGGCAACCACTTCATTCTGTTTGTTAGCTTCACGTTCTTCCAGAACTTCACCGATACAGAAAATCGGAGTCAGTCCGTTAGCCAAAGCCAACTTTACTTTTTCTTCCAGGATTTCCACTGTTTCACCGTAATAAGCACGACGTTCCGAGTGACCGAGGATTACATACTTAGCGCCGGTAGAAGCAACCATAGCGGCTGACACTTCGCCGGTATATGCACCGGATTCCTTGTCCGCGCAGTTTTCTGCACCTACACCGATCTTAGCGGCATCCACCAGCGGAGTAACAGATGCGAGGTGAATAAACGGAGTACAGATGATTACATCACAGTTAGGCTTTTCGTTGGCCAACGCTTCATTCAGTTCTTTTGCAAGAGCAATACCCTCTTGAAGGGTTTTGTTCATTTTCCAGTTTCCTGCAACAATGTTTTTTCTCATTTTGTTTTAATTATTAAAGGGTTAATATATTTACTGTTTATTGCCGCTCCTTACTTTTCCTTTCTCTCCGCTTGATTACCAGAATATCAACGCCGATAACCAGCGTCAAAGGTACGATAAACCATAACAATACGTAGCCTATGGTATGCAAATTATTTTCCTGTTTCTGTTGCCCCAACTCCAATTTGTCCAAACTGTCGTTCAGCACATACTCATCCGGAAGCTGATTATCGCTCCATTTATTCAGGATTGTCCCGTCTTTTATCAATAATAAGCCGGGATTGGAACGGATAATCGTCTTTAGGGTAATATCATCCATTTGACAGAACGGATATTCCGCGCCGGTTCTTTCACGCCACATCCCGATTTCTTCATCCGGTGAAGAAGTCAGCGCATAGAAACCATAGCCATACTCCGCACTGTAATCGTAAATCTCGTTGATAAGGTCGATATTGCTATCGTCCGCTTCTTCTATCCGGTGGGCTACCAGTAAAAAAGCATATCCTTTATCTGACAGCACACTGTCCGTTATATCCTCACCCGTACCCAAGCTTATCATAGAGAAGTCGTGAATGGGCGGTTCATAACCTTTTTCTTTCAATACGGTACGTGTTTCAACAAAGGTCCATGTACTGTCCGGATAATTATCCAATGTAAACTCCTGCCGCCTGCCGTCTTTTTCCAACACGAAACGGCTCTCGAATACACTTGGTTTCGCGCCTTCGGGAATCTCCATGCCCGCCTTTATGTTCGTTCCGATCTTATAAGGGCGGAAGTCCAATACCGGCAAATATTCCAGACAATAAAAAGAGAGCGCAAAGACGAATAAAAGCGTATATAAAGATACCATCCACTCTATCTTCAGCGTAACAAAGCGGAACATGAGTTTCCGATCCCTGAACACCGCTATCGCCGCAACCAGCAATACTATGTTCTTTCCGAATGTCTGCCAGTTCGTCAACACCCAGGCATCCCCAAAGCATCCGCAGTCGGATACGGGATTTGCCAAAGCAAGATACAACGTCAGCGGGGTCATTACACTCATTAGAAGGAGCGCCAATGTCGACGCGATTTTCCGACGAACCCCGAAAAAAAGGAAAACTCCCACACAAAACTCCGCGGATGACAGAACTATGGCAAAGAGTAACGGAAGATATGCGGGAAACCATGAAATGATACCGAATGCCGTCAGATAATCCTGAATCTTATAAAAAGAGCCGAGCGGGTCGACAGCTTTCACAAATCCGGAGAAGATAAACAGTGCCGCCAGCAAAAAGCGGCAGGTATTTACCCAGACGAGTTTTATGATATGTCTTCTCTCAGTCTCCAAACTCTATCTTAATCAAACCAAACACGGAATAATTAATCATGTCCATATAATTGGCGTCGACACCTTCCGAAACCAGTGTCTGACCGGACAAACTTTCAATTTGCTTTGTACGATATATCTTCATCAATATCAAGTCCGTATACGAACTGATACGCATACTGCGCCAAGCCTCATCGTAATCATGGTTCTTGGCAAGCATCAGTTCCAATGATTCTTTCGCATATTTATCATATAAGACCATTGCTTCTTCGTTCGTTATGTCCGCAGATTCGGCATAGCCCGACTCCAACTGTATCAAACCGATGATACCGTAATTGACAATAGCTATGAACTCCGAACGAATGCCTTCGTCCACCAAAGTCACACCTTTAGTTTCAATGCTTCGAATACGATTGGCTTTAATGAATATTTGATCGGTTACGGAAGCCGGACGAAGAATACGCCATGCAGGACCGTAATCATGAAGTTTCTTAGAGAACAAATCACGACAAATAGCAATGACATGCTCAAATTGTTGCTTGGTATCTTTCATATCCTTACAAATAGACTGCAAAGTTAGGAATAATTAAAGAAAAAAGAAAAGAGGGCACTCTAAATTATATTAAAGCGCCCTCTCCTATAGAGATTGTTTACGTTTAGAGAGTATTTTCGTTTTATGAGCAACGCAACACCTGTCCCGGACGGAGAATTGTTCTCCGGGTAATACGGTTCAGTTTGCAAAGCTTGTCGATGCTTGTACCCTGACGGGATGCAATCTTGGATAAGGTATCGCCTTTCTTCACTTTATAGAAGAGACCTTCACCCGACGCCATACTGCGGGCCGTACCGGAAGTGCCTTTGGTCTTACGGAACGTATAAGAATCGGCAACAACGTCTTGCTTTTCAAAATCGAACATCAATGCGGGATTGATAGGAATTCCCAAAAAACGGGTTTCAAAATGCAGGTGAGAACCGGTAGAACGTCCGGTATTACCACCCAATGCAATAGGTTCTCCGGCCTTTACCAACTGGTTTATATCAACCAATTGCTTGGATAAATGTCCATAGACCGTTTCCAAGCCGTTATCATGGCGGATAACGACATATTTACCGTATCCGCGACGGCCTTGATTCTTAACGATACGTACCTTACCGTCAAACGCGGCACGGATCGTATCACCTACATATACTTTAATATCCAAACCGTAATGCGCTCTTCTTCTGCGAGGGCGATAGCCGAATACGTCAGTAATACGGGTATGTTCGGTAGGCATACAGAAGCCTTTCAAGTCAAAGGTATAACTTTCCGGCACGATAGCATTGCCATAAGCCTGCACAAATTCATTATTCCAGCTCGGATACAAATCCAGCCCCGGATACAAAGACTGTTCCGCACGAATTTGTTTCTGCAAAGCCAATGAATCTACGCTTTTAAGTTTTCTGTCAATGGGGGCTTGGCGGGCAATCAAATCCTGCGAGAAAGAGTTCAGGCTGACCATTGCCGTTGCTGCTAATAAAGCCGTTCTAATCCAATTAAAATTCATTCCGTTTCGTCATTCATTTCGATATCCGTAGAGCATATCTGGTGAATCAACCACACCTATTCTTACGCGAATATCCAGATTATTTTCAAAAATTCTCCCAAAGGTAACATTTCTCTCCGAAAAGGCGCTTGTATCATTAACTATTTTTTTGAAGCAGTAAGAATAAAAGCAGAGAATAACAGCAGATAAATCACTAACAACAAATAACTTACACTACAAACATGTTTAACAACATAAACTTGCAAATAAAGCGTATGTTTAACCGTTTTTCAGCTTATAGCCGCCCAATTAACGTTTGTCTTTCGCAAGGCTTTCAGCTGTCGCCACAGTATCTCATTTTCAGGAAGAGAAGCATTCGGGTCCTTATCTACAATGGCTTGGGCAACCTCACGAACATATTGCAAAAGTTGTCCGTCACGGGCTATATCCGCTATTTTTAAATCAAAAGCAATACCGCTCTGCTGAGTTCCTTCCAAATCACCGGGCCCACGCAGCTTTAAATCGGCTTCGGCTATCTCAAAACCGTCATTCGTGCGCACCATGATTTCCAGACGTTTCCGGGTATCTTCCGCTAATTTATAACCGGTGACCAATATACAATAAGACTGGTCGGCTCCACGCCCTACACGACCGCGAAGCTGATGAAGCTGAGAAAGTCCGAAACGTTCGGCATTCTCTATTATCATCACAGAAGCATTAGGCACATTCACACCTACCTCAATAACTGTGGTGGCAACCATTATCTGCGCCTCACCGGAAACGAACAACTGCATTTGCGCATCTTTTTCGGCAGGTTTCATTTTTCCATGTACTTTGCAAACCTTGCAATCGGGAAACTCTTCACAGATGTGCAGATAACCTTCTTCCAAATTCTTGAGGTCAATCTTCTCACTCTCCTTGATTAAAGGATAAACGATATAGACCTGGCGTCCTTCATCAATCTGTTTACGCACAGAACGATACAGGCTTACACGATGGCTGTCGAACTGGTGGATAGTAGCAATCGGCTTTCTTCCCGGAGGAAGCTCATCAATAACCGATACATCCAGATCGCCATAAAGCGTCATTGCCAACGTTCGCGGTATGGGGGTTGCGGTCATTACCAGTATGTGAGGCGGCTGTACGCTTTTTGTCCACAAGCGGGCACGCTGAGCTACGCCAAAACGATGCTGTTCGTCGATGACAACCAGACCCAATGATGCAAAGTTCACGGTATCTTCAATGACGGCGTGCGTACCGATAAGTATCTGTACATCTCCTGTCAGCAGGCCGGAAAGAATGGCTTCCCTGCGTTTGCCTTTGATTGAACCGGTCAACAGCTCAACCCGTACATCCATTCCATACAACAGTTCACGAATCGTTTCGTAATGTTGATTCGCCAATATTTCGGTAGGTGCCATCATACATGCCTGATAACCGTTATCAAGTGCAATCAGCATGCTCATCAACGCAACCAATGTTTTTCCGCTACCCACATCTCCTTGCAGGAGACGGTTCATTTGCTTACCCGATCCTAAGTCCCGCCGTATTTCCTTCAACACGCGTTTCTGAGCGTTGGTCAACTCAAAAGGAAGATTACGGGAGTAAAAACCGTTGAACGTCTCGCCTATTTTCTCAAAGACATACCCCCGGTATTTACGTTGTCTGTCTTTGGCATAACGCAGTATGTTCAGTTGGACATAAAACAATTCCTCGAATTTCAGACGATATTCCGCTTTTCTCAGCGCATCCGGACTAACCGGGAAATGAATATTCAGCAAAGCATCCGTCAACGGCATCAGATGGTGTTCCGCCAACAAGGCAGGAGAAAGCGTTTCCGGCAAAGGTTCATTCAACTGCCGGACAATGTTTTTCATCATCTTCTCCATGGCGTGCGAATTGAGAGAGCTCCGCTTCATCTTCTCCGTCGTATTATAATAGGGTTGCAAACCCATAGCAGACAGTTTCAGCTCGGAAGCCGGGTCTATATCCGGATGGGCAATGTTTATCCTGCCATTAAAGACGGAAGGTTTACCGAATACGATATATTCCTGATGAACTTTATACTTCCCTATCAGATATTTGATGCCTTGAAACCAAATCAGGTCGACTACCCCCGTACCGTCTGAAAAGTGCGCTATCAATCTTCGCTGCCGTCCTTCACCGGCTGTTTCAAAACCTAAGATTTCCCCTTTTAGCTGGATATAAGGCATCGTACCGTCTATTTCCTGAATGTAATAGATACGGCTGCGGTCTACATATTTATAAGGGAAGTAGTATAATAAATCATGGAAGGAAAAGATGCCCAATTCCTTATTAAGCACCGAAGCACGTTGCGGCCCGACGCCCGACAAATATTTTATGTCACGCGTAGTTAAATCGAACATGAATCCAAAAGGGCGGTAGCTATTTTCAAATCAAAGGGAGTGGTTATTTTAATGTTTTCCCGATTACCTTCCGTCAGATAAACAGGCTTGCCTAACGCCTCAACAACCGAGGCATCGTCCGTGAAATGCGGAGTATAAGGCTGTTCATAGGCCTGTTTCAGCAAATCCGCATCAAACACTTGCGGAGTTTGCACCAGTTTGTATTCGTCACGGCTGACTGTTTCACTTCCTTCGCCGACCAAATGACGTACTGTCTCCACCACGTCTATCACAGGAATCACCGCCTGCTTTCCGGCTGCCAAGGAATAACAACGTTCTATAACTTCCCGGGCTACAAAAGGGCGGACACCATCATGCACCCCGACCAAGCCCGGTGTTGTAACAAATTCCAAACCGTTCTTCACCGAATGAAAACGTGTTTCTCCACCGTCTGCGATATGATGAGGGATTGAAAAGTCATGTTTCCGGCACAATTCATTCCAGTAAGACTGCTGGTTGCGCGGAAGCACCAATATTATCCGTATCTCCGGATTGTAAGCGTAAAAGGCTTCTATGGTACGCATCAATACAGGTTTTCCTCCTATCGGAAGAAATTGTTTGGGAAGTTCGCATCCCATACGCAAACCTTTACCACCGGCTACAATCAGAACATACTTCATTGGAATTACGGATTTTGAGTATTAAAGAAACCGTGTAAAAAGCTCTTAATGTTTTTTAGGCACGGATTACACGGATTCCATCATCTTAGTTTATTTAATCCGTGTGTTCCGTATAATCCGTACCTAAAATCCTATCATTATGTAAATACCTATGCGCTTTTCACACAGTTTTTTCATAATTTATAATCAGACAATCATCGCTTCCTTCAACTCCGCGACTTTATCCTTGCCTTGCAGCAATTCCACGACAGCCAAAGCAAACTCCATTGCGGCACCGGGACCTTTTCCCGTGATAATATTACCGTCTCTTTCCACCATCGCCCCGGTGCAGTCAGCGCCTTCCAGATATTGCTCGAAGCCCGGATAACAAGTAGCCTTCTTACCTTTCAACAGTCCCAACTTACCAAGCACCATAGGAGCGGCGCAAATGGCGGCAATCGGTTTCTGTTCTTCGGCAAAACGTAAAATCAATCTGCGCAAATCATCACATTTTTCCAAGGTGGCCGCACCCGGCATACCGCCCGGAAGCAATATTAAATCAGCATCGAAGAAGTCACAGTTCACTATATTCTTATCACAAAGCACCGGTACACTATGAGCGCCTGTTACAATTTCGTCAGGAGTCACTGTAATCATTTCCACATTCAAACCTGCACGTCTCATTACATCGACAGAAGTGAAAGCCTCTATTTCTTCAAAACCGTCTGCAAAAAACACATAAACTGTACCCATAATAGTTTCTCCTCTTATTTTAGATTAAAATAATACGTTATCGTTCCTGTCTGGTTATTCAACCCGCTTACAGTATTGAACCTCGCTTTCTTCGCCGCATCTTCGGCCGCTTTCCGCAAAGCGGGGTTTACAGTATTCGTCTGGCGGTTGATACTGGTTCCGATGACCTGTCCGGCAGGGTTTACAGTAATGGTAACCACTACTTTTCCTTCATCCTGTACATTATATACAGGACGCGGCAAGCCGCCTTCGCCTATAGAACGTCCGCCAAGATTAAAAGTTCCATATCCGCCGGTTCCGGCTGTCGCTCCCCTCGAAGAATTCCCCGTAGGGCTTCCCTGCACGCCGGTTCCTTCCGTAGAACCTTTACTACCCATTTGCGCACCTTTACCGAAAGCTCCCGCTACACGTTTGCGGGTAGCTTCTTCGGCTGCTTTCCGTTCGCGTTCCGCTTTTTCAGCAGCAAGTTTACGAGCCTCTTCGGCTTTTTCAGCCTCGGTCTTTTCGGGTTTCTTTATTTCTTTCTTCTTTTCTTCCGCTTTAGGCTTTATGGCGACGGTTTCTTCATCTTCCTGCGTCAACATCTCTTGCTCTGCCTCTTCCGGCACTTCCGGAGCCGCTTCTTCCGGCATAGTCTCCACTTCTACCAAAGAAGGATCGGCAACGCCCCAGGCATCGGACGTTTCTCCCATCATCACAGGCACACCGCCTTCCTCCGACTGTTCAGGCAACGTAAATCCTACCAGTATCAAAAGGGCAATGACAACAACGTGTACCAACAGCGCCCCTGCCAATCCTATATATTTTCCTTTCTTCTTCTGATTCACCGTTTCGATTTACGATTTAACTATTTACGATTGAAACCGTTTACTTATTCTCAGGCGGGCGTGTAGCCAACACCATTTTGAAGTGGTTCTCATTAGCGATATTCAGCACTTTCACAATCTCCCGATAAGGAACGGATTCATCAGCATACAACGCCACATACATTTCGGGTTCTTTCGCTGCGCACGATTGCAGGAAAGGAGTCAAACCATCCAAAGTCAACGCCTGTTCCTTGTCGTTACCGAAAGCCGCGTAATAATTCAAATCCTTATCGATGATAACCCTTGTCAGCGGCTTGGCGGATGTCTGCTGTTTTCCCTGCGGAAGCAATACCTTGATTGCATTCGGCGATACTACCGTAGAAGTAATCATAAAGAAAATCAACAGCAGGAATATAACATCCGTCATGGACGCCATACTGAAATTGGGCGATATTTTTGCTCTACGTTGTAACACGCTCTCCTATTTATGATTTATAACTTATGATTTTATTTGGCAGGCTCGTTCAGCAAGTCCATGAAAGCCATTGTCTTGGCTTCCATCTTGTTTACGACACCATCCACCAGCGTCACCAGATAATTATAGGCAAACATAGCGATGATACCCACAATCAGACCGCCTACGGTGGTAATCATAGCCTCGTATATACCGCCCGAAAGCAGAGTTATATCGATATTATTACCGGCATTCGCCATTTCAAAGAAAGCGCGTACCATACCGGTCACCGTACCCAAGAAACCGATCATCGGAGCACCGCCGGAAATGGTAGCCATGATAGTCAGTCCTTTTTCCAACTTTGCCACTTCGATATTACCTACATTTTCTATGGCAGCCTGCACATCGTTAACCGGACGTCCCAAGCGGCTGATACCTTTCTCTATCATACGGGCGGAAGGCGTATTGACGCTGCGGCAATAAGCGATGGCAGCCTTAATCTCACCACCCAGAATATAATCCTTGATTTTATCCATAAACATAGGGTCTTCCTTACCCGCCTTACGGATAACGTAATTCCGTTCAAACAAGATATAGAAGCAGATAACGGAGAGAACTCCGAGAACTATCATAATCCAACCGCCCTTGACAGCCATGCTCCATAAATTCATTTCATTGGGAGCGGCAACAGGAGTAAGTACCGGATTGGCACCGGCGATAGAATCGGCCAACGCCGGAGCCGCCTGGGCTAATAACAACATAAGATTCATCAGCGGAGACAGTTTTTATATTCCTGAATGGTGCGTTCCAATCCCAGATACAAAGCATCGCTAATCAGCGCATGACCGATGGAAACTTCATCCAGCCAGGGTATGTTTTTATAGAAATAATTCAGATTCTCCAAGCTCAGGTCGTGACCGGCATTCAGCCCCAGTCCCAGGCTGCGCGCTATTTTGGCCGCTTCCACAAAAGGAGCTACCGCAGCTTCCTTTCCTTTCGGGAATGCCGTAGCATAGGGTTCGGTATAAAGCTCCACACGGTCTGCGCCGGCTTTGGCGGCATACTCTATCATCTCCGCATCGGTAGACACGAATACAGACGTGCGGATACCCGCGGTATTGAACGCTTCCAGTACTTCCGTCAGAAATTCAAGGTTGGTTTTCGTATCCCAACCGGAGTTGGATGTCAACTGAGTGGGACTGTCCGGAACCAATGTCACCTGATGCGGCTTTACCTTCAACACCAAATCTATAAATTCGGGGGCGGGATAACCCTCTATATTAAACTCCGTACGCAACAACGGACGCAAATCGAAAACATCCCTCTTACGGATATGCCTTTCGTCGGGGCGCGGGTGCACCGTTATACCGTCGGCGCCAAAGTTTTCACAATCCAACGCTACTTTTACAACATTAGGCACATCGCCTCCACGCGCGTTACGTAATGTTGCCACTTTATTGATATTTACACTTAATCTAGTCATAATTCGGCTTATAGTTTGGGGCAAAAGTACAAATAATAGCAATATGTTGGCAGCATTCTGAGAAAAAAACTATTTTTGCATCCTACAAAAACAGAAAACAATTATGAAATTTGCCATATTCGGAAATACTTACCAGGCGAAGAAGTCATCGCATGCCGAAAACCTTTTCCGCCTGCTGGCTCAGCGCAAAGCACAGCTCTGTGTCTGCCGCGAGTTCTACAATTTCCTGACTTCCGACCTACACCTCAACATCCCCTCCGCCGAATTGTTCGACGGTGACGATTTCTGCGCCGATATGGTTATCAGCATCGGCGGTGACGGCACGTTCTTGAAAGCCGCCAGCCGCGTCGGCAAAAAGAATATTCCCATTTTGGGTATCAATACAGGACGTCTCGGCTTCCTGGCCGACATATCGCCCGAAGAAATGGAAGAAACGATTGATGAAATTTACAACAACCACTATAAAGTAGAGGAACGCAGCGTATTGCAGTTGAAGTGCGATGACGAAAAACTAATGGAATATCCTTATGCCCTGAATGAAATAGCCGTCCTGAAACGCGACAGTTCATCCATGATCAGTATTCATACGGCAATCAACGGAGCGCATCTTACCACTTATCAGGCTGACGGTTTGGTTGTAGCCACCCCTACGGGCTCTACGGCTTATTCATTGAGTGTCGGCGGTCCGGTCATCGTTCCTCATAGCAAGACGATTGCAATTACTCCCGTTGCCCCTCATAGCCTGAACGTACGTCCCATCGTCATCTGTGATGACTGGGAAATCACGCTTGAAGTAGAGAGCCGCAGCCACAACTTCCTCGTAGCCATCGACGGACGGAGCGAATCATGCAAAGAAACCACACGGCTCACCATTTCACGTGCGGACTATTCCATAAAAGTAGTGAAACGCTTCAATCATATCTTTTTCGATACGTTGCGGAATAAAATGATGTGGGGGGCGGATGTAAGATAAAAAAAGGAAGTTAACTTCGCGCCAACAACGAAGTTAACTTCCTTATATCAAGATGTTAACTAATTATCTACCTTTCAGTTAACTTCATTCAGGCTTCGATGTTAACTGCTTCAGCAGATGTTCCACCGCAGCTTTCAATTGCACATCATCCCCGTTTATCGCCTCTTCCGGAGTATTGTATATCAAAATATCCGGTTGTAAAGTATGGTTTTCCAGATAATTACCCTGCATATCCATACAACCCACCTGTGGAATGCCGAACACGATACTCGGATCGATCTGGCGTTCCCACCATACGGCTGTCATCGTCCCGGCAACAGGAGTGCCCACCAATTTACCGATACCCAAAGTCTTGTAAACAAAAGGAGTACCATGGGCATTGCTGTAATTGTCCTCGCAAACCAACATACAGGACGGTTTCAACCATTTATTAAACGGATCGCTGCCGATATACTGCCCGCGCGGCACAAAGCGTTCATATTCTTTTCCGCCAAGTAATGTCACCACATCATCGTGCAGCCACCCGCCACCATTATGACGGACATCCACCACTACCGCCTCTTTGTTACGGTTACGTCCCAGCAATTCGGAATACATCTTACGGAAACTCGGACTATCCATTCCCTTGATATGAACATAACCGATACGTCCGCCGGACAGTTCCTCTACTTTCTTACGGCAATTCTCCACCCACCTCTTATAAAGGAGTTCGCTTTGCGCCGCATAAGTAATCGGTTTAACCGTCTCTTCAAAGCGTTTCTTCGTACCCGGGTCATAAACCGAAAGAATCGTTTTACGATTAGCCTTACCCTCGAGCAACGGGAAATAATCCATACCCGCCTTGACAGCCACACCGTCTATCTTCTCGATTATACAACCGGGCTTGACGTCGGTTTTCTTTTTGGTCAGAGGACTTTGAGCGATGATTTCCTTGATTTTCAGTCCATCACCGGCATACGATTCATCATAGAATACGCCCAATGCAGCCGTAGGCAGCGTTGCACCGGAAGCATAATAACGCGCTCCCGTATGCGAAGCGTTCAGCTCACCCAGCATTTCACTCAGCATTTCCGTAAAGTCGTAGTTATTATTGATATATGGCAAGAAGCGTTTATAGCTCGCCTTATAGCCCGTCCAGTCCGTTCCCTGCAAATCTTCCACATAGAACTTATCATCCACCTGTTGCCAAACATGGTCGAAAATATACTCACGTTCTCCATAAGGACGATAATCGAAGAAGGCCTCAAACTCAATCGGAGTAACTTTACCGCCCTCTGTCTCTATTTTCTTCATACCTTCGCTGCTGCAAAGGAAAATATTCTTTCCATCCTTATCAGGCAACAAAGCACCCGCGCCTACATCTTTCAAAAGAACCTTGGTTGAATTTTCTTTCAAATCATGCTTCCAAAGGTCGTAACCGTCTTCAAAAGTAGACAGGTAATAAAGCGCATCCCCTTTCGGAGTAAGTACGGCATCCGCCATGTGCGAAGAATTAACTGTCAGACGTACAATGCGGTCGAAGCGATTTTCCAAATCAAATTTCAAAGGCTCCGCCTTCTTTTCTTTCGCTGCATCCCCGTCCTTTTCTGTCTTATCACCTTTCTTTTTGGAATCTTTCTTCTTATCCGCTTTTTCCTTTGCTTCCTTTTCCGCTTTTTCGGCCTCTTCCATCAAAGCGGTTTCTTCTTTACTCATCAGGAAGCGGTCATAAGCCTCGGCATCGAAGAACATGATATAGGTATCATCTTCGGCTCCCCAACTGCCATGGCTGCGATATCCGGCACGGTCGCTCGTCCAAATCATCGCTTTTCCGCCTAATACCCATTTGGCGTTACCGTCTGTATAGCCACTTTCGGTCAGGTTTATCATTTCTCCTTTTCCGTCGGCATTCAGCAACACGACATCCTTATTGTTCCAACCGCCGATGCCTATAAAATCAGAAAGAATCCACTTGCTGTCAGGACTCCACCGGAACCACTGGTCGCCGTCGGAATAAGAGTACTGATACTTGGCATCCATTACGGTACGTACATCTTTCGTCTTTAAGTTGATGACACGGATAGCCGCACGGTTCTCCAGAAATGCCACTTCTTTCCCATCGGGACTGTACTGCAGTTGGAAAGAGGTCACATCCGAATCGGTCAACCGTTCCTCTTTCAACTCCGTAGCGTATGTAAACTGTTTTTCATCCTTACGGACAATAGCGGAAGTATAAAGCTGCCAGAGCCCGTTACGCTCGGAAGCATATACCAACGAACGGCCGTCGGGAGCAAAATCAACATCACGTTCCTGACAAGGCGTATTTGTAATCTGTTTGGTGGTTTTATAGTCAACCGAAGTTACATACACATCTCCACGAAGCACAAAAGCCACTTCCTTGCCATTAGGCGATAAAGCCATTTCCGTTGCCCCGCTACTCTTAATCTGGCGAATCAAATCCTTGTCGCTTCTGTCGGAAACAATGCTGATATTTACTTTCCGAGGCTCTCCTCCCGGAGTCAAGGTATAAATTTCCCCGTCATAACCGTAACAAAGCCTGCCGTCGGCAGCAATGCTGAGGAAACGCACCGGTTGCTTGGTATGACGGGTGACCTGCGTGGCGGAAGTTGCGCCGGGAGTACGCTGATATACGTTGAAAGTTCCGTTTTCTTCACTCAGATAATAAAAAGACTTTCCATCGGGCGCCCAAACCGGTTCGCGGTCTTCACCGCCAAATGCAGTCAGTTGCCGGTAAGCGGGTTTTTCATCCGGTGTATACATCCATATGTCACGTGCGATGGGCGATACCTGATGCTTACGCCAATAATCTTCATAGCCTTTCTTATCCTGATAAAGTATCGTCCCTTCCTTATTAATAGAAATGCGCTCCATCGGCATCGGCGAATAAAGGACAGGACGGCCGCCCTCTACCGACACTTTATATACTTGCCGGAATTGTCCGTTGGAAGGGAAAAGAACCGTTTCGGCAGACGGCATAATATCCGCGGAAAACAGAATATGTCCGGCATCGCTAAATGCCACAGGGGTTTCGCTCCCCGAATGGGTAGTCAGCCTGCGAGGCTCGCCGCCCTCTTTGGAAACGATATAGACATCCATGCTTCCCATACGGTCGGAAGCGAAAGCGATACGTTTGCTGTCAGGACTCCATACCGGCTCCGTATCATGGGCCGGATTGGTAGTAAGCTGCATAGCACGTCCACCGCCGACCGGCACTGTGTAAATATCGCCTTTATAAGTGAAAGCAATCGTAGTCCCATCGGGAGAAATGGCGCAATGACGCATCCAAAGCGGAGCATCCTGCGCAAAAGTAAAGCTTGCCATACAGGCAGCGGCAAGGGTTAATAATAGTTTTTTCATATAATAAGTGTTGTTTTCCGCCGTTTGTCATTCAGAGCATAACGAACGGCATTAGGATAATGGAAAAAAATGCAAAAGCCCCACGACTTTTCCTTTCCGGTAAAAGTTCGTGAGGCCTTACTTATACTTTAAGTTACCCCCTCAATCAGAGAGCGCCTACTTCTTTCAGAGCAGCGTTTGTTTTGTGAACGGCAGCAGCGCTGGCAGCAAATTTAGCTTTTTCATCAGCGTTCAGTTCCAGTTCAACAATCTTTTCGATACCGTTCTTGCCGAGGATAACGGGAACGCCGATACAGATATCGGACTCACCGTATTCACCTTCCAAATATACAGAGCAGGGAACCATCTTCTTTTGGTTGTGGATGATAGACTCAACTACATAAGCGCCTGCCGCACCCGGAGCGTACCATGCAGAAGTACCCAGCAACTTAGTCAGCGTAGCACCGCCCACCATAGTAGAAGCAACTACTTCGTCCAGTTTTTCCGCGCTCAACAGCGTGCTTACCGGTTGGCCTTTGTAAGTAGCCAGACGAGCCAAAGGAATCATAGTAGTATCACCGTGACCGCCGATAACCATACCTTCCACTTCGTTGGCATTGCAACCCAGAGCCTGAGACAAGAAGTATTTGAAACGAGAGCTATCCAAAGCGCCGCCCATACCGATGATGCGGTTCTTAGGAATACCCAAAGATTTCAAAGACAGATAAGTCATAGTATCCATCGGGTTAGAGATAACTACGAGGATAGCATTAGGAGAATATTTCAGAATGTTCTGCGCAACCGACTTAACGATGCCTGCATTCACGCCAATCAACTCTTCACGAGTCATACCCGGCTTACGGGGAATACCTGAAGTGATTACGACAACGTCGGAATTGGCAGTCTTCTCATAATCGTTGGTACAACCTACAATAGTGGTGTCGAAGCCCAACAGCTGAGCAGTCTGCATCATATCCATTGCTTTACCCTCTGAAACGCCTTCTTTAACATCCAGCATTACCACTTCGTCAGCCACTTCATTAAAGGCTAACACATTAGCGCATGTAGCACCTACGTTACCTGCACCTACTACGGTTACTTTTGACATAATTTCTAAAGTTTTTGTTTATTAGTGTTCTATAAAGTTGCCACAAAAGTACAACGACATTCCTGATTAAAGAAATATTTCCGTAATAATTTTAGTTAAATGAAGAATTTGATAGTAGTTAGTGGTTAGTGATTGGTGATTAATGATTATTTTTGCGGTGATTTACGATTATAGGGGGAAGCAACCCGTCTGTTAATCGCCAATCGTTAACCACTAAACACCATCAAAATGGCCAATAAAAAAAATACGCTTCAGATTATCATCGGAAGTCTTTTGATACTATTATTAATAGGTGTCACCGTGTTATTGATTTCGGAGAAACGAACCAACAACGAGTTGGTACAGGAGTTCAACCTGGAAAAGGAAGACCTGGAAAACCAATATACCGACTTCGCCAAACAATATGACGAACTGAAACTTACCGTTTCCAACGACTCCCTTTCCGTACTTCTGGAGCAGGAGCAGCTGAAGACACAACGTCTGTTGGAAGAGCTCCGTACCGTAAAAAGTACCAATGCCACCGAAATTCGCCGCTTGAAAAAAGAACTGGCGACCCTTCGTAAAGTAATGATCGGCTATATCAACCAGATAGACTCCCTGAGCCGTCTCACTACCCACCAAAAGGAAGTGATAGCCGATGTCACCCGTAAGTATAACGTCGCCTCACAGCAAATCAGCAACCTTTCCGAAGAAAAGAAAAACCTGAATAAAAAGGTTACGCTCGCAGCTCAGCTGGATGCTACGAACATCAACATCCAGGCTACCAACAAACGAGGCAAAACAGCCAAAAAGGTGAAAGACGTCGTTAAACTGAAAATCAACTTCACAATCGTCAAGAATATAACCGCCGAAACCGGAGAACGCACGCTCTACGTCCGTATCACCAAACCGGATAATGACGTACTGAGCAAAAGCGCTTCCAACACATTCCCGTATGAAAATCGCGAACTGGTATACTCCATCAAGAAATATATAGAGTATAACGGCGAAGAACAGCATGTTACGGTTTATTGGGATGTCGAAGAGTTTCTGTATGCGGGAAGCTATCGCATAGACATATTCTCGGACGGAACGCTCATCGGTTCTCAATCGTTCAACTTGGATTAAGTTCTAAAAAAGCCCTAATTTATTTTGCAATATCATTGAAACCCTATACATTTGCATCGTTGTTTATGCAATTATTGTTGCTTTATTAAACAACGGATTCACTACTATTCTAATGTATAGATACAATGAAAAAGTTCTTCTGTTTCATCTGTTTGACCTGCCTGACGCTTCCAGCGGTTGCACAGGACGTTTTAAGCTTGGATAGTTGCCGTGCATTGGCAATTGCCAATAACAAGGAACTGCTGATCGGTCAGGAAAAAATCAAAGCGGCGCACTACCGGAAAAAAGCGGCGTTCACGAGCTATCTGCCCCAAATATCCGCTACCGGCGGATATATGCGCAATCAAAAAGAGTTTTCTCTGCTGAATGATGCGCAGAAAGGCGCGCTCGGCTCCGTAGGAACACAAGTAAGCGGCGCGTTACAGAACGGTATTCAAGGTATGATAACCCAATACCCGCAACTGACACAAAACCCGCAATTCATGGCGCTCGTCCGGTCATTGGGCAACATAGACATTGCCACTCCGCTGAATGGATTAGGACAGTCGCTTGTCGATGCCTTCCGTACCGACACACGTAACATGTACGCCGGGGCATTGACACTGACCCAGCCATTGTATATGGGCGGTAAAATACGCGCTTACAACAAGATTACCAGATATGCCGAAGAACTGGCGCGCCAACAGCACAACAACGGGATGCAGGAAGTCATTCTAAGTACCGACCAGGCATATTGGCAAGTCGTATCTCTCGCCAATAAAAAGAAATTGGCGGAAGGCTATCTTGAACTTTTGCAAAAGCTGGAAAGCGATGTAGACAAGATGATTGCCGAAGGAGTAGCTACCAAAGCGGACGGATTGTCTGTCAAAGTAAAAGTAAACGAAGCCGAAATGACACTGACAAAAGTGGATGACGGTTTAAGCCTTTCCAGAATGTTGCTATGCCAGCTATGCGGATTAGACCTCAGTACCCCCATTGCTTTAGCGGATGAAAAGGAGGACGACTTAACCCTTATTCCGGCAGACAACAGCAGTATCGATATAAATAGTGTATATGCCACACGCCCGGAAGTACGCAGCCTGGAACTCGCCACTCAAATCTACAAGCAGAAAGTGAACGTCACCCGTTCGGAGTTCCTGCCGTCCGTAGCCCTCATCGGAAACTATATGGCAACGAATCCTTCCGTATTCAACAGTTTTGAGAACAAATTCAAAGGTATGTGGAATGTAGGCGTCATGGTCAGTGTACCTATCTGGCATTGGGGAGAAGGTATTTATAAAGTAAAAGCCGCCAAGTCCGAAGCCCGTATCACCCAATATCAACTGGACGACGCCAAAGAAAAGATAGAACTGCAAGTCAGCCAATCGGTTTTCAAAGTAAACGAAGCAGCCAAGAAACTTATCATGGCCGAAAAGAACCTGGAAAAGGCAGATGAGAACTTACGCTACGCCACCCTCGGATTCGAGGAAGGAGTAATCCCGGCAAGCAACGTATTGGAAGCGCATACCGCCTGGCTGTCCGCCCAGTCGGAGAAGATAGACGCCCAAATAGACGTGAAACTGACGGACATCTATTTAAAGAAGGCAACGGGAAGTTTAAGGGTTGAAAATTATAAATCTGAAATCATAAAATGAATACAAAATCACAAAACAGTAACATGTTGCTGGCATTCCTCACTTTAACGGGAGTGATTGCCATCGTTGCTCTGGTGGGTTTCTTCATGCTGCGCAAGGGACCGGAAATCATACAAGGCCAGGCGGAAGTAACAGAATACCGCGTATCGAGCAAAGTACCGGGGCGTATCCTGGAGTTCCGGGTGAAAGAGGGACAAAGCGTACAGGCCGGAGATACGCTTGCCATTCTTGAAGCTCCGGACGTACAGGCGAAACTGGAGCAGGCACGTGCCGCCGAAGCCGCCGCGCAAGCCCAAAACGAAAAGGCGCTGAAAGGCGCCCGCCAAGAACAAATACAGGCAGCCTACGAAATGTGGCAGAAAGCCCAAGCAGGACTTGCCATAGCAGAGAAATCGTACAAGCGTGTAAAGAACCTGCACGACCAGGGAGTAATGTCCGCCCAAAAGCTGGATGAAGTTACCGCCCAGCGCGATGCCGCGCAAGCCACCGAGAAAGCCGCCAAAGCCCAATACACCATGGCAAAGAACGGGGCGGAACGTGAGGACAAGGCCGCCGCGGCAGCTTTGGTGGAACGGGCAAAAGGAGCCGTCGCCGAGGTAGAGTCATACATTAAGGAGACTTACCTGATAGCCCAAACCGCCGGAGAAGTCTCCGAGATATTCCCAAAAACAGGCGAGTTGGTGGGTACAGGTGCCCCCATCATGAATATCGCCATTATGGACGACATGTGGGTCACTTTCAATGTGCGCGAGGATTTATTGCAAGGATTGGGTATGGGAACCGAATTTGAAGCCTTCATCCCCGCCCTTGACAGGAACATCCGGCTGAAAGTATACTACATGAAAGACCTCGGCACATACGCCGCCTGGAAAGCCACCAAGACTACCGGACAATTCGACTTAAAAACATTCGAAGTAAAGGCGTCTCCGCAGGAGAAAGTAGAAGGGCTGCGTCCGGGAATGAGCGTGATATTGAAAAAGTGATGAGGTAATACAAAGATGATAAGGTGGTAAAGTGATAAGGTGAGAGAACGACAATGGAGAAGAACAATAAATACATGGCCTTGTGGAATGTGATGAAACGTGAGTTTCGCCGTCTCGTTTCACGCCCGCTCTACCTGTTCTGCATGGTAGTAGCGCCCCTATTCTGCTATATATTCTTCACGACATTGATGGATTCCGGTTTGCCCACCGATATGCCGGTCGGCGTGGTAGACCAGGATATGACTACCACCTCACGCCAACTGGTACGTAATCTGGACGCTTTCGAGCAAACGGCAGTCGTAGCTCACTACCCCACTATCGCCGATGCGCGTATCGCCATGCAGAAAGGAGAGATTTACGGCTTCTATTACATCCCCGAAGGGACAACCGCCAAAGCACAAGCCCAGCGGCAGCCCAAAGTATCTTTCTATACCAACAACACGTTGCTCATAGCCGGTTCATTACTCTTTAAAGACATGAAGATGATGAGCGAACTGGCATCCGGAGCCGCCGCACGCACAACACTATATGCCAAAGGCGCTACCGAAGACCAGGCGATGGCATTCCTGCAACCGATTGTCATCGATACTCACCCGCTGAACAATCCGTGGCTGAACTATTCCGTATACCTGTGCAATACCTTTGCTCCGGGCGTACTGATGCTGCTCATCTTTATGATAACCGTCTACTCCATCGGCGTAGAAATCAAAGACCGTACCGCCCGCGAATGGTTGCGTACGGGTAACAACTCCATCTGGATTTCCCTTGCCGGAAAGCTGCTGCCCCACACGGCTGTATTCTTCCTTATGGGTATATTATATAATGTGTATCTGTACGGCTTCCTGCACTTCCCCTGCAACAGCGGAATATTGCCGATGCTGTTCGCCACCCTCTGCCTGGTATTGGCTTCGCAAGGCATGGGCATACTGATGATAGGCACCCTCCCCACACTGCGTTTGGGACTGAGCTTCGCTTCCTTATGGGGCGTGCTGTCGTTCTCCATGTGCGGACTGTCGTTCCCGGCTATGGCGATGCACCCCGTACTGCAAGGTTTGGCCAACTTATTCCCCCTGCGCCACTACTTCCTTATCTATGTAGACCAGGCTCTGAACGGCTATCCCATGATTTACTCATGGATGAATTATGTGGCATTGCTTATTTTCATGATGCTTCCCTTCCTCGTTGCCCACAGGCTGAAAGAAGCATTGATATACTATAAATACGTACCCTGATGAAACAGCTGACGTTCAAACAGAAAGTCGTACAAGGCATACACGACCTGTTCTATATATGGAAGCAGGAATTCCGCACCACCTTTCGCGATCAAGGCGTGCTGATTTTCTTTGTGCTTGTCCCGTTGGTGTATCCGTTGATATACTCTTTCATCTATACCAACGAAACAATTCGTGAAGTACCTACCGTAGTCGTGGACAACTCGCGCAGTTCACTGAGCCGGGAGTATCTCCGGAAAGTGGACGCCAGTCCGGAAACAAGCATTGTGGCTCATTGCGCCGATATGGAAGAAGCCAAACTCATGCTGAAAGACCGCAAAGCTTACGGCATTATTTACATACCCGCCCATTTCAGCGATGATATAGCCCGGGGCAAACAGACACAAGTCAGCATTTTCTGCGATATGAGCGGACTGCTTTACTACAAGGCATTACTGACAGCCAACACCAACGTGTCGCTCGCCATGAATGCAGACATTAAAATGAAACGCGCCGGCAACACCACCGCCCGTCAGGATGAAATAACAGCCTACCCCATCGAATACGAAGACGTAGCCATCTTCAACCCGACCAATGGATTTGCCGCTTTTCTGATACCTGCCGTACTCATATTGATTATACAGCAAACGCTCCTGCTGGGTATCGGCTTATCCGCCGGAACCGCCCGTGAGCAAAACCGATTCAAAGATTTGGTTCCTATCAACCGTCATTATAACGGTACGCTCCGTATCGTAATGGGAAAAGGATTGAGTTATTTTATGGTATATTCGCTGGTGGCTGTGTATATATTATGCGTGGTTCCCCGCCTTTTCAGCCTCAACCAGATAGCGATTCCCGGTGTGCTGACTCTCTTCGCCCTGCCCTATCTGGCAGCTTGCATCTTCTTTGCGATGACGGCATCCATTGCCATACGCAACCGGGAAACCTGTATGTTATTGTTTGTATTTACCTCCGTACCGCTATTGTTCCTCTCCGGCATTTCATGGCCGGGCGCCGCAATGCCCGAATTCTGGAGATATTTTTCCTATATCTTCCCTTCCACTTTCGGAATCAACGGCTATGTACGCATCAACAGTATGGGAGCCACTCTCAACGAAGTATCGTTCGAGTATCAGGCTTTATGGATACAAACAGGCATTTACTTCCTCACCACTTGTCTGGTCTATCGTTGGCAAATCATACAAAGCAGAAAGAAAGGAGTGATAAGTTATAAGTTATGAGTTATAAGTGATTAAGGATTGGTTGTAAGTAAGGGAATTGTGAATCGAGGGTATCACTAATCACTTATAACTCATAACTTATAACTCATCACTCTTCCTTATATCCAGCCAAGTTATAGCATACCGGTACTGTACTGTTACCTACACGATAGATGCCGAATTTAAAATAGTAACCGTCATCGTCATTACGGCCTATCTGAATTTCTTCATTATTCACGATATGCTCTTTAACGGTTTTCTTCTTGTCGGTATACTCCATTTGTACGTCCAGTTTGCCCGGTTTCACAATGGTTTCGGCTTCCTTGCCATAAGTAGTCCAGTCGATATGAATGCGGAAAGTAACCCAGCAGTCTTTGGGGAAATCGACAAAAGGCATCTTATAAGCTATTGTAGACGACTTGTATTCAGAAGTCACAGGCTTCATTATCGGAGTTTTTTCCGGATTGGCGTTACAGCGGTCAGTCTTGTCGGTCAGCCAACGGCGGTCTGAATTGGCCTTGATATAAAACCAGCCGCCGGAAAATCCGAAAGCCAACGGCGGATAACCGCCTTGCTCTACCAACCAACCGTTCTTCTTTCCGGCCTTATAGATAGGATTTCCCTTTTTATCTTTCATCGGATTTCCTTGCTTATCCAGTCTCGCCACTTTTTCATGTCCGGTGTTCTTTTTGAAAATAGTGGTCTTATCCAGCTCTATAAACTCGTCAACCGTCAACTTTTTCACTTCACCTTCAGGAGTCTGCACAAGCGTACGGTCGGGCATACCGTGCCATTGGGCAAAAATGGTAGACACATTGTTATCCAGCGCAGACGGAATATATACGGAGAACTCATAGTCGCGTGACGCTCCTTGCGGACAAATACCTTTTCCGTGATGATATACGGTCTTGGTGATTTGCGCTTTCCGGTAAGCATCCGCCGGCAATCCGTTAAAATCGGCCGAGGTGGCATAACAATAAGAGAACTCGGCACGGCCTTTGGTCTCTCCCTTTCCGTACCCTTCCAAAGTATTATCCTCTTCACGCAGCTCAAAACGATAAGACGGTTTGCCGTTGAACAAACATGTAAAATCCCGTTGAATGGCATGCTCCTTTTTCGCGCCGACAGCTACCCAACAGCCGTCTATAACCTGATCGATACGCGCTGAGTCAGCTTGAACGTTTACCCGTTTGGTCAGGGGAACCAATGTTTCAGAGCCTTTGGTTTGCGCAGTCAGCGTTGTCGTGCAACCTGCTGCCATCACCATGCAGATAACAAAAATGTTTTTCTTCATTCTATTTGATATTAAACTTAAATTACGCTGCAAAAGTACGAAAGCTATCCCTCATACCCACCCCCTATTTGTTTCAGAAAACCCTATATTTGTGTAAATCCACCATAAGATATAGAAATTTTGAAAGATATTACTATCTTTGATGCATCATAAATTTTACGGTTTAATAATGAGTAACCTTAAAAAGATAGTAACCATCCTGTTTTTTCTATGTATGGCAGGAGTCTCTTACGCTTATTCGGAAGCCTGGGGACAAATAAATTTTTCTTATATATCCATTAAGGACGGCTTATCGCAAAGCACAGTATTCTCCATAGCGCAAGATAAGCTCGGGAATATGTGGTTCGCCACTTACGACGGCGTCAATAAATACGACGGATACGCATTCACCGTTTATCAGCACGACGAGAACGACCCGAACAGCATCGCCAACGACATAGCCCGTATCGTGATGACCGACAGCAAAGGGCGCGTGTGGATCGGCACCCGCGACGGCCTTTCGTACTACGACGAGGAGAAAGACAAATTCCAGAACTTTTTCTATGAAAAGAACGGCAAGCATCTGCAAGTCAACGGTATTGTGGAACTGTCACCAGACCGTTTACTCATCAGCACCCTGGAGGGTTTGACGATGTTCGACGTCTCTACATCCCGTTTTGTCAACGACATATTCAGTACGGCAATGCACAAAACGATTGCATCCGCCCTGTACAGGCATGGCGACCAAATCTATATCGGGACGCCGTCGGACGGTATGTACTGCTACTCCGTTCCGCAGAAAAAACTTGAGAAGCTTACTTACATACCGAGCAGCAAGCAGATTCAGGGAATACTCCAGCAATCCCCCACCCGTATATGGGTGGCAACGGAAGGCTCCGGGCTGCTTCTCATCAATCCTAAGACCCGGGAAGTCAAGATATACAGACATTCCCCTTCCAATCCGCAGTCCATCAGCTCCAATTACATCCGCTCATTGGCGCTGGATTCGCAAAACCGCTTATGGATAGGCACTTTCAACGACCTCAATATCTACCATGAAGGAAACGACTCTTTCATGTCTTACAGCAGCAATCCCGTAGAAAGCGGCAGCCTGTCGCAACGCTCGGTGCGCAGCATCTTCATGGACTCGCAAGGCGGTATGTGGCTGGGCACTTATTTCGGCGGACTGAACTATTACCACCCCATCCGTAACCGCTTCAAGAACATCGAGCGTATTCCTTTCAGAAACTCGCTGAGTGATAATGTCGTAAGCTGTATCGTTGAAGACAGGCAGAAAAACCTGTGGATAGGAACCAATGACGGCGGACTGAACCTATACACCCCCGATACCCAGCAATTCGTCCATTACGCATTGCAGGAAAACCAGCGTGAAGACGGTTTCGGCTCCAACAACATCAAGTCCGTATATGTGGATGAACCGAGAGGATTAGTCTACATCGGCGCACACGCCGGCGGTCTAAGCATCTTGCATCGCAACAGCGGACGCATAGAGAACTTCAACCAACGCAACAGCCGTTTAATCAACGAAAACGTATACGCCATTCTGCCCGACGGAGAGAATAACTTCCTCTTAGGTACATTAAGCGCTTTGGTACACTTCAATCCGGAGAAGCGGAGCTTTACCACCGTCACGCAAGAGAGCGACGGGACGCCAATGAATCTTCAAAAGATTACAACCCTGTTCCGGGACTCTCAAAAGCGCCTTTGGATAGGCGGGGAAGAGGGTATATCCGTATTCAAACAGCATGGAACGTCTATACAGAAAGCGGCGATTCTGCCCGAATCCACTGTTACGAAAGCATTCACCAATTATATCTATGAAGCGGCCAACGGTTTAATCTGGGTGGGTACGCGCGAAGGGTTCTACTGTTTCAACGAGAAGGAGAAGCGGATTAAGCGGTACACCACAGCCAACGGCCTGCCCAACAACGTGGTCTACGGCATACTCGAAGACTCTTACGGCCGCCTGTGGATGAGCACCAACCGGGGTATCTCATGTTTCAACCCTGAAACGGAGAAGTTCCGCAACTTTACCGAAGCGGACGGATTGCAAAGCAACCAGTTCAATACATCTTCCTGTTACCGTACTTCCAACGGCGAAATGTACTTCGGAGGCATAAACGGCCTTACCACATTCCGCCCGGAGCTGTTGCTGGACAACCCCTATACTCCGCCGGTAGTAATCACCAAGTTACAACTGTTCAACAAAACCGTCCGTCCCGACGACGAAACCGGTATTTTGAGCAAGAACATCAGCGACACGAAAAGCATCACGCTGAAATCCTGGCAGACAGCGTTTTCTCTGGAGTTTGTCGTTTCAAACTACATTTCCGGACAGCATAATACTTTCGCCTATAAATTAGACGGTTACGACAAAGAATGGTATTACCTCACGGACAGGCGCTCGGTATCCTACTCCAACCTGCCGCACGGCACTTATCACTTCATGGTGAAAGCCGCCAACAACGACGGCAAATGGAATACCACGCCTACCATACTGGAAATCGTCATACTGCCCGTATGGTACAAGACTTGGTGGGCTATCCTGCTGTTCCTCTCCACTTCCATCGGGTTCATTACGTTTGTATTCCGGTTCTTCTGGCTGCGTAAGAATATGGAAGCGGAGCTTGAAATAGAACGCCGAGACAAGGAACACCGTGAAGAAATCAACCAGATGAAGATGCGTTTCTTCATTAATATTTCGCATGAGCTCCGCACGCCGCTTACCCTGATTCTGGCGCCGCTGCAAGAGGTTATCAGCAAAATCAACGACCGTTGGACCCGCAACCAGCTGGAATACATCCAGCGGAACGCCAACCGCCTGCTGCATCTTGTCAATCAGCTTATGGACTACCGCCGGGCGGAACTCGGTGTTTTCGAATTGAAGATAAAGAAAGGCAACGCATATCGCCTGATACGCGAAAACTTCCTGTATTATGACAAGCTGGCACGCCACAAAGAGATACACTATGCTTTCCACTCCGAGCTGGAAGATAAAGAGGAGTATTTCGACCCGAACTATCTGGAACTGATTGTCAACAATCTGTTATCCAATGCCTTTAAATATACGGATAACGGAAAGAGCATCACCGTTACTCTGAAAGAGGAGAACAACTGCCTGATACTGCAAGTGAGCGACACCGGTATCGGTATCCCCATCAACAAGCAGGGTAAGGTGTTCGAACGTTTCTATCAGATAGAAAGCCAGCATATAGGAAGCGGAATCGGCCTTTCATTGGTGCAACGCCTGGTGGATTTACATCACGGGCACATCGAATTAGAGAGCGAAGAGGGTAAGGGAAGCACGTTCTCCGTCTATCTGCCGCAAGACTTGTCCGTCTATAAAGTTTCGGAACGGGCGGACTCCAATGCCTCCAAGGAAGAAGAGCAGGTGTACTCCACCAACTCCAAAGACATGTATTTCATCGATACGGAGAAAATGGAAAGTGAGGCCATAGAGACGGGTGACAAAAAACGCGGCACTATCCTTATTGTGGAAGACAATCAGGAAATACGCCATTATCTCAGTAGCGGCTTGGCCGGGTTGTTCAATACTCTGGAAGCCGGAAACGGTGAAGAAGCGCTGGAGAAGCTGAAAGATAATGAGGTAGATATCATCATCACCGACGTTATGATGCCTGTAATGGACGGAATCAAACTGTGTAAGAATATCAAGCAGAATATCCGTACTTGCCACATTCCGGTCATTATTCTGTCTGCCAAAACCGATATAAAAGACCAGTTGGAAGGCTTGCAAGTGGGTGCGGATGATTATATTTCCAAGCCGTTCGCCATTACCGTCCTCACTTCAAAGATACAGAACATGATGCGTACCCGCCGGCACATGCTCGAGAAGTATGCCAAGTCACTGGAAGTGGAACCGGAGAAAATCACTTTCAACGCCATGGACGAAGAGTTGCTGAAACGTGCCGTGAGCATTGTAGAGGAGAACATAGACAACATCGAATTCTCCACCGATGAATTTGCGCAGAAAATGAATATGAGCCGTTCCAACCTGCATTTGAAGCTAAAAGCGATTACCGGAGAATCCGCTATTGACTTTATCCGCAAAATCCGGTTTAAGAAAGCGACGGAACTGCTGAAAAGCGGACGTTATACAGTGGCCGAAGTCAGCAGTATGGTAGGATTTAATTCGTCGTCTTATTTTGCAACATGTTTCAAGAAGTATGTGGGCTGCCTGCCGACGGAGTATATAAAGAAAGCTAAAGGATAATTACTGAAAACCAAAGTTTTAGACTATCAGAATAAAAATCCTATAAAACCTACTGCATACTCAAATAATTGCAGTACTTTTGCAAAGTAAATATGTTTAGAGTATGTGTATCATAGATAAACTAAAAAAGAGTGGCTTTATTTCAACCAAAGAGTTGAGCGACTGGCAAGAACAACAGTTGCAGGCTGCTGTTCGTAAAGGTGAGGCTATACGTCTTAAAAATGGTATATATGCAGACATTGATGCCTTGGCAAACACAATGGTAGATATCCGCACGATAATCCCCAATGGCATACTTTGTCTTTGGTCCGCATGGTCTATTTACCATCTGACCACGCAGATACCAAACGCTTACTATGTGGCCATTGAGCGTACTCGAAAAATAATATTGCCCGATTATCCGGAGTTTCAACTGGTTTTTCAATCCGATAAGTTGCTGTCTATCGGAGTTACCCAAAAAGATGTACAAGGATACAATGTACCAATCTTTGACATGGAGCGTTCGGTATGTGATGCTATCAAATACAGGAATAAAGTTGGTATTGATGTAATGGCTGAAATTCTTCAAACTTACCTGAAACGCCCTGACAAAAATATTTCCTTACTGATGGATTATGCAGCAAAACTAAGGCTCCGCAACACACTTAATCAATATCTTGAAGTATGGCAATAAAAGAAGTACGTAATTGCCCCCCTTCACCCTTTCCCCCTTCTCTGTTCATGCGGGATAGCGGGTGAACCCATGGGATAAATATATTCATCTCATGAGACGAAAAAAACTAACCCGTAAGATGAATTTATTCGTTTTGTAGGATGAACTTATTCATCCTACAAAACGGATTTTACGTGTAATACCCACACGTTAGCGCCCGAAACACCACGTCTTTACGAGTAAAATGCCACATCTCAACGTTCATAATGCCTGCGGTTTGCCAAGCAAATGCCCGGACTTTGGGGAGATAAGGTGTGGCGTTTCAAGTACTGCTATACGCCGACAGTAATGACACTTACACAATCAGGCTTCACCCGTTATTCCCTATGAATAGGAAGAAGGAAAAGGGTGAAGGAGGTATGAGCAAACATTATTTTCCTATGATAATATCCTGTTTTCCTACGATGATAATCTGATAAAACAAGCATAATCCGATATTCCCCTATTCACTAAAATCACCCTCTCAGAGCATCTTACGCCACCCTTTTAGACAAATCTAATATTTCATTCAACAACTTTGATAATAAAATTCTGATTTCAAAAAAAAGATAAACAAGATATACTATTATTT
Organism: Bacteroides clarus YIT 12056; assembly: GCF_900129655.1. Taxonomy (GTDB): domain Bacteria; phylum Bacteroidota; class Bacteroidia; order Bacteroidales; family Bacteroidaceae; genus Bacteroides; species Bacteroides clarus. Next base: position 491,635 of record NZ_FQWK01000002.1, read on the forward strand.
AAAATTCAATGTAATATATTTGCGGCAAGAAAAATTAAACTTTTACTAATAAAAATCAACTTAAGTATGAAGAACACTCTTTTTATTTGTTTGTTCGCATTATGTGCATTCTCCGGATGCGTTGATGATGAAGAAGATTTCTTAGCAGGTGGCAACACCAATCCGGAATTGACCCCTGAGAACAAAGAGGACGCAGTATTGAATGCTGCCGTATTTGACCAACTCAACCTCGACTATCCCGGTCTGGAGAGAGTAAAAAAACACCATGAAGCAGGAGAGGATTATCTGGCGGCAAGTGCATTGCTGGAATACTATCGCATGAGAAAAAATGCAGAAAACCCGTTATTATCATTAGTAAACATTGAACTCAAAAAAGACACTAAAGACAAAGACGGTAACAGCTATAATGACGGCGACCAGAAAACCGCCGACTTCGCGTTAGAGTATCGTTTCTATGTTAAAGGTTACTACGATGGTAAAGTCGAAGACAGAAAACCTTATTCTGTAGGTAAAGCCGGTGCAATCAACTGGGCGAATAATCCTAAAAATGATACAGAATACCCGAAGCAACTTCACCGCCATCAATGGTTTCTTCCCCAAGCTAAAGTTTATCGTGTAAGTGGTGATGAAAAATACATCAATTCATGGATAGAAGTGTACGGCGACTGGATTGCACAAAACCCGCAACCCGCTACTGAAGCAGAAATAGGAGAAGGCCCGTGGTGGCAACTCCAAGTAGCAACTCGCCTTATCGACCAGGTGCAGTTGCTGGAATACTTCAAACACTCCGACAACTTTACCCCTGAATGGCTCACCACATTCCTTGCATCATTTGCTGAACAAGCGGATTTTCTTGTAAAATACCCCTATAAATCAAGTGGTAATATTTTAGTAACACAAGGACAGGCGTTGATTACTGCCGGTATACTGATACCTGAATTTAAAAATTCTCAAACATGGATGGACAAGGGGTACAGCATTGCAAATGCAGAAGTAAAAAATCAATTTATGTCCGACGGTTGGCATAAAGAAATGTCACTCCACTATCATATTTCTGCCGTAGCCGATTTTTATGAAACAATAAGACTGACCAAAGCCAACAATCTTACAAATAAGTTAGACCCTGATTTCAATGAACACCTCCGTAAGGCAGCAGAAGTTTTAACACACTTTACCTACCCTAACTACTTTAAATCAGGTCCTGACAATGATTACATTGTACCTGGCTTTAACGATTCTTGGAAAAGCAACTGGAAACGTTCTACTATTTCTAAAAACTTCGATAGATATGTTGAGCTCTTCCCAGACAGCGAAGAATTCAAATATATGGCAACAGCCGTCAATGGCAACACTCCTCAAGGAAGCCATCCCGACACTGAAATAAAAGTATTTGAAGACGCAGGTTATTATGTAATGCGCAACGGTTGGGAAACGTCATCAACAGTGATGATTTTCAGCAATAACAAGAGTAATGACATATCTACCAACTTAGACCGTTGGAGCCATAACCAACCCGACAACGGAACATTTGAACTCTACATCAATGGACGTAATTTCTTCCCAGATTCTGGAGTTTACAGTTACAACTACAACCTCGATTCAAATGATGGGCAAGATCGTTTATGGTTCCGTAATAGTGAAAATCATAACACACTGACTTTAGGAAAAGTAGAGATAATAGATAAAAAGAACAATCAAGCATCAGACTTTAAATATGCTGCCGGCAAACTTTTAAAAGCAGACAATGATGTACTAGTATTCGAAAATAAAGGTTACGACAACTTAACACATCGCCGCTCTGTATTTTATGTAGATAAATCATACTTTGTATTAGTGGATGAAGGTATCGGTAACGCAGCAGGAGAGTTGTACCTGAACTTTCATTTATGTGACAAAAAAGAGGATGTAGTTGTAGATGAACAAGCGAAAGGTGCACATACAGTATTTTCAAACAATAATATCATTGTACGTACCATTACTGATGACAACTTCATAAAGGGTGCAACAAGAAATGGACGTGTTTCATTCTCAAGTTCAGCAGGAGATGGCTACAACGAACGCACTGCCTATTATATAAATTCCAATAAAAAAGCCAATGAAACAACCCGTTTCATCACTGTTATTCTTCCGGTAGATAAATATACAGGGAATGAAGAGATTAAAGCTACATTCGGTGAATGTACCGACAACAGTGTTTCTGTAAATGTTACAGTTGAAGGAAAAACTAAGACTTTATCTTATACTTTATAATAAACCAATAACTTTCAAAATATGAAATCTAAATTGTTAAGCACATTCAGCATGCTACGAGTTCTGATGGTAGCTGCATTAACTGTGTTCTGTGTCTCTTGTGACAAGACGGAGACTACGGATTCAACGGGCTTTATTCTCTATTACATGGGAGTGACGGATATAGGTCCGGGATTATCGTATGATTTACAAGCACCCGCCTATAAAGGCAGTGCGCCCTACGACTTTACAATCACAAATATTACGCTGGATGAAGAAACATTCAGCAATGACGAGAATTTCGTAATCAATACCGAGACAGGAGCAATCGCCATTCAAAACACAGGCGCTATGGCATCAGGTCTGTACAGCATCAGTGTAGGTTGCTATTCCAACGGTAAGTTCTTCGAGTTCAAAGATGCTGTTCAGGTGAATATGCTGCTTGCTGCTCCCGAAGGCGTAACAATAGAACCGGACAAAATAATTGTAGTAAACCAAGACGAAGAAAAGTGGGCGGAAACCAGTGCACAAGTCACTACTGAAAAAGATAAACATATTAGCATTCTTCGTTATGCCATTGCACAAGATGAAAGCAAACCTTATCTGCAATACTTCGATGTAACATCTACAGGAAAAATCATAATCAAAGAGGGTGTTACAGAAGACCAACTGATAGCAGGAGAAGAATATACATTGAGCTTAAAGCTGACTACTAAAGTAGGCGACCATATGTTTGCTGACGCTGTAACATTCAAAGTCGTTTCCAAGCCACGCAAATTGGTTTATAGTCTAAACCAAACAGATTATGACCTTTTTGAAGCAAGATTGGCCGGAGAAAGTAGTATACCTCAGCTAAAAGGTGGAAAAGAAGACCTGAAGTTTGCCATTAAGTCTATCAACCCGGAAATCTCAGGTTTTAGTATTAACGAGGAAAACGGACAAATCAGTTTACCAGAGAATCATGAAGTGCCTGCTAACAAGGATTTAATTTATTCATTTACAATTACTGTCAGCAACAGCTATGGTAGTGCTGATTTTGAGAGTGTATATGCTGCAAAAGTTACAGACTATGTAAAACCTATTGACCCTGATAAATTTAGTTATACTACACAAGACCTCTACCAATTAGGAGGAGAGCTAACTGCCGAACGTAATCCAGGCTTTGAGGGTGATGCTGTAGAATTCTCTTTTGCTGAAGAAAATACAGACGAAGAAATCCTTGCACATAAAAAGAATGAGATTATTAAAGTTGATGATGGTAATGGAACAATCACAATAGCCAATAATCATACATTAAGTGCCGGATCTCACGAAATCAAAGTAAAGGTTACTAATATGAAGAATAAAGAAGGTATTATTAAATCACTTTCTGTGAATGTATTGGAAAATCCAAATTATTTTACATATATAGATTGGGGGAATAATATTGAACATGAGGTGCAATCTAATCAAAATATAAATATAGCTACAGTAAAGACTCAAAATGAACTCTATAGAAATCAGTTCCGGTTCATTCATAGAGTAGATGTGACATCTGAATATGAGGTGAAGGGATCAGACATAAAAGATGACAATGCAATATTTAATTATACGATTGTTTCTAGATTTGGAGGAGAAAAAACGGACAAGTTCTCAAAGACGGAAATTGACTCAAACAATGGAAAAATTACTATGGGAGATACACCTTTAGGTAGCAGTTTTGAAGGTGGTATTTTATTAATTAAAGTAACCGTAACCAATGCAACCCAACCTAAAGCTCCTGCTTTTGTTCGTAATATTCCTATATTTTTCAACACCCCCAAGGTTGACAGTAAGCCATACATTTTAAATGGCGAAGAAAAAAAAGGTAATCAAACTATGATTTGTACTCCTTTCGTTATTAAAGCAAATCCAAAGACTGGTAAATGTAGTAATTTTACAACTCAGATAATTGGAGCTAATAAAAGTACACCTATTAAATGTAATGGTATTTATGACATGCCAAAAGATAAATTTGTTTGGGAGTATTATGGACCTTTTACATATTGCAATTTTGACAATAATGATAGTCACAAAAACAGTACACCATTAAATGGAAGTTCTAAAGCTGATGAACTGCTATATCAAGTATGGGAAAACTGTTCCACTGTCACGAAAACCAAAAAAGATCCAATGCGCTACTATAATGAACAAGGAACACCTAATATCACGGACTTGAATAAAAAAGCTTGCTATTTAGATCAAGACGAAGTGAAACTCGTTGTTATTCCTGACAAAATAAAGGGTAAAGATAATCAATATGCTTATGGAGCAATGTTAGCTCAGCTCAGATACAACATTAAAAATGATATTATGGATGCGCTGAAGGCTACTACTGATAATCCTTCGAATCCTGTTTTCCCACTCATTATCTGGTTCGACGAAACCTACGAAGGCAACTAATTACTAACCAAACAATAATACAATTATGTATAAACCAACATATCACACACTGAGCAAAAGAGGGTACATCACCCTCTTGGCTCTCCTCGTCTCCATTATCACCTTTGCGCAAGGTGTGACAGTAAAAGGAACTGTGCTTGACGAGAATCAAGAACCCTTGATTGGTGCCACCGTGCAAGTGAAAGGCGAAACCACCGGTGCTGCTGCCGACCTTGACGGTAACTTTACCCTGAAAGCCAAAAAGAACGCTACACTGGTAGTAAGCTATATCGGTTATTTGACGCAAGAAGTACGCCTGCAAGGCAAAACACAGGTAACTATTCAGCTGACCCCCGACAGCAAAACACTGGACGAAGTAGTAGTTGTGGGTTACGGTACCATGAAGAAAAGCGACTTGACAGGTTCTGTTGCTTCCGTAGCTTCCAAAGACATTGAAGGCTTTCAGACAAGCTCCGTAGCCGGAGCTTTGGGAGGTCAAATTGCCGGTGTACAAATCACCTCTACCGACGGTACCCCGGGCGCAGGCTTCAACATCAGCATCCGCGGTGTAGGAACATTGACGGGAGACGCTTCTCCACTTTATATTGTAGATGGTTTTGAAGTATCGGACATCGATTACCTCTCCAACTCGGACATCGAATCTATCGAAGTATTGAAAGACGCTTCATCTTCCGCCATCTATGGTGCGCGTGCCGCCAACGGTGTAGTTTTGATTACCACCAAATCTGCCAAAGTAGGCAAAACAACCGTTACCTACAACGGCTCGGCTACATACCGTAAGATTTCAAAGACATTAGACGTGCTTTCTCCGTACGAATTTGCAAGATTGCAAGGCGATGTTGACGCAAAATTCACAGATACCTACTACAAAACAGGTGATGAAACAGAAGGAGTTCCTTACAAATATCAATCACTCGATGACTACATCGGCGTAACCGGAGTAGATTGGCAAGGCGAAACATTCAACCCCACTTGGTCTCAAGACCATAACGTAACTATCATGGGCGGTACCGACAATACCAAATATAACGGTTCACTCTCACGCTACGTAGAAAACGGTATCTTTAAGAACAGCGGTTTCGACAGAACTACCGCCAAATTCCGTTTAGACCAAAAAATCAACAAGAAACTGTCTTTCAACCTCACTGTAAACTATGCAATGACCAACCGTAAGGGTGTGGGTACATCAGGTGATTCTGGACGTTTCAATATGCTGGCACAAATCTTGAGTGCACGTCCCACAGGCGGCTTGAAGATGACAAATGAAGAACTGCTGGCGTCTGCCATCGACCCCGAAATGTTGGCATCCGGCGAGAGCCTCGCACAGGTAAACCCTGTAAAACAAGCCGAATCAGTAACCAACGAGAAGCGTGCAGAGATGTGGTCAGCAAATGCATCCATAAACTGGCAAATCATCAAAGGCCTGACATTCAAGACCAGTGGTTCTTACAATACTACCAATAACCGTACGGATATATTCTACCGCGATGGTTCGAAAGAAGCATACCGTAACGGACAGAAACCTTACGGGCGTACACAAATGGGACGCGATGTACGCTGGACCAATACCAATACACTGACATGGAAAGATAAAGTAAAGAAGCACAACTATGATGTAATGTTGGCGCATGAAGTTTCTTTCAGAAGTTCCGAATATCTGTTGGGCGAAGCGATGGACTTCCCGTTCGATAATCTGGGTAACGATAACTTAGGTCTGGGAGCTACTCCGAGTAAAGTAAACACTGATTATTACGACAAGACATTACTCTCTTTCTTTGCTCGTGCCAACTACAACTATGACAACCGCTACTTGCTGACGGCTACGGTACGTACCGATGGTTCTACCGTATTCTCCAACAAGAATAAATGGGGTTTCTTCCCCTCATTCTCCGCTGCATGGCGTGTATCCGAAGAGGCTTTCATGAAAGACCTCAAATGGCTGTCGAACTTCAAAGTACGTTTCGGTTGGGGTATCGTGGGTAACGACCGTATCAGCAACTACCTTTCTTTGGATATGTACTCAAACGTTAAGTATGGCCTTGGCAACAATACTGTAACCGTACTTACTCCTAAGCAGCTCAAGAATTCCAATTTGAAATGGGAAGGTTCTAGTTCTGTCAATTTAGGTCTTGACTTAGGTTTCTTAGATAATCGCTTGAATGTTACCGCAGATTTCTTTATCAAAAATACTAAAGACTTGCTGTTGGCACAGTCATTGGCACAGGCCACAGGTTTTACTTCGCAATGGCAGAACATCGGTAAAATTCAGAATAGAGGTATTGAGTTGAGCATATCTTCTACGAATATACAGACTAAAGACTTTACATGGAGTACCAATTTCAACATCTCGTTCATCCGTAACGAACTGAAGGCGTTGGCAGACGGCGCAAGCCACATGTATGCACGTTCCGGCTTTGATAGCAACTTTACAGGTTATGACTATATTGCTAAAGTAGGCGAATCATTAGGTCTGATTTACGGATATGAATTTGATGGTATTTATCAATACGATGATTTCTATACCGATACGGACGGTAAGTTGACATTGAAACCGGGCATTACACAAAACTCACGTTACAACACCGGCATCAAAGGCGACGCCAACGGTGCACGCCCCGGTGCAGTGAAGTACAAAGACCAGGACGGTGACGGTGACATCACGACCAATGACCGTACAGTGATTGGTAACGCTATGCCGAAATGGTTCGGTGGTATCACCAATACTTTTGAATACAAAGGTTTCGACTTGAGTTTCATGTTCCAGTTCAACTATGGCAACGACATCTACAACGCTACCCGTTTGTATGCCACACAATCCAGAAGCGGACGCCGTAACATGCTTGCCGAAGTGGCAGACCGTTGGAGCGAAACGAATGCTTCCAATTTGGTTCCTTCCACAAGAGGTTACATCACTAACGACGTATACTCACGTTTTGTTGAGGACGGTTCTTTCTTGCGTTTGAAAAACTTGACGTTGGGGTATACCTTGCCGAAGAAGTGGACAAATAAATTCCATGCTTCACGTCTCCGCGTATATGTCACCGGTCAGAACCTATTCTGCCTGAACAACTACAGCGGCTACGACCCCGAAGTAAACAGCCTGAACAATCCGATGATGCCGGGTCTGGACTGGGGTGCTTATCCTAAGAGCCGGGTATTTACAGTGGGACTTGACCTTCAATTCTAATCCGTAAAATAAAGATAATATGAAAAAGTTTATATACTATATAGGATTTTTAGCTTTGTGCCTTCTTCCCGCCGCCTGCTCGCTGGAAGAAGAAAGCAGTACCGAAGTAGAAAAAAACAAATATATGAATGACGCCAAAGAGGCTCAGGACGTATTGCTTGGTGTATACCGCACTACCGTAGAAGACGGTATGTATGGCTATCATCTCTCTATCTACTTCTCCATGGGAACCGATATTTCACAAGTAGAAGGAAGTACCACCGAGAACTTCCGTATCTTGCCTACCAACGCTTACTACGCCTCACAAGCTGAGGTGCAAACCACATGGGCATCACTCTACTCCGGAATATATAATGCCAACGACTTCTTGGAACGAGTTTCCGTGAAAATGGAGTCATACAATGAAACGGACAAGAATTTAGCCACCATTTACATCGCCGAAGCCAGAGCTTTGAGAGCCTTATACTACTTTGAGTTGGTTCGCCGCTGGGGCCATATTCCTTTGATGACAAACACCGCCATGTCTCACCAGCATCCGTCGACACTGATACAAGCCGACCCGGTAGACGTCTATAAGTTCATCGAAGAAGACCTGCTGTATGCTTGCGACATACTGCCGTATGCAACAGACGACCATTACCGCAGCAGTAATGACTATCGTTTCTCCAAAGGAGCAGCGCTCGGCTTGCTTGCTAAAGTGTACGCTACTTGGGCAGGATACCCTTTGAGAGACGAGAGCAAGTGGGAAGCCGCTGCAAAGACGGCACGTATCTTGGTTGAATCAGGTAAACACGATTTACTGAACGACTACGAACAATTGTGGAAAAACACTTGTAATGGCATTTGGGACCCAACGGAAAGTTTGATTGAAATATCTTTCTACTCTCCTACATATTCGGGGGGTAGCGATCCTGTAGGCCGTATCGGCAAATGGAATGGGGTGAAAACTACAACTCAAGCCGGCAAAAGCGGAAGTACTGCTGCCAACGTACAAGTAGTACACTCGTTCGTCCTTGACTGGAGAAGAGCCGTTGGAGTTGATGTAGATAACCGCATAAGCCCCGACAGGCGATTAGACTTATCTATCGCCAACTATAAGCACGGTCATAATGATGACAAAGCAGGCATACAGTATCTCGGCGATGTTTATTTGGCAGGCAAATATACAGATTCCAAAGATGTAGCTTTAGAAAAGGATTTAAATGAAAAAAAATCTGCAAAAGAAAAGCAGAATTATACACCAGCCAAGTGGGACATTGACAAGTATATGGAAAGCGTACCGTTCGTCAACAATGATAAATCCACTGTAAACTGGTACGTATTGCGATATGCCGACGTACTGTTGCTATATGCGGAAGCTTTGAACGAATGGAAAGGTGGTCCGACAACAGACGCGTATGCCGCTATCGAAAAAGTACGTAAACGCGGTTATAATAGTGCCAACGGTTACAAGTTGACCCAAGGTATGGACCAAGCGCAATTCCGCGAAGCCATTCAAAAAGAACGTGCTTACGAACTGGCGTTCGAAGGACATCGCCGTCTTGATCTCGTACGTTGGGGCATTTACTTCGAAACAATTGAAAAGACCCATACAGCCTTAAACGAATGGTGGGACAACAGCGATATAGACAAAGCGAAAAACCCCATTCCCAACTACGTAGTATACGACTATACCAAAGAAGGCAAACATGAACTCATGCCCATCCCGCAACGCGAAATGGACTTGTGTACCCAGTTTGAACAGAACCCGGGTTGGTAACAATCACCCTAAATATATCTCCAATATGCCCCTACCCGAGGCATATTGGAGATTATCTAAACTCTTTTCAACAAAAGTGACATTCGAAGAACGCGGATTAATTGCCTTTTCAACATTCTTACTACAAAAACTATAAAAAATCCGTTAGCTTTGCTTTCGTTACAAAACCTACTAAAATCAATTACATTAAAAACGAATAACATGAAAAAAAACCTTGTTCTCTTAGCTTTGGGTGCGCTGACTTTTGCATCATGCCAGACACAGCCTAAGGAAGACTACAGTTGGATTAAAAAAGGCCTGGACGTAGCTTCTGCACAATTAACATTAACCGCAGAAGAAATCTCATCCACTAATATGTTGCCGCGTTCTATTCGCACAGGCTATGACATGGACTTCCTGTGCCGCCAATTAGAAAGAGGTGAAGACACCTTCAAAGATTCTTTACGCGCGCACCCCGCAGCCGACCAACTGGGAAAACGCCGCCTATGCAGCGTTTATGACTGGACCAGCGGTTTCTACCCAGGCTCTTTATGGTATGCCTACGAATTGACGGGCAACGATACACTGAAAACATGGGCTATTCAATATACTAACCTGCTGAACCCCGTTCGTTACTACACCGGTACGCACGACTTGGGCTTCATGGTAAATTGCAGCTATGGTAATGCAGAGCGTCTGGCTCCTAACGATACCATTGCAGCCGTAATGAAAGAAACCGCCGACAACTTGTGCGGACGTTTCAACGACTCCATTTCAGCTATCCGTTCATGGGATTTCGGAACCTGGAACTTCCCCGTTATCATCGACAATATGATGAACCTGGATCTCCTGTTCAATGTAGCCAAAGCAACCGGTAACAACTCTTATAAGGATATTGCCGTCAGACACGCAATGACTACCATGAACAACCACTTCCGCCCCGACTATACTTGCTGGCACGTAGTCAGCTACAACAACGATGGTACGGTAGAAAAGAAACAAACATTCCAAGGCAAGAACGACGATTCTTCATGGGCACGCGGACAAGCATGGGCTGTATACGGCTATACTGCTTGCTATCGCGAAACACAAGACACTACTTTCCTGAACTTCGCCGTAAAAGTGGCTGACATGATTATGGATCGCGTTAAGACCGACGACGCTATTCCTTACTGGGACTATGACGCTCCCGTAACCGAGGAAACTCCGCGTGACGCATCTGCCGCTTCAGTAACCGCTTCCGCCCTGATAGAGTTGAGCACGATGGTACCCGACGGAAAAAAATATCTGGACTACGCAGAGAAAATCTTGAAGAGCTTGTCAAGCGACGCTTATCTGGCAAAGATTGGCGAAAACCAGGGATTCATCCTGATGCACTCTACCGGTTCATTGCCTAACGGTTCGGAAATCGATACTCCGCTGAACTATGCGGACTACTACTATATGGAAGCTTTGAAGCGTTTCATGGATTTGAAAGGCATCAGCTATAAAAATCTCTAATACCTGAACTATAAATCGACAAACATTATGAATAAGACTTTCAAATATATCGTTCTGCTGGCTCTTGCTTGCTTCGTTGGAAAAGCAAATGCCCAGGAACTGAAGACTGAGGTATTCTCGCTCCTTAATCTGGACTATCCCGGATTGGAGAAAGTAAAGACTTTGCATCAGGAAGGCAAAGACGCCGATGCGGCCAAAGCATTACTCGACTACTACCGCGCACGTACCAACGTGAAAACTCCGGACATCAACCTTAAGAAAGTGACTATCAGCAAAGATGACCAGAAAATGGCGGACGATGCTCTGCAGCATACATTCTTTGCTCACAAAGGTTATCAACCGTCATTCAATTACGGTGAAGACATCGACTGGAGATACTGGCCGGTGAAAGATAACGAATTGCGCTGGCAGTTGCACCGCCACAAATGGTTTACTCCCATGGGTAAGGCTTATCGTGTAAGCGGTGACGAAAAATATGCCGCCGAATGGACGAAGCAATACATCGACTGGATTAAGAAAAACCCGTTGGTGAAGATAAACAAGAACGAATATGAACTGACAGGCAATACCCAACTGAAAGATGACGCAGAGAATGTACGTTTCGCATGGCGTCCGCTGGAAGTGAGCAACCGTCTGCAAGACCAGACCTCACAGTTCCAGTTGTTCCTCCCGTCTCCCTCTTTCACACCGGAGTTCCTGACTGAGTTCCTGGTAAACTATCACAAACATGCCATACATATATTGGGTAATTACTCCAAGCAAGGTAATCACCTGCTGTTCGAAGCACAGCGTATGATTTATGCCGGAGCTTTCTTCCCCGAATTCAAAGAAGCAGCTGCCTGGAGAAAGAGCGGTATCGACATCATGAACCGTGAAATCAATGTACAGGTATACAATGACGGCGGACAGTTCGAGCTTGACCCGCATTATCACCTCGCTGCCATCAATATCTTCTGTAAAGCACTGAACATTGCCGACTTGAACGGTTTCCGCAACGAGTTCCCGCAAGAATACCTGAATACAATTGAAAACATGATTGTATTCTATGCCAACATTTCTTTCCCCGACTATACCAACCCGTGCTTCAGCGATGCTAAGCTGACCAATAAGAAAGAAATGCTGAAGAACTACCGTAGCTGGAGCAAGATGTTCCCGAAGAACCAGTTCATCAAGTATCTGGCAACCGATGGTAAAGAAGGCGCATTGCCCGAATATCTCTCTAAAGGTTTCTTGAAATCCGGTTTCTTCGTATTCCGTAACTCTTGGGGAACGGATGCCACACAAATGGTTGTAAAGGCCGGCCCGAAAGCTTTCTGGCACTGCCAACCGGATAACGGTACTTTCGAACTCTGGTTCAACGGTAAGAACCTGTTCCCCGATTCCGGTTCTTATGTATACGCCGGTGAAGGAGAAGTAATGGAACAACGTAACTGGCACCGTCAGACTTGCGTACACAACACCGTAACTCTGAACAACAAGAACCTGGATCAGACTGAATCTGTAACCAAACTGTGGCAGCCGGAAGGTAATGTACAGATATTGGTTACCGAAAACCCGAGCTACAAAAACTTGAAACACCGTCGTTCCGTATTCTTCGTAGACAACAGCTACTTCGTAATTGTAGACGAAATGGTAGGAAGCCAGAAGGGTTCTATCAACCTGCACTATCAGATGCCGAAAGGCAAAATCGCCAACAGCCGCGAAGACATGACTTTCGTTACTCAGTTTGAAGAAGGAAGCAACATGAAACTGCAATGCTTCGGTCCCGAAGGTATGACTATGAAGAAAGAGCCGGGCTGGTGTTCAACCGCTTACCGCAAACGCTACAACCGTATGAATGTATCGTTCAACGCAAAGAAAGACAGCGAAGATGCCGTACGTTACATTACCGTTATCTGTCCGATTAAGAACAGTGCAGATGCCCCCAAATTATCTGCCAAGTTCAAAAACAAAGCATTCAATGAAAACGGACTGGAAGTAGAGGTGAAAGTAAACGGTAAGAAACAGTCTCTAAATTACAAATTATAATAATACTGAAAATTAGTTTATACTATCTGGTATAAACTAATTTTCAACACTTACTTATTTACCAAAGGATTATAACAAATCAATCCAATTATGAAAAACAATCTCCCCAACCTGCTTCTTCCGTTAGCGACATTAAGTCTTGCTTCTTGCGCCAGCCAGAAAAAAGAAGAGCCCAAGCGTCCGAACATTATCTTCATGATGACGGATGACCATACCACACAAGCCATGTCTTGTTACGGTGGTAACCTCCTGCAAACTCCCAATATGGACCGTATAGCCAATGAGGGCATCCGCATGGATAACTGTTACGCTGTCAATGCTCTTTCAGGCCCGTCACGCGCATGTGTCCTTACCGGTAAGTTCAGCCACGAAAACGGTTTTACGGATAATGCGAGTACCTTCAACGGCGACCAGCAAACATTCCCGAAACTGCTTCAGCAAGCCGGGTATCAAACGGCTATGATTGGTAAATGGCACCTTATCAGCGAACCGCAAGGTTTTGACCATTGGAGTATTCTCAGTGGCCAGCACGAACAGGGAGATTATTACGATCCCGATTTCTGGGAAGATGGCAAACATATCGTAGAGAAAGGTTATGCCACGGACATCATTACAGATAAGGCTATCAAATTCCTCGAAGGCAGGGACAAGAACAAACCGTTCTGCATGATGTATCATCAGAAAGCTCCGCACCGTAACTGGATGCCGGCCCCACGCCATCTGGGCATATTCAACAATACTACATTCCCGGAACCCGCCAATCTGTTTGACGATTATGAAGGACGCGGCAGAGCTGCCCGCGAACAGGATATGTCCATCGAACATACCCTGACCAACGACTGGGATTTGAAGTTGCTGACTCGTGAAGAAATGCTGAAAGATACCACCAACAGGCTTTACAGCGTGTACAAGCGTATGCCTGCCGATGTACAGGACAAATGGGATTCAGTGTATGCGCAACGCATTGCCGAATATCGCAAGGGTAACTTGAAAGGCAAAGCGTTAGTCAGCTGGAAGTATCAGCAATATATGCGCGACTATCTGGCTACCGTACTGTCGGTAGACGAAAATATCGGCCGCCTTTTGAACTATCTTGAAAAGATTGGCGAGCTGGATAATACAATCATTGTCTACACTTCCGACCAGGGATTCTTCCTCGGCGAGCACGGTTGGTTCGACAAACGCTTCATGTATGAGGAATGCCAGCGTATGCCGCTCATCATCCGTTACCCCAAAGCCATTAAAGCCGGCAGCACAAGTAACGCGATCTGTATGAATGTGGACTTCGCTCCTACTTTCCTTGACTTTGCCGGAGTGGAAATTCCATCGGATATTCAGGGAACTTCCATGAAACCCGTATTGGAGAATGAAGGTAAAACTCCCGCAGACTGGCGTAAAGCTGCCTACTATCATTATTACGAGTATCCCGCAGAGCACTCGGTGAAACGTCATTACGGTATTCGCACACAGGACTTCAAACTGATTCATTTCTATAACGACATCGATGAATGGGAAATGTATGATATGAAAACCGATCCGCGCGAAATGAACAATGTGTTCGGTAAATCGGAATACGCTGAAAAACAGAAAGAGCTGATGCAACTGCTGCAAGACACTCAAAAGCAATACAATGACAATGACCCCGACGAAACAGTAAACGAGCTTTTCAAGGGTGACAGAAGATTGATGAAAAACAGATAAAACCATTAAATTTATTATCATGGATAGAAGAAGTTTTCTAAAAAACACAGGCTGGTCTTTTCTCGGACTGGCAGCTTCAGGAAGCCTGCTCGGCTCTTGCGTAGCAGGAAGCAAAGAAGCAAAGAAAATTATGCCGTCGGCAAGTAACCTTAAAGTATTCTGGGGTGACTTACATAACCACTGTAACATTACTTACGGACACGGCGATATGCGCGATGCTTTTGAAGCGGCCAAAGGCCAGTTGGACTTTGTCAGCGTAACTCCCCACGCTATGTGGCCGGATATTCCGGGTGCAAACGATCCCCGTCTGAAATGGGTAATCGACTATCATACCGGAGCTTTCAAGCGTTTGCGCGAAGGCGGTTATGAGAAATATGTAAAGATGACCAACGAATACAATAAGGAAGGCGAATTCCTTACTTTCGTAGGATACGAGGCACACAGTATGGAACATGGCGACCACGTAGCGCTGAATTATGACTTGGACGCACCGCTTGTGGAATGTACTTCCATCGAAGACTGGAAAGAGAAAGCCAAAGGACATAAAGTATTCGTCACTCCGCACCACATGGGTTATCAGGGCGGTTATCGCGGCTACAATTGGAAATGCTTCACCGAAGGAGATATTACTCCGTTCGTCGAAATGTATTCCCGCCACGGTTTGGCAGAAAGCGACCAGGGCGATTATCCGTATCTGCACGATATGGGTCCCCGCCAATGGGAAGGCACTATCCAATACGGTCTGGATCAAGGCCACAAATTCGGTATCATGGCTTCTACCGACCAGCACTCCGGTTATCCGGGCAGCTACGGTGACGGACGTATCGGTGTTCTGGCTCCGTCATTGACTCGTGACGCTATCTGGGAAGCTCTTCGTACCCGCCACGTATGTGCCGCCACCGGTGATAAAATAATAATCGACTTCCGTCTTAATGACGCTTTCATGGGTGATGTTGTCCGTGGCAACAGCCGTCGTATCTACTTGAATGTAACCGGCGAAAGCTGCATCGATTATGTAGACATTGTTAAAAACGGTCAGATATTAGCCCGCATGAACGGCCCGTTAACTCCGGTTGCACCGGAAGGCGATACCGTCCGTTGCAAAGTAAAAGTTGATTTCGGTTGGAACCGCGAAGAAAAGTACGTACACTGGCAAGGTAAGCTGTCGGTAAACAAGGGCCGTATCGTAAGTGTTACTCCTTGCTTCCGTGGCGCAGCTTTCACTTCTCCCCAAGAGGGCGAACACGAGTTCAAGACACACGTAAATCGTATTCTTTCCGTGGGCGAGAAAGAAACGGAACTGGATTTGTACAGCAGCAAGAACCCGAATACAACCACCGCAGCCATGCAGGCGGTAATCCTTGACCTGGAAATGCCGAAGGACGGAATACTTACCGCAGACTTCAACGGCAAGAAGTTCGAACACACATTGGGCGAACTGCTTGAAGGTTCCCGTTCTCACTTCATGATCGGCTGGTTGAGCGAAGCTATTCTCTTTAACCGCGCCATGCCTGAAAGCTGCTTCACCGTAGAACACTACATGGAAGACAAAGAACCTCAGCGTGACACCGATTATTACTACGTACGTGTACGTCAGCGCGACGGACAATGGGCTTGGAGTTCTCCTATCTGGGCTGAAAGAGTTTGATAATTATGAAAAAATACGCTATAGGAATTGACCTTGGCGGTACTTCTGTGAAATACGCCCTTATTGATAATGAAGGCGTATTTCACTTTCAAGGGAAGTTACCGTCAAAAGCCGACGTATCCGCGGAAGCGGTAATCGGTCAATTGGTAACCGCCTGCAAAGAGGTGATGGCTTCGGCCCTGCAACTCGGAGTAGCGGTAGAAGGTATAGGTATAGGTACTCCCGGTATTGTGGACGAAACGAACCGCATAGTACTGGGTGGAGCCGAGAACATCAAGGGTTGGGAGAATCTGAATCTTGCCGACCGCATTGAAGCGGAAACCGGCCTGTCTGTACAGATGGGCAATGACGCCAACCTGATGGGGTTGGGAGAAACGATGTACGGTGCCGGACAAGGTGCAAAGAATGTCGTGTTCCTGACCGTAGGAACCGGTATCGGCGGCGCAGTGGTTATCGACGGTAAACTGTTCAACGGTTTTGCCAACCGTGGTACCGAACTGGGACATGTGCCCCTTATCGCTAACGGTGAACCTTGCGCATGCGGTTCCGTGGGATGTCTGGAACATTATGCATCCACTTCGGCACTGGTACGCCGTTTCAGCAAACGTGCCGCTGAAGCCGGTGTCTCATTCCCGGGTGAAGACATCAACGGAGAGCTTATCGTACGCCTTTATAAAGAAGGAAACGAACTGGCGACAGAGTGCTTGGACGAGCATTGTGATTTTCTGGGACATGGCATCGCCGGATTCATCAACATCTTCAGCCCGCAACGCATCGTAATAGGTGGCGGACTGTCCGAAGCCGGCGACTTCTATATCCGGAAAGTCAGCGAAAAAGCACATCGTTATGCCATAGCCGACTGTGCCGTGAATACTCAAATCATGGCTGCATCTTTAGGTAATAAAGCTGGAAGTATCGGCGCCGCGTCACTGGTCTTCTCATTAAACACAAAATAGTATGAAAAAGAATTTAGGAATGCTGGCGCTAATCATGGCGTTCTGGTTTACCATATCGTTTATTACTAATATCCTGGGACCGCTCATTCCGGACATTATTCATAACTTCAATTTGAGTGACCTGGCAATGGCGGGATTCATCCCGACTTCTTTCTTCATTGCCTATGCTATCATGTCTATTCCTGCCGGGCTGATGATTGACCGCTTCGGCGAGAAACCGGTATTGTTCTTGGGCTTCCTGATGCCGTTTATCGGAACAACGTTGTTTGCTTGCATGCACACATACCCTGTGCTGCTGGCTTCTTCTTTCATCATAGGTTTGGGTATGGCCATGTTGCAGACAGTTATTAATCCGTTACAGCGTGTCGTAGGCGGAGAAGAGAACTACGCGTTCGTGGCAGAGGTAGCCCAATTCGTATTCGGTATCGCTTCTTTCCTCAGCCCTTTGGTATACACATACCTGATTCACGAACTCAATCCGGATATATACACGGAAGGCCGGAATTTCTTCATCGACCTCTTGGCAGGTATCACCCCGCCCGACTTGCCGTGGGTATCGCTTTACTGGGTATTTACGTTACTATTGCTGGTAATGCTGATTGCCGTAAGCGTTTCCCGCTTTCCGAAAATCGAGTTGAAAGAAGATGAAAAGAGCGGTTCAAAAGATTCTTATCTGGCACTGTTCAAGCAGAAATACGTATGGTTGTTCTTCCTCGGTATTTTCTGTTACGTCAGCACGGAACAGGGAACTTCCATCTTTATGAGTACATTCCTCGAACAATATCACGGAGTGAACCCGCAGGTAGAAGGTGCGCAAGCTGTAAGTTATTTCTGGGGATTAATGACTGCCGGATGCCTGGTAGGCATGGTACTGTTGAAATTGATTGACAGTAAACGGCTGCTCCAAATATCAGGCGGATTAACTATCGTCTTATTGCTGACTGCGCTCTTTGGAAATAAGGAAGCATCTATCATTGCTTTCCCGGCTATCGGTTTCAGCATTTCCATGATGTACTCCATCGTATTCTCACTGGCACTGAACTCGGCATCGCAACATCATGGCTCGTTTGCGGGTATCCTGTGTTCGGCGATTGTAGGCGGAGCCGGCGGTCCGATGATTATCAGTATGCTGGCGGATGCAACTTCATTACGCACCGGTATGTTGATTATCCTCGTATTCGTAGGTTATATCACATTCATCGGGTTCTGGGCTCATCCGCTGATTAATAATAAGACAATTTGTCTGAAAGAACTTTTCAAGAAGAAAGCTTAAGGCTGAGAAACTTGATATACGAATGTCAGGGAAATACTAAGCTTTGATAAACATCTCTCCCTGTCATTTAAAACGCAGTGAAGAATCCCTTTCTCTTATATGTATGGGAAGGAGATTCTTCACTGCGTTTTAAATAACAGAGAGAAGTTACTTTTACAATTTGCTTCCCTTTACTCTGTTTTTATATGTTTCTTCAACACCGGATACAACATCTCCGCATAACGCATAAAACCTAAATCCGTAAAATGAACACCGTCTACGGTAGCTTCTCCATCATGCCCTATCATATCTTTGGAAGAAAGCAGATAGATATTCTTCTCTCCCCGCTTTTTGAGAGATTGAAAAACAGTATGCAAAGTTTCGTTCTTATCTTTCACTTCCTTGGCAGCGGTTCCATTAAAACGGGAATGAGTAAATACAGGATTCTCCACAAAGAGTATGGGCGTATCAGGATGTTTGCTACGGATAATAGAATAGAACTTATCAGTACGTTCCTTTATCTGCTCCACACTGGCATTCGGAACAAAATCCAATACAAATACCGAAGCATCCACACCCGCTATCACATGCGCTATCTCTAAATCCAATAAAGCATTACCGCTAAATCCCAGATTAATACACTCCCGATTGAGCCAGCGCTCCAAAATATTGGTATGCGCCATACCCGGACGGGAAGCGCAACCTCCCTGCAGAATACTTGTCCCGTAAAATACGACAGGCTTCTTACGCACCGGTAATTCTACTGCCGGCCCGCTAATTTGAGATAACGAATCGACACCGATAGAAAGAGAAGTCACTCCATCATATAAAGAAAGGTACAAAAGATATTCACGTTCTTCCGGCAGCATATCTTTTACCATCGTCGCCTCATTCGCCTTTCCTTGCGGACGTCCGCTCCCGGCAAACATCCACTTTCCATCTTGCAGACAATATAAATCAAGTCCTTTAATACCCGTAGGAGTCATGTGATTCATATTCCTGTCGAGCAATACATCCCATTTGGCAGCAATCCGGGTAGAATTAGAACGAAAGCGTACAGCAAGTCCGGCACTGTTACGCCCTAACTCCCATAAAGGCTTACGGGAGATATTCTGTAAAGAGTCCGGCAAACGTTCGTAACGCGTAAGGGTTGTCTCGGTAGCTTTTCCCAACAGAGGAAAAGCGGAAGCGTCGTGATAGACGACTTGTGCATTGGCGGATACAGCCAGAACAAGGCACAAAAGAAAAGATTTTGTTTTCATGTTATAGATGATGTTAAGTATTTCCCAAAGATACAAAGTTTCTTGCAAAAATACGATTTTCTTTCGTTTTGCATCAATTAACTCGCATATACTTGCACTTCTGCGAAACATGCGTATTTTTGATAAAAAACCAACATATTATGAGACAAACACTATTACTTATCGTCGGCTTGATAATAGGTTGTACCGTCCAAGCCAAAAACCGGGTTATCGAAGAACCGCCATTCTGCGTACGTAACACGACCTCCATCGAAGTAAGTAAAATAATACTTAGCGACACAGCCACCGTATTGCATATTTACGCCAAATACCGTCCCAAAAACTGGATACGGATTGCCTCGGAAAGTTACCTGCAAGACAATAACGGAGAAACTTACTTACTACGCTCCGGCATAGGCATCACTCCCGGAAAGCAATTTTGGATGCCGGAATCCGGTGAAGCAGAGTTTCAACTGGTATTTCCGCCATTGCCAGCCAAAGTTACATCCATCGACTTTACAGAAGGGGAAGGTGTGGAAGGAGCTTTCAGTATTTGGGGAATACAACTGAAAAGCAAAGAACTACCGAAGTTAATGTTACCGCAGGAAGCCGTAGCTCATCCGATAGATAAAAATGCCGCACTCCCCGCTCCCCTTGTGCAATATGGTAACACGACTGTAAAAGGGAAGCTGTTGGATTATCGTCCCTGCATGATGAAAGAGCTCTCCTTATATCTGTCGGAACCCTCAAAAGGTTATGCCGACCCCATCAAAGCGGAAATCAAACGAGACGGAAGCTTTAATATCACTTTCCCCGTAATGGGAACCACAGCGGCCACTATCAATCTTCTTGGTACAGATATAAACTTTTTTGTGGAGCCGGAACAAACCAGCGAACTGTACATCAATTTGCGGGAAATATCCAGAAAAAAATCCACTTTCCACAAAAGCAAAAAGCCTTATGGTGAAATTGTCTACATCAATGGCCCGCTGGCAGGTTTATCCGAGGAGTTGAATAGAAACCGCATCAACACCGATATGATAACTAATTACCAAACCCTAATAAAAGAGATTGGGGACATGGATATAGCAGCCTACAAAACCTATATGCTTGACAAAGCAAAAGATATCCAACAGAAAATAGACAATGCCAGTCTCAGCCAAAGTGCCAAACAACTACTCTCTCTTGAAAAGGAATTGAATATAATCCAAACATTGACACAAGCCCCTTGGCTGTTGACGCAGGCCGCTCTGCAACAGAAAAAACTGCAAAGAAATGAATCCGAAGCCTATTTCAAAAAACTAGACGAAAGTTTACCGGCAGATTATATTCCCACCGAAACCTTGAAACATCTGAATATCCCACAAGCTATTCTTGTACAACCTTACCTGTACGCAATCAACGTATCGGCACGCCGCCAAAATGATTATGCCCGGAGATTGGGGACCGATAAAGGCGTATTTTTCGATATCGCCCGCACGACATTGCTCTATCAGAGTATAAAAGACTTTACTCCGCTGACCGATACCCAAAAAGTTGAAATCACCACTCTGCCCGATGCTTATCAACGCACATTGCAACAAGCCAACGAACAGTTATTGCAGCTACTCGAGAACAATAAGAAAAAATCAGGTTTTACCATCAACGAGGCAGGCGAAGTAAGTAATGAGGATTTATTTCCCTCCATTATCGGCAAATTCAAAGGTAAGGTACTTTTAGTAGACTTCTGGGCAACCTGGTGCGCTCCTTGCCGCATGGCGAACAAAGTAATGGCTCCCATGAAAGAAGAATTGAAAGATAAGGATATTGTCTATCTGTATATCACAGGCGAAGTTTCTCCACAGAAGACATGGGAAAACATGATTCCCGACATTCATGGAGAGCACTACCGTCTGACAAACGCGCAATGGGAATATCTAAGTAAAAGCTTCGGAATCAGAGGCGTCCCTACCTATTTGATTATCGACCGTAAGGGAGATATCAAATTCAAGCAAACCGGTTTTCCCGGTGTTGAAAAGATGAAAGAGGAACTGTTAAAAGTGACCGATTAAAACAAGGACATATATAAAGAGGTGTATTACAAAACAAAACAACCTTAATCGGAACATTCGTTTTGTAATACACCTCTTTATCATCTGACAGGCCGGGTTCCAAAAACCACCTGTTACCAGTGAAAAGTATTATTTCTTCTCAGCCTGCGCCCATTCTTTAGCCCCCTGCTCTTTCAGTTTGGCAGTAAACGCTTTTGCCTTTTCCATAGCGGCAGCTTCATCTTCGGGACTTGCATAAGCGTGCTTATACCCTTTCACAACATTCCACTCGCCACGGGTAAAGTCGGGAAACGCCACCGGAGCACAATTATTATCCATAGAAAGCTCACCTAATTCCGCCAGACAGCACCACTCCGCCAAATCGTATACATCCATATCCAAAGGCAGACCGTTTTGCAGGCAATAAACCAGACGGCTATCCATGATAAAATCCATGCCGCCATGACCGCCAACTTCTTTTGCCATGTCACCGTATTTCTTCAAAATAGGATGTTGGTATTTAGCGACAAGCGCTTCCATCTCCGCCTCCGGTAAGAAACCATGCGAATTCAGGTCGTCTACTTTAGGCTCTACCCCCGAAGCGGTCAGTTGGTCGGCATCAAGCGCATATCCTTCTACGGGATATTTATTGGCAAATCCCTTTGAACCGGTCAGTTGATACAGACGGTTGTATGGCTGGGGAGTCATTACATTATGCTGTATTTCAATCACTTTACCGTTAGCGGTACGAATCAGTGTCGTGGTATGATCGCCGTTACGGAAATTATTGCAAGCGGAGTCGGTTCTTGCCTCAACCAAAGACTTTCCTACTACCGATTTAGTATCCATGGCGACTAACGTTTGCATACGATCACCGCGGTGGATATCAAGAGCCTGCGCAACAGGGCCAAGACCATGAGTGGCATACACGTCACCGCGATGCCTCATGTTATAATCCAGACGCCAGCCCAACTTATCACCCTCGCCATTTTTCCAATAATGGTTCCAGAACGGACTCAGGTTGTGGATATAAGCGCCTTGCGCACGAATCACTTCACCGAACACCCCGTGCTGCGCCATGTTCAGCGTATTCATTTCAAACCAGTCGTAACAGCAGTTCTCCAAAATCATACAGTGCTTGCGAGTCTTTTCGCTCATGTCAATCAAGTCCCAGCACTCTTTCAGATTCATTGCGGAAGGAACTTCGATAGCCACATTCTTCCCGTTCTCCATAGCACACATGGCTACGGGAAAATGATGCAACCAGTCGGTAGCGATATAAACCAAATCGATATCGTCGCGCTTGCAAAGTTCCTCGTATCCCTTTTCGCCGGAATATACGGCAGCTTTCGGCATAGAAACTTGCTCTAAATATTTCTGGCACTTCTCCGCACGCTCCTGTTCGTAATCGCAAAGCGCCACTACTTGCGTTCCGGGAATATGGGTAAAACGCTCTACCGCTCCGGGACCACGCATTCCCAGACCTACAAATCCCACACGCACCACTTCCATTTTAGGAAGCGCCAATCCTATCACGCTTTTCTGGTCTGCCGGACGTTGGGGAGTTTCAACAACAATCGTTCCGTTTTCCCATTGCCATTGAGTTCCCTTGTCGTTTGTCTGCACAGTGGATGTCTGCGATGAACATGCGCACAATGCGACGCACATGCCCAACAATAATACCTTTAAACTTTTCATGCTTCTCAAATTTAAAGTAAATAATACGGGTATCTTTCTATTTATGTGTCTCTACAATCTTGGTGGGCGCCATTTCCATATTCCGGCGGTCTACCTGACGTACCACAGCGGCAGCCAGTTGCAAGAAAGCGCGTCCTGTCACCGTATTTTCATCCAAAGCGACGGGAGTTCCCTTGTCACCACTCTCACAGATGCTTTGCACGATAGGAATCTGCCCCAATAAAGGAACATTCATTTCCTCTGCGAGACTCTTGGCTCCCTCTTTGCCGAAAATGTAATACTTATTCTCCGGCAGTTCGGCAGGAGTAAACCAAGCCATATTTTCTACCAGACCGAGGATAGGCACGTTCACCTTATCATTCGTAAACATATTGATACCCTTACGGGCATCTGCCAAAGCCACGGCTTGTGGCGTGCTGACAACAACAGCCCCGGTCATGGCAAGCGTCTGCACTACGGTAAGGTGAATATCACTGGTTCCGGGCGGAAGGTCTATCAGGAAATAGTCCAATTCGCCCCAGTCGGCATCGGCAATCAACTGTTTCAAAGCATTGCTTGCCATACCGCCACGCCACAGAGTAGCCTGATCGGGATCTACAAAGAAACCGATGGACAGCAGTTTGATACCGTATTTTTCAATAGGCACAATCAAGTCACGTCCGCCGATATTCTCCGCATACGGACGGGCATCTTCCACCTGGAACATCTTGGGCATGGACGGTCCGAAGATATCGGCATCCAACAAACCTACTTTATAGCCCAGCTTAGCCAAAGAAACCGCCAGGTTGGCCGATACGGTCGACTTGCCTACACCGCCCTTACCGGAAGACACACCGATTATATTTTTTACCTGCGGCAGCAATTTACCAACTTCCGGCCGTGCAGCCTGACGGCTTTCCGTGGTAATCGTCACTTCCACTTCCGGTGAGACATAGGTATGTATTGCTGTTTCGGCAGCCTTTACCATTGACTTCATAAAAGGATCGGTCGGTTTCTCAAAAATCAGTGAGAAACTAACTTTCATCCCGTCAATACGCAAATTGTCGGCAACCATTTCGGCCTCAACGAGATTCTTCTTGTTGCCGGGATAACGCACCGTTGCCAGTGCATCCAAAATCAATTTAGGATAAAGAGTCATGTTATTTACTATTTTACTATTTACTGTTTACTATTTGATAGCCACTGTTTATTTACCGGTTTGGAGACCGCTGCGTTTGCTGCGATTGTAGCTGCGGTACTCGTCCAACTCTATTTCGACATCAGGTTCTTGCAGTCCACCACATCGGGGAAGCCTGAACTTGACGTATTTTATGGTTAAACCGCGGTCGAGCCACTGTTGTTCATAATAGGTGCGAATGCCGAGAATATCATCCACCAAACCGGAATGATAGAGGTCGTCGGTGACAAACTCAACAGGAAGTTCGTTCTTCTCTATCATATATTTGGTATAGGTGAACATGAAGTTGCTGTCGGTCTTGACATGGATAGTGCCGCCGTCTTTCAGAAACTTACGGTAGCGTTCCATAAAATAAGTGGATGTAAGGCGCTTGGTCGCTTTTTTCATCTGCGGGTCTGAGAATGTAAGCCATATCTCGCTCACTTCACCCGGTGCGAAGAAGCGGTCTATGATTTCAATGTTGGTACGCAGGAAGGCGACGTTCTTCATACCCGATTCCAAAGATTCGGTAGCTCCCGTCCACATACGCGCCCCTTTTATATCCACGCCGATGAAATTTTTGTCGGGGAACATACGTCCCAGTCCTACTGTGTATTCTCCACGACCGCAACCCAGTTCCAGTACAATCGGATTGTCGTTTTTGAAAAACTGTCGGTGCCAGTTTCCCTTCATGTCAAACGGAACGTTGTCCACTGCCGAGTACGGATATTCAAAAACATGCGGATAACTCGCCATATCGGCAAACTTCTCTAACTTATTCTTTCCCATTCGTATGTATTAAAGTATTTCTACCCGACCGGTATAGTTATAAAAAGCCCGGTCGCCAAAGCATTGATGAAACAATGCGTATTTATCAATGCCCGTACAATGACAAACTCCCAGCCTTTGAGGCAAATGGTTTTCAAAGAAACGGGCTATCACATCAAATTTCTCTTTTGCAGTATTGCGGATATGAAAACCACCCAATACCAGTTTCAACGAGGTCTGCGGAAAATGTTCCTGCACTACGCGGATGATATTCGTAATTCCCCGATGCGAGCAGGCACTCAAAACAGACACTTCATCACCTTGTTTCAGTACCAATGCCAATTCATCCGTAAAAGTATCACCCTGTTTGTTCCCTCCCGCCAAAGTGAAGAAGTGTTCAAAATGCGTATCTTCTTCATCCGCAATAGCCAACCGGGGAAAAACAAATACGCCGGGACACAATTCGGTGACTTCATCCACAAAACGGAAACGGGTGCTATCCAAAGCGTCAGGATGCATCACGCCGTTTTCACGCTCTTCCTTGAACTTCGGAATAAAAAGCTCTTTCTTACAGACTACTTCAGCCTTTTGATTCACCTGAAGAAAGTGATGCAGACCGCCTGTATGGTCACGATGTCCATGCGACAGTACCAAGAAATCCACATCCTTCAAATCAATCCCGAGCATCCGGGCATTACGTATAAAAAGGTCGGATGCCCCGGTATCAAACAGCAGACGATGCCCACCCGTATCAACAAGCAGGGAAAGCCCATGCTCTCCCTGTAATCCTTTGCCGTAAACCGAATTCTCGACAAGGGTTGTAATCTTTATACTCATGCGTTATTCTACGATAGTTACCCAACCATGTGTATCGGGCTCGTCACCGTATTGAATAGCACGCAACTTATTGTACAACTTCGTACACACAGGTCCCGGTTTTCCATCTTTGGCAATCACGTACGACTTACCGTTTTCTACATCGTCAATGCGTTCAATCGGACTGATAACCGCAGCCGTACCGCAAGCGCCCGCTTCCTCGAAAGTCAGCAGTTCTTCTTCCGGAACCGGACGACGTTCTACTTTCATACCCATATCCTCAGCCAACTGCATCAAGCTCTTGTTGGTGATGGACGGAAGGATAGAAGTGGACTTCGGAGTGATATATGTATTGTCTTTGATACCAAAGAAATTGGCCGCACCGCATTCGTCGATGTATTTCTTTTCTTTGGCGTCCAGATAGAACTCGCAAGCATAGCCTAAATCATGCGCTTTCTTATTGGCACGCAAGCTGGCCGCGTAATTACCGCCTACCTTATAGATACCTGTGCCCAGAGGCGCAGCACGGTCGAACTCACGGATAATAACGTACGGATTAGTTGAGAACCCGCCCTTGAAATAAGGCCCTACCGGCGTTACGAATACAACAAACAGATATTCATTTGCCGGATGCACGCCAACCTGCGCTCCCGTACCAATCAGTAACGGACGGATATACAGGGAAGCTCCCGATTCGTAAGGCGGAATAAAGCGTTCATTCAGCTTCACGACTTTAAGAATAGCTTCTTTAAAACGTTCTGTCGGCAACTCAGGCATCAAGATACCACGACAGGTAGATTGCAAACGCGCCGCATTTTCTTCCAAACGGAAGATACGCACCTTACCGTCTTTGCCACGGAACGCTTTCAAGCCTTCAAATGCTTCCTGACCATAGTGCAGACAAGTAGCAGCCATGTGCATAGGAATAGTTTCCTCGCTACATACTTCCAATGCGCCCCACTGTTCGTTACGATAGTAAATTCTCACATTGTAATCTGTCTTCATATAGCCGAACGGCAGATTAGCCCAATCCAGTTCTTTCATATCTCGCTCGTATTAATTATTCGCTCTTATTAATTATTCAAGACTAACTATTTGCAACAAAAGTAATGGTTATTCTTCATATTTCCTAAAGAAGTGTTATTTTTTCCGACACAAGCGTGCTGATACGGGCTTTTCTGTACATACTTGCTAAGATAAAGGAATAAACGATAAGGTTATTCACAGGTTGAAACTAAAAGTTTTTACCGCTGAAACAAAAAGTTCCACACTGAGAACTAACACATTAAGCTTGTTTCAGATAGATGAATAAACAGAGAGGAATACTATCCCTTATGATTATGGGATAACATAAAAAGACCGCTACTAGAAAATACTTAGTAACGGTCTTATACTTGTTAGAGAGAATTAAAATATCAAATATTCGTTTTCACAAACTTACAGATGATATATACTTTTTTATTTTAATCTTTTACACAACGAACTGAGTAACCTATTACAGGATTAGTACCAAATTTAGAGTATGTAGGTCTATAACTCATATTATCATATTGTACATACCCATTTCCAGAGCTTTGTACATCTGTTGTCCAAAAACTAGTACTTGAAGTAGTAATATTCCACCAATTTCCATAGAGATCTTCCATTCTAGAAGAAGAACCAGAAGGTATAAGATTCAGTCCATAAGTATCTTGCGGCCCTTTCTTTAAATCCGGATTTTCATCTCCCATAGATGTTACACCCCAGCCTTCTTTACCAGCCAATGCTCCCCAAACATTTTTCAAGCCAGATTCATAAATCCATGAAAAAGTATCAAACTCATCATACCAACCATTTCCATCAACTCCTGGTAATTCTGCAGCAACAAATTCTTCCAAAACTTTCCATTCTGCTTTACTAGGTAAATGCCATCCCGCCGGACATGCGCCTCGTACACCACTTGGGATAGCATCTGCACTTGCACCTGTAGCAGATTTCTGCCCCATTGCAGCATACCAATTATATAAAACACCATATTTATTATATTCTTCTGTTTGTTTGGCAGCAGCTAGATCAGTATCTTCATAATTCAATACAAAATATAATGGATCTTCATCACAAGTAGGCACTGCTGTTTTAGGAACATTGATTACAGGCAAATAAGCAAGATTCTCTGCCATCCAACTTTGTGTTCCAATTGTAACATATTTATAAACATGTCCATCACGTTCATCTGTAAATGTTTCTGCTGTCGGTGGAGCTACTGTTCTCGTTAATGTAACGGCTACTGATGCTATTTTTACAGTTGCAGTTTTATTACCTTTAACCACCAATTCGATTGACAGTTCACCGGTAAGCTGGTCTGTCAGTGCATAAGTATGAGAAAATGTACCATCCTCAGCCAGAGCAGGAGCAGGAGCAATTTCCACCCCGCCTACTTTTAGAATAAAGGTTTCCACACTGCCTACATTTACAGCAGCTTTTCCTGTTATATTTAATTCCGTAACAGTAGCTAAATCAAATGTCTCACCTGAGGTTGGAGTAGTAATTTCACAAGTAACTTCTTGTTCAGGTTCTGGTTCCGGCTCCGGTTCAGGATCAGTACCAGATTCTGTTTTCTTCAATGTAACATTTGCTGTCGCCGTCTTTTCTTTACCCGCATCTCCTTTAACGGTCAGTTCAATCTTCATATCACCGATGGCTTGATCAGCTGCAAAAGTATAATCATAAGAAAACGGCACTTTTGTCACCTCAGAAACCGATTTACCGTTTACTTTCAGAGTTACGCTCTCTATTTCCCCTACATTAACAGCGCCTTCGCCCTTAATAGTCATTGAGGTGGCTGTTGCTAAATCAATAATAGTACCTTCAGCCGGAGCTGTAATCGAACAAGTTACTTCTTGTTGCGGTGTAGTGTCGTCGTCGCTACAAGCCCATAAAGTAAAAAGGGCTACTAATAAAAATGCATACTTTTTCATGTTGCTAACTTTTTTATGAATAATAAATAATCTACTATCAATCTTTCAAACAACGGACAGGAAGCCCCACTCCCGGATTAAATTCAGAAGATGTACCCAATACACCATCGGTAGCCCACATTCGAACTGGCATAGCAAAATCAGACATAGCAACTCCTGCCGTTGAACTCCACCAGCCTGCACTATATGTCAAATCCATCCATGCTTCTTCTCCTGCACACGCTCTAAAGCCTGTAGGTATTCCATTGAACTGTGTTGCATTATTTTCTTCCATAGCTTCTCCAATCCAAGTAGGCAAAGGTGCATCTTCCGTATCAAAAGGCAGTTTCCACATTGTTGTAGAAGCTAAAGCTTTACCCACAGCTGTCTCATCGACAACACCATTAATTGAAGCCGCCATTTTTGCATCTACGACATATTGAGCTAAATTACGCCATTCTGTTATTGAAGGTATATGCCATCCCTCCGGACACACACCTTGTATCTTCTGTGTAGACTCCATGCTTTGTAAAGTATGACCTTGTAAAGCAGCAGGTACATTATAATAAGCACCGTAAGCATCCAAAAATCCTTGTCCTAATTCTGTTGTTGCATCATAATCCAACATTACATAATATTTAGGATCGGTGGATGATACATCATAATCTTGTTGCGGCAGATACCGAAGATTTTCAGCCATCCAAAGCTGATTTCTTAATTGTACCGTCTTATAAACGATACCATCACGACTATCCGTCATTGTACCAACTTTAGGTGGTTGAGGTCCGAGGTCAATAGCTAATATAACAGTAGACGAAGTAGAGGCCGTTACTCCAGTCTCTCCTTGTACAGTCAATTCTACTTTCAATTCACCTGCAGCTTGGTCTTCCGGCAACGAATAACCATAATAGAAAGGTACTGTAGTAACATCCGGTATCACTGAACCCGCTACTTTCAGTTCTGCAGATACAATTTGACCATGATCGGCCTTTCCATATCCCCTAATAAATAACTTTTCACCGGCTCTTACCTGGATTGTTTCTCCATCGGATGGTACTTGAATAGCACAACTGATTTGTTGTGTTTCTTCATCAGAGCATCCTGAAACAATTATAGAAACAGCCATTATAAAAATCCATAGTAATCTCTTCATAGGTATTTAATATGTTTGTTGTTATGAGTTGTTTTTCCTTAATCAATTGTTAGCAAATAACTATTTTTTCAAACAACGAATCGTATGACCATAATTATAAGAGTGGGGAGCATTCTCTGAAGATATTGTAAAATTATTCTTTCCCGAATCTGTATCAGACAAAGAAACATATGCTAAGCCTTCTGTTCTAAAGAGTGGGTCTTTATTCACCGTTTTACTCCAAAAAAAAGCAGAAGTAGTTATTCCATCAGTTTCCGCTGTTGGATTATACTGCCCAGCCGGCAAAACATTAAATCCAGAGATATTAGTCCCAGGATTATTAGCCCAACCTGATACAGATTTCAATTTTGTTCCAGCGGAAGTCCCTATATATGTCTTCAACCGATTTAAATCATTACGTTCTGGTATACCCCATCCACTAGGAGCTAATCCATTCTCTTCAATTACTGCATATCCATTATATGAGGCTCCATAGTCTAAGAAATTTTCTGTTTGAAAATCTGGATTTCGATATGCACCTGATGTTGCATTCTTCCATTCCGTAGCTGTTTTGAGCATAGGTATTGAAGCCCCATTTATATAATATCTAGCTTTCAAATTCTCAGCCATCCAGTATTGGGTTCCAATCTTTACTATTTTATAACTCCATTTAGTATCACCAGGACGAACATCAACCAATAAATCTGGTTCTACGGTTGCAGCAATCACATTAGTAGACTCTGTATCAGTTAATAAAGTACTCTCGCACATATATACAGTTGTTAAAACATCGGTTAAAGTACCCATTGTATAAGTACATTTATTGTTTTCAACATCCCAAACAACAGTTCCTCCGTTATCTATAACCAAACCTTTAGTTAAATCAGTTTGGCCATTAGCCATTGGATAAATAACTATCATCTGTGCATCAACCTCAGCGCCTTCTGCTGTACTCCGCAAATACTCTTTACAGATTTCCGCTACCTTCACCCCATTCACCATCACTTTCTGAACATAACTCTTACTAAAGTCAGTAGGTATAGTTATAGCGTATATCGGTGCAGCAGGAACTTCACCTTTCTGAACTACATCAAAGGATACCGGCTCCGCTCCTCCACTAATTGTAATTTTCGTAGTGCGTTCCGCATCTTCCGTATAAGCCTCAGCTTGAATTTTAAGTTTATTACCGTCCTGAGTCAAAGTACACCATATATCTGTTTCAGGACGAGTAGCGCTCCATGTCGCAGCATTTGTGTTAATAGTAAATTCAATTGCCGTACCTGCAGCATCCAATCTGACAGGGACATCGGCTTCCAAACCTTCGACAGTCAAATAGGCATTAGCAGCAGACTGGGTAACTGTTATTTCTTCAGTCTTAGCATCAGAACCCGTACCTGCAATTACTGTTACTTTGGTAGTACGCGCCGTAAGTGTTTCATTGGCAGTAGCACTGACTGACAATTTATTATCTTCTTGCTTCAAGACACACCATACATCCGCTTCCGGACGTGAAGCTTTCCAAGATGTCTGATTAGTCGTTACCTCAACTACAGCTCCTGTTCCATCCGCAGAAACAGTTACCACATTAGTCGACAATTTTAAAGTCGGTACCTCTACTTTAGGGTCATCGTCATCACTACAACCGACAAATGCTGTCAGCGCAAATAGTGCACCGCATAAGAATAAACTCTTTTTCATACTCATAACAATTTTATTGTGGTTATTACTAATTCGGTCTATACAGTAAACATCTTAGCAGTATCTCATAATCATCGTAATACGTTTCACCCCTAAATAAAGAGAAAGACAAACCTGCAAATGTATTCGGCATACCACCGTTATCTTCAAATGAAAGCCCGATACCGGCACCCTCTACAAATACAGGAACCAGTCCTACCGTATATTCAGAAGTCCAATAAGAACGGGCGCTCAGATTCATTAAACCGAAATGAATATCAAATGTGGGAACCTCATCGTATGCTTTCAGTTTTTGCCCCGCACTGATAGAAAACATATTATTTTCATAAGTCGCTTTTATTGCACAACCGGTTTCACCTTCAAGCAATCCATCGATAGTATAAACACCGGAAGCATCCGGTCCTGAAATCACAACATTGGACAGGCCATAAGTCTGTTGGTCTAATAAAGAGATGTATTGTCCCTGATAAGTTCCCAACAAATCGACTACATCATATTGCATAATAGCATAACTATAAGTACGTTCTCCACAAGTCACTTCAACAATACTACCACGCATAGCTCCCGTTGTATTTTTTGCAACAACAAAAGAGCCCCCCTTGCCATCTTCTGCCGGTACATAGGACAGCCAGCTCCTGTCAGCCTCCGATATAGTTACTTCACAAGGGAAAGAGCCATACACTTCAACAGGTAATGAAGCCCCTTCATTATCGACACGTTGTACTTGCTCCGACTCATTATAAATAAATACGGCACCTTCTTGCACAAGTGTCAATGTCTGCTTTTCCATACCATCAGAAATCGTAATTAGAGCAGAACGTCCCGGAAAATCAGTATTAGCTTCTACCGAAAATTTCACCAGGCTTGTCGTCTGTTCAGCTATTTTACACCATTCTGCATCAACAGTAACCTCTACCGGAAGCACCGATTGCAATTCAATAGTCGCATCTCCACCGGCAGCTTTTATATTAACATCCGCTTTTACTATCTTTAAAGTAGATGACGCATTATCATCATCGCTACATCCTGTTATCAAGACACAGCATACTATCAAAATTATGTTTATTACTTTTTTCATAATCAGACTATTCTTCACATTAATACTTTTGCAATTGTATCGAATCGTACCATTCAATTAAGCCCAAATAACTATTGGTAGAGAAATTCTCATTGTCGTAAGCTGTGAATATCAAAGAAGTAGCAGTTTCACCAGTCATTGAAGAGAATACATTACCATACTCCACAAAAGAAAGTGTCAAGTCATCCCCAGAGCCTTCAGGAATACCTACCAACCCCATCTCCATTTCTGTAAGAGGCGCTAAATTTCCAAGATCAAGTCCGTAATGAGCAGGTAGAAAACCTTGTTCAAACCCTATGACCAAAGCCCCCGGATAACCCATAACCGTTACATCCTGAGGTTTTATTATCAGTCGGCCTGTAGCCTTGTCATAAGTTACAACAATATCGGCCGCTTCTGCTTCCAACTTACTGCTTACCAGCATAAAGCTCTCGCCTTCCACTTTTTGCCGCAGCTCAACAACCGTATATCCCGGCTTAAAATCAACTTTATCTTCTGCTTCGTTATATTGGTCATATTCTTTATAAAACATATAATAGAAACCCAAATAGTCTTCATAAGATGTATAATTCTGAGGATAAGATGCCTTCAAAACAACATCTGTAGCTCCTTCGTCCGAACAAGTAAATGTCATATCCGCTTTGTTCCATACAAAGTTCTGCGCATTTTTCCCTTGAAGACTTATCGCATCTTTAAAACGAATTCCTTCCGGAGTATAGATGAAAGGAGCAACATTACCGGTCTGCCCATCGACGGTTAAAGAAAAAAGATGGGATGTACGAACCGCATTTCCTATTTTCTGCCCCCCAACCATAAGGGAATAAGTTTTTAAGAATGCCTCTCTCTCTATCAGATTCAACTGATTAATATAATCTTTCCAACTGATTCCTTGAGTAAGCGGGGTCATTACCATAGTATTATGATATCGACGGCCTTGCAAAAAGACTTTATTGTCTTCTTGCCCCATATAGACAAATTCATAATCACCTTCCAAATTAGTATTCATGCCCATTACCGGCTCCGAGAAACAATGAACGAATTCATTGAAACTATCGAAAGTCAAGACTGTACTTTCTTCAGAGGTGATTTTATAAAGTGAAGAGGCCTCCTTCCCTGATGCTGTTTTGGCAGAACCGATTTCGGACATTACCGTTACATTATTGCCATCAAAACGGCATAGTAAAGTAATTCCACCCATAGAATAGTCCGTACCCGGATAATACTCCATTTTCCAACCATTAGGAACATTTACCAGCAGCTCTTGCAATTCGGCTACATTTTCAGAAGCCCGGTTGGCAGAAGACTTCTCAAAGATATCGTCTTCTTGGAAAAGGCATGCTTGCAAGCCCAAGCAGGTAAAAGCTAACAATATATATTTAGTAATCTTATTCTTCATATCTCATTCTTTTTATTTGATTACACTTAAATCAAGTTCACCATTAGCAATTTCACCCTGACGGCGAAGCACAACCTGACGTAAACGATCCAAATCAATACCCCAAGTCTGCAGCATATAATCGTAGACAATGTCGAACTTACGTTCAATCAGCGCCCTTCCCGTATCACCTGCATTAGCAAGCATATTATTCCAATATGCCTCCGTATTGACTACATACATTGCAATATTTTCTACAAAATCTTCGCGAGGTTCGCTCATCGCGTAAGCTGTAACAAACCCTTCTTTCCAAGCATCCGAATCACTACGTGAAGTGCTAACCCCTGTTACCGGGTCTGTCTTGATATACCAGTCGGAGCCAACATAGCTATTCTCCGTAATTCGTTCAAAGGAAGGATCGAAGTTCTTGGTTTGATGCAAAATATGCGCAAACTCATGATGCATAGTTTGGAAATAGTATTCATTCAGCATATTAACATCGATATTTTCCGGATCGATATCGTTTACATTATATAAGGTAATCTTCATACCGCCTTCTGCCGTACCAACTACCATTGTTCCATTATCTTCATAAGCCGGAGAACCAATAAAATGTAAGATTTTAGGGACATAATGCCGTAGAAAGTTCGGATTACCGGTGGTTTCATCATAGGCCTCCAACCAAACATGTTTAACAATCTTGGCTAACACCACTGATTTTTCATAAGTAGCCGGAACCAATACGTGAGTCATATCGCTCTCTTTATCCTCCATGCGATACTTCAGCAAAATGTTATACGGATTCGTGTAATTACTTATCACCCATTTGTCAAAAGCACTTTCTTCCGGTTCGTTTTCTTCCGTAAAGATGCTATTATTATAATCAATATCCGTATCTTGATTACAGGAAGCAAACAGCAGGGATACAGTCAGTACCAATAAACTATATACAATATATCTTTTCATATCTCTCTTTTTGTTTTTAATCATTTCTTGGATTAGGTTCCATTCCTGCCGTTATGACATTGGAAGGCAATTGAACAGCCCGACGAGGATCGTCTACTCCCATTGTATCAGTGATACGTACCAATGTACTTCCTTCAAAATAACGACGATAAATAACAATGCCATAACGTTTTATATCCTGCCAACGCAATCCTTCCTCCAATGTCAGAATACGGCGCGCATGCAGAATACAATGAATTAAATTCTCTTGCATTCCTTGTTCCAACGTAAAAGCCGGATGGAGTTCTTTCTTGACAGAAGGATTAGCCGTATTCTCCGGGGTATAATAACTTAATGCCGCATAGAAGCTATTAATCGATTCTTTTGTAAGGGTGGTCGTATTTTTTGTAAAAGCTTTCTGCCATGCATCAATATCTGCAGCCGCTTTGTCATACTGTTTCAGTAAAGTGTATGCTTCCGCCCGGCAAAGTAAAGTTTCGTCAGTTGTAAATGCCGGCAATACCATATGCCCCGTATAACTATCACCCGACGTTGAATATTCCTGATACAAAGCCAATCGGCGGAAACCATTCTTAATAGAGCCACCCGGTGCAAAAGGTTCTTGCCAGTAATTAGTTTGTGAGCCCCATGGTCCGGTAGACTTACAGGTCTCGGCAGCCGTAATATCATTACTGCAATATTTTTCGCATGGAGCATATCCCGGATCAGCAACCAGCGGCCAATATGAATCAGCGGAAATCAACAATAAATTAGCTTGATTATCAGCATTTACATACTCATTAGGCTGTACTGAACGATTGGAAGAAAGCATTCCAAGCGCTTTCCAATCACGCAAGCTTTCAGCCGCATTACTACCTAATACACGGTCGGCATATTCTATCACTTTCCGGCAATTAGAAAAGTCCGATTGCATATAATAAAGATAAAAACGAGCTGCAAAAGCGTACGCCGCCTTCTTGTTGAAATGGTATTTCGCCTTGCTGTAAATATTATCGTCTATCAGTGGCAATCCTTCTTCAATATCTGCGGCAATCCGTTGATAGGTTGTGGCAAGTGTGCCTCTATCGTAACTCGGATTTACCGTAGTTTCTAACTCATCCATATACGGAATACCTAAATCCTGTTCTGCATGAGTAGAGGTATATGCCTTACAGAAAATCGTCGCGAGCAGAAAATGATTGTATGCGCGGCAAAGCAACGCTTCCCCTTTTTGCGGTTGCAGACTTTCCGGATTATCCATACGCTCAATAGCCTTTAACGCCTGGTTCGCCGATGCTATAGAATTATAGCAGTCAATCCACAAAGCATGCGGTGAATCCTGATCCTCTTCAGTGGTTTGCCGCCAATGATACATGTGTTCGTTCAGGCGGAAAAGGTAGGTGTATAAATTACTGTTTTCATCGATATTATCACTATGCAACTCACCAATTTCGCAACTTGTAGTTGTAGGATAGGCAGAAACCAGTATTCTGGTTACGCTTTCCTCGGTAGTCAGTTCTGTCCGATTATCCGGCAATTCATCCAGATAATCGGAGCAGGAAGCAAATAGAGCTGTTGCAAAGAATGCTGTTATATATAAATGTTTATGTTTCATCTTTTCTGTTTTTATTATGAATTAAAAACCTACTCTAAGCGTCAATGTAAATTGGCGAGGTACCGGAGCGGCAACACCACCGGTATTAAAGAATTCCGGGTCCTGTCCGTTCAACTTCTTATCCGCATAAATGAGGAAGAGGTTGGTAGCCTGCAACTTCAGTGACAGGTTGGATATCTTGGCCGGTTCTATCCAGGCTTTTGGGAATTCATAGGCAAGAGAAATCTCCTTCATACGAATGAAATCACCTTTGGCGATACGCTCTGTTGAATAATTGTAAGCATTGTAAGCATACACCAAATTCTGGTTTTCATAATACTGCCGTTTGGAGATGATAGCCGGAATATTTGTACGAGCCTCATCACCCGGTACTGTCCAGCGGTTCTTAAACTCACGAGGCATAGAAGACAAATCCGAATACTGGTAGCTGAAACAAGGATTCATGCGGACTACATTACCGAATGAATATGTCATAAAGACATTCAGCTTAAACCCTTTATAGGTAAAGATATTACCTAAACTACCCGTTATAGTCGGATCGGTAGGACCTTCGTACTTCAAATAATCCAAATTTTCGCGTGTCTGGAAGTCAATATTCGTACTGGTAACTTCTCCATTAATCAAATATTGAGGAATACCGTTCTTATCCAATCCTTCAAATGGAATGGAGAATAAGCCGCGTACAGGATATCCTTGCATGGCAAAACCGTTTCCTGATACAAGTTCCATCATGCTGGCACGTGACTTCAAATCGGTTACTTCATTTTTCGCGTAAGAGAAGATGAAGTCCGTATTCCATGAGAACGACTGCGACTTTACATTTTTGGTAGAAAGCGTGAACTCAACACCATGCGACTTCATGGAAGCGATATTGGCATATTTATAGATAGTACCGCCTACACCTTGCGTAGCGATGATACCTATCAAATCGTAGTTATTACGCTTGTACCAGTCCACTGCAAAATTGATGCGGTTGTTTAAGAAACCCATATCCGCGCCGATGTTCAACTCGTGCTTTTTCTCATAAGTCAGTTCACTGTTCTCCGGGTCAGAAACATAAAGTCCGGTTTCCTGTCCGTCCGTAAAAGGACGATAAGGAGAATAACTCATGATAATTGCCTGTGAATTGGTTACATACTCCGGACCACGGTCGGCTGTCAATGAATAAGACGCTTTCAACGTCAAGTGTGACAAGGCAGGCGCAAAAGCTTTATCAAAGAAATCCTCTTCATGCACATTCCACGCACCTGAAATATTCCAAGTAGGCAACCAACGGGCAGAACGGCTCCGTCCCATACGGTTTGTTCCTTCATAACGGAAAGTTCCGTTTAATGTATAACGACCGTCATAAGAATAAGCCAAATTAGTAAATCCGGCCACGCTACGGGTAGTTGAATGGCTTAAACCATAGTAAGGTTCTCCTGCTTCAATACCTTTCTTGAAGTACTCATATACGTAATAAGGTATCTCTCCCATAGTATATTGCATACCCCAACCCTGAAAATAATTCTGCGAACGCTCCAGATTATTCACTTCAAGACCGGCAAACAAGTTAGTCATGTGCTTTTCTTTAAACATGTGGTTCCATGACAAAGTACCACGAAAGTCAATTCCAAGCATACGATAATCTTTCCGTTGATAGATACCGCCTTCCGGCAAAACAGTGATAGGCAATGCATACGGATTATCCGGATTGGTATAAAGCAGATTATTCGCATCACGTATCGTCGCATCATCCATACCGGTACGATAGGCCGTTGCCTGATTGGAATCATCCTTGATATTATGCTCCTGCGAGGAAGCCTGATATTTTACCGAACCCAAAGCGCTGATTTCCAATCCCGGAATTACTTTCCAACGCATTTCACCCTGGAACTTTACATCAACAACGTTTAAATCAATGTAGTTATTATCCAATTCATGCAATATATTGAATGGAGCATAGTTTGTTGTATAGTCAACCGAAGGGTCCAACGCACGCGAGGTATTCAACGCGTAAGAATATGGATTGATATCAAACTGACGACTGACCTCACCGCTCGCCGCGTTAATCTCCGAACTCAATGTGCCCGGTGCTTTCTGTTTACGATAAGAAGCATTGGCAATCATGTTCACAGACAGATTCTTATACATATTGTAAGTAGTATTCAGATTAGCGGTGTAGCGTCTGACTTCACTCTGCTTGTACCAACCCGGATCGGACATGGCACTCAATGAAGCATAATAAGATGCTTTTTCCGAACCGGAAGTAATACTGACCGAATGATTCTGAATAATGTTATTAGAAAATAAAGCGTCAAACCAATCCGTATTTCTCATCTCCGCCTGACGCAAATAAGAGTTACGCGCTGCTGTCGTGTTCGCAAGACCAAATTGTCCGGTAGTCTCATTATACTGATTTATCAGCTGGTACATTTTACCATATACACCGCTGTTCTTGGCACGGTAAGTATCGCTATTATTCAACCAGCCTTTCTGCTCCAGTTCCTTATAAATACCCATTTGTTCCTGAGAATTCATAATATTGAACTCTTTATAACTGGGAATCATACGGGTAGTAAACTCGCCTGTATAACTGATTTTATGTACTCCGGCCGAACCTTTTTTAGTAGTCACGACAATTACACCCGCCATAGCACGTGCACCATAAATAGACGTCGCCGAACCGTCTTTCAGGATTTGAAAACTTTCGATATCATCCGGATTTAAACCTGCGATAGCGGAACTGATCAATGTTTCGGCATCACCGGAAGAAAGATCGTCTGCTCCCACCTCGATAGCATCTTCCATGATAACTCCATCAACAACCCACAAAGGCTTGGAACTACCATAAATGGAAGTTGCGCCACGTACGCGAATTTTGGGCGCCGTACCGAAAGTTCCGGATACGTTTTGTACGGAGACACCGGCCGAACGTCCTTCCAGACCGCGGCTGATATCCGCCATACCATCCATTTTTATATTTTCTGCCTTTAACTGGTCGGTAGCGCCGGTAAACATACGTTTATCCATACGCTGCATACCCGTCACAACAACCTCCGACAGTGTCTGTACATCCGATTGCAGAGACACTTTCATTGTCGGTGAGGGAGAAAGCGACTGCGGCAGCATACCTACATAGGAAAATTCCAACTTGGAACGACTGGACACATTAGGTAATGTAAATTTACCGTCCATATCCGTCAGCACACCGGTAGAAGTACCTTTCACCATAACGGTAGCTCCGATAAGCGGTTCACCATCATCAGCCGACAACACAACACCGTTTACCGTATATACTTTAGCCTGTTTGGACGGGCCTTTCGTTGTAATGGTAATAAATTCCTTATCGATATTGTACTCAAGTTTCTTACCCGACAGGACAATATCCAAAGCCTCCCGGATATTTTTATCCTTGATGACACCGCTATACGTATATGGCTTCACATCATCATACGTAAAAAGGATTTTATAACCCGAAATTTTGCTTAACTGTTTAAATACGGAAGATAGCTCTTCATTTTTAAACTCTACCGTAAGTTTCTTCTCACTCACTTGAGCTTCCGCACAGAACGGAAGCCAAAATAGGAAAAAGAAAAGCGGAAATAATAAGTACCTCTTTCTTCTCATCATACGTTTATTTTTAATAATATTAGCGAAGCTTCATTTATTAATAGTGCGTACGACTTGAATAACAAGACACCTCTTTTCCTTATTTTTTTCGATTCATGAAACTTTTTCTCTAAAAAGCATCTACAATATGGAAGAATTTACACAAAATATGCATTCATTTAGTCAACATAGACTGTATTCTCACAAAGTGTTAACGTTACCTTTTTTAAACGATTCATTAAACGAATAGTTTCTTCGATGCCGCTTTGGCGATTGGACATAAAATGTATGCGATATGCCATGGCTTCTTTATTTCTAAATGTAACGTTCACATTATACCAACGTCCGATAGACTTCATGATATCTGCCAACGGCAGTTCGTCAAAATAGAAATATCCGTCTTTCCAATAAGTATAGGCTTCACTGTTTACTTCTTTCACCTCAAACAATCCATCGGAAAGAAGCATGGCGTCTTTACCCGGTTCCAAATCCACAAAACGTGCATTTTCATGACTGCGAACCTGTACTTTACCGCTAATCAGTGTTACATGACTGTCTTCAGCCGTATAACTTTTCACATTAAATTCTGTTCCTAGAACCTTAGTCTGCAAATAATCTGTCTTTACGATAAAAGGCTTTGCGTCTTTTGTAACTTTAAAGTACGCTTCTCCTTCAAGAAAAACCGTACGTTCCTTTTCTATAAAAGCGGTAGGATAAACCAATTTACTATTGGCATTCAGCCAAACCTCCGTACCATCACAAAGAATCAATTTGAATGTCTCGCCTCTGGGAATTACAATAGAATGAGTCTGCAACATTTTTTTTACTACCGGAACGGAAGTCTTTGCCAGATTGGTATAATCAAGAGTTCGCCGTTTTTCCACCTGTTTGTTTTCTTTTTTAGGCTCATCGTCCAAAAAGAACTGCTTACCGTCATTTAATTCCAGAACAATACGTTGCTCATTCGGATCTGCAGCAAACACCGTGACTGATTTAGGCGAAGTAACCGGTACATTAAATAGATAATTCAATGAAAAAAAAGCTCCTACCAAGATAGCTGCCACCGAACCGCTCCATATCCAAAACATCTTAAGATATTTTTTCCTATTGCGTCTGCCTTTCAAACGGGCTAGCTCAGCCTCAACGTCGACCATACCGGAAGCTTGGTGCTTATGTAAAAGATATCTGACACCCATCAAATCCTTACAGGCATCTAATGTCTCCGCATCTTCCAAATCTTCCCATTTCTTATCAGAAATATCGGATGAGCTCTCCATTAAATCCAATGCTTTCTCAAATTCAGATGTACTATCTTGATTACTCATAAATCCGCTAATTAGTTAATACTCTATTATAATTGCGTTTATAAAACTTATTTTGAACCGTTTAGCCTATTTTTTAGGTTTATTTAGCAAATTCTTCCCGAATTGCTTTCAAGGCTTTAACAATATGTTTTCTAACCGCACTTATGCTTATATTCAATTCTGCGGCTACTTCTTTATACTTCTTCTCATGTAGATAGCACTCTTCCAGGATGTGTCTCGTATGCGGTGTCATTCCATCCAATACTTTCTGAATCTTCACCATACGTTCGTCTTGTTCCTTAAATTCCACTTCAGTATAATTTTCATACAATTTCTGAGAGAATTCAGCATAAGCGTAATGTATGTCTTGGTGTCTCAGATAGTCGATAGAACGATTGCGTACATATATAAAGAGATACGACTTAGCCGTGGCCTTCTCTATCCTATCAAAATTCTTCCATATATATTCAAAAGCATCGCTCGCTATATCACGGCTTACTTCCCAATTGTTAATGAGAGAATGTGCATAGGAATAAAGAGGGACATAATATTCTTTAAAAAAGAAATCAAAGTCAGCAAAGTCCTCCACCTTTTACAATTTATTATTTATCTTAAACAAATTCGCCAGCGAAATTAATTATTATAATAATAAAGAAAAAGCAGAATCTTCTCTTTCAGCCTCTAAAAGAGTTATATAATATTA
Source organism: Bacteroides clarus YIT 12056 (assembly GCF_900129655.1). Taxonomy (GTDB): domain Bacteria; phylum Bacteroidota; class Bacteroidia; order Bacteroidales; family Bacteroidaceae; genus Bacteroides; species Bacteroides clarus. Next base: position 534,381 of record NZ_FQWK01000002.1, read on the forward strand.
ATACATTAAAAATCGAGCTAACAAAAAGCCGTTCCAGGTTGTTTAATCTTGCTGTTTATCCGATAAAAGTTTTTTGACCTCACAATCTGCCTTGGTTAATTTATCACTACAAAATGCAATGATTTCATTCGCTTCTTTTATCTTTTCGGCAAGTGCATCTATTTCCAACTCATTGTTGTCTATCTGACTGACAATTTTCTCCAGCCGTTCCATTGCTTGGGAATACGTCTCTTTTTTCTTGGGTGTAGGCATAGGATTATTTATTTTTTGACGATTTATTCGTTACTACTGAAATCACTTCTCCGTGATACAATCGAGTGATGATTTCATCACCCTCGTTTAGGAGAGAAGTGTTCTTTACAGCTTTACCGTTTTTTAATGTAATACTGTAACCACGGGCCAATTGTTTTTCCGGGGAAGCATCCATCAACCGCTGTTGAAGTAGTTCCAACCGATGATGTTGACGAAACAAAGAAGACGTTACAGCTTGTACAATATCTTTTCGAACGGTAAGTAAAGTTAATTTCACATCCGAGATACAACTATAAGCAGCGGAAGGAATACGATTCTTACAGGATACTAACCTCTGATGTTCTTGCATCAGCAAATTCCGGGCACCATCGTATAAACGGGCAGCCAACAAATCCAACTCATCGGCAGCGTCATTCATACAGTCTATCAGGAATTCCGCAGCAGCAGTAGGAGTCTTGACACGGGTGTGGGCTACAGAATCAATCACCGTATCGTCACGCTCATGCCCGATACCTGTAATAATAGGTAAAGGAAACTGCGCACAGGCCGCCGCGAGCAAATAAGTATCAAACCCGGAAAGGTCGGAGGTTGCTCCACCTCCACGAATAATGACCACTACATCGAAATTATCCAAGCGGGAGTTTATCTTGTCCAAAGCAGCCAAAACAGATTCTTCAACACGCTCACCTTGCATCAATGCCGGAAAAAGCTCCGTATGGAAGTAAAAACCTCCCGGATTATTTTGTAACTGGTGGCAAAAGTCACCGTATCCGGCAGCGGTTGGGGAAGAAATAACCGCGATACGCTGCGGCAAGCGAGGTATTTTCAATTCTTTATTTAAAGTGAGTACCCCTTCTTCTTCCAATTGTTTCAGAATTTCCTTACGGCGACGAGCCATATCACCCAAAGTATAGGTGGGGTCTATATCCTGTACCGTAAGACTGTATCCATACAGCTCATGGAAGCTGACGGTAACTTGCACCAACACTTTGATACCCGAAACAAATGCCTGTCCTGTGGCTTCCTCAAAATAAGGTTTCAACAGACGAAATACATTCGACCAGATTGTCCCCCTTGCCTTGGCTATCAAACTATTACTACGGGCATCCTTCTGTACGAACTCCAGATAACAATGTCCGGTGCTGTTGGTACGTACATCACTTAATTCCGCCTGTATCCAATAGGTATCAGGCAGACATTGTTCCAAGCTTCGGCGTACCAGAGCATTCAAGTCGTATAGTGATAATGCATCCACGTTTTTAAATATAAAGTATAGGTTTGAAGGTTTCTGTTTTTTTACTTCTTTTGCTTATAACTATTATAAGCTTTCCACATATCCGGCACACCATAACCATAGATATTATCCGGATAGTCGGCACGGTCACCGGAAGTACGAACCAATTCAATCAGTTCCTTCGCGGTCAGCCGGGGACATGCCTGCCATAAACAAGCCACCATTCCACACATGATGGGCGAAGAAAAAGAAGTCCCGTTTGCTTTGCCTTGATTCCCGTCCGTACGAATCACATCCGCTCCTTCACCCACAGCTACAACATCCGGTTTAATCCGGTTATCGGCCGTATTGCCGATAGAAGAGAACGGAGCCAGTACCGCTTGTTTGTTTATAGCGCCTACCGTCAATACATTCTCAGCATCTCCCGGAGGAGTTATCTTTTTCCAAGCCCCCATTCCCGAATTACCGGCACTGCACACCAACACCATACCCTTATCAGCTATATGTGAGGCCTGACGAGACATCAAAGCATGGCGTCCATCCAAATCACGGTATTTATAATTTTTCGATTTATCATCGAAAGCATAATATCCCAAAGAGGTATTAAGCACGTCCACACCCACACTATCGGCAAATTCTACGGCGGCAGCCCAATAGTCCTGCTCTACCAAATGCTCGGAATATTCATCCTCACTGCGAAGCAGCCAAAAAGAAGCCTCAGGTGCGGTACCCGTCATAATACCCGGCCGGTTCATTCCGATACAAGAAAGCACACTCAGTCCATGACTGCTCTCAGCAAATAAATCCGCCTGAGGATTGACAAAATCTTTAACACCTAAGACACGGATATTCCGCATTGCCGTTATCTTATCCAAATTATGAAATCCGGCATCAATGACAGCAATCGTCATTCCCTGCCCCTTAAATCCGGCATCATGCAATTTATCTCCATTGCTCAACTGAATTTGGGTGATAGCAGGTCCGTAAATACTGTCAGTGTATATCTTCGGCTCATTAATTACAGAATCACGTGTTGCGACCCTCGTCCCTTCATTCATTTTCGGAGCAGTCCATACCTTTTCCGCAGTACGTACAAACGGCAATGCGGCAATACGGTCAATCAAAGTAGAATCATTGCAGGAAACCGTAACAAAGTTTTCCCATTTTCCCGCAACCACGATATTCACTCCTTGTCTGCGTATCTCATCGATATACTTACGGCAAACCGGCAGATCGGTGGAGTCAATCGCCAGATTCTGTTTTTGGCGTCTTGCAATGGCTTTCTCCGAAAGAAACTGTTCCGGACGTTCCAATGAATAAACGGTAGCTGCCTTGTCTCTTAAACTAATACGATATTTCAACGTATCTTGCTGTGCCGATGCACCTGCCACAAACAACGCTAAAACTGAAAGAATAATTAATCTCTTCCTCATCAATCTCTTTTTATTTTCAAATTTCCATTCTTAATTCTCTAAATATACATACCGATACCCCGTTGCGAAGCGATAAACGAACCGCCTGCCACCCGTTTTCCGATGTAGAATACAGCAGATTGTCCCGGTGCAATGGCAGATGCTTCCGCCTCAAAATGTACCAGTAACCGTCCGTCTTCCAGGCGTTTTACCGAACAAGGAACCGGCTTACTGCGATAGCGGATGCGAACCGTCAGTCCACTGCTTCCGAGAACCTCTCCCTCATCAATCAGATTATCCTGTTCCGCAAGCATATATTCCGCTTTGAGTTGCTCTGCATCTCCCAGCATTACGGTATTCTTCTGCGGATTGATTTTCAACACATAAGCAGGTTTTCCCAATGCGATTTCAAGTCCTTTCCGTTGTCCGATGGTATAGTAAGGAAAGCCCTTATGCTCTCCCAACTTCACCCCTTCCGAATTGACAAACCAGCCCGGTCCTACTTCATCGTCTATCTCCGGAGAATGTTCGCGCAGAAAATCCCGATAATCTCCCTTTATGAAACAGACTTCCATGCTTTCCCCTTCTTCGGCCTTCAGCGTATAACCTTTATCCCGTAGGTAATCACGCACTTGCAATTTTGTATATGCTCCTAATGGAAAAAGGCAGCGTCTCAAAACATCCTGCCCCAGTTTCCAAAGAAAATAAGACTGATCTTTCTTCTCATCGTCCCCGGCGACTATGTATATTTTCCCATTCAGTTCTTCCAAACGGGTATAGTGCCCCGTAGCAATATACCGGCAATTCAATTTATCCGCCCACTCCGTAAAAATACGGAACTTAAACAGAGGGTTGCACATCACACAAGGATTGGGTGTCCGCCCCTGTCGGTATTCATCTATAAAATTCCGAACAATCACATTGCGAAAGGCCTCACGTTCGTCAGCCACATGATGTTCAATGCCCATACTCCGAGCCAGTTGACGGGCCTCTAACGGTTCGTCTCCCCACACCCACATCGTAAGGCCGATTATCTCGTAGCCCTGTTCTTGCAGCATCAAACATGTAGCGGTACTGTCAATACCACCGCTCATACCAACCAGCACTCGCTTTTCTATCTTGTTCATTTCTCGGATATTCATCGTTTTAGCCTGCAAAAATACGGGTTTTCGAGTAGAAGACAGAGAAAAGCCCCGCCTTTTTAGCAAGACTTCACATAGATACATATAGTTTTCTCTCTGATTTTGTAACAAAAACGAAACGTATATGACATAAAAACACAACATATATGACCGTATCTTTGCCGCCGTAAACAAATCGACAACAACAAATTATGAAAAAAAGCGCATTGATGCTGCTCATCATCCTGCTGCCCTTTACGGCGAAAGCCCAAAGTGCCTACAACAACGAGGACGGAAAGAAGATAAACAAGGAAAAACTGGAAACAAAAGACTATCTGCCCGAAATTCATGGAACCATCCGCTCCAAATACGAATACCAGACCACTATGGGCGCCGGACGCTTTGAAGTGCGAAACGCACGTGTCAGTGTCACCGGTAATGTCTTGCCGATTGTGGCCTATAAAGCCGAAATCGACCTGTCGGACGAAGGAAGCATCAAAATGCTCGATGCCTATGCACGCCTGTTTCCGGCAAAAGGGCTGACAGTAACCGCCGGACAGATGCGTGTGCCCTTTACCATCGACGCACACCGCTCACCACACCAACAATATTTTGCCAACCGTTCATTCATCGCCAAACAAGTAGGTAACGTGCGTGATGTGGGTGTCACACTGGGATATACCCTGCCTACCGAACTACCCATCACGATAGAAGGCGGACTGTACAACGGTTCGGGACTGACCAATCAAAAGGAATGGCATAAAGAAATAAATTATTCCGCCAAAGCCCAATTCCTTTTCACCAAAGGGCTGAACCTGACACTGAGCGTACAAAGCATACAGCCGGAAGAGATACGCGTACAATCATACGATGTCGGCGCTTACTATGAGTTCCACCGCTTCCATATCGAAGGTGAATATCTATACAAGCAATACTCCGACAACGCCTTCGGAGATGTACAGGCCGTAAACACATTTATCAATTACGACCTTCCCCTGCGGAAAGTATTCAATAAAATGTCTTTCCTGCTACGCTACGACATGATGACAGACCAAAGTGACGCCAAAACAACCGACGAGGAAACCGGTTCATTAATCACCACCGACTACAAACGCCAGCGACTGACAGGCGGTATCACTTTCAGTCTCAGTAAAGCGTTCCGCACAGACCTGCGTCTGAATTACGAAAAGTATTTCTATGCCCGCAACAGTATTGCAAAAGAATCTGAACAAGACAAAATCGTACTGGAACTGATGATACGATTCTAAATAAAATTCCGTATATTTGGAATAAGCAAATTGATGTATGGCAAATCCGCTTATTCCAGGCATCACCGCCACAGAACAAGACTTGTTGTATCAAAAGCTCAATGCATACAACCGGCAAAAGACCTCCTTCAAAGAAGTTGGCGCTTATCTTGTGGTACTGCCGAGAGCGGACCATCCCCGCTATTCACTTTGGATTTACTCCCCCTTACCCGAAAGGCAATCCATATTTTACATATTCGACCTGGACGAAGACGTACACGAAACCTTACGTATATCCAGTACTTTATGTTATTACTCTTCACGCCCTCTGTTTTTAGTGGAATATAACGCCAAACGAATGCAGAACAGAGGCGACGACATTATCTCTTTCGGTAAATACCACGGACATTACCTGCACGAGATTCTGCAAGTGGATCCCGGCTATCTCACTTGGATAGCTTTTAAGTTCACCCCCCGAATACCCAAGCAAGAACGTTTCGCTCAAATCGCCCGGATATATCATTCCGTATATATCGACATCCTGCAACGAAAAGCCCAACAACCGTCTATCGGACGCTATCTCGGCAAAGAGGGAGAAAAAGTAGAGAATCTGGTTCTAACCATTTTCAGTGTCCGTCTGGAAGACGATCCCTATAAGACGCAGGTCAAAGGTACGACCCCTTACTTCTATGTCCGACAAATACTGAAACTGAAAGACGCCTCCGGAAATCTTGTAACTTTCCGCATCAGCTCTCGTACGGCAAGCAGGCATTCATGCCAACTGCCGGCCATGGAGCATGCTTACCGGATAGACGAAACAGTCCATATAGCCTCGGCACATATTGCCAACACCTATACCATTGGAAAAAACAAATGGACACGACTTAATTATGTAAAAATCCGGCAATAGCACAAATCCAGTCAAAAATTCCATTTCAAACATCAATTCATCCACCTTTCCCCGGAAAGAAACCCGTATTTTTGCCTTGTACATATTTAGATACTGTAATACCATGAAAAAACAATCTGCACTCTGGTGCTTACTTCTCTTATTGACGATAGTAGCATGCACTGCCACATCCCCCCGGAAAGAAACCGGAGAATGGGCAAAAGTACCCGGAATACTAAAAAATATCGTACCGCCTGCATTTGCCGATACGATTTATGATGTGACCGAATACGGAGCAAAAGACGATACAGCTTTCGACAGCCGTCCCGCCATCCTGAAAGCCATCAATCAATGTAACACCGATGGAGGCGGTACCGTACTGATTCCCGCGGGAAACTATTTCATCAAAGGAGCCATTACGCTGAAAAGTAACATCAACCTGCACATCGCCGAGGGTGCACGTCTGGAATTCTCTACCGAAGCCGCCGACTACCTTCCTATGGTACTGACTAAATGGGAAGGAACGGAATGCTTCAACTACTCTCCCTTTATCTACGCATACCAGTGCACAAATGTCGCAGTAACCGGCAAAGGTACTATCGACGGAAACGGTTCGGTGACCTTCAACGACTGGCATGCCATACAAGGCCCTGCCGTAGACCGTCTGCGCCAAATGGGCATCGATTCCGTTCCGGTCTACGAACGCGTATTCGGCGAAGGACATTATCTACGTCCTTGTATGATACAATTTTACGGTTGCAAAAACGTATTGGTGGAAGACTTGAAGATATACGATTCTCCTTTCTGGATTATCCACCCCGTATTCTGTGACAACGTAACCGTACGAAACGTATATATCGACAGTAATAACTACAACAATGACGGCTGCGACCCGGAATCCAGTACCAACGTACTGATAGAGGGAATGGACTTCAATGTAGGCGACGACGGCATCGCCATCAAATCCGGACGCGACCAGGACGGCTGGCGCATCGGACAGGCTACGGAAAATGTCATCATCCGCAACTGCCACTTCGCACGTTGGGCTATCACTATCGGAAGCGAGATGTCCGGCGGAGTACGAAATATCTATATCGAAGACTGCAAGATAGACAGTTGCCGCAATGGCATATACTTCAAGTCCAACTTAGACAGAGGGGGTTATTTTGAGAATCTGAATATGCGCCGCATTGAAGCGGATGTCTGTCTATGGGGTGTCATCAATTTCCGTACAAACTATCACGGATACCGGGGCGGCAATCATCCTACATTGTTCCGTAACATCTGCATTGAAGATGTAACCTGCAACCGTGTGGACAGCGTGGCTCTCATGGCTAACGGACTGCCCGAAGCCAAGCTGTACGACATCACCTTGAGAAATATAACCGTAAAGAAAGCCCCGAAAGCCATCCAAATGGAAAATGTGGTAAATCTGACATTGGATAACGTGACGGTTAACGGAAAGGCGGTAACCGCTCCCTGATTAAATCAGACTATTCTTTCATTATCAACACGGTTGCATAAGCGGATATACCTTCCTCCCGTCCGGTAAAGCCCAGTTTTTCCGTGGTAGTGGCCTTTATGGAAATATCATCTTCATCAATCCCCATTACAGCGGAAAGAGTTTGCTGCATGGCAGGTATATTCGCTTTCAGTTTAGGACGTTCGGCACAAATTGTCGCATCGATATTACCGACAGAATAACCTTTGTCACCTATCAGCTCTACCGTTTTCTTCAACAGAATCTTGCTATCTATGTTTTTGAACTCACCTGCCGTATCTGGAAAGTGATAACCTATATCACGCATATTCGCCGCCCCCAGCAATGCATCACAAATGGCGTGTATCAATACGTCGGCATCCGAATGTCCCAACAGACCTTTCTCATGTTCCAAACGCACGCCACCCAACCAAAGTTCTCTGCCTGCCACCAATTGGTGAACATCAAAGCCAAAGCCAACACGTATCTTCATATCTTTTTGATTCTTTTGTTTTGATACAATAAGCAACCGAAATCAGCGAATATAGAAATCGAGCAGTTTTTCTTCTCCCAGATAACCTTGCAAATGCTGCCCGATACCGACAGGTCCTACACCGGCCGGCGTACCCGTAAACAATAAGTCGCCAATCTTCAAAGTCATGAAGCGACTGACGTAGGCTATTATATCATCTATCTTGAAAAGCATATCTGCCGTATTACCGCGCTGCACTTCCTTACCGTCTATATCAAGATGAAAATCCAGCTTCTGTAAGTCACCGCCGGCTTGTTCCGGAGAAATGAACGTACCGATAGCCGCCGAGTTATCAAACCCTTTACACAACTCCCACGGATTACCGGCCTCACGGAATTTCCTCTGCAAGTCACGGGCAGTAAAATCAATACCTACCGTCACCGCATCATAGTAACGATGAGCAAAGCGCGGAGCGATATTCTTGCCCAGCCTGCAAATACGCACTACAACTTCCGTCTCATAATGCACCTCATTGGAAAAGTCGGGAACAAAAAACGGCTTACCGTCTTTCAAGATGGCCGAATCGGGTTTCATGAAGATAACAGGTTCCTGATTTATTTGAGTATGCCCCAGCTCCTCATTATGCCGTGCATAGTTCATCCCTACCGCAATAATCTTCATTACTTTATTTCATTAAAGTTCAAACGGTTAAACATAACAGCCAGATGTGCATACAACGAGGTGTTCTGAACTACTATATCTTCCGGCACGCGGATACGGAACGGAGTAAAGTTCCATACGGCCTTAATGCCGCCGGCCACCATAGTATCCGTAATGGTCTGCGCAATCTCGATAGGTACTGTCAACACACCGATATTGACATCATATTCGCGCATTTTCTTCTCAAAGTCATTGGAGTGATAAATAGGAATGCCATTCAAGGTCGTACCCACCAAATCCGGGTTTACATCGAACGCCGCTACAATCTCCAACCCGAAATGATTCAAACCGGAGTCGCGCAACAACGCGCCTCCCAGGCTTCCTACGCCGAAAAGAAAAGCTTTATGTATATTGGTAAATCCCAGAAAATCTTCCAATACAGCAATCAACGTATCTATCTCATACCCCACACGAGTACGGCCGGAGATATTGACATACGACAAATCCTTTGCTATCTGGGAAGCATCAATATTGATTTCTTTGGAGATTTGAGTAGAGGAAACAAAGCGTTCACCTTTCTTTCTAAGCAACTTTACATTGGAAAGGTACCACGGAAGCCGGCGCAAGGTAGGTTCCGGCACCTTCATGGAGTCTTTCTTTTGTAACTGATTGTTCATAGTCTTCCCTTTAAGTTCTCAATATTATGACTGACAAAAGTAGTGCTTTTTTTCTAATCTATAACATATCTATGACAAAAGGTTAACATTATTTCTACCTATGATTGCAAACTTCCCTATAAAACCGTATTTTTGAACTCCTTTTCACAGACAATTAAAATAGATATATATGGCTAAGAATCCAAAAGACAACGACTGGAAAGACAGACTGAACGTGGTGTACTCCACCAACCCCGACTTCAATTACGAAATGGACGATGAAGAAGAGCAAGCCACTCTCCAACCTTCCCAACAGCGTCTGCGCGTACAATTGGACCGCAAGAACCGAGGTGGTAAAGTCGTAACTCTCATTACCGGATTTGTCGGTACGGAAGATGATTTGAAAGAATTGGGCAAGTTCCTTAAAAGTAAATGCGGCGTGGGCGGAAGCGCCAAAGACGGAGAAGTCATTGTACAAGGAGACTTTAAACAAAAAGTGCTGGAATTACTGAAGAAAGAGGGATATACACAAACCAAACCGGTGGAGTAACCTGATTCCGCTTTAAAAACATAATAAATAAAAACGGTCGCTATGGATATTTCCATGCGACCGTTTCTATTTATTTCTATTCGTACAGAATTATTCAGCACGCAGAGTGAAACGCTTGAAGTCGACGATCTTCAGTTCGGGATCAGCTTCTTTCAGCACTTCTCTTACTGTCTTCTTAGCATCCATGATGTCTTCCTGGTTCAGCAAGCAAACTTCTTTCAAGAATTTACCCAAACGACCCTTAGCGATGTTCTGAATCATCTGTTCGGGCAAGTTAGCAGCCTTTTCAGCGGAAACGGTAGCGATGATTTCTTTAGCTTTTGCCACGTCTTCAGCTGTAATCCAGCCCTTAGCCATGTTGCTTTCCATATGGTCTTCGCTGTCTACGTGAGCCGGGTTGATATTCGCTTTCTTCAAAGCAGCCTCAACAGCCTTCTGTACTTGTTCAGCTTTTGTCTTCTCGATGGCAACATCGATTTCTTTCTGCTTAACTTCCTCAGATACGCCGTCTTCATCGATAGCCAACGGATTCATAGCGGCAATCTGCATAGCTACTTGCTTAGCCAACTGCTCGTTTACTTCCTTGTTGAAAGCAACGATTGTACAAAGACCGTTTCTGTTCATGTGGTTGTACACAACAGTGGTTGTACCCTCTACGGTCAGATAACCGTCGAGTTCCATTTTCTCGCCTGTAATACCGCTACGGTCTGTTACAGCATCCTGTACGGTACCGTTACCCATCGGCAACGCTTTCACTTCATCCAAAGTCTTGCACTTGTTGGCGACAGCGAGATCAAGGATATCCTGAGTCAGTTTCACGAAGTCTGCATTCTGAGCAACGAAGTCGGTTTCGCACTTCAAAGCGATGATAACCGCAAAGTCACCGGTAGTCTTAGCCAAAACGCAACCTTCAGAAGCTTCACGGTCTGAACGCTTAGCGGCAACAGCCTGTCCCTTCTTACGGATAATTTCCATTGCCTTGTCGAAATCGCCTTCAGCATCATTCAATGCATTCTTGCAATCCATCATACCAGCACCGGTCATTTTACGGAGCTTGGTTATATCAGCCATACTTACAGCCATAATATCTTTCCTTTATATTTTAGTTAATAAATATCGTTCTAAAAAGCGAAAAAGAGCTGAGAATAGAGAATTGAGAATTGCCGTAAAGTAACTCTCAACTTTCAATTCTCAACTCTCGGTTCTATGATTTAAGCCTCTTCGTCTTCCTTGATAAAAGCGGCAGCTTTGGCTGCGTTGATTGCTTCCTCGTCAGACTTGTCGAGTCTTGCTTTTGTAGCTTTCTTCTTGCCTTTGTTGGCAGGAGCTTCGCCGGCGGCTTCCATATCCACCTTTTCAGCCTTACGTTCTTCCAAACCTTCCTGCATAGCGGCGCAGCAAGCATCCAAGATAACTTCTACCGACTTGGTAGCGTCATCATTTGCCGGAATAACGAAGTCGATGTTTGTAGGATCGGAGTTGGTATCAACGATACCGAATACCGGAATACCCAAACGGTTAGCTTCGCGAACTGCAATATTCTCTTTCATTACGTCGATAACGAACAAAGCGGACGGCAGACGAGTCAGGTCGGCGATAGAGCCCAAAGTCTTGTCCAACTTAGCGCGTTGACGGGAGATTTGCAGAATTTCTCTCTTAGAGAGGTTAGAATAAGTACCATCGTTAGTCAACTTATCGATAGTAGCCATCTTCTTCACAGCCTTACGGATTGTCGGGAAGTTAGTCAACATACCACCCGGCCAGCGCTCGATTACATAAGGCATATTTACAGATGCAGCCTTGTCGGCAACCACCTGCTTAGCTTGTTTTTTAGTAGCAACAAACAGGACTTTCTTTCCTGATTTAGCGATTTGCTTCAAAGCTTCAGCAGCTTCGTCAATTTTAGCAACCGTCTTGTTGAGGTCAATGATATGAATACCATTGCGCTCCATGAAGATATAAGGAGCCATTGCAGGGTTCCACTTTCTTTTCAAGTGACCGAAGTGACAACCGGCTTCCAATAATGTATCAAAATTTGTTCTTGACATTTTGTTTTAATCTTTAAATCGTTTACTTTCTTTTTTGTTTTTTCTAAACCAACCGCCGGGTAGCCTATCCAGATGAAGAGTCCCGGTAGTTTAGATACTAAACGCTTTTTCAGTTGAGAGTTGAGAGGTGAAAGTCGAGAATTAAGCAACTTGTCCGCCCCAACCGTTCTCCAACTCTTAACGTTTACTGAACTGGAATCTACGACGAGCTTTCGGCTGTCCCGGTTTCTTACGTTCAACAGAACGGGGATCGCGGGTCATGAAGCCTTCAGCGCGGAGAGCAGCCTTGTCTTCAGCATTGATTTTCACCAGCGCGCGAGCGATTGCAAGACGCAATGCCTGAGACTGACCGGTAAAACCGCCACCGCAGAGGTTTACTTTGATGTCGTACTTTTCAGCAACACCCAGTTTGTTCAACGGTTGTTTCACTACATACTGAAGAATGCTTGATGGAAAGTACTCTGCGAGGTCTCTCTTGTTAATAGTAATCTTTCCAGTACCTTCGCTTACGAAAATACGTGCAATTGCACTTTTACGTCTGCCTAATGCATTTACTACTTCCATTATCTCTTATTTAAGTGCGTTAATATCAATCATTTTCGGGCTCTGAGCTTCATGTTTGTGCTCGCTGCCTGCATAAACGTACATATTGCCCAGCAATTGAGCACCCAGTTTATTCTTAGGCAACATACCCTTTACTACTTTTCTCAGCAACTTGTCATCACCGTTCGGTTTTGCCTGCAAACGAGCAGGAGTGATTTCTCTCTGACCGCCGGGATAGCCTGTATATGACAGATATACCTTGTCATTCCATTTGTTACCGGTTAATTTTACTTTGTCGGCGTTGATAATGATTACATTATCGCCACAATCTACGTGAGGAGTAAAGTTTGGTTTATACTTTCCTCTCAACAGTTTCGCAACTTTCGCGCCCAGACGACCCAATACTTGATCCGTAGCGTCAACAATGACCCATTCTTTAGTCACTGTAGCTTTGTTTGCAGAAATGGTCTTGTAACTTAAAGTATCCACTCTTAATTGTTTTTTTAAATGTTACTACTAAATGTTTTGCTTCACCACGAATTAACCGCCTCGGACAAAGGGAGATTAACTCGCTATGAATTAAATGCTTATCCTTATGAGATAATAATCGGCTTGCAAAGGTACGGATTTTCTTATAACTGGCAAACGTTTTCTTCTTTTTTTTAAATTGCACTTGGCTGATATACAACAAAAAGAAATTATCTTCCGAAGAAATAAAAATATCCCCGGAAGATAATTTCAAAAGTTCCCGCCCGCGCATGCAAACACCTGTAAACAGGACATTCCCGGATTTGCGCAAGGGGTATGAAATGGCATTTGTTTTCTGTTACCGGACAATATCCTCCGGAAATGCGGATGGCATATTTACCCGTTTCCAGGTTTCATGAAACCATGTATTCAGTTCATTTCCGTTTAAATCTTTTGCGATAAAATATTTCAGATACATCACACCGCCCTCGCCCATTTCAAATTCAAGGATATTATCCTTATTATCCAACATAGGCAGATGGATGTTCTTCTCGATGCTTTCCTTATAGGCCGTACCCGATATTTGCCGATAGGTGCCATACCCCGTAATAATGGCGTCCGCACCGGGTCGTATCGTGAAGTTAACAATACGGCCGTCATCGCTCAGCACCTTAAATGTATTGCTCGGCTTCAATATTCCGGGAATATCCGGATTTTCGGACACATAATGACACAACTGCCAAATACCTTCCAGATGCGCCGGCTCGAAAACAGCCTTATCCTGCGCCCGGACTCCTGTTACCGCAAGCAGCACCGCCGCCAGCATGGTAAAGAAATAACTCTTTTTCATATTCGTATGATATTGGTTAACGCTATGTCATTCCTGTTGACACAAATATAAAGATTTATTTTGAGAAAATAACAGTTTATCGCATAAAAAAGCCCGCATAAACCAAAGTTTATGCGGGCTTATCCGTTAAAGATATTCTATTCCGTTCTCCATCGATTAGAACTCCGCATTGCGCGGAGTACGCGGGAACGGTATCACGTCACGAATATTAGTCATACCGGTTACGAACAGCAACAGACGCTCAAAGCCTAATCCGAAACCTGAGTGCGGACACGTACCGAACTTACGGGTATCAAGATACCACCACATATCTTTCATCGGGATATGAAGCTCCTCGATACGGTTCATCAGTTTAGCGTAGTCGGACTCACGCTCGGAACCTCCGATAATCTCGCCAATCTTCGGGAAGAGTACATCCATGGCACGTACCGTTTTACCGTCGTCGTTCTGTTTCATATAGAACGCCTTGATTTCTTTCGGATAATCCGTCAGGATAACCGGACGCTTGAAGTGCTCTTCCACCAAATAACGCTCGTGTTCGGAAGCCAGGTCGACGCCCCAGTATACGGGGAACTCGAACTTATGTCCCTTCGCTACGGCTTCTTCCAGAATCTTGATACCTTCCGTATAAGGCAGACGAACGAAGCTTTCTTTCAGAACACCCTGCAGACGTTCTACCAAGCCCTTGTCAAACATATCGTTCAAGAACTTCACGTCATCGGCGCAGTTATCCAAAGCCCACTGTACGCAGAACTTGATGAATTCTTCCGCCAAGTCCATGTTATCGGCAATGTCGTTGAACGCGACTTCCGGCTCAACCATCCAGAACTCCGCCAAGTGACGGGGAGTATTGGAGTTTTCGGCGCGGAACGTAGGTCCGAACGTATAGATAGCGCCCAATGCCGTAGCGGCGAGCTCACCTTCCAACTGGCCGGAAACCGTCAGGCTGGCCTGTTTGCCGAAGAAATCGTCATCGTAGATAATGGAACCGTTTTCATCTTTCTTCAAATCATACAGGTTCATCGTAGTAACCTGGAACATCTGTCCGGCGCCTTCACAGTCAGAACCCGTAATGATAGGCGTATGGAAATAGAAGAACCCTTTCTTATGGAAGAACTCATGAATGGCGATAGCCATATTGTGACGAATGCGGAACACAGCGCCGAACGTATTCGTACGCGGACGCAGATGGGCTATCTCACGAAGGAACTCCATAGAATGTCCCTTTTTCTGCAAAGGATATGTATTGTCGCAAGTTCCCAACACTTCGATTTCACGAGCCTGGATTTCGGCTTTCTGACCGGAGCCTACCGATTCCGTCAGCACACCGTTCACGCTCAAACAAGCGCCTGTGGTAATATCTTTCAGCATCTCCTCATCGAAGTTCGCCAAATCCACCACAATCTGCACATTATTTATTGTAGAACCGTCGTTCAGCGCGATAAAATTAACTTGCTTACTACCTCTGCGGGTACGAACCCAGCCTTTCACGTTGACCATAGCGCCAAAATCCTCGCGCTTCAACAGGTCAACAATCTTTGTTCTACTAATTTTTTCCATAAAACAGTTATTATACCTTATTATATATATTATTCGAAAGAGCCCATACGCAGGAAGTTTACCTCCGGTTCAGTGAGGTAACGCCACTCGCCGCGACGCAAGCCTTTCTTGGTTAAGCCGGCAAAGAATACACGGTCCAGTTTCACAACCTTATATCCCAGCGATTCGAAAATACGACGCACGATACGGTTCTTACCGGAGTGGATTTCTATGCCCACCTCATCTTTTTTGAATTCATCAGTGTAACTGATAGCATCCGCCTGGATTTCACCGTCATCCAACTGAATACCGGCCGCAATCTGCTCCATATCGGCTTTAGTCAGATTCTTATCCAAGTGCACATGATATATTTTCTTTTTCAGATACTTGGGATGAGTCAGCTTGGAAGCCAGGTCACCGTCGTTCGTCAGCAACAATACTCCCGTAGTATTACGGTCCAGACGACCTACCGGATAGATACGTTCGTCGCAAGCGCCTTTCACCAAATCCATTACAGTACGACGCGCCTGCGGATCATCGGAAGTTGTCACCGTATCTTTCGGTTTGTTCAACAGAACATATATCTTACGTTCGATGCTGACCGTCTGATCGTGGAACTTCACTTCATCGCCACGCTTAATCTTAGTACCCAATTCCGTAACCACCTCTCCGTTTACAGACACTACACCGGCTGTAATAAACTCATCCGCTTCACGACGCGAGCACACACCGGCATTAGCCAGGAACTTATTCAGACGAATCGGTTCGTTCGGGTCGACAAACTGTTCCTTATACTCTATCTGTTTCTTCTTGCTGTACTTGGCATTGGGATCGTAATCCCCCGTACGGCGAATCGGACGGCTGTAACTATCCCTGTTGCCATAAGGGCGTTGAGGACGGTCGCCATTCGAGTTATAGCGCGGACGGAAAGGACGGTCGCCACCGGCATTGTTACCGTAAGGACGCTGAGGACGGTCGCCGCCTTCGCTGTTATAACGGGGACGGTAAGGACGGTCACCACCGGCATTGTTGCCGTAAGGACGCTGAGGACGGTCACTACCTTCGCTGTTATAGCGGGGACGGTAAGGACGGTCACCACCGGCATTATTGCCGTAAGGACGTTGGGGACGGTCGCCGCCTTCACTGTTATAGCGGGGACGGTAAGGACGGTCACCGCCGGCATTATTACCGTAAGAGCGTTGGGGGCGGTCGCCGCCTTCACTGTTATAGCGGGGACGGTAAGGACGGTCGGTATTATAAGAACGCTGAGGGCGGTCGCCATTCTCCGCATTCGGATTAAAACGCGGACGGTAAGGGCGGTCACTGCCGTAAGAGCGTTGCGGACGATCGCCGTTTTCACCATTAAATTTCGGACGATAAGGGCGGTCCCCATTTTCACGGTTATAAGACGGGCGGCTATAGCTTCCCTCTCTGTTAAATTGGTTACCATCACGGCCGGCGCCTGAGTTCTCCTCTGAGGAAGAAGCATCACGCCAAGTTTCATTTTCTGTACTCATTGTTTTTTTTATTCGAATAAAATTAAACCTACTGGCCTCACGGCCATTCTTTCTTTATCTCTGATTACCTTTTCTTTTATTTTAGCTTATAAACAAAATCCGGATTAAAAAGTTGAATGTTCCGGACTCTCTTGTCGCTTCTTAAAGCCCCGTATATGTATGGGGAGTAATTGCACGTAATTCTTTCTTTATCTCTTCGCTTACATTCAATTCTTCGATGAATTCTTTAATAGAATTCTCAGTGATAGCCTGATTGGTACGCGTCAACGCTTTCAGCGCCTCGTAAGGATGCGGATAGGCCTCACGGCGCAGGATTGTCTGGATGGCCTCGGCCACGACACTCCAGCAGTTATCCAAATCGCGGTAAATAGCCGTTTCGTTCAACAGCAGCTTCCGCAATCCTTTCAATGAACTCTGAATGGCAATTACGATATGCCCGAACGGAACACCCACGTTACGCAATACGGTAGAGTCCGTCAGGTCGCGCTGCAGACGTGACACCGGCAACTTCACGGCCAGATGCTCCAGAATAGCGTTCGCTATCCCCAGATTACCTTCGGCATTCTCAAAGTCAATCGGATTTACCTTATGCGGCATTGCGCTCGAACCGACCTCACCCGCCTTAATCTTCTGCTTGAAGTATTCCATGGAGATATACTGCCAGAAGTCACGGTTCATATCAATCATCACCGTATTAATGCGCTTCATCGCATCGAAGACAGCGGACAGATTATCATAATTGGAAATCTGGGTCGTATACTCCTCACGCTCCAGTCCCAGCTTCTCCGCAACAAACTTATTACCGAAAGCCTTCCAGTCATATTCCGGATAAGCCACATGATGCGCATTGTAATTTCCCGTAGCACCGCCAAACTTGGCGGTAACCGGGCAAGCCTTCAGTGCAGCCAGCTGGCGTTCCAAACGGTATACAAACACCATTACCTCTTTTCCCAAACGAGTAGGAGAAGCCGGCTGTCCGTGTGTCTTGGCAAGCATAGGAATGTTCGCCCACTCTTCCGCATAAGCACGGAGTTGCGCTATCAGTTCCTCTATCTGAGGGTAATACACCTGCTCCAATGCCTCTTTGACAGACAAAGGAATAGAAGTATTGTTGATATCCTGTGAAGTCAGTCCGAAGTGGATAAACTCTTTATAGTCGTCCATTCCGCCCAGCTTATCAAATTCTTCTTTCAAAAAATATTCAACAGCCTTCACGTCATGGTTAGTCACGCTTTCAATATCCTTGATACGTCCGGCATCGGCTTCTGAAAAATTGCGGTAAATGTTTCTCAATGTTTCGAACACACCCTTATCCACCCCTTTCAACTGGGGTAAAGGCAGTTCACACAAGGTTATAAAATATTCCACTTCAACCTGTACACGGTATTTTATCAGTGCGAATTCTGAGAAATAGGCGGCCAAAGCATCCGTCTTGCCCCTGTATCGACCGTCAATCGGAGAGATTGCGGTAAGTAAATCAAGTTCCATACGTCGTATTTATGATAATTATCGGGCTGCAAAATTACGGCTTTTTTCCGAGTAATAAGGTATAAAGAAGAAATAAATTACAAAAATGAAGTCGCAGGACAAAAAAATAGCCTTGCATGATATATGCAAAGCTATTTTCAATAAAAACTACACTGTGGGCGTTGACGGATTCGAACCGCCGACCCTCTGCTTGTAAGGCAGATGCTCTGAACCAGCTGAGCTAAACGCCCTTTTGACGAACGGAAGTGTTTGGATTTTTGTGTGGGCGTTGACGGATTCGAACCGCCGACCCTCTGCTTGTAAGGCAGATGCTCTGAACCAGCTGAGCTAAACGCCCGTACACTTCCGTTTCAAAAGCGATGCAAAGGTACAGCTTATTTTGAAACTACCAAAACTTTCGCCATCTATTTTGCAAGTTTTTTTTCACACAATACCGACTGTTATTGAAATTCAAGCAATTAGCCTCATCACTTTTTTACTTCATTTTTTCGGATTACCCTTGCCGGATTCCCAACGGCTACACAATCGGACGGAATATCTTTTGTCACTACACTCCCCGCACCTATAATACAACGGTCGCCAATGGTTACCCCGGGACAAATAACAGTGCCGCCGCCAATCCAGCAATCTTCACCTATCGTCACCGGATAGGCGTGTTCCTGCTCCACACGCCGTTCCAGATAATCAAACGGATGCTGAGGGGTGTAAATCTGCACACAAGGTCCTATCAGCGTATACGCTCCGACAGTGATGTAACCACCGTCCAGGAAAGTACAATTGGAATTGATAAAGACATGTTCCCCAAGACGGATACCGTCACCATGGTCGCAACAGAAAGGCGGCCAAATAGTGGCGGAAGCGGGAATACCGGGTATCAATTCTTCCAATACGCTCCGGCATTCTTCATCATAACCGCTCGTGGCATTCAGTCTCAGCAACAGTTTCTTCGCACGTTTAAAACGCTCCTGAATTTCCGGAGAAGCAGTATTCGCCAATTGCGAGCTTCTCATTTTATCTACTTCACTCATACTCTTATCCTAATTGCTTTTCATTGCAAATATACTACAAACCATTACATGTATGCAACAACGCTGTCAGCTTTTCCATCCAATCTTCATCGGGAGCTACATGCAACCCGCGTATGCCAAGCGCTTCCGCAGCCTTGATATTCTTTAAGCTGTCATCTACGAATATCGTTTCTTCGGCTTTCATACCGTCAGCGGCCAACGCTTTAAGAAAAATATCAGGTTCAGGCTTGTAAGCCCGCATTTCATAACTGCAAAACAGTGTATCGAAGTAATCGCTTATCGGTCTGTGTTCGTCACTGAACTTATCGCTACGGGTAAAAGCCATAATAAACGGGTTGGTATTACTAAGCAGGCAGACATGGTATTCACCCCTCAGCTTCAACAAATTATGAAGCCTGTCCACCGGAACATCACGTATAAAGCCCAACCAGCAATGCTGCGCTTCATCCCAACTGACAGACTCACGTCCGGCAGCCTCAGCCATTCTCCGGCAAAACTCGCCGGCGTCGATTTTTCCCGTTTCCACATCCAGGAAAAAACCTTTCTGGCCATATTCACCCATGTAATCATCCGTATTCACTCCCATCGCCCGAAAACGGCGATAAGCCTCTTCCGAATTCTGGCGGAATATCACACCGCCCATATCAAATAATAGATTCTTTATCATACGCCAATGCCTATTTAAGGAAAAGAGGCTGTACAAAACTCTGATAAACATATCATTCTGTCATCAGCTACGCTCTGCACGACAGAATGATAGTGGGATTCGAGTTTGGTACAACCTCTTTATTACAATAACATACCAACCGGCTTATTTATATTCCTGCCAGCTCTTGATTTGGATATCTTCCATTTTCATCTCACAGAAAGCTTCAATGAAAGCGCCTGCCAGACGGGCATTCGTAATCAACGGAATATTGTGGTCGATAGCGCCGCGGCGAATCTTGTAACCGTTAGTCAGCTCGCGTTTGGAATGATTCTTCGGAATATTTACAATCAGGTCGAACTTATGCTCGGCAATCATTGTCATTACATTATTTTCCGCATCGGCACGTTCATCCGGCCAGAACACGGCTTCGGTGCTTACGCCATGCGCATTGAGGAATGCGGCGGTACCTGCCGTAGCGTAAATCTTATATCCCTTCGCAAAAAGCATGCGGCTGGCATCCAGCAAATCCACTTTCGATTTCATCGCGCCGGAAGAGAACATCACACCCTTTTCAGGACGCGGAATCTTGAAGCCGGTAGCAATCATGGAGTTCAGCAACGCTTCAGAGAAGTCGTCACCGATACAGCCCACCTCACCCGTAGAGGACATATCCACACCCAATACAGGGTCTGCGTTGTGCAGGCGGGAGAATGAGAACTGGGAAGCCTTCACGCCGATCCAGTCGATGTCGAACGCCGACTTGTCCGGACGGGAATAAGGAGCATCCAGCATAATCTTCGTGGCGGTTTCGATAAAGTTGCGTTTCAGCACTTTAGACACAAACGGGAAACTACGTGAAGCGCGCAGGTTACATTCGATAACTTTCACCTCGTTGTTGCGTGCCAGGAACTGGATGTTGAAAGGACCGGAAATATTGAGCTCTTTTGCAATCTGGCGGCTGATTTTCTTGATACGGCGCGCCGTAGCGAAGTAAATCTTCTGCGCCGGGAATACCAGTGTAGCGTCACCGGAGTGTACACCGGCAAACTCAACATGCTCGGAGATGGCATATTCCACCACCTCGCCGTTTTGAGCAACAGCGTCAAACTCAATTTCTTTCGTATTCTGCAGGAACTGGGAAACCACTACCGGATATTCCTTGGAAACCTCGGCAGCCATTTTCAGGAAGTTCTCCAATTCTTCTTCATCGTAGCATACGTTCATCGCAGCGCCGGAAAGCACATACGACGGACGCACCAATACCGGATAACCCACTTTCTCAACGAAGCCCTTCACGTCTTCCAGACTGGTAAGTTCCTGCCAAGCCGGCTGGTCGATACCGAGCTGGTCGAGCATGGCTGAGAACTTGTTACGGTTCTCCGCACGGTCGATAGAGATAGGAGAAGTACCCAGCACAGGAACAGACTGGCGATGAAGCTTCATAGCCAGATTGTTGGGAATCTGTCCGCCCACGGACACGATTACGCCGCGCGGTTGTTCGAGGTCGATAACATCGAGCACACGTTCGAAAGACAGCTCATCGAAGTACAGGCGGTCGCACATATCATAGTCGGTAGACACTGTTTCGGGGTTATAGTTAATCATGATGGATTTGTAACCCAGCTTGCGCGCAGTCTGGATGGCGTTCACCGAACACCAGTCGAACTCTACGGAAGAACCGATGCGGTAAGCGCCCGAACCCAATACAACCACCGATTTCTCATTCTTATAATAGTTCACATCATACCCCTGTACGGCATACGTCATATAGAGGTAGTTCGTCAGCTCAGGATGTTCGGAAGCGATGGTATTGATGCGTTTCACAGCCGGAAGAATACCCAGCTCCTTACGACGGGCGCGCACCATGAGGTTTTCCTTCTCCATATTGCCTTCCGGACTCAGCACGAAGCGTGCAATCTGGAAGTCGGAGAAACCGAGCACTTTCGCTTCGCGCAGCACGTCGGCCGGAATGTCTTCCACTTTATCATATTGCGAGAGTTTATTCTTATAGTCCACAATGTTCTTCAGCTTGCCGAGGAACCAGGGATCAATTTTCGTCAGTTCGAAGATACGGTCGATTGTATAGCCTTTTTCCAAAGCCTGGGCGATAGCGAACACACGCAGGTCGGTGGGATGAGACAATTCGTGATCCAAATCATCGAATTCCACATCGTCATTGCCTACAAAGCCATGCATGCCCTGGCCTATCATACGCAGACCTTTCTGGATAATTTCCTCGAAAGAGCGGCCGATAGACATGATTTCGCCCACCGACTTCATGCTCGAACCGATTTCGCGAGACACACCCGCAAACTTAGTCAAGTCCCAACGGGGAATTTTACAAATCAGGTAATCCAACTGCGGAGCCTCGTAAGCGGAATTAGGAGTACCCATTTCGCCGATTTGGTCGAGCGTATAGCCCAATGCAATCTTGGCGGCAACGAAAGCGAGCGGATAACCGGTGGCTTTGGACGCCAATGCGGAGGAACGGGACAGACGGGCGTTCACCTCGATTACGCGATAGTCGTTGGTCTCGGCGTTGAACGCATACTGGATGTTACATTCGCCCACGATGCCGAGGTGACGGATACATTTGGTAGAAAGTTCCTGCAACATCTTCACCTGTTCGTCGGTAAGAGAGCAGGTTGGAGCAACCACGATAGACTCACCGGTATGAATGCCCAGCGGGTCGAAGTTTTCCATGCTTGCCACGGTGAAGCAGTGGTCGTTGGCGTCGCGGATTACCTCGAATTCGATTTCCTTCCAGCCTTTCAGGGATTCTTCCACCAGAATTTGCTTGGAGAACGTGAAAGAACTTTCAGCCAGCTTGACAAACGCTTCCTCGTCCGGACAGATACCACTGCCCAAGCCGCCCAAAGCGTATGCCGAACGCACCATTACCGGATAGCCGATTTCGCGGGCAGCCTTCAGGGCGTCTTCCATGCTTTCCACGGCGTGGCTCTTCGGAGTTTTCATAGGAATCTCATCCAGCTTCTTCACAAAGAGGTCGCGGTCTTCCGTATACATGATAGCCTCTACCGAAGTACCCAATACACGTACGCCGTATTTTTGCAAAGTACCGTTCAGGTAAAGTTCCGTACCGCAGTTCAGCGCAGTCTGTCCGCCGAAAGCCAACAGGATACCGTCCGGCTGCTCTTTCTTAATGATTTCTTCTACGAAATAAGGAGTTACCGGCAAGAAGTAAACTTTATCGGCAATACCTTCCGACGTCTGGATTGTAGCAATATTCGGGTTAACCAATACCGAACCCACACCTTCTTCGCGCAAAGCCTTCAAAGCCTGCGAGCCGGAATAGTCAAACTCCCCGGCCTGACCGATCTTGAGCGCACCTGAGCCCAAGACAAGCACTTTCTTCAAATTCTTTTCCATATTCTCTTGTTGTCTATTAAGTTCATTCTTCACGTTCCGGCACAAAAAAAATGCGTTACCCGAATAAGGATTAACGCATTACCAAAGAACTAAAAATATCGTTTTCGAAAAAAGAGAAACCGACAGCCAGCGAATGAAATTCATTCGAACGTAGGTTGTATGTACTTCTCTTTTCCTGCGGTTGCATAGTTATCTCTAAAATTTTTGCAAAGTAACGACTTATTTACGATTTGAGCAAATTAATCAAAAGAATAAATTTCTTATCCGAAAAGAATAGTTACTTTTGTTGCAACGCAATCTTAGAATTAAACTTTGATTTATAGGAACTAAAGTATCGTTTATAAAAACTAAGATTTAATTCTTAAGAACAGAAGTTTAATTCTGAGATTGCGTTGCAACAATACCCACTTTATAATACAAGGAAATCATGTCTGCACAGTATATAATGAAGAAAATGCCCGATATTCATGGAACGGGCGAGGAAATCACCTATCCGCAAATGGTTATGACGGGGCAAACGGGAACTCGTGAACTGGCGGAATACATATCCGCGAAGTGCGCTTTTGCCAAAGGGGTCACCGAAGGGGTGATACTGGAGCTTGGAGAAGCATTGGCGCATGAAATGGCCATGGGACGCTCGGTTAAGATAGAAGGGATAGGCGTATTCTCACCCGCACTTGCCCTGCGTGAGGACAAAGAACGCGAAAAGACCGATGAAAATGCGGTACACCGCAACGCCCAAAGCATCGTTGTGGGCAACATCAACTTCCGGGCCGATAAAAGACTGGTCGGAGAAACCCGCCGGAAATGTCGTTTGGAGCGTGCTCATTGGCGTCCGCGCCGTTCTTCGCAAAAATACGTTCCGGAACAACGTTTGGACATAGCCCGGAAATACCTGGAAGAGAATCCGTACCTCACCGTACGCATCTATTGCCGGCTGACCGGATTACTGAAAAGTTCCGCTACCACGGAATTGCGTAAATGGGCGCATACGCCCGAAAGCGGAATCGGCATCAGCGGCTATGGCAGCCACCGCATATATATAAAGGAATAAGGACAGGGCGGAGCTTTCACCGTTTAATTTTTAAAGCGATGCACTGTATTCGACGAAAATAATGGTATCTTTGCATTCCGTTATAACAGACAAGATGTTAAGTATATGTTGAAATTCGGTTTATACCAAGAGTATCTGTCATTCAGACGGTATAAACGAAATCATACGTATTTACTTATAAGAAAAAAATAATAAATACAGATATGGCAAAAGAAAAAATCATCCTCACGGGCGACCGCCCCACAGGACGCCTGCACATCGGACATTATGTAGGCTCGTTGAGACGCAGAGTGGAGTTGCAGAACTCCGGACTGTATGACAAGACATTCGTGTTCATCGCCGATGCGCAAGCATTGACAGACAACATGGAGAATCCTGAAAAAGTACGTCAGAACGTTATCGAGGTAGCCCTCGACTATCTGGCTTGCGGACTGGACCCGGCGAAGAGTACCATCTTCATCCAGTCGCAGATACCGGAACTGTGCGAACTGACTTTCTATTATATGGACCTTGTCACCGTATCGCGCCTGCAACGCAACCCGACGGTAAAGACGGAAATCCAGATGCGCAACTTTGAAACGAGTATTCCGGTAGGGTTCTTCACCTACCCCATCAGCCAGGCCGCGGACATTACAGCGTTCCGCGCCACCACCGTTCCCGTCGGCGAAGACCAGGAACCGATGATTGAACAGGCCCGTGAAATCGTACGCCGCTTCAACTTCATCTACGGCGACACGCTGGTGGAGCCGGAAATCCTTCTGCCGGACAATGCAGCCTGTCTGCGCCTGCCGGGTACGGACGGAAAAGCCAAGATGAGCAAGTCTTTGGGCAACTGTATCTACCTTTCCGATACCGCCGACGAGGTTCAGAAAAAAGTGAAGAGCATGTACACCGACCCCGACCATCTGCGCGTACAAGACCCGGGTAAGATTGAGGGCAATACCGTATTTACTTACCTGGATGCCTTCTGCCGTCCCGAACACTTCGAGCGTTACCTGCCCGACTATCCTTCCTTGGAAGAGCTGAAAGCGCACTATCAACGTGGCGGTTTGGGTGATATGAAAGTGAAAGGTTTCCTCAACAATATCATGCAGGAAACGTTGGAACCGATTCGTAATCGCCGCAAGGAATTCGAGAAAGATATTCCGGCCATCTACGATATGCTGAAGAAAGGCTGTGAAGCGGCACGCGAAACAGCCGCAGCGACATTGGACGACGTGCGTCGAGCCATGAAGATTAACTACTTCGATGATGCGGAACTTATCGCGGAACAGGTAAAGAAATTCAGCGCGGAATAAAGAAAAGCATACAAGAAAGGGCTGTACCCGTCACCGGATACAGCCCTTGTTCTTTTCCATTTATCTGTTAGTTGGCAGATTTTACTAATACCACACGGTTCAGAATCGGTTGTCCGAACTTGTCGACGCCACCGTCGGCGGAAACTTTCAAGCGGTTGGCAGGAATACCGTAATCCTTTACCAAAACATCTACCACGGCCTGCGCACGTTTCAAACTCAACTCTTTGTTGAACTCAGGAGTACCTGTTGCAGAGTCGGCGTAACCGTTTACCGTATAAGTTGCATTCGGGAACTCTTGCATCTGTTTTGCCAGGTAAGAGATGTTCATAACCTCACGCGGAGACAATTCGGCAGAACCTATCTTGAAGAATACGGTACGCGGCGCGATGTTCGGATCGGTAACGACAACTTCGGTTTCGGTAACTTCTACCGGTCTGTTCTGCGCTGCGGTCAGAGCTGACTCCAACTGTTGGTTGGCGGCAGCCATTTCAGCCATCTGTTGCTGCATGGCAGACAATTCGAGAGCGGAAATCAACTGTGGCATCGGACGGTTGAAACCACGTTTCGGGAAGTGGTAAGTCAAGCCGAGCGTAGCACTGAATACGCCGTCATAACCTTTGCCGGCAACTGTTCCGTCGAACTTATCCTCAACACCCATCGCACTGAGCTCCAGATTAATGTCTATCGCATTCGAGATACGGAAGCGGTTGATAATACCTGCGTTTACCGACAGCGCCTGACGGTGAGGCTTTGTATAGTTATGAGTAATACCGGCTCCCAGGTAAGGGATGATTTCGTATACACGGTCCTGGTTGTATCCGCCAAACAGGGCATTCAGGTTGAACATTACGTCACCGTGGAAGTTCATATAGTCAAAGCGTTGCTTGTACGAACCGTTTTCACGTTGGGTACCCTTTACATAATCGGCTAACGGGTCTGCCGTGAAACCTTTTGCCTGAAGGCCGCTATACTGCAAACGCAATCCGAGCCCCGGAGTAAACCATTTACCGACAGAGATATTCATCGTAGGGCTGATACGCTTACCGAAGTCGCCCAACTCCTGATCGTTGTCTCCATACATTACCGATGCACCACCACCGATAGAGAAGAACCAGTTGCTCCAGAACGGATTTGTGATTACTTGGTACTTATCCTGTACCTGAATAATGTCTACCTGTTCTACAACAACAGGTTTTTGCTGCGCCATAGCGGCAGAAGATACGCCGGCCAAAGCCAGCAACATTAGAATCTTTTTCATATACCTTAAATAGTTAAGTTGGTTAATTAAATTCTTTATCATTCAAACTGATTAATTAACGCCGGCAAGACTAAAAGGTTCTGAAAAAAAGATTTTTTTTAATAGTTGTGGACAAATAATATAAAAAGCAGGCACGGATTATACGGAAAATCAGGGATTTATTTATCGTCACCTGTGAAGTTCCATATAATCCGTGCCCGGAATTTATACCGGCCCTCTATGCTTTATAAAGGGAAAAGTACGCAAATCGTCATTTCAGGAACAGCTTTTCAATGTCCTCTTCCTTGATAGTGGCAAGAACCGTACGCCCGTCAGGCGTATAGTTGGGAGTGGAACAAGCAAACAGGCTGTCCACCAGATTGGACATCTCATCATTGCTCAGCACTTGTCCGTAGACAATGGCTGCCGCACGCGCCAGTGTCAGCGCAAGGATAGTCCGGACTTCTTCCTTAACGTCATTACCTTTCTCCATAGCGGTATGTACCATATTGCGCACCAGCTCCACGGGATTCAATCCTTCGATACCGGAAGGAATACCGTTGATGGCGTAACTGCCTCCGCCCAAAGGACTGAGGTCGAAGCCCACTGCCGCCAAATCATCCGACAGGCTTTCCAGTACCGCCGCCTCGGAAGCCGGCAACTGAATCATTTCCGGAAACAGTACTCCCTGAGATACCCCTTGTTTCTGGCGAATCTGATTCATATACCGGTCGAACAACACACGTATATGCGCACGATGCTGGTCTATCAGCATCAAACCGGACTTTACGGAGGTAAGAATAAAGCGTCCCTTGAATTGCAAATGCTGCGCTCCCTTCTCCATCGAAGAAGGCTCACCGGAGTACAACAAAGACGATTGGGAAGATGCCGCAACCGGTTCTGCCACGGCAGAAGCCGTTTCCCCGAAATCAAAAGGCTCTTCCGCCATAACAGGCTCGTTCATCTTGCTCGCTTTCTCCAAGCCGGAGTACAAACCCTCCCATTCCACGCTCTGACGGGAATAATTACCTCCGCCACCGTAGGAAGAGGCAGATGAAGTTTTGAAAGGATTGAAGTCCGCATTATAATGCACTTTAGGCGGTTCAATAGGGCGGCTTTGCTCAAATGCCGGAATATCGGGCATACCCTCGGTGTCAAAGTCGATGGACGGTACGGCGTTGAACTTGCCAAGCGATTCTTTAACGGCGGCCGAAAGTATCTGCCAAATAGCCTGTTCATTCTCGAACTTGATTTCCGTCTTCGTAGGATGTATATTCACATCTATGTTGGCAGGGTCGACTTCGAAATAGATGAAATAGGATATTTGCTCCCCAGCGGGAATCAGTTGCTCATAAGCATCCATAACCGCTTTATGGAAATACGGATGGCGCATGTAGCGTCCGTTCACGAAAAAGTACTGATGCGCGCCTTTCTTGCGGGACGTCTCCGGCTTCGCCACAAAACCGGAAACCTTTATCATCGTTGTATCTACATCCACCGAGAGCAGTTGCTGGTTCAGTTTCTTACCGAATACGGCAAGAATACGTTGGCGCAACGGCATGACGGGCAGATTGAACAGCTCTGTATCATTGCTGTACAGATAGAAAGCGACATCGGGATGCACCAAAGCGATACGCTCAAACTCGGTCAGGATATTACTCAGCTCCGTTGAATTCGCTTTCAGGAATTTACGGCGGGCGGGAATATTGAAGAACAGGTTTTTTACGGAAAAGTTACTGCCCTTAGGACAAGATACGGCTTCCTGGCTTTCGACCTTGGAACCGGCAATCACAAGCCGCGTACCGAGCTCTTCATCAGCCGGACGGGTTTTCAGTTCCACCTCTGCCACCGCGGCAATAGAAGCCAATGCCTCGCCGCGGAAACCCATCGTACGCAAAGCGAACAAATCGGACGCTTCACGTATCTTAGAGGTGGCATGGCGTTCAAAGGACAGACGGGCATCCGTTTCGGACATTCCCTTTCCATCGTCGATAACCTGAATGCAGGTTTTTCCGGCATCCGTTATCAAAACATGTATTTCTCCGGCTTCCGCATCAATCGCATTTTCTACCAATTCTTTGATGACAGATGCCGGACGCTGAATCACCTCTCCGGCAGCAATCTGGTTCGCAACCGAATCGGGCAGCAAATGAATGATATCGCTCATGATAAGTAGTAAGTATAAAGTATGAAATATAAAGGTACGGAAAAATTCAGATAATACCGTTGGTTATAGCGTACCACAGGTATATCAGCAAAGCTATGATAAGCAGCAGTACTCCCAGATGAACGGGTTTACGCCCGCTTTCCTTGCGACGCTTCAGATGGGTGGTACCCTCAATGAACTTTCCCCGGATATCTTCGGGTGAAAACTCTTTTTCCGGCAACATGCCTAATTCGCGCTTGGCATCTTCTTCCATTTTAGCCAGCTTCTCTTTCCGTTCATCCACATAGATATATGAATGGTGAAAACCTCGCGGCTTACGCATTGTAAACATTCCCATAGCGTTATTTTTTAGTTCGTTTTATATGCATATCTCTTGGCGAAGTTAAAGGTTTCCGGTCACTTTTTTGCAATGTTTCACCCGCTTTTTTACCTCGCCACTCAAAGATGTCATACTTATCCAACGGACGGATGTAATCAAACCACACGAAGGACGGCAGTTTCATCTTGTCCGCCGGTATCTGGTCCATGGGATACAATATACCATTGGACTTGCCTATTAAAGCGGCTTCTTCCATTTTGCGGTCTTTGAGATAAATACGAAGGAAACTGCCTTCGGCATAATTCATTCCGATCATCGTACTGTCTTTCTCCTCCGGATAGAAGATAATCAGAACATTACCGTTCACATCCACACGGCGCATATCTCCATTTTGGAAAAAGGCTTTCATCTCCTTACCCGTCACCTGGTTATAATGGACAGAATCTTTTTGTTCGACAGCCAATGCCTGGTTGATGATATGCGCCCAATCGATGGTGCTGTCATTCATGTAGACCTTTATCTCCTCACCGAGCAATTGCTGCGCACCATGCCACAGGATGGGGTCTGTGTACATTGTCATGCAGGAATCTTTGGAGTTGTAGACCAAAGAGTCGCACACCGCCTGCACATCCGTCCGATAGGCACGTACTTTATGATAAACACGCATTTCACGATAAGCGGAATCGGTATTCATATGGTAAGTTACCAATCGCAAGGTGTCGCCATGCATGAAAAGGCTGTCGCCCTGGGAATAGTCTATGGCAACCGCACGCCGGGTGGCAATGGCATTGCCGGTCAGTTCATTGTAGAAACAGTAATTACCGGTAAGCATATTCTTGTTTACCGTATCATTCATCTGTACATTATCGAAGGCTTCGCCATATCCCAATTTGCGATCGTAAAAAAGACTGTCGCCGGTAAGTTTCTTGCCTTCATTAGTCAATACGGAACGGTCTAATAATTCCGCTTGCTCGGAAACGGTGTTATACTCTCCGCGCTCCGAATAGATATGATTCTTATCGCTGACAATATCGGAAGGCCCCAGAATAGTGGCTATTTTGGACTCCGTACTGTATTTCAACGTGTCGGAAGTAAGGACAAATTTGGGATTTACCAGTTTCACCTCATGGTTGAACACCGCCAGTTTGGTTGCCGGACTGTACTCTCCCCATTCGGAAGTAAGGACATTTTCCTCATCGGTCAGCGTACCGCCGTCAAAGTAATATCCTAAATTGTAAAGACGGTCGTAATTCAGGCTATCCGTCGTCAGTTCCGTATTACGATTAATCATGCGGACATTCTCACGCAACATGGCAAGCTGCGACATCCCGTCATAATACAGGTAGTCACCGTATATAAATAAGGTGTCTCCCTGCTCCATGCGGACATTGCCGAACGCTTCTACGGAATTGATTTTTTCGTAAATCAGAGCGCTGTCGCAAAACATGTACATACTGTCATGCTTCATCCGGACAGAACCAATCAACACCTGCACATCGGGGCGCAACTGTTTATCCGCCTGCGCCTCATCGGCATAAAGCAAATCCACACGTTTCTTTTTCTTGTCAGGCTCACTTTTCCTGTCCTGGGCGCTCAGCAAACAAACGCCGAACAGGCATATCAAACCAATTATCAGTCTTTTATCCATCCCGGATACTTGAATGTACAGTTTCTCCAATTTTCGTTGATGCGAACGTAAGTGTGTTTCTGTTTTTCACGAATCCACTTGTCCAGCATTTCATCACGACGTTTCTCCAATACGATTTCCTTCAAGTTCTGATAATCGTCGGCAACGGTTGCCTTATGACCGTTTGTACGGCTTTTCAGTTTCACGATAACACATTCCTCCTTACCTGTTTTCTGCGGAATCATGGTGAAGGCTTCAGAGATTTCCCCTACTTTCATTTTGTCTACCACTTTGGCGATTTCGGGCGGCAACTCCTGCATCTCGAATTTGGAAGTGTTGGTATTGGGATTAGGCAGCAAACCATGATTGTTGCGCGTATCCTTGTCTTGCGAAAGTACCGATGCCGCTTCCTCAAAAGAGAATTTTCCATTACGGATATCATCGGCGATGGAATCCAGACGCGCCATACCTGAAACTAACGCTTCTTCGGGTATATGCGGCTTCAGCAAAATATGACGCACTTTAATACGGTCGCCCCGCTTCTCCATCAACTGGATAATATGGAAACCGAACTCAGACTCTACAATCTTAGATACTTTATTGGGGTCTTGCAGATTGAACGCCACGTTTGCGAAAGCAGGGTCCAGATATCCGCGTCCCGTAAACGGCATTTCGCCGCCGTTGATAGCCGTTCCGCGGTCTTCCGAATACATACGCGCCAACGTGGAAAAGCTGGTTTCGCCCTTCGTAATACGATCGGTAAAGTCGCGCAAACGTTTCTTTACGTTCTCTATTTCTTCCAAAGGAACTTTCGGCTGCTGAGTGATTATCTGTACCTCTACCTGGGTCGGAATATAAGGAATACTGTCTTGCGGAAGGTCTTTGAAGTAACGGCGCACCTCGGCAGGCGTTATCTTGATTTCACCGACCAGTTTCTGCTGCATTTTCTGTACTTTCAAACCCTCACGCGCATTGTCACGCAAGGTTTCACGAATCTGGCTAGAGGTCTTATTGAAATACTCCTCCATTTTTTCGCGGGAACCGATGTTGGTGATATACATATTCGTCATATAGTCCACACGCTGGATAACTTCAGCTTCGGAAACTTCAATACTGTCGAGTGCGGCCTGATGCAGAAACAACTTTTGTACGGCAATTTCTTCCGGTATCACACAGTAAGGGTCTCGGTCGAACTTACGCCCTTCGTACAAAGCGCTCATACGCGCCTCTTCCACTTCGGACTTTAATATAGCCTCGTCGCCTACTACCCACACAACCTCGTCAATCACATTGTCTTGTCCATAAACGGTAGAACCGGCTAACAGCGTCAAGGCAAATAAAACTACAAACTTAAAGTTCATACACTTCTTCATTCTTGGTGTCTTATACTAATAATATTTAATTTTGTCTCTTTTCTCCGCACGTCGATACAAGTCTTCTTTCACTTGCTTCATAAACTCCACCTGCTTCATATTGAGCATCATATCTTTTACTTGGGTACGGGCGAACTCATACGGTTCCTGTTCTCCCACGGCACGATAATCACTCACATTCAGGAAATAATGAAAGGCCGTGTCTTTCAATTCCACGTGACGGTTCTTATTCAGATATTCTCCGGCATCGGGCACTTTCAGCGGCATCAAATCCATCACCTCGGTTATCGGCACCCACTTGTCGTAAAAATACTCGTACTTCACCGCATTCTGCAAACTGTATTTTTCCAGATGTTCCACAGCTTCGCGGGTTTCCGTCTTGTACCAACGGCGGACACTGCCCAACTGAGGAGCCGTAAGAGGGACTTTTATGAACAATCCTTTCATCAAAGGACGATCCACCTTAAAAAGTTCCTGATGTTTCTCATAGTAACTGGTCAGTTCCGCTTCCGAGATTTCTTCGGAAAGAGTTTGATTTATCAATTCCTGCTGATAAGTGTGCATAATCAGCGCTTTCCGATAATTCTCCACCAACTTGTCTATTTCATCGCTGTTGGGAATATTGCTTTGAGCTTTCTCGTACAACAATACATCTTCCGCCCAGTTACGGATATAATGTTCGGCAAACAACAGACTGTCATCCTTCGACAAATCCGCGGGAAGCACCGATTGCAAGTCCTCATGGTAAAGGAAGTTGCCATCTAATTCCACCAGCGGCGTTCGTCCTCCGTGATCGTGCCGCTCCTTGCATGATCCGCAGAAAAGAAGAATTAAAAGCCCCAGACAGGTTGTTCGCATTATCAACTGATATTTACTATATTTTAAGGTACGAAGATACGGCTTTAATCGGTTGCATCAGTGATTATTAACGGTTTTTAAAACCTCTTGGTTAATTTCAACCTTAGCCGAGGCTCGTAAACGGGCTGTCCACTGATTATCCAAATAGTTCTGATAATCCGCGACCAACCGGTCTCTTACCTCCCGATAGTCGTCCGGGCCTTTTACCTTTTCACCTAACACAGCAGTAAAAGGGAATGACACCATCGAAGCGGCATCCTTACCTTTGAACACTAAATCATCGACATACGCATTGTCACCGGGAGCGAACAATCCCTGTTCCGCAAAAATCTGAGGCTGCGCACCGGCATTAAACGTCAGACGAATCGCATCCTTCCATTCCGCCTCCGGCAGGCTCTTCAAAAACTTACGGGCCTGTTTGGCAATACGTTTGCTCACTCCATGCAGTACAATGCCTTTGTATCGCGGCTCTTTCCACTGATAATCGGAACGGTGCTTTTCGAAGTAAGCTTGCAGTCCGGCTTCATCCGTCGCAGCCCGTTTACGGATTTCTTGTTCCGTAATCTTATCCGCCAGCAACCGATTCCCGTAGTCCCGTACTAAACAACGTAAATCCGGATGTTTCTGCTCTAAACGCGTATTTTCATAATCGAGCACGGTTTTCATTATGAAAGCATCCAACTGCCTGTGCACACCGGCCGGATACGCCGCCGCAAAACGGGCAAAATCGTGTCCCGTATAGTTTTTTCCCGCCAGTGTAAACAAAGTACGGTTTGTTCTCCCTGTATTTATCAGCTCGTCCACACCTGTTTTGTCGGGGGTATACCGATATTCTTTCTTTAATTTCTCCACCTGCGCCTCTGCACCCGAATCCACTCCGTGACGATGTGCCCGGCGAGCCATCAGCTCCTCTTTCACACTCTCAAAAGAAGGCATCTCCAATCGTTCAAGAACTTTTACAATATGAATACCTTGCGGAGTAAAAAAGGGCTGAGACATTTCTCCCGCCGACAGGCCGAAGACCACATCTTCAAACTCTACCGGCATCTGCAGCCAACTCACCCGGAATGCCTGTTTCTCATCGGAGAAACGCTCTACACAGGAATCAAAAGCCTCGCTATCCGGATTTCTTTGAAGATACTCATAAATGGAGTCCATCCGGGCAACCGCATCACGCAATGCGGCACCGGATACGTTCTGAGGAAGGTATTTAAAAATATGGCTTACACGTACTTGCCCTGCACGATGACCGGATTTCATTTTGTCGTACAACCTGCGGGCAGCTTTTTCGGTTACAACCGTATCGGTCAGGTACGATTTTATCAACCGGCTGCGGTAACCTTCCACTCTTTCACGGAAAGCAAGAGCCGTATCCAACCCGGCCGCCTCGGCGGCAGCGACTTTCAGCTTAAAGTTCACAAACCGCTCTGCATACTTCTCCGGTGCGGCATCCTTAGGAGCAAGTGACGCTTTATCCCTGTTATAGTTATACTCGAATTCAGAACGCAATACATCTTTCCCGCCGATGCGCATCAACACCGGGTCTTGTTGAGAGAAAACACTCCAACTCAACCCGAGAAAAACCATCATCAAACAACTTCTTATCATAATCATCTATCTAAATAAGCAAAACCAAACAACAGGTAATATCACAAAGATACAATTTCATAAACAAATAATGCCCGAAAAGTATAAATTACTCTCCGGGCATATATCTTCATGGATGAATATTCTTTATTCAGGACGGCTATAATTCGGAGCCTCGCTGGTAATCGCGACATCATGCGGATGGCTTTCCAACACACCGGCATTAGTAATGCGAGTGAATTTAGCATCATGCAGCTTTTCGATATTGGCAGCGCCGCAATATCCCATACCTGCACGCAAACCGCCGGTCAGCTGATAAATCACCTCATACAAAGTTCCCTTATAAGGAACACGGGCTGCGATACCTTCCGGTACGAGTTTCTTCACATCGTTCGTCCCGCTCTGGAAATAACGGTCTTTAGAACCATTTTCCATAGCTTCCAAAGAGCCCATACCCCGATAGGATTTAAATTTACGACCGTTGAAAATAATCGTATCGCCCGGAGATTCTTCCGTTCCGGCAACCAGTGAACCGATCATCACAGAGTAACCGCCGGCCGCCAAAGCCTTCACCACATCACCCGAATAGCGCAAACCGCCATCGGCAATCAGAGGAACACCTGTGCCCTTCAGTGCCTTTGCCACATCATAAACGGCAGACAACTGGGGAACACCCACACCTGCAACGACACGAGTGGTACAAATGGAGCCCGGACCTATACCTACTTTCACTCCGTCAGCACCGGCCTCAACCAATGCCTTGGCAGCTTCACCGGTAGCAATATTACCGACAACAATATCGATATGAGGAAAATGCGCCTTAGCTTCTTTCAATTTTTCAATAACCCCTTTGGAATGTCCATGAGCCGTATCGATTACGATAGCGTCCGCTCCGGCATCAACCAATGCCTGCATACGTTCCAAGGTATCGGCTGTCACACCTACACCCGCAGCTACGCGAAGGCGACCCTTGCTATCCTTGCAAGCCATCGGTTTATCTTTAGCCTTGGTGATGTCTTTATAAGTAATCAAGCCTACCAGTTTATTGTCTTTATCGACTACCGGCAGTTTTTCTATCTTATATTCCTGCAAAATTTGAGCGGCAGCTTCCAAGTCTGTCGTCTGATTGGTGGTAACGATATTCTTTTTCGTCATTACCTCATCGATACGCTTGCTACGGTCTTTCTCGAAACGAAGGTCGCGATTGGTAACAATTCCTACCAAATATCCTTCATCATCCACTACCGGAATACCACCGATTTTATACTCGGACATCAAATCCAGAGCATCCGCAACCGAAGAGCCTCTCTTGATAGTCACCGGATCATAAATCATACCGTTTTCGGCACGTTTTACGATAGCGACCTGACGAGCCTGCTCTTCAATAGACATATTCTTATGAATCACACCAATACCGCCTTCACGAGCAATGGCAATAGCCATTTTCGCTTCGGTAACAGTATCCATAGCGGCTGTTACAAACGGGATTTTTAACTCAATGTTGCGTGAAAACTTAGTCGAGAGTTCGACTGTTTTAGGAAGTACCTCAGAGTAAGCAGGGATTAACAAAACGTCGTCGTAAGTCAATCCGTCCATTACAATCTTATCAGCAATAAATGACATAGGGCTATGCGTTTAAAATTTATTGCGTGCAAATATACGGTTTTTATTCCATTTCGTATATTTACACGCAATATTTTTTTCTTTTTTTTAAATCACAGCCCGAAGGTCAATTCGCCATTTCGGAGATGAATTTAATACGTACCAAGCGCACCTCTTCTTCTGTGAAATCATCTCCCAGTTCATCCAAGGCGTCATCGATATCGTCCGTAGTAGATTCTTTAAAGTAATCGTATATATCCAACAGATGGTCTTCGTCCATGATATCTTCCAGGAAGTAGTCGATGTTCAGCTTCGTGCCGGAATAAACAATAGCTTCTATTTCATCCAGCAGCTCCTCAAACTCGATTCCTTTCGACATAGCGATATCATCCAACGCCACCTTACGGTCAATAGCCTGAATAATAGCCACCTTCATCTTGGATTTATTGGCTACGGTGCGTACACGCAAATCTTCAGGACGTTCTATTTCGTTTTCCTCGCAATGGCGTTTAATCAGTTTGCAAAACTCCTCGCCATAGCGTTTCGCCTTACCGGCTCCCACACCCGGAATATTCTGCAATTCATCCAAGGTTACCGGATAAATAGTAGCCATCGCTTCCAAAGAAGGGTCTTGGAATATAACATAAGGCGGCACTTCCAGCTTCTTGGAGAGCTTCTTACGCAAGTCTTTCAACATGGAGTAGAGTGCAGGGTCTACCGCACAAGCGCCTCCACCGCGTGCCGGCGCTTCTTCTTCCACTTCCTCGAAATCATTATCTTCCGTAATCTTAAAGGACTTAGGATGCTTCAAGAATTTCTTTCCTTCTTCTGTCACCTTCAACAAGCCATAGTTTTCTACTTCCTTAGTCAAATAACCGGCAATCAATGCCTGGCGGATAACAGCATTCCAAGTTTTGTCTTCTTCTCCCATACCGGAACCGAAAACTTCCAAGTCCTCGTGCAGATGCGCCTGCACTTCCGAAGTTTCTTTTCCTTGTATAATGTCTATAATATAGTCTGCTTTAAAATTTTCTTTTACCGCAAGAATAGCTTCTATCACGGTGCACAATAATTCTTGAGCTTCCACTTGTTTTTTCGGATTTAAACAGTTGTCACAATTTCCACAATTTTCTTCCGTATACTCCTCACCGAAATAGTGTAGCAACGTCTTTCGGCGGCAAACGGATGATTCGGCATACGCAGCGGTTTCCAGCAGAAGCTGCTTGCCAATTTCCTGCTCTGCAACAGGCTTGCCTTGCATAAACTTTTCCAGTTTCTGCAGGTCTTTATTCGTATAAAAAGTAATACACTGTCCTTCGCCTCCGTCTCTTCCGGCACGTCCGGTTTCCTGGTAATATCCCTCCAGACTTTTCGGAATATCATAATGAATCACATAACGCACATCAGGTTTGTCAATACCCATGCCGAAAGCAATAGTAGCCACAATCACATCGATTTTTTCCATAAGGAAATCGTCTTGGTTCTGTGTTCGTGTGGCCGAATCCATTCCGGCATGATAGGCACGGGCATTAATCCCGTTCGCCTGAAGTATTTCAGCAAGTTCCTCTACTTTCTTCCGGCTCAGGCAATAGATGATGCCCGACTTTTCCGGATTATTCTTGATGAACTTGATAATATCCTTATCTACGTTTGCAGTCTTGGGACGTACCTCATAATAAAGGTTCGGGCGATTGAACGATGACTTAAACACTTGCGCTTCCACCATACCCAGATTCTTTTGGATATCGTGCTGCACTTTCGGTGTAGCCGTCGCAGTCAACGCAATGAGCGGAGCTTTTCCGATTTCATTGATAATAGGACGAATACGGCGATATTCCGGCCGGAAGTCATGTCCCCATTCCGAAATACAGTGAGCCTCATCTACGGCATAGAAAGAAATCTTCACTGTTTTCAGGAACTCCACGTTTTCTTCTTTTGTCAAAGATTCCGGAGCTACATACAGCAGCTTTGTCCGTCCTGCAAGGATATCGGACTTCACTTGGTCTATCGCGCTCTTGTTCAGGGAAGAATTAATGAAATGGGCTATCCCGTCTTCCTCGCTGAAGTTACGCATCGCGTCGACCTGGTTCTTCATCAGGGCAATCAAGGGGGAAATCACAATAGCCGTGCCGTCCATCAACAAAGAAGGTAACTGATAGCACAAAGACTTTCCGCCACCGGTAGGCATCAACACGAAAGTATCGTTACCTGCCAGCAGATTCTGTATGATTGCTTCCTGATTTCCTTTAAAAGTGTCGAACCCAAAGTAGTTCTTCAGCTGGTCTGTCAAATTAATCTTCTTCCCTGCCATGATTCATTAGGTTGTTTATTGAGTTAAGCAATTAATAACGCCGCTACATGACGTTTCTTATTTTCAAGAACTCTAACAAAGTTATAAACAACTTCTTAAATTTCAAGCATAATCCGCCGAATATTTTTCAATAAAACACAAAAAAGTCAGCCTTATTTGTATTACCTTTTGATTTTAAGCACTTTGAAGTCTCGCTATATTCGCTTTTTCCAACTGGCGGCGGGCATAGTCCAAGGTTACGACAAAACTATCTTTGTGTTCGGAAGGGATTTCAAACATCACATCCATCATAATAGTTTCTACTATGGAACGTAAACCGCGGGCTCCCAACTTGTATTCAACAGCTTTGTCTACAATGTACTCAAACACCGCATCTTCAAAAGTC
Organism: Bacteroides clarus YIT 12056; assembly: GCF_900129655.1. Classification (GTDB taxonomy): domain Bacteria; phylum Bacteroidota; class Bacteroidia; order Bacteroidales; family Bacteroidaceae; genus Bacteroides; species Bacteroides clarus. Next base: position 573,692 of record NZ_FQWK01000002.1, read on the forward strand.
AGCTTTACACCGTCCATTTCAAACAGCTTGACGTATTGCTTGATAATGGAATTCTTCGGCTCCGTCAGAATGGAACGCAACGCCGTACGGTCCAAGGGATTCAAATAGGTTAATACCGGCAGACGACCGATGATTTCGGGAATCAGGCCGAACGACTTCAAATCCTGCGGAGCAATATACTGCATCATGTTATTCTTGTCAATGGACGCCGTATTACGCACCGCACCATAACCTACTACATTGGTATTGAGGCGTTGCGCTATTTTCTTCTCGATGCCGTCGAACGCGCCGCCGCAAATAAACAATATATTCTTGGTGTTCACCGGAATCATCTTCTGGTCGGGATGCTTGCGTCCGCCCTGAGGGGGAACGTTCACGACAGAACCTTCCAACAGCTTCAGCAATCCCTGCTGTACACCTTCGCCGCTTACATCACGGGTAATGGAAGGATTGTCGCTTTTACGGGCAATCTTGTCTATTTCATCTATGAACACGATACCTTGCTCCGCTTGCGCCACATTATAGTCCGCCACCTGTAACAGACGGGTAAGGATGCTTTCGATATCCTCGCCTACATAACCGGCTTCCGTCAGTACGGTTGCATCCACGATAGTGAAAGGCACATGCAGCAGTTTGGCAATGGTACGGGCAAGTAAAGTCTTACCGGTTCCGGTACTGCCCACCATGATGATATTGGACTTTTCAATCTCCACATCATCATCTCCCGCCTTCTGCAACAGACGCTTATAATGATTGTACACAGATACCGACAGGAAACGTTTCGCATCATCCTGTCCGATAACATACTGATCGAGAAAATTCTTAATCTCTACCGGTTTAGGAAGTTCTTTCAGATTCAGTTTCGTAGCGCCATCGCCTTTCTTGGCACCCAAAGCCTCTTGAGTAATCTCGTAGGCCTGGGTAGCGCAACTGTCACAGATGTAACCGTTCATTCCCGTTATGAGGAAGCCGACCTCATCTTCCGAACGCCCGCAGAAGCTGCATCTGTTTTTGTTTCGTTTAGAGTCTGCCATATTTATTTCTTCGTATAAACTTGGTCTATCATACCATACTCTTTAGCCTCTTGCGCCGTCATCCAATAGTCACGGTCGGAATCGGCCCATACCTTGTCGAAAGACGTATGCGAGTGGTCGGCTATGATAGTATAAAGTTCTTTCTTCAATTTTTGGATTTCACGCGCCGTGATTTCAATGTCCGAAGCTTGTCCTTGCGCACCGCCCATCGGCTGGTGAATCATCACACGCGAGTGCGTCAGCGCAGAACGCTTGCCTTCCGCTCCGGCAACCAGCAACACCGCCGCCATACTGGCCGCCATACCGGTACAGATGGTAGCCACATCGCTGCTGATAAACTGCATGGTATCATAAATGCCCAGTCCGGCATATACCGAACCGCCCGGAGAGTTGATATAGATAGAGATATCTTTACCCGGGTCTACGGAATCCAGGTACAACAACTGAGCCTGCAAGGTATTGGCTGTATAGTCGTCTATCTGCGTACCGAGGAAAATAATGCGGTCCATCATCAGGCGGGAGAACACGTCCAACTGGGTTACATTCAGCTGACGCTCTTCCAGAATATAGGGATTTAAATACCCGGCTTGTGACTTAATCACATCATCCAACACCAAGCTGCTCATTCCCAAATGCTTGGTAGCGTATTTTCTAAAATCATCCATTGTCTTTCTGTTTTTAATTTTTAATGTGAATGCAAAGAAACGAAAAAGAACACAGAGACACAAAAAAACACAGAGTTATAGTTTGTCAAACTCTGTGTTTCTTTATAAAAACCAGCGGTTTCCCGCCAAAGTATTATGCAAGCATTTTATTGAACTCTTCGGCTGAAATGTTCTTGTTTTCCAGCGTTACCTGAGTCTTCAGGGCCGAAGCCAGTTTCGTTTCAACGACACGGTTCACCAAGCCCTCGATGCTTTCTTTCTTCTTCAACATTTCTTTTGCATAGTTGTCGAGGATTTCTTCGGGCACGCTCAGCATACCGTACTGTGCAAACTGTGCACGGGTAGCTTCTTTTGCCATATTAAGGATGTCATCCTGTTCAACTTTAATATCGTTGGCTTTCACTAGCTGTTCTTTAATCAGATGCCAAGTCAGTTCTTCGATACTCTTGTCGTAATTGTCTTCTACGAACTTTTCGTCTTTGTCCTGGTTATTCAGACGCATGATACGTTTCAGCAACGCATCCGGGAATTCCAGTTTACCGACTTTTTCCATCAACATTTTACGAACATCCAACAAGAACTTATAATCGCTGTCAGCAGCAAACTGGTTAGCAATAACTTCTTTTACCTTGGCACGGAATTCTTCTTCGGTCTTGACAACACCTTCGCCAAATACCTGGTCGAAAATCTCCTGGTTCAGCTCACCTGCCACGAAGCGAGTAATTTCTTCTACCTGGAAACTGAAATCGGATTTCATTTCGGCGACAGCTTCTTTGTCAATCTTCAACAGAGAAGAAAGTTCGGCTGCATTACCGTCCCATGCGGCATAAGGATTGAACACGAGTACGTCGTTCACCTTTGCGTTGGCAAAGATAGCTTTCTGGTCGTCGTTCTTCATATAAGCCGGCATCATCACGGCACCTTCCACCTGAATACCGCCTTCTTTGGTATTGCCTTCTGCGTCCAGTTCGGCAAGCAAACCTTTCAACATATCGTTATCGGCATAAGCGTCCATCTTTTCGTATTTACCATTACGCTGCGTATAAGCCTTTACCTGGTTGTCAACCATTTCTTCGGTTACATCAATCGTATAGTAATCCACTTTATCGGCGGCAGCAACCTCAGCTTTGAATTCCGGAGACAAAGCTATGTCGAACAGGAATTCAAATTCTTCCATTGTGTCGAAGTCGATAGCTTTCTGCTTGTCTTCATTAGGCAGAGGCTCGCCCAACATATTCACCTTATTATCTTGAATATACTTATATACGGAATCAGAAAGAAGCTTATTAACCTCTTCAGCCAATACCGACTTACCATACATCTTCTTCACCAGGCTCATCGGAACCATACCTTTACGGAAACCGGGGATTTGAGCTTTCTGACGGAAGTTCTTCAATGATTTGTCTACCTTTTCCTGATAGTCTGCTTTCTCAAGCTTTACAGTAAGCAATGCGCTTACTTTGTCAATGTTTTGCAATGAAACGTTCATTCTGACAATTATTTATTTGATTTATACTTTATTTCGTTCTCCAATTTGAGCGTGCAAAATTAGTGTTAATCTTTCAATTATCAAAAAACACAGGCAATTATTTCCTCTGTCGCCCCTCACCAAAAACTTTTCCATCCCGGTTCTTATGTAAGATACCACCGGCAGGTATTCCCGATACCACCGCTTGGTAGCGAGAATACCTCCCTGTGGTACCTTGCGTACCATGGCTTGGTAGTTGCCGTACCTTAGTAAGGTACGACGTGTACCAAACGAAGGAATTGTTTGGTACACGTACCATTCTATAAATCAAAGGCTATTGCAAAAGGAAAGATACCTCTGTATAAACAAGATATATTACCCGTCGGCAGATATAACCGGCCGGGTAAGCTCAAAAAAACGTATAAATCAAAGAGTTATTCCCTGCCGTGAAACAAGAAAAAAAAAATAATTGAGAAAAAGTATTGTATATCCGAAATTAATGTGTTCCTTTGTCGCGGAATGATGGCACATTAGTTTCTCGATTTCCATTACATGGTTTTTACTTCCGTTGAAAAAACGTATTTGTAAACTCTCTGTCGTTGTGATCCTTTTATTATTCAGCCGTCTTTCTAAAAGAGAGTTTTATTTATTTTTATTTATTTACATTTTCATTATGAACATTTATGTTGGAAACCTTAACTACCGTGTTAAGGAAGATGACCTGCAGAAGGTTATGGAAGATTACGGTACAGTATCTTCTGTTAAATTTATCATGGACCGCGCAACCGGACGTTTCAGAGGCATTGCATTCGTAGAAATGGAAGACAGTGCAGCTGCTGCCAAAGCCATTGCCGAACTGGACGGCGCTGAATTCTTCGGCCGCCAGATGGTAGTAAAAGAAGCAAGACCTCCGAAATACTAATCATATAGATTAAAGGAGAAAAGACAAGAGGATATGTCAACATTCAATTTAACATATCCTCTTTTTATTTATTAGAGAAGAGAGAGAGTTTATCAATAACCGGGATTCTGGATTATCTCCGGATTTTCATCCAATACTTTTTGAGGGATGGGAAGATAATGATGTTTATCTTGAGCACCCGTTACAGGCAGAGCAATCTTCAATATTCTATAATAAGGATACAGCTGCCCGCCATTGCCTTGCAGAAGCGCCCTGGCCAATGACGCCAGACTTTCATCCGTAGTATCATACTCCTTGCCTTCGAAAAACCCTTTTGTCAGACGATCGATATATGCCATACCTTCCGTGCGGTTACCAAGCCTGCTGTTAGCTATGGCAGCAAGCAAATAAACTTCGCGAAGTAGCGGCAGAGGCATTCGAACTTCATTACCATCTTCCGATATATATTCGTATCCGCTCCATAAAGCTTCTTTTTCCGTGGGAGACCAAAGAGAAGTTAACTGATACGAGCCGTTCTCTATTCTTTTGCAATACTCCGAAGCATCATTCCAATCTCCTTTATCCGCATATATTTTTGCCAACAAAAGACTCATGGCATGCTTGGCTTGGGAAGGATACGCGTCTATCGACTTCTTTAAATCCTCAATCAACTGTTCCGGAGGAATCTGCGTCCCGCCATTAAGCAATTTTCCATAATATCCGTAGAGATGACAACGGATTATCGCCATATCTACGTTGATATCAATAAGTAAATCCGCCGCGTCCTTCGTCATTGAATCCAGCCTCTTCCTATATTCCACGCCTTTCTCCAGCGTTGCGTAAGCCAGCTTCCAAAAGGAATCGGAATAAAACTTCAGGGTTTCATCCGAAGTAAAAGCCTCCGGGTCAGAACCGGTAATCAAGATGCGTTCCAATGAAAGAATTCCTTCAAAATACTCCTTGGTTACCGCGTCCCACTCTTCTTCAATCTCCGCCAGGTCTGTTTCGGGCGTTACCGGAGTATCCGGCAGTTCCGCCAAGACTTCCGGAACGATGAATATATAACTATTACCCGCCGCAATGGAATTACCTTCTATAATCACTCCATTTACATATACACTGCCATCAGCGGAACGAGTGACACGAAGGCTGTCTCCATTGATGCATTCCAATCCTTTGACATTCGTAAGTTCCTTATAACTGCCTTTAGCTATGTGACGCTGGATAGACGCAGAATCCAAAACCGCTCCCGAAGCACGCGTCGAAGCGGTAGCGTTGCGTACCGCAAAGACCGTTAATTTATCTTCCTCAAGATTGGCTACATCGACCTTTTTCAGAATTTCCACAAAATCACTGACTTCCTTGTGGTCTTTTTCCAATACTTCCACAATCTTGTTCACCGCTTCCACTCCTTTGGAGGATGGAGGAGCCGGAGTAGGCTCATCATCTTCGCTACACGCAGTAAGTGCGCACAGAAAAGCCAAACTCATTACATAATAATAAAATCGTTTCATAATATTCTCATTTTAGTAATCGTATACAGATTATTGTTTTACCGCCTGTTGAAATTTGGCTGTGGCATCTTCATACCGTTTCAACTCACTATCGCTAAGCGACTGTATCCAACCCGACAAAGACGTACCGGCATCTTTACAAGCTTTATCGATAGCCTTACTGGTCTCGGCCATAATGGCGAATGCCTTTTCAGGGTCAGTACAGTCTTTAACTTTATCCGTGGCATCTTCAATCAGTCCGAGGATTTTATCTGACAGTTCATTTTGCGAAGCTACACTCTCTCCGGCAGCCTGTTCACCGGATTGCTCTGTTGCCTGCTCCGCTTTGGCGCTTTTACCGGAACAAGCACTTTGTGTCATTAAAGACAGACACAATACTACTAACGTAAAAACAACTTTTTTCATGGTATTAATGATTTTAAGTACAGTCCTATACTTCAGTTTATCAAAACTACCTACAAACGGCAGGACTTATTCCGGCTGTAGCGTTAAAGTGGAATCGTCAGATAACCTTTCGTCAGTGCCTTTATCACCAAATCGGTCGCATTACGCGCAGCAAATTTCAGCATCAGATTTTTCCGATGCCATTCAACCGTATTTTCCGAAATAAACAGATGTCGGGATATTTCATGGGTACTCATGCCCTGGGCTATTGCTTTCAGTACATCCAACTCACGCGAAGTAGGCAACATATCCGGCAACTCGGTTTCATCGTCCGGCCGGTTTTTCTCTTTATATAACTGCTGATAACGCTGACAATAATAGTTTTCATCCACCATAACGGCACACACCGCTTCACGTAACGCCTCGGTTCCCGAAGATTTGAAAACAACGGCATTGATATCCGGATGCCTCAGTTTATTCACAATCCATATCTCCTCATGCATGGTACAAACAATTACTTTAGCCTGAGGATTATTCTCTTTTATGCTGTGCATCAACTCAAAACCGTCAATATCCGGTAATTCAAGGTCTGTAATGTATATATGGAATATTCGTGATTTGATTAAGCTCAGTAATTCAGTGCCGTTCGTCACCGTACAAACACTGTTTACGCCGGCAATATCTCTCAATAGAGTTTTCAGCCCTTCCAACACTAAAGAATGATCATCTATAAGAACTATGTCGAACTTCATTTGTCGTCTATTTTATATTATCTTTGACAAAATTAAACATACACGCCGACATATACCCTACGGGAAACCGTAGTTTTTATATTAAAAGACAGGAATGAGCACGATTATCGTAGTGCCCGACATTGTTGAATCTATTGTGAAAGTACCTTTTAAAGCTGCTACGCGCTCTTTCATGGTCTGTATTCCTATACCCGGTTTGTGTGTCGCACTCCCTTTTCCATTATCAACGATTCTGATTTCCAGATTGGGCAGTTTCCATTCCATTACGACAGAAATACGGGTGGCACAGGCATGCTTCAGCGCATTGCTTACCGCCTCCTGAATAATTCGATAGATATTTAACGACATTGTATCCGGCAGAACCGCCCATTCCACATCTTCCGGGAGAGTTTTAAAAGAAATCGGACATTCCTGCGTGGAAAGGCTCTCCAGATAATCGGATATAATCTCATTGATGGTAGCTTCCTGAAAAACAGGTGGAAGCAATTCATGAGAAACAAGACGGATATTCTCTCTGATTTTCCGCAGATTTGCAATCCAGTCTCTCGTCTGCACGCCCTGTTGCGAGTCTACACTTACTTCCATAGAGAACAGGTCGTTACACACGCCATCATGCAGTTCTTTAGCCAAACGTGCATGTTCATACTCCAACTTGTCCAGGTAGTTACGAGTCAGTTTCTGCTCCGTGACGCGTTGCAACTGTTCAAATTCATGCCGCTGAGTTTCCATTTCCCGCTTCTGACGTTCCGCACGCAACCTCTGCCGCTGTACGAAATAAGCGAAAAACAACCCCGATATCACCAATATAACTCCCGAACCGCCTAAAGCAACGTACAGACGCTGGCGAGCCCACCGTTTTTCCTCGTTCAGTTTCTGTATTTCAAGCTCTTTCTCCTTACTTTCATATTTTACAGAAAGCTCCTCCAGTTGTTTTGCCTTTTCTTTTTGAAACAGGGAGTCGTTTAATTGCTGCGCTTGGCTTAAAGCCGCATAAGCATGTTCATAATCATGTACACTCTTATATGCCAGGTGCAGATTATTATAAATATCATATAAAAGAAAAGGATAGCTTGTGATTCCATCCAAACTTAATAATTTATCAGCGGTAGCAATAGCCGCCTGATAATCCTTATTATCTTGCCGGATCACAAACAAAATCTGGTAATAATTTATCAAAGCCATCACTGAATTTACCCGGGGAAGAATAGAATCCGCTTTTCCGGCATATCGGTTTATCTCACTTTGCGAACTATCGGTTTTCTGCAGAACCAACATATAATAAGTAAGAGCGCCCAATTCCTTATCAAACTGCCCTTCTTCGTGCGACAACTCAATCGCCTTCGCCAAATACTCTTTAGCCTGGCCATAAAGTTTTCTGATAATAAAAACAGAAGAGGCGACGGTATAAATCTGTGCGCGAAAAGTTTTATCAGTACATTTATCTGCCAATGAAACTGCAAGCAACGCATACTCCTCGGACTTATCAAGCGACTTCATATCCATGTGCAGAGTAGAAAGATTGTTATACAGCACCACAGCACTCTGTCTGTCATCTTCCGATGTCGTGTCCAGTCTGCCTACATACTCCAAAGCCGTATCATAAGATTTCACCGCATCCGGCAACATACCGGAAGAACGCAGGTATACCCCCTGCGAAGTATAAAATGAAACAATAGCGCCTGGATTTTTTTCCTGCCGAACCAACGGAGCCGCTTGCCGGCAAACGATTAATGCGGAATCCACCTTACCGAGTGAATAAAGCGAGTCCGTAATCTCAAGGACACGCCTGATTTCCGCGGTATTCTGTCCTATAACCGAAACAAATAGAAATACCACCCCTACAAACAACAGCACTCTTTTCACTTGTCATCTACACCATAAAGTCCTTGCGGCGAAGCACGAAACTATTACTCAAATATTTTTCACGTACAATCTTATTCTCAGCAAGCTCTTCCGGCGTACCTTGAAACAAGATTTTTCCTTCAAAAAGCAGATAAGCGCGATCGGTGATACTCAAGGTTTCCTGTACATTGTGGTCGGTAATCAGAATACCGATATTCCGGTCTTTCAGTTTCCATACAATCTGTTGGATATCCTCTACCGCAATGGGGTCTACTCCCGCAAACGGTTCATCCAGCATAATGAATTTCGGGTCGATGGCCAAGCAACGGGCAATCTCCGTACGACGGCGCTCTCCACCGGACAACTGGTTACCTTTATTCTTACGGACCTTCTGCAAACGAAACTCCGCAATCAGGCTCTCCAGCTTATCTTTCTGGTAATCCAAAGGTTTGTCCGTCATTTCCAATACGGCGGCGATATTATCCTCCACACTCATCTGACGGAACACGGATGCTTCCTGCGCCAAATAACCGATACCTGTCTGCGCGCGCTTGTACACAGGATATTTCGTAATATCCAAATCATCCAAAAAGATACGTCCTTCATTAGGAGTTATCAATCCTACGGTCATATAGAATGAAGTAGTCTTACCGGCGCCGTTCGGCCCCAGCAGTCCAACGATTTCTCCCTGCTTTACGTTGATAGAAACATGGCTCACTACTGTACGCTTACCGTACTTTTTCACCAAATCCTCTGTCCGGAGTACCATTTTGCTTTCTTCTTCCATAACGCTATATCACCACAGATTATACATATACAGATTAATATCGGTCGGCAAGACCGTTATTTCCCCGCAGATTACGACAACCCTATCGTGTTTTATGTAAAAATACTGTGCCATTCGGCGTAATCTGTGGTGAAACTGGCGCAAATGTAGCAAAAATAAGCTGAAATAGTGTACATTTGCAGACAAATACTTACGAGTCATGATTAAAGCACTTAGAACAGTCGGAAGATATATTATGCTAATGGGACGTGTTTTCGCCCGTCCTGAACGTATGCGTATGTTCTTCCGTCAGTATATCAATGAAATAGAGCAGCTTGGCGTAAACTCTATCGGCATCGTATTGCTAATATCGTTTTTCATCGGAGCCGTTATTACCATACAAATCAAACTGAACATAGAAAGCCCTTTTATGCCGCGTTGGACAGTGGGATACGTTACCCGCGAAATCATGTTGCTGGAGTTCTCATCTTCCATTATGTGTCTGATATTGGCGGGTAAGGTGGGTTCGAATATTGCTTCCGAACTTGGAACGATGCGGGTTACCCAGCAAATAGACGCTCTTGAGATTATGGGTGTCAACTCTGCCAACTATCTGATATTACCTAAAATAGCCGCAATGGTATCAACCATTCCCCTTATGGTGACGTTCAGTATATTCGCCGGAATCATAGGCGCGTTTTGCACATGCTGGTTTGGCGGTATCATGTCGGCTGTAGATTTGGAATACGGTTTGCAATATATGTTCGTAGAATGGTTTATTTGGTGCGGTATCATCAAGTCGCTGTTTTTTGCCTTTATCATTGCCAGCGTATCGGCGTTCTTCGGCTATACGGTCGAAGGCGGTTCCATCGAGGTAGGTAAGGCATCTACGGATTCGGTTGTATGCAGCAGTGTGCTGATTCTGTTTGCCGACCTCATATTGACACAGTTGCTAATGGGCTAATAAGTTGATTCTAAATTCAAAACCAAGTAAGAATGATTGAGCTGAAAGGACTTTGCAAGTCATTTGAAGAGAAAGAGGTACTGACGGATATCAATGCCACATTCGAAAACGGAAAGACCAATCTTATCATCGGACAGAGCGGTTCGGGAAAAACCGTGCTGATGAAATGTATCGTCGGCCTGTTGACACCCGAAAAGGGAGAATTGCTATACGACCACCGCAATTTCCTCACAATGGGAAAGAAAGAGAAAAAGGCCCTGCGTCGGGAAATGGGGATGATATTCCAAAGCGCCGCCTTGTTCGACTCGATGACGGTGCTGGATAATGTAATGTTTCCTCTTAATATGTTCAGTTCGGATACATTGCGCGACCGTACACGTCGTGCCATGTTTTGTCTGGAACGCGTGAACCTTATCGAAGCGAAAGATAAATTTCCCGGTGAAATCAGTGGCGGTATGCAGAAGCGTGTGGCCATTGCACGTGCCATTGCCTTGAATCCGCAATATCTGTTCTGCGACGAACCGAACTCCGGTTTGGACCCTAAAACTTCTCTCGTTATCGACGAGTTGATACAGGACATCACTCGTGAATACAACATGACCACGCTCATCAATACCCACGACATGAACTCCGTAATGGGTATCGGAGAGAAAATCATCTATATCTACGAAGGGCATAAAGAGTGGGAAGGCAGTAAAGACGATATCTTTACCTCTACCAACGAACGCCTGAATAACTTCATTTTCGCTTCCGACCTCTTCCGCAAAGTAAAAGAAGTGGAGATACAAAATATCGAAGGTTAAGTCTGTACAACATTCTCCATAAAAAAGTGTCCGGAACAGTATTCCCGGACACTTATCTTCATAAAACCAGTTAATAGAATTGATATATATCGTCCCGATATATTTGATTGCAGCACAAGTATGACGGCAATCTCGATTATTACGATTACAAATGTAAATAAAACAATCTGATAAAAAAAGACCGGCCCTGCCGAGCCAGTCTTTTAACTATTTTAGCCTATACAAGCTATTTATTTCTGTCGTATATATATATTAATCGGTGTCCCCGTCAGATTCCATTTCTCACGCATCTTATTCTCAAGGAAACGTCTGTACGGTTCTTTCACATATTGCGGAAGATTGGCAAAATAAACGAAAGAAGGAATCTGCGTATTCGGTAATTGCGTGATGTACTTTATTTTAATGTACTTACCTTTGATGGCGGGAGGCGGATAAGCCTCGATAAGCGGCAGCATTTCTTCATTCAAGCGAGCGGTCGGTATGCGTATCATACGGTTTTCATACACTGTACGCGCCTCTTCCAAAACTTTCAGAATACGTTGTTTCGTCAATGCCGAAGCAAAGATTATCGGAAAATCCACAAAAGGAGCAAAACGGCTGCGGATAGCATTCTCAAAAGTTTTCATCACTTTTACCGTCTTATCTTCCACCAAATCCCACTTGTTGACAACCACCACCAATCCTTTGGAGTTTTTCTGGATAAGCGAGAATATATTCAGGTCTTGGCTCTCGATGCCACGCGTAGCATCCAGCATCAGGATACAAACATCCGAATTTTCGATAGAACGGATAGAACGGATGACCGAGTAGTATTCCAAATCTTCACTCACTTTATTCTTCTTGCGAATACCGGCCGTATCCACCAAATAAAAGTCAAAGCCGAACTTATTGTAGCGGGTATAGATTGAGTCACGTGTCGTTCCGGCTATTTCCGTTACGATATTGCGGTCTTCACCGATAAAAGCATTAACGATAGACGACTTTCCGGCATTCGGACGTCCTACGACCGCAAAACGGGGAATATCCTCGTCCAGAATTTCATCGGACTCTTTCTTGAAATTCCCAACGATAAGGTCCATCAAGTCTCCCGTGCCGCTACCGGTCACGGCAGAAATACAATACGGATCTCCCAAACCCAGGCTATAAAATTCGGGAGCATTATATTGCAACTCGTTATTATCGGTCTTGTTCGCAACCAGCAAAACAGGTTTCTTCGCGCGGCGCAAAATAGAAGCTACCTGTAAATCCAGGTCTGTCACTCCGTTCATCACATCCACCACAAACAGAATCACATCCGCTTCGTCTACAGCCATCAATACCTGTTTGCGTATCTCCTCTTCAAAAATATCATCCGAGTTCACTACCCAACCACCGGTATCTACAACCGAGAATTCACGTCCCAGCCATTCGGATTTACCATACTGGCGGTCGCGTGTCGTTCCTGCCTCTTCGTTCACAATGGCCTGCCGTGTTTTAGTCAGGCGATTAAATAATGTAGACTTTCCCACATTGGGGCGTCCTACGATTGCAACTAAATTTCCCATAGGTTACACTCTTTGTTTTTTTGCGACTATCACAGTCGTATGAATATTAGTCCAGCTGATACCCAAAATTACGCAGCTCTTTGTCCGAACTACGCCAATCCTTATCAACCTTCACAAATGTCTCCAGGAATATTGTTTTCCCGAAAAACCTCTCCAAATCGCGGCGAGCTTCGGTAGCCACTTTTTTCAAAGCCTTCCCTTGCTTACCGATGATGATACCTTTCTGCGAATCACGTTCAACGTATATCACAGCATTGATATGTATCTTCTTTTCTTCTTCCTTAAACTGCTCTACAACGACCTCTACCGAATAGGGTATCTCCTTGTCATAGTACAACAATATCTTTTCGCGGATAATTTCGTTTACAAAGAAACGGGCCGGTTTGTCCGTCCACTGGTCCTTATCAAAATAAGGAGGAGAATCCGGCAATAATTCTTTTATCCGCTTCATCACGTAATCCACATTAAACTTGGTAGCGGCTGAAATAGGAATAATCTCCGCATTCGGCAACAGCTCCTTCCACGCTTCCACCAACTCCACCAGCTTCTCCTGATTACTCAGGTCAATCTTGTTGACGAGCAGCAGTACCGGCACTTCCATGTGGCTCACTTTCTCCACAAAATCATTATGCTTGTCAGGTGTCTCAACCACATCCGTCACATACAGCAACACATCTGCATCCGTCAGTGCCGAAGTGGAGAAGTTCAGCATAGACTCCTGCAATTTATAAGTAGGTTTCAGTACGCCCGGCGTATCCGAAAACACAATCTGCATATCATCCGTATTATATATGCCCATAATCCGGTGACGAGTGGTCTGCGCCTTGAAGGTAGCAATTGAAATACGCTCACCCACCAGTGCATTCATCAATGTAGACTTACCTACATTAGGATTTCCCACGATGTTGACAAAACCTGCTTTATGCATAATCTTCACGTATTTGGATTAAGACAAAAAAACGCATCGAATCGAAATAGGATGCGTCTTTTTATCATATTTTGTTAATAACGGTTACATTACTGTTTCTTTCCGTCATAGCCCCATTTCACGTAAACGGCTCCCCAGGTAAATCCTGCGCCGAATGCCGTAAAGATAAGGTTATCGCCTTTCTTCAGTTTTTCTTCAAAGTCCCATATACAGAGCGGAAGCGTACCGGCGCTCGTATTACCGTAGCGGTCGATATTTATCAGCACTTTTTCATGAGGAACTTCCAAGCGATGCGCCACAGCATCAATAATACGCAGATTGGCCTGATGAGGAATCACCCAGTCAATGGTATCTTTTGTCAGATTATTCTTTTCCGCAATTGCGGCACTGATATCCGACATATTGGATACTGCATATTTAAATACCGTACGACCTTCCTGATAAAGATAATGCATATGATTGTCTATCGTGAAGTAAGAAGGGGGGCAAACAGAACCACCGGCTTTCAGATGCAAGAAAGGCAACCCCTTTCCGTCTGTTCTCAACATGGCATCCATAACACCCAGTTCTTCTGTTGTCGGCTCCATCATAAAGGCCGCTGCGCCATCACCGAAAATCGGACAAGTGGCACGGTCTGTATAGTTCACAATCGAGGACATCTTATCTGCACCTACGATAATAACTTTCTTGTATCTACCGGAACGAATAAAGTTCGCAGCAGTTTCCATCATATAAAGGAAACCGCAACAAGCGGCCGACATATCGAATGCAAAAGCATTCTTCAATCCGAGCTTGTCACATAAGATAGATGCAATAGAAGGGAATTGATAGTCCGGAGTAGAAGTAGCGACAATTACCAGGTCAACATCATCCGGATTGGAACCGGTGCGCTGCATCAACTGCTTCGCGGCTTTGCGCGCCATATATGATGTACCCAATCCTTCTTCGTTCAGAATGTGTCTTTCCTTAACTCCGATACGGGTCATAATCCATTCGTCATTGGTATCCACCATCTTTGATATCTCGTCGTTCGTCAAGATATAATCGGGTACATAACCGCCAACTCCTGTAATTACTGCATTTATTTTTTCCATTAATCTTATTTACTTATAAAGACACTTAAACAACGGCAGTCTAAAAAGGTTTGCTCTTTGAATGTTACAAATCTTTTTAGACGCCCGATATTCAAGTATAAGTTTAGTCAAACTGCTAAATTAAACCGCAGCTTCTTTCTCTATTGCCAGCTTACCACGATAGTAGCCACATGCACCACACACTGTGTGATATACATGCCATTCACCGCAATTCGGGCAAATAGCCAATGTAGGAGCTACTGCTTTATCATGAGTTCTTCTCTTTGCAGTTCTTGTTTTTGACTGTCTTCTCTTAGGATGTGCCATTTTCTTTAATCTTTAATTGTTATCTAATATTTTCTTTAATTCGTCCCAACGCGGGTCTACCGCAGTTTCCGTATCATCGTTAACAAGCTCGTTACTTTCTTCCGGTACAAAACTATCTTCATCCATTTCATCATCCGGAGTAGTACGCAAATGCTTGCTTAATTTACTGCTCATCGCTTTATTACACTTGCCCGGAGCATGTACATGCTTCATCGGGATAGCCAAAGCTATAAACTCATACATGAACCACGCCACGTTGATTTCCCCTTCTTCTTCGGGGATGACAATAAGGTTATCACCTTCCTCGGCATATTCATGTCCGAACTTCACCAGCAACTTATCTGTAGAGCTTACCGGCTGCTCCATATCATCCAAACAACGGTCGCATGGAACCCATACCATTCCGTCCGTCTGAAAGTTCAATTCGAAAGCACGAGATGTTTTCTTTACAACCAAAACAACATTGACTTTACCCTTCTGTACTTCCGGGCCGTCAATATTAGCGAAGAACAGGTTATCCAATACAAATTCATATTTGCATGAATCTGCCTGCATACCTTTCAAATCTATTTTGTATTTATCAAACTTTCCCAAAGCTTCTTTTATTTATTCGGGCGACAAAGATACAAATAATTATCCTCATTATGTAGTATTTAGGGTAAAATATTCACTTTTTTATATTCATTTCACCCGATTCCGATCGGTAATATCCTTCTGAAAACAATAAAGCCCCCGTATCCTTCTATCGATACGGGGGCTTCTCTAAAAAAACGGCGACTACCTACTCTCCCACTGTTACGCAGTACCATCGGCGTGACTGAGCTTAACTTCTCTGTTCGGAATGGGAAGAGGTGGAACC
>NZ_FQWK01000007.1 GCF_900129655.1 Bacteroides clarus YIT 12056
TTACAACATCCATTTCCAAAAAGGCGAAGCAACGGGTATATTGCTATTCTCCAAATAACCATGCAAGAGCAGACGGAATGTCACAAAACAACCATTATCAAGTTTGTGATATACCGTCTTTGTTCTTTTGATAAGTTGAAGGAGACACCCCGAATTGCGTCTTGAAGCATTTACTGAAATAGAAAGGATCATTGATGCCTACCTGATAAGCCACTTCCGCAACAGTGGCATCCGTCTTCAGTAACAACTCCGCCGCTTTCTTCATACGCATTACACGCAGATACTCTTTGGGCGCATAACCGGTAACTCCTTTCACTTTCCTGTAAAATATGGTTCGTCCCAATGCCATCATAGAAGCAAAATCATCCACGGTAAAATCAGGATTATCCAATTGTTCCTCCACGATACGTGTCAGCTTATCGGTAAACTCTTTATCCTTATCTGTCGTGCATATCACCGGACGTATCATGGAAAGGTCGCTCGAGAACTTCTCACGCAGTTTATCCCGTTGCTCAATCAGCTTAAATACGCGTGCCAGCAATAGCTTTGTACTGAACGGTTTCGTAATATAGGCATCCGCTCCGCTTTCCACCCCTTCCAAGTGACTTTCGGGCGCATTCAAGGCAGTAAGCAGAATGATAGGGATATGGCTCGTATTAAAGTCGCTTTTCAATTTTCCGGTAACCTCGAATCCCGATAGCCCCGGCATCAGGACATCACAAATTATCAAATCAGCGTCATACGAGTAAGCCCGTTCCAACCCGGCATTACCGTCTGCTTCCGCCATTACTTCAAAGTAAACGGAGAGCTCCTCTTTCAAGAACTCACGTACATCCGTATCATCTTCTATAATCAACAGTTTCCGTTTATTCAAAGGTACGACCGGCAGACCTTCTTCCTGTGTCTCTTCCTTATCCTGCCCTGTATCCTCACCTATACCGGAAACCATCCTCTCTTCCATGTCTGACAAATGTTTCTGCGCCATTTCTTCCTCACGAAGCAGAACATTGTTGGGTATCAAAAAATCTTTCTCTTCATAAACCGAAGTATCGGTAGAAAGCACCACCGTAAAGACAGAACCGCCTTCGGGATTTTCATCATACGTTATAGTCCCTTTATGAACATTTACCAATTCATGGGTCAGATGAAGCCCCACCCCTACACTGCTACCGGAAAAGTTACTCTGCATGAAACGTTTGAAAAGCTGGTCGCGTTTCTCCTTAGGGATACCGACACCGGAATCGGTTACCTTAATAACTAATTTATGAGCGGCGGCATCCACCTGTATAGAGAAATCTACTTTCCCACCCGATGGAGTATATTTGAACGCATTAGAAAGCAGATTATAAATAACCTTATCCAAATTACCCTTATCAATGAACATTTTATAAGACGCCGCGGAAGGGATAAACCTGAAGTCCATTTTCTTGGACTCGGCGGCATCCTTGAAACTCAGATAAATTTCATAAAGGAACGCTATAACATCGGTTTCTTCCAACGAAAGAGCAAGCTTGTTATTCTGCATTTTCCTAAACTCAAGCAGTTGATTAATAAGTCTCAGCATGCGTTGTGTACTCTTATCCATGACTTTTACCGAGTAGGCCATTTCTTTGGGTATCTTGCCAACACGATGCATCTTCTCCAAAGCAGCCTGAATCAGCGTCAACGGAGTACGAAACTCATGGGAGATATTGGTAAAGAATACCAGCTTGTATTCCGTAAGCTGTTCCTCCACTTTGATCTTATTACGCAAATCATTCATGTTGCGAATAATACGATAGACCGTATAGAACACAAAAACTATAAACAGAAAATAAAGCAGATAAGCCCAAGTAGTACGCCAGAACGGCGGCGCAATAACAATCCGGAGCATCGTATCCTTATCGCCCCACTGTCCTGCAGCATTACATGCTTTTACATGCAAATTATAGATACCCGGTTTCAAATTCTTATAGGCAGCAAAAGTCAAGGTAGACGGAATACTCCATTCTTTATCATACCCTTCCAATTTATAGCTGAACTTTGGCGGAATCGTAGTAGAATAATCCAGCGTAGAAAAGTTTATTCCGAACGAATTCTGGTTATATCTCAAATGAATGTCACGGACATAAGCAAGGGAATATTCCAAAGGTGAATTAGGTTCATCGGAAGATACCGATATACCGTTCAGCTTCAATTCGGTGAAAGTAACGGAAGGAATACTTTGCACGCTTTCCACTTGCGACGGGTTAACGATAGTCAGTCCTTGATTGGTTCCCATAATAATCCTGCCATCCCGCAATCTCAACGCACTGCTTTCGCTATATACATTGCACAGCATATCGCTGGAGAAGAAGTAGTTCTCAAAAGTCTTTGAGCCAGGAAAAAAGCAGGAAACTCCATATTCGGTAGTAATCCATACTTTACCTTCCGTATCTTCTACAAAAGCCTGTACCATACTGTTCACTAAACCATTGGCTACACCATAATGAGTAAAATTCAGCTTGCCGTAATCATTACCGGGCGTACAAATACAGAACCCCACACCGGATTCGGCAATCCAGATATTTCCCTTGCTGTCCTGCATTATATGCCGCACTTCATTACTCAGTAAACTTCGGTTACTCCAATTATAATGGTGATAGGCTTTAGGATTTGCCAACAATTCCTCAGGACGGAATACAAATATACCATCACTCGTACCTGCCCAAATCCATCCTTGTTTGTCCTCAATCAATACGCGTATGCGTTTCTGCGAATAGTATTCATTGAGGAAATGACGGAATTTATAGCCGCCCTGTCCATCGGGTTCGGCAAGGTCCAGCCCACCGCCAAAGGTACCGATCCACATCCGCCCTTTACTATCGCGCAACATACAAAATACTTCATTGGCTGCAAGAGAATTCACATCATCAACCCGATAAGTGTACTTTTTATCTCCCGCATACAGTCCATCACCCCTACTTCCCAACCAAAGGACACCTGTGGAATCTTCACAAAGCGCGTATATATTTTTGCCATAGACAGCTTTGTCCTTTAGGCAAGACAGTACAGCATCGTATACATAGACCTTTCCATCGCGAGTACCCAGATAAATATCCCCATTAGTTGCGGCAGCCAGCATACGAACATTATTCACATGTGTTTCCGTATCGTATTTCACCGGCTCCGGATAGAACTGTGCGGCTCCCTCATTCACTACCTTCAAATGAGACACTCCCGTATACTCGGAACTCAACCAAATGCTCCCCGAACGGTCTTCCATGATATATTGCAGGGCATTGGACGAAATCAATGAGGAACGGCTGTCATCCGCTTTGAAATGGCGCAGTTCGTCAGTCCGCAAATCATAGGTAAAAAGCCCGTTGCCATAAGTTGAAATCCAAAGAATATCACGTGAGTCGTGTACTACATGATAGCGTTCCATATCGATATACCCCACCTTTTCTTGGAGCATCAGTTGAAAAACTTTCACGACGCCGGTTCCCGACTGAATATAATATAACTTACCTGTCTTGTTGTGTACCCAATAATTCCCCCGGTTATCTACAGCAACTTCACCGCCGGGAATATTCCACTCCGATGGTGAGGGTTTCAAGGCATTGCTCTCCAAATCAAAAACGAAACTACCTTTTGAAGTAAAGATAACCCATTGGTTCCCAACCGACAAGCTACCCGGCAAATCCATACCCGAAGATACATCCGGCAACTTTGCCGCAAAGGCAAG
Source organism: Bacteroides clarus YIT 12056 (assembly GCF_900129655.1). Classification (GTDB taxonomy): domain Bacteria; phylum Bacteroidota; class Bacteroidia; order Bacteroidales; family Bacteroidaceae; genus Bacteroides; species Bacteroides clarus. The sequence continues at coordinate 3,707 of NZ_FQWK01000007.1, forward strand.
CCGCCCCTTCTTATCCGCAGTCCAAATTTCACCTTCGATGGTTATAAAGCAGGTTTTGTCTTTAAAACGATAGGCACGCTGGAAATAATGTGACTTATCAACACACTGCAACGCATTATCTTTCCAATAATAAAGTCCTCTATCCGTGCCAATCCACACCCGTTTACCGCTATCCTGCAACACAAACAGGATATTGTCCGATTGGAGCTGTCCACTTTTCGCATTAAAGACTTCCGAAACAAACTTGCCTTCTCTATATTGTATACGCCGACAGCCTTGCCCCCGTCCCCATAACCAGACTTCGTCAGATAATATGGTTATATATCCGTAGTGGTCTTCATGTTCCCCACATCCGGTGAAATCCACGAAACAATCCTTCTTCAAATCATAACAACTGAAACGATCGGCAGAGGTAGATATCCACAAGAAGCCGTTATTATCTTCATACAAATGCTTGACCCGTCGGTCTGCAAGTGAAATACGTCCGTTATTTTTAGGCAGGAAAGTACGAAACGAATTACCGTCATAACGGTTCAGTCCGTTCAGTGAACTCATCCAAATAAAGCCTTTGCTATCCTGATAAATATAACGGACAGAATTATTGGACAATCCGTCCGCTGTAGTCAGATATTGTACATGTACCTTAACGGAAGCATAACCCGACAAATTCATTAGTGCAACAAGACACACTACCAGAAAGGTATAAATTCTTCTCCCGCAGACTCTTTGTTCTATGTTTTTCATAAGTTTCCGATGTCGTTACGGCAAAAGTAATGATTTTCTCCGTATTACGGGGAACTTCTATCTAATAGTTACTATAATTTCATCGCCAAAAGGGTCGAAGTCGAAAAATGCTTTATCGGAACGAAGTTGTACGGGAAGTTTCTTTTTCCCTTGTCGGACGGAAAGTTTCTTTATAGTTTTCCCCTCAATAACCATAGTCAACGGTTCTGTAAAAAGTTTCTTATCCAAAGATAATTCCGGAACGATATATAATTTATTCTTTTTCTCCGTTACCCTCAAATGAATCGCTTCCTTTTCTTTGAGATAGGAAACAACCTCACAGAAAGTTCCGACCCATACTTTGTCTTCATTGGCTTTGACCTGATCCCAGTGTTCCCACAAAAGTTGCGGATTTCGGAAAGCATCATACCCGTAAGTCAGACCGTGCGTCATACCCACACCCCAATCACCCGTCCTAATCAGTGTTTCCAGCCACTTCTGCAAATCGCGGGCTGTACGCTTACTGCCTACGGAACGTTGTTTTAGCCGCGTACCCACACGGTTTCGAGCAACAAATTCCATTGCGTCTCCTTGCTTCGTATTATTGGGATAAGCGTATGTACGAGGCATTATACCGACATTGGCATATATCGCACTGTCGTTTTTCATTATATCTTCCTTGAGTACGTCAAACGGGAATTTGGCAAAATTACGATGGGCCCAGCCATGATTGGAAATCTCATGCCCGTTTTCCGCCATTTCTTTCAATTGAGGCCACGTTACACGAGTAGTATCTCTCACGCGTCGCTCATCCTTATTCACTTTAGAACCATTAACAAAAAAAGTTCCGCGAAAACCCCGTTGTTCCAATTGCGGAGCTGCCAGTGTATAGTGCTCTGCCAACCCGTCATCAAAGGTATAACTGATAGCGCAAACTTTATCATGCCGATACTTGGCGACATATACATTCCAATCCGTCCCGAATGAAAAACCGGAATAAAAAAGCGTACATAAAAGAATAGTCAAAAAAGTTCTCATGGTTGTCCTATATTTAAGTTTATCCTCGACAAAGATAAATAAACGTCCTGATATACAGCAGCCATGAATATTCGGAAACCATGTAGTTTTGTACACTTACCTCATCTGCGTCATACCGCTTCCACTTATTATCATGCATCGCGGTTATTCATTCGTTACCGTAACGCGTAACATCAGATACGGCAACAATGGCAAACGAACTTTCCGGAGATTCACATCATAATGCCGGTAATCTATCGTTTTTCCGACTTCAAACGTACCGGGATACTCAGTGACAGTCATATTCCATGTATCAATGATTTCCACTTTATATTTTGTACCGGATCGCACTTTTTGATAAGAAGCGTTCTTTGCCGGAAGATTGAATAACCATTCATCCTGTATCTGCCTGCCGAAATAAATCAAGTAATAACCATCTCCGGCCGTAGCTGTCCGATGGTCACGGCTGACATCCGCCAATTGCAACGGTTGCGGCAGTGAGTCCAGCAGACTGCGGGTAAAAGGAATACGTTTCCACGATTCACCACGCCACTCTCCGCCTTTTGCCCAGAAAATAGTGTCCATGCTGCCGGTATTCCACTGGTAGCATTCTCCGTGCGTGACGTATGTACCGGCTATCAATCCTTGCCAAATACGATGAAGCATTTCAGGTCCGCTCAAACGTCCCCAACGGGAAGCCAGATTCCCCTCATAACACACTTCATCAAAGATGACCGGCTTGCGGTAAACACCGCGCACAATAGAAGCACGCCCGAAATCCTCAACCGGAGCCTCATCCTGAATACTGGTATGCGTCAGTGCTTCCATCCAATAAGGGAAATAGGTTGCCGTACTCCCATGAATGGAGCATAAATGCCCATAGGGGTCTGACGCGGCAACAGTCCGTATCAAAATATTCCAATCAGCTTCGTTTTTGGCCTTGACGTAATCATACTCATTCGCCAATGACCACCACACATTACTGAAAGAAGCAAGACGCGCCGTCAGATATTTGATATATGCCACATTGATTTCCATCGGCATACTGTCAAATCCCCAACGTCCTTTATCATAAGGATGGAACAGAATTAAATCCGCTTCGACACCCAAATGCTTCAGATTATCAATGCGTTTCTCCAAATGGCGGAAAAAAGCAGGATTGAAACGTGTAAAATCAAACACCGGTTTCCCGGAAGAATACTCTTTGACAAGAAAAGGATAGATTACCGGTTCTTCCTTGCAAAGGCCGTAATTCTTCGGAAACACACACATCCGCAATTTATTAAACCGCGCTTTCCCCAATGACAACAACGTTTTCTCCTGTACCGGCTGTGACATGTGGGTCCAGGCATACGCCGTAGTGCCCAGCGGATAATATACGGTACTGTCGGCATACATAAAATTATGCGTATCTTTCACCCTCACCGGACCGTGATTGTCCGCAACGGCCGGCACACATTCCAGAGTGCCCTGCTTTCCGGTCAAAGAAAGCATATTGCTTTGCGTGACATAATGCCACATCCCCGGTAAAGCAGGCATAAAGCGGATAATATACCGCCCGTCTCCGTCATAAAAGCCCTGCACGTTGACCGTGTCTCCTCCTTGCTGCCAAAAAGCGGCGGCCAGACTGACATCCGTAAAAGGATTTCCGTCGGAAGTACCTTGCAACGCGACCTCAAACCGTTCCCACTGCGGAACTTTCTTCACCTGTGCATTAAGTTGCCAAACAGAAGTTATGAGGCACAGCACGCATAAAGCTATTTTTCTGAAATATTCCATAATTCCCTGTCTTGAAATCCGGGCTTACTGTTGAAGCGTAATACCCATTATTCCTATCACCACCTCATTAGAAAGCGTTTCCAATACCAGACGCGAAAGTTTCTTCTTGGCATTCAACGGCATTTCCAGCAAGACAGCCGCGCCGCCGTCAACCTCACGCGACACCCCGGTAAAACCAAGTTCTTCACCGAAATTATTACTTAGCTCACCCGTTTTCAAACGCAAGCGATAGAGAGACGGAGCATGACGATTAAAGGCCTGTCCGTCTTCAAAGAATATTTGTTCGATAGGAGGCCAATTGTCCGGATTTACCAAAGGCAGAGTATCACAAGTGCCATCTTCATAATATACGCGGATTACGCCATTCTCAATATGGCACTGCATATGATTGGTACTGCCCGCCATCAACAGATAGGCACGGGATGCCTTACCGGCCAGAGGAATCTGCAAGCTGTCCGGATAATTGTCCCAAAGAGAGGTGAAAGCAATGTTATGCCCCGCGGCAGGAGTACGGAAAGGTATTCCGAGTTTTGTTTCCAGCACACCTTCGCGCACAGCGGCACGCAGCCCCGTATCATCAATCCCGGCCGTTTTCAGCGGATGACACCACTCGCCTATACCTTGTTTGGGTAATTGCAACGTAGTGTACGGAGAGCGGGGCGATAGATATTCATTGCGGAAAATATCCGTTACATTTGCATTGAACACCTTCTGCATATCAACGGGGGTACATTTGGCAGAGTCGACGGCTTTAAAGTCACCAGCCGGAATAGTTTGTTTACAACTGCCGGCTACCGGTTGTTCCACCGGCGCCCACCATTTCATCTGTCCCTGTTCCATGGCAATAAAGCTGACAGGTCCCGCTTCACGAACACGGGCCGAAGGATAAGTATCAATAGAAACGGGAACTGTGAGCGACTCTCCTTCCCAATTGACATCGATTGTTATTTCCTCACCGGAAGAAGCCGGAACGGAAACACTAAGCATAGGCCGGCCAACCGAATTTTCAACCAATTTCCATGCCGCCTCCTGTCCGTTCACTGTCAGACGCGCTACGGAAGAGCGACGCGCCGGAAACTGCAATTCCAGATTACGCACCGCAGACAGGTGATGAGTAACGGTATAAAGCGAGCGATCGCGGGAAGAATATTTGCCGGCAACCGCTTCACCCGCCTTAAAATCAAAGTCAATATCCGGCGTATGCAATGAAGCATACTCCCACTCCGTCGGGAAACCGGGCTTTATCAACAAGCGACCGTTCAAAGCATCAGGCAAAATACCGTAAAGTCCTTGAATCAATGTACGGGAAGCTACTCCGATAGGATCGCCGAAATCGCGATAACACTCCCCTCGGGCGGCGTCATAGAAACTTATCTGTCCGAAGTTACCCGGACTCTCACCTAAATACATGCCATCGAGAACAGAGCTTTTCAATAATTTGAAGCCCGCCTCTCTGCGTCCTGCCTGAAAATAGGCCAGTGACGTATGCATCACCTCGGCAAAAGCTACATTATTGATACTCCATGAGTAGGGCATCCAGTCGGTAGTAGCCACTGTGGCATACTCCCCGGCATTAATGGCAGCCCCCGCTTCCTTCAACTGCTTCTGCCAACGGGCATAAGAAACCGCATTGACAGGCAAAGCGGCAGTACCGGCGGTAAAGACATCATCCGAAGTTACGACAGGAATATGAGGAATTTCACGGTCTACATAACTTGTAGCAAGATATGCCTGGAACGGATCTGCCACATCACTATCGAGGGCATGATAAATAGTCCATACAGCAGCGTCTTCATGCAAACGGCGGTGTCCCATGAAATCCTGAAATTCAGCCCAATGTCCTTTCTCCGGCAACCATAGGCGGGCGTTGAGCGCTTTCAGTATCTTATCGGCTTCTTCCCGATAAGGTGCAGGGTCCTCGCCGATTTTCTCGGCAATCAGCGCAGCCAGCCTATTGCCGCGATAGTTATAGGCGGAACTGTGTGTGACAGCTCCACTGTTATAGTACAGTGCGTCACTTGCCCAGATACAGGCATAGGCATCGTAAAGGCCGTCGTTATCAGGGTCGAAGTTACGCTTTTCCCAAGCAAGATGCAACGTCAGCAAAGGCCACATACGACGGGCATAATCAAGGTCTCCGGTCCAATTGAAGTGCCACAGCAATTCGTCTATGTAGCAGAGGTTCATGTCATAATGGTGCATCTGGTTATTTCGCCGGGGATTTCGACAAATATACCCGTTGCTGTATTGAGGTGTTCCCCAAATCTTGGCCGAACGTGCCAGTGCAAGAGCGGAATCTTGTGCAGGATGCGGAATCGTATTAGGAATCCCGGTTACCTGACTGGCGGCATAGTTATCAAAATGAGTGCGTGCGCGATCGTGCCAACCCAATACATCGCCTACATAAGCAGCGCGCCAACCGCTCAGCGGCATACGCCAACCGATAGCTCCATGCAGCCACACACCCTCTTCTCCCCAAATGCCATCGGCGGCAACGGCAAGCGCACCGCCAAGCGTATTGAAATAAGGATCGGGAGTAGTAATTTTGATGCGTCCGGCAAGTTTACGGCAAGCATTCTGCAAAGTAAGATATTGTACATCGCCATCCGGTACTTCTTTCAATTCGTTACGGACAATACTTATGTATAAATTTCCGTCGGACGGAAAACGGCATTTCAGCGTTTGCAATACCGTACCGTCTTCTGCCGGTTCAAAACATCCCGGCGGGTCTGCTCCCATATCTCCGCTACGGAAAAGCTTCTTCTGACGGATAGGCGAATTCAACACTTCCAGCTCACAGCCGGCAGGCAATTCTCCGGAGAACTTCCACATAGCCATTTCCTCCGTCAAACTTGCCAGTACGGAAATCTTCAGGACGCAATTCTCTCCCCATGTTTTGTCTTTCAACAAATAAATGCGGCTACCCGGATTATAGCGAGCCTCGCACCAAGCGGTCTCTTCCAGCGGTGTAACCGTCCCATCCGGCAGGCGCAGACGAAAACGGATATTACGGCTGTCGTTCTTGACATAAGTGGCAAATATCGGACGATCGCTGGTTTCCAGACGCCATGCCGTAGGACTGCCGTAGAGAGCACGGGTATAACGGTTCTTTCCGTTAACACAGACAAAATCCTCGCCGGACGGCAGGTATTGCAACGCACGGGGAGTTCCCCGCTTATGGTCATTGTAGGAAGTGGATTCTATCAAATCACCTGCTTTCTTCGGCGCTTTAGACGAAGAAGCATATTGCGCGTAAGAACCCAAAGGGGAGAGTATGGTAAAAATAATTGTAAAAACAGAGGTACGATTCATAGGGCTCGTTGATTTCAAAAGATGAGAGTATAGCTTAGGGTATCTCACAGTACGACTGAGATACCCTAAGTATACGACTGAGGCAAGCTCAGTCGTATAGTGAGACTACCCCCTCTTACAGGGTATTCCGAGAGGGTATGGTAAAAGGAGTTTCCTATCAGGCATACATAATAATATTTATGTACAGCCAGAAGATTACGGCATCTGTTTCAGTCCTTCCCAACGTACATCCCACGTACCGTCTTGCGGGAAACCGGGATTCTTCACTTCACAGCCGTCCCAACCTGCGCACATCAGCGCTACCGCAGTCAGCAAACCGCCATTACCCGGCAAGTAGCAACGCAAACGGCCGTCCTGATAGTTGTGCCCATTCAGCAAGTAAGTATTGGTACGCTTATCCATCAGCAAAGCGCCGACAGCCTTTTCGGGTTCACCCAGACGAGTGGCATTCATAGCGGTCATCGGATAATCCCAACCCCATGTCTTACCCCAATTCCAGTTATCCCACACCCAATGAAGCGTATTCTTCATATAGTCGGCACGTATCAGTTTGTTCATAGGCAGGATGCCGACAGAGCCGAGTACAGCCATGTGGTCGCTGGTGAAACGAATATCCTTATAGGTATCTACCGCATTTTCGGCAGCCAGATAAAGGCTGTCTTCATTATAGGCCAGCGGTGAGAGTTTGTCAATCATTTCATCCCACTCCAGATTGCGTTTTTCACCGGCACGTTCGCGCCATTGCTGCGCTACATTCATTGCATAGTGCCAGTAAGAGAGTTCAAACGGCGGATTGATGGTAGTAGCGGCACGTAATGTTTCCTGTGCAGGAATCGCGCCTTTCAGGATAAAGCGGCCATGGAAATCATCGTACGTAGCGAAAGAGTACATGAACTTTGCAGTCTCTTGCACCAGATGGTTGTATTTCTTAATTACTTCATCCGAAGGATTGGCACGGTAAACGAGTTCCGCCAGATAAATAAAGTGCGGTTGTTGCCAAATCAGGAAACTGCCGACATTAGACGGTGCTTCCGTTCCGCTGGGATCGGTCATTTTCATCCAACGGACTCCGTCGAAACCTTGACGGCGTGCTATCTCACGGGCAACCGGTTCCACCGTTTCGTACCAGCCGAGTGTGCGGTCCAGCAACTCCGGATGCCCCCAAAGCGCCTGCCAGGACTGATGCCACCATATCATTTCGAGGTGGAATTTACCGAACCATGAGTTATACGTCAATCCGGTTTCCTGCGGCGGAACGCTACCTGCCGACTGAATGGCCAGCAAGTATTGGCTCAATACAACACGGCGTTCCAGTTCTTTGGCACGCGGGTCGGTACAATGTGAGAAATCTACGGCTGCGCCGTTCTTCCAGAAATTATTCCAATAGCTGTTGCCGGCAGCCAGAGTTTCGGCAAAGACGGGCAGCGCTTCGGCTGTATAGGTCGCAGGTTCACTTTCGAGTACGGTTCCGGGGAAATCGGAAGTAAACTTGCAAGAGAAAGCGAATTTATCTTCTTCCGGTGTCAGTACAAAATAGTTTGCCGACTTCTCTTTGAGGGAAGCTTTGCCTTCCCAATGCAAAGATACGTAGTAAACCGTAGAATCAAGCGTACGTTTGAGAACAGCGCTTTGCGCATCTTCAAAAACTATATTTGTAGTGTGTTTGTCGTTAGCATCCCAATTGCAAGCGTCATCGGCATGGGCACCCGTAGGATACGGGAAGTGCAGCTTCACTCCTGCATGTGCCGGACTGGTGATGCAGGCGGAAATCATATCCAACTCCGGATGACATACAGTCTGTACATCAAAAGCGTTGCCATTCAATGCGAAATGACTGTTGATAACACCGTTCCACATATCCAGTGTTTGGGCAATATCGGTAATATCCGAAATCTTCACACTATCGCCCAACTCCAGCCCTACGATGCCCAAATGCAGGCGGTGAGGGTTCACACGGAACCAGTTAGAGGCTTCTTTCTGCCGTCCGTCTTCCTTAAACTGGCAGGCGTACAATTCTTTATGGCCGCGCCCGAAATCGTATTCCTTTAAGTATTCTTCCGGTTTATAGTGATCGGGATTACCGAAACTGTGCCAGCCCCATTGGCTTTGCGTACCCAATGGTACACCTTTCTTATATACAACAGGGAAAGTCTGAAGTCCGGTAGCATCCACTGTGAAGGCAAATTCACCGTTACCCACCGACAGCGACGCCAGGGAGTCAAATGAAGAAACCTGAGGGTTATTACGGGCAACCAATGCCTCACGATCTATCGGCGCTTGCTTTTCCGAACCGCAAGCTGCCAAAACGACTGCAAGTAGAGAATAAAATAGTTTTTTCATGGTATTTTTAGTGTAAGTAATATATCTCATAGTTGTGAACGAAGCAAAGATAACGCTTCCTCAGCAACCAATCTCTGTATGTATTGGCAGAAATGCTAAGAGATTTGCTTCCAAACCAATCAGGCAGAGGGAGCTTTCCATTTATTCACCCGGCAACGGCCAGTTGGGGGTAGGAACACGCATAGTCTTCATTTCTTCTTCAAACTGCGCAACCTTTTCAGGATACTTATCCGCCAGATTAACAGATTCGGTCATATCCTCCCGGATATTATACAATTCCAACGGAGCATCTTTCTTTATGGTCACAACTTTCCAATCCCCACGTCTTGCAGCACGCTGCTTTCCGGGAAACTCCCAATACAACAAACGATTATCCGTATCAAGGCTCTGTCCATAAAATAAAGGAAGAATATTGATACCGTTAAGTTTCTGCGGTAATTTATCTGTTGCGCCCGCCAAAGCGGCCAAGGTAGGCATTACATCCGGAAAATAAATAATGTTATTCAGTTTCCGTACCGGAACCTTCCCCGGCTGGTTCACGATAAAAGGCACACGGATACCACCCTCATAAAGTTGTCCTTTCATGCCTTTAAGGGAACCTTTACACCCTAATTCCGCCAAAGGAGCTTGTTTGGCCGCACCATTGTCCGATGCAAAGATAACCAATGTATTCTCACGTAGTCCCAATCTGTCAAGTTCCGCCAACAAACGTCCGATAGCCCGGTCCATGTGAGTGATAAGCGAAGCATAACGCTTGGTATTCATATTCCAAGACTCATCATCATACCAGCCGGTTTCATCAATAATATAAGGTTCGTGGGGAGCATCGTAAGCCAGATATAAAAAGAACGGATTATCCTTATTGCGGTTAATGAATTTAATGGCATCTTCCGTTGAAAGATCCGTATTATGCTTAATATGCCTGTCACCCTCATTCTCTTTCACATTCTCCAGTTTTTCGTTATTGAAACGCCAATAGGGATAATAATACGGGTCGTTCGAATAGGTGGTGCTGATGAGCCAGCCATAAAACTCGTCGAATCCCCGGTTCAAAGGAGTAGCCTCCGGATTAAAACCGTCCAAATGCCATTTATTCACCAGGCAAGTTCTGTAACCGGCGGATCCGAGCACGGTAGCAATTGTTGTGTCATTCGGTTGAAGATGCATACGACGGATAGGTTTTGTACCTTTCAGCCCCTCAATGCCGCCGGCAGTGCAAAAGTTATCGCGAATGGTAGTATTACCGGTATTCTTACCCGTCATCAGAGAGCAACGGGAAGGGGAACTAATACCGGAACCGGCATAACATTGGGTAAAAGCGGTTCCCGTAGCCGCCAGGCGATCTATGTTGGGAGTCTCTATGTATTTATTCCCATAACATGCCAAGTCACAATACCCCATATCATCGGCTAAAATAAAAATGATATTGGGCTTACTTTCTTTTACTGCGGCCGGCTGCTGCGCCTGTGCCCCGAGATGAGGCATAATAAGCATTCCGGTACCACATACACTTTCTAATAATATTCTTTTTCTAAACATAATCGACATCAAATATATAGAAAAAAGGTGGTATACCCCTAAAAAGCATCCACCTCTTTCCTCTTTCACTAACCTAAAATTTAATCTATATTAATCATCACATGCAATTAAGTGAGATATCAATTCTTATATCCCTCATTTTGTTCATAAAGACCGGGAGTCACGTTCATCTGATTACGGGGAATCGGATAAAGATAACAACCTTCTCTTAGATTTGACTTCAATTCAGGATAATTATAACGGTCGAACTTTGCCTCTGTATCTGATTTCCAAGTACCGTAACGAACCTGATCGAACCAACGGATACCTTCTCCCATTAACTCTATTTTACGTTCGAGTTTGATGTATTTCATAGCATCGTCCACGCTTACGCCTGTTTCAGGTCTTAAATCACAATTAGCTCTTTTACGTATTCTATTGACAATCTTCATGGCATCTTCCGTCTTACCTTCGCTTGCCAACAACTCTGCATACATAAGCTGCATATCCTCAATACGGATAATCGGAAGATTCACACCCCAGTCATCATAATTCTTCATCGCGTTCTCATCGTAAGAAGTGTTCATCATCTGAAGCTTCGGCTTTGTCGGCAAGAATTTATAGAACATAGCCTTTGTATATACAGTAGCAGTTGTACCATCATCAAAAGTCATCTCCTCCTGGGGACTTTGATAAGCATTAACACCGCCATCTGCCGGATGAGCCTCCAATACACCAAAAGTATAGCCACGTCCGTCTTTGCCATTTGCATACTCTCTGTCAAACTCATGCATTAATGTTTTTTCCACATAAATAGAGTTGGCCGAGCATACCCACTTTGTCCATGAAGCAGGGAAGTTCTTGGTAGGAATCATATTGAAGATTGCCGGATTTCCCGTACCGCCACTACGATATTGAATTGCAAATACCGAGTATTTGTTATAATAATCCGTAGACGGCATCCATTGCATTCTCCACTCTTCCAACGTAGGAGCCCAATACTCTTCAGCGTGCGAATCATTCAACACACTTTCCAATTGTGTCTTCGCCAAACTCTTCGCGTTGGCATCGTTATACGGGAAACCGGCCAATGTCATATATACACGTGCCAGCATGGCCTTTGCCGCCATTCTATCCGCACGTCCTTGTTCTTCTATGTTCTTTTTGCCTTTGGCATCCTGCATGTCCTCCTTATACGGAAGCCCTTCCGCTTTCTTCAAATCAGGAATAACTACATTATTGATGATATCCGACGGAGCAGATTGTTTTACCGACTTAATCTCTGCCGGAGACATCGGTCTGTCAACAACAGGAACATAACCAAACAAACGTACTAATTCAAAGTAAGCCCAACCTCTTAAAAAATAGGCTTCATTTAAATGCTGTTCTCTAATATCTTCCGAATCATATGTACAGCCGGGAATCTTGGAGATGGCGACATTGGCATCGTATATTACTTTATACCACATATTCCAAGTGTTGTCAAACATCTCTACATTGTCTGCCGCTCTAAAAGTTCCTATCTCCGAATATTCACGATAAGCATCCGGATTAGGTTCTACCCATGCTATATCAGAACGACACTCAGACATAAACCAATATTCACAGTTGGCAGCCTGACGCAAATCGGCATAAACACCCAGAATACCCTGTTCTGACTGACTTTGAGTCTGGTAAAATCCATCCGATGTCAATCTGTCCACCGGAGGAGTATTCAAGAAATCGTCACAAGAAGAAATTGTAAGTGCCAACGCACCTATCCATAATATATTTTTAATCTTAAGCATAATTCGTTGTATTAGAAATTAGAAATTGACATTTATACCAAATGTAAATGTACGGGCATTAGGATAACCACCGTAATCCAAACCTAATGCAGTAGCGCCACCGGGGCCTGAACCGACATTGGCAGCTTCCGGAGAATAACCTCCATAATAACTATCCCATTTTGCTAAATTCTCAATAGACAAATATACGCGTGCATACGATACAAATTTAGGATTAATCGGTAACTTATATCCAAAAGTCAGATTCTTAATGCGTAAATAATTGGAAGAATATAACCAGCGGGAATCTATTGCCGACGATGTAGTCGTACTGAAGATATAAGGAACCGAACCATTACCCGGTTCATCCTCTGACCACCACGCATCTCTCCAATGACCCATTACGTTGGATTTAGCTCCCATATTCGGACGGTCGATTGCACGTCCCAAAAGACCATATATCTTTCCACCTGTTTGTGCCGTCAATAAAACAGACAAATCAAAATTCTTATATGTGAAGCGGTTAGTCAAACCGAATACAAACTTCGGTGTCGGGCTTCCAAGATAATCTCTATCGTTCTCTTTATCAAACTTTCCGTCATTATTTACATCTCTGTAACGAACATCACCCGGTTGTATCTTGGTTCCTTCGAAAGTCACCGGTTCCCCACCGTGCGCAGCGCTATAGGCATCAATCTCCGCCTGGCTTTTCCATACACCGATAGCATCATACATGTAGTAAGTATTGACAGCTTTACCCACAGTAAGAATGTTAGATTCATTATTAGACCAACCTGAATAAACCGGAGTATTATCGGTACCTATCTTCTTCACTTCATTTTTATTATAAGACATATTAAATGAAGTATCCCACGTAAATTCCCCTGTCAGGTTATGGGTATTCAACTCGATTTCAAAACCTTCATTATGAATATCACCCAGATTATCCCAAATCGTACTGAAACCGGAAGCGCCTTCTACCGGAACTTGATATAACAAATCGGTAGTATTTTTAGTATACCAATCTAATGATAACTGAATACGATTATTCAAGAAGCCCAAGTCAACAGCGATATCTGTACTATGAGTCTTTTCCCAACCTAAATCCGCATTACCCAAGCTATTAGTGTAATAACCGGGAGCGCCGCCATAAATGGAAGAAGTTAAAGTAGCGTAAGACGCCGTATTACTGATAGAGTTATTACCTGTAACACCATAGCTGGCTCTAAGTTTCAAAGTATTCAACCATTTCTGGTCCCAATTCTTAAAGAACTTTTCATTAGAGATAAGCCAACCTCCTGATACGGCGGGGAATACGCCCCACTTATTATTAGCGCCGAAAACAGAACCTCCATCAAAACGCAAACTACCGGAAATCATATAGCGTTCATCATAATTATATTGTAAACGACCAAAAGTAGACAGTAGCTTATTAGGAGTTTGTTCTGTCACTGTATTAGCTTTCGGTTTAACCTTAGAACCGTCAAAAGTACCGGTAATAGCATCATTCGGGAAAGGCGAACTGAAAGACTGCTCCGTCTTATAACCCAAAGATGACTGCTCTGAAGAGAAACCAAGCATTGCACTTACTCCATGTTTGTCAAAAGTATGGTCGTAATTAGCAACAGCTTGTAACAATGTATTCCAGATACGGCTTGTTGTATGGGCACCGCCTGAATTTTGACCCTCTCCATTAGACCATTTTGAACTAGCGCTTGAGAATGTATAAGTATTGCCATCCAAATCAAGATAATTGGCAGCCGCTGATAATTCTACACGGAAATCTTCAAAAGGAGTAATACGCAAGAAAGCATTTCCCACCATACGCAAAGTACGGTCTTGACGTATCATACTCTCGAGTGTATAGATAGGGCTTGAATTGGTATCAGCCCATCCGTAACGTTCATTAGGCTGTACATTTGTCATATAACCGACCCCTAATTCTGATACAGGAGTAGAGGCTAACGCTTTATGAGTCTGCGCATCTTTACCATTGGCTTTACCGGAACCATCCGTTACAATATAAGTAGGAGCCAGATTAATTCCAAGCGAAATGTATTTATTGATTTTAGATTCAACATTTGCGCGGAACGAGAAACGCTCATAGCCTGTACCGGTAGCCAAACCTTCTTGATTCATATAACCGCCGGAGAACATATAGTTTACATTATCTGTAGCACCGGAAACACTCAGGCTATAATCCTGTACCATAGCCGTACGATAAAATTCATCCTGCCAATCCAACAGACTTAATCCTTCGGACGTCGGAGTATAAGTATGCGAGTCTCTCATATCCTGACTCAAATAGTTGAACCAACGTTCATCAAGAACATACTTATAAGAATCATCCGTACCTGCCTTTACACCAAGATTCGCCAAACGTGTAGCGTTATCATCGAGAATACTGGCATTGGTAACACCTTTCTTTTTGGCATCAATCAAATATTGAGTATCATTCCATCTCGTTCTAAATTCCATCCATTCGGTAGCGTTCAGCATATCTATTTTCTTTTCCAATGTCTGGAAACCGACACTTGCATTGAATGACACCTTTGCCTTACCCGTTTTACCTTTCTGAGTTGTCACGATAACAACACCATTCGAACCACGGGAACCATAAATAGCGGAAGAAGCGGCGTCTTTCAATACTTCAATAGAAGCAATATCCGATGGATTTATACCACTCAAAGTAGTCATAGGAACACCGTCAACTACATAAAGAGGATCGGAATTGGCATTAACCGAAGCAGCGCCACGTACACGAATCTGCATATCCGCACCAGGTTCACCCGTAATGGAACGTACCGACACACCAGCAAGTTGTCCCTGCAAAGCCGTTTCAGGACGTGCTAAAGGTCTATCCTGAATACTCTTAGCGTCCATCTTCGCCACAGCACCTGTCAAGGAGCTTTTCTTCACGGAACCGTAACCGATAACAACAACTTCATCAAGAACTTCCGTATCTTCTTCCAAAGTCACCTTGATATTACTTTGTCCTTTCAAAGCAACATCCTGAGCTTTATAACCTACAAAGCTAACTTGCAGGACAGCATCTTCCTGAACATTTTTCAGAGTAAAATTACCATCGACATCTGTGATAGTACCATTAGTAGTTCCTTTAACCAGCACACTCGCACCAATAACAGTTTCACCTGTTTTGTCCAATACAACACCCGTAACGGTTTTGTCTTGCGCAAGAATGTTTAAATGACAGCTTATTAAAAGAAGCATTAATAAGCATAACTTTTTGTGTAAGATTCTCATAGACTATTAATATAAATTGGTTGATTAATTAATTCAAGATTAACAGTCCGATATAACTATTATCGGATACAGAACTTGTGGGTGCAAAATTAAATATAGCGATACGTAACAAAATACAACTACTGACACAAATACTTTCCTTTTTGACTTTCTCTTAAGCAAAAAGGAACTTACAAGTACTAAAACAATAGAAAATCAAGGGTTTTATAAGCATTTTGACTGTTTACTGCCTATTTTGACTTTAATCTAAGTCCTCATCCTCCGCTTCAGTCTCCCGACCGAAAGAACGGTATTCTAATGGTGTAAACCCTGTACGTTTTTTAAATAATGAAAAGAAATGTTCGGTAGATTTATAATCAAGCATAAAAGAAATCTCTTTGACGGACTGAGAAGTTCCGACCAACAACTGTTTAGCTTTACGTAGCTTCAGTTCTTGGAAATATTTGGCCGGCGCATAACCTGTATAGTCCTTGAACACTTTCCGGAACCAGGAATAGCTAATATTTAATTTCATGGCTAACTCTTCAGGATCGATATCCTTAAAGACATTCTCATTCATTATAATCTTAGCTTGCTCAATCTTCTGATCGACGTCACCTACCTCAAAAATCTTATTCTTCGAAATGGAAAGAATCATACCTACGATATGCAATACTATACCGCCAAGATACTGCTGAGAAGATATCTTATCCGCTTCGGCAATTTCTAAGGCGCGGGAAAAGAGAGATACCAGTTCCTCATTCAAACCGACCTCAAGCACTTGATTATCCTTTGACAAGAAACCGCCTTTCATCAAATTATCAATGACAGGTCCTTCAAAACCTATATAGTATTCATTCCACCCTGTCTGACGATAAGGATGATAGGTATGCCATTGACCGGGAAACAGCACCATCAACCGTCCTTTACAGACTTGCTTTTCCGGAGTGGTTTCTGAAGAGAACAATCCCCGCCCCTTCGTTATATAAACCAATTGGTATTCACGCAAAACACGTCCTTTCTGGGCATTAAAGAAATAGCCGGAAGGGTGATCTTTCAAAGGATATGGAGAGTCCGGCTGAATAGACTGAAAGCCGACAGTATTTACCCAAAGACCAAATTTTTGGTCCATGTCATTTACAATAAGATACTTAAATTCCACTCCTAAATCATTGTAATTCTTTGTCATAATACGTGTCCTTCATGATGGGTTCGGGACAAAAATAGGAAATATTTATGAAATAAGGGATAGCAATGCAAGATTTAATAAAAAAATCCCGGTTGGCAGAACAGGCATTCTTCCAACCGGGATTCGCTTATTTCTAAAAGGACTACTACTTCTTAACCACAATTTTATCGTACTGCTGCTCGGCCTTGATCTCCGTATATTTCGGCGCATCCATCATTTCAATCAATGCACGGAGAACAGGACCTTCACCCATCGGATCATTCTCTTGGGTAGGACGGTTATAATAATATGCAGGAGACGGCATGATACCTGTTCCGACACAGATTTTAGTAACATCACCTTTATCAGACATCAACGTCATCATACCCTTAAGTCCTTGCTCGGCGGCATAAATAAAGTCGGGATGCAGCCATCCGTGCTTTACACCGCGTGCAATACCAAAGACAAACATAGCCGTACCTGTAATCTCCTCATAAGAATCTTCCTTATCGAGAAGCTGGTGCCACAAACCGTTCTTACCTTGATAACGTACTACACCGCTGCACTGGCGACGGAAGCATTCCAATACTTCAGGACGCATCGGGTGATTCTGCGGCATCACTGCAAGTAAATCGGCAGTTGCCATAAAAACCCAACCGTTAGCACGGCTCCAATGAGCAACACCATGTTCATCCGTATCCGTATGATAGCAATGATAGAGAATACGTTTTTCAGGGCACCACAAATATTTATGATATTTGATTACCTGATTGGCAGCATCATTGATGTAATTCATATCACCGGTCATCTTAGCCATACGGGCAAGAAATGAGATAGCCATGAAAGCGTCATCCGCCCAAATTGTATTTTCATGAGGCCAAATGCGGGCAATAGTGCCGTCTGCCAGACGAGGCTCACCATAATTCAGATGTTCGGCTGTTTCATTAATATAATTCAAGAAAGAATTATTCGGATGCTTCATCTGCAAGTCAATCAGACTGGCTCCCATAGGACCGTTGTCATCCAAACGCTTTCCACGGAAAATCATATGCCAGCTCAATTTACGAACTCCATACCAACCTTCATCTTTCATTGCCTGATCATATTGCTTCTTGAAGAAGTCCAGATTGCCTTCATTAAATACGAAGTTCATATTTTTAAAGACATAATCATCATACTTCTTAGCACCGGTTTTATCGGCCAATTCCATTAAAGCGATATGAGTCACTCCATTGGTATAATGCCAATTATTATACTTGCATGCAACCTTGACATTCATATCCAAAGGCAGGTTTTTAATCGACTTATAGGTTTTACCGGTCTTGGTATTCTTAAACTCATAAGTGGTGGTTGCAAGAATACGGTCTGCTATTTTTACGGCAAGGTCGGAAGCTGATAGTTTAGCTTCAGCCGCAGTCTTCATCGTTGTTTGCGAGAAGGCAGTGACAGCTGTTAAAAACAGCACACATGAGATAATAGTTTTCTTCATGGTATATTTGAATTATAATTAAAAAGCTTTACGGTATAAAGCCTCAATCTCTTCGACAGAAGTAGGACGAGGATTACCACCTGTACAAACATCATTAAATGCATCGACAGCCAATTGATGTAAATCTTCCTCTTTTACATTGATTTCATGTAACTTTTGAGGAATACCAATACTTAATGACAACTTACGAACAGCTTCTACTGCTGCACGTATTCCTTCACTTTCAGTCATGCCATCGGTATTTACTCCCATAGCTTTGGCTATATGAATATACTTAGGAGCAGCCGGAGACTCTGCATTGTACTCCATTACATACGGTAAAAGCAATGCATTGGCAACTCCATGAGGAGTATCATAATGAGCGCCTAACGGATGTGCCATAGAATGTACAATACCCAGGCCCACATTACTGAATCCCATACCGGCAATATACTGAGCTTGCGACATGGCTTCGCGAGCTGCTACATCGTTACCATTGTCTACCGCAGCTTTCAAATTAGCGGCAATCATTTCAATGGCTTTCAGCTCAAACATATCAGACATAGCCCAAGCGCCCGGTGTTATATAGCTTTCAATGGCATGTGTCAGGGCATCCATTCCTGTTGCGGCAGTCAATCCCTTCGGCATGGAGTACATCAGTTCCGGGTCTACAATCGCAACAACCGGAATGTCATTGGGGTCTACGCAAACCATCTTCTTTTTTGCGTCCTCATCAATTATCACATAATTAATGGTTACTTCAGCAGCAGTGCCGGCCGTTGTAGGCAAAGCAAAAGTGGGAACAGCCTTGTAACGGGTCGCAGCTACGCCTTCCAACGACTTCACATCTGCAAAATCCGGATTATTCACCACAATACCGATACCTTTTGCCGTATCAATGGAAGAACCGCCTCCCAACGCCACAATAAAATCCGCGCCGGACTCTTTAAAAGCGGCTACGCCATGTTGTACATTGGCAATAGTAGGATTTGCTTTTACATCACTGAAAAGTTCATAAGGAATATGATTCTTTTCAAACACTTCAATTATCTTGTCTGCGACCTTAAAACGAATCAAGTCCTTATCTGTCACAAAGAAGGCCTTCTTAAAACCTCTGCGAATAGCTTCTACCGCGATTGTCTCCCGGCAGCCTGCTCCGAAATAAGAGGTTTCGTTCAATATCATCCTATACATAATTACGCTTCACTTTTATTTCGGTAAATTAAAAGCCACAGTCATCTCTTTCATTTGTTCCTGGCTCATACCGTCCGGTTCAAAGCCCATATTCTTAGCCGCAATGTAAATCAGAGCGGATTTATTCAATACGTCTACCTGGTCAAAAGCAGACATAATATCCACATCTACTGCAAAAACCCCGTGCTTCTCCCACATAGCTACATCATAATCATTCAGGGCTTCAATAGTAGCGTCAGCCAATTGTACGGAACTTGGCAATTCATAGGGAATTATACCCAATCCACGAGGACAGAACGCTTTGGTTTCCGGAATCATGCTCCAAAGCAGATTAGTAGCCACATCTTTCTCCAGGAACTTCTTATTATGGGTCATAGCAATCAGTTCGATAGGATGTGTATGCAAAGATGCTCTATAAGGAGAACCTTTTTCAAGCAGATAATTATGAACTGCAAGATGAGAAGGTAATTCCGACGTCGGCATTACAGGCTGGTCCGCTATAATTACATAGCTGGCGCAGTCATCCAGAATACGGATTATTGAACCGTTTGCCATAGGCCAACGCGCCAAATCACGCATACGCATCTGAGTACCCTTACAATAGAAATAGCAACCTTTCAGATAAGGAAGCTGCTTACCTATCTGTTTAACCTCGCTGATAGCCGGCAGAGCTTTGATTTCATCATCTACATATTCAGTGATGTTTAAAGTTATATTACCACCATTACGTTCCGCCCAACCTTTTTGCCAAAGATATCCGGCTACTTCTGCCGCCTGATTGACTTCATAAGCCAACTCGGGACGATTTTCAAGAATTGATTTCATGTGTCTATTTAATTACAATTTATTAGATATTATTTTTATGCTTGTGCCATCGCCACTACAATAATAGAAGCGATAAGAACGGCTAATCCCGATATCAGTACGCCTATTGTACGAGAGCCGCATCCCTTCCATTCTTTCAGCAGGATTCCCCAAACATTACTGAATGTAACATTCAGTGACATCAGTATACTCCAAGAGAATGCAAGCAATATCGGACTGCCGCCTAAGAAACTTTTACCCATCTCCAGACCAAAGAATTGCGAATACCATAATACTCCGGCAAGAGCGCAAAACAAAATATTATTCACAAGGATATTGCCTTTGGCCGACAAGTATTCCTTACCTGTCTTATTCTTTATATTTTGCTGAATGCAATAAGCCGCATTCGTACAAAACCCGCCCAAAGTCACCAGAAAGATAACAGGAAGTCCGGCATACAACGGGGCCACACCACCGGCCAATGCCGCTTCTTTAATAGGCGTTCCGGCATCCAGGCCGAGAGCAAAACAGGCACTCATCACACCTGCCAGTAAAGCGACCAACAGTCCTTTTGTCAACGCAAAATCTTTCACGGCAGCCTTTTTTTCTTCCTCACTCATATTTTTGGAGCGCAGACTGCCTGCATAACCGATAATGGCAATTCCCGCCAAAGTAATGCAAACACCAATAAGGAGCATCAAGCCATCGCCATGTAATAAGTCTTTCCCTGCAAACAGAGCCGGAAACAAAGTTCCAAAGCCGGCACAAGTACCCAAAGCTATACTCTGTCCTAAGGCAACACCCAAATAGCGCATACTCAATCCAAATGTCAAACCGCCGACACCCCAAAGGACACCGTAAACAATAGCCGGCAATGCACCGCCGGCTCCCCAAAGTTCTATCAGGTTGCCATCAGCAGGAATGGCAAGTAAAGCGCCAAGCAACGGAAAGACGAGCCAGGCAAAAATCCCTTGTACCAGCCAAAAGTTTTCCCATGACCAACCTTTAACTTTATTGATAGGTACATACGAACTGCTCTGCCCAAAGCTTCCCACAGCGATAATTAATAATCCTATTAGTGTATTCATGATAATCAATGGTTAATATTCTACGAGTAATGAAAGTAGCGGGCAAAGATACGCTTTCCCCGCTAAACACTATCATTAACTCTGATTAACTTAGTTACGTTTTGATGTAACCTCAGCTTCGTATTTCTCTATTTCAGCGATGAACTCTTCACCTACCGGCACATTATTCTTCAAGCAGAACATATCCCAAACGGCATTCCAAGGCAAAGCTTTGGCCTCTTCCAACAAAGCAAGACGTTGGAAACCTTGACCGGCAGCCTCATACTCGCGAAGTTTAGCCAGCGGTTCCAATAACGCACGCAACATACATTTCTGCGCAGCACGGGTACCGATGACATAAGCGCCTATACGGTTGATAGAAGCATCGAAATAGTCAAGACCGATATGTACACGGTCTAAAGCATTGCAGCGAACAATTTCCTGGAAAAGTTCGAGAGTCGGGTCGTCCATGATAGTCACATGGTCGGAATCCCAACGAATCGGACGGCTTACATGAAGCATCAATTCCGGCACGAATAACAACATAGACGAAACTTTATCCGCAGCGCTTTCCGTCGGGTGGAAGTGTCCCGTATCGATTGTTATCAGTTTCTGGTGTTGCACGCTGTAACCTACACAGAACTCATTAGAGCCTACCGTATAGCTTTCCAGACCGATACCGAACACCTTGGACTCCAGGCAGTCTTTCATATTCTTATACTCCGTAGCAAAAATTTGGTCGAGAGAGTCCTTAAACAACTCACGATATTTCATACGGTTTACAGTCACATCCTTACTACCGTCGTGTACCCAAAGATTCATGATACAAGGATCACCCTGACGGCGTCCCATCTCTTCTGCAATGGCACGGCAACGTTTGGTATGTTCAATCCAGAAATCACGGATGCTCTTATCCGGATTAGATAAAGATAAGTTACCGCTTTTCGGATGCGAGAAAGAGGTTGAATTGAAATCCAGTTTCATTCCGTTTTCAGCGGCCCACTGCATCCAGCTCTCGAAATGCTTCACTTCCACTTGGTCACGGTCAACAAAGGTACCGCCAAAATCACCGTAAATTTCATGCAGGTTCAAACGGTGCTTACCGGGGATATAAGAAGCGGCCTTTAAAATATCGCCGCGTAATTCTTCCATATTACGAGCCTTACCGGGATAATTACCTGTAGTCTGGATACCGCCGGTCAACGAGCTGCCCGACTCAAAACCGAGGACATCATCAGCCTGCCAGCAGTGCATGGAAATCGCAACCTTCTGAAGTTGTTCCATTACCTTTTCTACATCTACCCCAAGAGCAGCATAACGTTCCTTAGCTACTTCATAAGCCTTTGTTATTAGTTCTTCTTTCATGATACTGATTTATTTTATATGATTGTTAAACATTAATGATTCATTGTCACCTGTTTGAAATGTAAATATGCGGTATCCCACACTTCCGCATCTTCCGGATAGAAAGTTTCCAAAGAAATAGAGCGATTGATTAATTGACGCATGGAAGCAATATCTTTTGCCGTTCCTGCCGCCAACGCCTGAATCATAATATTACCAATTGCCGTAGCCTCAGACGGGCCTGCCACAACAGGAATACCGACAGCATCGGCTGTCCATTGATTCAATAAATCATTACGGCTTCCACCGCCGATAACATGAAGTGTATCTATCGGATGAGGAGAAAGAGTGCGAAGATTATCCAAAACCTGACGATAGCGCAGGGCAAGACTCTCAAAGATACAACGAACAATTTGACCTCGTGTCTGCGGAACAGGCTGGTGAGAATCCGAACAGTACGTCTTTATAGCCTGTTCCATATCGGCAGGATTGGCAAACAGAGCATCATCAGGATTAATCAGACTACGGAACGGTTCACTGGCATTCGCTTCGGATATCAGCTCCGGATACGAAGTCTCTCCCCATGCCGCACGACAGCGTTCCAACAGCCACATTCCACAAATATTTTTCAATAAACGGATAGTGCCATTCACGCCGCCTTCATTCGTAAAATTCAAAGATTCGGTTTCTTCTGTAATAACCGGGCTTTCTGTTTCCACTCCCATTAAAGACCAAGTCCCACTACTCAGATATGCAAAATCAGGATTCATTGCAGGAACTGAAGCCACAGCAGAAGCCGTGTCGTGCCCGGCAACCGCAATTACAGGTATCTCTCCCAATCCGGTCATACGCTGTACTTCTTTTGTCAATGTTCCTATTTTCTCACCGGGGTAAACAAAGCGGCCAAAATTATTCTCCGTCAGTCCGAGCTCGCGCAGCAAAGCATTTTCCAGTTTACGGGTTTTCGCATTTACCAGCTGCGCCGTGCTGGCAATGGTGTACTCCGTTACCTTTTCCCCGGTCAGCATATAACTTAAAGCATCAGGTATAAAAAGCAGTTTATCGGCAGCGGCCAATGCACTGTCACCATTCCGTCTCAATGTATCGAGCTGGAACAAAGAATTGAAGTTCATTACCTGAATACCCGTCCACTCATAGACTTGTTTACGGGCTACTTTTTCAAAGAAAGCGTCAGGCGCTCCGGCAGTATGGGGATCGCGGTACGAATAAGGTTGACGAAGAAATCCACCATCTTCACCCACGCAAACAAAATCCACTCCCCATGTATCGATACCAATGGAAGTAATTTCAACATCTCCTTTTTGAGCGACTATTTTCAATCCTTCGATAATATGCCGGTAAAGTTCATATATATCCCAGTAAAAATGTCCGCCGGTTTCAATCAAACGATTCGGGAAGCGATTCACATCTTCCATTTCCAATCCTTCCGGTGTGAAGGTTCCCAAGATAGTACGGCCACTGGTAGCACCCAAATCGACCGCAAAAAAACATTGTTTCATGGTAATTAGTTTTAGTCGCTATTTCATGATACAAAAATAGGGGAATCATCCCCTATTCTTTGTACTTATTTTGACTGAAAGGGTGTCAGATTTGACAATCCATTTCGTCCGCTATTACCACATCCGGCTTCTTATTTCATATCCTCACAAAAACGGGTAACAACTTGCTCGCCTTCCGTATTGCGGATAGTTACATTCTTCATCGTAACAGCCTTGCTATAAATAAATTCGGCGCCCAATCGTGAAGTAATATCAATATCTTCCAACACGACATTCTCAATCGGCATTTCAGGAATACCGTTGAAGAATAATGCGCGACGGGCTCCTGCACATATCAGATTCTTCACATGAATATTCCGGAAACAAGGAGTTGTTTCGTCCACAGGAAGCGGTTCGACTTTAGCCGGAACCTTTTCACCGCTTTCCAACACTTCAACGGCAGATTTTCCACCATAATAAAGATTGAAAGTAATCGGTTCGGTAGGAATATCCATCATGGAAACATTGGTAATCCAGATATTTTCAACAATACCGCCACGGCCGCGCTTACTTTTAAAGCGCAATCCCACATCCGTTCCCAAGAACTGACAATTGCTGACAGACACGTTGCGTACCCCGCCGCTCATCTCACTGCCGACAACAAAACCTCCATGTCCTTTAAATACCGTACAGCCATCTACCACTACATTTTCACAAGGACGTGCACGACGGCGGCCATCTTCATCCTTACCGCTTTTCAGGCAGATTCCGTCATCTCCCACATCAAAAGTAGAATTCACAATCAGCGCGTTTTTACAAGATTCCAAATCCAGTCCGTCACCATTCTGCGCATAGCTCGGATTACGCACCTGCACGTCTTCAACCAGTACATTCTCACACATCAGCGGATGTAAGTTCCATGCCGGAGAGTTCTGGAATATCACTCCTTGCAACCATACATTCTTACATTCTATCAAGCTCACCATTACCGGACGAAGGAAATGACGGACACTTTGCCACTCTTCTTCCGTTTGCAGATTCTGAGGGACATTCATATTACTGATAGTATCTCCTTTCAAAGTTTCAGGATAAGGGAACCAGTAAGTAGGACGTTTATATACGCCACCACGGGCTGTCGTCTGCTTCCAAACACTCTCCGTGACTTTCTCACGCTTCAGCGGGCGCCAGTAATGACCGTTTCCGTCGATAGCTCCCTCGCCTGTTATCGCCACATTCTCCAAATTACGACCGGAAATAGGCGACTGGCAACGACGGGTATCCAAACCCTCAAATACAGTTTCCACCAAAGGATAGAGATCTACATCGGGAGAGAAAAGGATAACGGCTCCTTTTTCCAAATGCAAATCGATATTACTTTTCAACACAATAGGTCCTGTCAGCCAAACACCGGCAGGAACAACGAGATGCCCTCCCCCTTGTTCGGAAAGGGTATTGATTGCATCGGCAAAAGCCGATGTACATAGAGTTTCTCCATTACCGACAGCATTGAACTCTGCCAGATTAACCGTACGGTCGGGAAATCTCGGCGCTTCCACACGAGGCATGTCAAAAGGCAGGTTACGATAAACAGCTTCATACTTATAGTCCGCAGACTGGCAAGCACTGAATAGCCATAAACAAATAGCAGCGATTACATACAATGGTTTTGTCATTCTTAATAGCGTTTTAAAGTTAGCAAACGTACCGGAACATATTTTCCGATACATACATTAATTATCTCCTAAATAAAAAGACGGTACAGGCGCCTGAGGATACCCCATACTACGATGAGCTACATAGCTACGGTACAAAGCGTCCTGCATCAACGTTACCCTACGGTCTGTCGCAGGAATATTGGTGCGATAGATACGCAGTTCGCCGGGTAAAGCCGTTATCAATTCCTCGCGCCAATCACCTTCCATATCAGCCATCAGCAATATATCCCCTTTGATATTTTCCGTTAATATCTCACCTTTCCATTTCCAGATACTCTGGTCACGTCCACCGGAAGAGGAACCTGCGCCCCAACGGTTATCGTCTCCTTTGAATGTCTCACGCAACAAATCGGCATCCCACCATATCCAGTTACGGCAACCGGGTATCTCATCTTGAGATACTTGCAGTTTCTTTCCGTCGGCAGTAAGCAAATATCTGTCGGTGCTTCCTCCTTTACGGTCTTCGCTGGCAAAACACTCCAATCCGGGATGAGCAGGGTCAAAATCCGCTACCATGCCGTCGCCTACATGATAGGTCGTATGTCCGATACCCCATATCAATTTACCCGTAGCAGCATCCACTACCGAAACGCCACGGCCGTCTTCCTTTTTCGGTTCACTTACCATAAACACCTGCATGCCCTCCATATCGGGACGCAACTTGCAAAGATACGCTTTGTCGCTGTGTCCCAATCCCGAGGACCACAAAAGCGTTCCGTTATCATCGAGCATACAAGAGCCTAACATAACCTCATCGCGGCCGTCACCGTCTACATCGGCAGTAACCATGCTATGCGCGCCCATACTACGGACAATAGGATTTTCCTCATCACCATCCCAACGCCACACACGTTCCAATTTACCGTTTTTCAACATCCAGGCATCCACAACCATCAACTTATAAGTACCGCGTGCCGCCAGTATGAACGGTGTCTTTCCGTCTAAATAGGCAACTCCCATCTGATTACGATTCTGTCGAATCAGATTTCCGTAACGGTCATTGCGTTCAGGCCAATCCACGCGGTCTATCTCCTGTCCGGTCATGCCGTCCAATACGGAAAGATATTCACTCCCGCCGCAAACGCGCCCTTTCCCGTTCTTCACATAGTCGGCACCCGCCGTTTTAATCGCCACTTCGGCCTTACCGTCTCCATTGAAATCGTAAACGATGAAAGGCGAGTACCAGATACCCGGTTCAATACCCGGCCCCATATCGTATGTCCACAGATAAGTGCCGTCACTCAAATAAGCGGATATTTTATAAGTTTTTCCGGTAGTGTCACCCGGCATGCCCGGGTCGACATTTGTTTCGGGAGTACGGATGATATAATCATAAGCCCCGTCACCGTTCAGGTCGGCCAGCGCTATCTTTCCGGCTTTTGCGTTATCTTTCAGGCGGATAGATGTATAAGGTTTCAAATCGGCCGATACAACCTTCCGTTTTTCCGATACAACCGGTTTCTGTCCTTTTACAACAGCCTCCACCCAATAAACGGCTTGTTCATGAGGGGTGGCATCCACAAAGTCGCAAGTACGGGAAACGGCTTTTTTCGTCAAGCGACGAGTCTTTCCGTCTACTTCACGATATACATGGAAAGCCGTGGCAGGAGCATCCGATGCCAGCAAACGCCAGCTGAGATACACGGATTTGCCGTCCCGGGAAGGAGCGACCGCCAGTCCGCGGTTTAATTTCTCAGTAATCCGTTCTTGAGCGAATCCCTCTACCAACGGTTTAGGTTCGTGCTTAGGGTCAAGAATCTCATAGAAATAGTTTCGTTCACGCGGGTCTTGAGCGTGTAAGGAGCAGAAAGCGCAAACAAACGCTACCCCGGCCCAACTGATTTTCTTCATTGCATTTCGTTTTTAGTTATCTTCAGCGGTATAATACGTACAGGGCCTAACAAACCGCTCGGTACAGGTTCCCAACCGGCATAAGTCCCTTTTTTATAACCAAGCGCCGCAATATTTATATCTTTGAAGATACGCCACTTCACTCCACGGCGATCCATATCGGCTATGCGGTTGGCAGGAAGATTGGTCACTTCTATTTCCAGAATATTCTTTCCCGGACGCAAGTATTGCCCGATGGGGCAACAATAGGGTACAGCCCACAAAGTGGCAACCTCCCTGCCATTGATACGTACACGGGCACTTTCACGAACGTCACCGAGTGAGAGCTGCCAATCCTGAGCAGAGGCGGGATTTTCAATCACAAAAGCGGTTGTATAGCAACCTGTTCCCATAGTTGTTCCGGCACCTTCAAAGGATAAATCCGTCCATGAGCCCAAAGAAACGGAATCCGGTACACTATGTACCGCAGGAGCGCTTTCCACAAACCGCAGGCTCCATAAACCGGACAGTTCGACAGTTCCCTGCGCAACAGTCTGATACTTCCATTCCGGAACCTGTACATCAGCTTCCGTGAAAGTCTTCAATATGGCTGATTCCCCGGAAGCCAATTGTAAATAAACTTCCGTCTTGCCATCCTTCTGGCGCAGAAGAGCCTTACCGGAAGATCCGTTCATCGGATTATAAAGCATAACCGAACGTGCAGGTACAGCCAACGGTATCCAACTTTCCGTATCTTTCCCGGTCAGTGCGGATATGAAATAATGGTAGCCCTCCGTGTTTTTGCGACGAATACAACTCAAATCAAAAGATGTCTTCATCGCCTCCGGTATGGCAGCGGTCTGTGCCAGCGTACGGGCATAATCCGTACCGAAGAACACCGTTTGGCCTTTACCACGTTCATTCCCTAACTTCTTTATCTGCTCCAAAGTACGTTTAAATTCCGTGCGGCGCCGTTCCAATCCGGCATATCCCGGAACATCTTCCGGATATTGATCCAAAAATACAACAGTCGCCCCCTCTTTCGCCAAATCAAGAAGCTTGGCAAGTACATCCGCAGGCATCAAACGCGCCCCGGGAACCACCAATGCCTTATACGTTGTTCCGCCGGACGTTACGATTCTCTTATCGCGACAAGCAGCCGTACGGATGAAATTATCGGAAATATAATCCATATCGTAACCGGCATCATTGATACGGTGCACCGCCTCTATAAAGCCCGGAGCACGCTGTGCCATTTTATGAATATCGAACATCAGCAGTCGTCCGTCCTGCTCCTGCCACATATCATACAACGGCAGATACACAAGAAAGTCATTATCCGGCTGTCCCATTTGCAAGAAGCTCTGACAACGGGATATATACTGGAAGAATGCGGGCGCATCCCGCCATATACTGTTCGTCGGGCTCATATCCACCGTAGCATAAAACTTCCAACCGGGCCAGGCAGCCTCGGCGGGAGAATAGGTCGTGCCATGGAAAAACGTATGATTGACGCCGGAAACGAACATGAGGTCGATATCCGGCTTACATTGCGACAAAGACGTACGGAAATGCTCCGTCAGCCAAGTAAAAGTCTCCGAAGAAGTATAAGGTTTGCCGGCGATATGAGCGCCCGAAGAAGCGTATTTCAGCATGGAGAGGTCGGAGTCATTGGGACGCGTCAGCGAATCCTTACGCAATCCCCGTATACCGAAATCGGATAGGCCGAAGCCTTCGCACTCAGGAATATCCACCGTAGCATAAAGGTCTATCAGATTTCCCGGCGAGCCATGAGCCTGGTTTCTGGTCTTAGACCCGTGCAGATGCGCCCACTCCGTCCACTGACGGGTAAAGTTCTCCTGCAATAATTCACTGAGAGTTTCACGATAATCGGAGATGATGCGTCGGGTTTTGTCCGAACGCTCCCCTGTCGCCAGAAACTCCGGCAGATGTTCTTCCAGTTTATAACCGCGACGTGCCAGAAACTCATCAAAAAGTCCTTCCGACCAGTCCGCCCCGTAAACCTCATAGGAGTCGTTAAAGAAATTATGAGGATAAGCGGTAGCGCTGCCGGACGTATCCTTGAACCGTCCATCGAAAGCGCGTTCAAAACGTCCGAGATAGTTTTTCACGGCACGGGCCGAGAAATGATTCATCACATACCCCTCACCGCCGGGAGCCGCACGTTTCACTTTCTGCAAAGTCTTGCCGCAAAAGGCGGCAATCAAACGCCAATTGCCTTTCGGAGCTTTCCAGCATAGCATTCCGTCTTCCACCTTATTCGTCAAATCCAGACACTTTCCCTTATCGGAAAAAGCCATCAGACGTTCCAATTCGGCATAAGGCCGCTGTTTTCTATCGGCGACTTCTATCTTTTTGTCGAGCGTATTCCCGCCCTCCAACCGGTATTCCGTGACAAACAGTTTGCAGGCTGCGTCTTCTATTCCCACTTCAGGACCGCCGAACGGCCAGCCGGTACCGGTATTCATATCAATCTGCATTCCCAAACGGGACGCTTCACTTTCCGTATATTGCAGCATCTGCATCCATCGGGAAGAGAGAAACGGAATATCCTTCGCGTCGTTTCCCTGCACGCCATAAATCGGAGTAATCTCCATCGTACCCATTCCCGCCGCAGCATACGCTTCCAAATTACAGGTCAGGTTTTCCTTATCCACTGCGCTTCCCATCCACCACCAGCGGGCAGCCGGCTTGGCATCCAAACTAATCTCCGGCCACGAAACATCTTGTGCGGACAAAGCCCCTGCGCAAAATGCAAACATGGCAATACAAAACAACCGATTCATACCTGTCTTATTTTTCCAGTTCCAAACATCCCATAATGAACGGACCTGTTGCCTTGGCATCGTTATCCCTCATCTTCTCACCTATATAATATTCAAAGCTTCCGTCACGATACGGATGACCGCCCAAGCCGCCAACCTGGCAGCAACGGGTCAAAGTCAAAGTACCGTCCTGTTTCTCCACCAATAGCTTGTCTTTCAGACCTTGCAGAGCCTTTTCCGCCACAGCGCGATATTTTGCATCGATATATCCTTTATTCACCGCTTTTGCATAAGCATACATACATTGGGTGGTTACGGATGCCTCGGGGAAATTCCCCTTGCGCTTGGGCTGGTCGATAACCTGGTACCAAAGTCCGGCCTTATCCTGATATTTCGGCAATGTTTCCGCCAATCCGCGAATATAGCCGAGCATATCAGCGCGTCCCGGATGATTTTCCGGTATAAAGTCCAAGGCGTCCACCAGCGCCATAAACCACCAGCCTATACTGCGTCCCCAGAAGTTGGGGGAATGTCCGGTCGCCGGATCGGCCCAACGCTGGCTCTTGCTCTCGTCCCACGCATGATGGTACAATCCTGTCTTGGCATCATAGGTATGTTTATGGCAGAGACGGAATTGCTTCACCGCCTCATCGATCCATTCCGGCCGGTTGAATTCCGCGCCATACTGCGCCATAAACGGAGAAGCCATATACAGCCCGTCCAACCACATCTGATGCTGATAAATCAGTTTATGCCAGAAGCCGCCCTCCAAAGTACGAGGCTGGTTTTTCAATTGTCTGATAAGAATATCCATTGCCGCCTTATATCTCTGATCGCCGGTTTCACGATAGAGGTCGAACAGCACCTTTCCCGAGTTGATGAAATCCAAGTTGTAAGTAGACTTATCATACAGATGAATTTCTCCTTTTTCATTAATCAGAGAGTCGGCCCACTGCTTCACGTAGTCATAGTAACGACGTTCGCCCGTAGTCTTCCACATCTGCAACATGGCGCAACAGCCTACTCCCTGGGCATAGCCGAAAAACAAACGCTTACCGTGGTCCAACTGATAAGCCTGCGGGAAACGCATCATCTCAGAGTCGGCAAACCAACGTGCATACGAGCCTTGTTCCCATGTATCCGTACGGAAAGGCACTGCGGGTAAACCGGACTTATTATAGAGATTCACACGGAAGAAGTTACAAAAACCGTAGCGTACGGCAACCGGTTCCGCCACCTGCGGAGCGGAAACCTCCAACCGGCTGCCTTTTATCACAGCCACCGCCGGATAAAAACGACGGTCGGCCCCTGCAACCAGAAAACCCTTGACCGGAGCATCTTCCGGTGTCATCAATCCGTCTTCGGCATATTCAAAACTCAATACGGCCTTATTGCCGCTAACCTTCATCGTTTTAAAGAGCGGACCGGAATAAGCCACATCCTTACCATATTGTTTGGCAAGCGCCCATAAAGCCATGCGCTCACCGGCCACCCGCTTATTACGCGGATGAATATCCGTAGAATCCGCCGCATCCGTAACGACCGCCATACCCACGTTCTTCAGCCCGCTCTGCCATGTTTTGAGCTGCGCTTCACGAATACCGGCCGGTTGCCCTTTATGCGGAGCAATCTGCATGAAATAGAAAGGCATATCGGGTTGTTTCCATTCTTTCCGCCAACTGTTGATCATATTGGTAAATACCTGCTGATATTTTTCATGGCGAATGGCATTGGATTCTCCCTGATACCAAATATTTCCCTTCACCGTATATCCCAGAATAGGATGAATCATTCCGTTCCAAAGCGTGGAAGGAACCTTGCAATATCCTTTTTCCTGCTTCACGTTCTTCAGGGCGAAATCTTCGAGTACGTCCGTATAAAGCGGATTATTCTTCATGACACCCATTTTCGTCCACGACTCCGCATGCGTGCCGCCCCAGGTAGACTGTATCATACCTACCGGTACATTCAGTTCTTTATGCAATCTGCGTCCGAAAACGAATCCCACCGCCGAGAAATCATACAGGTTTTTCGGCGTGCACACCAGCCACCGGCCTTGGCAATCATCCATTTCACCCTCGGGAGCCAACTGATGTTCCACCCGGAACAAACGCAGCTCCGGATAATCCGCATCTTTCATTTCCTCGGCTTCCGTTATCATACCGGTCATCCATTTTTTATCGGGATGCTTGGAAACCGGATATTCCATATTGGATTGTCCGGTACAAAGCCATACTTCACCTATCAACACATTATTAATAGTAATCGAATTTTCACCGCTCACCGTAACGGACTGCCCCTTTGCGGCCGCAGGCGTTTTCAACTTCACGGTCCATTTACCGTCAGCCGCAGCTTTGGTCGTTACGGCTTTATCCGTCCATGATGTTTTTACCGAAACGCGTTCACCGGGCGTCGCCTTTCCCCACAGATTGACTTGCGCATTTTGCTGCAAAACCATATTATCGGAAAAGATGGCCGGAAGTACCACTTTGGCAGAAACGGAACCTGCCAATACTAAAAGAAAGGAAATAAATCCAAGTAGTTTTTTCATGTGCCTTTGATAGTTTTAATAGAATTAAGAAACGAACTTTATTCTGCATTGCAAAAATAAGAGCTTCACGGCAAACGAGTTCTGAGTCTTTTGGCGGTTCTCTTATTGTTTTTGTCGTTTATCGCCTTTACAAAAGTAAGAAGGTCGTTTGTTTTTCCCAAATCCATCAAAGGAGAATATATACGGAATTATTTCAAATAATTCTTTAGAGGACAGTCCGTAGCTTTTAATCCTTCTGCGATGCTTTCGGCATTGAGGTGCGCCCCCTTTAGCGAAGTATGCGTATGATCTTTATTAAAGTACTCACTTACCGCACGTAATCCTTGTTCCCAACCTTTTTTTTGCAATTTGTCCGCTGTGAGTTTATTCAAATCAATAAAATACGCTCCGGTTCGCTCTGCCGCTTCACGAGTCCATTTACCGAAAGAGTCGGTATTACGCTGAATTTGTCCATTATCCCACACATTGCGTGGAGTGTGGCTGAGCACAATAGGAATAGCACCCTTTTCTTTCACATCCATAATAAATTTACGTAAGTACCAGCCGAAAGTATAAACGACCTGATATTTTCCGGTAGACTCCATCAAGAACACCTTGCTCTCATTTCCAGCTCCGGGCAATTCTGCACGCGCTTTGCCAGTATTAACAGCCCCGGCATCATTATGACCAAACTGAATAAGTACAAAATCACCGGGCTGCAGTGCACCGTATACTTTATCCCAACGCCCTTCATCCAAATAAGTACGGGCACTACGTCCGGCTTTAGCGCAATTTTCAACCGTTATCCTATTCAAATCAAATTCATCCGCAATAACACTGCCCCAGCCCCACATACCATTCTCATCGTTATCGTTATTCTTCACCGTGCTGTCACCCACGGTAAACAGTACCGGACACCCCTTCCTACGGTTCTTACCCATAACAGTATCCTGATCCATCGGCTTCAAATAATCGGCAAGTTGCAACCCTTTACATTTACGGATACCTTCAATTGCCGACTCCGCATTAACACGGGCGCCAAAAGCACTGGTATGAATACGATCAAGGTAGAACATATATTTCACTTTCTCTTTACCATACCTTTCAAATTTACGGGCGGTAATCTCATTTAAATCAATGAAAGGTATCCGTTGTTCTTTAGCTATCCGTTTAGCCCACAAACCAAAAGTTTTATTTACACGTGTAATAATCGTACTATCCTTGTCGTCCCACGCATTACGGGGAGTCAGAGATAAAAGGACTGGATGCGCCCCTTTTGCTTTTACATCCCGTACAAAACGTCTCATATATTCACCATAGGTATATACCGTTTCCTTTGCGCCCGTTTCTTTGATTATCACATTCAAACTGTCTTTTCCGATTCCCGAAATAGAAGCACGCGCACGACCACTATCATACGGTCCGTTATCATTATGTCCCAGTT
The DNA here is from genome assembly GCF_900129655.1 of Bacteroides clarus YIT 12056. GTDB lineage: Bacteria > Bacteroidota > Bacteroidia > Bacteroidales > Bacteroidaceae > Bacteroides > Bacteroides clarus. The sequence continues at coordinate 38,254 of NZ_FQWK01000007.1, forward strand.
CTATAAAAACCCAATCATCCGGACGTATCCCTTTAAGAACTTCCGGCCAAAGGCGGTTATAAAAAGTCCGGCTGCTTGTTCCGCCTAACGCGTGATTTTCCACTGTTATTTTATTAACATCAAAATACTCGCCCACGTAATATCCCCATCCCCATTGTCCGTTATTTCCATTGCCCAAAGTACCGGTACGCATGGTGGAATTCCCCACTAAAAAAAGTACAGGATTATCCCCTCTGCGACTGGAACCGGCGATAGGCCTCACAGTCCGCGCCTTATTCAAACTGTCCAACGTATTATCAATTACATTATTTACATCCTTCATCGGAGCGGCAACTCTATTTTGAGCACACAATGACAGATTGATAGAAAGCGCAATACACCCCGGCAATAAGTAGCATAAGAAACTTTTTTTCATAACAAGCATTTCATTTTAATAAAAGAAACCATCTATATTTTACACGTCTACAAATATTCTTCATGACACCCTTTTCGTCCACGATTCCACATACGTGCCGTCCCAGATAGATTGACTGCGCATTTTGCTACAAAGCCATATTATCGAAAAAAAATGACCGGAAGTACCACTTTGGCAGAAACGGAACCTGCCAATACCAAAAGAAAGGAAATAAATCCAAGTAGTTTTTTCATGTGCCTTTGATAGTTTTAATAGAATTAAGAAACGAACTTTATTCTGCATTGCAAAAATAAGAGCTTCATGGCAAACGAGTTCTGAGCCTTTTGGCGGTTCTCTTATTGTTTTTGTCGTTTATCGCCTTTATAAAGGCCGGAAGCTGTCTTATTTTTACAAACCTTATACTATCCGCCGTTCAAAGCAACGAACGGCACAAAAGTCTTACCTTGACACACTTACGTACAAAGAGAATCAATCGCCGAATTTCACCAGCTCTACCCTTTCGCCCAAGACACGGCAATATTTACCGTTTTCCTTACGGCGTTCGGGGATAAACTGCACGCGGACAGCTTTCACTTGCTCCGTACTGACCTCTTCGGGCGTATCCACTCCGTTTCCCGCGCAGCTCAATTTGTAGTAGAAAGAGCCAAGCCCGTCCAGATGGACACTGTTGCCGTTCTCCATAAAGAATGACATGACTTCCGGCAACGAACGGATTACCGCATGCACATCCGCGGGCGTAACCGTACACTTCCGGCTGATGGCTTCTCCCAAATCCTGCGTATTGACTGTGTGTTTGTTGACACATGCACGGGGAAACCATTTGTATTTCCCGCCTACTTTGGCACGACTCTTTTTATAAAACATACCGACTTTATTTTAAAAGGTGAATAACTTCCTCAGGCTGCCTGCCTGAGGTTACCGCAAAGATACGATTAAAAGCCTTCTAATATACTATTAAAAGGCTTTTAATTATATATTGTAAGCCTTTTAATCATACCTCGGTCATAGGCTCATCACGGGTAACCCTACGGACAAGTCCGCCATCCCCGCCAAGAAACAGTCCCAAGCATGCATACATATACCGTTGTTTTTACAATATATTGCATATAAAGAATAAAAAAATTCTCATTTCTGTATATTCTTTCCAAAATATTCCCTACTTTTGCGCCGTTCTAAGAATAATTATACAGAAAGATGAAAAAGAAAGCTAATCGGTTAGATGCCATCAAGATGATAATCTCAAGCAAAGACATCAGTTCTCAGGAAGAATTGTTGCAGGCTTTGGGGAAAGAGGGCTTTGAACTGACGCAAGCCACCTTGTCGCGCGACTTAAAGCAACTGAAAGTAGCCAAAGCGGCCAATATGAACGGGAAATATGTATATGTACTGCCTAACAACATCATGTACAAACGCAGCAACGACCAAAGCGCCAGCGAAATGCTGATGACCAGCGGGTTCGTTTCACTTCATTTCTCCAAGAATATTGCCGTCATCCGTACCCGTCCGGGCTATGCCAGCAGCATGGCCTACGACATCGACAACCGCGAATGTCCCGCCGTACTGGGCACTATCGCCGGGGACGATACGATAATGATGGTTCTGCACGAGGCTGCATCCCATGAAGAGGTGCGTGTTTTTCTGTCACAAATCATTCCTAACATGAAGTAAGTCAGTATAACTATAATATAACGAAATAAAAGAAATGGATTCGAAACAAATTGATGTGATGGTAGCTGATGCCTCACATGAAGTTTACGTGGATAAGATTTTGGATACCATCCGAGAAGCTGCCAAGGTACGCGGAACGGGCATCGCAGAACGCACGCATGAATACGTAGCGACTAAAATGAAAGAAGGAAAAGCTATCATAGCTTTGTGTGGAGAGGAATTCGCCGGTTTCACTTACATCGAGAGTTGGGGAAACAAGCAATATGTAGCTACATCGGGACTTATCGTACATCCCGACTACCGCGGCCTGGGACTTGCAAAACGCATTAAGACGGCTTCTTTCCGCCTGGCACGCCTGCGATGGCCCAAGGCCAAGATTTTCAGTCTGACCAGCGGGGCTGCTGTCATGAAGATGAATACCGAACTGGGCTACGTACCGGTTACTTTCAATGAGCTGACAGACGACGAGTCTTTCTGGAAAGGTTGCGAGGGCTGCATCAACCATGACATATTAGTAGCCAAAAACCGGAAGTTCTGCATCTGCACGGCAATGCTTTACGACCCGAATTTACACGAAGAAGATAAAATATAAATAAATGAGGAATTATGAATGAAGAATGAAGAATTTGGCTGCGCTTTATGCTGCATAGTAATTCTTCATTCTTAATTCTTCACTCTTAATTTAAAACTTATGGAAGCAAAGAAGAAAAAAGTAGTGGTCGCATTCAGCGGTGGTCTGGATACTTCATTCACAGTTATGTATCTGGCTAAAGAGAAAGGATACGAAGTATATGCGGCTTGCGCCAACACCGGTGGTTTCAGCCCCGAGCAGTTGAAAACCAACGAAGAAAACGCCTACAAGTTGGGTGCCGTAAAATATATCACTTTGGACGTAACGCAGGAATATTACGAAAAGAGCTTGAAATACATGGTATTCGGCAATGTGTTGCGTAACGGCACTTATCCCATATCCGTAAGTTCCGAACGTATCTTCCAGGCATTGGCCATTGCACGCTATGCCAACGAAATAGGCGCAGATGCCATTGCGCATGGGTCTACCGGCGCGGGCAACGACCAGATACGCTTCGACATGACTTTCCTTGTAATGGCTCCGGGCGTGGAAATCATCACCTTGACACGCGACATGGCATTGAGCCGCCAGGAAGAGATAGACTATCTGAACAAACACGGCTTTGCAGCCGACTTCGCCAAACTGAAATATTCCTATAACGTAGGTTTGTGGGGTACTTCCATTTGCGGCGGTGAGATTCTGGATTCCGCACAGGGACTTCCCGAAAGCGCTTACCTGAAACATTGTACAAAAGAAGGCAGCGAGCAGTTGCGCCTGACCTTTGAAAAGGGTGAACTTAAAGCGGTCAATGATGAAAAGTTTGACGACCCCATCAAAGCCATCCAGAAGGTAGAGGAAATCGGCGCGGCTTACGGCATCGGCCGTGACATGCACGTGGGCGATACGATTATCGGTATCAAAGGCCGTGTAGGTTTTGAAGCCGCCGCTCCCATGCTGATTATCGGCGCGCACAAGTTCCTTGAGAAATACACATTGAGCAAATGGCAGCAATACTGGAAAGACCAGGTAGCCAACTGGTACGGCATGTTCCTGCACGAAAGCCAATACCTGGAACCGGTAATGCGCGATATTGAAGCCATGCTGGAGTCTTCTCAGCGCAATGTAAACGGTACCGCCATTCTCGAACTCCGTCCGCTCAGCTTCTTCACCGTAGGCGTGGAGAGTGAAGACGACCTTGTAAAGAACAAATTCGGCGAATACGGTGAAATGCAGAAAGGCTGGACTGCGGAAGACGCCAAAGGCTTCATCAAAGTGACCTCCACCGCACTGCGCACCTATTACTCAAACCACAAAGAAGAAAAAGAAAACATCTGATATGGAAAAGAAACTGACACGTTCCGTCAACGACAAAATGCTTGGCGGTGTATGTAGCGGCCTCGCCAAATACTTCGGTCTGGACCCTACACTGGTACGCTTGGGATATGCCTTTCTCTCGATATTCACTGCCGGGTTTCCCGGAATCGTGCTCTACATCTTGGCCTGTATCATCATACCTAAAGACACTGCAATATGATTAAAGTAGGAATCATCGGCGGAGCCGGATACACGGCAGGCGAACTGATACGCCTGTTGCTGAATCATCCCGAAGCGGAAATCGTATTCATCAACAGCTCGAGTAATGCCGGCAACAAAATTACCGACGTACACGAAGGACTGTACGGAGAAACAGATTTAGTATTCACCGACGAACTTCCGTTGGACGAGATTGATGTGCTTTTCTTCTGCACGGCACATGGCGACACCAAGAAATTCATGGAAAGCCATAACCTGCCGGAAGACTTGAAAATAATCGACCTCTCCATGGACTATCGCATCAAGAGCGATGACCATGACTTTATTTACGGACTGCCCGAGTTGAACCGCCGGGCTACCTGTACGGCAAAGCATGTTGCCAATCCCGGATGCTTCGCAACCTGCATCCAGCTGGGATTGCTTCCGCTTGCCAAGCACCTGATGCTGAACGATGACATTATGGTGAATGCCATCACCGGCAGTACCGGTGCGGGCGTCAAGCCGGGAGCGACAAGCCACTTCAGCTGGCGCAACAACAACATGAGTGTGTACAAAGCTTTCGAGCACCAGCACGTGCCCGAAATCAGGCAATCGCTCAAACAGCTCCAGAACAGCTTTGATTCGGACATCGATTTCATCCCCTACCGCGGCGATTTTCCCCGCGGCATTTTTACCACTATCGTGATAAAGACCAAAGTGGCGCTGGAAGAGATTGTCCGTATGTACGAAGAGTATTACGCCAAAGACTCCTTTACGCATATCGTCGACAAGAACATAGATTTGAAGCAGGTTGTCAACACCAACAAATGCCTTATACATTTGGAAAAGCATGGTGACAAGCTTCTTATCATTTCCTGTATAGACAACTTGCTGAAAGGAGCCAGCGGCCAAGCCGTACACAACATGAATCTGATGTTCAATTTGGAAGAAACGGTCGGCCTCAGGCTGAAGCCATCGGCCTTTTAATGAAGAACGAAAAATGAAGAATGAAGAATTCACGTAACAGAACAGACTCACTGCTACATGCCAAAAGTTATGTATTCGCATTGAGGATAATACGCATGACAAAATTCTTGCGAGAGAATAAACAGGAATTTATTTTGAGTAAACAAATTCTTCGTTCAGGCACGGCAATAGGAGCGTTAGTTCGAGAGTCCGAGTTTGCCCAAAGCCGCCCCGACTTCATTAACAAGTTAAGTGTTGCACTGAAAGAAGCCAACGAAACGGATTATTGGCTGAATCTGCTAAAAGATTCAGATTACATCGCCAATAATTCGTTTGACAGTATAGATAGCGATTGCGGAGAACTGATAGCTTTGCTCATCTCCTCAATCAAAACAGTTAAAAATAACATGAATGCAGGATAGAAGGATTGTGCTCTCCCTCAATTCTTCATTCCTCATTCTTAATTCTTCATTGAAATGAAACTATTCGATGTATATCCCCTTTTCGACATTAATATTGTCAAAGGAAAAGGCTGCCATGTATGGGACGACAAAGGTACGGAATACCTCGACCTCTACGGCGGTCATGCGGTAATCTCTATCGGGCATGCACATCCGCATTACGTAGAGATGATCAGCAAACAAGTTGCCACACTCGGATTCTATTCCAATTCCGTTATCAACAAACTGCAGCAACAACTGGCAGAACGGTTGGGCAAGGTCTGCGGATACGACGATTACTCCCTGTTCCTTATCAACAGCGGAGCCGAAGCCAACGAGAACGCGTTGAAACTCGCTTCGTTCTATAACGGACGGACACGCGTGGTATCTTTCTCAAAGGCTTTCCACGGACGGACTTCATTGGCAGTAGAGATGACCGACAATCCTAAAATCATCGCCCCTATCAATAACTGCGGACACGTAACCTATCTCCCGCTGAACGACATAGAGGCAATGAAAGCCGAACTGTCAAAAGGCGATGTATGCGCCGTAATCATCGAAGGCATTCAGGGAGTGGGCGGCATACAGCTACCGACCGATGAGTTTATGCAAGCCCTGCGTGAAACCTGTACCAAATACAATACCATACTGGTTCTGGATGAAATCCAGAGCGGTTACGGACGTAGCGGCAAGTTCTTTGCCCACCAGTACAACGGCATTAAAGCCGACATCATCACCGTAGCCAAAGGTATAGGCAACGGCTTCCCGATGGCAGGCATACTTATCAGTCCGATGTTCACTCCTGTTTACGGACAGCTTGGAACGACTTTCGGCGGCAACCATCTGGCTTGTAGCGCAGCGCTTGCCGTATTGGATGTCATCGAGCAGGAAGAGCTCGTAGCCAACGCTGCCAAAACAGGCGCATACCTGCTGGAAGAACTGAAGAAATTCCCGCAAATCAAAGAAGTGCGCGGACGCGGATTAATGATCGGTCTTGAATTTGAAGAACCTATCAAAGAACTGCGTCTGAAATTACTGAAAGAACAACATGTGTTTACGGGTGTCAGCGGTACGAACGTACTCCGCCTGTTGCCGCCTCTATGCCTCGGCATGGACGAAGCGAACCTCTTCCTGGAACGTTTTAAGAAAGTACTTTGATATTTGAAGAATAATCAGCCGACAAAAGAGACGACCGAAAGAAGAATACCTTCCTGTTTCGGTCGTTTTTTATAGAAAATCCATACCTTTGCCGGAAGACAACATTTTAAATTACAAGATGATATGAAAACAGCAATTATCGGTGCAGGAAATATGGGCGGGTCTATCGCCCGCGGTTTGGCCAAAGGAACCATCATCCCGGCCAATGACATCATTGTTTCTAATCCTACGCAAAGTAAATTGGATGTACTGAAGGCAGAATTCCCGGCGTTGCAAACCACACGCGACAACCAGGAAGCCGTGACCGGAGCCGAGCTTATCATACTCGCCGTTAAACCGTGGCTGATGAAGTCCGTAGTGAGCGAACTCAAACTGAAAAGCAAACAGATACTTATCTCCGTGGCGGCCGGCATACCTTTCGAGGAGTTGGCGCACTATGTGGCAGATAAGGAAATGACTATGTTCCGCCTCATCCCCAACACCGCTATCAGCGAGATGGAGAGCATGACGCTTATCTCCAGCCGGAATGCAAGCAAAGAACAGGAACAACTGCTGCTCGACATCTTCAACCAGATGGGACTTGCCATGCTGATTCCCGAGGAAAAAATAGCGGCTGCCACCGCCATGACTTCCTGCGGCATTGCTTACGTACTGAAATATATCCAGGCCGCCATGCAAGCCGGAATAGAGATGGGCATTTACCCCAAGGACGGAATGCGCATGATAGCCCAATCGGTAAAAGGCGCCGCCGAACTGATACTGAACAACGATACGCATCCCAGTGTGGAGATTGACAAAGTATGCACTCCCGGCGGAATTACAATCAAGGGCATCAATGAGCTGGAGCACCGGGGATTCTCCTCCGCCATTATCAATGCCATAAAAGCAAGTAAATAACAGAACTAATCCACTTAATACGAACCACATGGACGAACAGATTAAACAAATCGCCGAACGCCTGCGCGGATTGCGCGACGTATTGGAGCTGACTACCGAAGACATCGCCCGCGATTGCGACATCTCGGCAGAAGAATACCGTCTTGCAGAAACGGGAGAGTTTGACATCTCCGTAAGCATGCTGCAAAAGATAGCCCGCCGTTACGGCATTGCGCTGGACGCATTGATGTTCGGCGAAGAACCGAAAATGAGCAGCTACTTCCTTACCCGTGCAGGAAAAGGAACCAGCATCGAGCGTACAAAAGCCTATAAATACCAATCACTGGCCGCCGGCTTCATGAACCGCAACGCCGATCCGTTCATCGTTACCGTAGAGCCCAAACCGGAAAACGATCCGATACATTACAACAGCCACTCGGGACAGGAATTCAACCTCGTTCTGGAAGGCCGCATGATGCTGAGTATCGACGGCAAAGATTTAATTTTAAACGAAGGAGACAGTTTGTATTTCAACTCCAAACTGCCTCACGGCATGAAAGCGCTGGACGGAAAGAAAGTACGGTTCCTTGCTGTAATCATGTAACAACATAAATGAAGAATGAAGAACGAAGAATGAAGAACGGGGTGTATGCTTATGCCGTACATCAGGTTCTTAATACCCAATTCCCCATTCTTAATCCCTAAAGTTATGGTAGAAAGATTTTTATCGCAAACGTCCTTCACTTCTCAAGAGGACTTTATCAAGAATTTAAAGATTAACGTACCGGAGAATTTCAACTTCGGTTATGATGTAGTGGATGCCTGGGCTGCCGAACAACCCGACAAGCCCGCATTGCTCTGGACCAACGACAAGGGCGAACAAATCCAGTTCTCATTTGCCGACATGAAGCGCTATACGGACATGACGGCTTCCTATTTCCGGAGTCTCGGCATCGGGCACGGGGATATGGTAATGCTGATTCTGAAACGCCGTTATGAGTTCTGGTTCAGCATCATCGCACTGCACAAACTGGGTGCCGTCGTTATTCCCGCCACACATTTACTTACCAAGAAAGATATCGTATACCGATGCAATGCCGCAGACATCAAGATGATTGTCTGTGCAGGCGAAAGCGTCATTACCGACCATATCACCGCCGCCATGCCGGATTCTCCGAGTGTGAAGAAGCTGGTGAGTGTAGGTCCGGAGATAGCCGAAGGCTTTGAGGATTTCCACAAAGGCATAGCCGATGCCGCCCCGTTCGTAAGACCGGAACACGCCAACAGCAACGATGACATTTCCTTGATGTACTTCACCAGCGGAACCACCGGTGAGCCGAAGATGGTAGCCCACGACTTCACGTATCCTTTGGGACATATCGTTACCGGAAGTTTCTGGCATAATCTGCATGAAAACAGCCTGCATCTCACCATTGCCGATACAGGTTGGGGAAAAGCCGTATGGGGCAAACTGTACGGGCAGTGGATAGCCGGTGCCAACATCTTTGTATACGACCACGAGAAATTCACTCCCGCCGATATTCTGACAAAGATACAGGACTATCACGTCACCTCGCTTTGCGCGCCGCCTACCATCTTCCGGTTCCTGATTCACGAAGACCTGACGAAGTACGACCTCTCGTCATTGCAGTATTGCACCATTGCCGGCGAAGCGCTGAATCCCGCCGTATTCGATACATTCAGGAAACTGACAGGCATCAAACTGATGGAAGGCTTCGGACAGACCGAAACCACCCTTACCGTAGCCACCATGCCGTGGATGCAACCCAAGCCGGGCAGCATGGGACTTCCGAACCCGCAATACGATGTAGACCTGATAGACTATGACGGCCGTTCGGTAGAAGCCGGTGAACAAGGACAGATTGTAATCCGCACCGACAAAGGCAAACCGCTCGGTCTGTTCAAAGAATATTATCGAGACGCCAACCGCACCCATGAAGCATGGCACGATAACATCTACTACACCGGCGACGTTGCCTGGAAAGACGAGGACGGTTATCTCTGGTTCGTGGGACGCGCCGACGACGTTATCAAGAGCAGCGGTTATCGCATCGGCCCGTTCGAAGTGGAAAGCGCCCTGATGACGCATCCCGCGGTTATAGAATGCGCCATTACCGGAGTTCCCGATGAAATCCGGGGACAAGTGGTGAAAGCTACCATCGTACTGTCCAAAGAATATAAGGACCGTGCAGGAGAAGAACTGATTAAGGAGTTGCAGAACCACGTAAAGAAAGTGACCGCACCTTACAAGTATCCGCGCGTCATAGAGTTTGTAGACGAACTTCCCAAAACCATCAGCGGTAAAATACGCCGTGTGGAAATCCGGAAGAACGATGAGAAATAACCGCTTCGAACAAAGAAGAGGTATACAAGGTTTATAAAAGAAGGAATGTGCCTAAATGATGATTAACATATCATTTTGGCACATTCCCTTTATTTTTAGGGATGAGACTTACCGTTTCCGCACTATATCCTGCAAACGGAAAAAGGCATCCGAATAACGCGCTCCCCACAATTCATACCTTTCACACTGCATTTCCACCTTACGTGAAAAGTTATCCCAGCTTTTCTTCTCTACCGGCGACCAGACATTCTCGGCCAACGCCGCCATACGGGGAAAGAGAGAAAACTCCACTTTCCATGTAGTAGGAATATACTCTGTCCATAGGCACCCTTGCGCGCCCCAGATAAGTTCAGTCTGTCGGTCAGTCAAAGAATCGGGAACAATTTGGAAATCATACACCTTCTCCAATGATAAAGGTCCTCTCGGCCCTATCTCGGATTGTGTACGGCTTTCTTTCATGTTGAAATACGACCATGCCGAACAGGCAAATATGGCACGGTGCCCGGTTTTCAATGCTTTCACGCCATAGTTCGGACGGCGCCAATTCATGATAATGCAATCCTCGGATATACCGCCTTCCAATATCTCGTCCCAGCCGACAAGCGTTTTCCCTTTAGCGTTGACAACATCCTGTACATAATGGATAAAATAGCTTTGCAAGGCTTTCTCGTCAGCCAGACCATGGTCGCGCATGAACCGTTGCGTTTGCTCGGATTCCTGCCACCAGCGTTTGGCGCATTCATCACCCCCCACATGGATGTATTGCCCGGGAAATAAGTCGCACAGTTCCGAGAATACATCTTTCAGAAAGTCGAAAACTTCCGGTTTGGGAGCAAGCACATTATTGAATTTATTGAAGATTCCCCAGGTAAGCGCACATTTCTTCGGCTCATCCGGTGTAGTACTGAATTGAGGATAAGTGGCAAGCACAGCCATGCAATGCCCGGGAATGTCAATCTCCGGTATAACGGTGATGTATCGCTCGGCGGCATATCGTACCACCTCGCGGACGTCTTCGTGAGTGTAGTAACCGCCATAAGGAAGCGGCTGATACTTTCCCGGATACAGTCCTTCTATTTCCCCTTCGCGCACAGAACCTTTCGCCGTCAGCTCAGGCCGGCACTTCATCTCTACACGCCAGGCCTGGTCGTCCGTAAGATGCCAATGAAAATAATTCAGTTTGTGCAAAGCAAGATAGTCTATATACTTCTTGATAAACTCTACCGGAAAGAAATGGCGTACCACATCCAGATGCATCCCCCGATAAGCGAAACGGGGATAATCCACGACCTTGGCCGCTGCAAGAATCGGCAATACACCGGCTCGTACGGGCAACATCTGAATCAAAGTCTGTACCCCGTAAAATACGCCTGCCGCATCATTTCCTTCAATACGGATACCCGTACCGGGAATAACTTCCAGCCGATAACCTCCGGAAACTTCACCGTTGTTCCGATTGACCAGAACGATACCGTTTACCGCCTTATCAGCCGTACGCTTTTTCCCCTTCTTTGGCACATCGACCCGCAGAGGGATACCTAAATAACGATTTGTATAATCGGCAAGAAAATCAGCCGACGCAACCAGGGAAGAATCGGACACGCGGACAAGCATGCCTCTTTCAATTTGAACCGTCCCCTCGCCGGCAACGGTTATCTCCGCCGGTTCGGGAATAATACTGAACTGTTTCTCCTGAGCCTGTCCGGCAAGTGCGGAGATTGCAAAGATTGCAGTCATAAATTTCCTGAATAACATAGATGATGAATTATTAGCTTTGCAAATATAAGCTTTTTATGTAGATAAAACGATAAAAGGACTATATTTGCACGTGAATCGGGCTTTGCAAAAAGAATCCAATCACTAACGAAGAACGCCACGACACATGGGTAGTAGAATGCGGGCAGGAAGAGAGATGCTTCTCTTAATGATTATCCTGTTCCTGTCCGGCCATATATGCGCGCAAGATAGCTATATCCACCGCCTCGGCATTGAAGGCCGACCGGGATATATATTCCCCACCAGCTCTTTCCTGCGGGGCGAAAACTATATGCGCAAAAGACTGGGTTCCGCCTGCTCCGCCCATCTGAAATACTCATTCCAACTGCAACCGGGTACGGCCGCCGACCGAGTATACGGAAGTTCTTATCAGGGAATAGGAGTAGGCTATTTCGATTTCGGCAACCGCAGGGAGATGGGAACGCCTGTCGCCCTCTACGCTTTTCAAGGCGCCCGTATTGCCAGGTTCACTCCCCGCTTATCACTTAATTACGAATGGGGATTCGGCGCATCTTTCGGCTGGAAACCATACGATTACCTCGCCAACGCCAATAATACCGTTATAGGAACCAAAGTCAATGCATATCTCAATGCCGGAATTCATCTGAACTGGATACTGTCTCCGCGGTTCGACCTCAATATCGGCGCAGCGGCGGTACATTTCTCTAACGGCAATACCCAATATCCCAATACCGGTTTGAATACGGTAGATTTTAAAATCGGAGTGGTATATAATTTCAATCGGGATATAGACAAAGCGTTACAACCGTCACAACAAATTCCGGTTCCGTCATTCCCCAGGCATGTCAGTTATGACCTGACACTGTTCGGTTCGTGGCGGAGGAAAGCTATCGATGTACCGGGTGGACAGGTCCCGGCTCCCGACAAATATGCCGTAGCAGGATTCTGCTTTGCCCCTATGTATAATTTCGGGTATAAGTTCCGCGCAGGAGTATCTTTGGATGGCGTGTATGATGCAAGCGCCAATATTTACGCCAAAGATTACATTACCCCGCTCGACGGCGGCAATGAGGAAGACGCGTTCGGTATTCCCCCGCTTCGCAAGCAACTTTCATTGGGTGTATCCGCACGTGGAGAATGGGTGATGCCTTATTTCACTGTCGGCATAGGTTTCGGCGCCAATATCCTGCATGGCGGTGGCGACCTCCAATCATTCTACCAAATATTGGCTCTCAAAATTGACATGACCCGCGACACCTTTCTGCACATAGGATATAACCTGAAAGATTTCCATGAGCCCAACTACCTGATGCTCGGTATAGGTTATCGGTTTAATAATAAACGTCCCCGTCTGTATCATTAATCCGGACGAATACGCAACATCTCATTTTGACTATAGTGAAAAAGTTTTTTGATATATGGCAAAATGAATTATCACAGTAGAGAAAAACGATTAGAGTATGTATTCAGCAGAAATGCTGTTTATGCAAGATACCCTTTCACCTTTCATATCTTTCTATTTATGCGGGTTAGCGGGTGAAGGGGTACCAAATGTATTGATTTGATTTCATAAGAGTGTCGCTTCCTCCGTCCTGCAAGGCGAAATAATTCATCTTGCGGGATAGATTTATTCATCCCACGAAACAAAATTATCCGTCTCATAAGATGAATCCATTCATCCCGTGAGATGATTTTAAAGGATTTACGGGTTGTGCCTGTAATATACCTGCGGGAAAAGAAAAAGCTCCGCAAATCATTGATTTACAGAGCTTTTATAAAACATTTGTACTCGAAGCGGGACTTGAACCCGCACAGCCGCAATGGCCAAAGGATTTTAAGTCCTTCGTGTCTACCATTCCACCATTCGAGCATCCTTAAAAAGGAGAGCGGAAAACGAGACTCGAACTCGCGACCCTAACCTTGGCAAGGTTATGCTCTACCAACTGAGCTATTTCCGCAGGTTTCCGGAGAACGGATGCAAAGATAAATAGTTTCCCCGTTACAGCCAAACTTTTCACCGGAAAAAAGTTAACTAAGTAGCGTGTACGATGTTAACCGAGCTGTCATTGATTAGTTAACATCCTGAGCAGAGGAAGTTAACATCGTACGCCACAATAAGTTAATTCTCTACGATTACCGACCGAGCAATACTTTCTCGGCCTGTTCCATTGTCTCAAAATTAAAGCCATCTACAACTTTCCGCATCAAACCGGAGATTTCGTCATTGCACAGATTACCTATACTGCCTTCATGCGTATGATGTACCTCTTTGCCATGAGAGAACTTACCGGCTTCAATGTCCAAACCGACTTTCTTATAAGCATCCCGGAACGGCATACCTTCACGAGCCAGACGATTCACCTCTTCCACACTAAAAATAAGCAGGTACTTATCGTCGTCAAGGATATGTTCGTTCACTTTGATTTCGTTCATTATATAAGTCGTCATCTGCAAACAATCCTTCAACTCCTGAAAAGCAGGCAGGAATACTTCCTTAATAATCTGCAAGTCGCGGAAATATCCGGAAGGCAGATTATTGGCTATCATCATTATCTGCTGGGGCAACGACTGAAGCTTATTGCATTTGGCACGTGTCAGTTCAAAAACATCCGGATTCTTCTTATGCGGCATAATGCTTGAACCGGTAGTGCACTCATCCGGCAACTTCACAAACCCGAAGTTCTGGCTATTGAACATACAGGCATCAAACGCCAGCTTGGAAATCGTACCCGCAATGCTTGCCAAAGCAAAAGCTACATTACGCTCCATTTTTCCACGCCCCATTTGGGCATACACCACATTATAATTCAGCGAATCGAAGCCCAACAGCCGGGTAGTCATTGTACGATTCAAAGGGAAGGACGAACCATATCCGGCGGCAGAGCCCAGCGGATTACGATTACACATCTTAAAGGCAGCCTGCAAGAACAGCATATCATCCACCAGACTCTCCGCATAAGCGCCAAACCACAATCCGAAAGACGACGGCATCGCTATCTGCAAATGAGTATAGCCCGGCATCAGCACATTTTTATAACGTTCGCTCTGCATGATAAGCACATGGAAAAGTTGCTCCACAGCTTCGGCGATTTCCTTTATCTCCGTACGGGTAAAGAGTTTCAAGTCCAGCAGCACCTGGTCGTTGCGAGAGCGACCGCTATGGATTTTCTTTCCCACATCACCCAACTTACGAGTCAGCATCAACTCCACCTGAGAGTGAACATCTTCCACCCCCTCTTCTATCACAAACTCCCCATTCTCTGCAGCCGCATAGATATTCTTTAATTCCGCGAGCAGCAGGGACAATTCATCTTTCGTCAGCAAGCCGATACTTTCCAGCATCGTGATATGTGCCATAGAGCCCAACACATCATGCTTTGCCAGGTAAAGATCCATCTCACGGTCACGTCCCACCGTAAAACGCTCTATATCCTTATTTACCTGAACGGATTTTTCCCAAAGTTTCTGAGCCATAAGATTCAGTAATTAGTAATTAATCAGTGACAAGGTCTCTGCCATTTTCTCCAGTCCTTCCTGTAAAGGTTTCTGCACCATAGTTTTCATAAACGGATTTAATTCCATACCGATGGTGAGTTTCATTTTACATTCCGTTTCTGTAACGGGCACTATCTGTATCCACAGATTGAACGGCAGAGGCGAGGTTGTTGTTGCAAACTTGATACACTTACAAGGTTCTTTCTCCACAATCTGCAATACGATTTTCCCAACCGGAGGTACTTCTATCGACAGCGTTTCCGCATCAAAACTCAAATTCTTCACCTTGTCCTGCGGTAGGCGGTCTTTTACCTTATCCAAATTGCTAAGGTCTGAAAGCTTCTCATAAACAGCATTTTGCGAAGCAGGTATTACCTTCACCGCGCTCTCAAATTTTGTCATAATCCAATGGTCTTTAAAAGACAAAAAGAACTATCCGGACAGTATCTATCCGAATGGCTCTTTCGTCATAATCTATCATTATATAAAATAAGTCTTATTTTCCGGCTTCCCAATGCGCAGGGTCTTTACGCCATTCGTTCAGCGTAGCCACATCTTCTTCTTCAATGTAACCTGTACGAAGAGCGACTTCCATAACAGCTTCATAATTGGTCAGTGTCACCAAAGGAACTTTAGCATCCTTGAATGCTTTTTCCGCGATGGGGAATCCGTAAGTGTAAGCGGCAACCATACCGATTACTTCGCATCCGTCACGACGGATAGCTTCAACGGCTTTTAAGCTGCTTCCACCGGTAGAAATCAAATCTTCCACCACTACCACTTTCATGCCCGGACGAAGTTCGCCTTCTATCAAGTTCTCCAAACCGTGGTCTTTCGGAGTAGAGCGTACATATACAAATGGCAGGTTCAATGCATCAGCCACCAATGCTCCCTGAGGAATAGCTCCCGTAGCAACACCGGCAATAGCATCAACCTGACCGAAACGTTCCAGAATCAGACGCGTAATTTCCAACTTCACGAAATTACGGAGAGAAGGATATGAAAGAGTTTTACGGTTATCACAGTAAAACGGGGATTTCCATCCTGATGCCCAAGTAAATGGATTAGCGGGTTGTAGTTTAATCGCTTTAATCTTCAACAACTTCTCTGCAAACAATCTTTCTAAAGTTTTCATAGCTAAACTAACTATTATGATAAATATGCCGCAAAAATACAGAAAGCTAACGAGAATAAAAAAAAGAATACGGATAATTTTTACTCCAAATCATCATTTTCATCAGAAAGCGTAATGCAATGACGAATATCCTTCATTTCGAATCCCCGGCTCAGAGCGAAACGTACCAACTTATTATTCAGCTCGAACTCATTTTCCGCATGAACGCTCTTGCGCTTGGCCGCCAGTAAATCATTCAGAACGGCAAGATATTCATCTTCGTCAATCTCATTCAGGTACTGAAAGAAAACTCTTTGGGGGATTTTCTTTAATTGGAGCGCCTGCCCTATCTTTATTTTTCCCCATTTGGCAAAACGGTACTTATCATGGATAAAGGCGCGGCAAAAGCGTTCCTCATCAATGTATTTTTCCTGTTCCAAACGGTTGATGATACGGTCTATGGCATCATAAGAAATACCCCAACGCTGCAATTTCTCCGTTACTTCCGCACGGCAATGCTCTGCAGTAGAACAATAAGCGGCCAGGCGGCTTAAAGCATCTGTTTCTGTAATTTCTATCATCGTTCTGCGATTACAATTCGGTCATTTCCGGAAATATCTTTTAGAACCTGTAGATTGGTATATCCCTGCTCACAAAGCATCGTCGCCGTAGCTTCTCCGTAAGCCCGATTTATTTCAAAATACAACCGGCCGCCGGGCGCAAGCATCGTCTTGCCCAATTCCGCTATCCGCCGGTAAAAAAGCAATGGATCGTTATCCGGAACAAACAATGCCGAAAAAGGTTCCCAGTCCAGCACATTGCGCTCCATCGTTTGCTTCTCCGACTCTGTGACATATGGCGGATTACTGACAATGACATCATAACATTCGCTGTCTCCCGGTGTATAGGTCAGTACGTTTTGCCGGAGAAAGCGTACATTTCCTCCGAGCATATCGTTATTTCGTCGGGCAATATTCAAAGCTTCATCCGAAATATCCCAGGCTGTTACTTTCGCATCCGGAAAGGCTTTGGAAAGAGAGACCGCGATACATCCGCTCCCCGTTCCTATATCAAGAACACGGGCATCGGACGCAATCTCCTTTAACATCGTTTCCACCAATTCCTCCGTTTCCGGACGGGGAATCAGCACGCCGGGAGCCACGTGATAGGAACGTTCCAAAAAGCGGGCGGTTCCCTGTATATACTGTATCGGTTCAAAATTATGCAAACGAGCGAGAATGCCATCCAAATCCTGCATCTCTTTTGGGGATAAAATTATATCTTTGCCCAGATAATAATCAACCGCCGTCTGTCCCAGTATTTCGCAACAGACAATGCGGGATAGATTGGCAGCTTCTTGTGCAGAGTAACTCTCCTGCAAAGTACGGCGAATATGAGCAACGGAAATATTCATAACGTTCGGCATTTCGAGCTGCAAAAATAGTGGAAGTTTAAGAGTAATACAAAGTATGGAAGAAGAAAAATATATGCGCCGCTGCATTCAACTGGCTCAAAACGGATTATGCAATGCCGCCCCCAACCCGATGGTGGGTGCAGTAGTCGTATGCGACGGAAAAATTATCGGTGAAGGATATCATGTACGTTGCGGTGAAGCGCATGCCGAGGTCAATGCAATCCGCTCTGTCAAAGAGCCTTCACTGCTGAAGCGCTCCACAATCTACGTCAGCCTGGAGCCTTGCTCCCATTATGGAAAAACGCCGCCTTGCGCCGACCTCATCATAGAGAAGCAAATTCCTCGCATCGTGATAGGCTGCCAAGACCCGTTTGCCAAAGTAGCAGGACGAGGAATCCAAAAGCTGAAAGATGCGGGGCGGGAAGTCACCGTCGGGGTGCTGGAACAGGAATGTAGAAATTTAATCCGCCGCTTTATTACATTTCATACCTTGCATCGTCCATATATTACGCTGAAATGGGCGGAATCCGCCGATAGATACATCGACAACTTCCGGGAAGGCGGAAAACCGGTTATCTTATCCAATCCATTGACTTCCATGCTGGTACACAAGAAGCGGGCGGAACATAGCGCCATTATGGTAGGCACACGTACAGCCGAACTGGACAACCCCGGCCTGACGGTACGCAATTGGCAGGGACGGTCGCCCGTACGAATCGTTATAGACAGAAAGCAAAAGCTCTCCCCCGAGCTACATTTATTCGATGGAAATGTCCGTACGCTCGTATTCACGGAGAAACCGCATTCTCCACAATCCAACATTGAATACATTCCCATCGACTTCCGGCAGAATATATTGCCACAAATCATGGAGTATTTGTATGCGCAAGGACTGCAATCGCTATTAGTTGAAGGCGGAAACATCCTGTTACAGTCTTTCATCGATGCGGAATTATGGGATGAAGCGTTTGTTGAAGAGAGTCCTTCAATGCTGTTTTCCGGTGTTAAAGCACCTGAAATAGGCGATAAAATACCTTATGCCAACGAACAATATTTCGGTAGAAGTTTTCGACATTACACCGCTGCAAGATTAAGCTAACAGCCTTATTCAAGGGCATTTTTATCGAGAAAAACAGCCATATTATCTATAATTTTATATAAAACTTGCCGATAAAGCTGTTTATAGAAAAAAATGTTCCTATTTTTGCAACTTGTAAATAAACACTATCTTTCAAATGAGAATAAAGTTTTTAGCAATAATCGCGAGTTTTCTTTTTGTATCAATCGCAATAAGCTCGTGCCTTGACTCTGACGATACAGTAGAACTAAGCTCCGATGCAACGGTACATGCTTTTGGCATCGACACCGTATACGGCAAATATTATAAATTCACGATAGATCAACTAAGCAGAGAAATCTATAATCAGGATTCATTGCCAATTGGAGCGGATACGATTATTGACCGCATATTAATCGATACATTCACCGTAAGCGGCTGGATTACTTCGAGAGATGAAATGAACATCAACGGCGACACGATATTCAACAAAGCCGATTCGGTAGACCTTAGAAAAGCGGTAAACAATGAAACCGGAATGAAGTTTAAAGTACATGCTCCGGACGGCGTTACTGTAAACGAGTATACTCTCAAAATCAGAATGCATAAGCAAGACCCGGACTCTTTGGTATGGAACCTTATGAGCTCTCCTCTATATGTGCCCGCTCCTGCAAGTGGTCAAAAGGCAGTATTATTCAATAACGAATTATGGGTATTCACTCAAGATGCGGCATATAAAACGGCTATACAACCTGATGAAAACAATAAATATCCAAGCGATTGCAATTGGACGAAAGAAGCATATACAAGCTTCCCCAATAATGCCCAATTAAGTTCTCTTGTAACCCTCAGTGGAGATAACGGGCAAAAGCTATATATTGTTACGACAGCTAACACCGTATATTCCTCTTCCAATGGAAGTGATTGGAACGAAGAAAACCGCTTTGGGAGTGATGTCCAAGCATTGATAGCAAGTTTCCCTAATATCCTTACCGTTATTACCAATAATGACGTTTATACCACTAAGGACGATGGAGTTACTAAAGAGTCTGGTGAATTCAGCGGTACAAACTTTCCTACTGAAAACATATATTCCACCAACTTCGAATCTAACTACCAGCCTCAGGTTATGATAGTAGGCAAGTCCGGCAATGACCAATCAGAGCAAACAGTTCCTTGGGTTTCCTCTAATGGTAGCTATTGGGTTCCACTTAATAATACAGCCTATAATGTATATTGCCCTAAACTCGCTAACCCTGTTGTGATGTACTACGGTGAAAACTATTACATCTTCGGCAGTAAAGAAGAAAACAAGCTTGATGCCATTTACACTTCTGTTGACGGCATATCCTGGCGTAAAACCCAAAGAAAATTCTTGTTAGACAAAGATATGACAGAAATAACCGCCCCCTATTCCATTGTAGTAAATGCCCCCTATATCTGGGTAATCTTCGGCGGCAACGGAAGCACAAATGCAGTTTGGCGCGGCCATCTCAACAAGCTGATGTCGGCCGAAGTGCAGTAATCTTATTATTTCTGTTTCCCTTATATATAAGGTATAAAACGAGAATAGTAACCAAGACAAGAGATGTAAGTATAGAAAGATGCTAAATAAAGAAGAACTTGATTTAAGCCGAATTCCACAACACGTGGCAATCATCATGGACGGTAACGGACGTTGGGCAAAGCTGCGTGGACAAGAGCGTAGCTTCGGACACCAAGCCGGTGCCGAAACTGTGCATATCATTGCAGAAGAAGCGTCAAAATTAGGCATCAAATATCTGACTTTATATACGTTCTCCACCGAGAACTGGAATCGTCCTTCTAATGAAGTCGCTGCATTGATGGCGCTTCTTTTCGATTCTATCGAAGAAGAAACTTTCATGAAGAACAATATCAGATTCCGAATCATCGGAGACCTGACCAAGTTGCCCGCCAACGTGCGGGAACGCTTGGAAACGTGTGTCGCGCATACCGTCAACAACACAGGAATGTCTCTGGTACTGGCTATCAGTTACTCATCCCGTTGGGAAATAACGGAAGCGACCCGCCAAATTGCAACTCTAATACACAAAGGCGAATTAACTCCCGGACAGATAGACAGCAATCTGGTATCCCAGCATCTTACCACCAGCTTTATGCCCGATCCCGATCTGTTGATACGTACGGGCGGAGAAGTTCGTCTAAGCAATTACCTGCTTTGGCAATGCGCTTACTCGGAGCTTTATTTCTGCGACACCTATTGGCCGGACTTTCGTGAAGAGGAACTTTACAAAGCCATTTATGACTATCAGAAGCGTGAACGCAGGTTCGGAAAAACCAGTGAACAAATCAGTTGACCGAACAAACACAAATTGTAAAATAGTAAATTGTAAAATAGTAAATAAAAAGATGTACTATCGTATTTTCTCCATACTCGTAACGTTTATCTGCCTCTTTAGCTGTGTACCGACCAGCTCGGCACAGGACATTAGCAACACCGATGAAGCCGAAAAGCCGGTTATTCTTTACTCGGGAACGCCTAAGAAATATGAAATAGCAGATATAAAGGTGGTTGGAGCCAAGAATTATGAGGATTATGTAATCATCGGTCTATCCGGTTTGTCAAAAGGCCAGACCATTACCGTACCCGGTGATGAGATAACGCAAGCTTGTAAACGTTATTGGCGTCACGGTTTGTTCTCTGATGTACAAATCACAGCAGATAAAATCGAGGGCGACCAGATTTGGCTTACAATCCATCTGACAATGCGTCCCCGTGTTTCCGATATCCGTTATCACGGCGTGAAGAAATCGGAACGTGAGGATTTGGAAGCCAGAGTAGGTTTGATTAAAGGTAATCAGATTACACCGAACTTGATAGACCGCGCTAAGACGCTGATAAAGCGTTACTTTGACGACAAAGGTTTCAAGAATGCCGATGTCATCATCACCCAGAAAGACGATCCCAACAATGCCAATCAAGTCTTGGTCGACATCAACATCGACAAAAAGGAGAAAGTAAAAGTACATAAGATTACCATTACCGGTAACCAGGCCATCACCACCAAGAAACTAAAGCGCGTGATGAAGAAAACGAATGAAAAGGGAAAGCTCCTTAACCTGTTCCGCACCAAGAAGTTCGTTGAAGAAAACTTTGAAGCTGATAAACAGCTGATTATAGATAAGTACAACGAATTGGGTTATCGTGACGCCATGATCGT
Organism: Bacteroides clarus YIT 12056; assembly: GCF_900129655.1. GTDB lineage: Bacteria > Bacteroidota > Bacteroidia > Bacteroidales > Bacteroidaceae > Bacteroides > Bacteroides clarus. The sequence goes on from NZ_FQWK01000007.1 coordinate 60,245, forward strand.
AAAAGACAGTATCAAGCCTTATGACGACCGTACGGTAGATATTTCCATGGAAATCGAAGAAGGTCAGAAATACTACTTGCGTAATGTAACCTGGGTCGGTAACACCCTTTATCCTTCCGAGCAATTGAATTTCCTGCTTCGCATGAAGAAAGGTGACGTCTACAATCAGAAGTTATTGGAAGAACGTACCAGCACAGATGAAGATGCAATCGGTAACCTCTATTATAATAACGGTTATCTCTTCTACTCGCTCGACCCTGTGGAAGTTAATATCGTAGGCGACTCCATCGACCTGGAAATGCGTATCTTCGAAGGCCGCCAGGCTACCATCAACAAGATTAGCATCAATGGTAACGACCGCCTATACGAAAATGTAGTTCGTCGTGAACTTCGTACCCGTCCGGGACAGTTGTTCAGCCGTGAGGACTTGATGCGTTCCATGCGTGAAATCCAGCAAATGGGACACTTTGACCCTGAACAAATCCAACCGGACATTCAGCCGAAACCGGAAGACGGTACGGTAGATATCGGCTATGACCTCGTTTCCAAAGCAAACGACCAGGTAGAATTCTCTGCCGGTTGGGGACAAACGGGTATCATCGGTAAGTTGAGCCTGAAGTTCACAAACTTCTCCGTTGCCAACTTATTGCATCCGGGTGAAAACTATCGCGGTATCCTGCCGCAAGGCGATGGACAGACGCTGACTATCAGCGGACAAACCAATGCCAAATATTATCAGTCATACAGCGTATCATTCTATGACCCGTGGTTTGGAGGCAAGCGTCCGAATGCGTTCTCGGTATCTGCGTTCTACTCTCGTCAGACAGACATCAGCAGCCGTTACTATAATTCGGCATACATGAATAACTATTACAACAGCTATTACAGCGGCATGTACGGTTATGGTATGTACAACTACGGTAACTATAACAATTACGAGAACTATTACGACCCGGACAAATCCATTCAGATGTGGGGATTGGCCGTGATGTTCGGTAAGCGTCTGAAATGGCCAGATGACTACTTCCAATTTACAGCAGAGTTGTCCTACCAACGTTACATCCTGAGTGATTGGCAATACTTCCCTGTTACCAACGGTAAGTGTAACAACCTGAGTATAAACCTCACCTTGTCACGCAGCTCTATCGACAATCCGATTTATCCGCGTCAAGGTTCCGAATTCTCGCTGTCGGCACAGTTGACACCGCCTTACTCCTTGTTCGACGGTACAGATTACAGCAAATACAGTACCAGCAGTCAGGACGACATGAACAAGATGCATAAATGGATAGAATACCACAAGTGGAAATTCAAATCCAAAATATACATCCCGTTAATGGACCCTATCAGCGTAAAACGCACTCCGGTATTGATGGGACGCGTAGAGTTCGGTTTGTTGGGACACTACAACAAGTATAAGAAATCTCCGTTCGAAACCTTTGACGTAGGTGGCGACGGTATGACAGGATATTCCAGCTACGCAACCGAAAGTATTGCCTTGCGCGGATATGAAAACAGCTCTCTTACTCCTTATGGATACGAAGGCTATGCATATACACGTCTCGGTCTGGAATTAAGATATCCGCTGATGCTGGAAACAAGTACCAGTATTTATGCGTTGACTTTTGTTGAAGCCGGTAACGCTTGGCAAGATGTAAACAAATTCAACCCGTTTGATTTGAAACGTTCTGCTGGTGTCGGTGTCCGCATCTTCCTTCCTATGATTGGTATGATGGGTATCGACTGGGCTTACGGTTTCGACAAAGTATTCGGAAGAAGTGAGTACGGCGGCAGCCAGTTCCACTTCATCTTAGGACAAGAGTTCTAATTTGTTTAACTAAAACCAGAACGTTATGAGAAAGAGTTTATTAATCATGTTTCTGCTGTTTACCGTAGGTATGACAGCCAATGCACAGAAGTTTGCCCTGATTGACATGGAATATATCTTAAAGAATATCCCGGCATACCAAAGTGCAACCAATGAGTTGAACCAGGCTTCCAAACAATGGCAAAGCGAAGTTGAAAAGCTGGGCAAGGAAGCCAAGAGTTTATACGACAGCTACCAGGCGTCTATCAAAACCCTTTCCGAAGCACAAAAATCAAAGAAAGAAGAAGAAATTGTTGCCAAAGAGAAATCTGCGGCGGAATTACGTCGTAAATACTTCGGCCCGGAAGGTGAGCTTTTCAAAAAGCGCGAAGCGTTGATGCAACCTATTCAAGATGAAATTTATGAGGCCGTAAAGGAAATATCCACACAGAAAGGTTACGCCGCAGTAGTAGACCGTGCATCCGCATCAAGCATCATCTTCGCTTCTCCAAGTATTGACATAAGCAATGAAGTGCTTGCAAAATTAGGATATTCAAATTAATTTCATACATTTGCATCCTATACAAGGAATAATCATTCAAAATAAATAATAAACATTATGCTTAAAAAAATCGCACTGCTCGTAGTTATGTTCGCTCTCCCTTTGGGAGCTATGGCGCAAACTAAATTCGCTCACATGAACTCTCAAGAAGTTATTATCACCATGCCGGAATATACAAAAGCTCAAGCCGACTTGGATGCTATGTCTAAAGAGTACCAAACGGAAATGCAGCGTACTCAGGAAGAGTTCAATAAGAAGTATCAAGAATTCTTAGCACAAGCTGACTCACTGCCGAAAAACATTGCCGAAAGACGTCAGAAAGAATTGCAGGATATGGCACAACGCCAGGAACAATTCCAACAAGAAGCTTATCAGTCTATGCAAAAGGCACAGCAAGACGCTATGGCTCCTATCTATAAGAAATTGGACGAAGCCATCCAAGCGGTAGGTAAGGCTGAAGGTGTAATATATATCTTCGACTTGGCTCGTACTCCGATACCTTATGTAGGTGCACAAAGTGTAGATGTAACCGCTAAAGTTAAGACACAACTCGGTATCAAATAACATCGGTATCAAATAAACCGCATACCTCTAAACGGGGAATTCATCGAAAGGGTTAAGCTGCAAACAGCTTAACCCTTTTTTTATATCCTATCACCTTTTATCCCCGTACCAAGTTCTTCGGGTACTTCTTCGGAACAGCCATCCTTGCCAATGTGGTTCTCGGCTATGTAGCCGAAATGGCAGGCTGGGACTGGACTTTCATACTCCTGCTTATTGCTTGCGCCTTGTCCATTTTGTTGATGTCTTTTACGTATAAAGACGAGAAAGCATTGCTTGCAGAAAGAAACAAACGTTAGAATTTTAAAATCGTCCTTCATGGTAAGCATGGCGCGCTTACTGTATAGTATTAATTAATCACAGGTTGATTGACAGGATTGGAATATGCGCCGAACTAATCCTGTTAATGAACCGCTATCGACAAAAGTATGAAAAAACACTTTTACACACACTTGGGGAAACACTTTGTAAAAATGGCATTTGTTTCCGTGTTAGGTTTGATTTCTGTATCCTGCTCCGATGATATACGGACGGATGGATTTTCAACCAATGACATCCCAGAACTGCTACCCTTAAGTAATGTACAGAAAGAGATTCTGGCTTATCTTCCAAAAGACTGTATCATCGCCCATCGCGGTACCGAGTTTTGGGCTCCTGAAGAAAGTGAAGCCGCCATGCGCTGGGCACGTAACATGGGCGCGGACTACCTTGAATGTGACGTACAGCGTACTAAAGATGGAGTTGTACTCGCCCTCCACGATGAAAGCTTACTTCGTACAACCGATGTAGAAGTTATCTGCCCCAATCGTCAGAACGATTACGTAAGCGCTTTTACGTATGAAGAACTGTTGAAACTTGATATCGGTTCATGGTTTAAGGATGCTAATCCGGAACAGTGGCGGGAATCATTCAGAGGACTCGAGATTATCACAGTACAAGATGTTATTAAAATTGCGGAAGGTTATCGTTTTAAGCGTTGGGGTAAAGATACCAATGGTGTACTGGATGGTCATCGTTATGGCGAACGCATGTATGACAAAATACAGCTTCCCGATGGAAAAGTTAAATATGACTTTAAGTATGTAGAGGATGAAGCGGACAACGGTAACCGCCCGGGTATCTACGTGGAAACCAAATCACCGTCACTCTTCAGTGGAGTAGAACAGGATTTACATGATATCTTCGTGGAATATGGCTGGTATCACGACGACATCAACCAATTGAAACGGGTTCCTTACAAAAACAATACACCGGGGTTGGTTGATATTGCTAATACACCGGCACGTATCGTTTTGCAGACATTCTCCGATCCCAGTCTCAAAAGTTTCAATTCTGTGTTTAAGCGTACCATTCCTTATGCATACCTCTATGCAGATATGGAATCGACCCCTGCTACTTATGCGCGCCTTATCAACTTTGCTATTGAAAACGGTGCCACGATTATGGCTCCCAATATTGACTATGTTACCGGTTATCCAAGCAGTCTGAAAATATGGCAAGGAGAAATGATACGTCGGGCAGGCATGGATATTCATGCATGGTCATTCAATACCAATGAGCAATATTTGGCTTATACAGGTCCTTGGAGTGATCCAAAGGGAGAAGGCGGTGCAGATAAAAACTATCTGGATATGTCATTTACCAACCTGACAGATTTATGTATCCGGTATTATAACGATACAATGCAAAAATACAAGGACGCAGGCAAGAACTATTTCCGTGACCAGACTCGTAACAGACATGCCGGTAAAGGTACAAAGACCGCACAGCAAGTGCTTGATGAGTTAGGCTACTAAATATCAACCAATTATAATAAAGACAATCATGAAGAAATATATTTTCCCGTTACTGGCTTTCGCTCTGCTGAGTACACAGAGCTGGGGGCAAACGAAGCCCACTGAGGCACAGACAGAACTCAATGCTTATATGGATGACGGTTTAGTGACATTCAAATCTCAGGACGGACAGTATAGTTTCCGCGTCGGCGGACGATTAGCGGTAGACGGTGCATATTACATCGATGACTATACAGACCGCAGTTCAGGTGCCGATCTGTCTTCGGCCCGTATACGTATCTTCTCCAAATTGGGTAGTAAACTTGATGTGAAGTTCGATATTGACTTTGCTTCCGGCGTATCTATCAAAGATGCCTATTTGCGTTGGCACACAGACCGTGCCGGCTTCTTGCGCGTCGGTCATTTTGCCGAACCGTTTTCTGCTGAAAACATAGCCAGTACATTCGACTATAACTTTATCAATAAGTCCGCCACCAACGAAGCCTTCGCACCCGGACGTGCTTTGGGAGTTTCCTACCGTCATTACAGTAACTATCTATGGGGCGAAGGTGGAATTTTCTCTCAGAAAATAGGTAAGTCTCATTCCAATGGTGATATGGGTTGGGGCGTAACAGCTCGTTTGCTGGCTCGTTACATCGGTGAAGATTGGGCTGTTCATGCCGGTGGAGCTTTCAGCTATCGTATTCCTGACGCCAACGGGTTCGCCAATGGCAATGATGACTATAACCGCTCCGTGATACTTGCGTCTTCACTGGAATCCGCCATTGATAAGACAAACATGCTCTATTCTAAAGTCAATAATGTTAAACAGACTTTCAAGTATAACATAGAGGGATTGGCTACTTGGAGAAATCTTTATCTGACAGGCGAATATACACATGGAAAGTATGTACGCGAAAGAGACTGGGATTATAACTTCCAAACATCACTCGGTACACTTATGGGTACCTTTACCCCTACACCGGAAATCTACAAGTCATTTTTCGGTCCTGATACCAACGCGGAATTCAGCGGCTATCAAGTACAGGCAGGTTGGTTGATTCGTGGCGGTAACTACCGTTACAACAAGGTAGATGCCTTGATGAACCGTCCCGGCAGAAATTCTCTCGAACTGATTGCCCGTTACAACCATACCGACCTCAACTATATCGAGCCGGGTAGCATCTTCATGAACGGTAAATTCTACTCCAATGAGATGATGGCGAGTTGGGGTATGGCCAATACCTCCGTCGTAGGTGGTGTAGCCAACACCTTTACAGTAGGAGTAAACTACTATTTCACACACAATATCGCTATGAAAGTCAACTATTCTTATGCGCATCTGGACCAACAGTACAGCGATGCTTTCAGATATGACAAGAATTTACACACATTGCAAATGAGATTGCAGCTCGAATTCTGATGCTGTAATTAATTTAAACTGTCCCCGTCACATGAGCACATGTGATGGGGATACTTAATTAGGAATCTCCTCATGTAAAGTATGAATTAAAGACGGAACGGCAAAAGGTAGAATTGCAGTATCACAAAATTTGTGCAATCCGTGCCCTATCCTCACAAATTACATTATCTTTGCTGCACACTATACTCTTAGCGTCAGAAAGATTGTATGAAACAAAAACTACCATCCAGTCCCGGTCCTATCGGTGTATTCGATTCCGGATACGGTGGGCTTACTATCCTGAGCAAAATACGGGAAGCCCTACCGGAATACGATTATGTCTATCTGGGTGACAATGCCCGCGCTCCCTACGGAACACGTTCGTTTGAAGTTGTCTATGAATTCACATTGCAGGCAGTCACAAAACTGTTTGAAATGGGTTGTCACCTGGTAATTCTTGCCTGTAATACGGCATCCGCCAAAGCTCTGCGTAGTATCCAGATAAACGATTTGCCACATCTCGACCCGGCACGCCGCGTATTGGGCGTTATCCGCCCTACTGTGGAATGTATCGGTAATATAACCCGTAGCCGGCATGTCGGAGTTCTTGCCACAGGCGGAACAATCAAGTCCGAATCCTATCCTTTGGAAATACATAAACTTTTCCCCGACATCAAAGTCAGCGGAGAGGCCTGCCCGCTATGGGTATCACTTGTAGAGAACAACGAAGCGCAAGGAGACGGAACGGATTACTTCATCCGCAAATATATAAACGAACTCCTGGCCAAAGACCGGGAGATAGACACCGCTATTTTGGGTTGTACACATTATCCGATACTATTGCCTAAAATCCGGCAATATATGCCTGATGGTATCACCATAGTATCACAGGGAAAATTAGTGGCGGACAGTTTGAAAGATTATCTCCGCCGTCATCCCGAAATAGATGCAAAATGTACACAAGGCGGCGAATGTACTTATTATACTACAGAGGCGGAAGAGAAATTCGTCGAATCTGCATCTATCTTTCTGAATGAGGCGGTCACGGTACAGCGTATCGAGTTGTAGGCACAAATTGCCTGACATTAAACATTAAACCGAAAAAACTTGTTATATTTGTAAAACAAGAACTCTAAATTCATACCATTATGAAAGAAGAAGATAAAAGCAAGCTCATCGAAGTGTTCAAAGGATCGCTTTGGGAAGCTGAACTTGTAAAAAGTTTGCTGGGAAACAATGACATCGAATCAACCTTGAAAGATGGGATGGTAGTCAACATCGTCCTGCCCGAGACTGCTGTCGATGTAGCAGTGCTCGTCAATGAAGCGAATTATGAAGCAGCCATGGAGGTTGTTCGCTCATACGAAAAGAAAGAAGACGGAGATTAAACTTCCCACACCGGGAAACACACAAATATGGAACAACAACTAACGAGAATTGCTGTCAAAATAGGCAGCAATGTATTGACACGCCGTGATGGCACATTGGACGTAACCCGTATGTCCGCCCTTGTAGACCAAGTGGCAGAACTGCACAAGGCAGGCGTAGAAGTTATCCTCGTTTCTTCCGGAGCCGTAGCATCGGGACGAAGCGAGATACATCCCACCAAAAAGCTGGATAGCGTAGACCAACGCCAGTTATTTTCTGCTGTGGGGCAAGCCAAACTTATCAACCGCTATTACGAACTATTCCGTGAACACGGTATTCCCGTGGGGCAAGTGCTCACCATGAAAGAGAACTTCGCCACCCGCCGCCACTATCTCAATCAGAAGAACTGCATGACCGTAATGTTGGAAAACGGAGTGATTCCTATCGTCAACGAGAACGATACCATTTCCGTCAGCGAACTGATGTTCACCGATAATGACGAGCTTTCCGGACTGATAGCCTCCATGATGGATGTGCAAGCCTTGATAATCCTCAGCAATATCGACGGTATCTACAACGGCTCGCCGGCTGACCCTTCATCAGAAGTCATTCGGGAGATAGAGCATGGTAAAGACCTGTCCTCATACATACAGACTTCCAAATCCAGTTTCGGGCGCGGCGGTATGCTTACCAAGACCAATATTGCCCGTAAGGTGGCCGATGAAGGAATTACAGTTATCATCGCCAACGGCAAACGTGACAATATCCTTGTCAATATCCTGAGAAATGAGGAATCAAGAATGAAAGATGAAGAACCTTCATCAGATATGACAGCACAGCACAATTCTTCATCCTTCGTTCCTCATTCCTCATTGAAATACACCCGCTTCATTCCCGCTCCCCAGCCTGTGTCCAGTGTAAAAAAGTGGATAGCTCACAGCGAGGGTTTTGCCAAAGGAGAGCTACACATCAACGATTGCGCCACACAGGTGCTTACTTCCGACAAGGCTGTCAGTATTCTTCCCATAGGCATCATTGATGTACGGGGCGAATTTGAAAAGGACGACATTGTGCGTATCATAGACTTTGAAGGAAATCCGGTGGGCGTGGGCAAAGCCAATTGCAGTTCGGAGCAAGCTCGCGAGGCTATGGGAAAACATGGTAAGAAGCCTGTGGTGCATTATGACTATCTTTATATAGAATAAGTCCGATTAATACCGATTATAATCACTACATTTGCAGAAGTATCAATTAATAAATCACAAAAAATGGATTTAAAAAAGACTTTTTCCGCCGTACAGTATGCCAGTCGCAAGCTATTGGCGCTGAACGACGAAAAGATTAACCAGATATTGCTGGCCGTTGCAGATGCAGCTGAGGAAAGAACAGAGTTTATTCTCGCCGAGAACCGGAAAGACCTGGAACGTATGGATATTTCCAATCCGAAGTACGACCGCTTGAAGCTGACGGCAGAGCGCTTGAAAGGCATTGCAGGCGACATCCGCAAGGTTGCCAAATTACCCTCACCGATAGGACGCGTACAAAAACAGGGAGTGATGCCCAACGGGCTGAAAATAAAACGTATAAGTGTACCTTTCGGAGTAATCGGAATCATCTACGAAGCACGTCCTAACGTCAGTTTCGATGTATTTTCACTCTGTTTCAAGAGTGGTAATGCCTGCATACTGAAAGGCGGAAGTGATGCGGACTATTCCAACCTTGCCATCATCAGCGTGATACACGATGTGCTGAAACGATTTGAAGTAGACCTGCACATCGTGGAACTGTTACCCGCCGACCGTGAAGCTACCGCGGAATTACTGCATGCCAACGGCTATGTAGATTTGATTATCCCTCGCGGCAGTAGCAATCTTATCAACTTTGTTCGCCAAAATGCGACTATCCCGGTGATAGAAACCGGTGCAGGTATATGCCACACCTTCTTCGACCGCTACGGGGATGTAAAGAAAGGGGCAGCTATCGTCAACAACGCCAAGACACGCCGCGTCAGCGTGTGCAATGCTTTGGACTGTCTGCTCGTAGACGGTGACCGCATGAAAGACCTGCCTGCGCTCTGTGCGCCGTTGCAGGAAAGCAACGTAATTATCTACGCAGACCCGTTTGCATATGCCTCTTTGCAAGGCCACTATCCAGCCGAACTGCTGAAAGAAGCCACTGAAGAGGACTTCGGTACAGAATTTCTGGACTATAAGATGGCCGTGAAAATAGTTGAAGGCATAGACAGCGCCATAGCGCATATACAACAGTATGGTTCCAAGCACAGCGAGTGTATCGTAACCGAAGATAAGGGACATGCCGACTGGTTCTGCCGCGAAGTGGATGCCGCCTGTGTCTATGTCAATGCTCCTACTTCCTTTACAGACGGCGCACAGTTCGGATTGGGTGCGGAGATTGGTATCAGTACACAGAAGCTGCATGCACGCGGCCCTATGGCTTTAGAAGAAATCACCACCTACAAGTGGATTATTGAAGGAGAAGGACAGGTAAGAAAGTAATAACGATTAATCACTAAAAAAAGTATGAAGAACTTTACTTGCGTGCAGGACATCGGTAATCTGAAAACTGCACTGGACGAAGCATTCGAAATCAAAAAAGACCGTTTCAAATATGTAGAACTGGGACGTAACAAGACACTGATGATGATATTCTTCAACTCAAGTCTGCGTACCCGCCTCAGTACTCAAAAAGCCGCCCTGAACCTGGGCATGAATGTCATTGTACTGGACATCAACCAAGGAGCATGGAAACTGGAAACCGAACGCGGCGTCATCATGGACGGCGACAAACCGGAACATCTACTGGAGGCCATCCCCGTAATGGGCTGCTACTGCGATGTTATCGGCGTGCGTTCTTTCGCCCGCTTTGAAGACCGCGAATACGATTATAACGAAGTTATACTGAATCAGTTTATCAAATACTCCGGTCGTCCGGTATTCTCTATGGAAGCCGCCACACGCCACCCGCTGCAAAGTTTTGCAGACCTTATTACCATTGAGGAATATAAGAAAACGGCACGTCCCAAAGTTGTTATGACATGGGCTCCGCATCCTCGTCCGTTGCCGCAGGCCGTTCCCAACTCCTTTGCAGAATGGATGAATGCCACGGACTACGATTTTGTCATTACTCATCCCGAAGGTTATGAACTCGATCCGAAATTCGTGGGTAACGCTCGCGTGGAATACGACCAGATGAAGGCCTTTGAAGGTGCAGATTTCGTATATGCCAAGAACTGGGCTGCCTATACCGGCGACAACTACGGACAAATACTGAGTAAAGACCGTGACTGGACCGTAAGCGACCGCCAAATGGCCGTGACCAACAACGCTTATTTCATGCATTGTCTGCCGGTACGCCGTAATATGATTGTAACGGATGATGTGATTGAAAGTCCTCAATCTATTGTGATACCGGAAGCGGCCAACCGTGAGATTTCTGCAACAGTCGTGTTGAAACGTCTGATAGAAGGTTTATAAATAGTACTTTCCCGTAGTCGTAATCTCCGTATCTCTTATGGATGATACGCTTATATACGATACAAAATCTTATTATGGCTTATGTTTTTCTTCGTCCCGCAATTGTGGGATGAAGAAAAACATAAGCCATAAGTGTAACGGTATTTTGAATGTACCAAAAGTACAAAATCAAAAATAGAGGGATAAACTATTTCTCCGTTTCTTTCCCGGCCTCTTTCCAACCGATAAAGCCCTTGTCAAGGTCATAAACCTTATAGCCTTTCCGGCTCAAGATAGTAGCGGCTTTCTTACTGCGCTTTCCGCTGCGGCAATAAAGAGCTATCGGTTTATCCTTTTGAAGTGTAGAGTCTGCTATAACAGCAAACTGTTCGTCCAATACATTGATATTGATACTGCCCGGAATATGTTCTTCCGAATATTCGGCAACCGTGCGTACATCCAATCGCTGGATATCGGGATCAGCTATCAATGTTGCAAACTCATCCGTCGAAACGGATTCGAAATCCTCTCCTTTCTGCTGACAGGAAACGAGAGTGGAAAAGAACAGGCAAATACCTGCAAAAAACGCTTTCATAAGTTTACTCATTTTAGTCGGAATTGAAAATGTAATCAAAGTTATAACTTTTTCGTTTATGATGCCGGATATCGCGGAAAATATCTGCATAGTCTTCACTATACAACAAAAAAGAGGATGCTCGCTCAACCGGCATCCTCTTTCCTTTTGTTACCTCTACCACAGAGGCTCACTAACCATTATTATAAACAAATGCACACAATTAGAATTGGAACATCAAACGAGCTTGAAGCACGTGGAAATTCTTGTCATATTGGAATTTATCACGGTCAAGACGATTGTATGTGTAGCTCAACATCACTTGGGCAAACTTATTGAAAGAGTAGTTTACACCCAGAGTAGCGGAATGCATATTACCGCCGCCTACACTTAATGAAGTAGAAGGATAGTCTGCCAACAGTCCGTTAGGGTAGTATTGGTCACGTCCGGGAACATACTTTTCACCTTCAACGATATCATTCAATCCGGTATAGCTGTAACGTGCAACCACTTCAAGCGCTCTGCCATTCAAACCTTTCAACAAAGCATCAGAATTGCTGTACTGATACGGATCACCGAAGATTTTATAACCGGCTTCAATATAGGCGCCATGGAAAGAGTTCTCGCCGAGCGGATTACCTTTTTGCCATGATTCAAGTGTTCCCCAAGAATCGATAGAGCCCAAATTAGCCTCAAACAATGCCTGGTCGTCACGGTCTTTAGTAACATGTTTGTACATATACTCACCACGAGTAAAGAAATTATCTGTTTTGTATAAGAATTCAGCACCCACATCAAATACGTTTTTCGCCCACGGCAGTTGGGCTGACAAGAAGTCCTGAGTGGCGTCTACATAAGTTTCCAATGAAGAACCGATATTCAACTCTGTTTTCAATACGTTATTTTCTACTGTACCGGTAGCAATATTGGCATAGCGGAAAGCAGCTCCTACGTGGAATGTTCTGTCCTCGTTATTGATAGGACGCCATACCCAACGGCCACCGAATGACATACCTTGATAGCCTGCAGGCTGGTCATTGTACTTATTTTCCGCAAATACACCTTGATTGGCAAAGAAATGATCATTGTAGAAAATATAGCTCAACCCCAACTCACGGGATGGCGAGAAAGCGTTGGCGGCAGCCGAACGGGAAATGAAGTGCAAACTTCCGCGACTGGTATTGTTTGCCATTGATGCCGGATTGTTGTAGTAACCGGCTTTAAAGCGATGAGTGCCCTTTGCACCTTCCAACGAGTATTGCAGGAAAATATTCTTCTGTGAGAATTTACCCTTGGAAAAATCAAAATCCGCATAGAAGTACCAGTCTTCATAACTCATCGAGGTACGAATGCGTGCATCGGTAATAGCAGCTCCCGATTTCACCGGAGTGAAGTCCGAATGATAGTATGCACCGTCCATCATAAAACGTGCACCAATCGTAAAGTTCAAGTTTTCCTTGGCGTTGCTAACATTAACAACCGGCTTATTATCAAAGTCCTGAGCTTGGATTACCGATCCTGACAGTGACAATGCAGCCAATACCGGCATTAAAATATACTTTTTCATATAATATAATCTGTATTAGTGTTAATAAATTAATTAGTAACCAAGTCTTTTAAGTGTTTCAACCGCATCCGGAACCGTTTGAGGAGCCGGCGCTTTACGCAGACCATTGTCAATTAAGTATTTCAGACTCATTTCAGAACGGTTGGTAAACAAACCGTCACCATAGATACCATGCAGAACTTCATCATATTGTACGGTATTTCCCCAGTTATATTGGCCGAAATATTTTCCCATTTGCGCATAAGAGTCGAATGAGTACGGATGATTGAGCATTCCTGATTTCTTGATAAGATAAGCCTGCCACGGAGCATTCATTTCCGGATAGTCATTAGGAGCGCCTGCAATACAAGGACCGATAATATGAGCCTTATATTCCAAACCGAGATTAATGAAAGAAGCATAACCTTGAGGTGTGTCATATTTCAAGTCGGTAGCCCCATTACCTTCCCACAACAAGAAGCACATAGGTATCTTACCCTGGAACTCTTCTGCTGTACGACGAAGACTCTCAAGAGAGAATGTCTGAAGAATAACCTTACCGTTAGTATTACCTACATTAACTTTATTATTTTTATAGAAAGGTTCTCCGTCGCAAGGCTTGGTAATGATATTCCAGCCGAGTTCATCAAGTTTGTTATAAACGCGTTTTTCAAAATCCGAAGGGTTCAGCCATGACTCTTTAAATTCAATATAGACACCCGGACGGTTACCGGTATCCTGCGGGTCATCCACATACTCAAACTTATACGTCAAACAATCACGGGGTTTATCCGGATTCCAAGTACCGGTAACGGTGTATATACGCTCACCGTCGGCATCACGTGCCAGCATTTTCCCTTCAGCATAACGGATTTGGTCTTCAAGAGCCGAGATATACTGATGTTGTTCGGAAAAAGACTCACGAGCCTGTTCAATGCTTGTTTCGTTAAACCAACTACCGGCATCAAGAGCAAGTAATTCCTCATACATATAAGACATTGCATAGTAAGGACGGAAACTGGCTTTATCGGCTGCAACAAGCTTTTCAGCTTCTGCCTCACTCATTCCATGACGCATATAAAACGCCTTACGGGTTGCAGGTACCAGTTCGCTATATACGTTTTCAATGTTAGTGGTACGTTTCAGGTTATCATCGTGATTGGCAAGGATAACACCGTCCTTTGTACACTGAAGGTCGGATTCAAGATAGTCCGCACCCATCTCGCGTGCCCAGCGCCAGGCAGACTCTGTTTCTTCCGGGGCCCAGAAAGTAGAGCCACGATGCGCCATTACAGCATAATCGGGTACATAGTCGCGCACTTTTGCCATTTCGGCAGAGATTGTGTTTACTTCAACACGTGTTGCATCATTATTCACATCTGTAAAATCTTGGTCTTCACAGGAAGTGAAAGCTACTAAGGCCATACCTAACAAGGTTGCGCTTAATTTGATTGGATTCTTCAACATAGTTTAATTTTTAAGGTAAATACTGGTTTAAAGTCATTCTATATTATCTTAAAAAGATTATTTTTTGTTTCTTTCTGCAAGCAATGCTTTCTCGTCTTTATAAGTGAAAGACATCAATAAAATGGACAAGGCGCAGGCAATAAGCAGGAGTATGAAAGTCCAGTCCCAGCCTGCCATTTCGGCTACATAACCGAGAACCACATTGGCAAGGATGGCGGTTCCGAAGAAGTACCCGAAGAACCCGGTAAGTCCGGCAGCCGTACCGGCGGCATTCTTGGGAGCAAGGTCGAGCGCTTGAACACCGATCAGCATTACCGGACCGTAGATGAAGAAACCGATAGCAATCAGAGACAAGGTTACAATTACATAGTTATCGGAGAAATGCCAGTAAAGGAAAATAAACACAGCAACAATAGCCATGAAGATGATAGTAGTCATGGCGCGTCCGCCCTTAAATACCTTGTCGCTTAACCAGCCGCAAACCAATGTTCCGGGTATTGCCGCAAATTCATAAGCAAAATATGCCCAACCGGCTTGCTTGATATCATATCCTTGAGCTTCTTTCAGGAAAGTAGGAGCCCAATCGAGACATCCGTAACGTACCATGTAGACAAATGCATTAGCGATAGCGATGTACCAAAGCATCTTGTTATTGAATACATGCTTAAAGAAGATTTCTTTTGCCGTAAGCACTTCCTCCTGCTTCTCGCTATAATTCTTGGGATAATCATTACGATACTTCTCAATGGAAGGAAGTCCGCAAGATTGAGGAGTGTCACGTATCAGACAGTATGCCACTAATGCCACAAGGATAGCCACTGCCGCCGGGAATACATACGTACCGATGAGGAAGTAACGGGATGAGTCAGCGCCATAGAACCAGGAACCAAACCACAATGCGCCATAAACAGCCATCGGACCAACCAATGCACCGCCCACATTATGAGCGCAGTTCCAGATGGACATCATCGTTCCGCGTTCGGTCACCGAGAACCAGTGAGTCATGACACGTCCGCAAGGAGGCCAGCCCATACCGTTAAACCAACCTACCAGGAAGTTTAAAGCAGCCATTACGATAATAGCCAGTGATTTCTGTTCCGGACCGAAGAACTGCACCGGTACAATCATAAACATCATGGAGACAGCAGCCAAAATCAATCCTAACGGAAGGAATACGCGTGCATTACTGCGGTCGGACACGCTTCCCATCAAGAATTTGGACAAAGCGTAAGCCACGGCATTCATAGAAAGAACGATACTCAACTCGCCCTTTTCAAAACCAAACTGAGCAAGCT
The DNA here is from genome assembly GCF_900129655.1 of Bacteroides clarus YIT 12056. Taxonomy (GTDB): domain Bacteria; phylum Bacteroidota; class Bacteroidia; order Bacteroidales; family Bacteroidaceae; genus Bacteroides; species Bacteroides clarus. Next base: position 76,075 of record NZ_FQWK01000007.1, read on the forward strand.
CCGGAATGGCCATCGAGAAGTTTTTACGCACGATATAAAAACCTGCGTAACCGATAAATATACCCAGGAAGACTTGCCAACGATAACTTTTATACGTCGAATCAATCTTCTCTGCCGGTAATTCCTGCTTATGAGCAGGTGGTGCTAAAAAATTCCACATAGTACTAAGATTTTAAGAATAATATTATTTGTTACTATTTAGTTTGCTGGTTTCTTCTAAGTCCAGAGCTTCTGCAAGTATCGAAATCGGGTGTTTTACTTTTGCCGGAGTGGACATCTCGATCTGCCATTTACAAGTTTCGCAATCGGTAGCGACAAAATCGGCCGCCACTTCTTCTATCTGACGGAACAGTGAAGCGCCTATTCCCTGTGATGTTTCATAGTTTTCCTTTTTAAAACCGTATGTACCTGCGATTCCACAACATTGGGAATTAAGTACGATGAGATTTACATTGGGAATACTGCGCAGCAAAGCGATGGAATAATACGCCCAACCGAGTTTTTCCATGTGGCAAGGCGTATGATAGGCTATCTTCATCTTTACATCATCACGGAATTTCAGTTTTACATTTCCCTCTTCGAGCAAGCGGAAAATGAAGCGGGTAGCCAATTCTATGCTGTCGCGTACATCTGCATTATCAATTCCAAGCAAATGCGGATATTCATCCCTCATTGTAAAAATACAAGTCGACGAAGCCCCGACTACCGGACGCTTATCTTCAAAAATCGACTTACGGACAGAGCGGAGATTTGCTTCAGCTTGCTTGCGCGCCTGATTTATCAAACCGTTGGAAATCAAAGCCACTCCGCAGCATTTCTCTTTTTCAAGCAAATGCACTCCATAGCCTATTGCGTTGAGCACACTCACCATATCTTTACCCAACCGGGGGAAATTATAATTGATGTAGCAACCGTGGAAGAAACTTACATGCTTCCCGTAGTTATCCTGCGAAGCCATCGCATTCTTTTTGAACCAGCTCTCGAATGTCTGGGAAGAATACTTCGGAAATACACGATGATGGTCTATTTTCAAGACTCCGTCCATTACCATTTTCACCGGTTTCAGAGACAATGTGGTATTCACTACGGGAGCAAAGGCAGACGCCATAGTACCTACGAAATCCGTATTTGCCAGCATAATATCGCGCAACGCCGGTTTCTTCTTGCTATATTTGATACGTGCCAACTGAATGATGTCGCCAATCTTCACATTCGAAGGACAAGCCACTTCACAACGTTTACAATTCAAGCAATATTTCAGCGCTTCATCAAAGTATTCGCCTCTTTTCAAGCGAAGACGCTCTTCGTCCGGACCGGCCTGCTTCGGACCGGGATATTTAGGATTCACCGGGATAACCGGACAATATACCGTACAAACCGTACATTTGATACATTGCTCAAAATTGTTTTCGCTTATATTATTCTGCTGCATATTCATGACATCATCCTTTTATTAAGTTATCCGCTACATATAATGCCGTAAGCATGGAAATACCGGCACCGCAACCTTCATGTATTGTATTGGACCCGCTCAACACCGACCCAATGGCAAACAGATTCCGTTGCGCATCACCCTTAATCTTTATCCGTAACTTATCATCGGTAGCTACACCGAATGTCATATAATTCTGTTTATTGAAGAAAGCCTTGTCATACCAACTGTCACGTCCGGGAGTGAAATCGACATCACTGCCGAAAACTGGTTCGATAACGCTATCCGGCTGCGCAACCAATCCGTTGCTGAAATAGCTGCCCGAAGCAAGGATAAAGTTTTCCGCCACAAATGAAATGTCTCCATGATTGACAGAGTATACCGCCTGCACTTTATTACCGCTGAAATCAGCTTTCACTACCGTATCACCCAACATATAAACTCCTCCCAACTCTTCAAAAGAACGGCGGAGTTGTTGCTGCGCGCGAATACCCGGAACGGAAGGCGGCATTGTAGGAATCAGCCACACCGGAATATCCAACGATTCTTTCAGCTTCTTTACCGACGCTGCGGACGACAATCCGAATACGGCCGGCAAAGCAACGATGTCGAAGCCGGATATCTTTCCGGTCAACTCCAGAATCAAAGCTTCAAGCGTTTTTTCATTCTCCAATACTCTGGCAATGTTGGTAGAACGCATTTCCGTCGGACTGATCCGTAATCTTTCCAGTTCCGGAAGATTAATAGAGGAAATCCGGCATTCGGCGCCATACTTCTCAAAGCTGTCGGCAACAAACTTCGTGTTGAAATCAAGGAATCCGGCCATATTGACTACCAGAATCTTCTTACCGGCTATATCATTTGCCGAGGAAAGCGGCGTAAAATCAGAGAATGTCAGCCACGTCGGTTTCAACGTACCCATCGGAGTTATGCGTAAATGATTATGCTCGGCATCACCGTTCACTTCAATGCCGCAATCGAGGAACTGCTGCTTTGCTTCACGAACGTAGTAGGCAAAATTATCGCCCAACTTAGCGTATGGATGGTTCGCACTAATCTTGTCAGCCGCAGCCACAGGATTGTCCACCTTTGTCCCGTCAGCAAGCTCGTTAAGCAAATCAAATGAACCGGAAGAAAAATGCAACGCACTTTGCCCGGTGGAAACGATAGCACATTTCACGCCATTCTTCTGCAAACGGATTCCACACGTCAGACCGGCAAGTCCCCCACCTATTATTAAAGTATCAAATTTCATCTCTATTCATTTTATTCCATTCCACAAACTCCACTGTATACCCACTGGGTATATTCACTTTCACGCAATGCTTCGCCCCATGCCACAGGATACAATCCTTTCCAGCGTTCGTTCAGGAACGAAGCCAGGTCATTCTTCGCTTTTTGAGAACAATTATGCGCCTCACCCAACAATCCTGCCGCACGACAAGCGCAGAGTTCTCCCTGACAGGTTCCCATACCGACGCGTGTGCGACGACGCAAGTCTATCAGATTATGCACATCAAGTTCGTTTACAGCATAGTTTACCTCACCTACGGTCACATCTTCACATTCGCAAACCAGACTGTTGTCATACTTGCTTTCCGACGCAATCCTGGCGGCCATTTCACCGTGACGTCCGACCGAAGAACGTTTGGGTTGATCCGTCGTCACTTGTTTACCGTCAGACCGCCCCTCTTCCAAACGCGAACCGGGAAGGGGTTCATTCATCGTAGTACAAGGCTTGTCAATGCCAAGTTTCTTGCAAGCCAGATTCGTAGCCCATTCCGCCATCAGTCGATAAGTCATCAGCTTTCCGCCGGTAATAGTTACAAAGCCCGCAACACCATCACGTATCTCATGATCCAGCAACACGATGCCACGGCTGATGTTACGCCCGGAAGGGTCGTTATCGGCGGCCACCAACGGACGAACGCCGGCGTATGCGCGCAAAATACGAGTTGTAGCCAAAGCAGGAGCCAACTTCTCCCCCTCCGACAACAACAAATCAACCTCTTCCGACGTAACCCGCACATCATCCACCTCATCAAAGCCCACGCGACTGGATGTCGTTCCAATCAGGCAGATCGTATCTCCAGGAACAAGAATATCTGCATTGGCAGGCTTGCGGCAACGGTTAAGCACAACATTATTGATTCGATGCCCAAAAATCAATAATGAGCCTTTTGCAGGGAACATGTCCACCCTTATGCCTGCTTTTGCAGCAATGCCATGTCCCCAAATACCTCCCGCATTAATAGTCAGAGGTGCGTAATAATTATGTTCTGTTTTCGTTTTATGATTAAATACAGTGACTCCGACGATACTTCCCCGGTCCTGAATCAATGCTGTCACTTCATGATAAACCAGTACTTTCGCACCGTGAGCTTTGGCATCAATAACATTTGCCAGAGTCAGTCTGAAAGGGTCTATCGAACCGTCAGGCACTTTCACCGCTCCTGTTATGGCAGGATTAACAGAAGGTTCTATCAATCTCGCCTCGGCAGGGTCTATCACTTGCGCATTGATACCTGCGGCCCGACACGATTCCACAAATAAGTTTTGATACGAAAGGTCGTCTTCCGGAAGAGAGATGAACAAGCCGCCGTTTTCTTCTACACAATGGCGCGCTATCTTCCGAAGAATCATATTCTCCTTGATACATTCGGCAGCCGATTCCCTATCAGTCACCGCATAACGGGCGCCACTATGAAGCAATCCGTGGTTTCGCCCGGTGGCACCAGCAGCAAAATCAAAGCGTTCTACAAGCAAAACACGCATTCCACGTAAGGAACAATCTCTTGCCGTACCCGCTCCGGTCGCACCTCCACCAATAATAATGATGTCAAATTCGTTAATTTCGCCATTAAGTACCATGTCTCTTATAATATTAGTTAACGTCGTTTGATTTCAAGATTAGGATAACAGCGCTTTTGCTTTCTTATCAAAACGACTTAGGTTTCATTTCGCAACAAATATAAATTCTATTTTTATAATAACGAAACATTTCCTTTGTTTTTTTACTGAAAAGCAGAAAAAAAAATCTTCAGATAGGAAGTTTTATATAAAAAAGCAACAACAAGACTTACGTTTCAAAAGAAAAGATAACAGAACTACTGTTTTATAATTTCTTAGCATCATGAGTTTTCCCATACTGTTTTTTTCAAGTATATTAGCGCATTAAATACGATTTTCAAGCTTATTATGACAAAAGAAGAGAGACAATCTATCATATTAGAATTGTTGATACAGCATAATTCGATTCTGGTAACGGACTTAGCCACACACCTTAACGTTTCGTCAGTTACGATACGCAAGGACTTAACCGATCTCGAAAGAGAAAAGAAACTATACCGAAATCACGGAAAAGCGATTTTAATAGACCCCTATATCGACAACAGGAATGTTAGCGAGAAGGAAAAGCTGTATGTCGAGGAGAAGAGACTGATCGGAATGAAAGCCGCAAGCCTCATCGCTCCCAAAGATTCTATACTTATAGCATCGGGAACAACCATGCACGCACTCGCGCGCAGCATAGTTCCGGTGGACGAATTGACCGTCATTACCGCTTCCATGGAAGTATCGAATATCCTGGCAAGCGAAAAGAACATATATATCATCCAACTGGGCGGTATATTACGGCATAGCAGCCTGTCCGTAGTAGGAAAATATGCAGAGAATATATTGGCGGATTTCTCGTGCAGCAAGTTATTCATCGGTGTAGACGGTATCGACCTCGATTTCGGTATCACCACCACCAACATGATGGAAGCAAGTCTTAACCGCGTCATGATGCAAACCGCCCAGAAAACGATTGTGCTTGCAGATTCTTCCAAATTCGGGCGGCGCGGTTTCAGCAAGATTTCCGACATGGAGGATGTCGACCATATCATCACCGACTCCCGCATCCCCCCTTCCACCGCTTTACGCTTAGAGGAGATGGGCATCGAACTGACAATTGCCGATGCCGGTTATCACAATAACATGTAAAAAGAAAACAGGTGCTATAAAGTCCTTATGACACCTGTTTCATATCTATTTATAATGTATATGAAATCAATTCCCCTCTACATGAAGCCCCGTTTCATCCAGGACATAGGTTTTGAAGCTATCGGAATAAGTATAAATACTGAAATAAACATCCACGCCCTGCACACCTTCAGTCATATATTGTTTTAAGGGAACGGACAGATAGGCACGCTTACCGTAATCTTGCACATCGCTACTCACATCGTGATATAAAGTCAACCGCACTTTGGCACGTCCGCTATCTTCATCTATCGAAACTCCATCCTCTACAAAATGAAAAAGATGTTTGCCCTGCTGCTTCACCTCTAAAACAACATTCAGATAATCATATCCCAACCAAATACTCCGTATTTCAGAAGGTTCCGTTTTCACTCCCCCTTCAAATTCACCGGCAGTCAGAGGCAGGGGAGAAATCGTTTGCAACAGAGCATACAGTTTTACGCCTGAAACCCGACCGTCACCGGCGACCGACGTCTCATAATTGGCGACAATACGAACGGATGCATCCGCGTTCGTACGCAGGCCTGACGCATCCTCAAGAATTTGAAACGTCTCGCCTTCATCGGTCAACACCGACTCCAACCGTCCGTCCGCTCCGGAAAACGCAGTCATAAAATCCTGCTTCACGGAAGGATAATGATAGTCATCATCGCCGCATGATACCGACAGGCACGACACAACGGCGACAAACAGGCCACAGCAGTACTTTTTCATACCCACTTACTACACACTGTTACGATTCCTCTTTACGCAATCAATCGACAAGCCCTTACTTGGTCGCAGCCAAATAATTCGTCAACGGATTGGCATACATCAGCAACAACTTCTCACGCAAGAAATCCACATCCTTGTCAGGAATAGTGATACGCTCCAGCTGACCGTCAATATAACTTGTAAAGCGCTTCTTATCCTCTGCCGTATAATGTTCGACAAACTCCTCGGCATTGTGCAGCAAGTCGTGAGCCACATAATTATTGGCAAAAATACGATAGTTGGCATGAATACGCTTATCAATCAAAGCGGATATGGCAACGAACAACTCCGGTTTCGGCAATGTTCTGTCCAATTCGCCCAAATCTTCATTGATACAAGATGCCATACGGAAACATACACGGCCTTTGTATCCCAGAAGTCCGGTCTGCATGTTCAGCAAGTCGTCATCCGTGGTTTTCTTAAAGTCGGGTATATCACGCTTCAGCTGGAATTCCTGCGCTTTCAGATAGTCGCAAGGATCATATTCGTACGAAATGGAAAGCGGAACAATATTCAGTTCCTGAAGATTGGTGATGATGTCTCCGTCGCCGCCCATCGCCAACATTTTCAAAACGCTATCCTGCGTGATGTCATTAGAGTCCTTGGCACGTCCCTCGCGTTGGGCTATCCAGATGGACTGCTTCTTTTCCGCAATCGTGTAGTGCATATAACGCGACATACGAATGGACGACTCCAACATCTGGCGCATGGTAAGCGCGCGCTGCACGGTGAAGCATTTATTGATACGCACCAATTTCTTAATCCAGGGATAAATCAGCAGATTATCACCGATAGCGATTTCTACGGTATCCAACCCCTGCTCCACCAGAAGAACAGACAAGAAACCGGAGTCGAGAATGATGTCCCTGTGATTGGACACATAGGTATAGGCAGACTGCTTGTTCAACACAGCCATACTTTCCAGTATCAGTCCGTCTGTAGTATCTTTGGCTAATTTATGCAAGATGCCGTAGCAAAGGTTTTCCTGGAACTCCTGCTTGGTCTTGCTCGCGCGCATTTTCTGCGCGATAGCCTCAAAAGGAACACCCGGCATAACGGCGCAAGCCACTTGTTGGAAGGCCGGGTCAGCAATTAATTCCTCAAAAATCTGAGGTAGTTCTTCGTCATGATAAGGGCGGATTTCTTCAAATTCCATGATATGCAATTTTAAATTTTAAACAATAAGCATTTGGTTTCAAGACTAATAAACGGGCATCTAATAGTCGGTTGATACCTAATAGTTAATATCTAAAATTGGTTTTCTATTATATCTGTCATTACATCTTTAATATCCAGGTTCGCCGCACGTACCTGCTGCGGGATAAAACTGGTAGCGGTCATACCCGGAGTAGTGTTTACTTCCAGCAGATTTATTTTTTCTCCTTCGGTAATGATATAGTCTACGCGGATAATTCCGGAAGCTCCGAGGATATCATAAATGGCGGAAGTAAGTTTCTGCACGCGGTCGCGCAGTTCATCGGGAATGCGTGCCGGAGTTATTTCGTCCGACTCACCGTTATATTTGGCTTTATAGTCAAAATACTCATTATGCGATACTACTTCCGTAATAGGGAACACCACAGACTTTTCTTTGGTCTTGTAGCAACCGCAAGTAATCTCCATACCTTCCATAAAAGCCTCCACCAAGACTTCTTTCGCTTCGGCGAAAGCCTTTGCAATGGCAGGTTGTATCTGCTCTTTCGTATTTACCTTCGTCACCCCGAAGCTGGAACCGCCCAGACTGGGCTTGATGAAACAAGGCAAGCCTATCTTCCCAATCACATCTTCGTCGGAAACAGACTGCCCCTGGCGAAGCAGCAAAGAGTCGGCGATACGCACACCGAATGTTTTCAGATATTGATTGCAGGCAAACTTATCATACGTCAGTGCGGCCGCAAGCACTCCGCAACAGGAATAAGGTATATGAAGCATATCGAAATATCCCTGCAAACGCCCGTCCTCACCCGGAGTTCCGTGAATGGTAATATATGCAAAATCGAATACAACCTTCGCGCCGCTCAGCCGGAAACTGAAATCATTACGGTCTACCGGAGCTTTCGTACCGTCGGGAAGCTGCACGTGCCAGTCCGGCCCCTGCATCTCTACTATATATAATGTGTACCTCTCCTTGTCGATGAAGGAGTAGATTCCTTGTGCACTACGCAGGGAAACTTCGAATTCGGAAGTGTCTCCTCCGCATACAATAGCAATTGTGCGTTTCATTCTAATTCTCTATTACTAATATAGCCTCTCCACTTATCAATCAGCCGACTCATATCATCCGGCAACTCCGAGGTAAAGTACATTTCCTCCCCGGTGACGGGATGTACGAACCCCAGCGTCATGGCATGAAGCGCCTGCCGCGGACAAGTATCAAAGCAATTGTTTACAAACTGTTTGTATTTGGCAAAATGGGTCCCTTTCAGAATCTCATGGCCGCCATAGCGTTCATCATTAAAGAGGATATGTCCGATATGCTTCATGTGCACACGGATTTGATGGGTACGGCCTGTTTCGAGGATACACTCCACAAGCGTCACATAGCCCAGGCGTTCCAGCACACGATAATGGGTAACGGCATGCTTACCCTGGTCATCGGGCAGAACGGTCATCTGCATACGGTCTTTAGGATTACGCCCCACATTACCGATGATTGTACCTTCGTCTTGTTCCACATTTCCCCAGACGAGGGCACGGTAACGGCGTTTGGTGGTTTTATTGAAGAATTGCAGACCGAGATTGGTCTTGGCATCCGGTGTTTTGGCAATCACCAGCAAACCGGACGTATCTTTGTCGATACGGTGCACAAGCCCCACATGCGGGTCGTTGGCATCGTAATCGGGAATATCTTTCATGTGCCAGGCGATGGCATTGACGAGCGTACCGTGATAATTCCCGTGCCCGGGATGTACCACCAGCCCCGCCGGCTTATTGACAACCATCAGGTACTTGTCTTCATACACTATATCCAGGGGAATATCTTCGGGGATAACCTCGTTTTCGTAACGGGGACGGTCCATCATCACCGTTATCACGTCCAAAGGTTTCACTTTGTAACTGCTCTTGACCGGCTTATCGTTCGCCATCACAAATCCGGCATCGGCGGCTTTCTGTATACGGTTACGCGAAGCATTGGTCAGACGGTCGAACAAATATTTGTCCACACGCATCATCTCCTGCCCTTTATCCACTACCACGCGGAAGTGCTCATAAAGCTGCGACTCATCACCGACAGGTTCTATATCGTCCAGTACATCATTTTCTATGTCGTCCGGTAACTCTTCGATCATCGTTTGTCCTTTTTAAGAATTAAAGACAGCTTCATTCCCGTACACCTACCTGCGTTAAATTCAAAACCAAGACTCATCGGCCGCAGAACCTTCGGAACCAACCGGTTCCTGAGTCTCCGTTCCGTTATTCGCGGACAAAGAATCGCTTTCCAGTACCTCTCTGTCACCATTGCCCACCATCAAAGTCAGCGTTGCGCCCATAGGCACTTTTTCATCGATGGCGAGCATGCGCCCCTGATACTTCACGCCATATACCCAGTCCTTTTCACCTGCCATGTATTCGATGTCGTTCAGCTTGAAGCCCGAAGCCAGAATGCGCGCTTCGGCCTGACGCAAGGAACTGTTATCCGCCACATCGGGAACAGCCTGCAAAGGTATATTGATGGCGTTGATTGTCAAATAAATGATGCGGCCTTCTTTCACCTTTTGTCCGGCGGCCGGATTATAATCCAAAATGCAGCCGGCAGGTTTGTCCTTGACGTAAGTGGAATCGGAAACGACACAGGCCAGCCCCCGGTTACCGAACACCGTTCCGGCTTCCGCTACCGTCATGCCCTTCACATCAGGTACTACCACAGCCTCACCGTGGCGGGTATATATATCTATTCCTTTTAAAGTTCCGAACAGCAACAAGGCTACCACAACAATCATTGCCATGACGTTTATCCAGAAGTATTTGTTCTGCCGGAAAGAAAAAAATTCCTTTATAGTCATAATCACTACAATTTGGTGCAAAGATAATGCAAACAGAGAGCAGAATAAAAGAACTTGTTCATTTTTTATGCCGAGGTGCGGTTTATCTTCGCTTTTGTTGCAAAGATAATGCAATTTAGGCGCATTGCAATGATGTTTTCTTGAAAGTTTCACAAAAGAAAAGCCGCAAAACACTGTCACCAGTCCTTTGCGGCTTTCTTATTTCTCTATCAAAAGGAATGACTTACGCCTTCACTCCGTTGTATTCGTCAGAAACAGTCAGTTTCTTTCTGCCTTTGGCACGACGTGCGGCCAATACTCTACGACCATTAGCTGTAGCCATTCTCTCACGGAATCCGTGTTTGTTTTTTCTCTTTCTGTTAGAAGGTTGAAATGTTCTTTTCATTACTGTATCTTGTTTTATGTTATTATTCTACGTAATCGGGCTGCAAAAATAGAGACTTTTTCTAAAATAACCAAGAGATAACTCATTTTATCTCAAAACTTTTTGTGTTTTTTACCGATTTCCATTACTTTTGCACCCGCAAATCAAGGGAAACATCTTAATAACATAATAATAATAAAGACTATAAAAGTATGATTAATGCCCAAGACATTAAAAACGGAACTTGCATCCGCATGGACGGCAAACTGTATTTCTGCATCGAATTCCTGCATGTAAAACCGGGAAAAGGTAATACTTTCATGCGTACCAAGCTGAAAGATGTAGTCAACGGCTATGTTCTTGAACGTCGCTTCAACATTGGCGAAAAGCTGGAAGACGTACGCGTAGAGCGTCGTCCCCATCAATATCTCTATCATGACGGTGACAACTATCAGTTTATGAACCAGGAAACTTTCGACCAAATTCCTATCGCTCACGACTTGATTAACGGCGTAGACTTCCTGTTGGAAGGAATGGTTGTAGACGTGGTATCCGACGCTTCTACCGAAACGGTTCTGTATGCCGACGTACCTGTGAAGATTCAGCAGAAGATTACATACACCGAACCGGGATTGAAAGGCGATACAGCTACCAACACCCTGAAACCCGCAACAGTAGAATCAGGCGCGACAGTACGCGTACCGTTGTTCATCAACGAAGGCGAAACCATCGAAATCGATACTCGTGACGGTTCTTACGTAGGTCGCGTAAAAGTATAAAACTCCTTCTTTAAATAGTTGGAAGCCTGTCGGGACAGTTCGCCCCGACAGGCTTTTTCTTTTTACAGCACATGGCGATAAAAACGCCGCCACGAACCGAGCAATGTAAGGCCATAACCGACATGCCTGAGGAATGCCGGAACCGGAATTTGTCGTGTCCATCGGATTTAGTTCCTAATAACGGTATTCGCAGGATTTATGCATTCCCATCGGATTTATCAGTATCTTTAATACTACATGCTAATTCGTTAGACAGCCGTTGCCCGTTCGTTAGACAGCTGTCTAACGAACGGGCAACAGTTGTTGAACGAAAGAATGACATCCGTCTGACGAATTATGACTGACGATGCTGCCTCTTGTTATTTATTGTACCATCCCCTATCTATCACCAAATAAAAGCGTATCTTTGCAACATCAACTTCCGCAACCCGATAAAGAAAAAGACACAGAGATATGCGATACTCCGTTATCATCCCCGTATACAACCGCCCCGATGAAGTGGACGAACTCCTGCAAAGCCTTACCCGGCAAAGCTTTAAGGATTTTGAAGTCATCATTGCAGAGGACGGCTCTTCCGTTCCTTGCAAGGACATCGCAGACCGTTATCAGAACATGCTGGATATCCATTATTATGCCAAACCCAATTCCGGGCCGGGGCAAACGCGCAATTACGGCGCCGAACGCAGCCGGGGGGAATACCTGATTATACTCGACTCCGACTGCATCCTTCCCGAAGGCTATTTTGCGGCGGTGGAAGAAGAGTTGCGGAAAGCCCCCGCCGACGCTTTTGGCGGACCGGACCGGGCGCATGCATCGTTTACCGATATACAGAAAGCCATCAACTACTCCATGACTTCGTTCTTCACTACCGGCGGCATCCGCGGCGGGAAGAAGAAGATGGACAAGTTCTATCCGCGAAGCTTCAATATGGGCGTACGCCGTGAGGTTTACGAAACGCTCGGCGGCTTTTCACGGATGCGTTTCGGAGAAGACATCGATTTCAGCATCCGCATCTTCAAAGGCGGATATCAATGCAGGCTATTTCCCGGAGCATGGGTATATCATAAACGGCGGACGGACTTGAAGAAGTTCTTCAAGCAGGTACACAACTCCGGCATTGCCCGCATCAACCTCTACAAGAAATATCCCGAATCTCTAAAAATAGTTCACCTGCTGCCGGCCGTATTCACATTAGGAGTAGCCGTACTGCTGGCAGGCGCGCTCTTCTGTCCGTACAGCCTGCTTCCGATCGCATTGTATGCATTACTTGTCTGCACGGATTCCGCTATCCGGAACAAGAGCCTGCGCATCGGCATCTATTCCATCGCCGCATCTTTCATCCAGCTTATCGGATACGGAACCGGTTTCTGGCGTGCCTGGTGGAACCGCTGCATACTCGGTAAAGACGAGTTTGAGGCATTCAAGAAGAACTTTTATAAATAACGGGCAGTGAAGGAGCTGCAGGCGGTAAGAAGAAAAGGCATGGAGAAATTAACAATCAACCGGTGGGCAGCCGAAGACCGTCCGCGGGAGAAAATGATGCTGAAAGGCGCGGAAGCCCTGAGCGACGCAGAGCTGCTGGCCATACTTATCGGCTCGGGAAACACCGAAGAGAGCGCCGTAGCACTGATGCAGCGGACACTTGCCTGCTGCAACAACGACCTGAACCAATTAGGGAAATGGGAAGTACGCGACTTCTCCCGCTTCAAAGGTCTCGGACCCGCCAAAAGCATCGCCATCATGGCCGCCCTCGAACTGGGTAAACGCAGAAGACAGCAAGAGCATCCGGAACGCGCCGTGATACACTCGTCCAACGACATCTACGAAATCTTCCATCCGCTGTTGTGCGACCTCACCATAGAAGAGTTCTGGGTGCTCCTGCTCAACCAGGCTTCCCGTGTCATCGATAAGGTACGAATCAGCCGGGGCGGCATCGACCAAACCAGCGCCGATGTAAGAAGCATCCTGCGCGAAGCATTGCTGCAACGCGCTACACAGATTGCGCTGATACACAACCATCCTTCGGGAAACCCGCATCCCAGCATGAATGACCGCCGGCTGACGCAGTTCATACAGAAAGGCGCGCAAACCATGAACATCCGCCTGATTGACCACGTTATAGTCACAGACGGCAGATATTACAGTTTTAATGACGAAGGAGCGCTGTAATGTAGTGTGTACATTCTTTGTAGTTTCAATTAAAATCTTTAGATTTGCTTCGCTAAACCAACAAACCGTACGAATATGACCAAATTTGAAATAGAAGAGAAAATAGTTGCCATGCTGAAAACCGTATTCGACCCGGAGATTCCGGTAAACGTGTACGACCTGGGGCTCATCTACAAAATAGATGTTGCCGACAGCGGCGACGCAACCATCGACATGACCCTGACGGCTCCCAACTGCCCCGCCGCAGACTTCATCATGGAGGATGTCCGCCAGAAGATAGAATCGATAGACGGAGTGAATTCCGCCACCATCAACCTGGTATTCGAACCCGAATGGGACAAGGACATGATGAGCGAAGAAGCCAAACTGGAATTGGGTTTTCTCTAACGAATAATGGAACTGTGTATAAATGAAGAACGTATATTTCCTATCAGACGCACACCTGGGTTCACGGGCCATCGAGCACGGACGGACACAGGAACGACGGTTAGTCAACTTCCTCGACAGTATCAAACATAAGGCGGCTGCCGTATATTTGCTGGGCGACATGTTCGACTTCTGGTACGAATTCCGCACGGTCGTGCCCAAAGGTTACACCCGCTTTCTCGGCAAGTTGTCCGAACTGACGGATATGGGCGTGGAAGTGCACTTCTTCACCGGCAATCACGACATCTGGTGCGGAGATTATCTGACTAAAGAATGCGGGATCATCATTCACCGCGAGCCTCTCACTACGGAAATCTACGGAAAAGAATTCTACCTGGCCCATGGCGACGGACTGGGCGATCCGGATAAAAAATTCAAGCTGCTGCGTACCATGTTCCACAGCCGTACGCTTCAAACTCTGTTCTCCGCCCTGCATCCCCGTTGGAGCGTAGAGCTCGGACTGACGTGGGCCAAGCACAGCCGTCTGAAAAGAATAGACGGGAAAGAGCCCGACTACATGGGCGAGAACAATGAACATCTGGTACTCTATACCAAAGATTACCTGAAAAGCCACCCGAACATCAACTTCTTCATCTACGGTCACCGGCACATCGAATTGGATTTGATGTTGAGCGCCACCGCCCGTGTCCTTATCCTCGGCGACTGGATAAATTATTTCTCTTATGCCGTATTCGACGGTGAGAACCTTTTCCTGGAGGAGTTTATCGAAGGAGAGACCAAACTATAACCATCCATCTCAACTTTCAAGAATCGTTTATTCTTATAAATGATTACGAAAAAGGACAAAAAGCCGGAACTTTTTGCCCGGTATCTTGTAGTATCATCATAACCATTAAAAAACAAAAGCGTTATGGATGATATGATTTACAGAAACGATTCGATTGCCGAAGAGAACATAGACCCGAACGGCCGCCCGGCAGAGAATAAATTTGAAGAATGGAGCGAGGAAGTTTCCGAACGGACAGACCTCGGCTATAAAGAGCAAAAAGTAAAATCCGCCAAAGAACGGAAAAAGCTCATTAAAGAAATGGATGAGATCATCAAAAAAGAAATAGAATGAAAATAGGGTGTCAATCATAGTTTTGACACCCTATTTCTATTATCTGACCCTTTTTCTCATTTATATCCGGCAGCTTTGGCAATGCGTTTCGGAATTTCCGTATTATCCATCTTGCCGACAAACAGTCCGGAGCCCGCACCTATTGCAAAAACAGGAACATAACCGGCTGTATGGCTGGAGCTGGTCCATCCCACCATGGCTATCTGGCTCATTACCTTTTTGGCAGCGGCGGCCAACGGCTCGGTCTTGGCATAAAGGCTCTCCTCGAAAACAATCTTGTTCTTTACGAAAGACGTTTCATATTCATCACGAAGCATCTTTTCCTGTTCCCAGGTTAAAGGCAGCTCTTTCCAGAAGCCCATTTTATCGGCAAGTAACGCCTTTACCTCATCCCATGAAGCCTTACCGGATTTCTCTTTACGCAAGTCGGTAATCGCTTTGGAAAGAAGATCTTGGGATTGTTTCTGATTCAACAGGGATTTCAAGTGCAATTCATACTTTCCGATGCCCAGCCCCAGGCCACCGGTTTCGTGGTCGGCGGTTACGACAATCAGAGTTTCTTTCGGGTGCTTCTTGTAGAACTCATAGGCGACCTTTACCGCATTGTCCAAATCGATAACTTCTTCAAAAACGGTGGCAGGGTCATTACCGTGACAAGCCCAGTCTATTTTGCCGCCTTCTACCATAAGGAAGAAACCTTTATTGTTTCCTTTTGTCAGGAACGAAATGGCGCTTTCCGTTATTTCCGGTAAGGTAAGGTCACCTTCTTCACGGTCAATAGCATAAGGAAGGCAAGATGGAACGGCACCCTCTTTCTGGATAAGTATCATCTTCTTCGCATCCGCTGCTTTGGTCTTGTATTCGTCCAAGCCGCGGGCAATCGTATAACCCGCTTCTTCTATAATGGGGAAGATACTCGGCGCTTCTTTCTTATCGGCAGTCGTAGAAGGCTTCAGGAAGCCGCCGCCCGCATAAAAGTCAAAACCGGCTTTCGGCAAGTCGAGCGCGATTTCGTAATACATGCTACGGTTGGGCTGGTGAGCGTAGAACGCCGCCGGAGTAGCGTGGTCTACGCTGACACTGGTAGTGACACCTACTTTCTTACCGGACTTCTTGGCTTTCTCGGCAACTGTCTGCAAGACGTTTTTATCATCGTCCATACCGATAGCCCCATTGTATGTCTTTGCACCGGTGGCAAGAGCCGTACCGGCCGCTGAAGAGTCGGTCACGGAATTAGTGGCGGAAAAAGTCGTAGCCACGGTACCAACCGGGAAGGTCGTAAACAAAAGCGGTTTTACACCGATACGTCCTTCTTGTTCAGCCAGGTACATCTCCGTACCGTTCACCTGGTTCACTCCCATTCCATCACCGATGAAATAGAATACATACTTTGCCTGCTGCGCATAGGATACGCCCGTCAGCAATACAAAGAGCAATACATACATTAATCGTTTCATAAACTGTTCTATTTAAAATTATCTGTAATGTCAGTGTTTTTCCTTTATAGGGAAACAAAGATAAGAATTTTAAATCATTCACATATGACGATGTTATGAAAAAGAAAGTGCCGGAAACAGTCAAGACTGTTTCCGGCACTCGTATCAAGTCCTTATTACAATACTGTTATTTGCTCAAGATAGCCATTGTGTCAGAAGCAATCATCAGTTCTTCATCGGTCGGGATAACCACTACCTTCACCTTAGAATCGTCTGTGGAGATTACAGCTTCTTCACCGCGAACCTTGTTCTTTTCCAAATCGACCTTAACGCCCATAAATCCGAGGCCTTCGCATACTTCGCTGCGGCAGTTGCACTGGTTCTCGCCAACACCGCCCGTAAATACGATGATATCCACACCGCCCAAAGCAGCGGCATAAGCGCCTACATACTTCTTGATGCGGTAGAAATACATCTTTTCTGCCAGAATAGCTCTCGGATTACCGGCAGCTACGGCATTCTCCAAGTCGCGCATATCGCTTGACTCACCGAAAATACCCATCACGCCGCTCTTCTTGTTCAGCAGATTGGATACTCCGTTTGCATCCAGATTTTCCTTATCCATGATGAAAGTAACGGCACCGGCATCGATGTCACCGCTACGAGTACCCATCATCAAACCTTCCAACGGAGTCAAACCCATGCTGGTATCCATGCATTTGCCGTCTTTAATGGCAGAGACGGAGCCACCGTTACCGATGTGGCAGGTAATGATTTTCTTTCCTTCCGGCTGTACACCCAGGAATTCGCACACACGCTTTGATACATAACGGTGAGAGGTTCCGTGGAAACCATAACGGCGAACGCCATATTTTTCATACAGTTCGTAAGGAACGGCGTACATATATGCATAATCAGGCATTGTCTGATGGAAAGCGGTATCAAACACACCGATCTGCGGAACATCAGGCAGAATGGCGGAAACCGCATTTACACCCTTCAGGTTGGCGGGATTGTGAAGCGGAGCCAAATCATTGCAAGCGGTAAACGCGTCCAGCACTTCCTGAGTC
Organism: Bacteroides clarus YIT 12056; assembly: GCF_900129655.1. Taxonomy (GTDB): domain Bacteria; phylum Bacteroidota; class Bacteroidia; order Bacteroidales; family Bacteroidaceae; genus Bacteroides; species Bacteroides clarus. The sequence goes on from NZ_FQWK01000007.1 coordinate 93,612, forward strand.
AGCAATACGGATTCGCTGAATTTCTCACCTCCGTGTACCATACGGTGGCCTACCGCATTGATTTCGTCCAAAGACTTGATGGCGCCGTATTCGGAGCTGATCAATGTATTCAGGATGAACTCTACACCTACGGTGTGTTCCGGTATGTCTTTTTCCAGAATCTTTTTCTCGCCATCAGGCAAGGTCAATTTCAGGAAGGAGCCTTTCAGCCCGATTTTTTCAATACCACCTTGAGCGATAACCTCTTTGTGGTCCATATCAAACAATTTGTATTTGATGGACGAGCTACCGCAGTTCAATACTAAAACTTTCATATTATATCAGATTTAAAGTTATTTGGTGTGTTTAGCGGCAATAGCCTGGTTCGCAGTAATCGCAATCATGCGGTAAACATCTTCGATAGAGCAGCCGCGCGACAAGTCGTTTACCGGACGTGCGATACCTTGCAGAATCGGACCGACTGCATCGGCATGTCCGAGGCGCTGTACCAATTTGTAGGAGATATTACCCACTTCAAGGCTCGGAACAACGAGTACATTCGCATTACCCGCAATGGCGGAACCCGGAGCTTTGCTGGCGCCGACTTCGGGAACCAACGCCGCGTCAGCCTGCAATTCGCCATCGATAGCGATATCAGGAGCCATTTCTTTAGCAATCTTCAAAGCTTCCACTACTTTGTCCACCACTTCGTGTTTTGCAGAACCTTTCGTAGAGAAACTCAACAGCGCCACTTTCGGGTCCAGACCTGCGACAGCCTTAGCCGTACGCGCAGTACAAACAGCGATTTGAGCCAATTGAGAAGCATCGGGAACCGGAGTTACGGCAACGTCACCCATTACCAGAATACCATTCTTACCATATTCGGGAGCATGCGTCAGCAACAGCATCGCACCGGAAACACAAGTAATGCCGGGAGCCGTCTTGATAATCTGCAAAGCCGGACGAAGCACATCGCCGGTAGTATTGCGCGCACCGGCCAACTGACCGTCCGCATCACCGTTCTTGATAATCAAACAGCCCAGATAAAGCGGATTGGTTGCCAGCTTACGAGCTTCTTCAATGGTCATGCCTTTTTTCTTACGTAACTCGAACAGCAACTGTGCGTATTCTTCCAATCTCGGATTGTTTTCCGGATCGATAATGGTCGCCTTGGAAATATTTCCAAGTCCCCACTCCGTTGCACAAGCGTTGATTTCAGCAGGATTGCCCAAAAGAATCAGGTCTGCAATACCATCTGTCAAAATTTGATTGGCAGCTTTCAATGTGCGTTCTTCCGTACCTTCAGGAAGAACAATGCGTTGACGATCGGCTTTCGCACGCTCTAAAATTTCATTAATTAATCTTTGCATGATATTTTAATTGTGTATAAGAATCGGTAGTTCGTGTTATTCACGCCGCAAAAGTACATAATTTTGCAATATACACATTGCAATTTCGAGGCTTTTTCTACATCAAATGAGAATTATTATAATATTTAACACTAACAGATGATTTACGGGATAGTTCCTCACTCCAAATAGCTAACTTTGCAGCGTTTTCAATGTTTTCAACAGGTAGGTATTATTTAATAATCAGGTATTATGATCCGTCAATGCGCCATCCTTTTCGGATGTTTGGCTTTGGGTGAATTGATTGTATTCTTAACGGGTATCAAACTTCCGTCCAGCATCATCGGCATGCTGCTGCTCACCCTTTTCTTAAAGTTGGGTTGGATAAAACTGCACTGGGTGCAGGGAATGTCCGACTTTTTAGTTGCTAACCTGGGATTCTTCTTCATTCCGCCCGGTGTAGCCCTCATGCTCTATTTCGACATTATCGCCGCCGAATTCTGGCCTATTGTCATCGCCTCATTAGTCAGCACCCTGTTGGTACTCGTGGTTACCGGATGGGTTCACCAATTAACACGTAAAATCAAATGAACTTTTTAGAAAACGAATTCTTCCTGCTGGCTATTACTTTCGGGATATTCTTCTTAGCCAAGCTTCTTCAAAAGAAGACAGGAATCATGCTGCTGAACCCCATCTTGCTCACTATCGCCATACTTATCATTTTCCTGAAAATGACAAATATCAGTTATGACACTTATAACAAAGGCGGACATCTGATTGAATTCTGGCTCAAACCGGCCGTCGTCGCACTGGGCGTTCCTTTGTATCTGCAATTGGAGACCATCAAAAAACAATTGCTGCCTATCCTGCTTTCACAATTGGCCGGATGTATTGTAGGAGTTATCTCCGTAGTCCTGATAGCGAAACTGATGGGAGCTTCCGACGAGATTATTTACTCGCTGGCTCCAAAATCCGTTACCACCCCGATAGCCATGGAAGTTACGAAATCAATAGGCGGCATTCCCGCACTGACCGCCGCCGTAGTGGTTTGCGTAGGTCTGTTGGGCGGAATACTTGGCTTCAAGACAATGAAACTCACCCATATCGGGAGCCCCATGGCGCAAGGACTTTCCTTAGGGGCAGCCGCCCATGCTGTCGGCACGTCCACAGCAATGGACATCAGCAGCAAATACGGTGCGTTTGCCAGCCTCGGACTGACGCTTAACGGAATATTTACGGCCTTGTTAACCCCAACTATTTTACGATTGTTAGGGTTACTCTAACAAAATCTTCTTATTTTTGTTATTATATTCTTAACCAATAGAAATTATTTATGATTCCATTTAAAGATATCGAACTAAAAGACAAAGACCTGATTACTTCCTTTACTCTGAACAGTCCGCGACGCAACTGCGACCTTTCATTCTCCAACCTGTGCAGTTGGCGCTTCTTATACAACACTAAGTTTGCCATTATGGACGGTTTCCTGTTATTGAAATTCTGGGCAGACGGAGAGCTTGTATATATGATGCCTATCGGTAACGGCGATTTAAACAAAGTGCTGGACGCGCTGATAGAGGATGCCAATCAGGAGGGAGAGCCTTTTTGCCTGTTGGGTATCTGCGCCGGAATGTGTTCCGAACTGGAAACTTTCATGCCCGGCAGGTTCCACTTCACAGCGGACAGGGATTACGCCGATTACGTATATCTGCGCTCTGACCTCGCCACCTTGTCCGGCAAAAAGTTTCAGGCCAAACGGAATCATATCAACAAATTCAAAAAGACTTATAATTACGAATATACTCCTATTACAGCCGACCGTATTCAAGAGTGCCTCGATTTGGAAGCGGAATGGTGCAAAGTCAACAACTGCGACCAGCATGAAGGTACAGGCAACGAACGTCGCGCATTGATATACGCCCTGCATAACTTTGACGCGTTAGGACTGACGGGCGGCATTCTCCATGTAGAGGGCAAGATTGCGGCTTTTACATTCGGCATGCCTATCAACCAGGACACATTCGGAGTGCATGTAGAAAAGGCCGATACCCGTATAGACGGCGCTTATGCCATGATTAATTACGAATTCGCCAACCACATCCCGGAACAATATATTTACATCAACCGGGAAGAGGACTTGGGCATTGAAGGACTGCGGAAAGCAAAGCTCTCCTATCAGCCCGCCATTATCCTGGAGAAATATATCGCTTGCTTAAAAGAACAGCCGGTAGAGGCTATCAAGTGGTAAATCAGGGAATAAGGCAGGTGACAGAATGGTACAATTATGATAAAGGGTGAAACGATGCGGGAAAAAGTAAAGAATTTATGGAAGCTATGTTTTAACGACAGCGATGAATTTACAGATATGTATTTCCGCTTGCGTTACAGTAATGACGTCAACATCGCAATTCAAAGCGGTGAAGAAGTGATTGCCGCCCTGCAAATGCTGCCCTATCCCATGACTTTCGGAAAGAACGAAATCAAGACAGGATACGTATCGGGCGCCTGTACACATCCCGATTATCGCAATCGCGGGGCTATGCGCGAACTATTATCGCAGGCCTTTACCCGTATGCTGCACAATGACATGGCCGTTTCGACCTTGATTCCGGCGGAGCCTTGGCTATTCGGGTACTATGCCGGCATGGGCTATGCACCCGTATTCAGGTACTCCTCAACAATCTTTACGGCTTCAGAGGTTACTACCGCTAACGAAGCAGTTGTTCTGAACAAGATAAATGATTATCAGGAAGAGGTATACCGCTATTTGGACCGGAAATTACGGGAACGTCCCTATTGCATCCAGCATACGGAAACAGACTTCCGGGTGATTCTTGCCGATTTACAATTGGGGGAAGGATGTGTCTATATATTGAAGCAAGGCGATAAAATTCCGGCATTAGCCATTGTATACCCGGCAGGCAGTACTTGGCAGGCAGGAGAAGTCGTTGCGGAAACCCCTGAGATGCACTCATTATTGCTACAACACATTTGCGGACAACTGAATATCCCGTCCATTCGAGTTATCGCTCCGGCTGCGGCAGGGCAAAACCCGCAAGTATTGGGTATGGCGCGCATCATCAATGCCAAAACGGTACTGCAACAATATGCCGCCGAGCACCCGGAACAGGAAATGAGCATTGCTCTTACAGATCCGCAAATCAGCGCCAATAACGGTTACTACTATCTGAATAACGGCAAGTGCATGAATAGCGCCAAGCGCCTGCCGGGCAGTCACTTGGCACTCACTATCGGCGAACTTACCGAAAAGATATTATCGTCCTTACATCCTTACATGAGTTTAATGCTGAATTAGCGGTTATTACAATCCGCTGAAGTCCACGTCCTCGAATACCAAGGACGGAATACGCCATGAAGAAGACAAACGGGGATCATTACCCACAGCCGATAAAGACGCCCAAAGCGTAATCATATTGCCCGTGACATTCATTTCGCTGATTGGCCGGGTCGGTTTGCCGTTCTCAATCAGAAATCCTTCGATACCGTACGAGAAATCTCCGGAACTGCTGTTACAGTTACCGCCATTGAATCCGGTAACCAGAATGCCTTTCCGCACATCCGCCACCAAACCGTTCAAATCTTTGTTTCCCGGTTTGAGTACCAATAAGGAAGGAGAGCCAACGGTAGGTTCCACTCCCATCTTCCGGGAATTGTAAGTGTCGATGAAGTATGTTTTCAGCACTCCGCTTTCAAAGATAGGGCGTGGCTCCGTAGCCACTCCTTCGCTGTCGAAATAACGTGCGCCCCTTGCTCCTATGATATGAGGCTCGTCCATGAGATTCAACAGCCCGCCACCGACCTTGGCATTCAGCTTATCCAGCAGGAAAGAGTTCTTTTGCTGCAACGCAGAACCATACAGCGCGCTCAGCATCGGACGAAGCAAACTACTTGAATTCACAGAATCTACCACCATCGTATATTTGCCGGAAGCCACCTTCTTTTGTCCGAGTTTGCGCAGCGCGCGTTCCAAGGCCGTTGCGCCTATACCCGACTTCACCAGTTTATCGTAAAACAAAGCCGAGTCATACCAGTAAGAGGACGGACGCGCCTCTCCCTCTCCCCGCAATGCCACATCGGCAGATACTGAGAACCAGGTAGACTTGGACTCTCCTTCGAAACCATTGCTCGTCAAACGGTAAGAGGAGTTTTCACCGTCACCATACGAGGTGCTTACGGATATAATGCGGTTGTCTTTGCCCAAAACCTCCTCGGCGGCGGCACGTGCGACAGCCACCTTATCATCCGGATTGATAGTTTCGAACCGCTCGTCGAATAATTGTAAATCAGGTTTTCCACCCTTATAATAACGGGAAGTATCGGGCAGTACACGCGCCTCGTCCACGGCCAGATAACGCGTAGAGTCGATGCCATTCTTTATAAACGACTCCAGTTCCTTCTTATCCAAACGATTGGTTGAATAAGAACCGTATTTGCCATCAACATACAAACTGATACTAAGCCCGCTTTCCGAGGCTTGCTGCAATCTGTCCATTTTGCCATCGCGTAATTCAAATGAAGCGTTGGAGTTGGAGTACAGCGCCAACTTCACTGCCCGGCATCCGTTTTTCAAGGCATAATCCATTGCCCACTGCACCAGTTTTTTATTATTGTCTGTAATCATATTCTTAGTTGACTGTGGATAGCTGATAGCCAAAGAAACATTATCAGTTATCAATTATCCGTTAGTATTTAGTTTTCCCCTCCTACGGTGAGTTTGCTGACCAGCGCCGACGGCATACCGCACGTCACCGGGCAAGACTGCCCGTCTTTACCACAGGTCCATGTACCATTGTCAATCCTATCATTGTCGGCTACCATCGTGATGTCCGCCAATGCTTTCGGCCCATTGCCTATGATATTGATATCCTTAACGGGCTGCGTCAGCTTTCCGTCCTCAATCAAGTAACCGGACTTCACAAAGAACGTAAAGTCACCGGCCCCAATCTGAACCTGCCCATTCGTAAACGTATCTACGAAGATACCGTTCTTCACCGTAGAAATAATATCCGCTTCTTTCATATTGCCGGCTTCCATATACGTAGCGCGCATGCGGGGAATAGGTACGTTGCGGAATGTATCGCGGCGACCGTTTCCGGTGGGGTTCACGCCGTAATGTCTGGCGCTGATACGGTCGTGCAGGTAGCTGGTGAGCACGCCTTCCCGGACGATGTACGTTTTCTGTCCCTCCACACCTTCATCGTCAAAATTCACAGCACCGCGGTTAAAGGGAATCGTACCGTCGTCCACCACATTGATATGCTCGCTGCACACTTTCTTATTCAGCTGACCGGAAAATATAGATATGTCCTTACGGTTGAAGTCCGCCTCAAAAGCGTGGCCGATAGCCTCATGCAACAAGATTCCCGAACCGCCCGCGCCCATTACAACAGGCATTTCACCACCTTTAGGTTTGATGGCTTTAAACAGAATGGCTGTTCGGTCTACTACCTCACGGGCAATCACGTCTATAATATCATCTGTCATAAACTCAAAGCCTCTGCGATAAGACCTGCCGGCATAACCGTTCTCCATTTTTCCGTTTTCTTCCATGATACAAACGGCCATGAAAGACGCCATCGGGCGGTAATCGTAATAGCTGATACCTTCCGAATTACAAAACAGCACATGCGACGTACTGTCCTGCAAGTATGCCTGCACCTTCCGAACGCGACTATCCAAAGAAAAGATTTTCTCATTCAGCTTTTCCAGATAAGGAATCTTTTCTTTTACGCTTACGTCTTCCCAGGGAATCGTCACAGCATAACGGTTTTGAGATATCGTCTGCTCCGTCAGTCCAACAGGCACACCCGCCTTGCCCGAAGACGCAATACGGGCGGCAGTGCGTGCGGCACGCAACATTTCTTCCAAAGTAACACCTTCTACGTACGCATAACCGCTCCTATCTCCGGCCAGCACGCGCACTCCCATACCAAAATCTATGTTGGAGCCGCAATTGTTTACCTTACCATCCATCAAACTCACATTGTTGTTGAACGTATGCTCAAAATAAAGGTCTGCGTAATCCCCGCCTTTTTCCAAAGCAGCCGCCATTACTTTCCTTAAATCGGCTTCCGTCACACCAAAATGATTGATGGCAGCAGCGACAGCGGATTTGTTATCCGCCCCGTCCGGAGCGGTCATCCCGCCGGTTCGTAAAAAGTTTCGTCCATCCATTTTATCCAGTTATAAATTATGAATTATAAGTTACTTATCTTTACAGAGAGAGAATCTTGGGAAATAAGCCGCATATCGAGATAGCCTCAGTCGCATACTTAGGGTACCCCTGTCGTATACTTAGGGTATCTCAGTATACGACAGAGACTGCTTTATACAATTACTATTGATTATCAGATTGTTATAAATCAGCAAAACAAAGTCAATCCATCTAAATATCTTTTGTCAAAAGACTCTCCAGTTCTTCCGCGTTCAAACGCAGATAGAACTGCCCTTTATAGGCAACCGAAATGGCCCCTGTCTCCTCTGACACAATGATGGCATGAGCGTCCGATACCTGAGAGATTCCCATGGCAGCACGATGCCGCAAGCCCAATTCTTTCGGAATATCCAGATTGTGCGATACAGGAAGGATGCATCCCGCCGCCTTGATACGTTTCTTGCTGATAACCATAGCCCCGTCGTGCAACGGACTATTCTTGAAAAAGATATTCTCTATCAAACGCTGGTTTATATTGGCATTGATAATTTCGCCCGTACGCACCACATCGTCCAACGGCATATTATGTTCAATGACAATCAACGCACCGACTTTCTGCTTGCCCATACTGATGCAAGCCATTACAACGGGCATAATTTCATCGTGCTCCATACTCTCCTTCTTGTTTCCCGTAAAGAAACGCACCAGTGCGCTGGCATGCTGATGCGAACCGAGCGTAAGCAGAAAACGCCGTATTTCGTCCTGAAACAAAATAATCAGCGCTAACACTCCTACACTGACCAGCTTATCAAAAATAGAACCCAGCAGTTTCATCTCCAACACCTGCGAAACCACCAGCCAAATCAAGATAAATACCAGAATACCCGTAAACACGTTGATGGACCCGGAAGCTTTCATCAGCTTGTACGTATAGTAAAGCAGGAAAGCCACCAGCAATATATCTATAAAGTCTTTTATGCCAAATTCAAAAAACACGGTTCTCTAAATATTAAGTATTAACTAATCAGCTATCAATTCTCATTCCATAGGCTTTGCACCCTCTTTCTTCATAGCCTCAACGATTTTCACCGTTTCCACCGCTTCGCGCACATCGTGCACGCGAAGGATATCGGCACCCTTCAATAAACAAATGGTATCCAATACGGTTGTACCGTTCAGCGCCTCTTGCGGAGTAGTTCCCAACAAGCGATAAATCATAGACTTACGGGAAACGCCGGCCAGCAAGGGAAGTTCAAAAATACGGAACTCTTCCAGATGGGCCAGCAACTCGTAATTATGTTCAACGGTTTTGCCAAAGCCGAATCCCGGATCCAATATAATATCCTTTACTCCTAAATCGCGCAGCTGCTGAACCTTGCGGGCAAAGTACATAAACACCTCTTTCAGTAAATTATCATAATGAGGGTTTTGCTGCATATTTTGCGGCGTGCCCTGCATATGCATCATGATATAAGGAACATTCAAGTCGGCAACCGTACGGAACATATCGCCGTCCATTTCTCCGGCGGCTATGTCATTAATGATTGCCACACCGTACTCCTCAACGCACATCCTTGCCACATCCGCCCTAAAGGTATCTACCGAAACAACGGCGTCGGGCTGCACCTTTCTTAGAATACCCAACCCCATACGCAAACGTTCCATCTCTTCCGCAGGCGACACATTCTCCGCATTGGGACGCGAAGAGTAAGCGCCGACATCAATAATACCGGCTCCCTCGCCCACTATCTGTTCTATACGGTGTGTTATGTCGATTTCCGTCTGCATACGGCTGCCTGCATAAAAAGAATCGGGAGTGACATTAAGAATTCCCATGACGCAGGGAGAGGAAAGGTCTAACAAGAAACCATTGACATTTATATATTTGGATTGCAGAGCTTTCATGGACAGTTCTTTTTTACTTATATATCTGCAAATGTAAACAAAAAAGGCGTCGCTGGTACACCAAGTCCAAAAAATAAAGTATCTTTGTTCAGAATATACAAGTATTTATCATGAAGGTAAGTTCAAAATATATTTTTCCCACGTTATTCTGCATTTTGCATTTCCTGCTTATGCCGCATAACGTATCGGTTTGGGGACAACAGAAAAACGCGATGGAAGAATACCGTGTAGACAGTATTTTATACAAATACTATCTCCGTTGCAAAGCCGAAATATCGTCCCCCGTCATTATGCAGATGGCTGACACGCTGTTCCAAATGGCTGGCGAAAAGCATGATTTGCGTATGCAGGCAGTAGCCCTGACCAACAAACTGGATTACCATTACTTTCGAGGTACCGACAAAGACAGTATTTTATACTATGTGGAACTTGTGAAGCAGTTTGCCACAGAAACCCGGCAACCCAAATACTACTACTTTGCCTGGAGCAAAAGACTTATCAACTACTACATCAAACAGCAGCAATACAACACCGCTCTTTACGAAGCCGATAAAATGATGAAGCAAGCCGAAGCGGACAACTACCCCGCCGGCATGGCAAACGCCTATAATATATTAAGCTCCATCTATCAAGTCAAAAGGCTTTTCAAATTGGCAGCCGAGAATCGGGAAAAGGAAATCGAGATAATCCTGAAATATAAAATAGACACCTATAATTTATCAAACACTTATTCCTTACTGGCCTCTTTCTATTGTTCCCTGGGAGAAATGGAGAAAGCCAAAGAAAAACTGGATAAGGCCAAGGAAAACATATACAGCGATTCGCAGGAGTTCTATTTTTATTTGAGATCCGCCGATTATTACCAGGCCCTTAAGGACTATCCCCAAATGAAAGGATGCTTGCAAAAAGCTAAAAAGCTGTTGGACGAGAAGAAAGAAGTGAAACGGATGGCATGCGATTATTATCTGAATGAAAGGAATTATTATATGGCCACACGCCAATATTCCAAAGCATTATCCGTTCAAGAGCATATCTCTCAAAACTATATGGACAAAATCAATCGGGGAGACGCCTTGCGGAACACGGCAATCATCTATCAGGAAATGGGAAATAATGCCAAAGCAGTAGAATATTATCAGGCGTATATCCAGAAAACAGATTCCGCGAACCGGATTTACGAAGATATCGCCGCCGGAGAATTCTCGGCCATATTAGGAGTGGAGAAACTCAACATCGAGAAAGCAGAACTTCAACAAGAAGCCCAACAACGGGATTTAGCCAACAAACAGCGCATCATCATCCTGCTTGTTGTTTTGTTGGTTCTCGGCGCCATATTCTTCTATCGTGAACATCTGCTCAACGGAAAACTCAGGGCATCGCAAAAAGCCGTCTCCGAGAAGAACAAACAATTGCTCATCTCCGAACAGGAACTGCTCGTCGCCAAAGAGCGTGCCGAGAAAGCGAGCATGATGAAAACCGAGTTCATACAGAATATGAGCCATGAGATTCGTACCCCGTTAAATTCCATTGTAGGTTTCTCCCAAATATTAAGCAGCATCAGCGGTGACAGTACGGAAGCGCAGGAATATGCCGGAATCATAGAGCAAGGCAGTAACAACCTGCTGCAATTGGTAGAAGACGTGCTGGACATTTCGAGTTTAGACAGCGGAACGGAAATTCCGACCCATATCATGGCCGACGCCACAGAGTTATGCCGGAAATGTATAACCAAAGCCCAGCAAGACCTGAAGCCGGGAGTCAGTCTCGAATTGCAGGCCGAACAAAGCGAATTCCATTTTCATACCAATCCGGAGCGTGTCAGCCAGATACTCTCACATTTACTGAAAAATGCAACGAAGTTCACCACGAACGGACATATTCTTCTTGAATGGCATACGGACAAAGAGCGGCGGCGCATTATTTTCAGTGTATCGGATACCGGAACAGGAATTTCCGCCGATAAGCAGGAATTCGTATTCGAACGGTTTGCCAAAGTGGATACTTTCGTGCAAGGCACCGGTCTGGGACTGCCCATAGGGCGTATCTGCGCAGAAAAGATGGGTGGAAGCCTGGTGCTCGACCCCGACTACACCAACGGTTGCCGCTTCCTATTGACTTTGCCGCTAAAAGGCTAAGGAAATATAACAGTCTTTTTTTTCCACGCCGCCCCATGCAATGTAGCAAATTAAACCATATCTTTGCAGCCGTATAAACAGATTTTTCAACCGTACTTCAAAAGAAGGGGAAACCATGGATATAACCGCTCTTTATCAGATATTTCTTAGCTGTACCGGCGTAACCACCGACAGCCGCAATTGTCCGGAAGGCTCACTGTTTATCGCTTTGAAAGGCGATACGTTCAACGGCAATGCCTTTGCCGCCAAAGCGCTGGAAACGGGAAGCGCCTATGCCGTCGTGGACGAAGCCGCCTATGCTCCTGCCGGAGACACACATTACATATTAGTGGACAATTGCCTTCGCACCCTGCAACAGCTTGCCAATTATCACCGCCGCCAACTGGGCACGCGCATCATCGGCATTACAGGGACCAATGGTAAAACCACAACAAAAGAACTTATATCCGCCGTATTGTCCCAAAAGTACAACATACTGTACACGCTGGGAAATCTGAATAACCCGATCGGCGTGCCGCTCACCCTTCTCCGCCTGAAAGCAGAGCACGAACTCGGCGTAGTGGAAATGGGCGCCAGCCATCCCGGCGACATTAAGGAACTGGTGGAAATAGCCGAACCCGATTATGGAATTATCACCAATGTAGGAAAAGCGCATTTGGAAGGATTCGGCTCTTTCGAAGGTGTCATCCGGACTAAAGGCGAACTGTACGACTATCTGCGCCGGCAGGGTAACTCCACCATCTTTATCCATCAGGACAATCCTTACCTCACCCAAATAGCATGGGGGCTGAATCCGGTAACTTACGGAGAGGAAGACAATCTCTATATCAACGGTCACGTCACCGGCAACTCCCCTTACCTTACTTTCGAATGGAAAGCCGGAAAAGCAGGAGAACGTCATGAAGTACAAACCCAACTGATTGGCGACTATAACTTCCCCAATGCACTGGCAGCCATCACTATCGGACATTTCTTCGGAGTGGAAGCGGCAAAAATAGACAAGGCACTGCATGAATACGAACCTCGAAACAACCGCTCTCAACTGAAAAAGACCGCGGACAACACACTGATTATCGATGCCTACAATGCCAACCCTACAAGCATGCTGGCGGCCATCAGTAATTTCCACAACATGCAGGCAGGAGGCAAAATGCTGATACTGGGAGATATGCGTGAATTGGGAAAAGACAGTCCCGGGGAACATCAGAAGATAGTGGACTGTCTGGAAGAATACGGTTTTAAAGACGTGGCGCTGGTAGGTGAACTATTCGCGGCGACCCGTCACACCTATCCCACCTATCCCGACGCTCCGGCTTTAATAGCCGAACTCCAAAAGAATAAACCTTGCGGAAAGACCATCCTGATAAAAGGTTCAAACGGTATAAAACTGAATACGGTAGTGGATTATCTTTAAGACTGGCGCATCATCTTAGGTTTCAACACGAAATAAGCTACCAATGACGCCAGCACAGCCCCCGTGGTATTGGCTGCAAAATCCAGCCAATCGCCGCCACGGTAGGTAGTGCAATACTCCTGCAAAAGTTCCACCGCCCCGCTAAACAATACCGGGCAGACAAACGCTCCCAACCATGCGTGCCATATAGGAGTACGGTCTCTCCTATGCGCCCTCAAGAACTCCAACCATAACATGCCCGACATACCGAAATACATACAAATATGTACCACCTTATCAAGATTAGGGATAGTGCCCAGCTCGGTAGCAGGCGGTTTGAAGAACGACAAATAGATTACAGCAAGTATTACTGTCAGCGATACCGGATATTTCTTAATATAATATAGCATATCTCAAATTATGAACAATCTGTGCGCAAAAGTATGGAACATTTTCTATATTTGCACGTTTTAAGAGGTATTAATAACGAATTGTAAGAAAAATCCACGTTTTATGACAAGAAATGAAAGAGCTAACTTTGGAAGTAAACTGGGGGTGATACTTGCTTCAGCCGGTTCCGCAGTTGGTCTGGGTAATATATGGAGATTCCCTTTCGAAACAGGCAATCATGGCGGCGCAGCCTTCATTCTGATTTACCTGGTATGCGTACTGATATTAGGTATTCCTATCATGATAGCCGAATTTCTTATCGGACGCCGTTCACGCGCCAATACTGCCGGAGCGTATCAAAAACTGGCTCCGGGAACCCAATGGCGTTGGGTGGGACGAATGGGCGTATTAGCCGGATTCCTGATTTTGGGCTACTACTCGGTAGTAGCGGGCTGGACTTTGGAATTTATAGGAGAGGCCGCTACCAACAGTTTTGCCGGCAAGTCCGCCGCAGAATTCATCGCCTCCTTCAACGGCTTTGTCAGTAATCCGTGGCGCCCTGTTATCTGGCTGATAGTATTCCTGTTGGTCACCCACTTCATCATCATAAAGGGAGTGGAAAAAGGCATTGAGAAATCAGCCAAAATAATGATGCCCATGCTGTTCATCCTGCTGATAGTACTTGCCATTTGTTCCGTATCATTACCCGGTGCCAGTGAAGGTATCGAATTCCTGCTGAAACCAGACTTCAGCAAAGTGGACGGTAATGTATTTTTAGGCGCGATGGGACAAGCGTTCTTTTCACTCAGTCTTGGCATGGGATGTCTCTGTACATACGCTTCCTATTTCAGAAACGATACCAACCTGCCTAAAACAGCGCTCAATGTAGCAGGTATAGACACGTTAGTAGCCATTCTCGCCGGGTTCATCATCTTTCCCGCTGCGTTTTCAGTCGGCATTCAGCCGGATGCAGGACCGAGTTTACTGTTCATCACATTGCCCAATGTATTTCAACAGGCATTCGGCAACATACCTTGGCTGGCAATTGTCTTGTCCATCATGTTCTATGTTTTACTGGCGCTTGCAGCATTGACTTCAACGATTTCCTTACACGAAGTGGTAACGGCATACCTGCATGAGGAATTCAAATTCACGCGTGGTAAAGCCGCAAGATTAGTTACAGCCGGTTGTATCATACTGGGAGTATTATGTTCGTTGTCATTAGGCGTAGGAAAGGATTACACGATTTTCGGCCTTAACCTCTTCGATTTGTTCGACTTCGTCACCGCCAAAATCATGTTGCCCTTAGGCGGTTTCTTTATCTCTCTCTTCACCGGCTGGTATCTGGATAAAAAGATTGTATGGGAAGAAGTCAGCAATAACGGAACTTTAAATATACATATATACAGATTACTTATCTTCATTCTGAAATATATCGCTCCAATAGGAATCGGACTTATTTTCATCAACGAGTTGGGTTTCTTCAAATAAACAGTAATGAAGAATCCGTTTAAAGACTTCTTATACTTCTCCCGGGGAGAAAGGCGAGGTATCCTTGTTCTCATCATTGGGATAATCCTCATCTTTCTCTCCGGATATATTTATTCTTTCCGGCAAAACAACAGGCAGCTTTCTGAGGAAGAAGCCAGGATACAGGCTGCCGCCTTGAAAGAATACGACAACTTTATCAGCTCTGTGCGGGAACAAGAAAGAAACGAGAACAGCCGTTTCAAGAAATCGGAGAGATATAAAAAGAGAACAGTTGTATTGGCTCCTTTCGACCCTAACCGTACGGACTCCGTCACCTTCTGCCGCTTAGGCCTTCCCGCATGGATGGCAAAGAACATCTTACGCTATCGAAGCAAAGGGGGAAAGTTCCGCAATGCCGAAGACTTCAAAAAAGTATATGGGTTGACAGAAGAACAGTACCAAACGCTCTCTCCCTACATCTATTTTACGGCAGAAGACACTATAAGAAAGGCGACCTCTTTACTCACCCTTCGGCAGGCCGGGAAAGACAGTACTTATAAATATCCGGCAGGCACAATGCTCGACTTAAACCGCGCAGATACCGCCGAATTGAAAAAGATTCCCGGCATAGGCAGCGGTATAGCCCGGTTAATAGTAAACTACCGGCAACGTTTAGGCGGTTTTTACCAAATAGAGCAATTGCAGGAGATTCATTTGGATTATCGCCAACTGCAAGCATGGTTCACCGTTACGCCCTCTGAAATCCGGCGCATCAATCTGAACCGCGTCGGCATAGAACGTCTTCGCCACCATCCCTATATAAATTTTTATCAGGCAAAAGCCCTTGTGGAATACCGCAAGAAGAAAGGAACGCTCCATAGCCTCAAGCCGTTTACCCTCTATGAAGAATTCACCGAAAGTGATTTGGAACGGCTGAACCCCTATGTCTGCTTTGAATAAGAAAAGAACAGACAGCTATTCTTTGCAAACTTCACCGTCTTTCAGATGAATGGTGCGGTCGGTAATTTGCGCCAGCCCCTCATCGTGCGTCACAATCACAAACGTCTGCCCTAAACGGTTGCGCAAATCAAAGAACAACTGATGCAGTTCCTCTTTGTTATGGGTGTCCAGACTTCCGGACGGTTCATCCGCCAACACCACCGCAGGATGATTGATGAGCGCACGTGCGACAGCAACCCTTTGTTTCTCGCCACCGGACAGCTCATTGGGTTTATGTGAGGCGCGTTCCGTCAGTCCCATGAAATCCAATATTTCGGTAGCCGCCGCTCTCGCTTCCTGCTGCCCCACTCCGGCAATGAAGGCAGGTATCATCACATTCTCCAAAGCCGTGAATTCCGGCAGTAATTGGTGAAACTGAAAGACAAAGCCTATATGCCTGTTACGGAAAGCGGAGAGTTCTTTTTCATTCAAACGGTTCACCAATGTACCATCAATCATTACCGAACCGCTGTCGGGCATATCCAGCGTCCCCATAATCTGCAATAAGGTAGTCTTTCCCGCACCGCTGGGACCGACAATACTGACAACTTCCTCTTTTTTTATCTCCAGGTCGATGCCACGCAAAACCTGCAAATTACCGAAACTCTTCGTGATTCCTTCTAATCGTATCATCGTTTTAGTTACTGTTACAATCTTTTAATGACATACTCCGCCAGATAGCAGCCAAATACAGCCGGCATATAGCTTACAGTTCCGCAAGTGGACTTTTTATTCTGTTCATCTTCCGTCAACAGCACCGCCTTCGGGTCGGCTTGCTCGGTACTGAATACAACCGGGAGCTTCCGCTTAATCCCCAGTTTCTGCAAGCGTTTTCTTACCGCCTTGCTCAGTCCGCAATGATAGGTGTCCCATATATCGGCAAACCGTATTTGAGTAATATCACTCTTGGCCCCCGCCCCCATACTCGACACAATCTTGATATGCCGCTTCAGCGTTTCCGCTATCAAATAGCACTTGGGAGCAAGCGTATCGATAGCATCCACCACAAAGTCATACCGGGCAGCATCAAGCAGTCCGGGTATATTATCGTCTTTCAGAAATACAGGCAATACCGTCAGCTGTATATCCGGATTGATATCTTTGAAGCGTTCCGCCAAAACCTCCGCTTTCTCCCTACCCATAGTAGAGTGTAAAGCAGGCAGCTGACGATTTATATTGGTAGGCTGCACCGTGTCCGCGTCCACAATCGTCATTCGCCCCACACCGGCACGGCATATCATTTCAGCCGCATAAGCGCCTACTCCGCCAAGACCGACAACCAGCACATGCGCCTGTTGCAGCCGTTCCATTTTCTCCTCTCCCAGCAAAAGCCGGGTTCTCTGTTTCCAATCCTCCATCATCGCCAACCGCCAATCATTAACCCCTTATCACTTACTAATCTTCCTTAAACCATTTATAAACCCACTTTCCTACCTTCTCATAATGCTGCGCCTCATTGCGCGGATTAGAGAAAGAAACGGCATCCTGAGGTTCACCCAACTGATCGGGATAAAGCACAATCAAACTGTTATTGGAGAAATATTTGCCCAACTGCGCCGGAAGTTTCTCGAAAGAACTGTCGTAGGAGATAGAACCCCTACGCGCGCTTATCACTACCAGCAAATGGTCGTAATTCACTTGTCCGGTCAATATCAGCAAGTCCCCCCAATCATCCAGGCGGGAGAAGTCCGTCAAGGTCTGTCCGTACTTTTTCTTCACCAATGCCTGCAACCGCACGGTCGTTTCCTCATTTGCAAAGAAATGTACCCGGCAACCCAGCGTGCCGCCCATCCGGCAAAAATGCTCCACCCACTTTTGGAATCCGGCTTCGTACTCCGCTTTAGGCGGAACCGCTATGATAATTCGCCGTATCGTATTAATCGGAATCAGGAACTTAGCAATCATAACCTCACGGTGCAGACCTTTCAGCAAGTTCTCGGCAAGCATACCGAAGAAAGAGTCCACAATATTGACCTTGCGGTGCAGACCGATAATCACGTCGGTCACCTCATATTCTTTCGCCGTATGGATAATACCCGCAGCAATATTCAAGTCATACCGGGTAATCTGGCGCAACGGCACATCGGCGGAGGCCGTAATCATGGCCGCCTTCTCCAAATACCTCTTGCCGCGAAGCTCCAAGCCCTCGGAAGTATTGTTGTCATTGATTACGTTCAATGCCAACAGATTATCTTTCTGTTTGGTATCACGTATCAGCAAGGAGAGGTTCATCAGATATTCAATCGTATCCGGATTCGCCACCGGAATAAGAATCCTTTCCGCCTCAACCGTACGTTCTTCCTCCAGATGCGCCTCGCACATGGCAATCTTACGCGCGGCCCTTTCCGTAATAAAGGAACTCACCACACACGTAACGAGAATCAGCAATACCGTACCGTTCAGCACATCCTCATTCAGCAAGCGCTCACCGTTCGGCAAGATGATATTATACCCCACCAATACCGCCGCCAGCGTAGCCGCAGCCTGTGCATTACTCAAACCGAACATCAACTCACGCTCTATGGGAGCCATTTTATAGATTTTCTGCGTCAGCCAGGAAGCGATCCACTTGCCCACCAGCGCCACAATAATCATAACTGCAGCCACCTTCAAGGCGTCTCCCTGCCCGAAGATGACATGAATATCAATCAGCATACCCACTCCTATCAGGAAATAAGGGATAAACAGAGCGTTACCCACAAACTCCAGATGATTCATCAACGGTGACACATGCGGTATGAGACGGTTCAGCACCAATCCTGCCAAGAACGCTCCCAAGATGCCTTCCATACCCACGAACTCCATCAGGCCCGCTCCCAGAAAGACCATGGCAAGCACGAAAATAAATTGCATCACATTATCGTCGTAGCGGCGGAAAAACCAACGTCCGATACGCGGGAACGAATACATAATCAAAGCTCCGAGAAAGACAACCTTAATCACCAGCCACAGCCAGAACAGACCACCGGACTCCCCCTTGAACAGACCGCCCACCACAGCCAGTACCAACAATGTAAGCGTATCCGTCACCGCCGTACCTCCCACAGCAATGCTTACACTGCGATGGCGGGACACGCCGTAACGAATTACAATCGGATACGCCACCAGCGTGTGCGAAGCATACATACTCGCCAACAATATGGACGTCACGAGGCTGTACTTCAGCAACATCATATTGGTGACCAAGCCAATACCTATCGGAATGACAAAAGCCAGCAATCCCAGCATTACAGCCTTTCCGCGGTTCTTCTTGAAGTCGCCCATATTCATTTCCAGACCCGCCAGAAACATGATATAATAAAGCCCGACCTTGCCGAACAACTCAAAACTGCTGTCGCGCACCAAGATATTAAAACCATGTTCTCCAATCACCAAACCGGCCAGAATCATGCCGATAATGTGCGGTATACGCAGTTTATTCAGCAATATGGGCGCAAACAATATAATAAGGAGTACAAGGAGGAATATCCATGTAGGGTCTGTTATAGGAAGTGTTAAACTGAGATTGAACCAGTCCATACGCAGCGAGTTTTAGGTTTTAACTGCAAAATAACGAAAAAGTTTTCACTTTATGCGGTGCCATACAGCAATTTGTTATAAATTTGCAACCAATTCTATCATTTATAGATAGATTGGAACTATTTTATAAACTATATTAAAAACAAAAGAAAAATGAAAGTAGCTATTGTTGGAGCAAGCGGAGCCGTGGGACAAGAGTTCCTGCGAGTGCTCGATGAAAGGAATTTCCCGTTGGACGAGTTAGTGTTGTTCGGTTCTAAACGCAGTGCCGGCACTAAATACACCTTCCGCGGTAAACAGATCGAGGTTAAACTCTTGCAACACAACGATGACTTTAAAGGGGTTGATATCGCTTTCACTTCCGCAGGCGCAGGCACCTCTAAAGAGTTCGCCGAAACCATTACCAAGTACGGAGCCGTGATGATCGACAATTCCAGCGCTTTCCGTATGGACGCCGATGTGCCTTTGGTTGTACCCGAGGTAAATGCCGCTGACGCCAAAGACCGTCCGCGCGGTGTTATCGCCAACCCTAACTGTACTACTATCCAAATGGTAGTGGCGCTGAAAGCCATCGAACAGCTTTCTCATATAAAGACAGTACACGTATCTACGTATCAGGCTGCCAGCGGTGCAGGCGCCGCCGCCATGGATGAGTTGTACGAGCAATATCGCCAAGTATTGGCCGGTGAACCTGTCACGGTCGAGAAATTTGCCTATCAGTTGGCCTTCAACCTGATTCCCCAGATTGATGTGTTCACCGAAAACGGATACACCAAAGAGGAAATGAAGATGTACAATGAAACGCGTAAGATTATGCATTCCGACATCAAAGTCAGCGCAACCTGCGTTCGTGTACCCGCTCTCCGCTCCCACTCGGAAAGCATCTGGGTGGAAACAGAACGCCCTATCTCCATCGAGGAAGCGCGCGAAGCGTTTGCCAAGGGCGACGGACTGGTATTAATGGACAACCCGGCAGAAAAAGAATACCCGATGCCGTTGTTCCTCGCTGGAAAAGACCCTGTATACGTAGGCCGTATCCGTAAGGACCTCAGCAACGAGAACGGACTGACCTTCTGGATTGTAGGAGACCAAATCAAGAAAGGCGCCGCATTGAACGCCGTTCAGATTGCAGAATATCTGGTTAAAGAAAACGCTCTTTAAAAAAGCAACTTATATCAATAAAAAGACGGGGTTTTCCCCGTCTTTTTATTGATAACCATCGTAAACTTTCTTACCCATAAACACATATCCCGTTCCCTCATACTTTGTTCCTGAAAGCTCGGAATGAATATAACCGTTCCTTTCCACGAGTATCGTATGATAGATAGCCCGTTCCGGATTCTTTCTGGAATAAAACAGAATGCGCCGATTATCCGCTGTGTAAGAAATAATACTGTCAGTCTCCGTTTTCTCCCATTTCAGCCTTTTCAGCTTCCGCCTCAAGTAGCGTTGCATCAAATAGGTACGATGCCACGTCCCTCCCTTTTTGGAGACGAAAGGTTTACCGTCCAGCAAAGCGTTGGCATCATCATAGCAAGCAACGAAAAGATGGTTATCCGGAGAAGCCGCCAGCCATTGTTTCAGCTTATTGCCATACCGTTTATCATCCCAATTGTAATTGCTATCGATAAAGGAAATCCTTTTCACATACCCGGGTATTTCAGTATTGGCATCCATAAAGCCGAATATGAAGTTTCCACCGCCGCTATGACTGTTCAGCTCTATATGCGGATTGTATTCTGAAAAGAGAGCGAGGAGATATTCTACCGTTTCCTTGATTTTGTAATCACGCATCGGCCCGGCCTTTCTCCAGCGTCCCCAACTTTTGGAATCGGCTTCCAAATAGACGGTTACCCAGTTACAATCACGGGCCGTAGCCCTAAGATAGCGTGTTTGGGCCCCGATATTCTGTATATGGAAGTGCCAGTCATCTCCCTCTTCCGGCGCTTTGCCTATCGTCCATGCCGTACTGTTACCATTAGGCAAGGCATATAGTACGAGTTTGGTCGGTTTATTCCCGTCAAATAAAGATTCCGAAGGCGCATTGATATGGATATTGATTCCCGGAGCATAAACAAAAACCTTTTCCTGCTCTCCGGAAATAGGATTTACGGCAAATCCTGGTAACCGGTTACCAGGCTCCGCCTTTGCTTGCGACAACGTACCCTGCCCGTTCACTTGGATACAAAACAGGAAACATCCGATAAAAACTAAAGAAAACAAACGCTTCATATCATGTATATAAGAAAAATGCGTAGCCGGCTTGTCATATCCGGCTACGCATCAAATGATTCAATCTTAATTAATCAACATCCCACCATACATTATTCTGTATGCTGTTCGTTCCACCCATACGGCTTTCGGCCTCTTTTACGTTAGCCGCATTGACCGTATACTCTGAAGACGGATAATAGATGCGCTTAACATACGCGTTCGGAGTATTGTTGGCCTGGTCGGCAGGATTCATAGTGAACACACTTGAACTTACACTTGCAAACGGCATGAGCGTAGGCTTATGGAACTGGCGATGATCGGCCCAAGTTTCAAAAGAACATTCCTGGAATTGAGCAATATATTTTTGGGTAAGAATCTTATCCATATGCGTATTGCAATCGCCTGTTGTATCATCATATTTGGCGGTAGTCCCATAATAATTAGGAGCGGTAGAGGCCAGATAGTCCGTAATCACCGCTTCCGGAATATCAAACTCAGCCATATTTGAGCGTACGCCTGCTTCATAGGCATCCTTGGCATTACCGGCGATAAGGCCGCGCTCAATGGCAATCGCTTTCAGGAAGCACAATTCACTATATTTGAATAATTGATATTTTCTGTCGATCGTACCATAGTACCAAGGACCGATTTTTGCAAAGTTGCTGACGAACTGTCCGTTATCCATCGCAGCACCCACTGCGGATGTTACGTGTCCCGGGTCTGTTCCGTCCCAATTGCCTTTCATTGCCGGGTCCTGAGGATCGTCAATCATACCGGCAGGCTCAAACTGAATCGGAGCGCGGGGGTCAACCGTAGCAGGAGCATTTTTGGCAGCGATAATCGCTTCGGTTATATTTGCATTGCTGACACGGTCGGCAGCCGTAGGCCACGCTTGTCCGCCGATACCCGTTACAAGACGCTTGTAGGCAGTCGACATGTGCATTACGGCAGAGCCCTTATGATAGTAAATAGGATTCTGCGAGAACTTATCTTCGCCTTGTTTCATATAAGCGGCATCATCTTCACCGGCAAATACTCCGGCCGTAATGGCGGCTTCCGCTTCCGTTTTCGCCTTAGCGGCATCCACATCGGAGATACGGACGGCCATACGCAAACGGATAGAATTGGCAAACTTTTTCCATTTTGCGGCATCACCGCCATAAATAAGGTCATAAGAACCTACATTGTTAGCGGCCGATTCGTCCAGTTTACTTACCGCATCTTTCAATTCATCGAATATCGTGTAGTAGATATCTTTTTGCGTATCATATTTAGGCTGGTCTATATCATCGGCAGCTTCCGAATAAGGAACATCACCGATACAATTGGTCAGACGCAACATTACATAAGCCTTCCAGATGCGTGCCATCTGAACCACATTATTATAAATAGGTTTGTCCTCATTGGCGCTAATCAGAGAGTTGGCGTTCGTGAGTACCGTATAGCTCAAATTCCACAAATCGTCAATGTATCGGGAGTCAATGTTATAGTCGGAGGCCGACAGACCGTCGTTTGCCGAATATTCGCAGAGCGTACTGATCATCAGCTGGTCTATCTGCTGCCACTGATTGGCATACGGAATACCGCGTCCCTGGATAAATATCAACTGGAACTTAGGATCGACCGAACCCGGAGTAGGATTGTTAGGGTCGGTATTCATGTTGTCGAAATCGCCGGTACAACCCGCGAAGGCCATTGAGATACCAACGATGCTTATAATTGTTTTAAATAACTTATTCATATTATTATCCTTTTATGGGTTAGAATGTAACATTAAGATTGAAACCAAATGAACGGGTAGAAGGCAGAGATGCCGTTTCTATACCCTGTCCGTTGCCAGTAGAGTATGTACATTCAGGGTCAAATCCCGGAAGATTATTGTACAGGAAGCATACATTGTTAGCCACGGCACTGAGCTTGAGACCTCTGATAATGGTTTTTGCAAACCATTTGTCGGGTAATGTCCAAGTCAGATTCAGCTCGCGCAAACGTACGTTCGTTGTATCATAGATATAATTCCCGATATTGCCGTAGAACTGTCCCCAATAAGTAGTAGGGTCAAGTTCAACCGTATTCGGCAGTCCGGTATTTACATTCACGCCTTGGGAAATAAGTCCCTTACCGGTAGTATAGTATTCCTCACGTCCGGCAACCGTTTCTTTGGTCTGACCGTTGGATTGCAAACGCATCATGGATTGCAGATATACATCGCCGCCGTAACGCACATCAATCAAGAAACCGAATGACAAGTTTTTCCAGCGTAATGTAGAACCGATACCGGCCGTCCAATCCGGATTCATATTACCCGATACGCGTAATGTGTTATCAACGATATACTTACCGTCGTCACCTACCAAACGGTTTCCGTTATCGTCATACTTAAATCCGTTCGTATAAATCTGTCCGTAAGGTTCGCCAACCGTAGCTCTTACATAACAGTTCTGTCCCATAGGTTGAGCCAAAGTGATAGACTCTACCCCTTCGGTAAGCTCAACAATCTTGGAAGAGTTCTTTGCGAAATTCACCCATACGTTCCAATCCCAGTCCTTCGTACGGACAGGTACGGCATTCACCTGAAGTTCCCAGCCCCAGTTGTCTACGCGTCCGGCATTGATATACTTAGCGCTGTATCCGGATGTAATGGACGAAGGCATGGAGATGATTTGATTGTATGCGCGTTTGTCATAATAAGTAACGTCAAAGCCCAAACGGTTATCAAAGAAACGGACATCGGCACCGAATTCCATGGATTTGATAATCTCCGGTTTCAAATTAGCATTGGTCTTTGTCGAAGGTTCCGCTACACCCATCTGCCCGCCTGCCATGTTGGAAACGGTAGACAGTACAGACAATAACTGATAAGGATCCGTATCATTTCCGGCTTCGGCATAAGATGCACGTAACTTACCGAAAGAAATCCATTCGGGAACATTCACCTTGAACTTAGTCAGCATGTCGGTTACAGCCCAACCCAAAGAGAATGACGGATATAAGAACGAGCGGTTATTCTTCGGAAGAGTGGAAGACCAGTCGTTACGTACCGTCACATCGAAGAACAAATAATTATCCCAAGACAACTGTCCCAATGCATACAGGGATTGAACTTCCTTCTGTGAATTATAAGTCGACGTTGTTTGCGATATGCCATTCTGGATAGTATAGAGCTCCGGAATATTCAAGCCTTCGGCCGTAGCGACAAAAGTATTGTATTTACGGTTCATCTTATTACCGCCTACCGAAAGAGAACCGGAGAATTTAGAATCGGCGATATTGTCTTTCTGGGCCGTTACCAGGAAATCCACATTATATTCGGTCATATTATATTGTCCCGTAGAGAAACGGCCATCGCTATAACCGGAACTTGAAATCAATCCGTGACGTATCCATTTTTCTGTTTTCTTGCCATAAGTATCGCCACCGAAACGTACCATAGCCTTTAACCAACTGCTGATATCATACGTCAAGGAAGCAAAACCGTTGACGCGGTTCGTAACATCCTGGTTACCGGTAAGTGAAGTAGCGGCATACGGGTTATTTACGACTGTAAGCGGCTTGGAATACCAATCCAGAATATTGCCCTCTTCATCGAAAATATTTTTCATCTCGTGCAGATTAATGCTGCGGGGAGTATAAATCAATGCAAAAATAGGGTTAAAACCGGATGCGGAGAATTCCGGTCTTCCTTTACCTTTTTGATAAGTATAGTTCACCTTGGCATCAAGAGTAAGGTTCTTGATAATTTCACCGCCGGCACGAACCGAGAAATTATTCTTACTCAAACTGTTATTGGGAATAACCCCTTTACGTGTCGTATTGGAAAGTCCTACGCGATAATTCATCTTGGCCGCCGAACCCGTTACATCTACGGAGTTCGTCCAGGATGTACCCGTATTCATGAAATCCGAGAAATCATTGTTCTTAGCTTCCAAAGGACGGGTCTGTCCTGTCCAGTCGGTAACAACCGTACCCATTTTCGGGCCCCAAGAGTTACGGGAAGTAATATCGAACGCTCCTCCCGTACCCTGACCGTATTCATTCTGGAACTCAGGCTGAATCATCACATTCTCAAAAGTGAAATTGCTATTGTAAGAAACCAGCGTTTTACCGCCTTGTCCCTTCTTGGTAGTAACCAGGATAACACCGTTACCACCGCGTGAACCATACAGAGCGGTAGCCGAAGGGCCTTTCAATACAGAGATGGATTCAACATCATCGGGATTCAGCATTGACAATCCGTCACCGGTATCCGAGAATCCTGTACCCCAAGAGTTGGTAGTGGCATCGTCCACACCCTGAGTATTATCGAACGGCACACCGTCCACTACGACCAAAGGCATGTTATTACCGGAAATAGAGTTGTTACCGCGGATAACGATACGATTGGAACCGCCGGGAATAGAAGTTGCGGAAATATTCATACCGGCAACCTTACCATTCAGTGAAGTAGCGATATTTGCAGTACGGTTCTCGATAAGAGCATCCCCCTTTACATCCTGCACGGAATAACCGAGCGCTTTTTTCTCGCGTTTCATACCCAAAGCAGTAACCACGACTTCATCCAGCGCATAATTTGTTCCGCTCAAGGTTATTTTGTATTGCGAACTGCTTGTAATAGGAACTTCCTGATTATCATATCCTATATAAGACACAACAAGCGTTTTCCCATTGGACGGAACATCCAGTGAGAACTTTCCGTCGACATCCGTTGCAACACCTACACTCGTTCCTTGTACCAGTACTGCCGCTCCGATGATAGGTTCGCCATTGGAATCTATAACAACTCCCGAAATTTTCTTTGCATGCTGTGCATTTGACGAAGTGGCATTCTGCGCATATACACTCATTCCAGAGAAGCAACCGCCGCACATAAGCATTAAACCGGTTACCGATAGAATAAATAATCTTTTTATCAAAGTAGTCTGTGTTACCATTACATCGGCACTACTTCTTTTGTGTTCTCCATTCATAAATGATTGATGATTTTGTTGTTAATTAAAAATAGTATTCTCAAAAAAATGGATAGCGGGTAGATAAATCAGAATAGAGCTATCCTACTCTTTTTAGGACTCTTTTACTGTTCCATAGGCTTTTCTTCCGTTTAAAGGTTCATAACTACTATATTATATCTCTTTTTTCTTTAAAAGTCCAAGTCCACGAGGAACTCGGTATATATTGATTTTGAATTAAATCCGGTTAATTTCTTAACTTTGCCGGTCGTTTTAAGAGATAAATCTTGTTATTAACAAAGGTGATAAAGTATTTTGTGTACTTCACACGTAACAAAGATATATTATTATTCAATATCAAGAACATTTCTTTGCAATTTTTTAACCTTATACTTTTAAATTTGCAAAGATTACTTCTATATACCTTATATATATAAGAGTTTAAGGTTCTTCAATATTTAAAGAATGGAATTCTATCAGTCCGTTCATCGGAGTTTCTTCAATTACATCCAATCCGATTCCAAATTCACCGGCAACTTCTCTCAGTATGGCTGCATAGCTGTTGGCCAACGAACCAACGAATCGAATAGGATAGTTTTTGTAGTCGTATTGGCATACGTTTCGAGTGAAAAAGCTTCTTAAATTACTGGTTATCAGATTGAACACATAATCATCATTAGTGTAATCAGCTAAGAAATAAGAAATCGTAGAAAGAAAACGATTCGGGAAAGGACGGTTGTACACCGATTCCATCACTTCATTGGGACTGATACGGAATTTCTCAAAAAAATCTGTCATCACATACTTAGGCGCCAATCCTTTTAGAACATCAGACAGAAACATTTTACCCAGTACGGCTCCACTGCCTTCATCACCTAAGATATAACCGCCCGCTTTGACATTCTTGACTACGATTTTTCCATCATAAAAGCATGAATTAGAGCCGGTTCCCAAGATACAAGCAATACCGGCCTCGCATTTGAACAAACCGCGGGCAGCCGCAAGAAGGTCGCTTTCCACTTGGATAGGGGTTTTGAATTGTGCTACTAATGATGCACCCAATATATTCTTTTTCTCATAAGAGGTACATCCGGCTCCATAATAATATACTTGTTCTAATTTCCTTTTGAAAAAAATCTCGGGCAACCCTAAGCGTACACTCCGGCTAATCTCCCTTCGTGTTTGGAAGAAAGGATTAAGTCCCTCGGTGAAAACACGCTGTATCAAGTGGTTATCTTCAACCAGGGCCCATTCAGTTCTTGTAGAACCACTTTCCGCAATCAGTTTCATAGGTAGTTAGTTTTAGAATTGAATACAAATATATAGTTATTTTTAATATTTCTGCGATAATTCTTCAAAAAGTTTGCTTTATGGTCTGTATCCATCATTGCGGATTACTTTTATAGAATAAAATATTTGCAAGGTGATAATTGTTTGCGCATCTGCTACCAATAAACAGCCGGTTACTTATTTTAATTCGTTAGACATCTGTTATCCTTTCGTTAGACAACTGTCTAACGAAAGGATAACAGATGTCTAACGCAAGGGCAACAACCGTCCGACGAATTATTGTCCGCAGCCGTAGCGATTAATGGATATACAACATACAGAAAAAAACTGTAATCCGATTTTTTAATTTATCCTGATACCATCCATGCGAATAAGAAAATCCGCCCGAGTTCCTCGTGGACTTGGAAAAGAAGAGAAAAAAAGAGAGATAACATATACAATTATGAACCTTTAAATAGAAAAACGCCTATGAAGCAATGAAAGAATCTCAGAGGATATAGTTCATTCTACCCCTCATCCATTCATTTTTTACCTAATTGGAGAAACTATTTTTATTAACAAAAAATCATCAATCACTTATGAATGAAGATCGCAAAAAAAGAGGAATTGCAAATCATAAGATCCTCATGACAGTAGCTATCTGCGCACTGTTTCTTGGCAGCGGTAACACTTTTGCTGCCCGGTCTGCTTCCCATGAAAATCATGGTATAACCGAACAGATGCAATCTGTCGCTGTAAACGTATTAGTAGTAGATGCCCAAGGAGAACCCATTATCGGTGCCAACGTCATAGAAAAAGGTACCACCAATGGTGGAATTACAGACATCAACGGAAAAATCAAAATGAATGTCAAGGCAGGAGCTATCCTGCAAATCTCTTTTGTGGGATATACCACCCAGGAAGTAAAGGCCAGTCCTAACTTGCGAGTAGTATTAAAAGATGACACCGAGTTACTGGATGAAGTAGTGGTTGTAGGATATGGTTCACAAAAGAAAGAAAATCTGACAGGAGCAGTTTCTTCTGTTAATGTAAATCAGACATTAGAAGGACGTCCCATTGCCGATATCGGCCGTGGCTTACAAGGTACCACTCCGGGTTTGTCTATCCAAGTGCCAAGCGGTGAAGTCGGTTCCGACCCGATTATCAAAATACGTGGACAGGTCGGTTCTATCGAAGGTGAGGCAACACCCTTGATTTTGCTGGATAATGTGGAAATCCCCTCTATACAGATGGTCAACCCTGATGATATAGAAAGCATTTCCGTATTGAAAGATGCCGCATCCGCTTCCATCTATGGTGCTAAAGCAGCATTCGGTGTAGTATTGATTACAACCAAAAAAGGAGCGAAAACCGACAAGGTCAATGTTTCCTACCAGGGAAATCTCTCTTTCCAGAATATGGCTAAAGAGATGAAAATGGGACAACTCAATGCTTTGGAATATAGCGTGGAAGCCATGAAGCGTTCAGGAAAGACCGTCACCGGCGGTATATCATTCTACATGACAGAGTCCGGCTTGGAACGCGCTCGCAAATGGCAAAACAAGTATGGCGGCAAATTAGGACCTGACGATCCGTATGTATACGGACGAGACTGGTATGTGGATGCCAATGGACGGAATATTGGTCTAAGGACATTTGACCCATACGATTATATGGTACGCGAATGGGCGCCGACCCACTCGCACAACGTTTCAATCAACGGAAAAAGTGGAAAAACAACTTATAATATCGGTCTGGGTTACCTGCACCAAAACGGTATGATGAAACCCGCCAAGAAAGACGATTTTACCCGTTATAACGCATCCGTACGTTTAAGTACCGAAATTAATAAATACTTGACCGTACGTGCCGGTTCTATCTTCTCTTCACGCGACAAGAGATATCCATACGCAACATCATCTACTACGGCCGACCCCTGGTTGTACTTATACCGTTGGGGACCTAACATGCCGTTAGGAGTCAATGAGGACGGAAACGACCTGCGCAGCCCATGGTCTGAAACCAAACAGGCCAATACGGCTTCACAAGTAGACAACTATCTAAACATAAGCCTGGGAACAACAGTGAATGTCACAAAAGACTGGAAGTTTGATTTCGATTATACTTACGCCAGCGAAACAGGTGTCATCAAAAGACCGGGAACCCGTTACAGCGCAGCCAATGCATGGATGGCAGGTACATTAAAAACAGATGCGGCAGGCAACCAAATCTATGTAAACGATTTAGGCCAGCAGGTAGCAGCAACCGCAGAAGGCGCGATGCCGGCATATGAATTGCCATATCAAGAGTACACGGCTCACGGCGCCAACCCCGACCACATTTATAGAAAATCTTCGGGAGCCCGTCGCCATACTTTCAATGCCACAACAGATTATAACTGGCAATTGAATGATGACAACAATTTCAAATTCTTGCTCGGTATGAACTTGGTGACTTACGATTATGAAGATAACTGGTCACAAATTACGGACTTAACCGATATTACCAATCCCCAGTTTGATCTCGCCGTAGGTACTCAAACAGCAAGCGGTAACCAAAAGTGGGAAGGCCAAATGGGTTATTTCGGTCGTATCAACTACAACTATAAAGAAAAATACCTGTTGGAAGCCAATCTGCGCTATGACGGTACATCCAAGTTCCCGTCCGGAATGAAATGGCGTTGGTTCCCCTCATTCTCTGCCGGCTGGCGTTTGAGCGAAGAGGCTTTCATGGAATGGGCAAAACCGACACTCAACTCTTTCAAAATCCGCGGTTCATGGGGTATTATCGGTGACCAGACCGTAGATAACGGCTTATATGTGTCTTCTCTGGGTACAGGACAAGTTAGCTGGTTAGGCGCCGACGGACAGAAATTATTCTATCGCGGTACCCCGACAGCCGTAGCAACTTCCATTACCTGGCAAGACATCGCTACACTGGACTTAGGCTTCGACGCACGCTTCTTCCACGGTGATTTCGGCGTTACCTTTGACTGGTATCAACGTGATACGCGTAATATGATTGTTCCGGGCGCGGGCGTAGCCTATACTTTCGGCGCCGCAGCTCCTAAAGGAAATTACGGTTCTTTAAGAACACGCGGCTGGGAAGTTTCATTAGACTACAACCATCGCTTTAATAACGGCTTGGGTATCAACGCCATGTTTACATTATCCGACGCCCAAACAGAAATCACAGAATACAGTGACACCCGTTTAATCAGTGATTATTATGTGGGCAAGAAGTATGGCGAAATATGGGGTTACAGAACCGAACGCTTATACCAGAAAGATGATTTCGTATACGATAATAACGGCGAGTTAGTAACCGTATGGGCATTAAATGGAAAAGAAGTGGCGGCAGGAACTGCCGGCGCCAAAGAAATGAACAAATTGAAAGATCCGAACGGAGTATATCAAGACTTCCTGCAATCGGGTGACTTCAAATTCGGTCCGGGTGATGTGAAATACGCCGATTTAAACGGTGACGGTAAATTAGGTAATGGCGCAGGTACGGTAGATGATCCGGGAGATAAAGAAGTAATCGGTAATGAGACACCGAGATTCGAATATGGTATCCGTTTAGGAGCAGACTATAAAGGTTTCGACCTTTCTGTCTTCATGCAAGGAGTAGGCAAGCGTCAGATATGGGGTAACGGATTCTTGGCTATCCCCGGCTACAATACCGCCGATGGCGCTCTTCCCGATGCTATCGCAAGCGACTACTGGACTGAAGATAATCCCGGAGCATTCTATGCGCGCCCGTGGAACCAAGCCGGTTCAAACGATGCTTATAACTATTACAAACAGTCTCGTTATCTATTAAACATGTCTTATTTCCGTATCAAGAATATCACATTAGGTTATTCTCTTCCGGAAAATATCATCAAAAAGGTACGCATGCAAAAAGCACGTATCTATCTGGCATTGGAAAACTTCTTTACATTTGACAAGTTGAACGGACTCCCCATCGATCCGGAAGCCATCTCAGGTTATTCCATGTTCGACACAGAGAACTACAACAGTGGCCGTACAGGTGTGGGAACTCCAACTTTCAAGAGTGTATCAGTAGGTGTACAGTTGAACTTCTAATAAACAGAATTATATGAAAAAATATATATTTGCTTTACTTTCTGCCGCAACCTTTATAATAAGCGGATGCGACTCGGTTCTGGAACGTCCGGTACTGACGAAACCATTGGATGAAACATATGGAAAGACCGATACCGAATATCGGTTGTATGTTAACGAAGCATACCCCGTTTATTTTGTAGGGTATAACAGCAGTTGGGGTAGCGCCTACGCTCCTCTGAGAGGATATAATTTTTCTGACGACAACGCGTCATCGGGAAAACAGACTTCCTTTGAAAATACGATTCCTACCAGTCGCGGCAGCTACAATACCAGCGACCTTGCCAATTCATGGATTACCCAATACGCAGCCGGCAACTGGAACTTTGCCTGGGTACGTAAATGGAATATAATGATTGACAAGTTGGAGCAGTATAAAAGTGTCTTAGAAGAAGAAACTTACAATCATTGGATGGGAGTAGCCCGGTTCTTACGCGGTTTTGAATACTGCCGTTTAGTGGAAACCTTTGGCGATGTGCCTTATTACAGCAAGTCCATCACCGATGCGGATACCGATGAAATGTACAAAGACCGTACTCCGCGTAATGAAGTAATGGGATATGTATACGAAGATTTTGATTTTGCACTAAACAACATCCGCAAAAATGACGGTACCCAATATCTGAACAGATATATCGCTGCCGGTTTCATCAGCCGCCTGATGTTATTTGAAGGAACTTGGCAGAAATATCACAAAAGCGATACCGAACTTGCAAAAAAATACCTGACGCAAGCGAAAGAGGCAGGTGAACTGGTATTGGGCAACAACCAGTGGCAAATCTCCAGTGACTTCAAGAGCCTGTTCGGTTCGATGGATTTGAGCGGAAACAAAGAAGTTTTAATGTACAGACACTATGATGCTGGTGTCAGCGTAACCCACTGTGTGGCCTCTTACTCCAACGGTGCGGAAAGTCAAGGCGGCGCCACTCTGGCATTAGCGAAATCATTCATCTGCAATGACGGTAAAGTGTACCAAAACTCAAGCCTTGCGGATGCGGACAACCTTGATATCGAGAATATGGCTAAAACCCGCGACCCGCGTTTTGAGGCGACATTTTGGGACGAGCCGCGCATTCAAGCCGGTACACTGCTTTACAGTTGGAAATTCATAGACCGTGTCGGCCCCACTTATTTCGGCGGTACCTATCCTGCCCAATATGGCAGTATGACTAATACAAACGACTATCCGGTCATGCGTCTGGCAGAGGTAATGTTGAACTGGCTGGAAGCTAAAGCAGAATTGGCGTTAATGGGTGGTGAGCTTGTTACACAAGACGATATCGATAATACAATCAATAAGATTCGCGACCGTCCTCTTGACGAAACCGCTATCAGCAAAGGTTTACAGAAAACACGACACATGCAACTGGCTGAGATAACAGACAATTTCGACCCCGCACGAGATAAGGGAGATTTAGTAGCCGGTGACTATGCCGTAGATCCGTTAATTTGGGAAATTCGCCGTGAACGCCGAATGGAGTTTGTGTACGAACATTCCCGCCTGCTTGATTTGAAACGCTGGAAGAAGCTGCATTACATGAATAATAAAACATATCCGGACACAATGCTCGGCTTATGGATAGATTTAAAAGCAGAACTTCCCAACTATCTTGAGGAGGACAATATTGATATCACGACTGTGGCAGTGCCTGATGGTAACGGATACAAATACATAACCTATGACGGAACCAATGCCGACGAAATGAAAGGTTTTTATGTCCCGGAAGCTGCCGAAGCAAGAGATGACTTCAGCGATCGTTCATATTTGGCTCCTGTAGGTGAGGCTCAAATCAACGAGTATAATGCTAAAGGATATAAGTTAACGCAAACAACTCTCTGGTAACAGAAGAGCATTGCCGATAAGAGGTATATTAAGGAGGGGAGCGGCTTCCATTCTTAATATACCTCTTTTTTATAATACTCTGTCTATGAATTATTATAAATTGAACTCCTGATTAATTCTTCTCGCCGCTTCCAGCTTTCCGTCTTTCAATAAAGCCCGGGCATTAAAGAAATTGACCCCATCGGCTCCTGCCTCAATGGATAATTTAGCCGCCTGATACAACTCTTCCGCTGTAATATCGGGTACAAACAAACCGGAAACATATTTATTTTTATGGAAAGTCTCGCGTAAGCCGTTCTCAACACTAAACGGTATCCAGTCAAGGCTTTCCGAATAGAAAGACTGATAGTTCATCGGGCATACGATATCCAGCTTCCATGTAGGCCAGTCCTGATATACCGTCATACGCGCACGGGTGGGATACGGAAATACCGCAGCCGAAAGTAACTTGCCCTTAGCGTGGGTTTCGCCGGCAATTTCGTTGACCAGAGAGGAAACTTCATTCAAACGGAATTGCAACCATTCCGGACTCATCCAGGGAGCCTGCAAATCCAACGGAGAATAACCGAACTGTTTTTTGAACTTTTCAATCGCTGCCGGATGATAGCCGAAATCATATTCCGCACGATAGGTATCCTGCTGAATTTTAAATTTATACTGTTGCAACCGTCTTCCCAATACGGCATCATTATAACGGATAAAATCCAGATGCACAGAAGTCAATCCTTCTAAAGCCGCATACGAAGCCGCCTTATCTTTCATATACCGGCGAGCTTCCGGAACAGACGGGCTCAACCACTTATAATGTTTTACATAAGGATCGTACTCATGGCTATTATAGCCTACACGATTGACATCAAACCATTCCGGATGCGCCAATGCCGCAGAATCCCGGGGAGCATTCACCGTAAACATCCAAGCATGTACCTTCGCCCCCGGATAGAACTTGGCAGCCTCGATATAACGTGCCACTTCCTCAGGAGAGCCGCACATGTAATAGTTTTTAATTCCCGCCTCATCAAAAGGCTTCATCCAGCGGATAATAGAATCTACCGAAGCCGTTTTATCCACATCGTCCCATACGCCTAAAGCAATTTTCTGTTCTGTTACGGGTGTTTTCTTCTTGCTTTTTGCAGAAACCGGCAATACACTGTAACAAAAAAAACAAACAAGTGCTACAAATAAATAAGTAGTTTTCATGATGATGATTTTAAGAGTTATACAACATAAATTAAATTCGCATGGTGGCAAAGATAGTATTTTCTTGAATATCAGCTAATGCCTGCGTCAATTAATTGCAAATTAATAATTATAATACTAAATATTCGCAAATAATTGTTTTTGATATTAAAATAAAAAGTATCTTTGTTCCATACAAATTCCCCTTAATAATACTATTATGAAGAAGCTGCTACTATTGACCATTCTGCTATGTAGTTCATTATTGTGTCAAGCGCAAAAAGAGCGCATTATCTTAGGCGATGAACAAACTTCAGAGTATTTTCCAATCCTGAAAGGAAAACGAATTGCGATTTTCTCCAATCACACCGGAATGGTGGGAGACAAGCACTTACTGGATGTTCTGCTGGAAAACAAATTCAACGTAGTAGCAATCTTTTCACCCGAGCACGGTTTCCGCGGAGATGCGGATGCGGGAGAGCATGTATCCAATTCCGTTGATAAAAAAACAGGGGTTCCCATCCTTTCCCTTTATGACGGAAAAGACAAAAAGCCGAGTGAAGCATCCATGAGAAAATTTGATATACTGGTTATCGATATACAAGACGTCGGCTTGCGATTCTATACCTATTATATCACAATGTGCCGATTGATGGACGCCTGTGCGGAATACAACCGCAAGGTTTTATTGTTGGACCGTCCCAATCCGAACGGACATTATGTAGACGGCCCGATACTGGATATGAAATATAAATCCGGAGTAGGCTGGTTGCCTATCCCCATCGTACACGGAATGACGCTGGGCGAGCTGGCGTTAATGGTAAACGGCGAACGCTGGTTGCCGGCTTCACGCGTATGCGACCTTACCGTTATACCTTGTAAGAACTATACACATCAGACCAAATACGTCTTGCCGATTCCACCTTCTCCCAACTTGCCCGACATGAAGTCCATTTATCTATATCCGGCTACCTGCTATTTTGAGGCTACGCCCGTCAGTCTGGGCAGAGGGACCTCACTCCCCTTTCAGGTATACGGCCATCCCAACATGACAGGCTATAATTACAGCTTTACACCTAAAAGCATTCCCGGAGCCAAAAATCCTCCGCAACTGAACAAACTGTGCCATGGTGTAAACCTCAGTAATATGAGCGACGAGGAAATCTGGGAGCGCGGAGTAGACCTGAGCTACATAATCGATGCGTATAAGAATCTGAATATGGGTGATCATTTTTTCCGCCCTTTCTTCGAACTGTTAGTTGGAACCGACTATGTTCGTAAAATGATAGAAGACGGAAAAAGCGCCGGAGAAATAAAAAGCCGTTGGAAAGGCGATGTGGAAAAGTTCAAGGAACAACGGAAACCTTATTTGTTGTACCAAGAATAATCATTCATAAAAAACAATTACTAATCAACCTGTAAATACTAATACCCGATCACAACAATGAGTCCACTATCCGTTATCATCACTATCGCCGTCTATTTTATAATACTATTTACAGTATCTTACATTGCCGGCAGAAAAGCAGACAATGCAGGTTTCTTTGTAGGTAACCGCAAATCATCCTGGTATGTGGTAGCCTTTGCAATGATTGGCTCCAGCATATCCGGAGTAACGTATGTCTCCGTACCCGGCATGGTCGCCGCAAGTAACTTCGGCTATCTGCAAATGGTATTGGGATTTATTGCCGGACAGTTAATTATTGCTTTTGTCCTGACGCCCCTATTCTATCGGATGAACCTGGTTTCTATTTACGAATACCTGGAGAACCGTTTCGGCATGTCCTCATACCGGACCGGAGCCTGGTTTTTCTTTATCTCCAAAATGCTCGGGGCGGCAGTACGCTTATTCCTTGTCTGCCTGACATTGCAGTTGTTAGTATTTGAACCTTTCGGATTACCGTTTATTCTGAATGTGGCTATCACCGTAGCATTGGTATGGTTGTATACGTTCCGCGGCGGAGTAAAGTCACTCATTTGGACAGACTCTTTGAAAACTTTCTGCCTCGTGGTATCGGTCGTACTATGTATCTGTTACATCGCTTCCGACCTTAATCTGTCTTTTACCGGCATGATAAGTACAATTGCCGACAGTGATATGTCCCGTATATTCTTCTTCGACGATGTCAACGGCAAACAA
The DNA here is from genome assembly GCF_900129655.1 of Bacteroides clarus YIT 12056. Classification (GTDB taxonomy): domain Bacteria; phylum Bacteroidota; class Bacteroidia; order Bacteroidales; family Bacteroidaceae; genus Bacteroides; species Bacteroides clarus. The sequence continues at coordinate 130,644 of NZ_FQWK01000007.1, forward strand.
TATTTCTTCAAGCAATTCTTTGCCGGAGCGTTTACCATGATAGCCATGACCGGATTAGACCAGGATATGATGCAGCGTAATCTCAGTTGTAAGAATTTTAAAGATTCACAAAAGAATATGATTACCAGTGTCATTTCACAGTTCTTCGTGATTCTGCTGTTCCTGATGCTGGGCGTATTGCTTTACATATTCGCCAACAGCCAGGGAATACAGGTAGACAAAAGCGACGAGCTTTTCCCCGTAATCGCTACCGGAAACTACTTCCCTGCCATTGTAGGTATCCTGTTTATTATCGGCTTGATTTCTTCCGCTTATTCGGCGGCCGGTTCCGCCTTGACGGCTCTTACAACATCTTTCACCGTAGATATTCTCGGCACCAAAGGAAAAACGGAAGAAGAGATTGTTAAGATACGGAAACGGGTACACGTAGGAATGGCCGTAATAATGGGTATCACTATTTTTATATTTAACCTGCTGAACAATACCAGTGTAATTGATGCCGTATATATTCTGGCAAGCTACACGTACGGTCCTATCTTAGGCTTATTTGCCTTCGGTATCTTTATGAAGCAACAGGTACGGGATAAATACATACCGCTGGTAGCGATCGTCTCCCCGTTCCTCTGCTTTATCCTGCAAAAGAATTCGGAAGCATGGTTCAACGGTTATCAGTTCAGCTACGAACTGCTTATATTCAATGCACTGTTCACATTCATCGGACTCTGCATATTGATAAAGAAAGACAAATAGAACATTTAACTTAATACATCATCATGAGTGTAAGACTTCACTTTTTATTCAGCATGCTCGCCGCCGCCCTCATCCCCCAGTTGGGCGGCGCGCAAGAGCTTCCGGCAGAAACCCGCCGGAAGATAGGGAAATTTCTGGATGCCACTGCGCGGAAAGAAATATCCATAGGACGCATCACGATTGATTCCGTTGCCATAGAGGGCAGCACCCTGCAGCTCTTCGCGAATATGAACTGCTCCTATATTCCTTTTCGGGAAGCTAATGTGGCGGAAATTTATCAAGGAATCAACGCTTTGTTACCGAGCGGATTTACAAAATACAAGCTACAGTTACGTACCAATAAACACAGTATTGAAGAATTGATACCGCAAGCATTGCGCTCAAAGAAAGATAAAAAATCCCTGACATTCTGTCAAAATGTAGAAAAGCCTTTAGTAAGCAAAGTCTCCAGGCCTTATACTCCTGCCAACGGACTGCAAAACCGGCATATAGCTTTATGGCAGAGTCACGGTTTCTACTACGAACCGAAGCTCAACCGCTGGGAATGGCAGCGTGCCCGTTGTCTGCAAACAGTGGAAGACCTGTACACCCAAAGTTTCGTGTTACCCTATCTCATCCCGATGCTGGAGAATGCCGGAGCCAATGTGCTGATTCCGCGCGAACGTGACTGCCAGACGGCCGAAATCATTATAGACAATGACGGTTGTCTTAATACACGCTCCGCATATGTGGAAAATACCGCAGACAAGGCATGGATGCAAGGCAACGGAAAAGGTTTTGCGCATCTTCGTTCGCAATACACAGACTTTGAAAACCCTTTCAAAGAGGGGACTTTCCGTACCATAGAAACTATCAAGAAAGGAAAAGAAAGTATTGCCGAATGGATTCCTGAGATACCTCAAAACGGACAATACGCAGTTTACGTGTCTTATCAAACCGTCCCGAACAGTAGCGATGACGCCCTTTATACCGTTTATCATAAAGGCGGGATATCTCAATTCAAAGTGAACCAAAAGATGGGAGGAGGTACCTGGATTTATTTAGGAACCTTCGGTTTCGATGCGGGAAAAAACAATACCTGTAAAGTAACCCTGAGCAACCGTTCCGACAAAGCCGGACAAATCGTGACAGCCGATGCCGTAAAGATTGGCGGCGGTATGGGAAACATTGCCCGTCGCATCTCGGAAGAAGGAGCGACTGATAATTTGAAGAGTTCCGACAAAACCGTCAATTCATCCAACGCAACAGGAAATACAACGGCGACACATCAATCGGCTTATGTCACCGAATACCAAAAGAGCGGTTACCCCCGTTTCTGCGAAGCCGCCCGCTATTGGATGCAATGGGCAGGAATTCCGGACAGTGTGTATTCCGAAAGTCATGGTAAGAACGACTACACGGATGATTATAAAAGCCGCGGCATATGGGTGAACTACCTTGCCGGCGGTTCTGCCGCCAATCCCACAGAGAAAGGGCTGAACATTCCGATAGATATGGCATTCGCTTTTCACTCGGACGCCGGAACCACACTCAACGACTCTGTCATCGGAACACTCGGCATCTATCAGACAGACGCTTACAACGGCGTATTCGCCAATGGCGCCTCACGTTATCTGTCTCATGACCTGACAGACCTTATCCAATCCAATATCGTGCGTGATATTCGGACACTGTACGAGCCTCGATGGACCCGTCGCGGCAAATGGAACCAATCGTACTATGAGGCTCGTGTGCCACGAGTACCGACAATGTTGCTCGAATTGCTCTCTCATCAGAACTTTGCCGATATGCGTTACGGTATCGACCCCCGTTTCCGATTTACCGTCAGCCGCGCCATTTACAAAGGCATGTTACAATTTCTCTGTTCGCAATACCACATGGATTATGTAGTACAACCGCTACCGGTTGACCACATGGCTTTGCGTATGATTGGCGAGAATGAAATTGAGCTGACCTGGCAACCGGTGACCGACTCTTTGGAACCGACCGCCACTGCCGAAAAATATATTGTCTATACCCGAATCGGCAACGGAGATTTTGATAATGGCATAGTGGTAGATAAGAACAGTTACCGTACCGCCCTCCCTGCCGGCGTTGTATGCAGCTATAAAGTAACCGCCCTCAACAAAGGCGGTGAGAGTTTCCCCTCTGAGATTCTTTCAGCCGGAAAAGCTTTCAACAGCAAGGGTACCGTATTAGTGGTTAACGGATTCGACCGCATCAGCGCTCCGGCAGATTTTGTAGCCCCGGCTCCGGCGGATACATTGCTGGCCGGTTTTCTGGACGAATCAGACCACGGAGTACCTTACATCAAAGATATCAGCTATATAGGAAAAATGAAAGAATACCGTCGTTCCGTTCCCTGGATGGATGATGACGCATCCGGCTTTGGCGACAGTTACAGCAACTATGAAACACAGGTTATCGCCGGAAACACATTTGACTATCCTGCCCTGCATGGAGCTGCCATATTAAAATCCGGTTACTCTTTCGTTTCCAGCAGCGACGAAGCCGTTGAAAACGGAAAAGTCACCTTGAACGATTATAAATACGCCGACCTTATCCTCGGTAAAGAATGTCAGACCAAGATAGGCAGGGGCGGAGTGAAACCGCTGGAGTTCAAAACATTCAGTAAGCCGATGCAAGACTGTATTACATCTTACTGTAACCAAGGCGGCAATATCTTTATATCAGGCGCCTATGTAGGAACCGACTTATGGGATAATCGCCTGATTCCCGCCAATGAAGAAGACAAGAAATTTGCCACGGAAGTTCTGAAATATAAGTGGCGTACAGGACAAGCCACAACGATGGGCAAAGTAAAGTGCGTAGCTTCTCCGTTCCCGTCTCTTTCTGGAAACTATACTTATTATAATGAGTTGAATACGGATTCTTACGTTGTGGAATCTCCTGACGCCATCGAGCCCGCTACGAAAGAAGCATATACCGTAATGCGCTATTCGGAGAATAATCTGAGTGCCGGAGTGGCTTATCAAGGAAGCTATAAGACTTGTGTTTTAGGATTCCCCTTCGAGTCACTGCGCACAGCGGAAGAAAGAGATTGCCTGATGAGCGCCATTCTGACGTTCTTCAGCAGTAATAGTAAGAAGTAAAAACAAATTTATAAAACCAATCATCATCTATGAATCGAAGACTATTCATCAGCGTCCTGTTTGTTTGCCTGCTGTCGTTTACGGTCCGGGCACAACAGGGAACGTTCCGTTTCGCACAGTTGACGGATATTCACTTAAGCCCGAACAATCCCAATCCGACAGAGGATTTGTTACGGTCTATCGCCCAAATCAACGCAACCGACAGCCTTGATTTCGTATTGGTAACAGGCGACCTTACCGAAGAAGGTGACCGTGCGACCATGGAGAAAGTAAAATCATGCCTTGACCTGCTGAAAGTAAAATACTATGTAGCGTTGGGTAATCACGAAACCAAATGGAGCGATTCCGGCTGTACCGCTTTCGGAGAAATATTCGGCGGCGAGCGATTTGATTTCGAACACAAAGGATTCCTGTTTTTAGGTTTTAATTCCGGTCCGCTGATGCGTATGGCATACGGACACGTCGTTCCTCAAGATATACGCTGGATGACGGAAAGAATGAGCCGGTACAATACCGGTAATCCCAGAAAGAACAACCCGGTAATCCTTGTTACACACTATCCGATGACAGAAGGAGATGTGGACAACTGGTATGAGGTAACAGATGCCGTACGCCCGTATAATATACGTTTATTTATCGGCGGCCATTATCACCGCAACCGTGACTTACGCTATGACGGCATTCCGGGCATTCTGATGCGCAGCAATCTGCGTGACAAGGATGAGAAACCCGGTTATGGTATCTATGAAATAACGAAAGATTCCATTCTGGTCTATACCCAACGTATTGGAGAGCCCAAAAAGAAATGGGCTGCTTTCTCTCTGACAGAATCATACTACGACCGTAACGGGAAAGCCGATAAATATCCGGACTTCTCCGTAAACAAGGAGTATGCACAGGTGAAAGAGCAATGGTTGGTACAAACCGGAGCAGGCATTTATTGTTCGCCGGCTGTGGAAAAGGATAAAGTATTCGTTGGTGACGACATGGGATATCTGACAGCCTACGCCCTTAAAAACGGTAAGAAGTTATGGAGCTTCCAATCCGGAAAAAGAATAGTCGGAACACCTGCCGTAAGTGAGGGGATTGTCGTTTTCGGCTCTGCAGATTGTAAGATATATGGCTTGAACGCTCAAAACGGAAACTTATTATGGACGGTAAAAGCCGCCGCTCCCGTATTAGGCGCGGTAACCATAGACAACGGCATTGCCTATATCGGCGCCAGCGACCATACATTCCGTGCCGTAAACATCCACACGGGAGACGTAAAGTGGAACTTCGCAGGCGTAAAAGGCTATATTGAAACCAAACCTCTGGTAACAGACAATAAAGTGATTTTCGGCGCATGGGACAACACCCTATATGCATTGGATAAGGCAGACGGCAAGGAACTATGGAAATGGACGGGCGGGCTGACCCGTATGCATTTTTCTCCGGCGGCCGTATGGCCGGTAGCCTCGGACGGAAAGGTGTTTATTACCGATCCGCAACGTGCCATGACTGCCATTGACCTGAAAACAGGTAATACCGTGTGGCGCACTTTCCAGTCTATGGTACGGGAAACGATAGGATTGTCCGAAGACGGAGAACGTATTTACAGCAAAACAATGAACGACAGTATCGTCTGTTATTCCGCCAAAGGTGACCAACCGCACGAATTATGGGCATCCAACGTCGGTTTCGGCTACGAACATGCCCCTTCCATGCAGGTAGAGAAAGAAGGCATCGTATTTGGAAGTACCAAAGAAGGGCTTATCTTCGCATTGGAAGCCAAAACAGGCAAAGTATTGTGGAAACACAAAATCGGTAACTCGCTTATAAGTACCGTGGTTCCGCTTGGTAACAACCGGGTATTGTTTACCGCCACCGGTGGAGAAACCGGACTGCTGAAATTTAAAAAATAAAAATTGAGAATTAAAAAATAACACCTTATAGATATGAAGAAGATTGATTGCTTTATTCCCTACGCAGGAAAAGAACAAGCTGAAAAGACAGTACAAGGATTGCAGGCTACAGGTCTCGTTGGAAACATCCGTTTAGTAACGACCGACTCCACCCTTGAGCCACTGCCCGGTTGTGAACTTTTATCTGTAGATATGCCCTACTGCAGTACTACCATGAGAGCCATAGCCCAAAAAGCAGATGCGGAATATACATTGCTTTACACCAAAGAGACTACTCTTGAACTGGGCATGTTCGCATTGGAACGCATGATGCACATCGCAGAAGATTCGGATGCAGGAATGGTCTATGCCGACCATTACCAGATAGCTGACGGTAAACAAACGAATGCCCCCGTCATAGACTATCAATTCGGTTCGTTGAGAGATGATTTCAACTTCGGTTCGGTGCTCCTTTTCAATACCTCTAAACTGAAAGAAGCCGCCGGCCGTCTCATATCCGATTACGACTTTGCAGGCCTCTACGACTTACGTTTGAAATTAAGCCAAAAAGCCGACCTTGTACATATCAACGAGTATCTGTACAGCGAAGTAGAAAACGATACCCGTAAAAGCGGTGAAAAGATTTTTGATTATGTCGATCCGAAGAACCGTGACCGTCAGATTGAAATGGAAAAAGCATGTACGGAGCATCTGAAAGAAATCGGCGGTTATCTGAAACCGGAATTCAAACAGATTGAATTTTCCGCCGGTAATTTTGAATACGAGGCATCTGTTATCATCCCCGTACGTAACCGTATACGCACCATTCGCGATGCCATCCAATCCGTTTTAAGCCAAAAGACAGATTTCAAGTTCAACCTTATCATCATCGATAATCATTCCACAGACGGTACGACAGAGGCCATTGATGAATTTAAGAACGACGAGCGTCTCATCCATATTATCCCTGAACGTAACGACCTTGGCATCGGCGGTTGTTGGAATATGGGCGTACACCACCCCAAATGCGGCAAATTTGCCGTGCAACTGGACAGTGACGATGTATATGCCAATGAAAACACGCTGACTACAATGGTACGCGCTTTCTATGAACAGAATTGCGCCATGGTGGTGGGTACTTACATGATGACGGATTTCAACATGAATATGATTGCTCCGGGTATCATCGACCATAAAGAATGGACACCGGAGAACGGACGGAACAATGCTCTCCGCATCAATGGTTTGGGCGCACCGCGCGCATTCTATACTCCGGTACTGCGCGAGGTAAAAGTACCTAACACAAGCTATGGTGAAGACTATGCCCTGGGATTGAACTTCTCACGTCAGTACCAGATAGGCCGTGTTTATGATGTTGTCTATAACTGCCGCCGCTGGGACGACAATTCAGACGCCTCATTAGACATCGTTAAGATGAACGGACACAACTTATATAAAGACCGGATCCGCACTTGGGAATTGCAGGCACGCGTGGCAATGAACAAGAAAAACAAGAAATAATATATGAACCAGACAATACACAATCTTCTGACCGAGCAACTTGCTTCTTGGGAAATGGCGCGTAACAACTACGCCGCCCTTTCCGGAGTGCAAGTAAAAGAGCTGAATGTAAACGGCATTCCTTATAAGGTGCAGTTCAATCCGGCACGTATTGTGTCTTCCGGAGCCAAAGTAGATGCCAAATCCATAAAGGAACGCAAATGTTTTCTCTGCCCTGCCAACCTGCCGGCAGAACAAAGAGGCGTTCCGTTTGAAGGGCATTATAATATATTGGTCAATCCGTTTCCTATATTTCCCCGTCACCTGACCATACCGGAAACCGCCCACGTCGACCAACGCATAGCTCTCCGTTTCGGAGATATGCTGGACCTGGCACAGCAACTGACCGATTATACAATCTTTTATAACGGACCTAAATGCGGAGCTTCCGCTCCCGACCATGCACATTTCCAAGCCGGCAACAAAGGCTTCATGCCTATCGAGCAAGACTGGCGCGAACAAGTGGCGGGCAAAGTCGCGGACTACGGTCAGGCCACCCTCTGGTATCTGAACGACTCCCCGCGTACTACCCTTGTCATTGAGTCTGCCGACCGGAAAACAGCGCTCAAACTGTTCGATATCGTCTATCACTCTCTGGATATACAACCTGGTGAAGATGAACCGATGATGAACGTTCTCGCCATGTACGAAGCCGGTAAATGGATTGTTTTCATCTTTCCCCGCGCCAAGCACCGTCCGGCCTGTTACACAGCCGAGGGCGATGCCAATCTGCTGAGCAGTCCCGCATCCGTTGACTTAGGCGGTGTATTCATTACGCCTGTCGAGAAAGATTTTATCAAAATAACGGCAGAGGATATTGCGCAAATATTAAGCGAAGTATGCCTTTCACCGGCAGATTTCCAAAAAATACGTCAACGTATCAAAGAACAAATATAATATCCGTTATTCCTTAAACAAATGAGTATGAAAGAGCCCAAAGTAGAAGTTGGTATATTATTCGAACCACAGATAGAGTTTGTCCTGTTAGCTCCTTACCGCATATCCGGCAAGGAAGTCAGCGGCAAGCAAGTTGTCACCTATGACGAAGGCAAAATCCTTTGGAACGGCCGTCAATATGACGAGTTGCTATTTGAACCCCTGCAGGAATCTGCCGCGGCATTCGAATTGCTGGATGTAACTATCGGCATAAATTTCCATTGGGAACGGAAAGAAGACCAACGCTTTCAGGGCTCCTTAAAGATTATTGTGGAAAACGGCAAACTGACGGGTATCAATGTCATCCATGTCGAAGACTATCTGACCAGTGTCATTTCCAGTGAAATGAGCGCAACGGCTTCTTTGGAGCTACTGAAAGCCCATGCAGTCATTTCGCGTAGCTGGCTGTTGGCACAGATACGGAAAAACAAAGAAATCGCAGAAGCGCAAACCGATTATTCCGCTTTCACCCAAACAGACGAAGAACTCATCCGCTGGTACGACCGTGAAGACCATACTCATTTCGACGTATGCGCAGACGACCATTGCCAACGCTATCAGGGAATAACCCGCGCCTCTACCGATATAGTCAAACAGGCGATAGCCGCCACCCGGGGACAGGTACTTACCTCGGAAGGAAAAATCTGCGATGCCCGTTTCTCCAAATGTTGCGGCGGCGCTTTCGAAGAGTTTCAATATTGCTGGGAAGATATTAAATACCCTTATCTTGCCAAGCAACGCGACTATAAAGTTGATAGTGGAAAGTTACCCGACTTGACGCAGGAAACCGAGGCCGACCGATGGATACGTACTTCTCCCGAAGCGTTTTGCAACACCACGGATAAGAAAATCCTGTCGCAGGTACTCAACAATTACGACCAAGAGACTACGGATTTCTATCGTTGGAAAGTAGAATACACCCAAGACGAGCTCTCCGCCCTCATCCTGAAACGTTCCGGCATAGACTACGGGCAGATTATTGACCTTGTTCCTATTGCCCGCGGCACTTCCGGACGCTTGTGGAAACTGAAGATTGTCGGTACAAAGAAAACACTGACCATCGGAAAAGAATTGGAAATCCGCCGGACGCTCTCTCCTTCGCACCTTTACAGTTCCGCATTTGTCGTAGACCGCACAGAGTTGTCGGAAGCAGGTATACCCGGACGCTTTATCCTCACCGGAGCAGGCTGGGGACACGGCGTAGGACTCTGCCAGATAGGCGCTGCCGTAATGGGCGAACAAGGATATGGATATGACGCTATACTGTTGCACTACTATATCGGCGCGAACATTGACAAACTATATGACTAATCTAATAACAGAAAAACAATTAATAGAATGAACAATATCAAGAAAATATCACCTTGGGTATGGGTTCCTACTTTGTATTTCGCACAAGGTATTCCCTACTTTATCGTGAACAACATCTCCGTACTGATGTTTGCCAAAATGGGCGTTCCCAATGGAGATATGGCGTTATTTACCAGTCTGTTGTATTTACCTTGGACCATCAAACCTTTCTGGAGCCCGTTTGTCGATATCATCAAAACCAAAAGATGGTGGGTTGTCTCCATGCAGATTCTGATGTCGATAGCTTTTATCTTGCTGACGTTGACCATACCGCGGCCGGATGAAGCGACCATGGCGGCCGGAACCACTCCTATCAGTATGTTTACCCTCACGCTGATATTATTTATCATCACGGCATTTGCCTCCGCTACACACGACATTGCAGCGGACGGTTTCTATATGCTGGCGCTAAAATCGGGCGAGCAGGCAGAGTTTGTCGGCATCCGAAGCACTTTCTACCGCCTTGCATCCATTTTCGGACAAGGAGTACTCGTAGCTATCGCCGGAGCCATCGAACTGAAATACGACAACATTCCGTTATCATGGACGATCACGATGCTGGTTACAGCCGTCATGTTCAGTGCGGTAAGTCTCTACCATCTCTTTGCGATACCCAAACCCGCTTCCGACAAGTCTGTCCTGGCACCGGGAACAGCCGGTGCAAAAGCCATTTTCAAGGAGTTCGGGCGTACATTCGCTACCTATTTCACTAAACCCGGCGTATTGCTTGCCATTATATTCATGCTTCTCTACCGTCTGCCCGAGGCATTCCTCATCAAAATGTGCATGCCGTTTCTCGTTGCCGGCAAAGAAGCGGGCGGCTTAGAGCTATCCACAGCAGAAGTAGGTATCGTATATGGTACTATCGGAGTGATATTCCTCACGTTGGGGGGTATTCTCGGCGGACTATTCGCATCACGTATAGGATTAAAGAAATCCATTTGGTGGATGGCGGCTTGTATGACGCTGCCTTGTCTGACCTTCGTTTATCTGGCTATCTGCCAACCCGAAAACCTGTTTGCCATATCCACGGCCATTGCCATCGAACAATTCGGTTACGGATTCGGTTTCACAGCCTATATGCTCTATATGATGTACTTTTCCGAAGGAGAGTTCAAAACATCCCACTATGCCATCTGTACCGCATTCATGGCATTGAGTATGATGATTCCGGGTATGTTTGCGGGCTACATCCAAGAAGCTATCGGCTATACCAACTTCTTCTGGATGGTAATCATTTGTTGTATCGCCACTGTGATAGTTACCGTTTTCGCCGACAGAAGAATAGACCCGGAATATGGAAAAAAGTAAGTAGTGATTAATGATTAGTAAATGATTATGAAGAAGATAATGACAATCTGCCTGATTTGTATCCTCTGCGGAAGCATGGTGCAGGCACAGAAAATCAGAATAAAAACCGGCATTGAAGTATTGAAAGAACAAAACTTCAAATGCCTGGAAGGTAAGCGTGTAGGATTAATCACCAATCCCACCGGAGTAGACAACCATATGAAATCCACGATTGATATTCTGCACGAGGCACCGAACGTAAATCTTGTGGCTCTCTATGGCCCGGAGCATGGCGTACGCGGCGACGTGCATGCCGGCGACCATGTAACGGACATGAAAGACGCTTCTACCGGACTGCCCGTTTATTCCCTGTACGGAAGTACACGCAAAGCAACACCGGAAATGCTGAAAGACATCGATGTACTGGTATATGACATCCAGGACATCGGTTGCCGCTCGTTCACATATATCAGTACCATGGGACTGGCCATGGAAGCCGCTGCCGAGAATGGGAAAGAACTTATCGTATTGGACCGTCCCAATCCCGTAGGCGGACTGAAGATTGAAGGTAATCTGACGGAAGATGACTGTGTTTCTTTTGTCAGCCAATTTAAAATTCCGTATCTTTACGGTCTCACTTGCGGTGAGTTGGCTTTAATGTTGAATGGAGAAAAGATGTTGAAAGAGGGTAAGCAATGTAAACTGCAGGTTGTAAAGATGAAAGGCTGGAAGCGCAAAATGGACTATACACAGACCGGATTGCAATGGGTGCCTTCTTCCCCGCACATTCCACATCCGCATTCCGCGTTTTTCTATCCCGTCAGCGGTATTCTAGGCGAACTGGGCTACATGTCCATCGGAGTAGGTTACACGATTCCGTTCCAAATGTTTGCCGCTCCATGGGTAGAGGCTGAAAAACTCGCCGGGAACCTGAATAATCTGAACGTACCGGGTGTTATTTTCCGACCGATGTACCTGAAACCCTTCTACTCCGTAGGCAAAGGAGAATTACTGCAAGGCGTGCAAGTACATATCATGGATTTCGGCAAAGCTCCGCTCAGTGAAATACAGTTTCTCGTTATGCAGGAAGTAGCCGCACTCTATCCCGACCGCGCCGTATTCGACCATGCAGACAAAGGTCGTTTCTCCATGTTCGATAAAGTAAGCGGTTCGAAGCAGATACGTGAACGTTTCAGTAAACGGAACCGTTGGGAAGATGTCCGGGACTATTGGTATAAGGATGTCGAAAATTTCCGCAAACTATCGAAACAATATTATTTGTATAAGTGATATGAAAAAGAGTAACTATATGGCTTTCCTGCAGGAAGCGAGACAATTCATCCCGCAGGAAAGAATTTATACCGACGAACTCCGCCGGCTGGCCTGGGGAACAGACGCAGGATTTTACCGCCTCATCCCGCAAATCGTAATCCGTTCGGAAGGAGAAGAGGAAATCTCCCGATTGCTGAAACTGGCTGATTTGTACAATCTGCCCGTAACTTTCCGGGCGGCAGGAACCAGCCTGTCCGGACAAGCCATTAGTGACTCCATACTCATTGTAGCCGGCAAGCATTGGGAAAAATACAGTATATCTCCCGACCACAAGGAAATTACCCTGCAACCCGGTATTATCGGACAACGGGTAAATGAGCTGTTAGCGCCCTTCGGACGAAAATTCGCTCCGGACCCGGCTTCCGTTAAAAGCGCCATGGTAGGCGGTATCGTCATGAACAATGCTTCCGGCATGAACTGCGGTACCCACGCCAATAGCGACAAGGTACTTCTCTCCGCCCGTATCATCCTGCCGGACGGAACGCTGCTCGATACCGGAGACAGTGTCAGCCGTGCCGCATTCGAAGTGACACACCGCGATTTCATACGCCGGATTTGCACCCTTCGCGATGAAGTACGTGCCGACGAGAAGTTGGCGGAACGCATTCGCTACAAATATTCCATTAAGAATGTAACAGGTCTTAATTTGCTTCCCTTCGTCCGTTTTGACGATCCGTTCGATATTATAACCCACCTTATGGTTGGTTCGGAAGGGACATTGGCATTCCTTTCCCAAGTAACCATGCAAACAGAGTACGACTATCCTTTCAAAGCAAGCGCCATGCTCTACTTCAAGACCATCAAAGACGCTTGCCGTGCCGTAGTAGCCATGAAAAAACTCACCGACAGCAACGGCGAGTGGATTGTAAAAGGGGCGGAACTACTGGATTGGAAGTCTTTGGCATCAGTCAGCGATCCTATATTCCTGAAATATAAGGGAGAAGTATGTTCGTCTCCCCTACCCGGTGTAGAACCGGGAGACGAAACCGGACTGACCGCCGTGCTGACCGAGACCAAAGCCCGCAGCGCGGAAGAACTGAAACGGAATATCAGCGGCATAGAATGTTGTCTTTCTGATTTCCAAACTTATACACCCGTCCGTTTCACCGACAAACCGGAAGAATACTCACAATATTGGGCGATTCGTTCCGGCATTTTCCCTTCCGTAGGAGGAACTCGAAAACCGGGCACAACGTGCCTCATCGAAGACGTGGCTTTCCACATCGAGGATTTGCCCGAGGCAACCGCCGAATTACAGCAACTCATTGCCCGCCACGGTTACGAAGATGCCTGCATATACGGGCACGCACTGGAGGGAAACTATCATTTCATCCTCAATCAGTCCTTTAGCAGCGATACCGAGGTGAAACGTTACGAAGACCTGATGAATGATGTCAAGACACTGGTTGTAGACAGATATGACGGTTCTCTAAAGGCAGAGCACGGTACAGGTCGTAATATGGCTCCTTTTGTCCGTTATGAATGGGGAGACGCTGCTTACGAGGTAATGAAAGCCGTTAAAAAGCTGTTCGATCCGAAAGGTCTATTAAATCCCGGAGTTATCTTCAATGACGATCCGAAATGCCACATCAAAAACTTCAAACCGCTGCCACTGATACCTTTGGATACGGAAAGCCCGGCTGCCAAAGTAAACCGTTGCATTGAATGCGGATTCTGCGAAGTAAACTGCCTTTCCTGCGGTTTCACCCTTTCCTCACGCCAACGCATTGTACTGCAAAGAGAAATCGCCCGCCTTCGGCAGAATGGTGAAGACCCCGAACGTCTCTCCCTGCTGGAAAAGCAATACCGTTACCCCGGCAACCAAACCTGTGCCGGTGACGGGCTGTGCTCCATGTCCTGCCCTATGGGAATCAATACAGGCGACCTGACACATGTTATTCGCCAAGAGGAAATACCGCAAGGCAGCTTTGGATATAAAGTCGGCAATTTCGCCGCCAATCATTTTGCCGGTATCAAGAGTACCCTGCGCCCTATATTGGGCTTGGCTGATTTCGGTCACTCCGTATTAGGCACCAAAGCCATGAGCAGTATCACCAAAGGAATGCACAACGCTTTCGGTATCCCCTTATGGACTCCGGCAATGCCCGAAGCTTTTAAAATCAACTCTCAACTCTCAACTCCCGCCCCCCGGCAAAACAAGGTTGTTTACTTTCCGAGTTGCATCAACCAAACTATGGGGTTACCAAAAAAATCTCCCGTAGAGCAGGCATTGGTAAGTAAAATGATTGCTTTACTGCAAAAAGGCGGTTACGAAGTCATTTTTCCTAAAAACATGGAAAAACTTTGTTGCGGTACAATCTGGGAAAGCAAAGGCATGCTCGACATTGCCGACCGCAAAACAGCCGAGTTGGAAGCAGCGCTTTGGGAAGCCAGCGAGCAAGGCAGATACCCTGTTCTATGCGATCAAAGCCCATGCCTGCATCGCATGCGTGAAACCATTCGTAGAATGAAGCTTTATGAACCGGCTGAGTTTATCTATACTTTCTTGCGTGACAAGCTGGTATTCACTCCCATTGACCGCCCCGTAGCAGTTCACATCACCTGCTCCATGCGCAAAATGGGACTGGCGGATACGATTATAGCACTGGCGCGCCTCTGTTCCACAAAGGTCATTGTACCGGAGGAAGTCGGTTGTTGCGGTTTTGCCGGTGACCGGGGTTTTACCTATCCCGAACTGAATGCATACGCCCTGCGCAAGCTTCGTCCCCAAATAGAAGCTGCCGGTGTCAGTATCGGCTATTCAAACAGCCGTACTTGCGAAATCGGACTGACAACCAACTCCGGCATTCCATATGTGTCCATCGCCTACCTTGTAGACCAATGTACCGAACCTGTAACCGTTAACCCGGAACTAACTTAACACACATACAATCATGAGTAATCCAGTAAAAACAAACAAACGCATTCTTGCCCTTGACATCCTTCGCGGCGTCACGATTGCAGGAATGATTATGGTCAACAATCCCGGTACATGGGCACACATCTATGCTCCCTTACGTCATGCGGAATGGAACGGTCTTACCCCCACCGACCTTGTATTTCCGTTTTTCATGTTCATAATGGGAATTTCCACGTACATATCTTTGAAAAAGTATAATTTCGAGTTCAGCCGTGCCGTCGGCATGAAGATTCTAAAGCGTACCATACTCATCTTCCTCATAGGTATGGCCATCGGCTGGTTCTCAAAATTCTGTTATTACTGGACTTCTCCCACCGAGGGCATCAGCTTCGGCGCGCAACTATGGGAATCCGTATGGACATTCGACCGCATCCGCATTTTGGGTGTCATGCAACGTCTGGCGCTCTGTTATGGCGCCACCGCTATCATTGCGCTGACCGTGAAACACCGCAACATCCCCTATCTCATCGCTACCCTCCTGACAGGCTATTTCATCCTGTTGGTTTGCGGCAACGGATTTGCCTATAACGATACAAATATCCTTTCCGTTATAGACCGTACCATCCTTACCCCCGCGCATATGTACAAGGATAACGGCATCGACCCGGAAGGTTTACTGAGCACTATCCCTTCCATAGCTCACGTACTGTTGGGCTTCTGTGTAGGCCGTATGATGCTCGAAAACGGTAAAGCAAATGAAGACCGTGAAAGTATGCTCAACTCGCATCTCATCAAACTGTTTTTAGCAGGAACCATCCTTACCTTCTCAGGTTTCCTGCTAAGCTACGGATGTCCTATCAACAAAAAAATATGGTCACCCACCTTTGTACTCACCACCTGCGGACTGGCTTCCAGTTTCCTGGCACTCCTCATTTGGATTATCGATGTGAAAGGATATAAAAAATGGAGCCTGTTCTTTGAGTCATTCGGTGTCAACCCCTTATTCATGTATGTATTGGGCGGTGTACTTAGTATCCTCTTCGGCAGCATCAGCTTTCCGTGGGGCGCAAGCAGTATAAGCATACACGGATTCTTATATAAGATACTATTGATGCCGGTGTTCGGTGAAACCGGCGGCTCATTAGCCTATGCGCTGTTATTCGTCGGTATCAACTGGTGCATCGGCTACCAACTTTACAAACGAAAGATTTATATCAAGCTATAATCGAAAAACCCTAAAAACTAACAATATGATTCTAATAGCAGACAGTGGCTCTACAAAGACCGATTGGTGCGTTGTAGAGGATGGACAGCTCATCCAGCAGATATTTACGAAAGGGACCAACCCTTTCTTTCAGTCGGAAGAGGAAATCAGTAATGAGATTGCAACGGCACTGTTGCCCCAGTTAAAAACGAATGCATTGGATGCTGTATATTTCTACGGTGCGGGATGCGGATTTCCCGACAAAATAGCCATGGTTCACCGTGCCATTACCAAGCATCTCCAAGTAAAAGGAGAAGTGGAAGTAAATACAGATATGCTTGCTGCAGCCCGCGGACTTTGCCAACATCAAGCAGGTATCGCCTGCATCATGGGCACAGGTTCCAATTCGTGCTATTATGACGGAAAGCAGATTGTAACCAATGTATCCCCGTTAGGTTTCATTCTCGGAGACGAAGGTAGCGGCGCCGTATTGGGAAAGTTATTGGTGGGCGATATTCTGAAAAATCAGATGACTCCCGAATTAAAGGAGAAGTTCCTTGCACAGTTCAACCTGACTCCTGCCGACATCATCGACCGCGTTTACCGCAAGCCATTCCCTAATCGTTTTTTGGCGAGCCTTTCCCCGTTCCTTGCACAGAATTTGGATGAGCCTTGCATACGCGCATTGGTGTTAGGAAGCTTCAAGGCATTTCTCAAACGTAATGTCATGCAATATGAAAATTACCACAAAAGTAAAGTACATTTTATCGGTTCCGTAGCTTTCTACTATAAAACAATATTGGCAGAAGCCGCCCAAGAAATGGATATCCAACTGGGTACTATCATCAAAAGTCCGATGGAAGGACTGATAGAATATCATAAATAAAGTGGTATGGTGAGAATAGTAAATTGTAAATCACAAAATAATAAATAGCTTTATGTTTGTAAAAATCTCAGAGCAACCCTCGCTCTATAACGACTTGGAGAAGAAGTCTGTCCGTGAAATACTGGAAGACATCAACAGAGAAGACCAGAAAGTGGCTCTTGCCATACAAAAGGCAATACCTCAAATAGAAAAACTGGTGACACAGATTGTTCCCCGCATGAAACAGGGAGGACGTATCTTCTATATGGGTGCCGGCACAAGCGGACGTCTTGGCGTACTTGACGCTTCTGAAATACCGCCGACATTCGGCATGCCTCCAACATTGGTTATCGGTTTGATAGCCGGTGGTGATACCGCTCTGCGCAATCCGGTAGAAAATGCTGAGGACGATGCACAACGTGGCTGGGAAGAATTGGTAGAACGAAACATTACGGATAAAGACACTGTTATCGGTATAGCGGCATCCGGTACGACTCCCTATGTAATCGGCGCATTGCATGAAGCACGCGAACATGGTATTCTGACAGCTTGTATTACCAGCAACCCCGACTCTCCCATGGCAGCAGAATCCGATGTGCCTATCGAGATGATTGTAGGTCCGGAATATGTTACGGGAAGTTCCCGGATGAAATCGGGTACAGGGCAAAAAATGGTTCTGAATATGATTACCACTTCCGTAATGATACAATTAGGCCGTGTAAAAGGTAACAAAATGGTAAATATGCAGCTCAGCAACAAGAAGCTGGTAGACCGCGGAACACGTATGCTCGTCGAAGAATTAGGGCTTGACTATGGAAAGGCTAAAGCCCTCCTGCTAATGCACGGCTCTGTAAAGAAAGCAGCGGATGCGTATCGGAATAAAGAATAATCGCGAAACGAAGTTTCTATTTTCCAAATTAACTTTCAATCCCTCCATATGAAGACACTTACCAGTATCATTTTATTTCTGTTCAGCCTGCAGGCCATTACTATGGCGCAGTCTTTACAGCGTGTGGCTCCCGAACAAGTAGGAATGGATTCCCGTAAACTGATGTATGCCGACGAAGCTATCGAAGAAGCCATTGCCAATAAAGAAATTCCCGGTGCCGTACTTGCGGTAGTGCGTAACGGTAAGATGGCCTATCTGAAGGCCTATGGCAACAAACGGATCTATCCGAATACGGAACCGATGACTGCAAATACCATCTTCGACATGGCGTCTTGCAGCAAATCCATGTCTACTGCCATATGTACCATGATTTTAGCAGAACGCGGAAAGATACGCCTTCTTGATCCCGTCAGCCGATATATACCCGGCTTCAAAGACTGGGAAAGTGAGGACGGAAAAGACAAAAAAGTCATTCGTATAACCGACCTGCTGACACATAGCTCCGGTCTGCCACCTTACGCTCCGGCAGCCGAACTGGAAAAAAAATACGGCTCTCCCAACCCTACGGGACTAATGGAATACATCGCCGGCTGTAAACGCGACTTTAAACCCCAAACGGACTTCCAATACAGTTGTCTTAATTTCATCACCCTGCAACACATTATCGAAGCCGTCAGCGGCCAATCCTTGCGTGACTTTGCCCGTGAAAACATCTTCAATGTATTGGGTATGAACCATACCGATTATCTCCCTTGCCAACGTGATAAGAACGGTCAATGGGTCAACACCGCCAACTCCCGACTTTCAACCCTCGACTTTCAACTAACCCGGGTGGCCCCTACGGAAAAACAACCCAACGGCCAGGTGCTTTGCGGTCAGGTACACGACCCCCTCGCACGTATTCTCAATGGCGGCATCAGCGGTAATGCAGGCGTATTCTCCTGTGCCGAAGATATTGCCATACTGTGCGCTGCTTTACAAAATGGCGGTGAATGGAACGGGCGGCGTATCCTCAGTCCGCAAGGAGTGAAAGCTATGCGTACAGTTCCTCGTTCAACAGCTGCTTTGGGGCGTTCTTTAGGCTGGGATGTCTTCACTGCCTATGCATCCAATTCCGGAGACTTTTTCAGTCCGAATACTTACGGACATACGGGTTATACCGGCACATCCATAGTGATTGACCCCGACAATGACACTTCAGTAATCCTGCTGATTAATGCCGTACATCCCGAAGACGGACACAGTGTAGTACGCTTACGTTCATTGGTAGCCAATGTAGTAGCATCTTCTCTGTACTCCTCCCCACGTATTTATACAGACCATTACTACGAACGTTTCCTCCAGTTCATGGATGAACCCGCCATCGGTAACAAGGACATTGTAATGCTGGGTAACAGTCTGACGGAGAATGGTGGCGACTGGGCTGCCCGCCTTGGCAATAAAAACGTACGTAATCGCGGCATTATCGGTGATGAAGTAATGGGTGTATACGACCGTCTCCATCAAATATTGCCGGGACATCCTGCCAAATTATTCCTTCTTATCGGCGTGAACGATGTTTCACACGACCTAACGACCGACACCATCGTCGGTATGATTCGTGTAACAGTAGAGCGCATCCGAAAAGAATCTCCCGATACCAAGCTCTACCTGCAAAGCCTGCTTCCCATTAACGAAAGTTTCGGTCGCTATAAAAGGCTGGCAGGCAAGACGAACATGATACCGGAAATCAACAAACAGTTAGAAGAGCTCGCCAAAGAAAAGGGTCTGACATACATAAACCTCTTTCCCCTATTCACTGAAAAAGGAAGCAATGTATTACGTGCGGAGCTGACGACAGACGGATTACACCTCAAAGAAGAGGGTTATAAAATCTGGGTCAAAGCTATTAGAAAAAAGATTTAGCAAGAGAGTTTATAAAACAATCTTTATAAAAAAGGAAAAGGTGATAAAGTCTGCTCTTTACCACCTTTTCCTTTTATATCAATTTTAGTTATTCTACAAATCCTTCCAAATACACATCAAATGTCAATGATGTATAACCCGGAATAGTACCGGATGAATTACCGCTTGAACCATATGCACTTTGCCAAGGAATATACAACATCCAACGTTCACCGACCCGCATATACTGCAAAGCCCATGTCCATCCCGGAATTACTTCCGATACAGTGAACTCAGAAGAAGAATTAAACTCGGTAGGCCATTTGGAGTCACTCGATAAAGGTAATGGTATGTCACGGTCAGTAGCCCCGTAACCATCAAAGTTTCCGTCAAACTCATCACCTGTAATAAGAGTTCCGTAATAGAAAGCCTTAACAGTAGAGTTATACCCGTCAAAATTAGGACGCTCTCCCGTTTCTTTCTTCACAAGTTTCTTGCAATATGCGTACTGAGGTATCATATTGGTACTGGTTGTCGGCACCTGTATTGCAAATAATTCACCCTCTTCCATTTCATCAGCATCCTTTGCGGTAAGTACAAGTCTATCACCGGCTTTCCCCTTGATTGAGTCAACAAAAGCTTCGTTACGCGGTCGCCAATTATCATATTTTCCAGCTTCTTCCACTTCTTCGCAAGCTACAAACGTACCTGCCACGAAAAGCAAGAAAGGTAAAAACAAAAGAAACAGTCTCTTCATCTAATTATAAATTACGGAATTACTATTATTTACATTTGCCACCTGTCATTCAGGACGTAGCGAAAAATCTCCTTTGCGCTTCATAATAAAGAGAGTATATTCGCTACGCTCTGAATGGCAGATAAACAAAATATTTCTTATTGCAACGTTTTCAACAAAGATGTAATGCTTACGCGATCTGCAATGATATTGTTCAGTTCGGAGATAGCCACACGTTCCTGCTGCATTGTATCACGATTACGCAGCGTCACACAGTTGTCTTCCAGCGTCTGATGGTCTACGGTTACACAGTACGGAGTACCGATAGCGTCCTGACGGCGATAACGCTTGCCGATACTGTCTTTCTCATCATACTGGCAGTGGAAGTGGAATTTTAAGTTATCGATAATCTCACGAGCCTTTTCAGGCAGTCCGTCTTTCTTTACCAGCGGCATAACGGCCAGTTTCACCGGAGCCAATGCTGCAGGCAGTTTCAAGACAACTCGGGTTTCACCGTTCTCCAACTGCTCCTCACAATAAGAAGCCGACATGATGCTAAGGAACATACGGTCTACGCCGATAGAGGTTTCGATAACGTACGGAGTGTAGCTTTCATTGGTTTCCGGATCAAAATACTTGATGTTCTTGCCGGAGAATTTCTCATGCTGAGACAAGTCGAAATTCGTACGGCTGTGGATACCTTCCACTTCTTTGAAACCGAAAGGCATCAAGAATTCAATGTCGGTAGCTGCATTGGCATAGTGCGCCAACTTGTCATGGTCGTGATAACGATAATGGTCATCGCCGAATCCCAGCGCCTTATGCCATTTCAGTCGGGTTGCTTTCCAAGTCTTGAACCAGTCGAGTTCAGTACCCGGTTTTACGAAGAACTGCATTTCCATCTGCTCGAACTCACGCATACGGAAAATGAACTGACGCGCAACGATCTCGTTACGGAAAGCCTTACCGATTTGTGCGATACCGAAAGGAATCTTCATGCGGCCGGTCTTCTGTACATTCAGATAGTTCACAAAGATACCCTGGGCGGTTTCCGGACGAAGATAAATCTTCATTGCACCTTCCGAGGTCGAACCCATTTCGGTGGTAAACATCAGGTTGAACTGACGAACTTCCGTCCAGTTCTTTGTACCGCTGATAGGGCAAACTATTTCTTCATCCAAAATAATCTGGCGAAGTTCATCAAGGTTATTGTCGTTCAATGCTTTTGCAAAACGTTCGTGCAAAGCGTCACGCTTAGCCTGATGCTCCAGTACACGAGTATTCGTGCTACGGAACTGGGCTTCGTCAAAAGCCTCACCGAAACGTTTGGCTGCTTTGGCTACTTCTTTGTTTATCTTGTCGTCATATTTGGCGAGTTGGTCTTCAATCAATACATCGGCACGATAACGTTTTTTTGAATCACGGTTATCAATCAAAGGGTCGTTGAACGCATCTACGTGTCCGCTTGCCTTCCAGATTGTGGGGTGCATAAAAATAGCCGAGTCAATGCCTACTATGTTTTCATGCAGCAGCACCATGCTCTGCCACCAGTATTGTTTGATGTTGTTTTTCAGTTCCACACCCATCTGACCGTAATCGTATACGGCTCCCAAACCGTCGTAGATGTCGCTTGAAGGGAACACGAATCCGTATTCCTTACAGTGTGATACGAGTTTCTTAAAAACGTCTTCTTGTGCCATTTTTTGTTGTATCTTAATTAATTTGAAATCTTTATTTAACTAAAAACGCCACAAAGATAGGGATTTATCTTATATGTAGGGCAACGGGGGTATTAATTTATCTTATTCTTCCTCTGTCTTTCGGTTCTCGTTTGCCCGTTGCATCGCAAGGGCCGTATGAACTGAAAGAATAACAGACAGAAGAAACCAAAGGAAATCCAACCATAACAGGAAACCTGCGAAATGGATAAAAGATATAATACCTCTATATTCTGAACGGCAATCAGACGTAATCAGCTAACTTTTACTTTTTTAGAATAACTTCGAAATAAAAGTCCAAATAATTGAGATAATTCTGAAACTGAAAACCAAGAATCTTCCGTAATTTTGTTTTAAAAGAAATATCTATTTTTAAGCATATAAATATGAAGACAACATTTCTAGTGACCGAATTATGCCTATTCTTGTTGACAAGTTGTTTTTCTTCTAATAGTCAAGCAAATAAAGATCTGCAAGTTAGTAAATTATTTATGGAACTTCCATATAATTGCCCTACTCCCGATGGTATGGCAATAGCTCCTGACGGAAGTTTGATATTAGCCTGTCCCAATTTTGCCAACCCGGCCATGCCTGCTTGCTTAATGAAAATCACTTCCGAGAAACAGATTTCCAAATGGATAGATGTACCGGTACTGCCCGAAACAGGTATCGCTTGCCCCATGGGAATTGCATTTAACGAAAAAGGAGATTCATATATCTGTGACAATCAAGGCTGGTCGGGAAGTGAGCGGGGATACAGGAAAGGTCGTTTGTTAAAATTAATATTTGATAAGCAAGGAATACTGCAAGAAACGATAACAGTGGCATATAATATGGAACATCCCAATGGGATACGCATACATAATGGAAAAGTATATATCACTCAAAGTTCCCTATCCGCCATTCCATCAGAAAAATTGGTAAGCGGTGTATATTGCTTCAAGGAAGACGATTGCAATATAGAAATAACCAATACGCTGGAAGATAAAAATCTATTAACAACAGTAATTACCCGAAATCCACAAGTGCAATATGGTTTAGATGGTATCGTGTTCGATAAGAAAGGTAATTTATATGTGGGTAACTTTGGTGATGGCTCCATTCACAAAATCACTCTGGATAAAAATGGAAAAGTATTATCCAATACTATATGGGCACAAGACAGTACACAGTTAGTTACGACAGACGGTATTTGCATGGACGAGAAAGATAATATGTATGTAGCGGACTTTTCCGCTAACGCTATTGCGCGCATCACTCCTGATAGAAAGATTGTTCGAATAGCGCAGAGCCCTGATTGTGACGGTAGTAATGGTGGACTTGACCAACCGGGAGAGCCAATCGTATGGAATGGGAAACTGATAATTTCATGCTTCGACATAGTTACAGGACCCGACAAAATAAATACCAAGCATGACAAACCTTACACACTGGCGCAATTGGACTTGGAGAATAACTAAAAATTATTCTTGACAATACTGATTATAAAAAGTTTAAGATAAAAGTTTAAGATATTAGAATATGAAAAAGATTTGGATTTTATTTTTATGTTTCAGCAGTCTAACCATTCAGGCAAAAGACTACTACGTAACACCTGCTGACATTAGTAAGTTAAAAGAGATTTTAGGCAATAACACTTTGCGACCCGGCGATGAAGTAATTTTACGTGACGGGATATATGCCGGATTGGGAGAAGTAGACTTTTCCGCCCGAGGAACAAATACCGACTCTATCAAATTAAGAGCTGAACATGCAGGAAAAGCCGTTATTTCAGGTGCTCTGAAGATGAGAGTATACGGGCAATATCTGCAAATGGAAGGATTGTTTTTCCATAAAGCATGGGCAAAAGATTTATGTATGATTGAATTCCAAAAAGAAGATGGTGTGTATGCTTCCCATTGCCGATTTACTAATTGTGTAATGGACGATTGTAACGGTCCGGATAAAAGTGAAAAACCGGTAAAAGGGGTAGACCCTATTACAGTCAGTGAATATTGGTTAGGGTTGCATGGAAAGAATATCCGTATAGACCACTGCTATTTTGCGAATAAACGCATTGGCGGATTGATACTTCAGATATGGTTAAATGAATATGACCATCTAAATAATCATCAAATTGATCATAATATATTTGGAGCACGCCAGCCTTACGGCGGAAACGGCGCTGAAATTATCCGTATAGGCAACTCTTGGTCGTCACAGTTAGAATCCCACACATTGGTGGAAGACAATGTTTTTCTGCATTGCGATGGAGAGAATGAAATCATATCGGTTAAATCCTGTCATAATATTCTGCGCCGTAATCTATTCTTTGAATCACGTGGCGGTTTAGTTTGCCGGCATGGCCATGATAATATATTAGAATCTAATACTTTTGTCGGTAATAATATTGAGGGAACCTGTGGCATCCGTCTTATCAATCAAGGACACACCGTATACGATAATTTGCTTTGCCGCTTAGGTGGTTTTGGATTACTGGTACGCATGGGCATATACGAACGTCCGAATGCCAGTACCGATATTCAAAAGGAACCACTAACCTCTTATCATAGGGCTGAAAACATTGATATATCCCATAATGCTTTTATAGACTGTAAAACGATCGATTTAGGTTCCGGAAGCGGCGATAAAGAGCCTCGGAATGTACGTTTAGCTTACAATTATTTTAGCAACAAAACCAATAACATTCGAATATCCTATCCGGAAAAAACATTATCAGGTTTCTATTTTATGGAAAATCGATACGTTTGGGCAGATGGGCTCATTATTAAATCTCCCGGATTCAAACGCTTATTACAAGCAGAGAATCATGATGCAAAAGAGCAAACAAGAGTTCGGGAATGCTTGGAAAAAGCAGGAGCGGTTTGGTATCCAAGTACGGCAAAAGACATACGTTACATTTTAAGTAAATATTAAAATACAATAATCCTGCTTTTTATTTTAGGGAACTATAGCTTGCCTTAAAGTAGACTATGGCAACTATGGTGAGATTTTACGCTTAAAACTTTATACTGTTACAAATCATTGGTTTCCAGAAATACAAATAAAAACATTTTCATTTATTGATTAAAGTTCGTATTTTTGCCTGCAACTGTCAAAGCAACAGTTATTCATGAATAGACAATTCCCGAACAAATATGAGCGAAGACTTTGAAGGAGCAAAAGACGATTTGGATAAAGAACTCCCGGCAGGGAGCGAAGGACATTCAGATTATAAACCTGCGGATACCAATGATGTAAGCATCAAGCATCAGCTGAGCGGTATGTATCAGAACTGGTTCTTGGATTACGCCTCGTACGTAATCCTGGAACGTGCCGTACCTCACATCATGGACGGATTGAAACCTGTTCAACGGCGTATTCTGCACTCCATGCGGCGTATGGAAGACGGGCGCTACAACAAGGTGGCCAATATCGTGGGACATACCATGCAGTTTCACCCGCACGGTGACGCCAGCATCGGTGATGCACTGGTACAACTCGGCCAAAAAGATTTGCTTATCGACTGTCAGGGAAACTGGGGTAATATTCTTACGGGAGACAGCGCAGCCGCCCCCCGTTACATCGAAGCGCGCCTTTCCAAGTTCGCGCTCGATGTAGTATTCAATCCTAAGACAACAGAGTGGAAACTGTCATACGACGGACGTAACAAGGAACCGGTAACCTTACCCGTCAAATTCCCTTTGCTGCTGGCACAAGGCGTGGAAGGTATTGCCGTAGGTCTTTCTTCCAAGATATTACCACATAACTTCAACGAACTTTGCGATGCATCCGTAAAATACCTGCATAAGGAAGAATTCAAACTCTATCCCGATTTTCAGACAGGCGGCAATATCGATGTATCGAAATACAATGACGGCGAACGTGGCGGAGCCGTACGGGTACGAGCCAAAATAGAAAAGGTGGATAACAAAACACTCGTTATCCGAGAGATACCTTACGGAAAAACGGTAGCCAGTGTCTGCGATTCTATCGTCAAAGCAAGCGAAAAGGGGAAAATCAAGATAAAGAAAGTAGAAGACCTTACTTCCGGAAGCGTAGAGATATTGGTTCATCTTGCTCCCGGCGTATCATCAGACAAAACGATTGACGCGCTTTACGCCTTTACGGATTGTGAAGTCAGCATCTCACCCAACTGCTGCGTCATCGACGAGCAGAAACCTCACTTCCTCACCGTCAGCGCCGTATTGAAAAAATCGGTGGACAATACACTGGCTTTATTACGCCAGGAACTGGAAATACGTAAAAACGAAATACTGGAAAGCTTACACTTCTCTTCATTGGAGAAGATATTCATCGAAGAGCGTATCTATAAAGATAAGGAATTTGAGCAGGCCAAAAACATGGATGCAGCCTGCGAGCACATCGACGAACGTTTGACACCTTATTATCCCACATTTATCCGTGAGGTGACCAAAGAGGATATCCTCAAACTGATGGAGATAAAAATGGCTCGTATCCTCAAGTTCAACTCCGACAAAGCAGAGGAACTGATTGCCCGCATGAAGGCGGACATCGAGGAGATAGACCGCCATTTGGCCAATATCGTGGAATATACGGTAGACTGGTTCCGCATGCTGAAAGAGAAGTACGGAAAAGGCTTCCCGCGCCGTACCGAATTACGTAATTTCGATACCATCGACTCTACCAAAGTGGTAGAAGCCAATGAAAAATTATACATCAACCGCGAAGAGGGTTTCATCGGTACCGGCCTGAAAAAAGACGAATTCATAGCCAATTGCTCCGACCTCGACGATGTTATCATCTTCTTCCGCGACGGACGTTACATCATCACTCCGGTGGCAGACAAGAAATTCGTAGGCAAGAACATACTCTATGCCAACGTATTCAAGAAGAACGACAAACGCACTATCTACAATGTCGTCTACCGTGACGGAAAAGAAGGTACGCATTATATCAAGCGTTTCGCCGTGACTTCCGTAGTACGCGACCGCGAATATGACGTGACACAAGGCACGCCCGACTCACGTATCGTATATTTCACGGCCAACCCCAACGGTGAGGCCGAAGTCATCAAAGTAACGCTCAAGCCCAATCCGCGTATACGCCGCATCATCTTCGAAGAAGATTTCAGCCAGATAAATATCAAAGGCCGTCAGGCCATGGGCAATATACTCACCCGTAACCCGGTTCACAAGATAGCTCTGAAGCAACGCGGCGGTTCCACATTGGGCGGGCGCAAAGTATGGTTCGACCAAGATGTCCTGCGCCTCAACTATGACGGTCGCGGAGAATACCTCGGCGAGTTCCAAAGTGACGAGCAAATCCTGGTGGTATTGAACAACGGCGAGTTCTACACCAGCAATTTCGATGTGAACAATCACTACGAAGACAACATACGGGTGTTGGAGAAATATGATTCGAGCAAAGTATGGACAGCCGTTCTGTATGATGCCGACCAACAAGGTTATCCGTACATCAAACGTTTTTGTTTCGAGGCAAGTAACCGCAAGCAGAACTATCTAGGTGAGAACAAGGACAATCGTCTCATCCTGTTGACTGACGAATATTATCCGCGACTGGAAGTTATATTCGGCGGTCATGACAACTTCCGTGAGCCGTTGGTAATCGATGCAGACGAGTTTATCGCAGTAAAAGGTTTCAAAGCCAAAGGCAAGCGATTGACTACCTACACGCTGGAAACTATCAACGAATTAGAGCCTACCCGTCAGCCGGAAGTCCCGCAAACCCCTGAGAGCAACGACGAGGAAGAAGTTGAAATACTGGACCCGGATCACGGGAAAAGCGAAAGCGACATATTGGACGAACTGACAGGACAAATGAAATTGTTCTCTGATAATAATGACAGCAAGGAACATGAAACTACCTAAAGCGGTAATGCCGGTTCTCTGTACGGTTCTGCTGCTATGCTGCAACGCCATACGGGCGCAGCTTCCTGTAAAGGCGGAAGGATTGGAACAAAGCCGTCTCGTAACCCGTGCTACCATGTATGGCGTAGGTGTCACGAATGTATTCGACACCTATCTGTCCCCCCAGGAATATACCGGAATAGATTTCCGCGTTTCCCGCGAAAGTATGCGCATGACCAGATGGATGGACGGCAAGCTGTCTTTGCAGAGTTTCTTTCAGGCCGATTTAGGTTATGCCCATAACAAAGTGGATAATAACAACACATTCTCCGCATTAGCGAATTGGAATTATGGTCTGCACTATAACTTCCCTGTCACGAGTAACTTCAAGTTGCTCGCCGGCGGCCTTGCCGACCTGAACGGCGGTTTTGTCTACAACCTGCGTAATACCAACAATCCGGCATCGGCACGCGCTTACATCAATCTGGACGCATCGGGTATGGCCATTTGGGACTTACGCATCAAAAACTATCCGCTTACATTACGTTATCAGGTCAACCTGCCCTTAATGGGAGTGATGTTCTCGCCGCATTACGGCCAGTCCTATTATGAAATCTTCTCATTAGGAAACAGTAGCGGAGTGGTCAAATTCACTTCACTGCACAACCAGCCTTCATTACGGCAGATGCTTACGGCAGACTTCCCGATAGGACGCGCCAAAATGCGCTTTGCCTATATATGGGACGCTCAGCAATCCAAAGTAAACGATATAAAAACACATACCTACTCACACGTATTCATGGTAGGCTTTGTAAAGGAACTGTATTTATTGAATAATAAGAAGAAGAGGTGATAGAGTAACAAGGCGGTAAAGTGATAGAGTGATAAGGTGATAAACGGTGAATGATAAGATGACGGGATTTCTTAAAAAGATAATGGTTCTGATGGTTGTACTTCCTTTGCTGAGCGGTTGCATCCGCGAAGAAGAAGTCACCAATTCTCCACAGGGGAACTTCGAAGCCTTATGGAAGATTATCGACGAACAGTATTGTTTCTTGGAATACAAGCAAATCGACTGGGATGCCATCCATGCCAAATACAGCAAGCTTATTACCAACACTATGAGCAGTGAAGGGTTATTTGAAGTACTGGGAAACATGCTGAATGAGCTGCAAGACGGACACGTAAACTTAGCTTCCGCCCACAATGTATCGTATTATGACGCATGGTATCAGAACTATCCGCGTAACTTCCGCGAAGATATTGTAGAAGACACCTATCTGGGTAAAGCCAGTACCGACTACCGTACCGCCGCAGGCGTCAAGTATAAAATATTCGAAGACAACATCGGCTATATGCGTTACGAAAGCTTCTCCTCGGGAATAGGCAATGGAAATCTGGATGAGATACTCTCCTATCTCGCCGTATGCAACGGACTTATCATTGACGTACGCAGTAATGGCGGTGGCAACGTAACCAACTCCACACGCATTGCCGCCCGTTTCACCAACGAAAAAGTACTAACCGGATACATCCGCCATAAAACCGGCAAGGGACACAATGATTTCTCCGAACCCTACCCCATAGAATTAGAACCCAGTAACAGCATACGCTGGCAAAAGAAAGTAGTAGTCCTCACCAACCGCCGCTCATACAGTGCAACCAACGATTTTGTCAACCAGATGAGCTGCCTGCCCAATGTCACCATCATAGGTGACAAAACCGGTGGCGGTTCCGGTATGCCCTTTACTTCCGAACTTCCTAACGGGTGGACAGTGCGTTTTTCCGCCAGTCCGCATTTCAGTGTCGACATGGAACAGATAGAATGGGGAATAGACCCCGACATTAAAATCGATATGGATGAAACGGATGAAGCAAAGCATATAGACACTATCATCGAAAAAGCCCGGGCTTTCCTCAAAGGCGAATGGACTCCGGAATGAAATGAATAACTTTCTTTACGCTTTTGCTTGTAAAACCGATAAAACTTCTTATCTTTGCACCGCTTAACGGGAAATCCCTTGCGGGTGTGGCGTAATTGGCAGCCGCGCCAGACTTAGGATCTGGTGCCGTGAGGCGTGTAGGTTCGAGTCCTATCACCCGCACAGTTTATTTTTTTAAAAGACAAACAACAGAGAAAGAAGATGTATTACCATACATCTTCTTTTTTCTTTCCCCTTTCCTCACGGATTGTGTTAAAAACCGGAGATATATAAAGGTCTGAAATCTTTTTTGCATCCCGATTGTTTCAGAGGAAACAATCAAGTTAGTTATCCACTAAAAATTTATGCAATGAAGAAAAAACCTAAACTTCCTATGAAGAGAGCCTTTTGGCTGAAAAATCTATTTCTGATAGCATGTCTGCTCCTCGCAGCAACTCCCGGTTTCTCTCAGAACAAGACAGTGACCGGTACGGTGACCGATGCTACAGGAGAACCGCTCATCGGAGCGTCCGTACTGCAACAAGGTACTTCCAACGGTGTCATTACGGACATTGACGGAAAGTATTCCATTCAGGTGCCACCCGAAGCCACTTTGGAATTTTCCTATGTAGGCATGGTGAAGCAGGCCGTCAAAGTGGGCAACCGGAGTATTGTCGACGTGCAGATGCACGATGATTCGCAGATGCTTGCCGAGACAGTCGTCATCGGGTACGGTAGCGCCAAGAAACGCGACCTTACCGGTTCCATCACCAATATCAAAGGGGATGAAATCGCCAACAAGCCCGTGGTCAACCCGGTAGCCGCCCTGCAAGGAAAGATAGCCGGCGTACAGGTCATCAACTCCGGTAAAGCCGGTGCAGACCCGGAAATACGTGTGCGCGGCACAAACTCTATCAACGGCTACAAACCGCTGTATGTAGTAGACGGCCTGTTCAACGACAACATCAACTTCCTCAATCCGCAGGACATCGAGTCCATGGAAATCCTGAAAGACCCGTCATCCCTCGCCATCTTCGGTGTACGAGGCGCCAACGGTGTCATCATCATTACCACCAAGAAGGCCAAAGAAGGGCAGACACGTGTCAACATCAACGGTTCGTTCGGTTTCAAAACCGTAACGAACAAGATTGCGATGGTCGATGCGGCCGGTTTCAAGGAGCTCTATAACGAACAGCTAAGAAACGAAGGCAATCCCGAATTCGATTTCACCCCCTGGACGGGCAATACCAACTGGCAGGATGAAATCTTCCAGACCGGATTCATCACCAACAACAACGTCAGCATCACGGGCGCTTCCGCCAAGCACAGCTTCTATCTCGGAGCCGGTTACGCCTACGAGCAAGGCAATATCAAGCACGAGAAATACAGCAAAGTCACGCTGAATGTAAGCAACGATTATAAAGTTACGGACAACTTCAAAGTCGGCTTCCAGTTTAACGGCGCACGCATACTGCCTGCCGATACCAAGAGTGTGGCAACAGCCCTCCGTGCCGCTCCGGTAGCTCCCGTATACAATGCGGAATACGGCCTGTACACCACCCTGCCCGGTTTTCAGAAAGCGCAGATGAACAACCCGATGGTCGATGTAGGCTTGAAAGCCAATACCACCCGTGCGGAGAACTACCGCGCGTCGGGCAACGTATACGGTCAATGGGACTTCCTGAAAAACTTCCAGTTCAAAGTGATGTACTCCATGGACTACGCTTCCAACAGCAGCCGCACCTACACTCCTATCATCACCGTATTCGACAGCAGCGTAGAAGGTAACGTCGTGACCCTCGGCAACGGAAAGACCGGAGTGAAACAGTCCAAGGAAACCGAAGCCAAAGTACAAAGCGACTACCTGCTGACCTACACCAATACCTGGGGCGAGCATAGCCTGACCGCCACCGCCGGTTTCACCACCTATTATAATAAGCTGGAGATGCTGGGCGGAGAACGTACGCAAGGAGTAGGTCTGGTCATTCCCGACAATCCCGACAAATGGTACGTCAGCATCGGCGATGCGGCAACAGCCACCAACGAAAGCAAGCAATGGGAGCGCAGCACCGTATCCATGCTGGGACGTGTGCTCTATAACTACAAAGGCAGATACCTGTTCAACGGTTCGTTCCGTCGTGACGGTTCTTCCGCATTCTCCTACACCGGCAACCAATGGCAGAATTTCTACTCCGTCGGTGCAGGCTGGCTGATGTCCGAAGAGGAATTTATGAAAGACATCACCTGGCTGGATATGTTGAAACTGAAAGGTTCATGGGGTACGCTCGGCAATCAGAATCTGGATAAGGCCTACCCTGCCGAGCCGTTGCTCACCAATGCCTACTCTGCCGTATTCGGCAAGCCGTCCGCCATCTATCCGGGCTACCAACTGTCCTACCTGCCCAATCCCAATCTCCGTTGGGAGAAAGTGGAAGCCTGGGAAGTAGGCGCAGAAGCCAACTTCTTCCGCAACCGCCTGCACTTCGAGGGTGTATATTACAAGAAAACCACCAAAGACCTGCTGGCAGAAGTGCCGGGCATCTCCGGTACGGTTCCGGGCATCGGTAATCTCGGTTCCATAGAGAACAAAGGTGTGGAGCTCGCCATCAACTGGCGTGACCAAATCGGCGACTGGGGATATAACGTAGGCGCCAACCTCACTACAATCAAGAACAAGGTATTGAGCCTCGTACAGGACGGTTACTCAATCATCGCCGGCGACAAGAGCCAAAGCTATACGATGGCCGGTTATCCTATCGGTTACTTCTACGGTTACAAGGTGGAAGGCGTGTACCAGACAGACGAAGAAATCGCCCGGTCTCCCAAGAACACCCTGGCCACCGTTACACCGGGCGACCTGAAGTTCAAGGATGTGAACGGTGACGGTGAAATCACCACTGCCGACCGTACCATGATAGGCGACCCTACCCCCGATGTCACTTACGGCATCACTCTCGGCGTCAACTATAAAAACTGGGAACTCGGCATCGACATGATGGGACAAGGCGGCAACCAGATATTCCGCACATGGGACAATTACAACTGGAGCCAGTTCAACTTCATGGAACAACGCATGGACCGTTGGCACGGACCGGGTACAAGCAATACCCAGCCCCTGCTGAATACGAAGCATACCATCAACAATATGAATTCCGAGTACTACATCGAAGACGGCAGCTTCTTCCGTATCCGCAACGTACAGTTGGCGTATAACTTCGACAAGACCCTGATATCCAGAATCGGCATGCAGGCCTTGAAACTCTATGTCAACATCCAGAACCTGAAAACCTGGAAGCACAACACCGGCTACACTCCCGAACTGGGTGGCACGGCCATTGCTTTCGGTGTAGACGACGGCAGCTATCCGATGCCGGCCATTTACACATTCGGCTTCAATCTGACATTCTAACCGGCATAGCGCCGGAACAAAGTTCCCCTGCGGAATAACAGTACTTTATTAAATCTATAATAGGAAAATTATGAAACTAAAGAATAAGATATTAACCCTGATAGCAGGCACACTCACCACCTTTGCCCTGACATCCTGTAACGACTTCCTCGACCGTGACCCACTGGGACAGTTCACCGAAGACGATGCCCCCAACGCCCTTATCGGCGGAAAGATGTACAACGTATACTACCTGATGCGCAGCTATAACATCACTGCCGGCATACCCGCTTTCATGATACACATGGTACGCAGCGAGGATTCCGAAAAAGGAAGCGATGCCGGCGACGGCGCCGACCAGGCAGATATGTGGGATGATTTCCAGTACACAGCCTCCAACGGCACGCTGAGCGCCTATTGGGGACAGAATTATAAAATCATCTACCAGTGCAACGAAATCCTCGACGACCTGGAGAACAGCGGAAACAAAGATGATTTGGAGAATATACGTACCAAAGGCGAAGCCCTGTTTTTCCGCGCCTATTGTTACTTCAACCTTGTACGCGCCTGGGGAGAAGTGCCGTTGGTAACCTTCAAAGTGAAAGAGGCATCCGACGCCAACGTGCCCAAAACCACTGCGGACAAGATATACGAGCAAATAGACAAAGACCTCGCCGAGGCCGAGAAATGCCTGCCGCTGACGTGGACTTCCGAGTATACCGGACGTATCACATGGGGAGCCGCGCGTTCGCTGCACGCCCGTACCTATATGATGCGCAACGATTGGGATAATATGTACGACGCTTCTACCGAAGTAGTCAAGTCCGGTATCTACAACCTGAACACTCCTGTGGATAAAGTCTTTACCGTTGAGGGTGAGAATTGCGGCGAAAGCGTGTTCGAATTGCAATGCGAATCGACCGACGCGCTGAAAAACAGTGATGTCATCGGCAGCCAGTTCTGTCAGGTGCAAGGTGTGCGCGGTGCAGGCGATTGGGATCTCGGCTGGGGCTGGCATATGGGAACCACGCTGGTAGGCCAGGCATTCGAGCCCGGCGACCCCCGTAAAGACGCATCCTTACTCTATTTCCGCCGAAGCATCAGTGACCCCATTACCCCGGAAAATACCAATAAGCCTTACGGTGAATCTCCTGTGTCTACCGCTATGGGAGCTTACTTCAACAAAAAGGCATATACCGAACCCGAGCTGCGTAAGAAATATACGAAAGACGGTTTTTGGGTAAACATCCGCATTATCCGCTACCCGGACGTATTGCTGATGGCTGCCGAGGCCGCCAACGAGAAAGGTATTTCGGGCGAGGCCATCGACTATCTGGAACAGGTTCGCGCCCATGCACGCGGTACGGACAGCAGCATACTTCCCAAAGTTACGTCTACCGACCAAAATACACTGCGTGATGCCATTCGTCACGAACGCCGTGTAGAGTTGGCATTGGAACCCGACCGTTTCTATGACCTCGTACGCTGGGGAATTGCCAAAGAAGTGTTGCAAGCCGCCGGAAAGAACTACCAGGATAAGAACGCCTTGCTGCCATTGCCACAAGACGAGATTGACAAATCGAACGGGGTGCTGGTACAGAATCCTAATTATTAAATGTAATTAGTAATTAGTGATTAGAGGTTAGTGATTAGTGATTAGTGATTAATGGTGAATGGTGAATGATTAGTGGTTTATGATTAGTCATTAATCATTAGAGGTTAGTGATTAATGATTAGCACCATACAGCATGATAACGCACCTAAGGCTGAAAGCCTTTTATCTCCAAGCCCGGGGTAACACCCCGGGTATAAAAAGCCCTCTGTGTCTTGCGCCCTGTAAGGGCAAAAGATTCATACACAAGGATTTTGCCCTTACAGGGCGCAATGTTAATCATCTGCAATATCCCGGGGCGTTGCCCCGGGCTTGGAGATAAAAGCCTTTCAGGCTTTAACTTAGAAAGACCTATATTCATTATCCAGCTTAAAAAGCATATATAAAAACATATGCAAAAAGCATATATAAAAGCATATGCAAAAACGTATGTAAAAGCATATTAAAAGACATACGCAAAGAAATATATGTAAAGAACCGTATTAGAAAATACATATTAAAAGAAACATATTATGAAGAAGTTTTTCCAAAGAACCAGCCTGCTACTCGCAACCGCCTTTATAGGCGCTGCCACACTGCAGGCGCAGAAATCCCCCCAAGATATGGATCGCTTTATCGATGCACTGATAAAGCGAATGACCGTAGAGGAGAAAATAGGGCAATTAAACCTGCCCGTCACCGGTGAAATCACTACCGGGCAAGCTAAAAGCAGTGACGTAGCCAAGAAGATTGAGCAAGGGCTCGTCGGCGGTCTTTTCAACCTGAAAGGAGTGGCCAAGATACGCGACGTACAAAAGCTGGCAGTAGAAAACTCACGACTGGGTATTCCCCTGCTCTTCGGCATGGACGTGATACACGGCTACGAAACCATCTTCCCCATCCCTCTGGGATTGTCCTGCACCTGGGATATGGCCGCCATTCAGGAGTCCGCGCGCATCGCTGCCGTCGAAGCCAGCGCCGACGGCATCTCCTGGACATTCAGTCCGATGGTAGACATCAGCCGCGACCCGCGTTGGGGACGTGTCAGCGAAGGTAGCGGTGAAGACCCCTTCCTTGGTGGAGCGATTGCCAAAGCGATGGTCTACGGTTATCAGGGAGCCAACCTCTCCGAGCAACTCAGGCGCAATGACGAAATCCTTGCCTGCGTCAAGCACTTCGCCCTTTATGGAGCGGGCGAGGCAGGCCGTGACTACAATACGGTAGACATGAGCCGCAACCGTATGTTCAACGAATACATGTACCCCTACGAAGCCGCCGTAGAGGCAGGCGTGGGAAGCGTAATGGCATCCTTCAACGAGATAGACGGCGTACCCGCCACAGCCAACAAATGGCTGATGACCGATGTTCTCCGCAAGCAATGGGGCTTCAACGGCTTTGTAGTGACCGACTTTACCGGTATATCCGAGATGATAGAACATGGCATCGGCGACCTGCAAACCGTCTCCGCGCGTGCCCTCAATGCCGGTGTAGACATGGATATGGTAAGCGAAGGCTTCGTCGGCACACTCAAGAAGTCCGTCATGGCGGGCAAGGTAAGCATGAAAACCCTCGATGCGGCCTGCCGCCGTATCCTCGAAGCCAAGTATAAGTTAGGACTTTTCGACAATCCCTATAAATACTGCGATGTGAACCGTCCCGCACGCGACATCTTCACCAAAGAACACCGCGCCGCCGCACGCCGTATTGCCGCCGAGAGCTTTGTATTGCTAAAGAACGGCAGCATCAAGCAACATCCGGGTTCTCTGCCCGAGCCGCTGCTTCCGCTGAAAAAAGAAGGAACCGTAGCCGTCATAGGCCCGTTGGGCAATACACGCAGCAATATGCCCGGAACATGGAGCGTAGCCGCACGCCTCAACGACTACCCCTCTCTGTATGAAGGACTGAAGGAGATGATGTCCGGCAAAGTGAACATCACATACGCCAAAGGCAGCAACCTCATCGGCGATGCCGCCTACGAAGAGCGCGCCACCATGTTCGGACGTTCCCTGAACCGGGACAACCGTACGGACAAGGAACTGCTGGACGAAGCCCTGAAAACAGCCGCCGGCGCGGACGTTATCGTAGCCGCGCTCGGTGAATCTTCCGAAATGAGCGGCGAGAGTTCCAGCCGTACCAACCTCGACCTGCCCGACGTACAGCGTTCACTGCTGGAAGCCTTGCTGAAAACAGGCAAGCCCGTAGTACTCACCCTCTTCACCGGACGCCCGCTGACACTGACCTGGGAACAGGACAACGTGCCCGCCATACTGAACGTATGGTTTGGCGGAAGCGAAGCCGCCTATGCCATAGGCGATGTATTGTTCGGAGATGTCAACCCCGGCGGCAAACTGACGATGACTTTCCCGAAGAATGTAGGACAAATACCGTTGTTCTACAACCACAAGAATACCGGACGTCCGCTGCAGGCAGGCAAATGGTTCGAGAAGTTCCGCAGTAACTACCTGGACGTGGACAACGAGCCGCTTTATCCCTTTGGATACGGCCTGTCTTACACCACCTTCGAGTACAGCGACATCGCCCTGAGCACCCCGTCGATGGGACAGAACGGTTCCATAACCGCCGTAGTCACCGTAACCAACACCGGAAAACGCGACGGTGCGGAAGTCGTACAGCTATACATCCGCGACCTTGTAGGAAGCATCACCCGCCCCGTACGCGAGCTGAAAGGCTTTGAAAAGGTATTCCTTCGTGCAGGCGAAAGCAAGACCGTTTCCTTCAAGATTACTCCGGAGCTGCTGCGCTTCTATGATTACGACCTGAACCATGTAGCCGAGCCCGGAGAGTTCGACCTCTTCATCGGGGGAAGCAGTCAGGCCACCAAGACGGCGCGCATCACCTTGAAGTAAACAATCCGTCTCTCCTGAGGATACCAACCGTTTTATCCGGGGGAATCTCAGTTTCCTACCGGAGAAACCGAAATTCCCCACCGGGGAAACGGGTGTTTCTCCCTGAGGGAACCGCCGTTTCCTTACGGGGAAAAAATTCTCCCGCCAGTATATAAATCATTGCACGTAAACAGTATGAAATCAGTAAACATCTATATCCCGCTTCTCCTGCTATTGTTCCTCGCAGGAGCCTGCGGTACCAAAAAATCCGACGGAACGTCCGGCACGTTGAGCGACGACGCCCTGCTGGACACAGTACAGCGCCGAACCTTCAATTACTTTTGGGACGGGGCCGAACCCAACAGCGGACTCGCGCGCGAGCGCATCCACATGGATGGAGTATACCCCGAAAACGACCAAAACGTAGTGACATCCGGCGGCAGCGGTTTCGGTATCATGGCAGTGCTCGCGGGTATCGACCGGGGCTACGTCACCCGTGAAGAAGGACTGGCGCGCATGGAACGCATCGTTTCTTTCCTTGAGACCGCCGACCGCTTTCATGGAGCTTACCCCCATTGGTGGTATGGCGATACGGGGCGGGTAAAGCCCTTCGGGCAGAAAGACAATGGCGGCGACCTTGTAGAAACCGCTTTCGTAATGCAGGCTCTCCTTGCCGTACACCAGTACTATGCAGGCGGTAGCCCGCAAGAGAAAGCCCTCGCCGCCCGCATCGACAAGCTATGGCGGGAAGTAGACTGGAACTTCTACCGACAGGGCGACCAAAACGTACTCTACTGGCATTGGAGTCCCGAATACGGCTGGGAGATGAACTTCCCCGTACACGGTTACAACGAATGCCTCATCATGTACATCCTTGCCGCCGCCTCGCCTACGCATGGCGTACCTGCCGCCGTATACCACGAAGGTTGGGCGCAGAACGGCGCCATCGTCAGCCCGCATAAGGTAGAGGGTATCGAACTGCATCTGCGGTATCAAGGTACGGAAGCCGGCCCCCTGTTCTGGGCGCAGTACTCTTTCCTGGGACTTGACCCCAACGGACTGAAAGACGAATATTGCCCCGGTTACTTCGGCGAAATGCGTAACCTGACGCTTGTAAACCGCGCCTACTGCATCCGTAACCCCAAGCATTACAAAGGTTTCGGACCGGACTGCTGGGGGCTGACCGCCAGCTACTCCGTAAACGGATATGCCGCCCACTCGCCCAACGAGCGCGACGACCTGGGAGTCATCTCTCCCACCGCCGCCCTGTCATCCATCGTATATACGCCGGAGTACTCATTACAAGTGATGCGCCACCTCTACGGAATGGGCGATAAAGTATTCGGCCCTTACGGATTCTACGACGCTTTCAGCGAAACGGACAACTGGTATCCGCAACGTTATCTTGCCATCGACCAGGGCCCGATAGCCGTAATGATTGAGAACTACCGCAGCGGACTGCTCTGGAAGCTCTTTATGAGCCATCCGGACGTACAGCGAGGATTGCAGAAGTTAGGATTCACCGCCCCGCAAGCCACAGCCGAAGAATAACTTCGTTCTTTCTTGTACCTGTAAAGAGGATACGCCGAAGCTGATTTTGCTATCATAATCAGAGTTTCGCCGTATCCTCTTTTTGTTTTCCGGATAAAACTAAGTATCTTTGGAGCAACACCAATCAATCATCATCATGAAAAAGTTCCTATCAGCCCTCTGCGTGACGGCGCTGTCACTCCTTGTCTACGGACAGGACGGCCATCCCTCTTCCATCTCCGGCAACCGGCGGAATTTCTCCTTTGCCTGGCTCACCGATGTTCATCTCAACTCTTTCGCCTACGCCGAAGACGATTTACGGCAGGCCGTTGAGGATATCAATGCCAACCCCGATGTGGATTTCACCATTCTGAGCGGAGACGTGACGGAATTCGGCGATACAAAAGAGTTTCAATTACTTGAGGAGATATTGAAAGGCTTCCGGAAACCCTACCTGCTGTTGCCCGGCAACCACGACGTGAACTGGAGCGAGAACGGATGTACGATGTTCGATAAGATATTCCGGGCGTCACATTTCTGCTATGACTGGCAGGGGGTGCGCTTCATCGGTTGCGGAGCAGGTCCGAGCCTGCGGATGGGACCGCCCCATATCCCGCGTGAGGAAATCCTCTGGCTCGACTCCGTATACAATGCCACACCTGCGGCGCAACCCGTCATTTTCGTCAATCACTTCCCGCTGAACGCCGATTTAAGCAATTGCCGGGAAGTTCTTCGGATTCTTAAGACACGCAATACGCAGGCCGTACTCGCCGGACACCTGCACGTCAACCGCTCATACGATGCCGACGGCATTCCGGGAGTGATAGGACGCTCTTCCCTCAGACGGAAAGACCCGATAAGCGGATATAACCTGGTAAGCCTGAAGGGGGATACCCTGCTGTTCCGCGAACGCATCATCAAGACGGAAACCCGCCCGGCATGGGACACTATCGTCTTTCATCCCGCCATCCGGGAAGTATGGACTGTCAAGGATGTTACGGATATCGCTTCGCAAGGAAGCATAGACGGCAACCTGTACATCTATACCAATACCGCCGGAGTGGTTCGTGCGCTGGACGCCGACAGCGGAAAAACCTTATGGAAGTACCGCACCGGGAATAAGATATTCTCCGCTCCTTTCATTACTCCGCAACTGGTAATCGTTTCTTCCTGCGACGGCTGTGTCTACGCCCTGAACAGACAGGACGGAAGCATGCGCTGGAAATACGATACCGGCTACCCGATTGTAGCCTGCCCTGCGGTAGCGGATGATACCGTCTATATCGGCAGCAGCAACGGGAAGTTTTATTCCATCAATCCGGCGGACGGTACGGTCAACTGGATTTGCGAGGGATTGAAAGGGTATATCGAATCACGCCCCGCCACAGACCGGGAACGGGTTTATATAGGTACGTGGGGAGCAATGTTCTATGCCATCGACCGGAAAACGGGAAAGAAAGTCTGGGAATTCGACACCCGACGCGGCAGATACTTTTCACCGGGAGCCTGCTGGCCGGTAGTTCTTCCATACACCGCAAACGGCGGAAAGCAACAGGAACAGGTTATCGTACTCAGTTCCGACTATTTCGTACGCGCTTTCCAGCCGTCGACAGGAGAGATTCTCTGGGCTTCGGACGAAGCCAAAGGGCGCGAATCGCTCGGTTTCTCACCGGACGGAAAGACGATGTATATCAAAGGCATCAAGAACAACATCACCGCGGCAGATATTTCAAAAGGCGTTTACACACCGCTTTGGAATACCGCAATGCCTTACGAAAGCAACTTTATCCCTACCCGTATGGAGACGACGGAACAATACGTGTTCATTCCCACGGAGTTCGGGGTTGTCCACGCCGTACGAACCGACGGAAGCGGAATATCCTGGCAGTGGAAAGTGGCTCATTCGGCAGTCACCTCCTTGAAGAACGCAGGAGAAAGGCGACTGATTGTCATGACGATGGACGGAACGGTTACCTGTCTCAAATACTGAGTCTTCTACCTGTCGCCACCACCGCCGCCGTTGCCCTTTACATCATCATTGCTGATGGAACGGGCAGCCTTCTTGACGCTGGCCTTCAGTTCTCCGATACGGTAGCTGACGCTGACGCCGAAACGTTGGCGGCTGTATTTGCTCCAGCTCTCCTGCATGAAACCGGTACCTTCCAGTGTATCGGTGTTGTTCATGTACTTCTTAAAGAAGTTGCTGGCGAAAGCGGAGAGGGTCAGACGCTTGTCGAAGAAAGACTTGTTCACGCTCAGCCCGTAATCGAAGTAACTGCTTCCTTTACCCTGCAACATAACCCAGGGTGTCTGGCCGAACACGTTCAGACTGATGCGCCAGTCATGGGGCAGGGTCTGTTGCGCGCCGCCGTAAGCGAACAGGTTCCAACCGTCATTCTTGAGACCGTTGGCGCCTTCCATATACGAGTAACTGCCGTAAACATTGGCGTAAATACGGGTATTGGATGTAGCATTCCAATTGATATATCCGCTTAAACCGGCGTATTTGGTCTTGCCTATATTCTGATAAGTGGAGTAAAGCACTTCCTTGCCGGTCGTTTCTTTCAGTCCCTCAATGTCTGTATCGGGAACCATCTCGGAGATACGCTCGATGCTGTTGTTGGTGAATGAGTAGCGCAGCGAAAGATTGATATTGAACTTCTGCGTAAAGTTACTGTAACTCAAATTGAACGCATGGCTTTTCTCGCTGTCCAGATTGGGATTACCCTGTGTGATATTGGTGGGATTGCTGTCATTGAGATAAGGATTCAGGTACCAGATGCCCGGACGGTAAATGCGCATGTTATAGCCGAAACGCAAGTTGGACATATCCGTCAGCTTCCAGC
Source organism: Bacteroides clarus YIT 12056 (assembly GCF_900129655.1). Lineage (GTDB taxonomy): Bacteria > Bacteroidota > Bacteroidia > Bacteroidales > Bacteroidaceae > Bacteroides > Bacteroides clarus. The sequence goes on from NZ_FQWK01000007.1 coordinate 172,968, forward strand.
CGATGCTGGCGGAAGGGACTACATCGTCAAAGTCTTTCTTGAAGTTCTCGCCTCTGCCCAAAAGGTATTTCACATTCTGTATGGTATGCTCGTAGCGTACGCCCAGTCTGCCGGACAGCTTTTTTACCTTCAAAGAATAACCGGCATAGGCAGCCAGGATGTCATTCAAGTGCTTGTAGTGCGAACTATGGTCTTCATCGAATTCATAATCGGCTTGCTGCCCTGCGCCACGCTGAAAGCGGTCGTCCTCGGAACTGTTGTTGCGAAGGATATATTTAGCTCCGGCCTCAATGGTGTGCATCTTGCCGACAGGAGTAGTATAATCCGCCTGTAAGGTGTGTTCCGTGGTGCTTTGCGAACCGTCATTATGCTGGTCGAGCATACGTCTCATAAAGTCTTGCCAGTCCGGAGCCACCTTGTCCATATCATACTCATAGCCGGAATAGGAATCCGAGGTCTGCGGACGGGTGTTAATCTTATAGGAGAACGTAAGCATACGCTCTTTCACATGGAACAGGCGCTGATAGTCGATGCCGCCGTCAATGGAATACCAGGAGCTCTTACTGTGGTTGTCGGAAATATAGCTGTACAGCTCGTCGGCGGTACCGGGAAGTGTGGCCGACGCATCGGTTTCCCCGTTACTTTTGTTCTTGCCGCCCCAAAGGCCGAAGGACATGGTTACCAGACGCAATGTATCGATTTCATAGCTGGCTTCCATGCTGCCGGACTGGAAATTACCGTTTCCTTTGCTCGTTCCGCTATAATCCAGGTCGGACGAACCGCTGTCCGTTTCACCGACCGTACGCCGGTTGCCACCGGAATAGCTGCGAGGCTGGTTGTTATAATTGTAATTGTAGCGGGCGCTGAAAGTCAGTTTGCCGCTCTTTACCGTACCGAATACGCCGCCACCGGCGCCACGGTTACTTACATTACCGCTGAACGTGGCCGTATAGCCTTCCAGACCGCCGCCTACGGTGACAATGTTCAGGATACCCCCGACACCCTCCGCATCGTACTTGGCGCCGGGATTGGTAATGACTTCGATATGTTTGATGGAGTTGGCGGGCATACTTTTCAAAACATCCGTCGGGTTATTGCTCATCATATTGTTGGGCTTGCCGTTGACATATACCTTGAAACTGCTACTGCCGTTCACTTTGATGTTATCTTCACCGTCTACCGTTACAAGGGGTACTTTACGCAGCATCTCAAGAACAGAGTTCGATTTGGAATCAGGGTCATCCTGTATGTTATACTCTATCTTATCGATATCGGCCTTTACCAGAGGCTTCTGCGCCACGACTTCCACCTGCCCCAGTTCGTTGGAAGCATCCGTAATGTAGATAGTGCCGAAATCCACCAGTTTCTCTCCCGGTTTTACGGAGAAGTTCTTTACGATGCCGCTCCGCCCCACCGAAGAAATCGTCATGATGAAGTTTCCTTTGTTACCGGGCACTTTCTCCTGAAACTGTCCTTTCATGTCCGTTACCAGCATCTTAACGGCATGTGCAGGCGCTTCTTTCTTTACAATCCTGATAGTGGCATAAGGCTCTCCTTCCTGAGTTAACGAGTCGAGCAGGATTCCCTTAATTTGAAAAGAAGAGTTTGTCGCATTTTGTGCGGTCGCTCCGACAGCCATAAAGAATATCGTCAGCAACACAGCCCATTTGGTTTTCATGGTGTTCCCCTGTTTTAGTCAGTACTATTGTTCGTATTAGCGGTGGTTTTATCCACCTTTTGTCACGATGGATTAGGCAAAAATAGGGCATTCTTCGGCATTTATCGGAACACCGGAGTTAAAAAAGCGAAAAGTCTGTTGATTTACAGGAAGTAAAAGAATAACAGCAGAAGCACATTGGCAACTATGACGCATCCGAAGCCGCCCAATATCCACGAGCGCAACGAACTCTTCTTACCGGAGAAAAAGAGTGCGTAACACATATTGACGGCGATATTACTTACTATCGCCTGCATACTGCAAGCCGTTATCAGCGAAACAGGCACGCTGCCCGTACCTTGCAGAAGATTCAGAATGAACGGGGTGATGTCGCTGAAACCGGAAACAAAGGAGAGTAAGGTCAGTCCGCCCTTACCGGCATATATCAGCGTATAATGGGTGGCTATCGTAAATACCACAAAAAGTACGGCAAAAATAAGCGCTACCTTAAATTCCAGCGGGTTACTGCCGTCCTCGTCTTCATCGGTCGCTCCCGATACGGCGGGACGCTTCCACTTGGAATGCAGGAACCAGGCTGCTCCGGCGGAAACAGCGGACATAATCAGCAGATAGGGATAGATAACCGTCAAGGTAGCTACGCTGAATATGCCGATCAGTATCAGGAACCGCAAGAACATCATACTGACCGCCAGCAACATGGCGGCCACATATTCGGGCGCTTCCTGAGGTGACGCCTTACGGCTTTTACGCGCCAGCACGGATATGGTGGCGGTACTGCTGTACAACCCGCCGACAATACCGGATACCAAAATGCCGGATTCACGAAAGACGTATCTCTTCAGCAGATAAGAAAGATAGGAAATACCGGAAACCACTACCGTAGCGAGCCATATACCATAAGGCGTAAGGTTGACGTCCGGTATCAGATTTTCGTTGGGCAGCATCGGAAGTATGATACCGCTAATGGCCAGGAACTTGGCGAGCGTAATCATTTCGTCGTTCTTCATCCGCTGCGCCAGTTCGGTGAATGTATGTTTCAACTCCGTAAAGAGCAACACGGTCACAATCACCATTACATAAAACCAAGAGGGCTGCGTAGCGACAATAGGCGCAATGCAATACGTGATGAGCGCAATGACAATGGTGGTAACCCCGAACACGTGGAACTGGGCTTGCTTGACGTAATAGTTCAAGGCAAGCAACACTCCCAAGACAGCCCCGCCACCCATAAACAGGCGGTAGTCCACCGGATCGAGAATATAGAGGAGATAACCCAGAATGCCGATAAAAGTAAAGGTACGGTCTGTACCGAACAAGGTGGTCTCCCCTTCGCGTTTCAAACTGATACGTCGCAAGGAAAGGCCTATAAGCAAAGAAAACACCGTCACCAAAATAAAAGTGACGAGTTCTTCCGGCAGGTATTGATATAGTTTCTCCATATACGAATTAACAATTACGGGACGCGATTAGTTTACTTCCATTCCTTAAACGGACGCTTCATCAACTGTGAATTGTAATAACGAATATCTCCCGTTACTTCCTGCCCGATAAAGTCCGGCTTCTCAAAAGGCTCGTTCTCCGAGGAAAGCTCTACTTCGGCAATTACCAACCCTTCATTCTCTCCATAGAACTCGTCTACCTCAAAAACATGGTTTCCACTGCGTACCAGATAACGGGTTTTATCAATAATGCCCGGTTCGCACAGTTTCATCAACTCCCCGGCCTCGGCCAAAGGAATCTCTTTCTCCCATTCGTAACGGCTGATTCCGGATGTATCGGATGCCCCCTTGATGGTAAGGTACCCCTGCCCGCCGCGTATACGTACTCTTACCGTCCGTCCGCGCGCGCTACTGATATATCCCTGAATGATGCGGTTCTGCGCGTATGCTTGCGACTTATACTCTCCTTTTACGAGAAACTTCCGTTCTATCTCCTGCGGCATATTTATCTTTAATTAGCCCAAGAAGGAATAACCAACCAACATGGCAACTACCAATACCAAAGCGGCAACTCCGATAATCAGCAGTACTTTCTTGGCTTGTTGTTCTTCTTTCCGGCTGTGCATTACTTTCTTTTTACTCTTTCCCATGGTGTTTCTTTAGTTTAAAGTTCAACGATAAACAAAGTAAAAGGAAATTCGGGAAGTTTGCAAGCATTTATAAAAGAAAAAAGCGGTAAGTTAACATCATTGATTATATGATGTTAACTTACCGCATATACGATATTAACTTGTTACCCGCAACCCGGTTAACTTGTTCCGGTCAATGATGTTAACCTGCCGAAGGACTAAATGTTGTCTCCGCCCGCAAACTCCATCAGGTAAGCTTTGACGAAACCGTCTATCTTACCGTCCATTACTCCGTTTACATCCGAAGTCTGGAAATTGGTACGGTGGTCTTTCACGCGGCGGTCGTCGAACACGTAGCTGCGGATTTGCGATCCCCACTCGATTTTCTTCTTACCGGCTTCCACCTTTGCCTGTTCCGCCATACGGTGTTGAAGTTCCTTATCGTATAGGATAGAGCGCAACTGACGCATCGCATTCTCGCGATTCTTAGGCTGGTCGCGCGTTTCGGTATTTTCAATCAGGATTTCCTCTTCCTCGCCTGTATAAGGGTCTTTGAACTGATAGCGCAGACGCACGCCGGATTCCACCTTATTTACATTCTGTCCACCGGCACCGCTGGAACGGAAAGTATCCCAAGAGATACGCGCCTGTTCGATATTCACTTCAATCGTATCATCTACCAGCGGAGTAACGAAAACAGACGCGAAAGATGTCATACGCTTACCCTGGGCATTATAGGGAGATACACGCACCAGACGGTGTACACCGTTCTCACCTTTCAGATAGCCGTAAGCATAATCACCCGCTATCTCAATGGTACAAGCCTTGATTCCGGCCTCATCGCCTTCCTGCAAGTTGGCGATGGTCGCCTTATATCCATGAGTTTCGGCATATCGCAGATACATACGCATCAACATGCTTGCCCAATCCTGGCTTTCCGTACCGCCGGCGCCCGAATTGATTTTCAGTACGCAGTCCATCTGGTCGGCTTCCTCACGAAGCATATTCTTGAGTTCAAGAGCTTCTACGGCGGCAGACGCTTTTGCATAGGCTTCATCCACCTCTTCTTCCGTTACCAGCTCATCCTTGTAGAAATCGAATGCAAGTTGCAGTTCGTCCGCCATAACCTTGACTTCATTATAGCCGGAAATCCATTGCTGCAAACCTTTTACTTTCTTCATCTGTGCTTCGGCTGCTTTCTGGTCATCCCAAAACCCCGGAGCCTGGGTGCGCAATTGTTCCTCTTCGACTTGTATTTTCTTTCCTTCAATGTCCAGATAGCGGTTCAACGCTTCGGTACGTTCCTTGATATCTTTCAGTTGTTCAATGGTAATCATATGCTTTCAATTCTATCTTTTCGGAGCGCAAAGATAGTGCAAAAGTCTGAAAAAATCGCATAAACCCGTCCCTTTAGCGGAATAACCTGAAAAGAGAAGTTTCAAACATGGCCGGTATTGCAATAGTCATCATCTGGAACTTCGGCATTACCTAAACACCCTCTTTCCTCTGTTTTGCATCTTCGTCCTTTTACTGCTTGTCCCGACAGTCTGTTGTTAGCTCGTTTCCTCATGTTACTTATGACACGGAGATAGGAGTGCAGCTGAATTTACCATCATGTCTTTCATTACTTTCAAGCTATCGTTTTTTATTCCTTCTTATTTTAGAACTTTGATATGGCAAAGATGTTGAATCGTCAACTGAAAACCGGTTGAATGATATCCATATTGTGACTATATACCGGCAAGGCTGTCAGTTATTATTAATTATTAAACATAAAATAAGATTATCATAAAAAACAACTTTATCACTAGGTACTAAAGACTGGGATATGGTTGTTTTGTGACATTCCGTCTGCTCTTGCATGGTTATTTGGAGAATAGCAATATACCCGTTGCTTCGCCTTTTTGGAAATGGATGTTGTAA
>NZ_FQWK01000011.1 GCF_900129655.1 Bacteroides clarus YIT 12056
TAAACGTCCCGCCCTGGAACTCCCACATTTCTACCTTGCCGTCCGAATTGATGAATGACACCTTTAACCCGATATTTCTAAGTTCTTGCGGGACTAAGACTACTTTTCAAGGCAAAAAATAGAAAATGAGTGGCTTTATATAGGCTTCTGAAGTATATCTGTAAGGGGAATATAAGAAAAACATGAAAAGATAGAGTAGGGTAGAAAATCAGTAGTATTTATATTGACATTTTATGTCAGTGGAATGTAATATAAATAGGACGATTGGAATATAAGGAATTATAATTTTGGATAAAATTAAAATTTGGAATTATGATTTGTATGTTGATTTCTTTAGTTTTGATTGTAGCGTATATCGTATATGCTATCAGTGTCATGCAGGGAATTCCCTGGAGTGTGAGCGATACTTATTATCAGCTTGATAAACGGGGTCGCCCCAAATGGCTGTTCCAAGCGGCTATGATTGTCCCGGCTTTTTTACTTCTCCCCGCATGGCTGGATGTGTCTCCTGTGGAGATACAGTTTCTCGCTTTCCTTTCCGGCGTCGGGCTTATTTTTGTAGGCGCTGCGCCCTGCTTTAAGTTGGAACTTGAAGGCAAGGTGCATTATATCGCTACCGGAGTTTGCGGTGTGGCTTCGTTGGCTTGGATATGCCTGGTGGGGTATTGGCTGTTTCCTTTGCTACTGTTCGCTTCCTGTATTTATTTGACATACCGCTACCAAAGACCTATGTTCTGGGTAGAGTGCAGCCTTTTCCTGAGTGTTTATCTTACCGTGTTTTGTCTGCTGCTATGAATGTGAATGACTGGGTAATATTGATTACTGCATTAGGTGGTATCGAGGGAATCAAACAGCTTTTAAAATGGTGGATGTCCCGAAAGACGGACGCCCGTAAAGAGGATGCTTCTGCCGATGCTATGGAGAATGAGAATGAACGCAAACAAATTGCCTGGTTGGAAGAACGGATAGCACAACGTGATACGAAAATAGACGGTTTGTATGCCGAGCTGCGCCAGTCGCAAAGTGCCCATCTGGACGAAGTTCATAAACGGCATGAGACAGAATTAAAACTGAAAGAGGCTGAAATGAAACGGTGTGATGTTCGAGGATGCGGGGGACGAAAGCCGCCAAGTGATTACTGATGCATGGAAGGAAGGTGTTTCCCAACAGCTCCCTTCCGCCTTTAAATTTGACACAACTTAAAGTTTAACAAAGGCGAATTGCAAATATAACGAATATTTATGTAAAATCAAAAAGGAATGACAACTATTGATACTATTATCATTCATTGTTCGGCCACGAAAGCCGGGCAGGATTTACGTGCCAAAGATATCGACCGCATGCACCGTGCACGCGGCTTTAATCAGATTGGCTACAACTTTGTGATAGACCTTGACGGAACGGTAGAGAGTGGCCGCCCGTTGTCAATCGACGGGGCGCACTGTAATACGAAAGGCTTCTCCGGTTTGTCGTACAACAAACACAGTATCGGTATCTGCTATATCGGCGGGTTGGATACTAACGGTAAGCCGGCTGATACCCGTACGGAAGCGCAGAAAAAGGCTTTGCGTAATTTGGTTGTCAAACTCTGTAAGGAGTATCCGATTATAGAGCTGCTCGGTCATCGAGACACCTCACCCGATTTGGACGGCAGTGGAGAGGTTGAACCGTCTGAATACATCAAGGTATGCCCTTGCTTCGATGTACGGAGCGAGTTCTGCAATTTCTTACGTAACATTGTGATACGGCCATGAAACAACTGCCCTGGATATTGGTCGTATTGCTGGCTATCGCTTGTGTGGCGGCGTGGTTCCGCCCGCACGAGCCTTTGCCGGCAGAAATACGTACCGAAACGAGGATACAGACGGTTGTCAAACTTGATACGGTTCTTATCTCTGCACCGATAGCCGTCTTTTGGCAGATATTGCCGAATGATACTATACGGATAGGTGATACCTTGCTTCATCGCAAACGGGTTGTGTATGAAGATAGTCTGTATCGTGCGGTGGTGAGCGGATATGTAGACCCTCGGATGGATAGTATGACTGTTTATCCGAGGACGGTCTATCAGACTGTGACGAACGATATTTACCACACCATCAAACCCAAGAAGAAGCATTGGGGATTAGGATTGCAGGCTGGATACGGTTATCCTAATGGCTTCTACGTCGGTGCAGGAATAAGTTATAATCTATTTGTATGGTAAGAAAGAAATTAAGGATGTAGAAGTCTGCTTATATCTGGCACTCTTTGGAGGGCTTAGAGTAAACAACGTTTTACGTTAATATTACCACATGAATATCGTTCTTTTAATTATTGGGATTGCCACTTATTTTAATTTTTCGCTTATTTCTATAATAGAGCGATGTGTTATTTTAATTTTCCGTGAAAATTTGGAATAGGAAAAACTTTATTCTAATTTTGCCATAAAGATTAAAATAACAAATATGAAGAGTTTTAAATCAGGTACTTATATAAATCAAGGGTATTATAGCAGCTTCCAGCCTAATTTTATAAATAAGGCTTGGGAAATTTCTGATATGGAGGTAGTTACTTTGTTGAGTAAAGCTGATAGGATGCTCGGAAGATTAGATATGTATTCCGAACATATTCCTAATATTGACCTGTTTATCAGCATGCATGTGATGAAAGAAGCTACGCAATCATCTAAAATAGAAGGAACGCAAACCAATATGGAAGAAGCCATCTTGGCTAAAGAAGATGTTCCTCTTGACAAAAGAGATGACTGGGTGGAAGTTCATAACTACATCAATGCCATGAACGAAGCTATTAAGTTATTGGATGAATTGCCTTTTTCTTCCAGATTGATAAGAAACGTTCATAAAATTCTTTTGCAAGGCGTAAGAGGAGAACATAAGCAACCCGGAGAATTTAGAAGAAGCCAAAATTGGATAGGAGGTTCGAATATAAATGATGCCATATTCGTCCCACCTGTCCACTCGTCTATACCGGATTTAATGGAAGATATAGAAAAATTTGCACATAACGACAAGATATTCTTTCCTGAGCTGCTTAAAATAGCCTTGATACATTATCAATTTGAAACGATACATCCTTTTCTTGACGGGAATGGGAGGACTGGGAGACTGATGATTACGTTGTATCTGGTAAGCAAAGGTATTTTGAAAAGACCTATTTTATATCTGTCCGATTATCTTGAAAAGCATCGGAACTCTTATTATGCCAGTCTTATGCAAGCAAGAAAAAATAACGATATATCTGGATGGTTTAAGTTTTTCCTTACAGGGATTGTTAAAATGGCAGAGAATGGTGTTAGGACTTTTGAAGAAATACTATTGCTTCAAAAAGAAAATGAAGAAAAAATAAAATCGTTAGGAAGCAGATCTGCAAACGCGTTGAAAGTTGTTACGGAACTATATAAACTTCCTGTTACAGACGCCAATATGGTCACAAATATAACAGGAATTAGTAGTGCTTCTGCATATACTTTAATTTCAAGTATGGAAAAATGCGGAATACTATCCGAAGTTACTGGAGGAAGAAGAGGGAGAATTTATATGTTAAAGAAGTATTTTGATATATTTAATAAATGACATTTAAAAGAGTTATTTTATATTTAGGTGGTGATTTTAAAGTTTCACCGCTTTTTTGTATCCGGGCGGTTTCCGGGTGGTTTTTATGTTGGGGCTGTGGTGAGTTGTGATTTATGGCAGTGGTAATTTCTGTCTTAAAGTTCAGTAAATTAGTGAAAAAAATTATTTTGAACTCTTTTTTGAGCAGATATATACCTCTTTCTGATTTGTTATTTTTACAATCTGTATTGTTTCCATTTTCATGTGTTTTATTCGTGAAAGTCCTCAAAGCGAACAGGCATTTCATGTTTTTGGGCTATAATTGAATTTATTATTTTAATAGGAATAGCGACACCATAGCCAAGCTCATCATAACTATCTCCTTCGGCTATTGTATCGCTAATCGCAACACCAACAATGGAACCATATTTATTAATAACTGGTCCGCCACTGTTACCACCTGTTATCCGAGCTGTTATTAACATTAATTGAGTGATATTTTGTGTGAACATTTCATTTGCAATGGAAGTAATAGCCCCACGTGATGGGGTAAAACGAACATTTGCTAAAGACGAAACTGTAGCTTTTTCAACCGTGAGAAAATTAAGAAAACGGGGTATCATTGGATATCCCATAACAAGAATATCATCTAAGATATATGGATCTTGAATAAAAACTTGCTCCGTTTTTTGAGACAAATCTATATAGGCTATATCAATAGCATCATTGTCACTTATATAAATTTTGGCTTTGCTTAATTGTTCCTTGCTATAACCTGGTATTGAAACATAAGCCCCGTCTTCTAAACAGTGTTTAGCGGTAACAATGCCATTAAGAAACTTAAAGCAACTTCCCATCATAGGCTTTTTATCTTCTGTATATGCAATAATAGGAATAACCTTATCTTTGTAGAAATTATATACATATTCGAAACCATAAACTACAGAGTTATAGTAATGGGACATTTCGTCCTTTAGGGTAACTAAAGCATCTAAATTTCCTACATATCCATAATTATTGTTTATTCCCAGTGCAGTACCCCCTTTAATCAAAGACATTATATTGTTATTGCACAATATATCACATATCTTGGTAATGATAGCTGGCTGTAAAAATTGTACCCCCTGTGGAGAGTGTGTTGTACAAAAATCTACAATATTTTTCTTATTGATACTATTACTGACATGAAAATATTTCAAGATGTCAATTATTAATTCTGGATATAAAATATCATAGTCATTAAAGTCTTTCATTTCTACAAATTTAATATTGATAAGCAAAGATACTCATTGTTACTGAAAATATGGGTAGGTTATGTAATTTTAGTTAGAAGTAAATATCTATAATATTATAAATATCTACATTTAGTAGAATGGTAAAAATTGTGTTTTGATTAAATTTGCAGTGTTGGTAAAAGCATAAATGTATCAGTCAATAATGAATTTGATGTGCCACGTTGGGATATGGTTATTATGGATAATTGGGCATTGATAATAAGCAATTGATATAAAAATCCCCGATATGCTCGAATACCGGGGATTAGTTGTCATAAGAAACAGCTATTAACTTGTAATAGACAGCGAGCTGATTTTATTTCCAATTTCTTTTAGTGCGCGGTTGAATGTGTCTACTTCTTCACGGTTCAGGGTGTATACCTTTCCGCATACCTTATTACCGTTTATGCGCTGATATAACCATGCTGCGCTTTTACCGAAATAGTTTTTAGCAATGTAGGAGAGGGGCAGGATATCGGCCACTTCTTTCAACTGGTCTCTAATTTTTAATTCATGCTCTATATGGGTGATACTTTTTTCAATCTCCCCTAATCCCTCTTCATACCATACTTTAGCTGCAGCTTTATTTTCGGTAGTCATTTGAAGGGTTTTTAATTCCTCTTCTAAAGCATTTAACTTTTTCCGTTCTTCTGCATCCAAAGAACCCATTAGCGGTTTCATTTCTGCTAAAATATCTTGTACACTTCTCATAGGATAATGTTTTTAGGATGCCCGCTGAGGGGCATCCGGTTGTTTTTACTTCTTTTCCTTTAGCAATTTACTAAGGTCGTCTAACATTAGATTTATTTGCCCTTCCTTTTCTTCTGGTGTAATTCCCAGTAGTGGGGCGATTCTTGTGTAATCGGCAATCTTTTGTTTGACTTTCTCAATTTCTTGTTTTAGTTCTTCATCTGTCATTACTTGTTTTTTAAAGGTTAATACTCTGTTTTCTTATGACACTACAAATATACATAATAAATTTGTTATGTGCAACTATTACATGAATAATTTTCGTTATCTCGCATATTTTTTCCATATTTGCAATGCGTTACATGTTTTGATTTGCGTCGGGTGGTATCCTGACCGTTGAGCTACTGGTGATTGATTTTGCCAGTAGCTTATTCATATACGGTTCCGACCCCCGTGAGATAGCTTAATGGCATCCTGTATCCGACGCAAGTAGATATGTAACGCAACGGGAAAGCGGAACCGTTCTTTTTTCCGCTCCTTAAACCGTTGCATTATGGGCAAATCTCAATCATCCTCTCCAAAGCTCACAAAGGCTTTCATTGGCTACGGTCATTATCAGCTAACAGTCACGTATTCCGATTGCGTGAAAACCGCAATAACGGGAAATATGGAGTTAATAGACCGTTTGAACTCTGATGTAGAAAAGGAGAGGGAAGAAGCTACTGCCGAAGCAATAGTTTTCGTTCAGAAACAATCATTTTAAACTATCGAAAATTTTCCTCATTGCATCATCCGCATGTTTCCGCATTACTCGAAAATAGTTGAATATAGGGCGGTTCGTTTTCATTGACTGACCGATACAATATTCAAGAATTTCTAAGGATATACCTAATTCAAATCCATGCTGAACGAATGATTTACGTGCAGAATAATAAACTACATGCTTTCTTATTCCTGCTATTTTGGCGAGTTCTTCCATTTTGCGGGATACAACAGAATAACACTGCCCGAATGTTTTGTACTTGCCAAAAACAAGTTTTCCATTCTTCTGCATATATTTGTTTATGATTTCCCTTGCTTCCGGCTGGATGGAGAATGCAGTTTTACTTTCACCACTTTTTTTGTTTTTTGTTTTTCGCCGGTAATATTCTATCCATTCTTTTCGGAAATCGATATCAAGCATATCTACAAGATTGATACCCCCCAGATAATAGCTTAACATGAAAATATCACGTACTACTCCGATATTGTATTTAGGAATTTCCATATCTCGGATTGCTCTTACTTCATCAATGCTGAGGTCTAATTCACGGATATTGGCTGACGGCATTCTGCAAAATTCAAACGGTTCTACTTCGTATCTGACCATATTATGCTTTTTGGCATAGTTGATGATTACTTTAAGTAATGTAAGATAGATTTTGATAGTAGTAGGAGAGAGCCGCTTGTCTTCAAGGCTCATTTCAAAATGCTTGATGTTCCGGGGAGTAATCATTGAAAGTAACAAATCACCTTGGGACTTGATGAATGATTGGCATGCCAAGCGATACAACTTCTCAGATTTGTTTCTTTTTTCCTCTGCAAGCTCTGATAGATAAGATGCCATTGCAGAGGAAAACTTGGCATTGGTGTAGTCTTTCTTTTTTATGATGATTTCCCGGAGTTCGGAACATGAATATACGTCCACATCATATATGTTGTCGATAACATTCTGATAATGGTTAAGCAGATTCCGAAGTTTCATGTTCATGGAAGCCGCTTCCGGATGATTGATAACTTGCCCCTCTTTGAATTGTGATGGGGTGTCAATAATACAGTTTGTTGGAATATACCTGGTATTGGAATTATGAGCCAGTGATATTCTTACTTTGTGCTTTCCGTTGATAAGCACTTTTGCAGGTACGATACAAAGTTTAAGCGTTGCCATATTTTTGTTTAATAAAGTTGCGACAATTTGGTAGTAATAAAATCGGTGTCCGACAATTGTCCGACAATCAAATTTTGCAACCTGCTGCGAAATATTGGAAATACGCATTTTCGTAAGTACTTGATAAGTCTATAAATAAAAGCACTTCCAACGTTCGCTTACGAAGGAAGTGCTTACACAAAAACTAAACTAGACTTAACTAAACTATTCTATTGGGGGAGTTTCACAACTCCTATCTGTTCGCCGCAAAGGTAAAAAAACATCTTTTAATATGCAATAGGATATTATTAGAAATAGGCCGATTTCAATAAAATATAAACCTATGAGGGGCTTTTTAACTCCTTTTATTAAGAAAGTCCTGGAATATTTGTTTGTAACTGTCACTGATGGGGATATAGTTCTTGCCAAAAACGATACGTCCGCGGTCGATGATACGTATCTTATCTTTTTGAACGATATAAGAACGATGCACGCGTATGAAGCGGGAAGCGGGCAGGAGTTCTTCCATGGACTTCATGCTCATGAGTGAGAGAATGGGCTTGGGGGAGTTCTCCTCATAGATTTTGATATAGTCTTTCAGGCCTTCGATGTAGAGGATGTTCCTGAGTTCCACTTGTACCAGCTTGTAATCACTTTTCACGAAGATACTTTCAATTTCCTCTTTGGGCTGTTGCAGCAGCTCAAACCATTGCACGGCTTTGTTGGCGGCTTGCAGAAAGTCTACGTACGAGATAGGTTTCAGCAGATAATCGAGGGCGTTGACTTTATACCCGTCTATGGCATATTGGTCGAAAGCGGTGGTGAAAACTATGCGCGTATGCGTATCTACCATTCTGGAGAACTCCAGTCCGTTGAGTTCGGGCATTTGTATGTCGAGGAAGAGAAGGTCGATATGCTTGTCCGGCAAATCGTTCATCGCTTGCACCGCACTGGAGTATTTGCCGGCAAGTTCCAGAAACGGGGTTTTGTTGACGTAGCTCTCCAACAGGTTCAGAGCCAGCGGTTCATCGTCTACGATTGCGCACTTCAGATTCATATTGTCAGTGATTGATTACTAAAACCGATTTATATTCTTTTCCGTCCTCGCTTACGCCGTGCTGCCATGCGTACCGGCCGGGATAGGTCAGCTCCAGACGCTTGCGCACTTGCTCCAGTCCGATGCCGCTACCGCTCTTATCGGCTTCGTTCTTGGGGTGGTAACTGTTGGCGATTTCGCAACGCACCTCATGCGCGCTTTCACTGAAATAGATACGGATATAGCTGGGCTCGGTGGGAGAGATGCCATGCTTGAAAGCATTCTCTATGAGAGAGATGAATATCAGCGGGGCAATCTCCGTAGGGCTGTCGGGACGGATGTCGAAACGTGTTTCAACGGTGACATTGGCCGAGAGGCGGATGCGCATCAACGCGATGTAGTTCTTTATGAAATCCATTTCCTTGCCCAAAGTCACGAAATTCTGCTGATTGTCGTAAAGGACATGGCGCAGCAGGCGGCTCAGTTCCTGTACGGCCGTTTGAGCCTTATCCGTATCAAAGGCGATGAGCGCGTAGATATTGTTCAGCGTATTGAGCAGGAAATGAGGGTTGAGCTGATTGCGCAGATTCTTCAGTTCCGCTTCTGTACGGCTTTTCTCGGCTTCACGGCGGGCGGCTTCCACCTGTACCCAACGTCCGCTGAGACGGATGGCCGCACTCAGTCCTACGGTAAGTATCATGGAAAAGAAATCGCGCATGATGAATATCCATTTCGGCGGGCCCATGTGCCGTCTGCCCTCGTCTTCCACTTTGGCATAGGCGTGGAATGCGTACTCCTGCCAGAAGTGCACGCCGGCGGTAACGCAAACTATCAGCAACACATTCAGCAGCAGATACTGCCTGATGCGTCCCTCGAACAGATAGCGGGGGATGAGGAAGCAGTAATTACCGTAGAACACGATAAGAAACGACAGCGGAACAACACTGCCATGACGCAGGTATTCCACCCACGTAATGGTGAATCCGCTGCGTGTCATCATCACAAAAGGAAAGGCAAATACTATTCCCCAGCCGATGATATGAATCAAGGCTTCGATGATGCGCGACCGTGAGTAGAGAAATTGTTTCATACAAATGCAAAGATAGTTTTTTTTAGGGATTAGTGATAAGTGATTAGCGATAAGTGATAAGTGATTAGGGATTAGCTATCAATAAAAACTAACCGTTTATCCCCAATCGCTAACCGTTTATCCCCAATCGCTAATCGTTTATCCCCAATCGCTAATCGTTTATCACTTATCGCTAATCACTTATCCCTAATCCCTCATCACTCATATCGTATCGCTTCTATCGGGTCTAAGTCTGCCGCTTTCTTGGCGGGATACCAGCCGAAGAACACTCCCGTTACCGTACAGACGGCAAAGCTGAGGAATACGCTCCAGGCTTGTATGTAAATAGGCCAATGGGCTGCGCTCTTTACTATCCAGCTTGCGCCGCAGCCGATGATAACGCCGATAAGTCCGCCGGTGATGCTGATGAGGATAGCCTCGATGAGGAATTGCGACAGAATATCCACTCCTCTGGCGCCCACACTCATGCGCAGACCGATTTCGCGGGTACGTTCCGTTACGGATACATACATGATGTTCATGATGCCGATACCGCCTACTACCAGCGATATGCCTGCGATACAGGCGAGGAGAGTGGTCATCAGGTCGGTGGTGGTGTTCAGCATCGAGCTGAGCTCCTGCTGGCTGCGTATGGTGAAATCGTCGTCGTCGCTGTCTTTCAGTTTATGGTTACGGCGCAGAATCCCGGTGATTTCCTCGGTGGCGTTGTCCGTCATGTCCTCGGTGAGGGCGGATGCGAAGATACCTTGCAGATAAGTCTGTGCAAGCAGACGCTTCATCACGGTGGTGTAGGGAGCGAGCACCACATCATCCTGGTCCATGCCCATGCTGTTGTAACCTTTGGCTTTCAGTACACCCGTCACACGGAAAGGCACCTGGTTGAAGCGGATAATACGTCCTACGGGGTCTTCTCCATCGGGGAAAAGATTGTCCTGTATCGTCTTGCCGATGACGCATACTTTGGCGGAAGTCTGTATGTCGGCTTCCGTAAACATCGTGCCGTTGTCCACCGTAAGCTGGCGGATTTCGAGGTAGTCCGTACCTACGCCGTTTACGGAAGAGGGGTAGTTGTTGTTGCCCGCGATGAGCTGTCCCGACGAGGATACGTTGGGGCTGACGGCAGACAGGAAGTTCGTTTCGTTGCGCAAGGCTTCGTAGTCGGTGAGCTTCAGCGTCTGCATGGCGCTGGGGTCTTGCCGTACGCCGCCGCGCATGTCCGCTCCCGGATGAATCATTATCATATTCGAGCCCATTTCGGAGATTTGCGCCTGGATGCTTTTCTTTGAACCCTGCCCGATGGCAAGCATCGTGATGACGGACGCCACGCCGATGATGATACCCAGCATCGTGAGGAAAGCCCGCAGCTTATTGTTGGCAAGCGCCCGGAGAGCTATTTTGAAAAGGTTGGTTCCGTTCATTGGTTTAGTGTTTTATGAATATTGTTTTCTGTATCAATCATCCTCTTGTTTGGGCAGCGCGGCCAATGTCTCGGCGGCGTTCAGGATGTCGGAGTTGACTGTGTCGTCTTTCACCCGCCCGTCGCGCAATACGATGTTGCGGCTGCTGTATTGGGCTATCTCCGGATTGTGCGTAACGAAGATGATGGTACGCCCTTCGGCATGCAGCTTTTGGAAAAGCACCAGAATTTCAAACGAGGTGCGTGTATCCAGATTACCGGTGGCCTCGTCCGCCAGAATCACGGCGGGATTGTTTACCAGTGCGCGGGCGATGGCTACGCGTTGCATCTGTCCGCCGGACATCTGATTGGACTTGTGTTCCAGACGGTCGCCCAGTCCTACGGCTTTCAACGCTTCGACGGCGCGTTTCCTGCGTTCGGCGGCCGATACGGACGAGTTGTACATCAGCGGCAGCTCCACGTTCTCCACGGCTGTGGTCTTGGCCAGCAGGTTGTAGTTTTGGAATACGAAGCCTATTTTACGGTTGCGGAGTACGGCACGCTGTGACTTGCTCATGGTGCGCACGGAGATGCCGTCCAGCAGGTACTCGCCTACGGTAGGCGTGTCCAGACAGCCGAGTATGTTCAACAGCGTCGATTTTCCCGAGCCGGACGTACCCATGATGGTCACGAACTCTCCCTCGCCGATGGAGAACGATACGCCGCGCAACGCATGCACCGTTTCGTCTCCCACCCGGAAGTTCCGCTTTATGTTTTGAAGTTCAATTACGGTTTTGCTCATGGTTAATGATGTATTATCATTTACTTTTTCTTCTTGTTGCTTCCCGGGGGGCCCGGCATGAACGGACTCTTCTCGCCGCTGGGTTCCTGCTGCGTATCCGCCGTCGCGCCTTCGCCCGGCATGCGGCCTATGGTGGCTTCGGTCACTACTACCGCACCTTCGCCGATGCCGCTTACGATTTCCGTATTCACACCGTTGGAGATACCCACCACTACGGGATGCGCGGTGAATGTATTGCCCTCGCGTGTCCAAAGCTTGTGCTCGCCTTCGCAATCTTTTACGATGTCATTGTCGCCGATGAGCGGCTTTTCGGGAGTGAAACGGAGCGCGCGCGCCGGAACGGAAAGCACGTCTTTGCGGTCGAGTGTATAAATCGTGACGTTGGCCGTGAGACGGGGCTTCAGTTTCAAGTCGGGATTGGGGGCGGAGATAACCACCTCGTAGGTGACAACCGTACTGGACGTGGTGCTGCTGCCGGAACTTGAGGAGCTGTCCTCGCCCAAGCGAATCTGCGTTACCACGCCTTCAAAGGTATCGTTGGGATAAGCGTCTACGGTAAAGGTAACGCGCTGCCCGTCTTCCACACCGCCTATGTCGGCTTCATCCACGTCGGCCACCACCTGCATCTGCGTAAGGTCGGCGGCGATGGTGAACAGGGTAGGGGTTTCGAAGCCGGATGCCACCGTCTGTCCTTCCTCTACCGCACGGTTGATGACCACACCGTCGATGGGCGAGGTGATGGTGGCGTACGACAGGTTACGTTCGGCCTTGGCCAGCGATGCCTGACTGCTTTCGTAGTTGCTTTTCGCTTTCTCGTAGTTGTAGACGGACTGCTCGTAGTCGGTGTCGCTGATGAGCTGTTTTTCGTGCAGTCCGCGGTTGCGTTCGTAGTTCTTCCGCTGATACTCGTATTCGGCTTTCGCACCGTTGTAGGCGGCACGTTGGGAAGCTACTTCGCTTTGCAGCGTCACGCGATCCATTTCGGCTATGAGCTGGCCTTTGGTGACTACGGAATTGTAATCGGCGTATATCTTGTCGATGATGCCGCTGACCTGCGTACCGACTTCCACTTCCGTCACCGGTTCGATGGTGCCGGTGGCGGTTACCGATTCCGATATCTCGCCTTTGGTGACGGCGGCTGTCTCGTAGGTCACTTTATGTTTGGCCTTAGAGCCGCCGAAGAGCCGGAAGCCTGCGCCGACCACTGCTACGACGATTACGGCGATAAGGATGATTTTCTTCTTGTTCATACTCTGTATCTTTATTAAATGTTGAATTTTAGTTTATACCGATAGTATCGGTTGATTAGGCATCTTTACTTATTTTGAGTTAGCCGGTTAAAGCGTAATCTTTTCTCCCTGATAGAATTTCAGCAGTTGCGTGTTCAGTATCGCCATGTATTTGGCTTGCAGAGTTTCCTGCTGCGCATTGAGCAGGTTGTTCTTCTCCGTCAGCAGTTCCACGGTGTTCTTCATGCCGAGGTTGAACTGCTCTTGGATGAGGTCGTAGCTGGTTTGTGTACTGCGCAGCTTCTCTGTGGCGGCAACGTAGCGTTGCTGTGCGCTGTTGGCGTCCAGCCATAGGCCTTCGATGGTTTTGTACAGGGCTTTCTGGCTGTCCAGCAAGTCCAGTTCGCTGCTCTGCTTCTGGATTTTGGCTTTCTGTACGGCGCTCTTGGTCTGGCGGTTGTTGAAGATGGGCACGCTTACGGTTACGCCCAGAGAGTTGTTCCAGTTCTGCTTGATTTGCTCGCCGAAGGTGAAGTCGTTGCCGTTGGTGTTCGTGCTCCCTATGCCTGCGCTGAGGCTGACGGTGGGGATGTAACCGGAACGGGCGATGTCGATGTCGAGCTCCGAGGCTTTGACATTCAGCCGGCCTGCCTCGATTTCCGGGCGCAGGGTGAGGGCGGAGCGGTAGACGTCGGTCTTTGAGGGTAGCGGAGACAATACGTTCTCATCACCGGGCGTGGGGATGTAGAGCGTCATTTCCTTTTCGCCGTCCAGTTCGAGGAGTTGTTTCAGTTGCAGTTTGTAATCTTGCAGGGTGGCTTGTGCGGTTACCAATTGATAGTTGTCGGTGCTGACTTGCGCTTCCAGTTGGGCAAGGTCGCTCTTGGCGATGCTTCCCGCCGCGAGCAGGGCGCGTGCCCGTTCGCATTCCGCCCGGCTGACGGCGAGGGTCGCTTCGTTTACTTTGACGGCTTCGGCGGCGTAGAGAATCTGTACGTAGATTTGCGTGATGCTCTCTTCGATGTTGTTCTCGCTCTCTGCCACGCTCAGTTCGGCGATGCGGTTGTTCATCCGTTGCTGTTTCAGGGTGTTCAGGCGTTTGCTGCCGTTGTAGAGCGTCCAGTTGGCATCGATGCCGTAGCTGCCGTTGTAGCTGGTCTTGCTCTGGCTGCTGGTGATGTTGTCGCCGTCGATAATCGTATTCGTCTCGCTGTTGGGGCGGTTTACGATACGCTGGCTTACGGATGCCGTGAGGCTGGGGAAGAGAGCTGCCTTGGCGGTCTTCACGTCCACTTCGGCGCTTTCGGCGTTGAGGCGGTTCTTGAGGATGGTGATATTCTGCCGCAAGGCGTAGTCGATGCACGTTTGCAAATCCCATTGTGCGGGAAGTGCCTGTACGCTGTCCCGTTGCTGTGCGCCGTTGCCGGCGCAGGCGCTTGCCACACAGAGCGATATCACTGTCAATCTTCTTACGTTTATCATATTTCCTGATTTCTATGTTTTACCTTCACAAAAGTAGGCGGCGCTTCCGGAAACGGCAAAAACAATAGACGTTTGCCGGGATTGTATCGGCGGACTACTTTTTTCTGCCGACAATTAACTTTTCAGCCTTTTATTTGTTATTTATATAAAAGTATTTTATATTTGTAATGATTATAAATTGAGCTTCTATGAGAAACCTCGTGACCGGTATTTGGCAATTCTATGTTGAGGGCTTCCGGAGTATGACATTAGGACGTACTTTGTGGCTGATAATTGCAATCAAACTGTTTATCATGTTTTTTATCCTTCGCCTTTTCTTCTTCCCGAACTATCTGAACAAAGCCGCCGTAGGCAGCGATAAGGAAGAGTATGTCAGCCGCGAACTGATTCTGAGGGCGCAGGAGAATGGTGATTAGGGATTAGTGATTAGCGATTAGTGATTAGGGGGCGGGATGGCTCTTTTCACTATTCTTTATACTTGATATTATACTTTATACTTAATACTTTATACTTTATACTTAATATTTTACCTCTCATGCTTGAAAACATTGACACTTCCCTGATTGACTGGTCGAGAGCGCAATTCGCTTTGACCGCTATCTATCATTGGATTTTCGTGCCGCTTACTTTAGGACTGGCGGTGATTATGGGCATCATGGAAACGGTGTACTACCGTACGGGTGACGAGTTTTGGAAACATACAGCTAAGTTCTGGATGAAGCTCTTCGGCATCAACTTCGCCATAGGTGTGGCTACGGGATTGATTCTGGAGTTTGAATTCGGTACGAACTGGAGCAATTACAGCTGGTTTGTGGGCGACATCTTCGGTGCGCCGCTGGCTATCGAAGGCATCCTGGCATTCTTTATGGAAGCCACGTTCATTGCGGTGATGTTCTTCGGTTGGGACAAGGTGAGCAAACGCTTCCACCTGGCCTCTACCTGGCTTACGGGTCTTGGCGCTACTATCTCCGCCTGGTGGATTCTGGTGGCAAACGCCTGGATGCAGAACCCGGTGGGCATGGAATTCAATCCCGATACCGCCCGCAACGAAATGGTGGACTTCTGGGCTGTGGCTACTTCACCGATGGCAGTCAACAAGTTTTTCCACAGCGTATTGTCCGGCTGGGTGCTGGCCGCGGTGTTTGTGGTAGGCGTGAGTTGCTGGTATCTGTGGAAGAACCGTGAGAAGAAGTTTGCCCTGTCAAGCATAAAGATAGCCGCCTGGGTGGGACTGTGCGCCGCTGTGCTTTCCGCATGGACGGGCGACGGTTCCGGTTATCAGGTGGCGCAGAAACAGCCTATGAAGCTGGCTGCCATGGAAGGTTATTATCAGGGACAGGAAGGAGCCGGGCTGGTGGCTTTCGGCATTCTCAATCCCGAAAAGGAAACGGCCGGTGACGGAAAGGATGCTTTCCTTTTCCGCATGGAGATTCCCAAGTTCCTGTCGCTGCTTGCCGAGCGTGACTCAAAGGCTTTCGTGCCGGGCATCAACGACCTGCTGAAAGGCGGTTATCCCCTGAAAGACGGTACGACCGCGCTCTCCGCCCAAGAAAAGATTGAGAAGGGAAAGACGGCTATCGGCGCTTTCTCCGCCTATCGCGCCGCCAAGGCTGCGGGCAATGATGCCGATGCGCAGGTGGCTGCCAAAGTGCTGAAAGAGAATGTGGCGTATTTCGGTTATGGTTATATCAAGGATGTAAACGAGCTGGTTCCCAATGTGCCGCTCACTTTCTATATGTTCCGAATCATGGTGATATTGGGCGGGTATTTCATCCTTTTCTTTATCGTGGTTCTTGTGCTTGCCTATAAGAAAGACTTGTCGCGGATGCGCTGGATGCATTGGGTGGCCATGCTGACCATTCCGTTGGGCTATCTTGCCGGACAGGCCGGTTGGGTGGTTGCCGAGTGCGGACGTCAGCCGTGGGCCATTCAGGATATGTTGCCCACCAGTGCCGCTATTTCCAAACTGGATGTCGGCTCCGTGCAGACCACATTCTTCATTTTCCTCATACTGTTCACCATTATGCTGATTGCCGAAGTGGGCATTATGCTGAAAGCGATACGGAAAGGCCCGGAAAACGAACTCCCCCATAACTCATAACTTATAACTCATAACTCATAACTTTTCACATGAATACCTATCTATTTCTTCAACAATATTGGTGGTTTGTAGTGTCCCTGTTGGGGGCCTTACTTGTTTTCCTGCTGTTTGTGCAGGGGGGTAACTCGTTGATATTTTGTCTGGGCAAGACGGAAGAGCAGCGTAAGATGATAATCAACTCTACGGGGCGGAAGTGGGAGTTTACGTTTACTACGCTCGTGACGTTCGGCGGGGCGTTCTTTGCGTCGTTCCCGCTGTTTTACAGTACGAGTTTCGGCGGAGCCTACTGGCTGTGGATGATTATCCTGTTTACTTTCGTGTTGCAGGCCGTCAGCTATGAGTTCCAGTCGAAGGCGGGCAATCTGCTGGGTAAGACGACGTATCGCGCTTTTCTGGTGATAAACGGAGTGGTAGGGCCGGTGCTGTTGGGCGGTGCGGTGGCAACGTTCTTTACGGGGTCGGAGTTCTATATCGACAAAGGTAATATCGCCGATACGGTGATGCCGGTTATCAGCAGTTGGGCGAATGCGGGACATGGCCTGGATGCGTTGCTCAATCCCTGGAATGTAGTGCTGGGGCTGGCTGTGTTCTTCCTGGCGCGTATTCTCGGTTCGCTTTATTTCATTAATAATATCAGTGATGCCGATTTGGTGAAACGTTGCCGCCGCGCGTTGTGGGGAAATACGGGGTTGTTCCTGGTGTTCTTCCTGGCGTTCGTTATCCGTACGCTGCTCGCCGAGGGATATGCGGTGAATCCGGAAACCGGAGAGGTCTTTATGGAGCCCTATAAGTATCTGACGAACTTCATCGAAATGCCTGTGGTGCTGATTGTATTCCTTGTGGGCGTGCTTGCGGTGCTTTGGGGAATTATCCGTACGGTGTGGAAGCCTGCTTTCGATAAAGGAATATGGTTTGCCGGTGCGGGTACGGTGCTTACGGTGCTGGCGCTGCTGCTTGTGGCGGGCTATAACAATACTGCTTATTATCCCTCTACCGCCGACCTGCAAAGCTCGCTGACGCTGGCAAACAGTTGCTCCAGCCAGTTCACGTTGCGGGTAATGGCTTATGTGTCTGTTCTGGTTCCTTTTGTGCTTGCATACATTTTCTACGCATGGCGTAGCATCGACAAGAAGAAAATAGATGCGAAAGAGATGCGGGAAGAGGGGGGACATGCTTATTGATTGTTCCGGACACCGGGAGTTTGTGTCCTGATTGCCGGGGATTTCCCTTTAAAACTGCCGGAGATAATATAAAAATGCCTCGCGTTTGGATTACCAACGCGAGGCGTTTTTATTATTAATGAAAGGGTTTCAAGCCTTTATTTATTGCTTTTCAAGTACAAGTACCATAGCCTCTTCTTCACCGTCTTCGTCTTTTTCATAGAAAGACATGGTAGCCTTTTTAGCGTTCATCTGCTCAATGGTACATTCCATGCTGTAATGATCATATTTCAAAGTGAGCTTCTGAGCATTAATTTTCCAAGTGAAGTTTTCGGTGTAACCTGCCTGTTTTTCCGAACCGGTACCATCTTTTTTGAAGCTGAAGATTTCATTGATGTAGTCGCCGTCTTCCTTGCCGTATTCCTCTTTTACCCATTTGCCGGTTTCTTCGTCTTGATATTTGTACCAACCGTATTCGTCAACCACTTTCCAGTCACCGATAATCAGTTCGTTGGCATCTCCCTCGATACCTTCATCATCATCACCGCAAGATGTAAAACCAAGGCATAAAGCCATCATCATACAAGACAACCAAAATTTAAGTTCAAAGTTTTTCATTTTGTTCTTTTTTTTAAATTAATATTAAAACGATGCAAAGATAATTTCTATCGAATCGAAAAACTTTGTCTGTATGTAGTTTTTATTTATACAGAAGTGTAGGATAATATTCTACATGAGGTGCGCTTTATTCCGCATCGTTTTCTTTGTTGTCTACGGGTGGAAAAGGGTGTTCTTGAAGCTCGCCGGAGTAGTACCGGAAGAAATCGCAGTTCAGTATGTAACAGATGCGCATTAGTAAATCTGTGTCTATGCTGTGTCGTTTGAAGATGGAATACACATTGGTGCGGTCGCAGTATAATTTCTTTGCGAACCAGCTTGCAGAGCGTTCCTGGCGGTGTAATTCCATTTCTATCAGTTTGCCGATGTTTATCATGGTATAGTGCATAAGCAAGTAAAAACGTCCATTCCCCCTCTTGTTTCCACAGGCTTTGAAACTCTGTTTCCCGAATAAGGAACAGGGTGGCCGGAGCGATTTCAACCTGTGCGCGGGTAGCGACGCTTTCCTTTCGCGTTTTATAAACTAAATTTATTTTTCAGTTTATCCTTTTTCGTTTCTTTTTTATTGCTTATTGCAAATGTATGAAAATTCTTATTTCTTCACAAGAGAATGTTTTATTATTTCTTTTTTTTCTTAGAGCCCGTCGGCTCTTCCGGTGGAAATTTCGGTACGAGTTTCATCAATCGCAGTATCTGTCCCTGCCTTTTCAGGATATAGCTTGAGGGGTGTGCGGAATCAAAGCGGATAGGGTTGGGCAGGGTTGCGGCAATCAGTGCGCATTGTCCGGCGGTGAGCTTGGCGGCGGTGGTATGGAACTTGTATCGGGCGGCCGCTTGCGCTCCGTAGATGCCTTTGCCCATTTCGATGGAGTTGAGGTAGACCGTCATTATCCGCTTTTTAGACCAGAACATCTCTATCATCCACGTAAAGTAAACTTCAAAGCCCTTGCGAATCCATGAGGACTGCGGCCACAGAAATACGTTCTTTGCCGTCTGCTGGCTGATGGTGCTCGCGCCGCGTTTCCGCTTGCGCTTCTCGTTCTCTTTCATGGCTTTCTGTATTTCGATGAAGTCGAAGCCGTTGTGTGTGGCAAAACGGTTGTCTTCCGACGCTATGACGGCCATAGGCAGGTGAGGGGAGAGCTTATCGAACGGCACCCATTCGTGATGCCATGCGGGGCTTTCCCCTTTAAATACCTGTTGCACGCTTCGGATAATCATCAGCGGCGTGACATATACCGGCATAAAACTATAAACCACTACCGTTACGGTAGTGGATATAAAGAAGAAGAGCAACAGATTGCGGATGATACGTAAGGGTTTGGAAAACTTCATGGGAGACGATGGCCGGGACTATCATTTTCCCGCTTCCGCGTTCTTAATCATCTGCTCGCTGGCATACATAAAGATTACCACACGGCGATTCTGGGCGGCCGACAGGCTTTCGTCGTATTCATTGTATCCCACACCTTCCACTTGCTTGAATTGCGAGGGAGATACGCCGCAATCCTGCAAGTAATTCTCTACGGCATAAGCGCGGTTCTTGGAAACCTTCATGTTGGCTTCGTACGTACCGACCTTGTCGGTATGCCCTATGATGGCGATGTCCGTGGTAGTATCTTCCTTCAGAATCTTGGCAAGGTCGCGCAAAGAAGCTTTCGCGTCGTTGCTCAGCGTAGAGGAGTTGAAGGCAAACAGAATACCGGAGTCGAACGTCACCTTAACGGCATCCAGGTTGTTGGCGTCTTTCACCACTTCCACCTGCGCGCCTTCAATCTTGGCGGCTTCGGCGGCCTTTTTATCCATCTTATGGCCGATGGCCACACCTGCGCCCGTACCTACCGCAGCGCCTACCGCCGCACCGATGGCCGCGCCTTTACCTTTGCCGAACAGTCCGCCGATAATGGCTCCTGCCGCCGCTCCCGAGCCGCCGCCGATGATACCGCCCTTGGTCGTATTATTCATGGTGCCACAGCTACCCAGTAGGATGGCACCGCTCAGCAGGAATGCTGTAATTTTCATCTTTTTCATACCTTTTATTTTTTAAATTGGTTCAAGTTTTACTAATGCAAATTTATGTATATAATACATCCGTTGGCATCAAAAAGTTTACCATTGTAGTTTTTTTAGAGAATTTTCCTTTTAATAAAGATAAACCAGCCCGTCAGGATTATTCCTTTGGCGATGGTGGTGCCGCTTACCGCCCACCAGATGGCATCCACGCCCATACCCGTTTGCACCAGCAGCAAGGCTGCCGGAATGCGCATGTAGTTGCACCCTATGCTGACGATAGCCGGCGGTACGGTGCGCCCTATGCCGTAGAAGACGCCCTGCATGGTGATTTCCAGCATCATGAACAGTTGCGAGTAGCCGTCGATACGCAGGAAGTTGCCGCCCGCGCGATAGGCCGCTTCCTCGGGCACGAAGACGGAGAACAGCTCGTTGCCGTAAAAGATGAACAGCAGCGAGCAAAGCGTGCCGAACACGGCCGTCATCCGGAGCGTCGTTTTCCATGCCTGCCATACGCGCGCTTTCTGTCCGGCGGCGTAGTTCTGGGCGATGAAAGTACTCAATCCGGTGGAGAAGCCCTGTGACGTATTCCAGGTGATGGCCTCTATTTGTCCGCCGGTGGTAAAGGCCATGAGCCCGATGTGGCCGCCCTGTTCCGCTGCCGTGCGCGACAGGAACATGTTGACGAAAGCGTACAGCGTATTCAGCGTGGCGACGGGCAGCCCCAGTTTGAAGATACGCCGGCTGTACTTCTTTTTCAGTCGGACGAAAAACGGGAATCCGCCGAGCAAGTCGTCTTTTCGCCGGAGCTTGTAGACGAAGATGAAGCATACGGAAGCCTCGGCCAGCCATGTGGCGAGCGCTGCGCCTACCGTTCCCCAGCCGAAGCCGAAGATAAAGAGAGGGTCGAGCAGGATATTCATCACAAGTCCCGTTCCGCTGATGTAGAACGGTGTCTTGCTGCGTCCAGAGGCGTTGTAGATACCCGTGAAGGCGGCGGAGAGGAAGACGAAAGGCAGTGCCGTCGATATGATGCGCAGATATGTTACGGCATTCTCGGTGATATGCGGTTCCAGCTCGAAAAGGCGCATGACGGGTCGGGCGAAAACAAACAGCAGTCCGCCCCAGCATACGGCGATAAGCAGTGCGATGCTGATGTTGTGCGAGGCGAAGGCACGTGCGTCTTCCCGGTTCTGCGCTCCGATGGACTGGCCTACGCTGACTTCCGACCCTACCTTGTTCAGCAGGGCGATAGAGCCTGACATCCACGTGAGAATACCCACCGCGCCTACCGCCGCAACCGCCTCGCTGCCCAGACGGCCTACCCACGCCATATCCGTCAGGCTGTACGCCATCTGGATGAAGGACGTAGCCATGATGGGCATCGCCAGGCCGAATAGCTGGCGGTTGATAGGGCCTTGGGTAAGATTTTTCGCTCCGTGCATGGTGTCGGGGGGATTATAAGGAACCGGTAAAAGGAAGAATCACGTTACTTATAATTCAGGAAACTTTCCTGAACCAGCTTGCCCGCCTGCCATACGGCGCGTATGTTCAGCTCCTTGTCCATGATGAGGATATCGGCGTCCTTATCCTTTTGCAGGGAACCTTTGCGGTCGTACACACCCATGATGCGTGCCGGGGTTTCGGAAGCCATGCGCAGGGCGTCGCCCAACGGGATGCCGGCTTTTGCCATGGTGCGCACCAGTACGTCCATGGTGGCGATGCTGCCTGCCAGAGAGGAGCGGTCGGCAAGTTTGCATACGCCGTCCTCGATGATGTAGCGCGGGTCGTTGATTTCCTTGCCTTCGGTGGCGGCGCAGGAGAGGGCGTCCGTTACGAGGCAGGTGTGCTCCACGCCTTTCAGTTTGTATGCCAGTTTCAGGATGGTGGACGGCAGGTGGATGCCGTCGGCGATGAGTTCGATGGTCATGCCGTCGGTCAGGTAGACGCTTTCCACAGTGCCCTCGTACTTGTATTCGCGGCGTTTGTGGAAGCCCGGCATGGCGTTGTAGAAGTGGGCGGCGTGGGTAAATCCGGCTTCGTAGGCGGCACGGATGCCGTCGTATTCGGCTTCGGTGTGCGATACGGCTGCCAGTATGCCTTTTTCGCGCAGGTAGCTTGCGAATTCCAGCGCTCCGGGCAGTTCGGGAGAGGCGTCCCAGCGGCAGATGCAACGGGTGCTTTCTACAAGCTCGCGGTACTCTTGTTCGTCAATCTCTTTCACCTGGTCGGCAAACTGCTCGCCTGCCATTTTCCTGTTGAGGTAGGGGCCTTCGATGTGAAGTCCCAGCACGGGGCTGTCCGGTTCTGCCATGAGCCGCTCGCACACTTTGGCGGCTTGATGCAGCTTGTCGAACGGAGACGAGGAAATGGTGGGGTAGAAGCTCGTTGCGCCATGAGCGAGGTGTGCGTCGATGATGCTGCGGAACGCTTCTTCGGTACATTCGTTGAAGTCGTGTCCGCCACCGCCATGCGCGTGCATGCAGACGAAGCCGGGCACGATGTACATGCCTTTGGCGTCGATGAGACGTGCGCCGATAAGGGCGAGGTCGCAGTTGGTCACTTCAAGGATTTTTCCGTCACGCATCAGGACGGAACCTTCATTCAGCCAGCCTTGCGGGGTGAATATGCGTCCATTGATAATTTGAGTTAACATGGAGGGAGGGGATTTAAGAGTTATGAGTTATAAGTTATGAGTTATGAGTTATTGGGGGTATGGGTTATGAGGGGGTTACCGTATTCTCCGTCTCCGGTGGTGGCGCTGTTTCTGCCGGTACTTGCGTATCTTGCCGTACACCAGCCATACGAACAGCACGCCGAATACGGAGAATATCAGCAGTACGATGCCGGTGTTGAGGTTGTCGCCTTTCACGCGGCTCCACATTTCGAGTACGAGTTCGGTGCGGTCGCCGAAGTCACGTATCATGGCGCAGCGCTCCACGACTTTTCTGTCGGGATATTGTACGGGATTGATTTGCAGGCTGTCCGCACCTACACCTTCACCGAAGAAGTAGCTGAGGTCGGAACGCGTCGCGATGGCGGTGTCCCGTTTGGCTTCCATGATTTCGGGGGTGGCAACGGCGCTGACGTAACCTATGGCGTCCATATTGCGCAGGGCGATGCCGGGTTGGCAGAGATAGTTGATGAAGTAGGCGGCAGCCTTGGGATTACGCGCGTATTTGGGGATTACCCAGCCGTCGTACCAGATGTTGCTGCCTTCGCGCGGCACTTCGTAGGCAAGGTCTACGCCTACCGCTTCGGCTTCATCGATGGCCCATACGGCATCGCCGCTCCAGGTGAGGTTGAGCCAGGTCTTGTTCTTGGTCATCATCTCCTTGCCGAAATCGGCTTCCCAACCGGAGATATTGGGCTTCATGGCTTTCAGATACTTCTCGGCCAGGGCTATGGCTTCGGGGGAGTTGTCGTTCATCAGTTGCTCCACGGTGACGGTGCCGTCGGCAAGCCGGCGGGCGTGGGCGTAGATGATGGCGGTTCCGTAGGCGTCGCGGTAGCTGTCTTTCATCAGGATTTTACCCTTGTTCTTGGAGTTCCAGAGGCAGTGCCAGCTACCGGCTTCGTCGGGGGTGATGAAGTTGCGGTTGTACAGGATGCCGGCCGTGCCCCACATATATGGTACGGCATAGTCGGTGGTGGTGCGTCCCGGCTGACTGGTCTTGTTCAGCTCCCGGCGGATGTAGGGGGAGATGTTGGGCAGGTAGTCCGGGGTCTTGCCGAAGTCGCGGTCGATGGGCAGGAGAAGGTTCTTCTTCAGCATCCGTTCGATGATGTATTCCGAGGGGCACACCACGTCGAAGTCTTCGTGCCCGCGCTCTATCTTGGTGAGCATGATTTCGTTGATGTCGAACACCTGGTAGATAAGGCGGATGTCCTGCCCCGTCTGTTGCTTGTACCAGGCGGGGAACTCGGCAAGTACGTCTTCGTCGATGTAGTCCGCCCAGTTGTAGACTTTCAGTACGTGGCTGCGCTCTTCGCCCGAGTCCTTGCACGAGGCGGCTGCGAGGACGAGGCAAAGGAGAAGGAGTATGTGTGTTAATCTTTTCATTTTTTTTTGTTCAGCAGGTTTATCTTGACTATACTTTCATTTTTCGGCTTGCGGGATGAATCTTTCCGTCCTGCGGGATGAGAAAATTCGTCTCACGAAGCGGGTGTATCCCGTCTTGCGGGGCGGATGATTTCATCTCACGGGAGCAGTCACCTTAGCCCGTGAGCAATCACCTCGCCCCGTGAGATGGGGCGGGTTTAATTTTTCCGTGCACGCTCCGCACGCTTGTTGATGACAATAAGCAGCACCAGCACCGTAACGAATATAATGGTGGAGAGGGGACGCAGCTCCGGTGTCAGTCCGCCTTTGCGCGCATCGGCGTAGATGTAGGTGGAGAGCGTTTCCAGTCCTTCGTTTCCAATGGTGAATATGGTTACTGCGAAATCGTCGATGGAGAGCGTGAAGGCAAGGATGAAACCGCTTATCATGCCCGGAAATATCTCCGGCAGAATCACCTTGCGCAATGCCTGGAAAGGAGTGGCTCCGAGGTCGAGGGCGGCTTCGTACACGTTCTGGTTCATCTTCTTCAAACGGGGCATCACGCTCAGCACTACGTAGGGGGTGCAGAACGTGATGTGCGCCAGTACCACCGTCGCGAATCCCTGCGAGATGCCGAAGCTGACGAACAGCAGGAACAGCGACACACCTGTGATGATGTCCGCGTTCATCATCGGAATGGCGTTGGCGAAGTTCATTACCTGACGCGTGCGTGTGCGCAGGTTGAAGATGCCGATGGCCGCGATGCTGCCCAACGCCGTACTGGCGGTGGCTGCCAGCATGGCAATGGCGAATGTGTTCCAGATGGCGTTCATCAGCGAGTGGTGCATGCCGCCCGTGAAGAGGGAGCTGTACAGCTTGGTGGAGAATCCCGTCCAGTTGCCCAGCACTTTGGCCTCGGTGAACGAGAATATCATTATGATAAGGATAGGCGAGTAGAGCAGCGCAAGCAGCAGCCACAGGTAGCCTTTGGCAAGAATACGTGTCATCATATCACACCTCCGCTTTCATTGGATGCGCTGTCCTCTTCGTTCGTAAAGAGGATGGTGACGCCTATCAGCAACAGCATGATGAGCGACAAGGCCGCACCGTAGTTCCACATTCCGTTGTATATATTCTCCTGCACGGTCGTTCCGAAGAGCTTGATGTTGTTCATCGTC
This sequence comes from Bacteroides clarus YIT 12056, assembly GCF_900129655.1. GTDB lineage: Bacteria > Bacteroidota > Bacteroidia > Bacteroidales > Bacteroidaceae > Bacteroides > Bacteroides clarus. The sequence goes on from NZ_FQWK01000011.1 coordinate 25,569, forward strand.
AGCAGTTCGGCAATGGCGAAGGTGCTTACCGTAGGCATGAACACCATTACGATGCCGCTCATGATGCCCGGCATGGAGAGGGGCAGTATCACTTTGCCGAATACCTGCAAGGGGTTGGCTCCGAGGTCTTGGGCGGCTTCAATGAGGTTGTGGTCCATCTTCTGCAAGGTGTTGTAGATGGGGTATATCATGAACGGCAGGAAGTTGTACACCATACCGAACACGAGCGCGCCTTCGCCCAACGGCAGGTTGAGGAAGTCGAACAGCGCCACTGTGGCGAGCGTGCGTATCAGTATGTTCACCCACATGGGCAGGATAAACAGCACCACCATCGTCTGCGAGGTGTTGAACTGCCGCTGGCTGAGGATGTAAGCCGCCGGATAACCCAGCAACAGGCACGCCAGCGTCGTGATGATGGCTATGCCGATGGAATATACGAACGTGTTCATCGCTTCCGGGTGCATCATGAACTTGCGGAAATTGGCGAAGGTAAACGCTCCGTCGGCATCCGTAAAGGCGTACAGCACAATCAGCAGTAGCGGCACTATCACAAATATCAGCAGGAACAGCGCGTAGGGAACCGTCCAGTTGCGCCGCCGCATGAAGAAAGAAGATAACTTGTTTAACATCGCCTTATCACTTTATCGCCTTGTCATTTACTGTTACCCGTATGTTTTCCGGCGCAATCCGTATGCCCACTCTGTCGCCGTCGTCCCATACGTCGTTGGTGTCTACGAAGATGTCTTCGTCCCAGTCGGTAAATACGGTGAGGTGGTAGTGGTTTCCTTTGTAGAGGATGAATTTCACTTCGCCCGTCAGTCGTCCGTCTTCTTCGTTGTCCTCGAGGATGACGTTCCGGAAGTCCACTTCCACCGTTACGGGCGTTTCGGGCTCGATGCCCTGCACCGGACTGCATTCAAAGCTGCAACCCAGGAATTCCACGTGCGTCTCGTCCAGGAGCTTGCCTTCGAAGGTGTTGCAGGTACGCTCTTTCTTCATCACGTGGATGTCGAAGGGTTTTACCAGCAGACCCACTTTACGGCCTGCCTCGAAGCAGTGGTAGTCCTGTACCATCAGTTCGTAGCCCTCGTCGGTCTGTACCAGCATTTCGTAGTGCACGCCTTTGAAGATGGAGCTTGTTACGGTTCCCGTCAGTTGCGCCGCGTCCGATGGCTCGAAGATGTAGATGTCTTCCGGACGGATTACGACGTCCACCTGCGTCTGTTCGCCGAAACCGGTGTCCACGCAGTCGAATTCCTGTCCGCAGAAACGGACGAGCTGGTCGTGCACCATGACGCCGTTCAGGATGTTGCTCTCGCCGATGAAGTCGGCCACGAAGGAGTTGATAGGCTCGTTGTAGATGTCTATCGGGGTACCGGTTTGCTGTATCTTGCCTTCGCTCATGACGACGATGGTGTCGCTCAGGGTGAGGGCTTCTTCCTGGTCGTGGGTGACGTATACGAAGGTGATGCCTAGCTTTTGGTGCATCTCTTTGAGCTCCATCTGCATGTCCTTGCGCATCTTCAGGTCGAGAGCGGCAAGGGGCTCGTCAAGGAGCAGCACTTCGGGCTCGTTGACGATAGCGCGGGCTATGGCAACGCGCTGTTGCTGTCCGCCGGAGAGGGAGTCTACGTCGCGGTCTTCATAGTCGGTCATGCCCACCATGCGGAGCGCCTGCTTCACTTTCTTCTCGATTGTGGCGGCGGGCAGCTTCTTCAGCTTGAGGCCGAAAGCAATATTGTTGAATACGTTGAGGTGGGGAAACAGGGCGTATTTCTGGAACACCGTGTTCACCGGACGCCGGTGGGGCGGTGTCTGCGTGATGTCCTTCCCTGCAATGGTAATCACTCCTTCCGAAGCAGTCTGGAAGCCTGCAATCAGACGCAGCAACGTCGTCTTTCCGCAACCGGACGGTCCCAATATCGTTACAAACTCGCCCTTACGGACAGACAAATTCACATCATTCAGTACGGCTTTATCTCCGAAGAACTTCGATACGTGCTCTACGCTGATGATGCAGTCGGACTTTTGCATAAGCGTTTCTTACTTTATCCAAACTAATTAAACAAATCTCTACCTGATACAGTCAGTCATAAAAAAGTGGCGCAAAGGTACATATTTTCTTGAAAACTTTAAGGGTTATGAGTTATAAGTTATGAGTAATTTACCGATGCTCGCAAATAAGTCCTAACTTTGCGGCCTGTAACATTAAATTCCTTATAAGAAAATGGAAAAGAAAATCGTACTCATCACGGGCGCCTCTTCGGGCATAGGAGAGGGCTGCGCACGCAAGTTTGCCATGAATGGCTACCGCCTGATTCTCAACGGACGGAATATGGAGAAGCTGACCGCCGTAAAGCGCGAGCTGGAAACGGAATACCGCGCGGACGTCTGCCTGCTGCCTTTCGACGTACGTGACCGCGGGGCTGCGAAAGCCGCTCTCGACTCGCTTCCCGAAGAATGGAAGGCGATAGACATCCTCGTTAATAATGCCGGACTGGTAATCGGCGTGGATAAGGAACACGAAGGTAACCTCGACGAATGGGACATCGTGCTCGACACCAATGTCAAGTCGTTGCTTGCCATGACCCGCCTTGTTGTTCCCGGAATGGTGGAACGCGGTCGCGGTCATGTCATCAATATGGGCTCCATTGCGGGCGATTACGCCTATCCGGGCGGCAGTGTGTACTGTGCCAGCAAGGCTGCCGTAAAGGCGTTGTCTGACGGATTGCGCATCGACCTCGTGGATACTCCCGTGCGGGTGACCAACATCAAGCCCGGTTTGGTGGAGACGAATTTCTCCGTAGTGCGCTTCCGTGGAGACAAGTCGGCTGCCGATAATGTGTACAAGGGTATCCGTCCGCTTACGGGCGACGATATTGCCGAGGTGGTGTACTTTGCCGCCGCCGTACCCGAACACATACAGGTGGCCGAGGTACTGGTAATGCCCGCCAATCAGGCGACGGGTACAATCGTCAGCCGGAAATAGAGGCTCTTCCGTGATAGTTAAGAGTAAAGTCTGCCATGGGCGATAAGTACGAAGAACGCCTGGGTACGGAGCTGATAGGGATTGCTGTATATTATTCTTGACCCTGTATTCATCTTTTGGTTGGATATGGGGTAAAGGGCGCTGCGCTGGCTACGGTGTTGTCACAGGCTTGCAGTGCGGTGTGCGTGCTGTCCTTCCTTTGCTCCCGGTGTGCTTCGCCGTTACGGTATTCCGCAACTTCAATCCTGTTTACTGTTTCCTTTCGCTTTTTTGAGGTATCAGCGCATTCCGGTGTTGTTGACGGTTGTTTTTTTGTTTTGCATTACATGCATCCCTAATCGCAAAATCAATGATTCGGGTATAAATATCCGTAAATCATATACAAACCGGTTTGCGTAACCGCGGTAAATTTGCAATCGTAAAACAACCGGTAATAGTAATAACCTCATACGATAAATGAAACGACCATGAACAAGATTCTTTTAATTTCAGTATTCAGTATTTTAACTTTCAATGTTATGGCACAAGAGAAAATAGTACAGACAGCCGGGCGTACCCAATTAGGGGAGTTCGCTCCTAAATTCGCAGAACTCAACGATGATGTTCTTTTTGGAGAAGTGTGGAGCCGTACCGACAAACTCGGTTTGCGCGACCGCAGTTTGGTAACCGTTACCTCGCTCATCAGTCAGGGCATCACGGACAATTCGCTCGTATTCCATCTTCAGTCGGCAAAGAAGAACGGCATTACCCGTACCGAGATTGCCGAAATCATAACTCACATCGGTTTCTATGCAGGTTGGCCGAAAGCATGGGCGGCATTCAATCTGGCAAAAGGCGTATGGGCGGAAGATGCTGCCGGTGAGGATGCTAAAGCCGCTTTCCAGCGCGAAATGATTTTTCCTATCGGCGAGCCGAATACGGCATACGCAAAGTATTTCATCGGTAACAGTTATCTCGCCCCCGTTTCGCGCGAGCAGGTGGGCGTTTCCAATGTCACGTTCGAGCCTCGCTGCCGTAACAACTGGCATATCCACCGTGCAACAAGTGGTGGCGGACAAATGTTGATCGGTGTAGCCGGACGCGGCTGGTATCAGGAAGAGGGTAAGCCTGCTGTGGAAATTCTGCCGGGTACGGTTATCCATATCCCGGCAAACGTCAAACATTGGCATGGAGCTGCTGCCGACGGTTGGTTCGCTCATTTGGCTTTCGAGGTTCCCGGTGAAAATACTTCCAATGAATGGCTCGAACCGGTGACGGACGAAGAGTATGACAAGCTCGAATCGGATAAGCGATAATCTCGGCCGGGCTTCCCGGCGAACATATATTAAATAATGTATGATGGGTATAATAAGATGCTTAGGCTGTCCATCATGGCAAGTAATCGGAAACATTCAAAATCAGAATAAAATGAAACAAATTATATTGATAATTATGAGTTTACTAACTTTCAGCTGCTCATCGAAAGCGCAAAAACAGACAACGGATGCCGATACGCAATCCGATAAGAAAATCCTCGTGGCCTATTTCTCCTGTACCGGAACTACGGAGAGAGTCGCCGATGCCATTGCCCAAGCTGTTAGCGGTAAGCTGTACCGGATTACTCCGGCTGCGGCCTACACCTCGGCAGACCTTAATTGGAATAATAAGGCAAGCCGCAGTTCTGTGGAAATGGCGGATGAAACCTCACGCCCCGCGTTGGGCGGAGAAACGCTCAATCTGCAAGATTACGATGTGGTATTCCTCGGCTATCCGATATGGTGGGACTTGTGTCCGCGTCCGGTCAATACATTTCTTGAGAAATATGATTTCTCCGGTAAGACAATCATTCCGTTTGCCACTTCCGGCGGCAGTTCTATTACAGGCAGCGTAAAGCAACTCAGGAAGCTATATCCTAAAATTGAATGGCAGGCTGGCCGGCTGTGTAATGGAAGCGCAAAGCAGGCCGGAGATTGGGCAAAACAGGTTGCCAATGCCGAATAGAATCCCCTTGTTACGGGAAAACCCACTAAACAGAGTGCCCGTATCAGGCAGGTTGGTAATGACACCTGCGATATAGTCGGAGATAAAAGAAAAAGTCCTGTAATATCAATGTATTACAGGACTTGTCTCTTTTTGCCGATTTCGGCTTTGTTTTCTGGTGATCCGCCTGGGTCTTGAACCAAACGTTATTTCTTCCTCAATATCAGTACTTTCAGAAATTTAGGCTTTACATCCGTCACGCTTTAGTCCTTAAAAACTGTCTGCTGTTGTCCGGTGTCTGTCTGCCAACATCTTGGGTTCAAATGTACGCATTATTTTTGGACTATGCAAATCGTTGAAAATAAACATTCTAAGGTTAGTGCAAGGTGCAAGCTATATATATAGATATATACTTGCACCTTGCACTAAAAATTTAAGACTAAAAGAAAAAGAGGATACTTTTGCTTGTCTAAGACAATGCCTTTTTATTATTTTGCATTTGTATATTTGTTAGTTTAAATATGTTAGAACATCCAATATGAGTATCAATGATATAATAAACAGTATTTATGAACTACCACAAGTATCTCTTAACACCTTAATTCGTTTGGTGTCAGAGGTTGAGTATCCTAAACATTTTCATTTGTTTTTAGAAAACAGAAAAGGAACTAAATCTTATTTTGTAAAAAAAGGAATAGTAAGGGCATATACCCATAAAGATGATAAGGATATTACATTTTGGCTTGGTCAAGAAGGTGATTTAATATTTCCGTTGCAGACTCTTTTTGCGGGTTTAGGAGAATACACTAATGTAGAGCTATTAGAAGATTGTGTTTTATATGAAATTGACTTAGAACAATTACAATCTTTGTACTACACTGATATACATATTGCGAACTGGGGACGTAAATATGCAGAATATGCTTGCATAAAATCAGAGAAGTTGTTTATAGCCCGACAATTTAAGACATCTTTAGAAAGGTATCAAGAACTTATAAACGAATATCCCAGTATAACACAACGTGTTCAATTAGGTATAGTAGCATCTTATTTAGGTATTTCCCAAGTTAATTTGAGCCGTATTCGAGCCCAAATAAAGTGAATAATTTATCAAATGTAAAACGCTTTTTTAAAACATGTAAAAAAGAAATAACCTGCAAATAGCGAACTTTGCGCTCAAAAAAATAAAAACGATGAATTGGTTGCTTTTAGTTTTATCGGGGTGCATTGAACTCGCTTTTACGTTTTGCTTGGGAAAAGTAAGCAAGAGTATGGGATTGGAGAAAGGGTTATGGTGTTTAGGAACTGTTAGTGCTATTGCATTAAGCCTATTTATTATAACTAAAGTTCTCAAAACATTACCAATAGGTACAGCCTATGCCGTTTGGACTGGGATAGGTGCAGTTGGGACAGTGTTAATGGGTATTATCTTCTTTAAGGAACCTGTAAGTTTTGGAAGATTGTTTTTTATATTTACATTAATAGCTTCTATTATAGGTTTAAAAGTAGTATCTGCTTAAAAAATAAAATTTTAATAGTACATTTTATAACTAAATGAGCATTGTTTTTATTCATCAGTGCTCATTTTATTTGCTAAATAAGAAGGTTGTAAATGAAAGAAAGGATAAGGCAGATATTATTGGATATTGATTCAGAGATTGATGAAATAGACTTCTATGGTTATGATATTATTTCAATTTCTCTTTCGATGGCGCACCGTTTACGGGTTATCCTTAATGACCTAAGAGAAGAACTACAAAATTATGTTTTTTCAACTAAGGAGGATGAAATATTATTTTTTAAGGCACAAAAACCGGAAATACTTGGGCGGTTGTTGTATTTTCATAAAATATACCGTATAGAAACGCAATGTCCTAATGGTAGTAATGAAGCCGTTAAAAGCTATCTTAATAAGGAACTGGACAATCTGACCTATTTCTTCAATAGGAATTTAGATTTTTATCAGTATTATCGTTCACATTCAACCGTATATGATGAATACTATTTTGTTCGTGGAAAAGCTGATTTAAGATTATGTACGGATAGCGCACAACTTGACAAAGACCCAAATTTCTCAACTGGATATGATTACAAGGTCGCAAAAATTATAGCCAATGAGATGTTACGTATTTATTTAAATAAGAGGTTAGTTAAACTGGAAACCGATAATCTTGTAGAAGATAACCTGCAAAAAGGCACGAAATATCCTTTTCGTTTTACGGGTAAAAAAGTTTTTCTTATAGAATTGGGTTATTCTCTTGTTTCTTCGGGGGACATTAACAATGGAAATGTGGAAATTAAAGAAATAATGAACTTTCTCGGCACAGTGTTTCAAGTGGAATTAGGGGATTATTATGCTGCTTATATTGCCATGAAAGAACGGAAGAAAGACCGAACGGCATATCTTACCCGTTTGCAAGATTGTCTGATTAAGCGTATGGACGAAGATGATAGCAAATAATATTTTTTTCTTTTCGCAAGTAATTATGTTCTTGCAATAAATAAACTATTCAGTATTTCAATTAATATTGAATGGCTTATTGTTTTCATTCAATCTTGCCATATTGAAATCTTGCTTTCAATCAATCAAGCTATCAATACTTCAATAAAACAAGATTGCAGGATTGCAAAATAAACTCATCGGTCGGGGAGCGCCCAGCGGCAAGGGGCGGGACCACCCGTCCCGACGAGCGAAAAATCTTTAGTTAGGGAATGTTTTTCTTTTACTGGCAACACGACTTCGGAGTGAATTTGCCCAAGGTGTTTTGTGGCACGGAAAACGGTTCTATGTGCCATAGAACACACCTTGCTGTTATCTGACGATAACATGATTTCATCGGCTGGCAGTCCGGTGTGTAGCGTCCAACTTTTGAGCTAACATTTCCATATCGTTACTGACCTTCAAATCGGTAATCCTCGCATAAATTTGAGTGGTTCTGATATTGGTATGTCCCAAAATCTTAGATACCGTTTCAATGGGAACACCATTGGAAAGCAGCACCGAAGTCGCACAAGAATGCCTTGCGACATGATAGGTCAAGTTCTTTTCAATTCCGCAAATGGCTGCGATTTCTTTTAGGTAATCATTCATTTTCTGATTGCTGATAACTGGTAAAATCTTACCGTTTGGCAATTTATCTTTGTACTTTTCCAATATGGCTTTTGGTATATCCAGCAATCGGACGGTAGATGTAACATTTGTTTTGTGTCTTTTCCGTATAATCCACAAATTACCGTCAAATCCGGTACGAATGTCCTCCTGCCTTAACTCGCATACATCAATGTAGGAAAGTGCCGTATAGCAGCTAAAAATGAACAAATCACGTACTTGTTCCAGTCGCTTGGTGCAGAACTTGTGATTGTAAATAGCGGTAATTTCTTCCATAGTCAGATAATCCCTATCGGTACGTTCAAATTTTACCCGATAAGACCCGAAAGGGTCGGCAGTCACCAAACCCGTATTCTTGGCAAAGTTTACCACTGTGCGAAAGCGTTGTACGAACTTCATAGCCGTATTATGGCTACATCCGTAGTTGTTCTTGATATACAGCAGGAAATCTTCAATGAATACCACATTTATATCTTTTATGAGCATGTCGGAAACGGAGTACTTGAACTTCATAAACTCGATAAGCCGTTTCTTTGTCAGTTCATAACGTGAATAGGTTTTGTCTGTGGTATTCATTTTGACCTTTTGTAAATACTGCTCGTTGTGCTGTTTGAAGAACTCTATCAAAGTCCGTTCTCTTGCTATCTTGCCTAAAAAAGCGTTCTTTACCAGTTCTGCGGTTACATATCCGTCTTGCGCCATTAACGCATGGTAATGTTGATGAACTGTGCTGCGAATACTTTCCAGCATGGAATTGATGTGTACGGCTTCTGCGGTTCTGCCGGAAGCCTTGCCTAATTTCACGCTCCAGTGAGCCGGATTTATTTCCAGCTTGGTGTTAAACTGGGCTACAACTTGGTCAATAGTGATACGTGCGATAATCGGTGCGTTACCATTCTTCTTTACTGCATTTCGTTTGACGAAATAGAGTAGCTTAAAAGTACTTCTCATAATCTCTTTTTTTAGTTACAAACTTAAATTGATAAACTGAAAATGAGATATTTGCAGTACGGACAAATCAAGACAACAAACCGCCAATTTTGGACATTCCGTGACCTAAAATCTTAGAGGGTGGACAGGTCACGAATTGGTCACGAAAGTGTGTCTTTTTGTGACCTTTTCGTGTCTTAGGTCACAGACATTATACAAAGAAAAACTCCTACAATACCTTGATGTTGTAGGAGTTGTACATTTACTGTCCATTTCTGTCCAGCGTTTCAGTGATCCGCTTGGGGCTCGAACCCAAGACCCCAACATTAAAAGTGTTGTGCTCTACCTGCTGAGCTAGCGAATCAATCCTTTATTGCTGTTAAGCGGGTGCAAAGATAGAGACTTTTTTGGAAGTTGCAAAAGATTTTCGCTTTTTTTCTTATCTTTGTACCGGAATTTCGTGTGTAAGAGTCTTATATCACATCTCGGACATTATATTTTATATTTCATACTTTATACTTAAATTACATGGCAACAGTAGACGATAAGAAAATTATCTTTTCTATGGTAGGGCTGAACAAGACCATTCAGCAGAACAACAAGCAGGTGTTGAAGAACATCTACCTCTCGTTCTTCTATGGAGCGAAAATCGGTATCATCGGTCTGAACGGTTCGGGTAAATCGACCTTGCTGAAGATTATCGCCGGCTTGGATAAATCCTATCAGGGCGAAGTGGTGTTCTCGCCCGGATATTCGGTGGGATACTTGGCGCAGGAGCCTTACCTCGATCCCACAAAGACAGTAAAAGAAGTGGTAATGGAAGGCGTACAGCCCATTGTGGACGCATTGGCGGAGTACGAGGAAATCAATCAGAAGTTCGGCCTGCCCGAATACTACGAAGACCAGGACAAGATGGACAAGCTCTTCACCCGTCAGGCAGAGTTGCAGGACATCATCGACGCTACCGATGCATGGAACCTCGACAGCAAGCTGGAGCGCGCCATGGATGCACTCCGCTGTCCGCCCGAAGACCAGTCGGTAGAGCATCTTTCCGGTGGTGAACGCCGTCGTGTGGCACTCTGTCGCCTGTTGCTCCAGAAGCCCGACGTATTGCTCCTCGACGAGCCTACCAACCACCTCGACGCCGAATCCATCGACTGGCTGGAACAGCACTTGCAGCAGTACGAAGGTACGGTAATCGCCGTTACCCACGACCGTTACTTCCTCGACCATGTGGCAGGCTGGATTCTCGAGCTCGACCGTGGCGAAGGCATCCCCTGGAAGGGCAACTACTCCAGCTGGCTCGACCAGAAGACCAAGCGTATGGAGCAGGAAGAAAAGACCGCCAGCAAACGCCGCAAGACGCTGGAACGCGAGCTGGAATGGGTGCGTATGGCTCCCAAAGCCCGTCAGGCAAAGGGAAAAGCCCGTTTGAACTCCTACGACAAACTGCTGAACGAGGATGTGAAGGAGAAAGAGGAAAAACTCGAAATCTTCATCCCCAACGGTCCCCGTCTGGGCAACAAGGTTATCGAAGCCAAGCACGTGGCAAAAGCGTTTGGCGACAAGCTCCTGTTCGACGACCTCAACTTCATGCTGCCGCCTAACGGTATCGTGGGTATCATCGGCCCCAACGGTGCGGGTAAAACCACTCTCTTCCGCCTTATCATGGGCTTGGAGACTCCCGACAGCGGCGAATTCGAAGTAGGAGAGACCGTAAAAGTGGCCTACGTAGACCAGCAGCATAAGGACATCGACCCCAACAAGAGCGTCTATCAGGTAATCTCCGGCGGTAACGACCTCATCCGTATGGGCGGACGCGACATCAACGCGCGTGCCTACCTGTCGCGCTTCAACTTCTCCGGAGCCGACCAGGAAAAGCTTTGCGGCGTGCTCTCCGGTGGTGAGCGCAACCGTCTTCACCTGGCTCTCTGCCTCAAGGAAGAAGGCAATGTGCTGCTCCTCGACGAGCCTACCAATGATATCGACGTCAATACGCTGCGCGCTCTCGAAGAGGGTCTTGAGGACTTTGCCGGATGCGCTGTGGTCATCAGCCACGACCGTTGGTTCCTCGACCGTATCTGTACGCACATCCTCGCGTTTGAAGGCGACTCCAATGTGTTCTTCTTCGAAGGCTCTTATTCGGAGTATGAAGAAAACAAATTGAAACGTTTGGGCAGAGAAGAGCCTACTCGCGTGCGATATAGAAAATTAATGAATGATTGATATTAGATTTTAATCTGAAAGCATATACGTCACATTTGTGACAAAAAGAAAGCTCCGCGGGAAACTTGCGGAGCTTTTTTATTTAAGATGTTTTCAAAAAAGTTTAGCAGCCTTAAAAAATGTAGCATAATAGTAATGTATATATAGCTAAATAATATTATATTTGCGATTCATGAATGTTTTTAAATATTAATTAACACTATCTATTAACTAAAAGCGGAATTATGAGAAAACATCTAATTCAATTCCTGTTGGTGGCTGTGCTGTCGGCTTGTAGTGCCGTTGCATGGTCTCAAACTACAGTAAGAGGTCAGCTTGTCGATGCTGAAACAGGCGAGCCTTTGGTCGGTGCTGCCGTTATGGTAGAGGGCACTACTCAGGGGTCGGTGACCGACATTGACGGTTATTTCAAGCAAGGCGTTGCTTCGAATGCTACATTATTGTTTAAATACATGGGTTATAAAGACCTGAAGAAGAAAGTTACGCAGAAGGGCGCTTCTGTAAATTTGGGTATTATCCAAATGAAACCCGATGCTGTGATGCTGAAAGATGTGGTGATTACTTCATCCGTAGCGGTAGCGCGTAAAACACCGGTCGCTTTATCCACGGTAGATCCGGTATTTATTGAAGAGAAATTGGGAACTCAGGAGTTTCCGGAATTATTGAAATCCACTCCGGGCGTGCATGCCAACAAGCAAGGCGGTGGTTTTGGAGATTCCGAAATTTATATGCGCGGTTTTGATAATAGTAACATCGCTATGATGGTAAATGGCGTACCTATGAACGATATGGAGTGGGGCGGCGTTTACTGGTCTAACTGGGCGGGACTTAGTGACGTAGCCCGCAGCATACAGACGCAGCGCGGTTTGGGTGCAAGTAAAGTGTCGGCTCCTTCTGTGGGCGGTACCATTAATATCGTAACCCGCAATTTGGATGCAAAGAAAGGCGGCTTTCTTTCTTACGGAATGGGAAATGACGGAATGAATAAAATCCTATTTTCGGTTTCTTCCGGAATAACCAAGAACGGTTGGGCATTCACCCTTATGGGGGGTAAGAACTGGGGTAACGGTTATATCCAGGGTACGGCGTTCGAAGGTTACAACTGGTTTGCCAGCATTTCCAAACGCATCAATGAAGAGCATCAACTTACGCTTACCGCATTCGGTGCTCCGCAGTGGCATGACCAACGTAATTCCTCTTACGGCGGTTTGACTATTGCCGACTGGAAAATGGTAGAGACTGTTTATGGTGTGAAAGACCATAAATATAATCCTACCTTCGGTTATCGTTCTAACGGTGAGTCATATAACTCTTATCGCAACTCTTATCACAAGCCACTCATCAGTTTAAATCACCAATGGCAGATTAACTCCAAATCTTCGCTCAGTACTTCGCTTTACGTGTCATTGGGTCGCGGTTCCGGTTTCTCCGGCCAAGGAAATACAGAGTTCTCCCCTTATTCATACACTTCATGGAGAGGAGCTTATAAAGGTACGTTGTACGATACTTTCCGCCGCAGTGACGGAACATTCGACTATGCTGCCATCGAAGAGATTAACCGTACGAGCGAATACGGTTCCGCATTGATTGCCGCACGTTCCAATAACAGTCACGACTGGTATGGACTACTCTCTACTTACACCACTAAGATAGGACAATATTTGGACTTCTATGGCGGCATAGACTATCGTTTTTATAAAGGTGTACACCGTAACGAGATTTCAGACCTTTTTGGTGGTACATATTATCTTGATTCTGAGCGTGGCAACGTAGATGTCAAGAACAATATTCACGCGGCCGACCCTAATTGGCGCTATCAGAAATTAGGTGTCGGTGACGTGGTTTTCCGCGATTATGACGGATTTGTAATGCAGGAAGGCGGCTTCTTCCAATTGGAATACAATAAAGACCGTTTGGCTGCTTTCGTCGCAGGGTCGCTTTCAAACACCGGTTACTGGCGTTACGACCGTTTTTACTACGATAAGGAACACGCCAAGTCCAAAACGGTAAACTTCTTGGGCTTCACCGCTAAAGGTGGCGCCAATTACAACATTACGGACAACCACAATGTGTTTGCCAATGTAGGTTATATCAGTCGTGCTCCCAAGTACTCATACGGCGCATTTATGACATCGGACAAGAGTAATATCCTGAACAAGGAAGCCGTGAATGAAAAAGTATTCTCGGCAGAGTTGGGTTATGGTTTCCGTAACACGTGGCTGACAGCTAATCTGAATCTCTATTACACTCGTTGGATGGACAAAACCATGACAAAGAGTGTGACGCTGGATAATCAGCAGAATGGCAATATCAATATGTCCGGCCTTGCCGCTTTGCATAAAGGCGCTGAGTTGGATATTAAAATCAGACCTTTCCGGTGGCTGGAACTTACCGGTATGGTTTCTTTAGGCGATTGGAAGTGGGATAGCGATGCTACGGGATACGTATACGACGAGTTGGGCAATGCCATGACGCAAGCCGGAAAAGTTACCACTCCGGGAGCCGAGGATCATGCCAAGGCGCACATCAAGATGAATGGTATCCGTGTAGGCGGTTCGGCGCAGACTACGGCAGCCGTAGGCGCCAATGTAAACATTACCAAAGACCTGCGTGTAGGTGCCGACTGGACTTACTACGGACGTAACTATTCTTACTATGCCGTAGACGGTACAATCCTGACGGTTGGTAAAGAAACTGCGGTAGCGGAACCGTGGAAGATTCCTGCTGCCAGTCAGTTGGATATGAACGCTTCGTACCGCTTCAAGTTCGGTAAGCTGAATGCGATTCTGTCCGGTAATGTAAACAATCTGTTGAACTACCAGTATATTTCCAAGGCTTGGAACCCCAGTGGCGCAAGTACGGCGGCTACGGCCGATAACGTATATGTATTCTATTCTTTTGGACGTACATATAGCATAAGATTGAAAGTTAATTTCTAAACCGAAAACAAAGACATTCACAATATGAAGAAGAAAATATTCGTTTCAATAGCGTTGCTGGCTCTGTTAGCAGCTTGTGACGACCATTACGATGACCAGTTCAACATCAAACCCGATATCACGGATGTGAAGGACATCGCCATGACGTTGGAAACAGCCGATTACGGTACTATCTCCAAATTGAGCGCCAACCAAGAGCTGGCACTTTCCAAAGACCCCGAAGGAAAGACGTATGTAGAGGCATTGGCGGAAGTCGGTACTAACCATTATTTTACGGAAGAAGCGCCCGCTGAGGATTATCTTCCGGCCTATCTGAAATCCAAATATCCCAATGCAGACGAAGGCTCGCGGTTTGTGGTTACTTACAAACTTTTCAGCCCGTCCGAGTATATGGGTGATTTTAAGAACCTGTCTGCCTATGACTTGACGGAAGATGACTATAAAACAGTATGGGGCGATAAAGTGAAAGCTTCTTTCCTTTCTCCTTCCACTGTATCTAAGATTCCGGGTTTGCTGAAAGCTGCTGTCAATAATCCGGCGGCAGGAGATATGAAAGTCGTGAATTATGCTTATTCTCAAACAGAGCCCAGTATCGGCGGTGGGGGTGATGGCGGTGATGAACCTGCGCCCTCTTACACAAGTGTTGCTGATTTGTTAAAACTTACATCAGAAGGAGAATATACTTCTAAGGGTGAAGTAGTGGCGGTTAATGCTAAAAGCTTTATACTTAAGGATGAAACGGGGCTTATTCGTGTTTATCAAGGAAAGCTTGTAACGTGTTCCGTTGGCGATGTGGTAGAAGTATCTGGTAAGGTAGAGCTGGCAAAGCAGGGCATGAACCGCTTTAGTTCGAAATCTGTTTTCAAAGTTCTTGAACGCAAGGAAGCATTTACGTATCCTGCTCCGCAAACAATGGAGACTGCTGATTTGGTGACTTATGCAAATGCTGCTGTTCCTGCTATACAATACGTCACTTATGAGGGAACTTTAACGAAAAACTCAAATAATATAAATATTGTTTTAGATGGTGGCAATTCAGTTCAAGGCTCTATTACCGATGCGTTGTTGGTAGATGATTCCTGGATTAATCAAACAGTTGTCGTAACCGGTTATCTTGCTGGAGTCAGTGGCAGTTCAGCTAAATATATCAATACATTCGCTACTTCGATTGTTGTGAAAAACACAGATAATCAAGTTACTCCGATAGGGCTGATAGCATACTCTCCGATAGGGAATTACACAGTGAAAGGACTGGTTACCGCCGTTCATACGAAAGGGTTTGTAATGACGGATGGAACAGGTGATATTTTGGTATACAAGAATGCCTTGCCTGACGAGAAAGTGGGAGACATGGTACAAGTGGTTGGTACAACGGAAGCCAGAAATGGTCTGATTCAATTTACGAGTACCGGACTTGCGGTAACAAGTATATCTGAAGGCAGTACCATTCCGAACGATATGGTTCCGCAAGTGCTGAGTGCCGCAGAGTTGAATGCTTATGCTGCCGCGCCGCGCTTTGCCTATGTTTCTGTTGAAGGTACGTTGACAATTGAAGATAGTGAAAAGGGATATAATTATTACAATCTGGCAGTGGAAGGGGTTGAAAAAGACCTCTCGTTATCTTATGTTGATGATTCCGATGTTGCGGCAAGCCTGAATGGGAAGAAAGTTGTCATGAATGGTTATTTGTTAGGGGCAAATAAAGGCGGATATATTCAGGTAATGTTGGTTTCTATAAAAGAAGCTGCTGCCGTTGCAGGTCTTCGTTCTCTTGCCTCTACCCGTGCTTCTTCCGTTTCTCCTACCACTTCCGCTTTGTATGTGTACGACGGCGATAACAATGCATGGAAAGAATATACGACTGAAGAAGCCAAGGTAGCCGTAGTAGAGCCGGGCGTTTACGAATCATTGGGTACGGATATGATTGAAGAGCCTGAAACGGTACTGCCTGCTTACTTGAAGCAGAAATATCCGTATGCGGCGGCAGAATCGGTAGTTGCGGTAATTTACAATGAGAAGGCGAATACGCCTGTGGTTGCAGAGTATACTTTGGGAGAAAATTGGATAGAAACGACTTCCAGCAGGCTGGTTACTACTACCTTTACGCAAGATGCCGAAGGCATCAGTGCCGAGGCAAGCATGTACGTAAACGAAACATTCAAGAAAGACTTGGGCAGTTTCACTATTCAGGACGTATTTATGGATGGAGTGAGCTGGGTATGGAAACAAGACTCATACGGTTATATGAAAGCGTCCGCTTACATCAAAGCTACCGGTAATCATCAGGCGGAGAGTTGGCTTGTATCGCCTGTTATGAACTTTAAGAAGTCGAAAGAGCCTGAACTGTTGTTTGAGCACGCCTGTCGTTTCCGTGCCGAGAATCCGGCCGACCATCTGAACGTGATGGTATCCGTAGACTATTCGGGTGATGTGAAGACCGCCACATGGACGGCTTTGACAGTCGAGAACTGGTCGGATGCTACCGATTGGACATTCGTAAGCAACAAAATAGACCTGAGCGCTTACAACGGACAGCAAGTTACCATCGCTTTCAAATATGCCAGCACCAATGAGGTTGCGCCTACTTGGGAAGTAAAGAATGTGGTAGTTCGTGAAAAGGTAGAAGGAGAAAGCGAAGGAGAAGAAGGCGGTGATGCCGAAACTCCGGCCGAATAGGTAAATAATGCGTTTGGGCGGGGTTTTACCCCGCTAAAGCGCCGTTTATCAAACAACAACATCCAATAAAGTAAAAAAAGAACAATGAAAAAACTTAGCAATATCTTAGGGTTGTGGCTGTTGATGCTGGGAATGGTTGCATGCGAAAGCTCCGACGCCCCCTATAACGGTTATATTGAAACAACGCAGGAAGGTGCCGCTACGCTTGTACTGAAAGGTTATGAGAATCCTCAGAGCGGATTTACGGTATTCGAACCGGAAGGTTTTCAGACTCCGTTCTATATTCAGGACAAGGCATTCTACGGCAAACAATACACTTTTGTGAAAAGTTCTTCCACCCGTCTGGACGAAATGAAAACACGTCCGGCTGATGATGCCTGGCAGACGGAAGTTCCCGTGATAGACGGTGCCGCTTACTGGGCGCGTACCGCGACGTTGGCGGCAGACCAATACGTTAAGTTCCGTATATGCGGTATCGACGGTAACAACGTTACGATAGAGTATGCGGTAGAGCAGGATGTAAGACCTAATGCCAATGCCAACGTAAAGGACGAAAGCGGCTATTCGCTCAATCTTGAGATTCCCCGCCTGAACGAAGCCAATGTTTTTGTAGCGCATTCGCTGAAAGTGAACGGTACGGAGATGCTGAACTACGCTTTGGAGTGGGACGACACGAAGAAACATTCCTCATGGGTGGCATTCTCTTTTGATGCGACAACACGTGTTGCCGGTGACGGTGTGGGACGTAAGGATAAGTTTATCGTCGACCCTCTTCTTCCCGAAGCGATGCAGGTTACCGATGCGCACCACAAGAGCGACGGCTTTGACCGCGGGCATATCTGCGGTTCTGCCGACCGTCTTTTCACTCAGGAAGCCAACGACCAGACATTCTATTTCAGTAATATGTCGCCGATGATACACTCTTTCAATAGTCCTTATTGGGCTGAGTTCGAGGAGCAAGTACGCAAATGGGGCGGAGCCGAGAGGGGTGTCACCACTACTTACAGTAAATTGTATGTGGTCAAAGGCGGCGCGTTGAACGAGCTTCTTGTAAATTATACAGGTACGAAGAAAGGCGGTGATCAAATAATACCTACTACCGACGAAAATGGTTTTACCATACATGGACTGGCTTGTCCGAAATATTACTTTATGGCTGTTTTATCCGAAACGGACGGTGTATATCATGCCATCGGTTTCTTGGCGGAACATAAGGAATACAGTAAGGCTCCTACTGCGGACGAAGTGAAAGCCCGTGCTGTCAGCATCGACGATTTGGAAGAGAAAACAGGAATAGATTTCTTCTGTAATCTGCCGGATGATTTGGAAAACACGGTAGAAAGCGATATGAATTTGGACGATTGGGCATGGTAATTATTCTGCCGGTTGTCTTATAGCGAGAAAGCGTTATCATTTACTTTGATAGCGCTTTCTTTTTTTATGTTTTCTTTTTTCACCATTTCTCCTTTTTCACCTCAAAGCACGGGCATTGCTTCGTCCACTCCATGGGTTCCACTTCGCCGTTGCCGTTCAGGTCGGGGCTCAAGTCGCGGTGTCCGGCCACCCGGGCATCGGAGTAGTCCAGCAGTAAAGTCCTTACGAGTACGCGGAGCGAATGACGTTGCCATTCGGTACGGGTGTCTTCGGGCATTCCGTAATGATTGAGCCCGCCCTCGTAGCAGATGCCGATGCTGTGGGCGTTGTAGCCTCTGGCATGCGCACCGGGACGTTCCAAAGGCCGGAGCGTCTTTATATCACCGTTCTTACGGATGTAAAAATGATAAC
>NZ_FQWK01000001.1 GCF_900129655.1 Bacteroides clarus YIT 12056
GGTTCCACCTCTTCCCATTCCGAACAGAGAAGTTAAGCTCAGTCACGCCGATGGTACTGCGTAACAGTGGGAGAGTAGGTAGTCGCCGTTTTTTTTAGAGAAGCCCCCGTATCGATAGAAGGATACGGGGGCTTTATTGTTTTTGTCCCTTTGGGAACTTTCCTTTACCTCATTCTATTCCTTTGATGAAGGGAATATTACAATGATTAAAAGTCTTTAAAACCAGGTAATTATCCCATTGTTTTATATCTCTGTTTCATTCTTTTTTTGTACCTTTACTTCATATTAAAAGGTATGATAAAACCTTTAATCAATGAACATTTTTATTGGTTGACAAAAGAAAGCAGCTATTTGGTGAAACTAAATGCAATCAGTTTATGTTTATTATGTAGATTTATTGAACGACATGAAAACAACTGTAAAGACATTTTGGATTAGCATGCTACTGATACTCACTTGCAGTATTAGTGGAAAAGCTGTTGACTTTGCCCAAATCGGTGTAAAGTCTGCTGAAGCATGTAAAACTTCTGCTACGTTGTCTTCATGTTCATCGACCTCATCTAAAAAAATTAAACAGGAAAACTCAAGATTTGCGGATATCAGCTATTCATGGACAACAGATGTTGAGTTGGGTACCAAGCCTATTTCTGAAATTTACTCTTCTCACCAGCAGCGTATACGCAGAGTGATAGAAGATAATATATTCCTTAGAAACATATTCCTGATATTGTCCAACCATGAGAACTTACTCGTACATGGTCGGAGCAAACAATACTTTTCGGACAAAGACCCGTACTATGCTGTGACGGGTAGTGATTACTACATCTACACGCTTCGGCGGATTTTGATTTAGCCACTGACTTCCCTTTCTAATTTCCCCCTTTTTCTTCCTTTTTCACTTGTGAAGGGAAGTAAGAGTAGGTGACCTGTGTGCGCATATGTGCTGACTGAGGTTGCAAGGATGAATTACGCCCTATTGGTCCGTAAGAGGGAAGTTATACCCCTACGCTTTATTCTCAAAATCAATTTTAATACCAACAATTAAACTTTTAATCATGGAAACAACTCAAAAAAAAGCAGCCTCTTTTAAAGGCATCAAGTCCGCCGGTTGGGTAATCGTAATTTGCTTTATCATTGCCGTGCTTATTTTTAATTTTGTTCTTGGAAATCCTTCCAACTTCATGAACAATGACCCGAACAACCACCCGTTACCCGGAAACTTCCTGGGCACTATATATAAAGGTGGCTTTATTGTTCCGGTGATTCAAACTCTCTTGCTTACCGTTATTGCTTTGAGTATCGAACGCTACATTGCTATTCGCGCCGCCTTCGGTAAAGGCTCTCTGGTGAAGTTTGTTGCTAATATTAAAGCTGCTTTGGCGGCTGGTGATATGAAAAAGGCTCAGGAAATCTGCGATACGCAACGTGGTTCCGTAGCCAATGTAGTAAACGCTACTTTAAAGAAGTATGCCGAAATGGAGAATGACACGGAGATGGCTAAAGACCAAAAATTGCTTGCCATCCAGAAAGAGCTGGAAGAAGCTACCGCATTGGAGTTGCCGATGATGGAACAAAACCTGCCGATTATCGGTACTATCACCACTTTGGGTACATTGATGGGATTGCTGGGTACGGTTATCGGTATGATCCGTTCGTTTGCCGCTTTGGCTGCCGGAGGCAGTGCAGACTCTATGGCATTGTCACAAGGTATTTCCGAGGCGTTGATTAATACAGCTTTCGGTATCTTGACCGGTGCTTTGGCGGTTATCTCTTATAACTATTATACCAATAAGATTGATAAGTTGACTTACAGCCTTGATGAGGTTGGCTTCTCTATTGTGCAGACTTTTGCCGCTACGCATAAATAAATTGGGATGTGAGATTTCTCAATTATTAATTCTCAATTTCTAATTTGAAAATTATGGGTAGAGCAAAAATAAAAAAGAAAAGTACGTTCATCGACATGACGGCCATGAGTGACGTAACCGTATTGTTGCTTACTTTCTTCATGCTGACTTCTACGTTTGTGAAGAAAGAGCCGGTACAGGTAACCACTCCGGCATCCGTTTCCGAGATTAAGATACCGGAAACGAATGTTCTCCAAATATTGGTCGATCCGAACGGAAAAGTATTTATGAGCCTGGACAAGCAGTCCGACTTGCGCAATGTGCTGGAAGCTATGGGGCAAGAATATGGGGTGACTTTTACTCCCGAGGAAACGAAAAAGTTTATGCTGGCATCCACTTTCGGCGTGCCGATGAAGAGCATGAAGCAATTCCTCAATTTGCCGCAAGACCGGCAGGACGCTGTGTTAAAGAATGAGGGAATACCTACCGACAGTATCGACAATCAGTTCAAAGCCTGGGTGCGTAATGCCCGTGCCACGAATTCCGATTTGCGTATTGCCATCAAGGCGGATGCCAACACTCCTTATTCCGTAATCAAGAATGTTATGAACTCACTTCAGGATCTTAGAGAGAACCGGTATAACCTGATTACTTCCCTAAAGACCACATCTGAAGACTAACGAAAGGAAATATTATGGCCGAAATACAAGAAAACGGTAATAAGAAAGGTGGAAAAAGCAAGCAAAAGAAAATGACCGTACGGGTGGATTTCACGCCGATGGTGGATATGAATATGTTGCTGATTACTTTCTTCATGCTGTGTACTTCACTGAGCAAACCTCAGACAATGGAGATAAGCATGCCGAGCAATGACAAGAGCATCACCGAAGAACAGCAAAGTAAAGTGAAAGCGTCGCAGGCAATCACACTGTTACTGGGAGATGCCGATAAATTGTATTACTACGAAGGAGAGCCCGACTATAAAGACTATACTTCACTGAAGGAGACTTCCTATCAGGCTGACGGTCTGCGGGCTATGCTCTTGAAACGTAATAGGACTGCTGTAAATGAGGTGAACAAGCTGAAACAGCAGAAACTGGAACTTAAAATATCAGAGGATGATTTCCGTAAACAGCTTTCCGAGATAAAGAGCGGAAAAGACACGCCTACGGTTATCATCAAGGCTACCGATGCAGCCTCGTACAAGAATCTGATTGATGCCCTCGATGAAATGCAGATATGTAATATAGGCAAGTATGTGATAACGGACATTGCCGATGCCGACCGGTTCCTGATGAAGAACTACGAAAGCAAAGGCGAGCTGTCGCAGAATATCGCCGAATAGTAACACCTAAAAACAGAAGAATATGGCTAAAGTAGATTTAAGTTCTTTGGAATGGTGTGACCTTATATTCAACGGTAAGAATAAAGCGTACGGCGCCTATAAGATGCGTGAGAATTCTCCACGCCGTCACAACATAGCCGTGATACTGGTGATAGTGATAGCCTTGATAGGTTTCAGTATTCCCACCCTGATAAAGATGGCGACTCCGAAGCAAAAGGAAGTGATGACCGAGGTAACCACTCTGTCGCAGTTGGAAGAACCCGAAGTGAAACAGGAAGAGATGAAACGTGTAGAGCCTGTTGCTCCGCCACCGCCGGCTTTGAAGAGTTCCATCAAGTTCACGGCTCCTGTCATCAAGAAAGATGAAGAAGTGAGAGATGAAGATGAAATCAAGAGTCAGACCGAATTGACGGAGACGAAAGTCGCCATCTCCATTGCCGATGTGAAAGGCAATGACGAAGCCAACGGCAAGGATATCGCCGACTTGAAGCAGGTAGTGACACAAGCTCCCGTGGAAGAGGAGAAGGTTTTTGATATGGTAGAGCAGATGCCGACGTTCCCCGGTGGTGCCGGTGAGCTGATGAAATACATTGCCGATCATTTGAAGTATCCGACGATTGCGCAGGAAAACGGTGTGCAGGGACGGGTAATCTGCCAGTTTGTGGTAGGCAGTGACGGTAGCGTACGAGATGCCAAAGTTGTAAAGACCCTGGATCCCTACTGTGACAAAGAGGCTCTTCGCGTAATTATGTCGATGCCCAAATGGATACCCGGCAAGCAGAACGGTAAGGCGGTGTCTGTGAAATATACGGTTCCTATTGTCTTTAGGTTACAATAAATTGTGTGTTATGAAAACGGTGAAGCGACTTCAGCTTTCGGGCTTGATAGTAATGCTGGTTCTGGCCTCTGCCTGCCGGCAAAAGCCCAAGGACGGATTGACGGATACCTATACTTCCGGCGTCATAGCAATTGCCGCCGACGAGAGTTTCCGGCCGATTGTGCAGGAAGAGATAGACGTGTTCGAAGGTTTGTTCCCTCTGGCGGGAATTGTGCCCCGTTACGTGACGGAAGTGGAAGCCGTCAATCTTTTGCTTAAGGACAGTTTGCGGTTGGCAATAACCAGCCGCAGGCTGACTCCGGAGGAGATGAACTCCTTCAACAGCCGCAAGTTTTTCCCGCAAGAGATAAAGATTGCGACGGATGGACTGGCATTAATCACCAATCGGAGCAATCCGGATACCTTGATTAGCGTGAAGGATTTTCGCCGTATTCTTACCGGGGATGCCGGGCGGTGGAAGGATATTTATCCGTTGTCCCGCTTGGGAGATATTCGTCTGGTATTCGATAACAAGAATTCCAGTACCGTACGTTTTGCTATGGACTCCATAGCCGGAGGAGCACCGCTTTCGAACCAAGTGAAGGCGCTGAAAACAAACAGGGAAGTCATTGACTACGTGGCGCGCACGCCGGATGCCATGGGTGTAATCGGAGTGAACTGGCTGAGCGACCGCAACGACAGTACGGGGCTTTCTTTCAGCAAGGAAGTGCGGGTAATGTCTGTCAGCGCTGCCGACAAGGCTACGCCGGCCGACAGTTACAAGCCTTACCAGGCATATCTGTTTTACGGCGATTATCCGCTGGCGCGCAGCATCTATGTTCTATTGAATGATCCGCGGAGCGCACTCCCGTGGGGTTTTGCTTCTTTCCTCGCTTCCGACCGGGGACAGCGGATTATATTGAAGTCGGGATTGGTACCCGCCACCCAACCGGTGCGTGTGGTAAACGTCAAAGATGAATAACTAAAATGAATGCTAACATGAAACGTAAATTATTATTTTGTATGGGAGCGCTGCTGTTATCCGGTACGCTTGCCGCACAAACGCCTGTACCCGAATGGCAGGCCGGGGTAGATAAAGTAAAAAGTCTGATAAAGACGAATCCCGAACAAGCGTCCGAAACGGCCGGAGATTTGTTGAAAGGGAAAAACAAGAAAAATGTGTCGCTGATTGTCTCTGTAGCCCGTGCCTATCTGGATGCCGGTAAGCCGGCAGAGGCGGAAAACTATCTGAAAGCAGCCAAAAAGGCGGATAGTAAGGATGCAAGCGTGTCCGTACTGGAAGGAGACATTGCGCTTGCCGGAAAGGATGTGGGACGTGCCTGCCAGCTTTACGAACAGGCCATTTACTTTAATCCCGATTGCAAGGAAGCTTATCTGAAATATGCCCGTGCCTATAAGTCGGCCAGTCCCTCGCAGGCTATCGACAAACTGCAACAGTTGAAATCACTGGCTCCGGACTATTTGGAAGCGGATAAAGAACTTGCCGGGGTGTATTATGCCACCAATCGTTTCGGCAAGGCGGCAGAAACCTATGCCAAGTTCATAGATACTCCCGTTGCTACGGAAGACGATATCTTGAAATATGCTTTTGCCCTGTTCCTGAACCATGATTTTGAGAAATCACTGGAAGTGGTTCGGAAAGGTTTGCAAAAGAACGGACGTCATGCGGCATTCAACCGTCTGGCCATGTACAACTATACCGACTTGAAACGTTATGATGAAGCGGAGCAAGCTGCCAATGCTTTTTTTAACGCTTCGGACAATGCCGACTATTCGTACTTGGACTACCGATACTACGGAGCTTTGCTGAGCGCTCTAAAGAAGTACGACCAAGCCGTTGCGGAATATGGCAAGGCGCTTGAGAAGGATAGCGACCAGGTCGATATCTGGCGCGAAATAGCCGATGCGTACGAATTGAAGAATGACTATGCTCAGGCCATTACCGCCTATCAAAAGTATTATGACGCTTTAAGTCAAGATAAAAAGACGGCTGAGTCCCTGTTCCAGCTCGGACGTCTCTATTACGGCCAGGGCACATCTTCGGATACGCTCTCCGTTCGGCCTGCCGACCGTGCAACGGCATTGCAGGCTGCAGACTCTGTGTTTGCGCTGGTTGCCCGACAAGCTCCCGACAGCTATCTGGGTGATATGTGGCGCGCCCGTACCAATTCCGCCATGGACCCGGAGACTACCGAGGGGCTGGCAAAACCTTATTATGAAAAGGTGGCGGAAATGTTGCTGGCTAAGAATGAGCCGAGGTATAACTCTGCACTGATTGAGTGTTACAGCTATCTGGGATACTACTATCTGCTGAAGAGCAATTATCCGGTCTCAAAAGAGTATTGGAATAAAATTCTGGCTATCGACCCCACCAATGCCACAGCTAAAAAGGCGTTGGACGGCATCAAATAGCAATAATTTTAGTTGTTTGTCGTGTCGGGAGGAGTGGAGAGTGATTCTTAGCTCCTCTCATTTTTTATAGGTATCCCCGTTCCTTGGGGTGATTTTGTGTTTGAGAAGGGGATAAAATGAAAAAAGACCGCCGAATTGACGATCTTTTTTAGTTGCGGAGGCCTGACTCGAACAGACGACCTTTGGGTTATGAGCCCAACGAGCTACCAACTGCTCCACTCCGCGATGTTTTGTGGGTGCAAAGGTACGGCTTTTATTTGAATATGCAAATAAAAGCCGGATTATTTTTCATAAAAAATGCACTAATATACATAATGCACTGATAAATAGTCTGATAAAATATAAAACATTTCTATTCGCCAATCGGCTTGACTGTTAATAAAATGTGCTTTTGTTTGTGATATATGCGGAAATATCTTACTTTTGCACAAATTATTAAGCAATGTGCAATTAGTCTATGGCCGTATCGAAGACAAAAGCTAAATTAGTGGATGTAGCCCGTCAGTTGTTTGCTAAAATGGGTGTTGAGAATACCACAATGAATGATATTGCCCTCGCTTCTAAAAAAGGTAGGAGAACGCTTTATACCTATTTTAAGAGCAAGGAAGATATCTATATGGCTGTTGTCGAATCGGAACTGGATATGCTTTCGGATATGATGAAGCGTGTGGCGGAGAAGAACATATCGCCGGACGAGAAGATGATTGAGATGATATACACACGTCTGGACGCAGTGAAAGAGGTGGTATTCCGCAACGGCACGCTTCGGGCCAATTTCTTTCGCGACATTTGGCGGGTAGAGAAAGTGCGCAAGCGGTTTGATGCCAAGGAGATACTGCTGTTTAAGGATGTATTGCGCGAAGGAGTGGAGAAAGGCGTGTTCAGAATAGACGATATCGACATGACCGCCGAGCTGGTGCATTATTGTGTAAAAGGGATTGAAGTGCCCTATATCCGCGGCCATATCGGCGCAAAGCTGGATGACGAGACCCGCGACAAATACGTTGTGAACCTTGTGTTTGGCGCACTGCATAGAACATAAAAACATTTAATCAATAATTTAAAAACAGTATGGGATTATTAGACGGAAAAACAGCCATTGTAACCGGAGCCGCTCGCGGCATTGGTAAGGCCATCGCTTTAAAGTTCGCTCAAGAAGGAGCTAATATAGCATTCACCGATTTGGTGATTGACGAAAATGCTGAAGCTACGGCAAAAGAAATCGAAACGTTGGGCGTAAAAGCCAAAGCGTATGCTTCCAATGCGGCAAGCTTTGAAGATACCGCTAAAGTGGTAGAGGCTATCCATGCAGACTTCGGTCGCATCGATATTCTGGTAAACAACGCAGGTATCACCCGTGACGGTTTGATGATGCGCATGACCGAACAGCAATGGGATATGGTTATCAACGTGAACCTGAAATCGGCTTTCAACTTCATTCACGCTTGTACTCCGATTATGATGCGCCAGAAAGCCGGCAGCATTATCAATATGGCTTCTGTTGTAGGTGTTCACGGCAATGCAGGCCAGGCCAACTACTCTGCTTCCAAGGCCGGTATGATTGCATTGGCGAAATCCATCGCACAAGAACTGGGTTCTCGCGGCATCCGTGCCAACGCCATCGCTCCGGGCTTCATTATGACGGCCATGACAGATGCCCTGTCCGAAGAAGTAAAGGCCGAATGGTGCAAGAAGATACCTTTGCGTCGCGGCGGTACACCCGAAGACGTTGCCAACATTGCTACCTTCCTGGCTTCTGATATGTCTTCTTATGTATCAGGACAGGTAATTCAGGTAGACGGTGGTATGAATATGTAACATCCAAATCACTGAATAGATGACTGTCGTATACGAGGACAATCATATCATTATAGTAAACAAGACCGCTTCCGAGATAGTTCAGGGAGACAAAACGGGCGATACGCCGCTTTCGGAGACCGTAAAGCTGTATCTCAAGGAGAAATACCAAAAGCCCGGCAATGTCTTTATCGGTGTCACGCACCGTCTGGACCGCCCCGTAAGCGGTCTTGTTATTTTTGCCAAAACCAGTAAGGCGCTTACCCGTCTGAACGAGATGTTCAAGAACAGCGAGGTGAAGAAAACCTATTGGGCAGTGGTGAAGAACCAGCCTCGGGAGCAAGAAGGCGAGCTGGTGAACTATTTGGTACGTAATGAGAAGCAAAACAAGAGTTATGCCTACGATAAGGAAGTGCCGAACAGCAAGAAAGCGATTTTGCATTATCGGCTCATAGCCAAGTCACAAAACTACTGTTTATTGGAGATAGACCTGAAAACGGGGCGGCATCACCAGATACGCTGCCAGTTGGCAAAGATGGGGTGTCCCATTAAAGGGGATTTGAAATACGGCTCTCCCCGTTCCAACCCTGACGGAAGCATCTGTCTGCATGCGCGCTTTGTGCGCTTTGTACATCCGGTGTCCAAGGAACTGATAGAGGTGGAAGCCCCTGTTCCTGGCGGTAATCTGTGGAATGGCTTTGAAATGATTTGATAATCTGTTAATAACAAATTCAATGAAAAAGATTCTGATTCTTTCGGGACTGTCCCTGTTTGCGGCGCTCGCAGTCCGGGCGCAGGATAAAGTGACCGAATACAATGTACGTCCTGCCGTTGCGGTGCGTACTCCCATTCAAGGTGACAGCATCAACTTTACAGGAGAGAAATTCACGGTCGATGACCTGCTGAAGACCGACATCAGCCTTGACTTCGACGGGCGTCCTTACGAACGCATGTCGGCGGATACCGCAGGGTATGTACGTGTGGAGAAAGCGGATAAGGATAATCTGTTCTATCTGTTTGCCACCAACCTGCGTGCGGAACGCTTTATGAAAGGAAAGCTGAATATTTATTCTCCCGCACGTTTCGAGGTGTTTGTGAATGGCGTTTCCAAACAATCCAAGACGACTGCGGAAGATAGCTTGTCGCAGGTTTCCCCTTCGGTACTTGGCTTGCGTCTGGAACCGGAAGCGGATTATGAGATAGTCGTTAAATTGTTGTCGACGGCTGCCGATAAGGCCGTTCCCGCATTGAAGTGCGAGTTTGAGAAGGATAAGGAGTTTACCGATGTCGACTATCGGATTGCACCCGATTTGAAAAGGCGTTTCGCGTTGCACAATACGGCTTTCGGAAGCCGCGTGCGTTCGGTCAGTCTTTCTCCGAACGGCAAGTATCTGCTTACCTGCTATGCGGATAACTATTCGTTGAAGCGTTCAAGGACACGTTGTGAGTTGACCGAACTGAAGACGGGCAGGGTGATACTGCCCGCTGCCGATGAGAAAATGCGCTGGATGCCCCGCAGCAATAAGCTTTATTATACCGTAACCGGCAGGCAACGGAATGATTTGGTTGTGTTCGACCCGGTTACCATGCGCGAGGAAGTGTTGCTGAAAGATGTTCCCGAAGGATATTTTGCATGGTCGCCCGCGGAAGATTATCTTATCTACTCTCCCGATGATAAGGGGGAAACGGTCAGCGGTCCTTTGAAACGGCTGCTGCATCCCGACGACCGTATTCCCGATGTGCGTTCCCGCAACTATCTCGTTAAGTACGACCCTGCCACAGGTCTTTCCGAACGACTCACTTATGGCAGCCATGCCGTCTATCTGAATGATATATCTTCTGACGGCAGGAAGCTTTTATGCTCCACTTCTAAATCGAATATCACTCAATGTCCTTTCTCCCTCACTTCCATCTTCGAGGTGGATTTGGCTACGTTGCGGGCGGATACGCTGGTGACATGGAACTCTTATGTCAACAGGGCGGCTTACTCTCCCGACGGCGGACAGCTTCTGGTAATAGGCAGTCCGATGGCTTTTGACGGAATAGGGAAGAATTGCGGCGGGCATCCTGTCGCCAATGATTTCGATACCCAGGCGTTCATTATGGACAAAGCCACGAAAAAGGTCAGTCCTATCACACGCGATTTTAATCCCACCGTCGACTTCTTGCAGTGGAACCGTGTAGACGGCTGTATTTACTTCAATACAACGGACGAAGATTGCAGACATATCTACCGCTATATTCCGAAGACGGACAGTTTTGAAATGCTGCCGCTGCAGGAAGATGTGATTTCTTCCTTCGACCTGGCGGAATACAATCCTGCGGTTGCCGCCTATGTCGGCGGTGGAAATACCAGTGTGGGAGTTGCCTATACGTACGATGTGAAGAAGAAAACGTCTGTCTTGCTTGCCAACCCGATGAAACCCGTTTTGGATAAGATAGATATGGGTGCCATGAAGGAATGGAACTTCACGGCGGAAGACGGTACGGAGATTAAAGGTATGATATGCCTGCCGCCGGATTTCGACCCGGATAGGAAATATCCGCTTATCGTCTATTACTACGGCGGGACTACACCTACCACACGCGGTATCACTTCGCCTTATTGTGCGCAACTGTTCGCGTCACGCGATTATGTGGTTTATGTTATCCAGCCCAGTGGGGCTATCGGTTACGGTCAGGAATTCTCCGCCCGCCATGTCAATGCGTGGGGGGAACGTACCGCTGACGAAATTATCGAGGGAACGAAGAAGTTCTGCGCCGCTCATCCGTTTGTCAACGATAAGCGTATCGGTTGTATCGGAGCGTCTTACGGCGGTTTCATGACGATGTACTTGCAGACAAAGACGGATTTGTTCGCCGCTGCCGTTTCGCATGCGGGCATCAGTAACGTCACCAGTTATTGGGGCGAGGGCTATTGGGGCTATTCCTATAACTCCGTTGCCGCTGCCGGGAGCTATCCGTGGAATAATCCCGACCTGTTTACAAAACACGGGGCCCTGTTCAATGCGGATAAAATCAAGACCCCGCTGCTGTTGCTGCACGGTACGGTCGATACGAATGTGCCTGTCGGCGAAAGCATCCAGTTGTACAATGCATTGAAGATATTGGGCAAGCCGGTAGAGTTTATAACGGTGGATGGCGAGAACCACTTCATCAGTGATTATCCCAAGCGCGAGCTGTGGCACAACTCTATCATGGCATGGTTTGCACGTTGGTTGCAGGACAGTCCGGCATGGTGGAATGACCTTTACCCGGAAAGGCATTGGTAAATGAAAGGTAATAAAAAAGCCGTTTCCCGGAATAGACAAGGAGGAAACGGCTTTTTTGTTGTTAGTGCGCTTACTATTATTCGGCCACTTCAAGTTGTGCTTGGGATGCTCTTGGCCATTTGCATCTGTGCTCAGGCCAAGAACGATCCGTCACAAACAAACATAAACAGGGCTGCTACTAATACTAATCTTTTTGTTTTTCATTTACTTTAATAGGTTTATATTCGGTTCAGTCTTAGTTTAGGTAGATTTTGCTTTAATACTGCTGTGGATTGGATATCCACGTGGAATGTACGTCAAATGATGTGCCAGAATTGATAAGGAAATGATAAGGTGCTGGTAATTAGTACGCTAATTTGGTCGTGACAGAATGCCGCATCGTAGAAATGTGTGGATTTGTGTGGAAAGTGTGGAACGTGGTGTGGAGTTTTTCCACAATTACAGTTCTATGCCGTATAGCTTAAGTTTGTTGTAGAGCGTTTTCCGGTCTATGCCGAGCAGTTGTGCGGCGCGGCTTTTGTTGTAGCCTGTCTGTTTCAAGGCTTCGATGATTTGCTGCTTTTCTGCTTCTTCGTTACGGAGCGGCATGCCTGCGGACGGAGTGACCTGATTTTGCAGTTCGCTAAGCTCATTCAGGGTAATGAATTTGTCTTGAGCAAGAAGAGTGGCGCGGCGGACGATATTCTTCATCTGGCGCAGATTGCCCGGCCATTGGTACTCCAATAAGGCTTTGGATGCTTTTTCGTCAAAGCCGATGAGGTGCTTGTCCAGTTCACGGTTGGCCTGGTCTAAGAAGAAGTTTGCAAAGAGAAGGATATCCTCGCGACGGTCTTTCAATTGCGGCATACGCAGGGTAAATTCATTGATACGGTGGTAGAGGTCTTCGCGGAATGTACCTTTCTCGATGGCTTGTTCCAGATTCTCATTGGTAGCGGATACTAAGCGCACGTCTACCTGTATCTCCTTGTTAGAGCCGATGGGACGTATCTTACGTTCTTGCAGGGCGCGAAGCAATTGTATCTGTACCTCGTAGCTGAGGTTGCCTATTTCGTCCAGAAAGATGGTACCGCCGTTGGCTGCGGCGAATGCGCCGGTCTTGTCGGTCAGCGCACCGGTAAAGGAACCTTTTACGTGACCGAAGAATTCGGAAGCGGCCAGCTCTTTGGGGATGGCTCCGCAGTCAATGGCTATGAACGGCTGCTTGGCGCGGCGGCTCAACTTATGGATGCGTTGCGCCACATACTCCTTACCTGTTCCGCTGGCTCCGTTGATGAGGACGGACATATTGGTGGGAGAAACCAGATTTACATAGTTATAAAGTTGTTTGGCGGCATCGCTTTCGCCCTCCAGGTAGTCGGAAGATGCGTCCACCGTGCTGTCGGCGGCAAATGCTTTATCTGTCCCGGATGAATGTGCCGCCTGTTGAGGTGCGGCGGACGAGGGCTTCAGGGCTTCATCCATTTTCTTCAATAATTCATCGGGATTTACGGGCTTTGCGATGTAGTCGCATGCGCCCAGCTTTATGGCTTGTACGGCGGACTGTATGTCGGCATAGCTCGTCATGATGATAAGAGGTATATGCAAGGAATGTTCCCCCAGCCATTTCAGCAAGTCTATGCCGTCACGGTCGGGCAGGCGCAAGTCGGACAGTATCAAGTCTACTGTCTCGGCTTCGATATGCTTCTGGGCACGGGATATGCTGCTGACCGAACTGACCTGGAAACCTTTCTTGCCGAGCCATGTTTTCAACATCATACCGTAAGTGATGTCATCTTCTACGATTAATATGGATTTCATCCCTTCTGCTTTTTATCTCTTTTATGATGCAAAGGTAAATCGTTTTGTTCGATTTTAGTATATTTGCAGACTTAAATTAAACAAAAAGACAGATGAAAAGAAATCTCATAGTATTATTAACCATACTGGTTTGCGGTCTGACGGCCTGCAAACCGGGACAAAAGAAAGACGGAAATATGGAAAAAGAAACGAAATTGAAGATTGAAACAAGTGCGGGTGACATCATCGTGAAACTGTATAACGAGACGCCGAAGCATCGCGATAACTTTATCAAGCTGGCCGAGGACGGTACTTATGAGGGTACTCTGTTTCACCGTGTCATCAAGGACTTCATGATACAGGCGGGCGACCCCGAATCGAAGAATGCCCCGAAAGGCAAGATGCTGGGAGCGGGTGATGTGGGATACACGGTTCCTGCGGAGTTTGTCTATCCTAAATACTTCCATAAGAAAGGTGCGCTGTCTGCCGCCCGTCAGGGAGACAACGTGAACCCGAAGAAGGAATCGTCCGGTTGCCAGTTCTATATCGTGACCGGAAAGGTGTATAACGACTCTACGCTTCTCGGCATGGAACATCAGATGAATCAGGCGCGTTTGAACAATGCTTTCAATGCTTTGGCGCAGAAGCACATGAAAGAAATCTACAAGATGCGTAAGGACGGCGACCAGGAAGGTTTGATGAACCTGCAGGATACGCTTATCGCGCAGGCTGAGGCTCAGGTGGCTGATGAACCGGAATTCCGTTTCACGCCGGAACAGGTGAAGGCCTATACCACTGTCGGCGGTACACCGCATCTGGACGGTGAATATACCGTATTCGGCGAAGTGGTTGAGGGCATGGATATCGTAGATAAGATTCAACAAGTAAAGACAGACCGCAGTGACCGTCCGGAAGAGGATGTGAAGATTGAAAAGGTGACTGTGATCGATTAACGAATGAAGATAAATAAGCATTGTTTCCCCAACGGCCTGCGACTGGTGCACTACGAGGATACCAGTACGCAAATGGTGGCGCTGAACATCGTTTATGATGTCGGCGCACGCGACGAGCATCCCGAACATACCGGCTTTGCCCATTTGTTCGAGCATCTGATGTTCGGCGGTTCGGTGCATATTCCCGATTATGATACGCCTTTGCAATTGGCGGGGGGAGAAAATAATGCCTGGACGAATAACGATATTACCAATTATTACCTGACCGTTCCGAAACCGAACGTAGAGACAGCCTTTTGGCTGGAGTCCGACAGGATGCTGGAACTGGCTTTCAGCGAGCAAAGCCTCGAAGTACAGCGCGGCGTGGTGATGGAAGAGTTTAAGCAACGCTGTCTCAACCAGCCGTATGGTGATGTGGGGCATTTGTTCCGCCCGTTGGCGTTCCGGGTGCATCCGTACCGCTGGCCTACTATCGGCAAAGAACTCTCCCACATAGAGCAGGCCACGCTGGACGAAGTGAAGAACTTCTTCTACCGCTTCTACGCCCCGAATAATGCCGTACTGGCAGTGACGGGGAACATTTCATGGGATGAAACCGTCAGGCTCACCGAGAAATGGTTTGCGCCCATTCCCCGGCGGGATGTTTCGGCGCGGCAATTGCCGCAGGAACCGGAGCAAACGCGGGAACGCAGGCTGACGGTGGAAAGAAACGTGCCGCTGGATGCCTTGTTCATGGGCTATCACATGTGCAGTCGTGAGAGCGCGGATTATTACGCATTCGATATCCTGTCCGATATTCTCAGCAACGGACGCTCCAGCCGTTTGAACCGCCGTCTGGTGCAGGAGCAGAACCTGTTTTCCGGTATCGACGCATACATTAGCGGTACGCGTGATGCGGGGCTCTTGCAAATCAGCGGTAAGCCTGCGGCAGGCGTGTCGTTGGAACAGGCGGAAGCTGCTGTCCGTAAGGAATTGGAAGAGTTGCGGCAATCTCCGGCAGGCGAACAGGAACTGGAGAAAGTCAAAAATAAGTTTGAATCTACCCAGATATTCGGCAATATCAATTACCTGAACGTAGCCACAAATCTTGCTTGGTTTGAGCTGACGGGAAAGGCGGAAGATATTGACCTTGAAGTAGAGCGTTATCGCTCCGTTACGACGGAGCAACTGCACACTGTGGCGCAGCATACTTTCTGCGAGAACAATACCGTAGTATTATATTATAAGAGTGATAAACAACATTAAAAGGGAACAGTGAGGATGTGCGGAACATCTGTCTGACAGACTGTGGATTTCGTCCGATGAAACAAATTTTAGATAATAAGATGATGAATTTGATAGCCGGCTATAAACAGCATTATAAAGCGTTGATATTTCTGGGACTTCCCATTGTTATCGGGCAGGTGGGCGTAATTGTTCTCGGTTTCGCGGATACCCTGATGATTGGGCATCACAGTACCGAGGAACTGGGTGCGGCTTCTTTCGTAAACAACGTATTTACGCTTTGCATCATTTTCAGTACCGGTTTCAGCTACGGACTGACGCCTATTGTAGGCAGTCTTTACGGCAACCGCCGTTTTGCGGAAGCGGGGCAGGCGTTGCGGTGCAGTTTGGTGGCGAATGTCCTGGTGGCTTTGCTTCTTACTTTCATCATGACGGTGGTCTACTTCAATGTGGAGCGTTTGGGGCAGCCCGAGGAACTGATGCCTTTGATAAAACCTTATTATCTGGTATTGCTCGCTTCGCTGGTTTTCGTGATGCTGTTCAATGGTTTCAAGCAGTTTACGGACGGTATCACCGACACCAAGACCGCCATGTGGATACTGCTGGGCGGAAACGCGCTGAACATCATAGGTAATTATATTCTTATCAACGGTAAGCTGGGTTTTCCGGAGTTGGGTTTGCTGGGAGCAGGTATCAGTACGCTGTTCTCGCGTATTATGATGGTCGTGGTTTTCGCGCTGATTGTACTTCGCGGTCGTCGCTTCATTCGTTACCGGCTTGGGTTTTCCCGCATGGGGTGGTCGCTTCCGGTGTTTAAGCGGCTCAATGCGTTGGGCTGGCCTGTCGGCTTGCAGATGGGGATGGAGACGGCTTCTTTCAGCCTTAGCGCCATTATGGTGGGTTGGCTGGGTACCATCGCTTTGGCATCCCATCAGATAATGCTGACCATTTCGCAATTCACTTTCATGATGTACTACGGTATGGGGGCTGCGGTAGCGGTGCGTGTCAGTAATTTTAAGGGGCAGGGCGATATGGAGAATGTACGCCGTTCCACATTTGCGGGCTTCCACCTGATAATGGCTATGGAAGTGGTGCTTATGAGCATTGTTTTTGTGATGCGCGGACAGGTGGGCGGTTGGTTCACGGATAGCGCCGAGGCTTCGGCGCTGGTGGCGTCCTTGTTCTTTCCCTTCCTGATTTATCAGTTTGGCGACGGATTGCAAATCAACTTTGCCAATGCGCTGCGAGGCATATCGGATGTAAAGCCGATGATGATTATTGCATTTATTTCTTATTTTATTATATCTTTGCCCGTAGGATATTTTTGCGGTTTCGTGCTGGGCTGGGGATTGGTCGGTGTCTGGATGGCTTTCCCGTTCGGACTGACCAGCGCCGGACTGATGCTGTGGCTGCGCTTCCGCTATAAAACGGGAACGAGATGATAAAAGAGGCGGTATTCGCCGTCCTGTCACTCTATCACCTTTTTATCACCTATTATGAATAGCGTATCGAAAGTAAAGATAGCTGTCGGATACACTCTGTTGTTAGGAGTGTTGCTTTTTTCCCTGTTCTTCGTGCATAGGGAAATGGAGAATCTTATGCTTTCCGATAATCAGGATGTGCAGTGGACGGACAGTCTCATCACGCTTCTCAGGGAGAAGGACGCGAACACCATTTACATGTTGCGTGTGCTGAGCGAAACGAGCGACAGTATGGTTTCTACCCGGGAGATAGAGAGCATCATCGCTACCCGGCAGGATTCGGTCGTTACCAACCGGCGGGTGCAGCGCCGTATCATTACGCATCGCGACACGGTGGTTACCAAGCCCAAGAAGAAAGGTTTCTTCCGTCGTTTGGGAGAGGTGTTCGTTCCGCCTAAAAAAGATACTGCCATACAGGTAAAGACTTCCCTCGAATATGCTACGGATACGGTGATTGATGTCTACAATCCGGTGGACTCCCTGCAAGAAAAGCTGCGTGCCGTGGCGCAGCAGAAGAAAGAGAATAATGCCATTGTACAACGCCGCAGGCGCACTTTGCAGCGCATGGACAGGATGCTGACCGCCCGTATCGACAGTCTGTTGAAAGGTTATGAACAGGAAACTTTGCAGCGCGCCCGCGAAGAGGCGGAGTATCAGCAATCCGTGCGCCATCACTCCATTAAGATAATCAGCGGTATCGCGGCCGGCGCTGTGTTGCTTTCCGCCTTTTTCCTGATAGTCATCGGGCGTGACATTACGCGCAGCAACCGTTATCGCCGCGAACTGGAAGAAGCCCGCCGCCGTGCCGAAGACTTGCTGGCTACGCGGGAAAAGATGATGCTTGCCATTACCCACGACTTTAAGGCGCCGCTCGGCTCCATCATGGGCTATGCCGACCTGCTCTCCCGTCTGACGGTGGACGAACGGCAGCGCTTCTATCTGGATAACATGAAAACTTCATCGGAACATCTGTTGAAACTGGTTGTCGATTTGCTTGATTTTCATCGGCTCGACCTTCATAAGGCCGAGATAAACCGGGTTACTTTCCATCCCGCCCGTCTGCTGGAAGAAATCCATGTCAGCTTCGAACCGCTGACTTCCGCCAAGGGACTGGGCTTACATTGCGATATTGCTCCCGAGTTGGAGAGCACGTATATCAGCGACCCGCTCCGGTTGCGCCAGATTATCAATAACCTGCTTTCCAATGCCGTGAAGTTTACGGACGAGGGCGGCATAACGATAACGGCACGTTACGAGAACCGCCGGCTGGTCGTTGCCATAGCCGATACGGGCAAAGGTATGGAACCTGCCGACAGGGAACGGATTTTTCAGGAGTTCACCCGTCTGCCCGGCGCGCAGGGCAAAGAGGGCTTCGGGCTCGGATTGTCCATCGTGCGCATGCTTGTACAGTTACTGGAAGGAACGATTGATGTGGACAGTGTGCCGGGTAAGGGAAG
This sequence comes from Bacteroides clarus YIT 12056, assembly GCF_900129655.1. GTDB lineage: Bacteria > Bacteroidota > Bacteroidia > Bacteroidales > Bacteroidaceae > Bacteroides > Bacteroides clarus. The sequence goes on from NZ_FQWK01000001.1 coordinate 18,403, forward strand.
TACGTTTACATTACGTATCCCTTTGTTCCCCGTGAGGGTATCGGAGAATGCCGGCGGGAAGCGTCAGGAGACGGAAACCGAAGCTTCTTCCGCTCTTTCCGGGGAAATATCCGTTCCTTCACAACGCTCGCTTCGCGTACTTCTGATTGATGATGACCGTATTCAGCTTACGCTCACCGCGGCCATGCTCCAACATAGCGGTATCGCTTCGGTGTCGTGCATGCAATTGGATGAATTGCTGGATGCCCTGCGTTCCGATACCTTCGATGTACTGCTTACCGATGTACAGATGCCTGCCATAAACGGCTTCGACCTGCTGAAACTGCTGCGGGCGTCGAACCTTTCTCAAGCTCAGACCATTCCTGTGATAGCCGTTACAGCCCGTAGCGACATGAAACGGGAGGAGATTAAGGAACACGGTTTTGCCGGTTGTTTGCACAAACCGTTTACGGTAGCGGAGCTTTTCCGGGAACTGAATGCGGAGGGTATCGGACAAGAGCCTGTTCCTGCCCCGCAATGTGAAGAAGCGGTTGCGGCTGAGGCTTCATCTCCGGAGCTTCCTTATAATTTCTCGGCGCTTACCGCTTTTTCCGGTGACGATCCGGAAGCGGCAAAGTCCATTCTTGAGAGTTTCGTCACTGAAACCCGTCTCAATGCCGAACGTTTGCGGCAGGCGGTGGATGCGGCGGACATGGACGGGGTAGCTGCCGTATCGCACAAAATGATTCCTCTCTTTACGCTGATTGGCGCTACGGAACTGGTGTCGGAACTTAAGATACTGGAAAGCCTGCGCGGCGCTCCCTTCACTGCCGAACAGGGACAGCGCGCGCTCCGTTCGCTTGCTCTTATCGAGGATATTGTTCGTTTACCGGCACAGACCGATTTGGGTAAGCGGTCGATATAAGTGGTCATAAACACCGGTGTGTCACAGTATTTTTATTCTTTAGGAACTTTATCTCGAAATTAATTGTTTACTTTGTACAACTTTTAATAGATGACAGTTTGACGTTCCAATGAGAAGAAAATGGTTAAAGGGAGCACTTTGGGTGCTGCTCACTCCTATTATCCTATTTGTAATATTGATGATATTGCTGTATGTGCCGCCCGTGCAGAATTTTATACGGAAACAGGCTACGGCGATAGCGTCGGATGCTACGGGCATGAATATTTCCGTAGAACGGATTGACCTTCGTTTTCCCTTGAATCTGCTTGTGCGTGGCGTACAGGTGGTGCAGTCGGAGAACGATGCCGTCGATGTGCAACATCCCGATACCTTGCTGAACCTTGGAAGCCTGAACGTGCGCGTGCAGGCGTGGCCTTTGTTGCAAGGCAGGGTAGAGGTGGACGATATTACCTTGCAGCAGGTAGCCGTAAACTCTTCCACCTTGCTGGAAGGTATGCGCATCAAAGGAACGCTCGGACGGTTCTTCCTCGAGAGTCACGGCATCGACCTGAAAAAAGAGAATGCCGTGCTGAATAGCGTGGAGTTGAGTAATACCCATGTGCAAGTAACACTTGCCGATACTGCCGAGGCTCCGAAAGATACTGTTGAAACCGCCTTGAACTGGCGGATAGCGTTGCACAGCCTGAAACTGAAGAATGTTTCGGTGGATTTGCAGATGCCGCTCGACTCCATGACGTTGGCTGCCAATATAGGAGATGCAAGCATAGAAGATGCCAATGCCGACCTCAAACGTCAGTTCTACGGTTGGCGTAAGTTCGCGCTTACGGGTACTGCCGTAAATTACGATTCGGGTACAGCCGCTCCCGTCGAGGGTTTTGACGCTTCGCATATCGCGTTGCGCGACATTCGTATCGGCATAGATTCGGTGATGTCCTGCGGCCGCGACATGAACGCCGTTATCCGCGAGTTCTCCATGTACGACCGTTCGGGACTGACTGTAACTTCTCTGACCGGACGCCTGTTTGCCGATTCAACCCTTATCCGCGTGCCCCATTTGCAACTTACGACCCCGCATAGTGAAATGAACCTGACGGCGCAGACCTATTGGAAACTTGTCGATATACCTACTACCGGACGTCTGTCTGCCCGCTTTAATGCCAATATCGGCAAACAGGATGTACTGCTCTTTGCAGGCGGATTGCCCGAAACCTTTAAAGAGGCTTATCCTTTCCGGCCGCTGGTGATTCATGCCGGTACGGAAGGGAACTTGAAGCAAATGCAGATTTCACGTTTCACCGCTGAATTGCCGGGCGCTTTCTCGTTGAGCGGCGGCGGTGAGTTGTGGAACCTTACGGACAGCTTGAGGCGTAGCGGAGAGCTTGATTTTGAAATGCAGACGCAAGACCTTAATTTCCTGACCGGACTTACCGGGGTAACTCCCGACGGCTCTATCGTTGTGCCCGACAGTATGAATCTCGTGGCGCGTTTCGGTCTTGACGGGCCGCAATGCAACGCGCTTCTGAAAGTAAAGGAAGGCAAAGGCAGTCTGGATTTGGATGCCGCCTACAACTTGTCTACCGAGGCCTATCATGCAGACCTCGCTATAGATGCTTTGCAACTCCATCATTTCCTGCCTAAAGACTCTGTTTATACACTTACGGCCCATGTTTCCGCCAAAGGCCAGGGAGTGGATATCGCTTCTCATAAGACAATGGCGCGCATAGAGGCCAAGCTGGCGGAATTGCAGTATGCCCGTTGGAATATATCGGGCGTGGATTTGAATGCGGGTTTGAAGTCATCGGTGGCTTCAGTGCGACTGACGAGTGATAATGAGTTATTGAAGATGCAGTCCGAGGCCGACTTACGTCTCGACCGCAAATACATGGACGGCAAGCTGAATATGAATGTCGAGGAGCTGGACTTATATAAACTGGGCGTTGCCCCCAAGCCTTTGGAACATTCGGTTGCGTTTAATCTGGGTGCGGAAGCGCGCCACGATTCCATTAAGTTGCGGATGGATGCCGGCGATATGGACTTGCAGTTCCGTGCCCGCAGCACTTTGAAGGAGCTGTTGGAACAATCGGACGAGTTCGTCGCCATTCTTATGAAGCAGATAGATGAAAGGCGGCTGGACCATGCGGCTTTGCGTCGGGTGTTGCCTTCGGCAGGCATGCAGCTGACGGCGGGACAGTCTAATCCGGTCAGCTATTTCCTGAAAACAAAAGATGTGACGTTCAATGACTTTACCCTTCGTTTCGGTACCACGCCGACGCGGGGTATCAACGGGCGGACTGCTGTGCATGGATTGCGTGTGGACTCGTTGCAACTCGATACGATTTTCTTTACCGTGAAGCAGGATACCTCCCGGATGATGCTGCAAAGCGGGGTGATTAACGGGCCGAAGAACCCGCAGTTTGTGTTCCGGAGTACGCTGACAGGCGAGATTCGGAGTGAAGACGCCGAACTGACCGTAAATTATGTGGACGGTGAGGGGCAGACAGGAGTGCTGTTCGGTATAAATGCCCGCCCGCTGACCGAAGGACACGGCAAAGGCAACGGAGTATTGCTGAATCTGACACCTGCCGAACCGGTTATCGCATACCGTAAGTTCCATTTCGTAGATAACAGTAACTGGATATATCTGCATAAGAATATGCGTGTCTATGCCAATATCGATATGGATAGCGACAACGGCTTATGTTTCCGTATGCAGTCGGACAAGAACGACAGTATCTCGTTGCAGAATATGAACGTGGAATTAAGCCGCTTCCAGTTGGGAGAATTAAGCGAAGTGCTTCCTTATATGCCCAGACTGACCGGCTTGTTCTCCGCCGAAGCACAGTATATACAGACTCCTACTTCCTTACAAGTGTCCGCCGAAGCCAGCATCAATGAACTGACTTACGAGCGGCAACATGTAGGAGACATCGGTATGGGCGCCACATGGCTGCCGGGAGATAAAGGCGCTACGCATTATCTGAATACGTATTTCAGTTACGACAATCAGGAAGTGCTGACCGCAGACGGTATACTGACGCAAAAGAATGGCAGGGATACGCTGGAAGTGACCACCTCTTTTGAGCATTTCCCGATGAAGATTGCCAATGCCTTTATTCCCGACCAAATGGTTTCCTTCACCGGCGACCTTGACGGCGGAATGTATATCTACGGACCGTTGGAGAAACCCAAGATGCACGGAGATGTTACACTGGACAGCGTATCGGTATATGCGCGTCAGGCAGGAGCCCGCTACTGGTTCGACGACCGCCCCGTACAGATTAAAGATAATCAACTGATATTCGATAAGTTCGCTATCTATACCACCAGTAAGAATCCGTTCACCATTAACGGTAAGGTGGATTTCCGTAATCTGGAACGCCCTACGGCGGATTTGAAATTGCTGGCAGAGAACTATACGCTGCTGGATGCGCCGCGTACCCGCGAAAGTCTCATTTACGGCAAGGTATTTGTCGATTTGAACGCAACGGTACGAGGGCCTTTGGATGCCTTGACCATGCGCGGCAATATGAATCTGTTGGGAAATACGGATGTGACCTATGTGCTCACCGACTCGCCGCTGACGGTGGAAGACCGTCTTGAAGGCCTGGTTACCTTTACTTCCTTTGCGGACACGACCTCGGTGAGTGCGGATGAGGCCCCTGCCATGTCTTTGGGCGGTATGGATATGATTATGTCCGTGCATATAGACAATGCCGTACGCCTTCGTGCCGATTTGAGCCCCGACCGCAGTAAGTTTATAGAGTTGGAAGGCGGTGGGGACTTGAATATGCAATACACTCCGCAAGGCGATATAAGCCTTACCGGACGCTATACGCTTTCGGGCGGAATCATGAAGTATTCGCTTCCTATCATTCCGTTGAAGGAATTCCAGATTAACAACGGAAGTTATGTGGACTGGCGCGGCGACCCGATGAACCCGACATTGAACCTGAAAGCGACGGAGCGTATGCGCGCTTCGGTAGCCGACGGTGACGACGGCGGTTCGCGCGTGGTAAACTTCGATGTGTCCATAGCCATAAAGAACCGGCTTGACGCTCCCGAACTTATCTTCGATATAACGGCGCCGGATGACGCCGCCATCGAGAACGAGTTGCAGGCTATGGGTACTGAGGAGCGTAGTAAACAGGCCATTGCCATGCTGGCGACCGGTGTTTATATGAATAGCGGTGTCAAAGGTGGCGGATTCTCTATGGGTAGCGCTCTGAACAGCGTTATCCAAAGTCAGATCAACTCATTGGCGGGTTCGGCTTTCCAAAGCATTAATGCAAGTTTCACGATGGGTATGGAAGACCGTACGGCTGCCGAAACGGGAGATAAGCAAACGGATTATAGCTTCCGCTATTCGCAACGCCTTTTCAACGACCGTGTGCAGATTGTTATCGGCGGTAAAGTAACAACGGGCGCCAATGCCACGAATGATGCGGAATCGTTTATCGATAATATTTCGCTGGAGTACAGGTTGGATACGTCCGGTACGCGCTATGTCCGTGTGTTCTATGACAAGAACTACGAAAGCGTGCTCGACGGGGAAATAACGGAAACCGGAGTCGGTCTTGTGCTTCGCCGTAAGATGGACCGTCTGGGCGAACTCTTTATCTTCAGGAAAAAGAAGAAACAAACTGTAGAATGATATGAAACGACTGATATTATATATAGCGGGTATACTGTTTCTGGCAGGATGTTCCACAACCAAGCATTTGCCGGAAGGTGAAATCCTGTATACGGGACAAAAAACGATGATTGTCGAGAACCGTAGCAAGACTCCGGTAGGCGAAACCGCCATGGAAGAGGTGGAAGCTGCGCTGGCCACTGCTCCGAACAACTCTTTGTTGGGCAGTTCCAGTATCCGCATACCGTTCCCTGTGGGATTATGGATCTACAATGGATTTGTGAAATATGAGAAGGGGTTTGGAAAGTGGATATTCAACCGCTTTGCTGCAAAGCCGGTATTGATGTCGTCCGTCAATCCTGATATCAGGCAGAAGGCTGCTGCTAATCTGTTGCGGGACTACGGCTACTTCAACGGTACGGTCAGTTATAAGACGTTTGTAAATCCGAAAGATTCATTAAAGGCGAAGCTGCAATATACGGTGGACATGCGTAATCCTTATTTTATCGATACGGTCTACTACCACGGTTTCAGTGAACGTACGTCGCGCATTATGAATATGAGCCGCCGCCGTTCGCTCATCAGTCCGGGAGAACAGTTTAATGTGACCGACCTCGACGGAGAGCGTACTCGTATCAGTACTTTGCTGCGTAATGTAGGGTGCTATTATTTCCGTCCCGACTATCTGACTTATCAGGCTGATACGACTTTAGTGCCCGGCGGCCATGTCGTGATGCGTATGGTGCCTGCTCCCGGTATGCCTTCTGTCGCCGAAAAACCGTTTTATGTGGGCAGTAAAGCATTCCACCTCTATGGCAAGCATGGCGAGGCTCCTAACGACAGCATGGATTATAAGGGACTGCGCATCTATTATCATGATAAATTGCGGGTACGTCCCAACATGATTTACAGGTGGCTCAACTATCAGGCATATCGTCAGAAACGTCAGGTGCAGGACAGTACGGGTATCTCCCGCAGACGTTCCATGCAAAGCCTTTACAGTTTATATCGTCAGACCCGTGTGCAGGAGCGTTTGAATAATGTGGGTATCTTCCGCTATCTCGAAATGCAGTATACTCCGCGCGATACGACATTCGCGTGTGATACGCTGGATGTGAATATCCATGCGGCTCTCGACAAACCCTACGATGCCGAACTGGATTTCAACGTGAAGATGAAAAGTAATAACCAGACCGGACCGGGAGCTTCGTTCACCGTAACGAAAAACAACGTGTTTGGCGGTGGTGAGGCATGGAATGTGAAGCTGGACGGTTCGTATGAGTGGCAGACGGGTAAAGACCGGTCTTCATTGATGAACAGTTATGAGGTGGGATTGTCTACTTCGCTGATGTTCCCACGTGTGGTCTTTCCCCGTTTCGGCGATAAGGAGTACGACTTTCCGGCCACTACCACCTTCAAGTTGTACATCGACCAGTTGAACCGCGCCAAGTATTATAAACTGTTGGCGTTTGGTGGAAACGCTACGTATGATTTCCAGCCGAAGCGTACGACCAAACATAGTTTCACGCCGTTTAAACTTACGTTTAATGTGCTTCGTAACCCGACGGAAGCCTTTAAGGAATTGCAGGCGGAGAATCCTGCGCTCTACGTCAGTCTGCGCGACCAGTTTATCCCTGTCATGGAATATATGTACACGTATGATAACGCTTCTTTACAACGTGTGCGCAATCCCATTTGGTGGCAGACGACGGTAAGCTCGGCAGGTAATCTGACTTCGTGTATTTATCGTGTCTTCGGCAAACCGTTCAGCGAGAAGGATAAAAAACTGCTGGGTGTACCTTTTGCGCAGTTCCTGAAGGTTAACAGTGAATTCCGCTATCACTATAAGATAGATAAAAACCAGATGATCGCTTCACGCATTGCCGGAGGAGTGATATGGTCGTACGGAAATGCGCTGTCGGCTCCTTATACCGAGCAGTTCTATATCGGCGGCGCCAACAGCGTACGTGCTTTCTCCGCCCGCAGCATAGGCCCGGGCGGTTATGCTCCGGATAAGGAAAGTAAGTATTCTTTCATCAACCATGTGGGCGACATACGTATGGAAGCTAATGTTGAGTATCGTTTCCGTATCATCGGCGACTTGCATGGAGCGGTGTTTTTGGATGCCGGTAATGTGTGGCTGATGCGTAAGGATGATTCCCGCCCCGGTGGAGAACTTACTTTAAAGAACTTTGCCAAACAGGTGGCTTTGGGTACGGGAGCGGGTTTGCGCTATGATATGGATTTTCTGGTGTTCCGTTTGGACTGCGGAGTAGGACTGCACGACCCGTATGATACCGGTAAGTCGGGATACTACAATATTCCTAAGTTCAAGGACAGTCTTGCTTTGCATTTCGCTATCGGTTATCCGTTCTAAGAGATTCTGCCGGCTTTGCAGACAATAGTGAATCGTATTTGCCCAAAAACGGACTCAATGCGGAAGTACCGGTCAATAAGGTGGAGTTTTGTACGATTATAGAAAAGAATGGACTAAAATCTCCCCTTTTCTGATATAAATTTTACTACTTTTGCATCTGTTATCAACCATGATACACTAACCTTTTTAAATAATAACTAATATGAAACCAACTTTATTCTTATTGGCAGCCGGTATGGGCAGCCGGTACGGTGGCTTGAAACAGTTAGATGGACTGGGCCCCAATGGCGAAACTATTATGGATTATTCTATTTACGATGCTATCAATGCCGGATTCGGTAAGCTCGTTTTCGTTATCCGTAAAGACTTTGAGCAGGACTTCCGCGATAAAATCATTTCCAAATACGAAGGACATATTCCGTGCGAACTGGTGTTCCAGGAACTGGATGCGCTTCCCGAAGGATTTACTTGCCCGGCAGACCGTACCAAACCATGGGGTACTAACCATGCCGTAATGATGGGCGCCGATGTGATAAAGGAACCGTTCGCCGTTATCAATTGCGATGATTTCTACGGTCGCGATTCTTTCCGGGTAATGGGTAAATTCTTGTCAGAACTTCCCGATGGTTCCAAGAATAAATATTCGATGGTGGGTTTCCGTATTGGAAATACATTAAGTGAAAGCGGCACGGTATCTCGCGGTCTTTGCGGTACGGATGCCGATAATCTGCTGACTTCCGTTGTAGAACGTACCAAGATTCAACGTATGGACGGTGAGGTGAAGTATATCGATGATAATGGCGAGTGGACTGCTACTCCCGACACTACTCCGGTCAGCATGAATTTCTGGGGTTTTACTCCCGACTATTTTGCTTATAGCCAGGAGTTCTTTAAGACATTCCTCAGTGATCCGAAGAATATGGAAAATTTGAAGAGCGAATTCTTTATTCCTTTGATGGTGGATAAACTGATTAATGACGGTACTGCTACGGTAGAGGTACTCGATACGAACAGTAAATGGTTCGGCGTGACTTATCCGGAAGACCGTCAGAGTGTGGTTGATAAGATTCAGGCGTTGGTAGATGCCGGAGAATATCCCGCTAAGTTATTCTAAGGGAATATCCGAGCGGTTTACTTTATAAAAATATCCCCTCTTTTCCTTCTTTTGTTCTCCAGGTTGGTTGGACGGAAAGGGAGAGAGGGGATTTTTTGTAAAGGTTTATGAGTTGTAAGAGGGTTTTGTAACTAATTGATTATCAGTTTGATTTATAAAGCGTGATTAAGTATGGGACTGAGCCTGTCTCAGTATACGACTGAGGTACCCTGAGTATGGGACTGAGCTTGCCTCAAAATACATCTGAATGCGATAAACATCGCATTGTAACTATAAAATCCTCGACAGACCGTTCGCCATATCATTTGATACGTCATATAGCAAGTATTGAAATTTAAATGAATGTAGTTGTATGCTTTGAATACACGATTGCGTGAGAATAAAAATAATATCGCTACCTTTGCAGCCTTAAACGATTAATTCATTGACACTATGATATCTGTAGAAGGACTGAAGGTGGAATTTAACGCTACCCCTCTGTTCGAAGACGTTTCTTATGTTATTAATAAGAAAGACCGCATAGCTCTTGTCGGTAAGAATGGGGCGGGTAAGTCCACCATGCTCAAAATATTGGCCGGCATTCAGCAACCCGCTTCCGGTGTTGTGGCCGTTCCCCGTGAATGTACGATCGGGTACTTGCCTCAGGTGATGATACTCAGTGATGAGCGTACCGTCATGCAAGAGGCGGAACTTGCTTTTGAGCATATCTTTGAGATGCAGGCTGATATAGAGCGTATGAACCGGCAGTTGGCCGAACGCACCGATTATGACAGTGAAGATTATCAGAAATTGATAGACCGTTTTACCCATGAAAACGAGCGTTTTCTGATGATGGGCGGTACAAACTATCGTGCCGAAATAGAACGTACCCTTCAGGGACTGGGCTTTAGCCGCGAGGATTTTGACCGTTCTACGAGTGAGTTCTCCGGTGGTTGGCGTATGCGTATCGAGCTTGCCAAGTTGTTGCTTCGCCGTCCGGATGTGTTGCTGCTTGATGAGCCTACGAACCATCTCGATATCGAGAGTATCCAGTGGTTGGAAAACTTCCTCTCCACCCGTGCCAACGCAGTGGTGCTTGTCAGTCACGACCGCGCTTTTCTGAATAATGTCACTACCCGTACGATTGAAATAACTTGCGGGCGTATCTATGATTATAAAGTGAAGTACGATGAGTTTGTGGTACTCCGTAAGGAACGCCGAGAACAGCAGCTTCGTGCTTACGAAAACCAGCAAAAACAGATACAGGATACGGAAGACTTTATCGAGCGTTTCCGCTATAAGGCCACTAAGGCTGTACAGGTACAGAGCCGTATCAAACAACTGGAGAAGATAGAGCGCATCGAAGTGGACGAAGAGGATAATTCTTCTTTACGGTTGAAGTTTGTGTGCAGCAGCCGTAGCGGTAACTATCCCGTTATCTGTGAAAATGTTGCCAAAGCGTACGGAAGCCATGTCATATTTCACGATGTAAATCTCACTATTAACCGCGGTGAGAAAGTGGCTTTTGTCGGCAAAAACGGCGAAGGTAAGTCCACACTCGTAAAGTGCATCATGGATGAGATTACGGATTATACCGGGAAGCTTACTTTGGGGCACAATGTGCAGATTGGTTATTTCGCGCAGAATCAGGCGCAACTGCTGGATGAAAACCTGACGGTTTTCGATACCATCGACCGGGTGGCGGTGGGAGATATCCGGCTGAAGATACGCGATATTTTAGGAGCATTCATGTTTGGCGGAGAGGCTTCGGACAAGAAGGTAAAAGTCCTTTCCGGTGGGGAACGTACCCGTCTCGCCATGATTAAGCTGTTGCTGGAACCTGTGAATTTCCTGATTCTCGACGAACCGACGAATCATCTTGATATGCGTTCGAAAGATGTACTGAAGGAGGCCATCCGTGATTTTGACGGTACGGTGATAATTGTCAGCCATGACCGTGACTTTTTGGATGGACTTGCGACTAAAGTATATGAGTTCGGTGGCGGGTTGGTGAAAGAACACCTTGGCGGTATCTATGATTTCTTGCAGAAAAAGCAGATAGAGAGCTTGAACGATTTGCAGAAGTCTCCTTCATTATCTGCTTCACCGGCTGCGGGGAAAGCGGCTGCCGGCGGTAATGCTGAAGCAGCGCAACCTTCTGCCGCGAAGCTTTCTTACGAGGAACAAAAAGAGTTCAATAAGAAGCTCAAAAAACTGGAACGTCGTGTAGCGGATTGTGAAGCGGAGATAGAGCAGACGGAGGCGGCTATTGCTATTCTGGAAGCTAAAATGGCTACACCGGAAGGTGCTTCGGATATGACGCTTTACGAACAGCACCAGAAACTGAAAGCCCAGTTAGACCGTGTAATGGAAGAATGGGATTCTGCTTCCTGTGAACTGGAGGAGATGAAAAAGGAGTGATAACGTAATAACATTTATTTTATATAAGTATGAGAGTATTTCATTTTTTACCCATTGCAGCATTTTGCCTGATGGCAGGTGCTTGCGGTACTGGCAAGAACCAGGCTGAACTTACGGCCGGCATTCATCTTGCCGATCTTGACACAACGGCTTTGCCCGGAACAGATTTCTACCAATACGCTTGCGGCGGTTGGATGAAGAACAATCCGATTCCTGCCGAGTACTCACAGTATGGCTCTTTTACCATTCTTGCGGAAAATAACCGTAAGCAGATTCAGGGGCTTATCGAAGAACTGGCTGCCACTCAGCATGAAGCCGGAAGTGTAGCGCAGAAAGTCGGTGATTTGTACAAAATCGTAATGGACAGTGTGAAGCTGAATAAGGATGGTATAACTCCTATTAAGGCTGAACTCGACAGGCTGGGGGCTTTAAAAGACAAAAAAGAACTTTATGCCTTGTTGGGCGAGATGCAGAAGAAAGGTATTGTTTCCTATAACGTTCTGTATGTAGGGGCGGATGAAATGAATAGTAGCATGAATGCTGTACAGACCTATCAAACGGGTCTGAGTATGGGTGAGCGTGAATACTATTTGGAAAATGATGCGGCTACCGCTAAGATTCGTGACGCTTTCCGTACGCACGTACAGAAGATGTATCAGTTGGCAGGTTTCGATGAGGCTACTGCCCAAAAAGGTGTGGATGTCGTGATGGATGTGGAAACACGTCTTGCCAAGGCTTTCCGTTCGCGTACGGAGTTGCGTGACCCGCATGCCAATTACAATAAAATGAGCATGGAAGAGTTGAAGAAAGCTTATCCTACCTTCGATTGGGACGCTTATCTTTCTGCTCTGGATTTGAAAGATGTGAAGGAAATTATCGTTGGCCAGCCTGCTTCTTTGAAAGCCGCCGCCGATATTCTGGATACTCTGCCTGTTGACGAACAAGGGCTCTACTTGCAATGGAGATTGATTGACGCCGCCGCAGGTACTTTGAATGATGCCATGGCGGAGCAGAATTTCGATTTCTACCAACGTACGATGAGTGGCACACAAGAGATGCAACCCCGTTGGAAGAGAGCTGTCGGTACTGTAAGTTCCGCTTTGGGTGAAGCCGTAGGCCAGATGTATGTAGAGAAATATTTCCCTGCCGCTGCCAAAGCACGTATGGTGACTTTAGTGAAGAATTTGCAGGAAAGCTTGGGTGAGCGCATCAAAAACCTTGCTTGGATGGGTGATTCTACAAAGGTAAAGGCGTTGGAAAAACTGGCTACTTTCCATGTGAAAATAGGTTATCCTGATACCTGGAAGGATTATTCTACACTGGAAATCAAAGATGATTCATATTGGGCGAACATGGAGCGTGCCAATGAATGGAGTCATGCGGAGATGGTGGCTAAAGCCGGCAAACCGGTGGATAAAGACGAATGGCTGATGACCCCGCAAACAGTGAACGCCTATTATAATCCTACAACGAATGAAATCTGCTTCCCTGCCGGTATTTTGCAATATCCGTTCTTCGATATGAATGCGGATGACGCTTTCAACTATGGTGCCATCGGAGTGGTGATCGGTCATGAAATGACTCATGGATTCGACGACCAGGGACGCCAATATGACAAGGACGGAAACTTGAAAGACTGGTGGACTGAAGAGGATTCCAAACGTTTCGACGAACGTGCCCAGGTTATGGTGAATGTATTCGACAGCATTGAAGTCGCTCCGGGTGTGTATGGCAATGGCCGTATGACTTTGGGAGAGAATATTGCCGACCATGGCGGCTTGCAGGTTTCTTATCAGGCATTCAAGAAAGCTACGGCCGCTAATCCGCTGCCTGTAATGGACGGTTTCACTCCCGAACAACGTTTCTTCCTTGCCTACGCGGGCGTATGGGGAAACAATATCCGTCCGGAAGAAGTGCTGAACCGTACTAAGAGCGATGTGCATGCTTTGGGTAAATGGCGTGTAAACGGCGCTTTGCCGCAAATAGGCGCTTGGTATGAAGCTTTCAATGTGACGGAAAATGATCCGATGTTTGTACCGGTAGAAAAACGGGTTTCCATCTGGTAACAGACCGGTTGCCATAAAAGATTTCAGTCCCGCTGGAGAGGTATGGATGCCTTTTCAGCGGGGCTTTTTTTATGTCATTGTGCGAAGGTGCCGGATTTAATAATAACTTCCTTTTTTAATTATACCTAATTTATTGTGTATGAATGTATGTATGAATAAACAAAATTCGTAACTTTGCACATCAAATAGTAAAATGTACGCATTACTTTAATACGCAAATCCATGTCTGAAACTAAAAGAATCAAAACAGCTCTGGTATCCGTTTACCATAAAGAAGGTTTGGACGAAATCATTACCAAACTGCATGAAGAAGGTGTAGAGTTCCTGTCAACCGGTGGAACCCGTCAATTTATCGAATCTTTGGGCTATCCCTGCAAGGCGGTGGAAGACCTTACCACATACCCTTCCATTCTGGGTGGACGTGTAAAGACTTTGCATCCGAAGATATTCGGAGGTATCCTTTGCCGCCGCGGACTGGAACAAGACATGCAGCAAATAGAAAAATATGAAATACCCGAAATAGACCTCGTAATCGTAGACTTGTATCCGTTTGAAGCGACTGTTGCAAGCGGTGCCGAAGAACCGGCTATTATCGAGAAGATCGATATAGGCGGTATCTCATTGATTCGTGCCGCAGCCAAGAATTACAATGACGTTGTTATCGTTGCTTCCCAAGCCCAGTACCAGCCGCTTCGCGATATACTGATGGAGCATGGCGCCACTACTTCGCTCGAAGAACGCCGTTGGTTTGCTAAGGAAGCCTTTGCCGTATCTTCTCATTACGATTCGGCTATCTTCAACTATTTCGATGGTGAAGAAGGGTCTGCTTTCCGTCAATCCGCCAATAACCAGAAGACTTTGCGCTATGGTGAAAACCCGCATCAGAAAGGTTATTTCTATGGAAATATCGATGCCATGTTCGACCAGATTCACGGTAAGGAAATCTCTTATAACAACTTGCTCGATATCAATGCCGCCGTTGATTTGATTGATGAATTTACGGATACGACCTTCGCTATCCTGAAGCATAACAATGCCTGCGGCTTGGCTTCACGTTCTACTGTACTGGAAGCATGGAACGATGCGCTTGCAGGTGATCCCGTATCTGCATTCGGCGGTGTGCTCATCACAAATGCCGTGATTGACAAGGCGGCTGCCGAAGAAATCAACAAGATATTCTTTGAAGTTATCATAGCTCCCGATTATGACGTGGATGCACTGGAAATTCTCGGTCAGAAGAAGAACCGTATAATTCTGGTTCGCAAGCAGGCTGCTCTGCCTAAGAAACAGTTCCGCTCTTTGTTGAATGGCGTTTTGGTTCAAGACCGTGACTTGAAGATCGAGACTTCCGAAGACTTGAAAACTGTGACGACCAAAGCTCCGACTGCACAGGAAATCGAAGATATGCTTTTCGCGAACAAGATAGTGAAGAACAGCAAGTCCAACGCTATTGTATTGGCTAAAGGCAAACAGTTGTTGGCAAGCGGTGTAGGTCAGACCAGCCGTGTGGACGCCTTGAAACAGGCCATTGAGAAGGCCAAGAACTTCGGCTTCGACTTGAACGGCGCCGTAATGGCGAGCGATGCTTTCTTCCCCTTCCCCGATTGCGTGGAAATTGCAGGTAATGAAGGCGTTAAGGCTGTAATTCAGCCGGGCGGAAGCATCAAGGATGAACTCTCGTTTGATTATTGCAACGAACATGACATTGCAATGGTGATAACAGGGTTCCGTCACTTTAAACACTAATATTAATGATGAATGAAGAACTAAGAATGAGGAATTGGCTGCGCTGTCTTTGCTTGCGTTGGTATTCCGCATAGTATTCTTAATTCTTCATTCCTAATTTTTCATTTAAGAAACATGGGATTATTCTCTTTTACACAAGAAATAGCGATGGACCTTGGCACTGCCAATACTATCATCACCACAAATGGCAAGATAGTAGTGGATGAGCCTTCGGTAGTAGCTTTGGACCGTCGTACGGACAAGATGATCGCCGTGGGTGAAAAGGCAAAGATGATGCACGAAAAGACCCACGAGAACATACGCACTATCCGTCCGCTTCGCGACGGTGTAATTGCCGACTTCTATGCTTGCGAGCAGATGATACGCGGACTTATTAAAATGGTGAACAACCGCAATCGTCTGTTCTCTCCCTCGCTCCGTATGGTAATAGGCGTTCCTTCGGGAAGTACGGAAGTAGAGCTTCGTGCCGTGCGCGACTCTGCCGAACATGCCGGCGGACGCGACGTTTACCTGATATTTGAGCCGATGGCCGCCGCTATCGGTATCGGTATCGATGTGGAAGCGCCGGAGGGTAATATGATCGTGGATATAGGTGGCGGTTCTACGGAAATCGCCGTTATCTCATTGGGCGGTATTGTTTCCAATAACTCTATCCGTATTGCCGGTGACGATTTGACTGCCGATATTCAGGAGTACATGAGCCGCCAGCACAACGTGAAGGTCAGTGAGCGTATGGCGGAACGTATCAAGATTAATGTAGGCGCAGCCTTGACCGAATTGGGTGAGGATGCTCCCGAAGATTATATCGTTCATGGCCCGAACCGTATCACGGCGCTTCCTATGGAAGTACCCGTATGCTATCAGGAAGTGGCGCACTGTCTGGAGAAGTCTATCTCTAAGATTGAGACCGCTATCTTGAGCGCATTGGAGAATACGCCGCCCGAATTGTATGCCGATATCGTGCACAACGGTATCTATCTGGCCGGTGGTGGTGCGCTGCTTCGCGGATTGGATAAACGTCTGACCGATAAAATTAACATACCGTTCCACATTGCGGAAGACCCTTTGCATGCCGTTGCCAAAGGTACGGGCATTGCATTGAAGAATGTTGACCGCTTCTCATTCCTGATGAGATAGGTATGCGAAATTTACTGAACTTTCTTATTAAATACAATTACTGGTTCCTCTTTCTTCTGTTGGAGGTTACCAGTTTTGTTTTATTGTTCCGCTTCAATCATTATCAGCAGAGTGTGTATTTCACCTCGGCAAACGGAGTGGCAGGGAAAGTTTATGAGATATCGGGAGGCATCAGTTCTTACTTCCATTTGAAATCGGTCAACGAGGATTTGCTCGACCGGAATATGTGGCTGGAACAACGGGTGGCTTTTCTTGAAAGAAGCCTGCAGGAACGAGGTCTGGACTCGGTAAAGTTATATAGCATGGCCCGTCTTGCTCCGGATGATTACCGCATATTCAAGGCGAATGTCATTAAGAACAGCCTGAACAGGGCGGATAATTACATCACATTAGACCGTGGTTCGTCAGACAGCATTCGTCCGGAGATGGGTGTAGTGGATGCAAACGGGGTAGTAGGTATCGTGTATAAGACTTCTCCCCGCTATTCGCTGGTTATTCCGTTGCTGAACAGCAAGTCGAGCATCAGTTGCAAGATTGTGGGCAGTGATTATTTCGGCTATTTAAAGTGGGAAGGCGGAGATTCGCGTTTCGCCTATCTGAAAGATTTGCCTCGTCACGCGGAATTTAACCTGGGTGATACGGTAGTGACAAGCGGTTACTCTACGGTGTTCCCCGAAGGGGTTATGGTAGGGACGGTCGATGATATGTCCGATTCTCATGACGGGCTGTCGTATCTGTTGAAGATAAAGCTGGCTACGGATTTCGGTAAAGTGAGCAATGTGCGTGTCATTTCGCGTAGCGGGCAGGAGGAACAGGACATGCTGGAAAAAGAAGGGGAAAAATGATAATCAATTATTTGCATAAGATAGGGTGGTTTATCGGTTTGGTGTTATTGCAGGTGCTGATACTGAACAATGTGCATATTGCCGGATATGCCACTCCGTTTTTATATATATATCTGATCTTGAAGTTTGAGTCGGATGTGCCCCGTAATGCATTGATGTTATGGGCTTTCTTTCTCGGGCTGGCGGTTGATGTCTTTTCCGATACTCCGGGAATGAATGCGGCGGCTACGGTGCTGTTGGCCTTTTTGCGTCCTACATTCTTACGTTTGTTCGTACCTCGCGATACGCTGGATACATTGGTTCCGGCAGTCCGTACAATGGGAATCTCTCCTTTTCTGAAATATTTGGTTGTCAGTGTCTTGGTACATCACGGGATGTTGCTTACCCTCGAATTCTTCTCCTTTGCCCACATCGGCACGTTGTTGTTGAGAATTGTAACAAGCGCTTTGCTGACTGTAACTTGTATAATGGCGGTAGAGGGTATACGGAAGAAGTAAAAAGAGGTTGCTTGGTTATGTGTATTCGTATTTATAACTCATAGGTCGCGATGGTATGAAGGATTATACGCTGGAGAAACGGAAATATGTGATAGGTATGGCGGCTGTCGTCATTGTCCTTATTTACGTGATTCGTCTGTTCGACTTGCAAATCATGACGGATGATTACAAGAAGAATGCGGACAGCAATGCTTTTTTGAATAAGATTCAATATCCTTCGCGCGGCGCTATCTACGATCGTAACGGTAAACTGCTGGTTTTTAACCAGCCTGCATACGACATCACGTTCGTGCCTCGCGAAGTGACACAGCTTGACACGCTGGATTTTTGTCGTGCGTTGAACATCACGCTCGAGCAGTTTCAGAAGCGGATGAAGGATGTAAAGAACCGTTGGATGAATCCCGGTTATTCCAAATATACGCATCAGGTGTTTATGACACAACTTTCGGCAGAAGAGTGCGGTGTATTTCAGGAGAAACTATTCAAGTTTCCCGGCTTCTACATCCAACGGCGTACTATCCGGCAGTATACCTATGATGCCGCCGGACATGCGTTGGGAGACATAGGCGAAGTGTCAAAGAAAGATATTGAAGCGGATAATTACTATATCCGGGGAGACTATATAGGCAAGCAAGGTATCGAGAAATCTTACGAAAAGTATCTTCGTGGTGAAAAGGGGGTGGAGATTCTGCTTCGTGATGCGCATGGACGCATCCAGGGACATTACATGGATGGGAAGCTCGACCGCCCCTCCGTGCCCGGCAAGAACCTGACTTTAGGTATCGATATTGAATTGCAGAGGCTGGGCGAACGTTTGTTGCAACATAAAATCGGAGCTATTGTAGCCATTGAGCCGGCTACGGGAGAGATACTTTGCATGGTTTCTTCTCCTACTTTCGATCCTCACCTGATGATTGGACGCCAGCGTGGAAAGAACCACCGGATGTTGCAAAGAGACAAACGGAAGCCTTTGCTGAACCGCGCAATCATGGGAGCATATCCACCGGGCTCTACTTTTAAGACTGCGCAGGCCTTGACATTCTTGCAGGAAGGAATCATTCACGAGGATTATCCGACTTTTCCCTGTGCACACGGATTCAATTATGGAAGCTTACATGTGGGATGTCACGGACATGGTTCTCCATTGCCGCTGATTCCGGCCATAGCAACTTCATGTAACTCTTACTTTTGCTGGGGACTGTTCCGGATGTTCAGCGACAAGAAGTACGGCTCTCCTCAAAATGCCATAACGGTATGGAAAGACCATATGGTTTCCCAAGGATTCGGCTATCGTCTCGGTACCGACCTTCCCGGAGAGCAACGCGGTTTGATTCCTAATGCGAAGTTCTATGATAAGGCATATCGTGGTTCCTGGAACGGGCTTACGGTTATCAGTATCGCCATCGGGCAGGGGGAGATTCTTGCCACTCCGTTGCAGATAGCCAATTTAGGCGCGACCATTGCCAATCGGGGACATTTCATAACCCCGCACATTGTAAAGGAAATACAAGATAATGAACTGGACAGCATCTATCGTATTCCACGTGTCACTTCGGTTGACCGGGAATATTACGATGAGGTCGTGGAAGGCATGCGTGCCGCTGTTACAGGAAGTACGGGTAGTGCGACTTGTCGTATGGTAGGTACAATGCTGCCGGGTGTGGAGGCATGCGGTAAAACCGGTACGGCACAGAACCGGGGTAGAGACCATTCGGTATTCATGGGATTCGCTCCGATGAACGACCCGAAGATTGCGATTGCGGTGTATGTGGAAAACGGCGGTTTCGGTGCGACTTACGGTGTTCCTATCGGTGCAATGATGATGGATCAGTATTTGCATGGCAAGTTATCACCGGAGAACGAGATACGTGCGGAGGAGTTCAGTAACCGTATCATTTTGTACGGAGACGAGGAAAGGTAGTAAACAGTCAAACATTAGCGGTATAAATGGTAAGAAGAGACAATATATGGAAATCATTGGATTGGGTGACGATTGTAATCTACCTGATGTTGATTGTATTCGGCTGGTTCAGCGTTTGCGGGGCAAGTTACGACTATGGTGACCGTGATTTTCTTGATTTCTCCACTCGTGCGGGCAAGCAGTTCATGTGGATTGTCTGTTCATTCGGATTGGGATTCATCTTGCTGATGCTGGAAGATACGCTCTATGATATGTTTTCCTACATTATATATATAGGGCTCATTCTCTTATTGGTTGTAACCATCTTTATCGCTCCTGATACCAAAGGTTCGCGTTCATGGCTTATTTTAGGGCCTGTCAGTCTGCAGCCGGCCGAATTTGCCAAATTTGCCACGGCATTGGCATTGGCTAAGTATATGAGCGCCTACTCGTTTACCATAAAAAGCTGGAAGAATGCGTTGATGCTGGCTTTCCTTATCCTTTTGCCGATGATGCTGATTATCCTTCAGAGGGAAACGGGTTCGGCATTGGTTTATACGGCTTTCTTTTTGATGCTTTATCGTGAAGGCATGCCCGGGGTGGTACTCTTTTCAGGTATTTGCGCTGTGGTATATTTTGTGGTGGGAATTCGCTTTGATCAGGTTTTCATAGCGGATACTCCAACGCCTATCGGAGAGTTTGCAGTATTGTCGATGGTTTTGCTCTTTGCCGGTGGAATGGTATGGGTGTATAAGAAGAAATGGGAGCCTGTCCGTAATATCATCGGTGGTTCTTTTGTCGTGTTGCTTATTGCTTATCTGGTTTCGGAGTATATGACTCCCTTTAATCTGGTATGGGTGCAATGGGGATTATGCGTAGTCGTAACCTGTTATTTATTCTTTCTTGCTTTGAGCGAACGTCATTGGAGCTATTTTCTTATCGGATTGTTTGCCATAGGCTCGATAGGTTTTCTCTATTCCAGCGACTATTTCTTCAATAAAGTATTGGAACCTCACCAGCAGATTCGTATCAAGGTTGTGTTGGGTATGGAAGAGGACTTGGCGGGAGCGGGCTATAACGTAAATCAGTCGAAGATTGCCATCGGGTCGGGTGGCCTGACCGGAAAAGGCTTTTTGAACGGCACGCAGACTAAGCTTAAATATGTCCCCGAACAGGATACGGACTTCATTTTCTGTACCGTAGGCGAAGAAGAAGGCTTTATCGGTTCAACGATTGTGTTACTTTTGTTTCTGACCCTGATACTTCGTCTGATTGCATTGGCAGAACGGCAGCAGTCCGCGTTTGGCAGGGTATACGGATATTCGGTGCTGAGCATCTTTTTGTTTCACCTTTTTATAAATATCGGTATGGTGCTTGGCCTGACACCCGTAATCGGTATTCCGCTGCCTTTCTTCAGCTATGGCGGTTCTTCGTTATGGGGCTTTACAATACTGTTGTTTATATTCCTGCGTATCGATGCGGGGAGAAACAGGAGGCTGGTATAATGTTATCTTTGCAATTTGACTCCGACATCATTGATGCCGGGCAGAATATCGTCAGGCAATGTATAAGCTACTTTGAAAAGATAATCGCCGGGTTTCTCTATTTTGATGCTTCCGGCGGGAAACGCGGACTGATATAAACCGCCCCAACCATCTCCTTTCCATATTCCTTCTTTGTCGGCTAAGACGGCTGTCAGCGTGTCTGCCTGTAACTTTTTAGATTCAGGGCTGTCATAGCAAACGGATAAGTTTATGTTTTGATAAGGGTAGGTGTTACGGTTTCGGATTTCCACAGTCAGCTTGTAGTAAGTTTGCGAGTCGGGTACGGCGACCTTGAAGAACAGTGTGTCCTGCCGTTTCCAACCCGCTTGCGGAATGGATTGGAACGCGTGATATACAGTCTGTTTATCGCAAGCGCCTGATGCGCTTACGATAAACAGAAGTATGATATATCTCAGAAACTTTATCTTATTCTTGAGCGGGTTTGTCATTTTGAACAGGTTTATCTCCCTGAGGTTTGGGTCTGTTGTTGTGAGGACGTTTACGATTGTTGTTATTCCGTTGTGAGCGTCTTTCATCTCCTTGCGGTCGTTTTTCGTCTCCCTGCTGTCTGGGTTGCTCTTGTTGTTGCGGAGCGGCAGACTGTTCACCGCCTTGCGGTCGGTTATTGGGGCTCTTTTTTCTCTTTTTATTCCGGTTACCGCCATTGTTTCCGTTACCGTTTCCATTGTTATTGCCGTCTCCGCCGTTTTTGTTCTTACGGTTGCGGTCGAAACGGGTCAGACTTTCCTGTTCCAATAAGTCTACCGGTTTCTTAGGCTCGGCGCGGTGTGTCTCTTCCAATAGGTTTTCCGGCTTGATACCTCTCTTGTTCAGACCGATAACTTCAAAAGCCCGTCTGCCACTGATGGTAACCAGATTGGCCGGAATATTCTTGTCTGTGGAGTAAGTTATCTGATTGTTGAGAATATCGGCTTTGAAGAAATAGAATACGCCGTCTTTGGTTTCCAATTCGATTTCTTTGGAAGGCAGGCGTTTTTGCGCTTCTACGTAGCAGTCCACTTCGTAGTTGAGGCAGCATTTCAGTTTGGCGCATTGTCCGGCAAGCTTTTGCGGGTTCAGTGAGATGTCTTGAAAACGGGCGGCGCTGGTTGAAACGGAAACAAAAGACGTCATCCAGGTAGCGCAGCACAGCTCACGGCCGCAAGGTCCGATACCGCCGATACGTCCGGCCTCTTGACGTGCACCGATCTGTTTCATCTCGATACGTACATGGAAAGCGTCGGCAAGCACTTTAATCAGCTGGCGAAAGTCTACGCGTTCATCGGCAATGTAGTAGAAGATCGCTTTGTTGCCGTCTCCCTGATATTCCACATCTCCGATTTTCATGTTGAGGTTGAGGTCAAGAGCTATCTGGCGGGCACGAATCATCGTACTGTGTTCGCGCGCTTTCGCTTCATTATACTTCTCCATATCCACCTGCTTGGCTTTGCGGTAGATACGTTTGATATCTGCTTCCGACTTGATGTTTGCTCTACGCATTTGTAGCGGAACAAGCCGTCCCGTAAGGGTTACTACGCCTATATCATGCCCGGGAGTAGCTTCTACGGCCACTATATCACCTTTTTCCAAAGGAATTTTGTTGCTGTTGCGGAAATAGCCCTTACGGGTATTCTTGAACTGAACTTCCACCATGTCCGATTCTTCGGCATTGCCCGGAATATCGGCGAGCCAGTCGTAGGTGTTCAGCTGTTTGTCTTGCCTGCCGCAGCTTTTGCAGCAGAGACTACCGCTTCCGTTATGTAGTTTAAATTCCATTTCTTTATTTTATTTACGATTCAAATGCTCTTTATATTTATTCTCTTATCTTATTGTTTTATCATCCTGTCATCCGGAAATATCTTCCGATGATATTTTTTCTTACTGCTTCAACAGAACAATCATTTTCAGTGAAAAATCAAAGAATACCATACGGGCATTCACATTCTGTTCGATATGAACCTGCGCTTCACTGAGCTCATCCATGATGCCCATAACATTCCGCTCATTGACGAACGGGGCGAATCGGGTTGCGAAGTTCTGTTCGGGTAGCGTCATATAATTCATCTCTTTCCGATGCAGGTTATAGATGAAGTTTTCCCGTATCATGCGCTGGCAATATTCCAGGAAATTCTTTTGGCGTTCGCGTCCCATGACTGCCAGCTGTTCGCTCCATTGCTTCATTTCCCGTATTTTCCGTTGATAGGAGAGACGCATTAATTTGACGAACAATTCAAAAAAGAGTTCGTTCTCTTCATTCAGGTGGATGGTTTCCAGCGCCTTGATGAAGTTCCCGTTCGCCAGATGCGCAATGGTCTGGCTGTCCACCGGTTGTACGCCGTATTTTTGTTGCAGTGCGTTTGCTATGCTCGCTTCTTCTATTTTGCGGATATTGAAACGTTGCGTACGGCTGAGTATCGTGGATAATATCATTTCGGGGGCTTCCGAAACCAAAAGGAAGATTGTTTTCTCTGGCGGTTCTTCCAACAGTTTCAATAGCTTATTGGCGCAGACCTCGTGCAGCTTTTCCGGCAGCCATACAATGGTTACCTTATAGCCGCCTTCACTGGATTTCAAGCTGAGTTTACGGGTGATTTCATCGCTTTCCTTTGCGTAGATAATCGCTTGTCCGTTCTCTGCTCCCATTTCGTTCAGCCAGTGATTCAATGAGAAGTAGGGGTTGTTCAGAACGAAACGTCTCCAGTCTGCTATGTAGTCGTCGCAGACTTCTTTCTTCCCTTTGGCGCTTTTCACAATGGGAAATACGAAGTGTACGTCCGGATGCACCAGTTTATTCCACTTCACGCACGAAGGACACGTGCCGCAGGCATCGGTTTCAGTACGGTTCGGGCAACAGATGTAACGGGCATACGCCATAGCCAGCGGAAGTTTGCCTACTCCCGCCGGTCCGCAGAACAATTGCGCATGGGGAATGCGTCCTTCCTGCACTTCTTGTATCAATCGCTGTTTGGCTGCGTCCTGGCCGATTACATCTTTAAAAAACACGGTACCGCTATTTGGTTAATAAATCTGTTTGGCTACTTCTCTAATGCTGTCTACCGCGCCTATGGAGTAGAAATGGATACTGGGAATACGATGTTCCATCAATTCCCTGCATTGCTGTACGCACCATTCGATACCCACTTGTTGCGCTTCGGCGTCATTTTTGCATTTCAAGACTTCCTTTGTCAGTTCTTCGGGTAAGTCCACTTTGAATGTTTTGGGTATCATGCTGAGCTGTGACAGCTTCTTGAATGGCTTGATGCCCGGTATGATGGGGATGGTAACCCCGGCTTTGCGGGCGCGTTCTACGAAATCGAAATATTTCCGGTTGTCATAGAATAATTGGGTAACGGCATATTCCGCTCCGGTCTCCATTTTCTTCTTCAGCCAGTAAATGTCCGTATCGATATTGGGAGCTTCTTCGTGCTTCTCCGGATAACAGGCCACTCCGTATGAGAAAGGAGTATTGGTGACTTTCATTTCGGAACCGTCTACAAAGATACCCTTATTGAATTGGTTAATCTGCTCTTGCAATTCGATGGCGTGATGATAACCGTTGCCTTCGGGTGTAAAGGCGGATTCGTGCTTCGCCTTGTCTCCGCGCAACACCAAAAGGTCTGTGATATTCAGAAATTGCAGGTCGAGCAATACGTACTCGGTATCTTCACGGCTGAAACCGCTGCAAAGAATATGCGGCACTACCGTTATATTGTATTTGTTCTGGATGGCTGCCGCCACGGATACGGTTCCCGGACGGCGACGAAGCCGGTTGCGTTGAAACAGTCCGTTGCCGAGGTCTTTGTACACGTACTCGCTGCGGTGTGTGGTTATATTGATGTATTTAGGGTCGAATTCCCGTAATGTATCTATCGTTTCGTACAACTTTTCGATGCCTGTACCTTTCAGAGGGGGCAATATCTCAAAAGAAAAAGCTGTTTTTTCGTTACTGTTTATCAGATCGATTACTCTCATTTCTTCTTCGTTGTCTTTGTCTAATTAGCAGAATCCTGCACATTGGGAACAAAAATACGAAAAAGAAATGAGAAATGCCCGCCGGGCAGGCTATTCTTTTATGCAGCGAACGGAAAACGCATTATAATAATCTTTGCCTTCCGGTTTGACGGCATTCTTTAAAGCGATGTCGTTATTGCCGTTCGTAAACATTACGACCGTATCCAATTGCTTTTGTGTACTGTTGTACACCCAGTAGGCGGTAGATGAATTTGCGTTTACCAAGGTTGTTTTGTTTTCTCTTTCCAGAAGCAGTCCTCTGGGCTGAATACCGAATCCGGTTTCATTGGTTGCGGAATAAACGTCGGAGCTCCATGCGTCCGCCTTTTTTAGTGCGGAAGCATTCTCCCCCACGTATTCTTTCAACCTGCTCCAATCATTTGGAGCAGGCAGTTTCCAATCCAGCGGAGCCAGCTTCTCGGTCAGGACTGCTTCACCGTTATAAAAGCAGGCGTCACAATCGGCCCATTTGAAGTAACTTTCGCCTCCACCAAGGGTTTTTCCGAGAGGCATGCTTCTGCTATCGTTATAATAGACGGCTTGTAAATCTTCTTTCATCCAATACTGTGTACCTATTTTCACGATAGGATAGGTTTGTAAAATCCCGTTTCGTATATCTCTGATCACATAACTGCTGACGTTGATAGCCAGCGTTGCAGCGGCAGGTTTTTCAGTGACTATCTTTTTGCTTGCGTCTATATAGAACTTTTCGATAGGTTGGGAGTGCCCGGAGGTGTAGGCCAGTGAGTTTTCCGATTCATTCCAGCTCACCCTGCCGCCGTGTATCATGGCGGTCTTGTCCGGCAGTTGTAAAACGATACCGTTCATTAAGTCCGTCCGCTCATTGTCTTGTACGGGATAGACTACAATCGCTTTGGAATCGACAGCATCGGCAGCGGTTGCGTAAAGGTACTCCCGGCATACTTCTGCCACGGGCTTTCCCTGATGATATATTCTGTAAACGTCGGATGTTTTGAATGACAGTGAGGCTGTATGGATGGCGGTGATGTCATATCTGTTTTCGCTCTCTCCTTGCTCGCTGAATCCCCATTCCTTGATGCCGGCGATAACTCCGGTCAGGGTTTCGCTTGTACTTTGCAGCGCGTTGATACGAATTTCCAATTCCGTATCCTCCTTGATGGCTGCCGACGGGAGAGAGCAGATATAGATTTTGCCGTTCCATTCCAATGTAAAAGCCTGTCCGCTGTCGGAATGTGTCTGCGGAATAACGATAAACTCCTTACCGGATAAAGAGTTACCCTCTTTCTTCCACGTGCCGAAAGGAATAATATCCATTTCGCTGGCATCATCGATATCGGATAATTTATCTGATTGCAGGTCGTATACGGCTTGCGTTTTGAATCCCGTAGCTATGATTCTGGGATTGGCTTTGAGCATATCGTCTGCATCTTCGCCCTCTTTGGGCGTAAGGACTAACTTTATTTTCGCAAACTGGTGCTTATATTCCAGTTTTACGGTTTTCTCGCTGTTGGATACATCCTCGATACGGGCGGTCATGAAATTGGAGAGGCTGTAGTCGGCGGCTTTACTCTGGTCGGTTTGGACAGCAACGTTCAGTAAGGAACTTCCTTTGGAGACACTTGCGGTCTGATACGGATAATAACTGATGAAATCCAGTGTGGCATCACCTTCCGGATAGTATACTTCTTTCTTGGGTATCAGCTTACTGCCTTCACCGCATTCCAGCAGCAGGTTGTCAATATATCGTTGCTTATCCAAAGAGTTGCCCGTCAGCATGGCGAAGACTCCGGTTCTGTCTCCGATTTCAAAAGTGCTTTTGGCTGCTTTGGTGGTAGTTTTACTTGTTTTGACGGAAAAGGAAATCGGGATATTACCTTCCTTGATTTCATCGTCTATCTTGTTGACGCAAGAGGCTATTAATAAGGCTATAATCAGATATAGTACATTATTTATCCTCTTGAAAGCGTTTTTCATTATACTCATGTTACAGTAGTTTTGTAAGACGAAAAAACTTCGTCTTTGGTTCGTACTCAAAAGCTTATGTGTTATTGATATATCAGATTGGGCAGAACCACAAATGTTATGAGAAAGTTATTTACGCTTCCGGATTTCTATTGTTGGCTGTCACGCTTGATAGCCCGGTACTTTTCTTCTTCTTTTTATATCTCTATAAGACAAGGGTACAAAAGTATACTAAATCTTTGGAATAATCACAAAAACAGCCGTTCAATTTAAAGTATATACACTGCGTTATTACAAATTTGAGTAATATGCAGCAAGGTGGATTGAATTTTTGCTACCTCAAAAAAACAGGTTACGTGAAGTATATTCCTAACCTAATCCCATAACTCTTTATTCCAATAACCTATGGTTATTATTATCGCCATTTCCCAATATGTTCATTTGATGAATCGCTATTTGGTTTAGCTTGACAAGACGTTCCCTTTGTGTCATACCCTGCTCGATAAAAACGGCATTCAGGTTTTCCATGTTCGACAGGCAGATCAGTTCATTGACAGTAGCATAATCACGAATATTACCTTTTAGGTCAGGATTTGTTTCCCGCCATTGTTTTGCTGTCATACCGAACATGGCTACATTCAACACGTCGGCTTCATTGGCATAAATAATACTTGCTTGCGCCGGTGTGACTTCCGGTGGAATAAGGTTTTGTTTTATGGCATCAGTATGTATGCGATAGTTGATTTTCGACAGCTCACGTTTTACCGACCAACCGAGTTGACGTTGTTCTTCAGTCTTTAATCGTTGAAATTCCTCGATAAGGTAGAGCTTGAAAGGTACGCTGATTGCGGAACCGAATTCAAAAGCGATATCCTTATGGGCGTACGTTCCGCCATAACGCCCCTTCTTTACGATGATACCGATGGCATTGGTGCGTTCTATCCATTCGGAAGCACTTAGTACAAAAGACGGTAGTCCTGCGCTCTTTCTAAAGTGGTCGAATTCGACCACTTTAAAATTAGGATTATGGATGACTTCCCATGTGCCAAGAAATTCAATCGTATAACGGCTTCTTATCCAGTTCTTAATCACATCCGCCGCTCTGCTGTCCCCCTCTTTGGCAGAAGCCATGTCGGTAAGAGATATATAATCTTGTTCTTCAAAATTAAGAACGGTAATCAGCGTGTCTTGAACGATAATTTTCGCCATTATGTAATCGATGCTTTGAGTTTCGGTCACAAAGGTACTATAATTCACAAGATTATCCCCTTTCCAATGAACTATTTGCAAAAATATGGTATGGAGATTCCGATAAAGGATATAATTCAACAAAAACTTCCGCAATTTATTTATATCGCTCTGATTTTTTATCTAACTTTACACGCTAAAATCGTAAACAGTAATTAGTTAAACCATAGAACAGAGCTTATGCCTTTAAATTTACCCGATAAACTTCCCGCGATAGAGCTGCTGAAAGAGGAAAACATCTTCGTTATCGATAATTCACGTGCCACCCAACAGGACATTCGTCCGTTGCGGATTGTCATATTGAATCTGATGCCGTTAAAGATTACGACGGAAACCGATTTGGTGCGTTTGCTGTCCAATACTCCGTTGCAGGTGGAGATTTCGTTTATGAAAATCAAGAGCCATACCTCAAAGAATACTCCGATAGAGCATATGAAAACTTTCTACACGGATTTTGAGAAGATGCGTGACGAGAAGTATGACGGCATGATTATCACCGGCGCTCCTGTGGAACAGATGGATTTTGAGGAAGTGACCTATTGGGACGAGATTACCGAGATTTTCGATTGGGCGCGTACGCATGTCACGTCCACCCTTTATATCTGTTGGGCGGCGCAAGCCGGACTTTACCATCATTACGGAGTGCCCAAATACTCGTTGGACGCAAAGATGTTCGGTATATTCGAGCATCGTACGCTGCAACCTCTCTATCCCATTTTCCGTGGTTTTGACGATGTGTTCCATGTGCCCCACAGCCGCCATACGGAAGTTCGCAAGGAAGATATTCTGAAAGTTCCCGAACTGACACTGCTCTCGGAGTCGAGAGACGCGGGAGTCTACATGGTGATGGCGCGTAACGGACGTGAGTTTTTCGTAACCGGTCATTCCGAATACTCCCCGCTGACGCTCGATACGGAGTACCGTCGCGACTTGGATAAGGGGTTGCCCATCGAGATGCCCCGCAATTACTATGTGGATGATAATCCGGACAAAGGCGTATTGGTGCGTTGGCGCGCGCATGCCAACCTGTTGTTTTCCAACTGGCTGAACTACTTTGTATATCAGGAAACCCCGTTCAACATTGAAGATATCAAATAGTATGATAAAGCAACGGAAAATAGAGCTGTTGGCGCCCGCCAAGAATCTGGAGTGCGGCATTGAAGCCGTCAATCATGGTGCGGATGCGGTATATATAGGCGCTCCGAAGTTCGGCGCACGTGCTGCGGCGGTTAATTCGCTGGAAGACATTGCCGCTTTGACGGCATACGCCCATTTATACAATGTACGTATCTATGTCACGGTAAATACCATTCTGAAAGAAGAAGAACTGGCGGAAACGGAAAAGATGATTTGGGAATTGTACCGTATCGGTGTAGATGCGCTGATTGTGCAGGACATGGGCATTACCCGTCTGAACCTGCCGCCCATACCGTTGCATGGCAGTACGCAGATGGACAACCGTACGCCGGAGAAAGTTCGTTTCCTGGCGGATGCGGGCTTTCGCCAAGTGGTGCTGGCGCGCGAGCTTTCATTGCAGGAGATACGCAATATCCATGAGGCCTGTCCGGAGACGCCTTTGGAAGTCTTTGTACATGGCGCGCTTTGTGTAAGTTATAGCGGACAGTGCTACGTCAGTCAGGCATGCTTTGGCAGAAGCGCCAACCGGGGAGAATGCGCCCAGTTCTGCCGCCTGCCGTTCAGTCTGGTGGATGCGGACGGAAAAACCATCGTCCGCGACAAGCACCTGCTCTCTTTGAAAGACTTGAACCAAAGTGAAGTGCTGGAAGACCTGCTGGATGCCGGCGCTTCTTCCCTGAAAATAGAGGGGCGGTTGAAAGACGTTTCTTACGTGAAGAATGTCACAGCCACTTACCGTCAGAAACTGGATGCTGTCTTTGCTCGCCGCAAGGAGTATGTACGCGCTTCCTCGGGCATTTGCCGTTTCGGTTTCAAGCCACAATTGGACAAGAGTTTCAGCCGCGGCTTCACCCATTACTTTCTGCAAGGCCGCGACCGGGAAATATCCTCTTTCGATACGCCGAAATCCTTGGGCGAGGAGATGGGAACGATGAAAGAGCAGCGTGGCAACTACCTTACCGTGGCCGGAGTGAAACCCTTCCATAACGGAGACGGTGTTTGCTTTCTCGACGAACAGGGACGTTTGCAAGGTTTCCGCATCAATCGGGTGGACGGCAATAAATTGTATCCGGCAGGCGATATGCCCCGCATCAAACCGCGCACCCGTCTTTACCGTAATTTCGACCAGGACTTTGAGCGCGTCCTGGCCCGTAAGTCCGCCGAGCGTAAAATCGGCATAAAATGGGAACTGGCAGATACCCTTTCGGGCTTTGCGCTGACCGCCGAGGACGAGGACGACAATCGTATAACCTTGTCTTTCCCCTCTTCAAAAGAGCTTGCGCGTACTCCGCAACAGGACAACCTGCGAACTCAGCTCGGTAAATTGGGAAATACTCCTTTCGAGGTACGGGACAGTGCCCCGGAAGCGGCTCCCGCCATTGCAATCAACCTGTCGCAGAACTGGTTCATACCCGCCTCGGTGATAGCCGACTGGCGCCGCCAAGCGATAGACAGGCTGATTGCCGCCCGTCGTATTACTTACCGCCGTGAGTTGCACGTGTGGAAACCTACCCGCCACCGTTTCCCGATAACGTCCCTGACCTATTTGGGTAATGTGATGAATACTGCCGCCCGCGGCTTTTATCAGGCTCACGGGGTAGCTTCCATAGAACCGGCTTACGAGAAACAGGCCGTGCCCGAAGCCGTACTTATGTTCTGCAAACATTGCCTGCGTTATAGCATGGGCTGGTGTCCTACGCATCAAAAGGGACAGTCCCCGTACCGGGAACCTTATTATCTGGTAGGAACGGACGGCAAACGCTTCCGTCTCGCCTTTGACTGCAAGAACTGCCAGATGAAAGTAAGTGAAGAGAAAGTATGAAGTATAAAATATAAGGTATACAGTATAAGTAAATGCATATAATCAGCTTATACTATCAGCCATCCGGAGCGAAGCGAAGAATCTCTTCCCTCTATACATCTAAAAAAAGAGTATTCTCTCCGCTCTGAATGACAGACTGTACAAGACGATTCAGAATAGGATGATTACGAATGAGTATCGGAAATGTGTAATATGAAGAAAGAGGAAGTAAACATAAGTAGCTGTAAACGCGACACCACCGTCCGGCGTGTGCCCCGCCCTTTATGCTTCATACCTTATACTTTATACTTCATATTTACTGTTTTTATTCTTACGTCCTGCCATTACCCCCGTCCCGACTTGGAAAACGGAAAACTGGGAGCAAAGACCCGCGATTCGCTGGCCTATCTGTATGAGCGTCATTATACGTGGAATACGAACTTGGAGGTACAGGATGATTCGGTGACGATAGCCTGTCTGCCTGTAAAGGATTGTTACAACACGCTGTACAAAGGGGACAGGGTGGTAGTGGCGGAGTTTGCCATTCATCCCGCGGACAGCGTGGATAGCGTATGGGTGAAACTCGCCCATTCTCAGGAAGTGCAGGGCTGGCTTCGGGAAAAGGATATGATGCGGGCTTTTGTTCCTACGGATAGTATCTCCCAGGCTATTTACCTGTTCAGCGATACGCATGCGTCCTATTTCATTGTTATTTTCGCCTTGTTCGTGGCGGTATGGCTGTTTCGTGCGTTCCGGCGCAGGCAGTTGCAAATGGTCTGCTTCAATGATATAGACAGTGTATATCCGTTGCTGCTATGTCTGTTGCTGGCGTTCAGCGCCACCGTGTACGAGTCTATGCAGGTATTTGTGCCGGAGACGTGGCAGCATTTTTATTTCAATCCTACGCTATCGCCGTTTAAAGTACCGTTCGTGCTTTCTGTGTTCCTTATGAGCCTTTGGTTGTTTGTCATTGTGCTGCTGGCGGTGCTTGACGATTTGTTCCGTCTGCTGAGTCCGGCGGCGGCAGTGTTCTATCTGTTGGGGCTGGCCTCTTGTTGCATCTTCTGTTATTTCTTCTTTATATTGACTACCCAGATATATATCGGCTATTTGTTTATCGCCGTATTTGTGTGGGTATTCCTCAGGAAACTGCGTTCGTCACTGGCTGCATCCCGCTATCGCTGCGGCAATTGCGGACAGAAGATAGGGGCGAAAGGAATTTGTCCGCATTGCGGGGCAATCAATGAATAAGTATTTCATCGGTATCGGCGGTTGGTACATTCCGTTCCAAAGGCGGGTATGTTGTCTACCAACGGCCGGTATTCCATGTACCAACGGCTGGTACTCCGCATACCAAAGCGTGGTACCTCATGTACCAATGTGTGGTACTTCCCGTACCAACGGTTGGTATTTCGCGTACCAAAGCATGGTATTACTTTGGTACACGTAACCTGTTTATGGTAAGTGGCTTGCGAAACCTGTTCGCAGGCTTGCCGAAAACGTTCGGTTTCATTTGCTAAAATCTGCAGCGCAGCTCGATTCCCGCCTGGATGGGGCGTCCTTTCTGCATGAACCCGTTGCCCATGCTCTCAAAGTAGAAAGCGGCATAATCCTTGTCCAGCGCGTTACGCACCCAGAAATCTATCTGTCCGCGGCCTTTCTGTAAACTGACACGTCCGTTCAGCGTACCGTAGAACGACTGGCTGACGGTATTTTCTTCCGTCCAGTAGACGCGTCCTGCACCGGTATAGCCGGCATTCAGTTGGATGCGGTCCAGCCAATATCCCGGATTGATGCGGAAAATGTACTGCCCGCCTACGGTCAGCGTATGTTTGGGGACGAAAGGTACGTAGTGGCCGTTGTAGCTGATTTCCTGAAGTCGGCCGTTGACGCGGGCGTTGGTTACGTAATCCTTGAAGGTGGCGTACGTATAGCCGTAGCTGGTGTTCAGCGTGAAGTCGGTGGTGATGGCGGCAGCCAGAGCCAGTTCGGCGCCGAGGCTGCGGCTCTTGCCCGCGTTGACCGTCTCGCGTCCCAAGCCGCTCGCTCCCGCGAAACGTGAGATTTGCTGGTCGCGCGTCTCCAGCCAGAAGAGTGCGGCGTCGGTGCGCAGACGGTTATTGAAAAGGTTCAGGTGGGCTCCGATTTCATAGTTCCAGGTTTGCTCCGGCTTGTACTCGGTGGCGGAGCGGGCGTCGGGGTTCTCGCCTGCATCGGGGAACTTTTCGCTGATAAAATCTTTGTAAGATGCGCCGGGGGAGTTTTCTATGGCTTTCAGTACTTCTTCTTTCGTCTGTCGCTTCATGTCGTTTTGCAGGCTGGACTGCAACAGGTCGGAGAACATCTGGATGTTATATCCGCCCGAACGGTAGCCCTTGCTTACGGTTGCGTAAACGTTGCCCAGATTGTCTTTGAAATCGTATTGAAGGGCAAACTTAGGCAACAGTTGCAGGTAATCCTTATCGATGGAACCCCGGTAGCGTGACTGTACGGTGAGCGCCGTTTCGGGCATCATCGGTATTTCTTTGATAACCTGTCCGCCCCGTACCATTTCTCCCTTGATACCTACCGTATAGTCCATTGCGGTACCGGAGTCGTAGTTCATCTTCATCTTCTCGTAGTCCAGACGCAATCCGGCTGTGAAGGATAATCCCGTCAGACCGAATAAGTCCCGGAAAGTGGATTGGTGGAACAGCGCTCCGTTGAGAAGCGGCGTGTCGAAATTGCCGTTAATGAGCAGATTGCCGCTGCCGAGTTGCAAGGACGGCAGGATATTGAGTCCCATGCCCGGCATCATGGTAACTTCTATTTTGGAAGGGATTACACTGCCCAGCATCTGCCCCAGCATATTCATGCCGTCTTCTCTGAAGGTCACCGGTGCGTCGGTTGTCAGCCATTGGTAGAAGCCGAATACACCCGTGGCCCATTGCCAGCGGCCGTTACCTTTGCTTTTCATCACAATCTCTTCGCTCAGGGTATGGATGCGCTGCTTTTGTTCCAGCGTATAAATATCTTTTGCGGTGAAATCCTGGTCGATGAACATGCGGTCTTTCAGGAACTGATAACCCGTTACGGCGCTCAGGGTGAAGCGCTGCGCCTGGTATTCGAGGTTCAGCCCTGTATTCAGCAGATTGCGGTAGTAACTGCTTTCGCGGTTGTTGGAGATTGTACCGATATAGGATTTCATGTCTTCGCTTTGGGCGGCGGGATTGACGCTGCCTGTATAATAGTACGGATAGCCGCCCTGGTCGCTGTATTCGTAGCTTATGTTCAAGTCCGCTTTCCAGTTCTCGGAAGGCAGGTAGATGCCGCGGAAGCGTCCTCCGGCCGACTGCCCTTTATCTATTTTCTTATTGTTCAGCGCCGCGTTGCGGAAGAAACCGCCTTCGTAGTCATAGAAGCCGCCGGTGGAGAAAGCGAAACGCTCGGACACCCGGTGGTAATGCGTCAGCGAAGTGTTGTAGGCATTGTGCGTGCCCGCGCCCATGCGGAAGTCTGTGCCCTGATAGGAGAAAGGCGATTTGGTGTGAATCTTAATCAGCCCGCCCATCGCGTTGCGTCCGTACAGGGTTCCTTGCGGGCCGCGCAATACGTCGATGCGTTCGATGTCGGAGTAGTCGAAGTCGAAAGCGGATTTGTCGATGTAGGGGATGTTGTCCACATACAGTCCGATGGACGGCGTGTTGATGCGCGAGCCGATGCCTCGGATGTAAACGGCGGAAGTCAGGCGTGAGCCGTAGTCGGGGATGAACATGTTGGGAACAAGTCCTGTCAGGTTCTTGATGGAGCCCACCCGGGCAGCCTGCATGTCTTCCTGCGAAAGCAGGGTGACGGCCGTGGGCAGCTCGCGCAACTTGCGGTTTTCTTTGGGCGCTGCGATGACGAGGATTTCTTCAACGTCCACTACTTTCAGGGTGTCCAGGTCTTCTGCAAGCGCATTGCCGGCAGTGAGGAGCATCAGAATCAGGGTGATAATCTTATATTGTTTCATAACTGGTTTTATTTCGGCTGCAAAGTAACGCGAAATCTCCAGTCCGTGCAATCCTAATTTATGAGGATTATGAGGGGGAAGCGCTTTATTATATCCCGTCGGCGTCAATGTAGCCGTGCATCACGGCGTAAATGGTCAGTCCCGATACGGACTTGATGCCCAGCTTCTCCACGATGTTCTTGCGGTGGGTGATGACGGTGGTGAGGCTGATGTTCAGTTTGTCGGCAATCTCTTTGTTGATGAGCCCTTTGGTGATGAGTACCAGCACTTCTATTTCGCGGGCGGACAGGTCGTGGTCGTCGGCGCCGTTGGCGGCATGGGGCGGCATGGAGGAGCGGGAGCCGTCCGGTTGCTTGCCCGGATGCCCGTGGTGATGGCCGTACCGGTGCAGTTGGAGAATATCTTTGATGAGGCTTTTCTCGTCCTGATAGATGTTCAGGGTGGGTACTCCCGATAGCTGGGGCTGGTTGTCGCCGCCTGCCAGTACGATGGTTTTGGGTTTGCGGGGCAGGAAGAAAGAGGTATGCTCGAAGTATATCCGGGAAGAGATGAAGTAATGGGCGTACATGTCGGGCGTGTCGTCCATGAGTTCGGCGAAAGAACGGAACACGCGGATGGTGGCCATCGGGATAATCTCTTCCAGAAGGTTCTGCAATCCCAAAGAGGTCAGTGTGTTGGGAGCGACGATTGCTATTTCGGGAGTTGTCATAAAGATACAGGGTTTGCCCGCAAAAGTACGGATTATTTTTGTATCATCCTTATAATGCGGGGAAATGAATTTCGCCCGAATGCAGAACTCTGTCACTCTCTTATTTGTTAGTAGTTTATAACTAACTTAAAACCTTAACGTTATGAGATATGATATAGCCATTATCGGCGGCGGGCCTGCCGGATATACAGCGGCCGAGAGAGCGGCTGCCGGCGGTTTGAAGACCGTCTTGTTTGAGAAGAAAGCCATTGGCGGCGTGTGCCTGAATGAAGGATGTATTCCAACAAAGACACTGTTGTATTCCGCCAAGCTGTGGGATACTATGAAAGGCGCCGCCAAATACGGTATAACCGTTCCCGATGCGGCGGCTTTCGATATGGGAAAGATAATCGACCGCAAAGACAAAGTTGTAAAGAAACTGACGGGCGGCGTGAAGATGACAGTCGGCTCGTATGGTGTCGCCATAGTGGAGCGGGAAGCCGTGATAGCGGGTGAGGAGAACGGAATGTTCCGCATCGTGTCGGGCGGTGAAACCTACGAAGCAACCTATCTGCTGGTGTGTACCGGTTCCGATACGGTTGTCCCGCCGATACCCGGTTTGTCCGATACGGATTACTGGACTTCCAAAGAAGCGCTCGAGAGCAAGGAGCTCCCCCAATCGCTGGTTATCATCGGCGGCGGCGTTATCGGCATGGAGTTCGCCTCTTTCTTCAACAGTATGGGGGTGAAGGTGAGCGTTGTGGAGATGATGCCCGAGATACTGGGGGCGATGGACAAGGAAACGAGCGGCATGCTGCGTGCGGAATATCTGAAACGGGGCGTGAACTTCTATCTGAATACGAAAGTAACGGCGGTGTCCCAAGAGGGGGTGACTGTCGAAAAGGACGGCAAGGCTTCCCTGATAGAGGCCGGAAGAGTTTTGGTAAGCGTAGGCCGTAAGGCGAATCTTGATAAGGCGGGATTGGACAAACTGGATATCGAGTTGCTGCGCAACGGCGTGAAGGTGGATGAGCATATGCAAACGTCCCATCCCCGCGTTTACGCCTGCGGCGATATAACGGGGCGCTCCATGCTGGCGCACACCGCGATTCGTGAGAGTGAAGTGGCGGTTAACCATATTCTGGGAGTAGAGGATATGATGAACTACGACTGCATACCGGGTGTGGTCTATACCAATCCGGAAGTCGCCGGAGTGGGGAAGACCGAAGAAGAACTGAAAGCCGCCGGCACCGGCTATCACATACAGAAGCTGCCTATGGCGTATTCCGGACGTTTCGTTGCCGAAAACGAATTGGGAAACGGGCTGTGCAAACTGGTACTGGACGATGACGAACGGATTATCGGCTGCCACCTGCTGGGCAATCCGGCATCGGAGATGGTCGTAGTGGCGGGCATTGCCGTTCAGCACGGCTATACGGTGGAGGAGTTTCAAAAGAGCGTATTCCCGCATCCTACGGTGGGAGAGATATTTCACGAAACACTGTTTGCATGACATCCTGCATAGATAACCGCTGTACGGATGTGTATTTCAATCTGGCGGCGGAAGAGTACCTTCTCAAGAAAAAGAAAGATAATTTCTTTATGGTGTGGCAGTCCGCCCCTTCTGTGGTGATAGGCAAGCACCAGAGTGTACGGAAGGAAACGGATGAGGCGTATCTGCGCGCGAACGATATCGCGTTGGCGCGCCGTTTTTCCGGTGGCGGGGCTGTGTACCACGATGAGGGTAACCTCAATCTGAGCTTTATAGAAACGGTGGAGCGTCCCGACTTTGAGTACTACCTGCGGCAGACCGTGGATTTCCTTGAAACCCTCGGCATTGTGGCGTATACCGACAAGCGGATGGGTATCTATGTAGACGGGCGGAAAGTGTCGGGCAGTGCGCAGTGCATCCATAAGAACAGGGTGATGTATCATTGTACTTTATTGTATTCCACCAACTTGCAGGCGCTGGACGCCGCATTATGCGGAAAGGGCGGTGACGGGGATTTATTGCCCGGTTCACGCGTGCTGCGTGCCGTTCCGTCTGTGAGAAGTACGGTGACGAATATCAGTGAGCATCTGTCGCCCGTCCTGCCTCTGAGACGCTTCGCCCGTCTGCTGTTTCACTTCTTCTTTGAGAAGGGAGACAGCCGTATCTATCGTTTCACTCCCGGGGATTTGAAGGAGATTGAACGGCTGAAGGCCGAAAAATACGCCTGCGGGGAGTGGATATACGATAAGGCCGTATCGGTTTCGGTGTGAGGTAAACTTTACTTCCGGGCGATTTGTTTACATAATAAGAACTAATAACCTAAAACTTAACTATATGTCGAGATTTGAGATAAAGATGCCCAAGCTGGGCGAAAGTATAACCGAAGGGACTATTGTCTCCTGGTCGGTACAAGTGGGGGACGTCATCAAGGAAGATGATGTGCTGTTTGAAGTGAATACAGCCAAAGTCAGTGCGGAGATTCCTTCGCCGGTGGAGGGTAAGATAGTGGAGATATTGTTTCAGGAGGGCGATACCGTTGCGGTAGGTACGGTAGTGGCTGTGGTGGATATGGGTGGAGACGATGAGGTTTCCGAATCTCCTGCCGGTACGGCGGAAAGCACTAAGGTCGCTGCGGCGGATAATGTTGCGTCCGATGCTTCGGCCGCGGCGCGGGAACTGCCTGAGGCGCAAGCCGCCAAGTCGGAAGATGAGCGCTGGTATTCTCCGGTGGTTCTCCAATTGGCGCGCGAAGCCCGGATATTGCAAGAGGAGTTGGATAAGATACCGGGTACAGGCTATCAGGGGCGTTTGAGCAAAAAGGATATCAAGCGATATATCATACGGAAACAGAATGGCGGGGCGGGCGTTGCCGTTGCGAAGCCGGATGTGACGCCGGCTCCGAAGGTGAGCGCGGCTGCCGCGCCGAAACCGGTATCGGCGGTATCTCCCGTACAAGGCACATCGGCATCGGTAGCGTCTCGGCCCTCGTCCGCGACTGCAACCTCTTCCGCAGAAGGCATCGAGGTGAAAGAGATGGATCGTGTCCGCCGGATGATTGCCGACCACATGGTGATGTCCAAACATACTTCTCCGCACGTAACCACGCTGGTGGAAGTGGATATGACGAAACTTGTGAAGTGGCGTGAGAAGAATAAGGAGGCTTTCCTTAAACGTGAAGGGGTGAAACTGACCTATATGCCTGCCATTACCGAAGCGACAGCCAAGGCGCTGGTTGCCTATCCGCAGGTGAATGTTTCCGTGGAAGGTTATAACATCTTGTTCAAGAAGCATATCAATGTGGGAATAGCCGTATCGCAAAACGACGGTAACCTGATTGTACCTGTTGTGCGCGATGCCGACCGGCTGAACCTGAGCGGACTTGCCATTGCGATAGACGGCTTGGCGGCTAAAGCGCGCGTCAACAAACTGACGCCCGACGATATAGCGGGCGGTACGTTTACGATTACCAATTTCGGCACGTTCAAGTCGCTGTTCGGTACGCCTATCATCAATCAGCCTCAGGTCGCCATATTGGGAGTAGGGGTGATAGAGAAGAAACCCGCCGTTATGGAAACGCCCGAAGGGGATGTGATAGCTATCCGCCATAAGATGTATCTTTCCTTGTCTTACGACCACCGAGTGGTGGACGGGTCACTGGGAGGCAACTTCCTCTACTTCATCAAGAATTACCTGGAGAACTGGAATGAATAAAACTAAAAAAAGAGTATTATGAAGAAATATGATATAAAAACCACGGATGCGGAAACGCTGAAGAAGTGGTATTACTTAATGGCTTTGGGGCGTGCGCTTGACGAGAAAGCGCCTGCCTATCTGTTGCAGTCCTTAGGCTGGTCTTACCATGCTCCGTATGCGGGGCATGACGGCATACAGCTGGCAATGGGACAGGTATTCACCAAAGGAGAGGATTTCCTCTTTCCTTATTACAGGGATATGCTGACAGTGCTTTCGGCAGGAATGACTCCCGAAGAACTGATACTGAACGGCATCTCGAAGGCTACCGATCCGGGAAGCGGCGGACGGCACATGTCCAATCACTTCGCCAAACCGGAGTGGCATATCGAGAATATATCTTCGGCGACAGGTACGCACGACCTGCACGCCGCAGGCGTGGCGCGGGCCATGGTGTATTACGGGCATAAAGGAGTGGTTATCACTTCGCATGGCGAGTCGGCCTCGTCCGAGGGGTTTGTGTATGAGGCTGTCAACGGTGCGAGTCTGGAGCGTCTGCCGGTTATCTTCGTCTGGCAGGATAACGGATATGGCATCTCCGTACCGAAGAAAGACCAGACGGCGGCGCGTAAGGTTGCCGATAACTTTTCCGGTTTCAAAAACTTGAAAATCATTCATTGCAACGGCAAGGATGTCTTTGACTCGATGAATGCGATGACCGAGGCGCGGGAATACGCGTTGCTTAACCGCAATCCGGTGATTGTGCATGCCAATTGTGTACGTATCGGTTCGCATTCCAATTCGGACAAGCATACGTTGTATCGTGATGAAGGAGAGCTGACTTACGTAAAGGCCGCCGATCCTTTGATGAAGTTCCGCAGGATGTTGCTGCGCTACAAACGCCTTACCGAGGAAGATTTGGTTGCGATTGAGGAAAAGGCGAAGAAAGATTTGTCCGCAGCCAACCGTAAGGCGCTGGCTGCTCCCGACCCGGATCCGAAGACCATATTCGACTATGTACTGCCCGAGCCTTATAAGCCTGAAAAATACAGGGACGGTGTGCACTCCGAGACGGAAGGCGGGAAAGAGTTCCTGGTGAATGCTATCAATGAAACCCTGAAAGCGGAATTCCGGCATAATCCCGATACTTTTATTTGGGGACAGGACGTTGCCAATAAGGATAAGGGCGGTGTCTTTAATGTTACGAAAGGTATGCAGCAGGAGTTTGGAGAGGCGCGCGTGTTCAGTGCGCCCATTGCCGAGGACTATATTGTGGGTACGGCAAACGGCATGAGCCGTTTTGACCCGAAGATACGTGTCGTAATAGAAGGTGCGGAGTTTGCCGATTACTTCTGGCCTGCGGTTGAGCAGTATGTGGAATGTACGCACGAGTACTGGCGCAGCAACGGGAAGTTTGTTCCCAATGTAACGTTACGTCTGGCTTCGGGTGGCTATATCGGCGGAGGGCTTTATCATTCGCAGAATCTCGAAGGGGCTTTGGCTACCTTGCCCGGAGCGCGCATTGTATACCCGTCCTTTGCGGATGACGCTGCCGGACTGCTTCGTACGAGTATGCTCTCGCGCGGATTTACGCTGTTTCTCGAACCGAAAGCTTTGTATAACTCGGTGGAAGCGGCGACGGTCGTACCCGAAGATTTTGAAGTTCCGTTCGGTAAGGCGCGTATCCGCAGGGAGGGTTCCGACTTGAGCATCATTACTTATGGCAATACGACGCACCTCTGTCTGAATGTGGCCGAGCGTCTGGAAAAAGAAGGCGGCTGGAACGTGGAAGTCATCGATATACGTTCTTTGATTCCGCTGGACAGGGAGACGATTTATGAGTCGGTGAAGAAGACCGGCAAGGCATTGGTGGTGCACGAGGATAAGGTGTTCGGCGGTTTTGGCGGCGAGATTGCCGCCGGTATCGGTTCGGATATGTTCCGCTATCTGGACGCTCCGGTACAGCGGGTAGGTTCCACCTTTACACCCGTAGGTTTTCATCCGGTATTGGAACGTGCTATCCTGCCGGACGCGGACAGAATTTATGATGCGGCCAAAAAGCTGCTGGAATTTTAATGAAAGATGAACGGATTATGAAAAAGATAGGATTGTTTTATGCTGCGAATGCAGTGAAGACCTCACAGATAGCGAAGAAGATACGTGAGGCATTGGGTACGGAGTATGTGGATATTATTCCGGCCGAACAGGCTTGGGGCAATGATTTCGAGGCCTATGACAATTTGATTGTCGGAGTATCCACCTGGTTTGACGGAGAGCTGCCCACCTATTGGGATGAGCTGATTCCTGAACTGGAGACATTGGACTTGAAAGGAAAGCGCGTTGCTCTTTTCGGCCTGGGCGACCAGGTGAATTATCCCGATAATTTTGTTGACGGCCTGGGTATTCTGGGTGATGCTTTTGAAAAGGCGGGAGCTGCTTTAGTGGGATTTACTCCCGCTAAAGAGTATTCATTCAACCGGTCGAAGGCTTTACGAGGTAATGAATGGTGCGGACTGGTTATTGATATCGAGAACCAGTCCGGAAGAACCGATAAGCGTATCAAAGCCTGGTGTGACCGGCTGAAAACGGAATTATTGTAGCAAGAGCCGGCCTACGGCTTCCGCGCACCGTTCCCCGTCAATCCCGGCTGATACGATACCGCCTGCATATCCGGCTCCCTCTCCGCAGGGAAACAACCCTTTCAGGCGGACGTGTTGCAGCGTATCTTTGTCTCTGACAATACGCACCGGAGCCGATGTACGGGTTTCGACCCCGATCATGGTGGCTTCGTTGGTAAGGAAACCGTGGCTGTACTTTCCGAATTGCTGGAAACCTTTGCTCAGCCGGTCTGCGATGAACGGCGGCATCCAGAAGTGCAGAGGCGATGATACCAGTCCGGGAGCATACGAACTTTCCGGCAGGTCGTAGCTGAGCTTTTTCTTTGTAAAGTCTGCCATGCGTTGTGCCGGTGCTGTTTGCTTCATGTTGCCCTGCTGCCAGCAAAGACGTTCCAAAGCTTCTTGAAAGTACATCATGTTGAGTTGGGAATTGAAATCCGAAAGTCGAGCGTCGGCCGCACTGCTTTGTTGCGCAGCCCATTCTTCATTCATCATTCTTAATTCATCATTCCCCAAGTCTTCCGGGCGCAGTTCCACTACCATTCCCGAGTTGCTCCATCGGGAACCCCGGTTGCTGGGGCTCATGCCGTTGACTACTATTTGCCGGGGACCGCTGGCTGCCGGAACGACAAAGCCTCCGGGGCACATGCAGAAGCTGTACACGCCTCTTCCGTCCACCTGGGAGACAAAGCTGTACTCGGCGGCGGGCAGGTATTTGCCGCGTCCGTTGCGGTTGTGGTATTGTATCCGGTCTATCAGGGAAGCGGGATGTTCCAGGCGTACTCCTACGGCGATGCCTTTGGCCTCTATTTCCACCCGGTTGGCTGCAAGCCAGCGGTATACATCCCGTGCAGAGTGTCCGGTGGCGAGTATTACAGGACCGAGGAGCGTTTGCCCGGTATTGGTTTCGATGCCTTTCACTTCATCGTTTTCAATGATAAGGGCGTCCATGCGTGTCTCAAAATGCACTTCACCGCCACAATCGATGATTGTATTCCGCATATTTTCTATGACCCGCGGCAGTTTGTCGGTTCCGATATGGGGATGGGCGTCTACGAGTATGGAAGACGAAGCGCCATGCTGGCAGAATACGTTCAGTATTTTATCTACGTTTCCCCGCTTTTTACTGCGGGTATAGAGCTTGCCGTCCGAATAGGCTCCCGCGCCACCTTCTCCGAAACTGTAATTGGATTCCGGATTGACGGTCTGCTCCCTTCCTATCAGGGCAAGGTCTTTCTTGCGGTCGCGCACATTCTTTCCGCGTTCCACTATGACGGGGCGCAAACCAAGCTCTATCAGACGCAAGGCGGCGAACAGTCCGCCGGGGCCGGCTCCTACAACAATGACTTGCGGCCTGTACGACACATTATGATAGACGGTTTCCTGATACTCCTTCTCTTTCGGCATCTCATTGAGATAGGTGCGCACGGTCAGGTTTACGAAGATGGTCCGTTGGCGTGCATCGATGCTGCGTTTCAGAATTCGTGTGGCCGTAATGTCGCGCGCGTTCAGCCCTTTCTCTTGTATGAGGTATTCTTTTATGCGTTGTTCGTTGGCTGCGATTTCAGGCAACACGCGTAATTGGTATTCTTGTATCATTGGGTTTCTTTCTGTATACTATATAATAATGTGTATTAATCCGTATGCCCTGCGGCAAAATCACTCTGGGACGGATTTAGCCGAACAGTGCCCGGAACGCTTCTTCCACCTTTCTTACCGGTATCAGTTCTATCTTTAATTTGGAGGTATTCAGTCCCTGCAAATTGTATTTTGGCAATATAAACCGTTTGAAACCGAGCTTTTCCGCTTCGCCGATGCGTTGCTCAATCCGGTTTACGGGGCGGATTTCACCGGACAGCCCTATTTCTCCCGCCATACAGATTTCGGGTTCGATGGCGGTATCCATGTTGCTGGACAGAATGGCGCTGATAACGGCCAGGTCGATAGCGGGGTCGTTTACTTTCAGCCCGCCGGCGATATTGAGAAAAACGTCTTTCTGGGCGAGTTTGAAGCCGACGCGCTTCTCCAGTACGGCGAGTAACATATTCATTCTCCGTATGTCGAAACCGGTGGCGGAGCGTTGCGGGTTTCCGTATACGGCGCTGCTGACCAATGCCTGCGTCTCTATCAGGAACGGTCGTACGCCTTCTATGGCTGAGGCGATGGCTATGCCGCTCATCCCTTCATGGTCTTGGCTGAGAAGCAGCTCCGAAGGATTGCTTACCTGCCGCAGACCGTCCTGCCTCATTTCATAGATGCCCAGTTCGGCGGTGCTTCCGAAGCGGTTTTTGATGCTGCGCAAGATGCGGTACATATAATGCTGGTCGCCTTCAAATTGAAGTACGGTGTCTACGATATGTTCCAGTACTTTAGGCCCGGCAATGCTTCCTTCTTTGTTGATATGCCCGATGAGGATAACCGCCGTATGCGTCTCTTTGGCAAAGCGCAGGATAGATGCGGAGCACTCCCTGACTTGGGCTATGCTGCCCGG
Organism: Bacteroides clarus YIT 12056; assembly: GCF_900129655.1. Taxonomy (GTDB): domain Bacteria; phylum Bacteroidota; class Bacteroidia; order Bacteroidales; family Bacteroidaceae; genus Bacteroides; species Bacteroides clarus. The sequence continues at coordinate 63,174 of NZ_FQWK01000001.1, forward strand.
AGAGGATTCGAGCGTCTCCGTGGAAATGGTCTGTATGGAGTCTATTATGACTAAATCGGGATGTGTGTTCCTGATATGTACATAAATCTGTTCCAACGAGGTTTCACAGACAATCAGGCAGTCGCAGGACGTACTTGACAGGCGGTCGGCACGCAGTTTTAACTGCCGGGCGCTTTCTTCCCCGGATATGTAAAGGATGCGTTTCTCCGGTATGCGGAGTATGGTTTGCAGTACCAGGGTGGACTTGCCGATACCCGGTTCGCCGCCTATCAGTACGAGCGAGCCCTGCACCAGCCCGCCGCCCAGCACACGGTTCAGCTCCGCGTCATGCAGGTCGATGCGGGGTTCGTCATCGGCGGCAATCTCGTTTAATGTTACGGGTTTTGCTTTGGCTGTTTCTATGCCCGATACCGGACGCTTGTTTACTGCTTCCTTGCGTACAATCTCTTCTACATAGGTGTTCCACTCTCCGCATGACGGGCATTTACCTACCCATTTGGGCGATTCCTGTCCGCAGTTGCTACATACATATACCGTCTTCTCTTTTGCCATAAAAAGAACTTCCTTTAGAATAATTGCCCAAAGGTACGATTTTTCGTTTCAGAGCCGGCGGTGTGTCACAGAGTTTTTTTATATTTGTTCTCAGAAATATAAAACGGAAACCATGATAGAAGATATTCTTAAATACAATAAGCAGTTTGTAGAGAACAAGGGATATGAGAAGTATATCACCAACAAATATCCCGATAAGAAAATCGCCATCTTATCTTGTATGGATACCCGTCTGACGGAATTGCTTCCGGCGGCTTTGGGTATCAAGAACGGTGATGTCAAGATGATAAAGAATGCGGGCGGAATCATTTCGCATCCTTTCGGCAGTGTCATACGCAGTCTTATGGTGGCTATCTATGAATTGGGGGTGAAAGAGGTGATGGTCATTGCGCATTCCGATTGCGGTGCATGCCATATGAGCAGCGCCCAAATGATAGAACACATGAAAGTGCGCGGTATCAAGCAGGAGACGATAGATATGATACGTTTCTGCGGGGTGGATTTCGACTCGTGGCTTTACGGTTTCGGCGATACGGAGAAATCCGTCCGGGAGACGGTAAAAGCTATTCTGGAACACCCGCTGATTCCGGAAGACGTGCATGTTTCCGGGTTTATCATAGACTCGATTACCGGAGCCTTGAGCCCTGTGGTGGAATAAACGGTTATGATTATCCGTATGGATGTATACCTTTGACCGGATATTGGCGGGAGCCGTCTTTTTTCTTTCACTGTATCTGCCGCCCTCTTCCCTATGATGAGATAGTATTAAAAGCCTTATAATATAGCATTAAAAGGCTTTTAATACCATATTATAAGGCTTTTAATCATAACTCACCGGTACTCTCATCCCGGCTTGCTTATACAGGCATCCCTGTTATATCGTAATCTCACCTGCAATGGGGCGGTTCATCAGTTCGCGTACCTCTGCGGGAGAGTAGTTGTGTCCTAACAAAAACATCAGTTTGGTCACGGCGGATTCCGTGGTGCTGTCATATCCGCATACTACGCCTGCCTGCATCAGCCGGTAACCTGTTTCATAACGTTCCATTTCCACCGTACCGGCATTGCACTGGGTAACGTTTACGATGACAACGCCCTGTTCGCAAGCGTCATGAAGGCGGCGAAGGAACCATTCCTTCCGGGGAGCGTTCCCTGAACCGTATGTTTCCAGAACCACGGCTTTCAGACCTTTTATGGCAAGAATGGCATCTACCACGCTCTCCTGAATGCCGGGGAAGAGTTTCAGTATGGCAATATCGGTGTCAAGCAGATAATGCGGCCGCAGTTGTCCGTGTGTATTTTCCGTATGTATCTGTACATTGTTATATTTAATATGTATGCCGGCGGAAGCAAGTACCGGATAATTGTACGAGCGGAAAGCGTTGAAGTTTTCCGCATTTATTTTGGTAGTGCGGTTGCCGCGCATCAGGTGATTTTCAAAAAAGATACATACTTCCGGTACGATAGGCCGTCCGCCGGAATGACGGGCGGTAGCTATTTCAATACTCGTCAGCAGGTTTTCCTTACCGTCGGTACGAAGCACACCGATGGGAAGCTGTGAGCCGGTAAGAATGACGGGCTTGTTAAGACCTTCGAGCATGAAGCTGAGGGCGGATGCCGTGTAGGCCATGGTGTCCGTGCCGTGAAGAATGACGAAGCCTGTATATCGATTGTAGTTGTCGCTGATGATGCGTACGAGTTTGCGCCAGGCATCCGGGTCCATATCCGAAGAATCCATAGGCGGGTCGAACTGATAGGTATCGATGCGGAACGTAAAATTCTGAAGTTCGGGCACATGCTTCTGTAAATGTTCGAAGTTGAAGTTCTCCAAAGCTCCGGTTTCCGCATTCTCTATCATGCCGATAGTGCCACCGGTGTAAATTAACAAAACGGAAGTGTTATCTGGGGACATACGTTCGATTCTTACATGGTTACTATGCAAAGATAGTAATATATCTCTAAAATAATAGCAAAGTGTTATAAAACTGCGTTCGTATTTTTGCCTTTCCGCTGTGAAAAGTGTGAATCTGTCGGCCGTGATATATACATATTTCTGTCCTTTATGAGGTGAAATTGTATTTTTATCGCAAAAAAGTCATAAAACGTGATAGTTTGAATATTTTTATTGTTACTTTTGCAACACTTATCATAAACGATAGCAGTAAGAGACAATGAACAAGTACTATCAACATACAGTCACATCCATGTGTACCATGACCCTTAGGGGTTGGGGATAGTATTTTGTGTTTCTACGTGTTACACCGATTTTCAGCAGTTTTTCTTATTTAGTTAAAGTCTATACGGGCTATGGCAGCTTGTTTTTGACACATTGTATCAACCGTTTCAATCCGATAAAAAGAAATGAAAGTAATAAAATTCGGCGGAACATCCGTAGGTTCCGCGAACAGTATTTTAAGCGTTAAGAGAATTGTAGAGGCTATAAACGAACCCTTAATAGTGGTAGTATCCGCATTGGGCGGTATTACGGACAAACTGATTAATACTTCGAAAATGGCGGCGGCCGGTGACTCCTCTTATGAAAACGAGTTTCGTGAGATTGTCTATCGTCATGTGGAAATGATAAAGGAAGTAATTCCGGCAGGTGAAGCGCAAGTATCGCTGCAACGCCAGGTGGGAGAGTTGCTTAACGAATTGAAGGACATCTTCCAGGGAATTTATCTGATAAAAGACCTTTCGCAAAAGACATCCGATACGATTGTGAGTTACGGCGAACGCCTTTCATCTATTATTGCGGCGCAACTGACGGGCGCTGAATGGTTTGATTCGCGCCGGTTCATCAAAACGGAGAAGAAACATTCCAAGCATGTATTGGATACGGAACTTACCACCTCTTTGGTACGTGAAACGTTCAAGGATATGCCTAAACGCGTATTGGTTCCGGGATTTATCTCTACGGACAAGATTACGGGCGAGGTGACTAACCTCGGTCGCGGTGGTTCCGACTATACGGCTGCCATTATAGCCGCGGCATTGGATGCCGATGCGCTGGAAATCTGGACGGATGTGGATGGTTTCATGACCGCCGACCCGCGTGTGATTTCCACTGCCTACACTATTAATGAGCTGAGCTATGTAGAGGCTACGGAGCTTTGTAATTTCGGGGCTAAAGTGGTGTATCCGCCTACCATTTATCCGGTTTGCCATAAGAACATACCTATTATAATAAAGAATACTTTCAATCCCGAAGGAGCGGGAACCGTTATCAAGCAAGAGGTTTCCAATCCGCAGAGCAAAGCCATTAAAGGTATTTCGTCCATTAACGATACGAGCCTGATAACGGTACAGGGGCTCGGTATGGTGGGTGTGATTGGTGTGAACTACCGTATCTTCAAGGCTTTGGCAAAGAATGGTATCAGCGTGTTCCTCGTATCACAGGCATCTTCGGAGAACTCTACTTCTATCGGTGTGCGTAATGCGGATGCGGACCTGGCTTGCGAAGTGCTGAACGAGGAGTTTGCCAAAGAGATTGAGATGGGAGAGATTTCGCCCATACAGGCGGAAAAGGATTTGGCTACGGTGGCTATCGTTGGCGAGAACATGAAGCATACACCGGGTATTGCCGGTAAGCTGTTCGGTACGCTGGGACGTAACGGTATCAATGTGATAGCCTGTGCACAGGGCGCTTCGGAAACGAATATTTCGTTTGTGGTGGACAGCAAGTCTCTGCGCAAGTCCCTGAATGTTATCCATGATTCTTTCTTCCTGTCGGAATATCAGGTGTTGAACCTCTTTATATGCGGTGTTGGCACGGTAGGCGGCAGTTTGATAGAACAGATTCACAGCCAGCGTCAGAAGTTGATGCAGGAGAACGGTTTGCAACTGAATGTGGTAGGCATTGCCGATGCGTCCAAAGCCATGTTCGGTCGTGAGGGCTTTGACTTGGGACGTTTCCGTGAAGAGTTGGCGGAGAAAGGCAAGGACAGTTCTTTGAATACGCTCCGTGACGAGATTATCGGCATGAACATCTTTAACTCCGTATTCGTGGATTGTACGGCGAGCGCGGGAGTGGCTTCCCTGTATAAAGACCTTCTGATGCACAACGTATCGGTAGTTGCCGCCAATAAGATTGCCGCTTCTTCGGAATACGAAAACTATCGTGAGTTGAAGCAGATAGCCCGCCAGCGCGGTGTGAAATATTTGTTTGAGACAAACGTCGGCGCAGGTCTGCCCATCATCAATACCATTAACGACCTTATCCATAGCGGCGACAAGATACTGAAGATTGAAGCCGTGCTGAGCGGTACACTGAATTATATCTTCAACAAGATAAGCGCGGATATTCCTTTCAGCAAGACCATTAAGATGGCTCAGGAGGAACGTTATTCCGAACCAGACCCGCGTATCGACCTTAGCGGCAAGGATGTAATCCGCAAACTGGTAATTCTGGCGCGTGAAGCCGGTTATCGCATCGAACAAAGCGATGTGGAAAAGAACCTCTTTGTACCCGATGACTTCTTTGAAGGTTCTTTGGATGATTTCTGGAAGAAAGTGCCGAGCCTTGACGCCGGCTTTGAAGCACGCCGCGAGGTGTTGGAAGCGGAAAACAAGCACTGGCGTTTCGTTGCCAAGCTGGAGAACGGCAAGGCATCCGTAGGACTGCAGGAGGTCGGTGTCAACCATCCGTTCTACGGTCTGGAAGGCAGCAACAACATTATCTTGCTGACCACAGAGCGTTATAAGGAATATCCTATGATGATACAGGGTTACGGAGCCGGTGCGGGTGTAACGGCTGCGGGGGTATTTGCCGATATTATGAGTATTGCGAACGTTTAATTAAATGAAGAACGAAGAATTAAGAATGAAGAATTCGGGCTGCGCGGTGGTTCTTAATTTATCATTTTTAATTCATCATTCTTCATCCTTAATTCTTCATTTACAAAGATGAAACACATTATTATATTGGGCGACGGTATGGCCGACTGGCCTGTAAAGTCTTTGGGAAACAAGACTTTGTTGCAGGCTGCCAAAACGCCCTATATGGATAAACTCGCAGGGATGGGACGTGTAGGCAGGCTGAAGACTGTTGCCGATGGTTTTCATCCGGGTAGCGAGGTGGCCAATATGTCTGTTTTGGGCTATGACTTGCCGAAAGTATACGAGGGACGCGGTCCGTTGGAAGCGGCGAGTATCGGAGTAGACCTGAAGCCGGGTGAAATGGCGATGCGCTGTAATATTATCTGTATTGAAGGGGATGATATAAAGAATCATTCGGCGGGACATATCACGACCGAAGAAGCCGATGTACTGGTGAAGTATCTGCAGGAACATTTGGGCAGTGAGCGTGTGCGCTTCCACACAGGTGTGCAATACCGGCATTTGCTGGTAATAAAAGGCGGAGACAAGCGGATAGACTGTACTCCCCCGCATGATGTTCCCCTGAAACCCTATCGGCCGTTGCTGGTGAAGCCTATGCCCGGTACGGAGGGTATCACTGTTCCCGAAGGACAAGCCGATTTAACCCCGCAGCAAACCGCCGACCTGATTAACGACTTAATCATGCGGTCGCAGGAGCTGCTGAAAGAGCATCCCGTGAACAGGAAACGTGCGGCCGAAGGTAAAGACCCGGCTAACAGTATTTGGCCGTGGAGTCCGGGGTATCGTCCGCAGATGGAGAAACTCTCGGATAAGTTTCCTCAAGTGAAGAAAGGCGCTGTTATCTCTGCCGTAGACTTGATTAACGGTATCGGCTATTATGCCGGACTGCGCCGTCTGACGGTGGAAGGTGCGACCGGACTGTACGATACCAACTACGAGAATAAAGTAGCTGCCGCCCTTGATGCCTTGAAAACGGATGATTTCGTTTATCTGCATATCGAGGCCAGCGATGAGGCCGGGCACGAAGGAGATGTTCCCTTGAAGATGCTGACCATTGAGAACTTGGACAGCCGTGCCGTAGGTCCTATCTATGAAGCAGTGAAAGGTTGGGAAGAGCCTGTCGCAATAGCCGTTTTACCAGACCATCCCACTCCTTGCGAACTGCGTACGCACACCAACGAACCGATACCTTTCTTTATCTGGTATCCGGGCATCGAGCCGGACGAAGTGCAGACTTTCGATGAGGTTGCCGCTTGCAGCGGCAGCTACGGCCTGATGAAAGAAGATGAGTTTATAAACGAATTTATGAAAGAGTTATGAAATATTACAGTACCAACAAACAAGCCCCCGACGTTACCCTCGAAGAAGCCGTAGTGAAAGGGCTTGCCGCAGACAAAGGGCTTTTCATGCCCTTTACCATCAAACCGTTGCCGCAGGAATTCTACGACAGCATCGATACGCTCGGTTTTCAGGAGATAGCTTATCGGGTAGCGGATGCTTTCTTTGGCGAAGATGTTCCGGCAGACACATTGAAGCAGATAGTATATGATACATTGAGTTTCGACGTTCCTTTGGTGAAGGTGACGGAAAACATCTACTCCCTCGAATTGTTCCATGGACCCACACTTGCCTTTAAGGATGTAGGCGGTCGTTTTATGGCGCGTTTGCTGGGCTATTTCATCAGAAAAGAGGGTAAGAAGCAGGTGAATGTACTGGTTGCCACCTCGGGCGATACGGGCAGTGCCGTAGCCAATGGTTTCCTCGGCGTGGAAGGTATCCATGTTTATGTGCTTTATCCGAAAGGCAAGGTCAGTGAAATTCAGGAAAAGCAATTCACTACACTGGGACAGAATATCACGGCTCTTGAAGTGGACGGTACGTTCGACGACTGTCAGGCATTGGTGAAAGCGGCTTTCATGGACAAGGAACTTAACAGCCGTCTGCAACTGACCAGCGCCAACTCCATTAATGTGGCGCGTTTCCTGCCGCAGGCTTTCTACTATTTCTATGCTTATGCGCAGTTGAAGCGGGCGGGAAAGGCCGCTGATGCCGTAATCTGCGTGCCAAGCGGTAACTTCGGTAATATAACGGCAGGTTTGTTCGGCAAACGTATGGGACTGCCGGTGAAGCGTTTCATAGCATCCAATAACCGTAACGACATATTCTATCAATATTTGCAGACGGGTGCTTATACGCCGCGCCCCAGTATCGCTACGATTGCCAATGCCATGGATGTGGGCGACCCGAGCAACTTTGCGCGTGTCCTCGACCTCTATGGCGGTAACCATGCGGCTATCTCGGCAGAGATAAGCGGCGCTACTTATACGGACGAACAGATTGCCGAAACCATGAAAGATGTTTGGAAGAATGAGCGTTATTTGCTCGATCCTCATGGCGCATGCGGTTTCCGTGCATTGCAAGAGGGCTTGCAACCGGGCGAGACGGGAGTCTTCCTGGAAACGGCTCACCCTGCCAAGTTCAAAGACACGGTGGAGAATATTATCGGTGAAGCGGTACGGATACCGGAGAAGCTGCAAGCCTTTATGCGTGGCGAAAAGAAAAGTCTGCCCATGTCGAAAGACTTTGCGGACTTCAAGCGTTATTTGATGAGTATCTGATTACTCACTCTTTCTAATAAGATGGCGATACGCCAAAACGAGTATTAGTTCTCATCCCGTCATTCGGAACGAAGTGAAGAATCCCTTCTCCTTGCATACAAGAGAGGGAATTCTTCGCCGCAAGGTTCCTCTGAATGACGGGATGAGAACTAATACTCGTTTTAACACTTTGGGTTTTCTTTAAGAATGGTCTTTATCTTTCCGGCTTTGTGGCTGTTGTTCCAGAGCACCAGTACTTCTATTTTCAGAAGGCTGTGGCGGTAGAATAGCGTATAGTCGGGGTGGGGAGTGATATATCGTATATTATCCGCTTCCGTGGCTTGTCCGATAAAAGGATTTAGAGTAATGCGGTGGAGCGCATTTTGAAAGAGCGAATATATGACCTTTCCCTGCTCTTTATTCCCGTGCTTTTGCAGGGAGGACAGCAACAGATTTCTGAGCTCTTCTTTGGCGAGTGGCGACCAATTTATTTGTTTAACCATGACTCAGCCTCCTTATTGATGGTTATATTTTCTTGTCCTTCTCCGTTCTCCAGTTGCCGGCAGGCGGTTTGAATGTCTTGGCGTAAGCGGGTGGAGAACACGAGTACCTGTTTGGCGGGTTGTGACGTTTGTTTCGGTTCTGTTTCTTTCATTTTTCAGTCTCCTGTTTCCCTTAAAACGTTGTAAAGTTATGAATTGTTTAAGATAAGGCTCCGCTTGTTTCCGAACATTTTCCGGTACCGTACGTTCTCAATACCTCAAACTCAATGTAGATAGTCTCATGAAAGATAAAAAGCTGGAAGCCAATCTCAGTATGGTTGCATCCCGTGTCATGGCGGGTCTGAACATGAACGGATTGAAGTATTTGTTGCCTTTGTGGTTGGGAGCTTTAACGGGTGTCACCATACGGTGCGTGTTTGCGGCGGTGGCTTTTTGGGTGACGGGATGCTTCATAAAAGAAGCGGCGGTTACAAAAAAACAACGCCTCATGCTGTTCTGCCTGGGAGCGTTCGGGCTTTACGGATTTATGTTCTGCTATCTGCTGGGCATCAGCAAAACCACTCCGGTGTCGAGTGCCATATTCAATTCGATGCAGCCTATCTGGGTGTTTCTTATTTCGGTATTCTTTCTGCATGAGAAAGCTACGGTGATGAAGATTATCGGTATCGCTTTGGGTTTTGGCGGTGCGATGCTGTGTATCCTGACGCAGGGCAGCGATGATTTGGCACACGATGCGTTCACCGGCAATCTGCTTTGTATGATTAGCTCGTTTGTTTTTGCGATTTACCTGATTGTGAGCAAGAAGTTGTTGGAGAAGGTAGGAGTAGTGACGATGATGAAATACATCTTTGGCGGTGCGGCTGTTTCCGGAATAATCGTTTCATCCGTGATGGGGTGGGATGCGCTGATGTTTACAGATGCCTGGAGAGGCGAGTGGCACTGGACGGCATGGGCGGTACTTGCGTTTGTGCTTATTTTCCCTACTTATCTCAGCTATTTTCTGGTTCCTATCGGATTGAAGTACCTGAAGACTACCGTTGTCGCTATTTACAGTTATCTGATATTGGTAGTGACCACGGTTGTCTCCCTTGCTTTGGGACAAGACCGGTTCAGTTGGACGCAGGCCGTCGCCATTGCCATGATTTGTATCAGCGTGTACTTTGTGGAAGTGGCTGAGGGAAATTCAAAAAGACCAAATACTCCCCTTCAGCCTCAATCGTAAATTCTGTCCCGGTACATTCGTTGAGAGTGCCCTGCCACCAGTTGGTGAAGTCGCTGAGAGGATATACCAAACCAAGCCCATGCAGGTTGCGGGCATTGAAGTTGATGATGGATACTTGCTGCCCCGGCTGGCAGGCAAAGGTACGTGTGTCCCGGCAAGGGATAAAGACGCCATGGTCTGTGTAGGTACGAACATCGGCTCCTGCACGCATATAGTCCATGAGCAGGCTGATGTTTCCCAAGGTGTGGTCTTCGCGTTTGCCGGTGGCGCCTACGATGGCTATCCGGCGTTTGCCTTGTGATAACAGATAGTTGACGGCTTTCGTCTGGTCGTTCGTATCTTGTTCGGAAATGCGGTGGAGCAGATATCCGTACTTCTTGCGATTCTCCTCGCTGATGGAGTCGCCGTCACCTATAATAAGATTGGGGATATGTCCGTTCCGGATATATTCGTCCGCGCCGCCGTCGCAGCAGATTACGTAGGGAGCGTCCGCCAATATTTGTAAAGGCGGGGCGGCGGCAGGGTATTCTCCGTTGGCTAAAACTACAGCATCCACTTTCATAGTCGATAATTGATAAATCGGAATTTATAAATCATAAATCAGCCTCTTGCTTCACCATCTTCTTCCATTTGAAGTAGCCAAAGATAGCGATTATTGTGTAAAGGCCGTATAGTGCGGCGGTAAAATCAAGTCCTTTATAAATGTACAGACCTGTGCTTACAGCGTCTACGCCTATCCATGCCCACCATTGCTCCACGTATTTGCGTGCCAGCATCCACATGCCGACAATGCTGAGCGCGGTGGTAAAGGAGTCAAGCCACGGAACATTGCTGTCTGTAAAGTTGATAAGTATCCAGGCAATGCCCGCAAGAGTGACGGCAAATACCGCAACGAGCGGTAGCAGATACCGCAGCGGCATGCGGGTGATGGGTAACTCCTGTTGCCGGTTTTCCGCTTCCGAGGCTTTTCTTTTCAGGATGGTACGCCGCAGGAATGCTCCGTACTTCCACATCGTCCAGCCGTATATGGCGGCTCCGAGATAGTAGATGTTGATGCCGAAATCCGCGTACAGCCCCGCGTTGTAGTACACGAAGATGTAGATGGCGGGCATGATGATGCCCGCTATCCAAAGATAGATGCTTGCCCGATATTCCAGCCAGAGGTAGAGAAGTCCGACAAGTGTTCCGATAATTTCGAGTGTCTGCTCCATAATCAAGTTCAGAAACGCAAAGAGATATGTCCTAATACATTGGTACCGGCCTGCGCCGCATATCCTGCATAATTGTAGCGTACTTTCTGCCCGCCCTCGTAATAGAAACCGCTGCCTGCGTAGCCGTTGTTTTCGTACTCTTCATTGAAGAGGTTGTAGACGGTACAGCCTATGGTTACCGACTTTATTTTGGGTAACGTAAACGTGTATGATAAGTTCAGGTTGCTGACGAAATAGGCATCCAGAATATGGTCTTTACAGTCCAGGTTGCTCATGTATTGCTTGCTGACGTATTGTGATTGCAAAGCTGCTTCAAAGCCTTTGTAAGTATAGCCGAAGCGGTTGTTCAGCAGGAAGTCGGGAGAGAAGGCGATGTGAGTGTCGCCCAGATAGGTGCTCCACTTTTCGCCCGCCGGGTCTTCGTTCTCGTAAAGGGTTTCGGTGAAGTTCTCTACGCGGTTACGGCTCAAAGTGGCGTTGATGTCCCATTGGAAGCCGTAAGGCAGCTTTAAGCCTGCCATCAGTTCGATACCCATGCGATAGCTGTCGGGCACATTGGCGGCTACGGCTTCACCGATTTCATTCAGTTCGCCGGTCAGCACCAACTGGTCTTTGTAATCCATGTAGTATAGGTTGGCACCGAATGTCAGCCATGAATCGGCAAAGGTGTAACCCAGCTCGTAGTCGAACAAACGCTCTGCTTTGGGATGCTCGGTGAACTTGCCGTCCGTATAGTTGTTGCGCGTCGGCTCTTTGTGGGCTACGCTGAACGAACCGTATATCCGGTTGTTACGGTTGAGCTGCCACGACAGTCCGGCTTTGGGATTGAAGAAGTCGAACTTCTCGTGAATGGCGAGTTGCTGCAAGCCGTCATTGGTAACGCTGTTCCACTTGTCGTTCTGTCCATACATCTTATAAGAGATGTGGCGGTACTGCAAATCCGCATAGACATTGAGACCGTTGCGCAACTCGTAGTCGGCTTTCAGGTAGAGGTTACCGTCATTCTTGGTGGCATTGTTGCGGTAGTAGTCTTTGTCGGGGTCGAGGTTGCCGATGTAGTTCTTCACCCACAACACTTTGCCGAAGTGGTCGCCGTCATAGCGGTTCAGCCCGCCGCCGAGGGATGCGTGAAGGCGGTCACCCTTATAATTAACGGAGAAGATACCGCCGCCGAAGCGGTTGTCCATTGCTTTTTTGCGGATAAGGTCGCTCTCGTTTACGGTTTCACCGTCGTGTTCGTACGGAAGCAGGCCGTATTCCACCAGCTCGCGTCCGTCTTTGTACTCTTGATAGTAGCCGTCTCCTTTGGTGTAGTGCAGACCTGCGTTTACATTCCAGGCGGAAGTGAAGTTGTGGTTGAAAAGCAGCTGATAATTCTTCTGTACGTAATTGTCAGTCTGGTCTTCGTAGAAGTGGTCTATGCCGTTGTCGTCGGTGTACATATACCCGCAGGAGTTGTAGCGGCGGCCGTATTTTTCCATTTCTTCTTTGCTGGCGTAATTCCAGGCATGGTAAGTGCGTTCTTTACCGCCGAACGTTATCAGTTTGACAGAGGTGTTGTCGTTGTAATACCCGCCTTGCAGGTAGTAAGAGTTCAGCCCGACCGATGCGCGGTCGATATATCCGTCCGAACTGATATTGGACAGGCGGGCGTCGAAAGACCAATGCCCGTTGATAAGTCCCGTACCCGCTTTTACCGTTTCTTTGTGCGTATTGAACGAGCCGTACGAACCGTTCAGCTCGGCATACGGTTTCAGCGAGAAGTCTCCGGTCTGCATGTTGATGCTGGCTCCGAAAGCTCCTGCGCCATTGGTGGAAGTTCCTGCGCCGCGTTGTATCTGCATGTCTTTGACGGACGATGCGAAGTCGGGCAGGTTCACCCAGAATACATTATGGCTTTCGGCATCGTTGATGGGAATGCCGTTAGCGGTGACGTTAATGCGGGTTCCGTCTGTGCCGCGAACTCTTAACGTAGTGTAGCCGATACCGGCTCCGGCATCGCTGGTGGTGATGGCGGAAGGTGTCATGCTCAACAGATACGGCAAGTCCTGACCGAAGTTCTGCTTTTTAAGTTGTTCTTTGTTGATGTTGGTAAACGCCATCGGAGTGGTTCCTGTGGCACGTGTGGAGATAATCTCTACCTCCTGCAAGTCTATCACTCGCAGACTGTCTTTTTCCTTTGTCTGTGCACAGACATTCAGCGCTGCCATAAACAGACATGCCGCCATTGCATACTTTCTCATTTGCAATTTAAACTATTAAAGATGAATACAGAAAAGGGGAACTTTTCTTCTTTTCCCTCCGCCGGCACTACCCGGATCAGGTCAATGGGTATGTTCTCAGCCCGTCATATTAGGGCACCCCTTAGTTGAAATCGGGTGCAAAAGTATCTCTTTTGGCCGAAAGGTACAAATAATGTGAACGGAAAATAGATTTATTTGTTAATTTTGCATTCAGTAATTTATAAACTATAAATCATTATGTTATCATCTTTATTAATGGCGGTGTTTGTCGTCCAGGCTTCTGAAGAGGGCTTCAGCAAACTTCAGATTTTTATGCAGCAACTGATAGACTGGGGAGTGGGAGCCGGCGGCCGTATCATAGGAGCGGCTATCATCTTTGTGGTGGGACGTTTCCTTATTTCTTTCATCAAAAAGCTGGTGTCCAAACTTCTTGTGAAGCGGAATATCGATGCAAGTATTCAGAGCTTCGTCAAGAGCCTTGTGAACATACTGCTGACAATTCTGCTGATTATAGCCGTTATCGGTAAGTTGGGGGTCGAGACGACTTCGTTTGCCGCTTTGCTGGCGTCTGCCGGTGTGGCGATAGGTATGGCGCTGTCCGGTAATCTGCAGAATTTTGCCGGCGGACTTATCGTTTTGTTATTCCGTCCGTTCAAGGTGGGCGACTGGATTGAAAGTCAGGGTGTATCCGGTACGGTGCGCGAAATCCAGATATTCCATACCATCCTTACTACGTCCGACAATAAGGTGATTTATATTCCCAACGGCGCTTTAAGCAGTGGAACCGTGATTAATTACAGTCGGGAAGACACCCGTCGCGTGGAATGGATTATCGGTGTGGAGTACGGCGAGAATTACGACAAGGTGGAAAGTACCGTGCGCCGTGTACTTGCGGCAGACAGCCGCGTATTGGATACTCCGGAACCTTTTGTGGCCCTGCATGCTTTGGATGCCAGCAGCGTGAACGTCGTTATCCGTGTTTGGGTGAAGAGCAGTGATTACTGGGGAGTTTATTTTGATATGAACAAGACCATTTATACTGTATTCAACGAGGAAGGAATCGGTTTCCCGTTCCCGCAGTTGACGGTACATCAGGCAAAGGATTGATAAGGAATCCGAATACGGAAGAAATATGATACAAAAAGGAAGCTGCATTTTTTGATGCAGCTTCCTTTTTGTATCGATGTACATACATTGTTTTACATTTCGTATACTCCGAGTTCTTCTTCCACTTCTTCGCAAATATTTTGCTCAAGATGGAGCAAACGATTTATTTCCCTTCGTTTGTCCAAGTCGGTGAAATAGCTCTCTACTACTGCATACAGATTGAATCCTGTTGTGGACCCTGCGGCCAGCTCCAATGACTCAACCAGCTGCTCTACTGCCCGGTGAATGCGTTTCTTGTCAATGAAATGCAATTCATTACTATGAATCAAGTTTTTTTCCATGATGGTTGCTTCTTTAAGTTAGTATGGTTATAACGTTCCGTCGGGTAAGTTAGTTCATGCGGAATGCGGTACGGGAGAATTTGTTATGTCGCTTTTATTTTTATATTTGCAGGAAAATACAAATTGAAGCGATGGGAACTCTGTTTATTAAAATATTACGCATTTTTGTTGTCTTGGTTGTGTTGTTTTCGGGCGCTATGGGATATGTGATTTCCGAGAAAACGTTGGCAGCCTGGTGGATACCCGTTGGCGTAGCATTGGCGGCGGGCATGCTGACGCTTCCTCTCTACCGGAAATGGATATGGCTGACGACTATGGAGAACAGAATTGTGAATGTGCTCTGCCATTTGGTATGCGTAGGTTCCGTCTGCTATGTATTGTTCCTTGCCGGCAACTACCTGTCGGCGGATGCCGCTTCCGAGCATGAGGCAACAGTAACCGTACTCGATAAACGTATGGAGCAGCATGAAAAAAGGCGTAGGGTAGGAAAACACCGCTATGTGTCCGATGGCATGCGCTATGAATATTATCTGGAAGTTGCCTTTGATAATGGTAAGGTGGAGACATTGCATGTTTCTCGTGCCGTCTACCGGAAAGCACGGAAAGGGAAGCCGAAAGTGCTGTCTTTAATTCGGGGCGGATTTGGACTTCCGGTCATAAAGAAGGGAATATAGTAACGGACAAAGCTTTGTTAATGGCGGCTGGTTTTGTCCCGTGAGCTGAATAATTTCGTCTTGCGGGACGAAATAAATCCTCCCGCGGGATGAAATAATTTGGCTCGTGAGACGGATTTATTCGTTCCGTAGGACGGATTTGTTATTGGTATGTGATAAAAAAAGAGGAAGCCATGTGGTAGCTTCCTCTTTGGTGATCCGCTTGGGGCTCGAACCCAAGACCCCAACATTAAAAGTGTTGTGCTCTACCTGCTGAGCTAGCGAATCAATCCTTATTGCTGTTAAGCGGGTGCAAAGATAGGTACTTTTATTGAATATGCAAGGCTTGTGACGAAAAAAGTTTGCATTATTCTTGCTGTTCGCTTTCTTGTGTTTGATTATCAGATGGTTCTGTCTTATGAATATTTTCTCTGTTGATAATGAAACGTTGGTAATAGGAAAGCATTAACGTCGTAAGCGGGAGCGCGATAATCATTCCCAACATCCCCATTAATGAGCCCCATATAGAAAGTGACAATAGAATGATAGCGGGATTTAGTCCAGTAATTTTTCCCATGACGCGCGGTACGATGAATCCGTCTTGAATAGCTTGCACTACAATGAATACCGCCATGGCCGAGGCGATGATTATCCAGAAATTCCCACCCGTGTCGGACGCTTTCAGGATTGCCAGTATGATGGTAGGAACAAAACCTATGATTTGAAGATAAGGCACCATATTCAATGCTCCGATGAACAGCCCGAGACCTATGGCCAGCGGGAAGTCTATGATGAGGAAGCCTATACTGAATAAAATACCGACGCATAAAGCTACGAATGCTTGCCCGCGGAAGTATCTGTTCATACCTACTTTTACGTCGTTCAGTATGCCCACTACGAAAGAACGGTATTTCAGGGGCACGAGATGTGTCCAGCCTTCAGCGATACTTTCATAGTCCAATAAGATGAAGATGATGTATAGCAGGATGATGAATATAGTGAATACGCTGAATAATAGGTCGATGGAATCCGATAGTAAAGACCATAGACGGGGAACGGCCTCTTTGAGCGCATCCAGCAGGTTCTCTTTATTGAATAGTTCGGTTATGAATTTGACATCGATATTATCCCGTAAGAATTCGGAAAGAGAGGTTGGCACATTGCTGTTGTATGTTCCGTGCGAAAAGTATTGAACCAATAAGGCCTGTACTCTGCCGCACTCCTGTATCATGGGGGGAACTAACAGATAGAAAGTTCCGGCACCTACAATCAGGAGCGCCAATAATGCGCAGAATATGGATACGATCCTGTTCTTTAACTTTAGCCTGTACTGGAAGAATGTGACCAGCGGATATATCAGATAGGCAATAAGCCAGGCGATAAAGAAAGGCAATAGAACGCTGCTTAAACGCTTCAGAAGCATCAATATGCCGATAATGATAACTCCTAAAATGACACCGCGGATAAAACTGTCGAATGTAATCTTTTTACGTTCCATAGACTTCTGTGTTAATTTACTAATCGCTTGCTGCTTGCCGGTCTTCCTTTATCGCTTGTAAATAGCACTCGCGGCACAAAGGCTCGTATTCGGCTGTTTCACCCAGCAGTACTTGCTTGTCGTTTTTCACGGTACGGTGGGAGAATGAGGCGAGTTGGCCGCATTTTACACAAATGGCATGTACTTTGGACACCTCGTCCGCAATGGCGCACAGTCCCGGCATGGGCCCGAAAGGGTTGCCGCGGAAGTCCATGTCCAGTCCGGCTACGATGACACGTATACCGTTGTTGGCAAGCTGGTTGCATACATCGATCAGACCCTCGTCAAAGAATTGCGCTTCATCAATGCCCACTACGTCTATCTCGGACGTGAATAACAGAATACTTGCCGATGAGTCTATCGGAGTGGAAGATATGGTGTGGCTGTCGTGCGATACGACATCTGCTTCCGAGTAGCGCGTGTCTATTGCAGGTTTATATATTTCGACACGTTGTTTGGCGAACTTGGCACGTTTCAAACGGCGTATAAGCTCTTCAGTCTTGCCGGAGAACATAGAGCCGCATATCACTTCGATTCTCCCTCTGCGTTTGGTTTCCTGTATGTGGTCTTCCGAGAATAATACCATGTTTTTAAGTGTTATATTCAGTCGCAAAAGTAATGATTTTGTTTGCTTCCAGGTATTTTTTCATTATTTATTTCTACATTTGTACCATTAATACGGACGGGAGAAGGATATGCAAGCATTATTGAATGATATAGAACTGGATGTTCAGGAATTGAAATGTTTGATGCAGTCGATATCCGCCGATGCAAATCCTGTGTTGAAGATAGTTGCCAAAAGGAATATCCATCAAATGCAGGAACGGCTGGATGCGCTGACCAAATTGCTGGATGCCGCTTTTGTGATAACTCCGGCGGGACAGATCGCTCCTGATACCGTGCAGGACATGACCGAATCGGACGTTGTTTCCGAACCTGTGGCAGAACCCCCGGTTGAAACGGCTCCCGTTTCGGATATCGCAGCTCCCGCTTCGCCGATTTTGGCCGAACGTATTAAACCGGCTAAGGACTTACGCCACGCTATCAGCCTGAATGATTCGTTCCGCTTTACCCGCGAACTGTTTAACGGGGATACGGCGCGTATGAATGAAGTGGTACGCCGGTTGGGTGAGGCTTCTTCTTTGGATGAGGCGATGGCTGTTTTTATATCAACGGTTCGGCCGGACGAGGAGAATGAGGCGACGGCGGATTTTGTGGAACTTCTCAAGAAGTATTTCAGTTAAAAAGTAGCGGATATGGGAAAACTTTATGTGGTGCCTACACCGGTAGGAAATTTGGAAGATATGACTTTCCGTGCGATTCGCATTCTGAAAGAAGCGGATTTGGTACTGGCCGAAGATACACGGACTTCCGGAATATTACTGAAGCATTTTGAGATAAAGAATGCGATGCAGTCTCACCATAAATTTAATGAACATAAAACGGTAGAAAGTGTTGTAAATAGAATAAAGGGCGGTGAAACCGTAGCGCTGATATCGGATGCGGGTACTCCGGGAATCTCCGATCCGGGTTTTCTGGTAGTTCGCGAATGTGTCCGCAACGGTATTGAAGTGCAATGCTTGCCGGGGGCTACAGCCTTCGTTCCGGCATTGGTGGCTTCAGGATTACCTAACGAGAAGTTCTGCTTTGAGGGCTTTCTCCCTCAGAAAAAAGGTAGGATGACACGGCTGAAAGGGCTGGCGGAAGAACGCCGGACAATGGTCTTTTATGAATCCCCCCACCGTTTGGTAAAAGCGCTGACGCAGTTTGCGGAATATTTTGGTGCGGAGCGGCAGGCATCCGTCTCTCGTGAAATATCTAAGATACACGAAGAAACGGTACGCGGTACTCTCACCGAATTGATAGAACATTTCACCGCCAACGAACCGCGTGGTGAGATAGTGATTGTAGTAGCAGGAATAGACGATTAAATAACTTCATTAACAAAACGTAAAACAAAAGCGTATGAAAAAGTTAGCTGTTTTAATTGTATGTGCGGCCGTTATGGCTTCATGTGATAGCTTCTCTGGCGGTAGCAAAGACCAGTTGAAAGCTGAAAACGATTCTCTTTTGATGGAATTGACTCAGCGTAATGCTGAATTGGATGAGATGATGGGTACTTTCAATGATATTTCGGAAGGATTTCGCCAAATCAATGCGGCAGAGAGCCGTGTGGACTTGCAGCGTGGTGCGGTTGCAGAGGGTTCTCTGAATGCAAAACAGCAGATAGCCTCTGATATTGAATTCATTCGCAAGCAGATGGAAGAAAACAAACAGCAGATTGCGAAATTGCAGTCTATGCTGAAAAGTAGCAAAACCAATTCTTCTCAATTGAAGAAGGCTGTTGAATCTTTGACGCAGGAGTTGAATGCGAAAACTCAGCGTATTGAGGAACTGCAGGCTGAATTGGCTTCCAAGAATATCCGTATTCAGGAACTGGATGCTGCCGTAACAGATTTGAATGCTGTTAAGAGTGAGCTGACTGCTGAAAATGAGGCAAAAGCTAAGACTGTGGCAGAACAGGATAAGGCGCTCAATACCGCTTGGTTTGTATTCGGAACGAAGAAAGAATTGAAAGATCAGAAGATTTTGAGCGGCTCCGGTCTGTTCAAGAAGGGTTCGGTTTTGAAAGACGGCGATGTCAATAAGGATTATTTTACTCAGGTTGATATTCGTACCACTAAAGAAATCAAATTGTATTCTAAGGATGCTGATATCCTGACTACTCATCCTACCGGTTCTTATGCCTTGGAGAAAGATGATAAGGGTCAGTTGACTTTGAAGATTACCAACCCGAAAGAGTTCTGGAGTGTTTCCAAGTATTTGGTAATTCAAGTGAAATAGTTACTTGATTGATAATTGATGGGGCTGTTTCAAAAGAGCGTTTGTCGGCTTGCTTTTGAAACAGCCTTTTTAGTATTCTCTTTATGCCTTATAAAAATCTTTTTTTCGATTTGGACGATACGCTTTGGGCGTTCTCTGCCAATGCTCGTGATACATACGAAGAAATGTACCGGAAGTATGATTACGACCGTTTCTTTGACTCTTTCGAGCATTATTATTCACTCTATCAGCGTCGTAATCTGGAGTTATGGGCAGAGTATGCCGATGGTAAAGTGACGAAAGAAGAGCTAAACCGCCAACGCTATCTCTATCCATTGGAGGCTGTGGGAGCAGGTGACTCCGCTTTGGCAGAAGCATACGAAAAAGACGCTCTCGCAACGATTCCTACCAAAAGCAAGTTGATGCCTCACGCGCGTGAAGTGTTGGAATATCTTTCGGCGAAATATAATTTGTATATTCTTTCAAACGGATTTAAAGAACTCCAGTTCCATAAAATGCGTTCGTCGGACATTGATAAATATTTCAGGAAGGTGGTTCTTTCCGATGATATCGGAATCCTGAAACCTTGGCCGGAGATTTTTCATTTTGCTCTTTCGGCAACCCAGTCCGAACTGAATGATTCGCTGATGATTGGAGATAGTTGGGAAAATGATATTGCAGGAGCTGCCGGCGTGGGAATGCATCAGGTGTTTTATAATCTGTCCGGGCGTACGGATTTGCCTTTTACTCCTACCTATCAGATTACGGATTTGAAAGAGTTGTTGGATTTATTGTGACATTGGGAGATTAGTTGTACTTTTGCTTTCAATGATAACCGTATAAAACTACCATTATGGAAACTCTCATTCCTTTTGCATTGTTGTGTTTCACTTCTTTCTTTACATTGACGAATCCTTTAGGTACGATGCCTGTCTTTTTGACGATGACACAGGGAATGACGGAGAAGGAACGCCGTTCTATCGTCAGCCGCGCCACATTGGTCTCGTTTATAACTTTAATGGTCTTTGTCTTCGCCGGACAATTCCTTTTCAAGTTTTTCGGTATCTCGACGAATGGTTTCCGAATAGCGGGTGGCGTTATCATTTTTAAGATTGGATTTGATATGTTGCAGGCACGCTATACGCCGATGAAGTTAAAAGACGAAGAAATTAAGACCTATGCGGATGATATTTCAATTACTCCCTTAGGTATCCCGATGTTGTGCGGTCCGGGTGCTATTGCCAATGCGATTGTACTGATGCAAGATGCGCATTCTTTTGAGATGAAAGGGGTGCTTATAGGTACTATTGCCCTTATTTATTTTCTTACATTCTTGATATTGAGAGCTTCCACCCGTTTGGTGAATTTATTGGGTGAGACCGGTAATAATGTGATGATGCGTCTGATGGGGCTGATTCTGATGGTGATTGCCGTGGAGTGTTTTGTTAGCGGAATGAAGCCGATATTGGTGGATATAATTAAGGAAGGGTATTTGGGGATAGTTAAATAAGTAGGTTTGGAAGTTGACGTTCTATTATAATGGAGGTGTGTCAAAACTCCCCTTGTATCGAAATCACCCCCGCTACGACTATCTGTGGCGAGGGTGATTTTCTATTTATGAGAGTTTCGATACCCCCTCATCTATTTGGAGTTATTTACCTCCGTTTATCCATGTCTTTTCAGAATAGATATAAGAACCGTCGCCGTAAGCTTCTTTCACATCTGGATTGCCGATGACTGCACTGTTACCATAGGGTAAACGTTCCGGATAGCGATTGATACCGCTTTGGGTATTTCTCGGATTAGTCAGTATTACATATTCTTCACCCATTGCTTTCAAACGGCGTAAGTCGTTGTAAGTTTCCACTTGTTCATCCAGTGCTTGCGCCACATACTTCTGTTCGAAAAGTTTTTGAAGTGTCGGTGTACCCAAAGACATTGCATAGGCTTTTGCTGTTGTTGCGGCAGCAGGCACAGTGGCTTCATCTCCAAACCAAGTCAGAATTTCCGTAACAGAAGCCTCTACTGCTTTTTGATACGCTGAGGTGGCATCAATGTTTGAACGTAGTTGAACTTCCGCCTGAATGAAATAGAGTTCGGCCTTACTCATGATATGAACGGGTTGTGAACCAAATAAATACCATGTTGGCTGATATTGCATTACTCTGGCATCATCTACCGTCTTGGCAATAGTTTCATCTCCCGGAGTATAAGATTCTCCCAAAGCATTCAGGTAATAATCCAAACGAGGATCATTTGTAGCTTTCATCAGATCTGCTACAGTCTTTGAGGGTGCTGTGTACTGACGGCTGAAAACATAGGCACTCCATGGATTGTCGCATGTAGAACCATTAAATCCTGTAACCGTAAATCCTTCGAATCCATTGTCTATAGCTTGTTGTACCGCTGTCGCTACTTCAGAAAGCACGTTGGGTTCTACTGCCAGTTTATGCAACAGGTAGCGTGCTTTCAGCGCATGAGCAGCTGCGAGCCATTTAGATGCGACACCTTTGTAGGCAATGTCTTGGTTGCCGGCATTTGTCATACTTTTACCTTTTTCCAAGTTACTGATGGCTTTGTCGAGTGTAGCCAGAACGCCGGTATACACATCCTTCTGCGCATCTAATTTGGGTTGCAGATTACCTTGCCCTTGTACAGCTTCGCTGTAAGGGATATCACCGAACATATCGGTCAGAATACCGAAGTTTACAGCTTCCAATACTTGTGCCATTCCTAGTATATCAGACTGTCCTACATTACCCGGTACTTCATTCTCTATTTTACTCTGCATTTGGCGTATATTCTGTAAGTTGCCATAGATGGAGTTCCATACATTATTAAAGGTGGTAGAAGCTGCCCATTCGCTTGAGTTACGCATTTCGGCAAACATTAATTGATTGTTACCCATACCTATCTCTTGTTCGTTGAGTGAGGAAAGGTAAAAAGCAAAGTCACCCGATACGGTACTGAAACCTGTGGACATAATGGCATCTGTCAGCTGGAGTACTGCCGGGACCGCTTCCGGTGAAGGATGTTCATTGTCCTTGTTGATACGGTCAAATGCATCTTCCGTACATGCTGTCAGTCCGAGAAGAACCACCGTCAAAGTCATGAATATGTATTTTTTCATAATCAAAATCTTTATGTTGTATGTTTAAAAATTAATAGTAAGACCACCGCCGAAACTGGATGTATTGGGAACTGAGAACCGTTCGAAATATCCACTCATATTGTTATTACCTTGCGAAGACTCTGGGTCGAAGTTTGGCAGGTTGGCCCAAACAAGTACATTACGGGCAAAACCGTAAATTGAAATGTCGAAGATACCAAGCTTGGGCAATTGATAAGTCAAGGTTAAGTCGCGTAACTTGATAAAGCTCGTATCATAAACACCGGATTCGGTGATGTTGTAATAAGCCTGATAGTAATCGGCCTTATTTACTTCAACCGTGTTGGGTTGTCCCGTTGCTTCGTCTATACCTTCAGCAACCATACTCCCTTCGTGATAAGGAAGCGACTCTTTGGTAGCACCGAAATAATTCAGGGTCATGTTTGTTCCATGATACATCTTTCCACCTTGTTGCCAACTCCATGTAGTAGAGAGTGAAAGACGTTTATAACGGCCGCCCAGCGTAAAACCGGTAGTGAAGTCTGGAGAGCAGTTCCCCAAGTCTTGGCTATTGCCCGAGGATTGGGGCAGACCGTTCAGTAACAGCAAATTGCCTGCTTCATCGCGTTTGAATCCCAAACCATATATATTCGGATAGGTACATCCTGCCTGTGCACGAATTTGTGGCTCTACAAATCCGCCCAACATAATGGATTCTACCCCTGGAGCTAGTTCTATAACCTTGTTGTTTACTTTCGTAAAATTGATACCTAAATTTAAGTCGAAATCTTTGGCTTGCAGAATAGCAGCATTGATAGAAAGTTCGTGAGCATGTGTACGCATCTTTCCGGCGTTGGTTAACATTTCCTGATAACCTGTCGCTCCATCTACGGGCACATAAAAAATCTGATCTTCTACATTCTGTAAACTGTATGTGTATTCCACTTTCAGACGGCTGCCAAAGAAATGCAAGTCGGCACCCACTTCATAATTGGTTGTATTCTGCGGTTTCAATCCTTCATCATACACTCGGTAATAGGGTGTGAAAGTGGATACTCCACTAGGTAGAGGATAAGTAACCGGATAGTAAGAATACATGCCTCCGCCATAGGTTGGGGTATAATAATAATTGGCATAATAGTTACCGGCCTGGCCTACCTGTGCGAATGAAGCACGGAGTTTACCGTAGTTTAATATTTTATTGTTCTGCAAGAAAGGTAATTTGGTGAATTCCCAACCTAACGATACCGAAGGATAGAAGAAGCTGCGACTACCGCGTGGCATTGTCGACACATAGTCGTTACGTCCGGTTACGGTCAGGTACACCTGATCTTGCCATGACATTGAAAGGCTTCCGAAAAAGCCCACTGTACGTTCTTGTCGCTTATATTCACTGGATGTCAATGAAGTGGCATTTCCAATATTGGTAAAACCGGGAAAATTGAAGTTACTGCCGTAATAGTCCCAGTTACGAATGCTCTCATGATTGAACTCATTACCTAATATTACATTCAGCCTCCATTCATCACTTTTGCCGAATTTTCCGTCAAAGTTAACGGTAAATAAGTTATTGAATACATTGTGCTGCGAACCGTAATTCTCTATGTCTCCACCTTTCAGTGATGACGTGCTACCCATTTCTCGTACGGTGGCATAGTCTGAAGTCCAGATGTCAAGACCGGCTTGTTCTCTAATCTTGAGTGAGAAGTTCTCTCCCAAACCCAAATCTGGCTGATACTCCAAATAGGTATTACCAAAGGCACGGTTAGTATGCTGGAGGTATTCGTTATGTTCCGCCCACCAATAAGGGTTGGTAAATGAGGTAGAACGGAATAGTATTTGGTTCGTCGGATTGCCCGGTTCATGATTAGGGATTCCCTTCAAATCATATTCGGCGGGAGCCGAGTAAACCACATTCATGATACCATCATTGGCTCCAGGTGCGGATGTGATTTTGGTAGATGAATAGTTTATGGAGAATCCTGTATTCCACTGTGGATTGATTTTCCAGTCTACCAATCCGCGTGCTCCCCAACGGTCCATTCCTGTTGAAGGGATGATGCCATTTTGGTGCGAATTATTCACGCCGAACGAATAATTTATTCCGTTGATACTTTGTGACAGGTTCACATTGGTGTTTTCAGTAAATCCTGTACCTAAGAAGTCACCCACATTATCATAGATTTGCGGTGTAGTCCAACCGTCCAGACCGGCCTGCGCGCGTTTGGGATTGTAATATTGTCCTTTGTGCATACCATCTGCCGCAGTATATTGATTGCTCATGTTTCCACCATATTTAGGATCGTTAGCCAATTCGCTGATTTTCGGTCCCCAGGTCATAGAGGAAGTCGGATCATATCCTGCGGTAATGCTGTTACCCTGCGAATATATATCTTGGTGTTCGAATTTGCGTGAAACCCGTTGCGCACTCAGGTTCGTTGAAATCGTTACACTTGGCTTGTTCATATTGTTTTTGGCACCACGTTTGGTCGTAATGACAATTACACCGTTGGATGCACGGATACCATATAATGCGGATGCCGCTTGTCCTTTTAGTACATTTACAGATTCTATATCTTCAGGATTAATGTCTATGCTGCGATCGGCATAGTTGGCACCCGTTACAGAGTTGCCGGTATCAAAATCAGCAGTTGTATTTACTGGCATACCGTCGATTACATATAGTGGCTGGTTATTACCGTCAAACGAGCGGGCGCCACGAATTATAATTTGGGAAGAAGCACCCGGTGCACCTGATGATTGTCGGATATCTACCCCTGTCAGCTTACCTTGTATGGCGCTGGCAAGCGATGTTGTTCCCGCTTTATTCAGTTGTTCTGAATTCAAATCCTGTGCCGCATAGCCTAATGCTTTGCGATCGCGTTTGATACCCATGGCGGTTACTACCACTTCATCCAATTGTTCGGCATCGGATTTGAGTATTACTCTCACATTCGGCTTGATAGCCACTTCTTGCGTCTGCATACCTACGAACGAAATCTGCAGAGTTTTCGCAGAACTACAAGCTATGTAATGTATTACAAATTAAGTATTTACATATAGTCTATTTTTCATTGTACTTAGTAAGAGCTTTACAGAAAGTATCCTATTGTATATTAGCATTATTTTGAAACTACCAATATGCTACCAATATTCATTATATATCACTATTATTTAATGTATTATGTATGATAATATGGTTCGTTTTGTAGCTATTAGCATATACTAATTGTTTTTGAGAACCAATCTTTGTCAATAAAAGTATATCAATAATTAATATTGAGAGGAAAGAAGCTTAAAAGATTTTTTTAAGGGGAAAGAAGTTTTTATGTTAAAATAAAGTCATATATATAACTAAAAAAGTATTCTAGTCAATAGAAGATATCACAAAAAAAGAGAGATGCACCAATTGTCTTGGAAACATCTCTCTTGGGTTTAGCAGGAATATAATTATATTCCCATATTATTACTCTACTATTTGTAGTTAAATATACAATTTATTTCGTATATCGCCCTGCTTCAAACTGGTGTATTTACTTTATTTCAATAGCTGTATTGTAATCACTTTCACGATTTGGAATAATCCATTTCCAGAATGTTTCATCATAATTACCACTTTTGTCAAAACCGAAAGTTCCACTAACGAACTGACTGTAATTACCACCCTCAGCTATAGAAGGGCGGACTACGGGATCTCCCCAACGCTTACAGTCATACCAGCTGAAACCTTCACCCCATAATTCTAAACGGCGATACATTTTGATTTCTTTCAACAAATCTTCGCCCGTAGCCGTACAAGTATATTGTGGGTCACGACCACTGGCAAGATTCAATTCTTCCAGACTATTTTGCGCAGCAGTCGGATCTGTACTCAGATGATAATTAGCTTCTGCTTCGATTAATAACATTTCTGAAGCTCTAAAAATAGGTTGGCAACCAACAGCGGGTTGAGCCGTAGCTTGGAACTTCAAACTTGCATAAGCATAAGATTGAGTTGCAGCTGATGCAACGACTCCTTTAGCATATTGATTAGCTTTTACATAGGCCGTTTCATCTGTAAAAGCATTTATATCGTCATCATCTGTATAGATAACATCTGTAAAAGCTTTACCTGCTGGTAAGAATGTAGATTCTGTAAGAAACAAGCCTTTACGAATATCCGTATCTGGAAATGACTCTGCTAATTCGCGATTGATACACACATCAATTCCTTGTTGTGCATAATAACCATTACAGGTCATGAAAAGCTGCCAGCCAAAGTACCAAATTGTTTCAGACGCATCATTGTACACGCCCCAAATCCATTCGTTATTAGGCTCACAAAAACCTGTACGGTAAGAATTTACATCCATCAAGGCAAAGCCGTCACGTGCTAAAGAGGCATGTGATTTTGCCGTAGCATAATCCTCACGTGTCAAAGCTGCACGTGCATAAATGGCATGAGCTACTGGTGCGTCCGGGAAACTGACTGTGGAAGCAGCTTCGGAATACACATCATCGCGAGTCAGTCCAGAAGCGTCATATAGTCTGAGTGCTTCATCAAGGTCAGCATAAATTTGCTCATAAGTTTTTGCCAATGTAGCCAAAGCCATATCAGTTTCTCCACCAGCATTTGCAACTTCCTTTGTACGCAATACTATACCATCTGCCGCACCATTATTGCTACGTGCCCAAGGAAGACAATAAAACTCCGATAAACGGAAAAATGAATAAGCACGGAATGTTAGTGCTTCTGCCTTTAAAAAATCTTTCATTTCCTGTGTACCTTCCGCTTTATCAATTCTATCGATCACCGCATTAGCATTGCCAATAATCAAATAATAATAATACCAAGGATAAGAGTCATATATGGAACTACTATTTTGAGTCTGGCTTGATTCATTATTCATGATCGGTGACCATCCCGGAGACATATAAGGAAAGTTAAGATCCTGTCCTGCATATTCTCCATAAAGAACTTTCATTGTTCCTTCACCGTTAAACATCTGTCCGTAATAAGCATGTTGCTGTACCATTGTCCGGCAAATACCGTTAATAACAAGTTTGGCATTATCCGTTGTAGAGAAGATGGCATCTCCTTCTGCTGTTTGCGTAGAATCTGTTTGAAGCCAGCTGTCCGAACAAGAGGTAAGCCCCATAAGACAACCAAGGCCGAATATCATAACTTTTTTGAATGTATATTTCATAATTAGTTTCATTTTAGAAGTTTAAATTAAGACCAAGCGTAAATACACGTGCTGCAACGAACGTGTTGTCTTGAGAACCGCTAAAGCTATATTGAGGATTCATACCTTTACGTGCTGTAAAAGTAGCGGCATTCTCTATTGAGCCATAAACGTTCAAACCACTTAATCCCCATTTGGTAACTACTCTTTTAGGAAATGCGTAATTCAAGTTGATATTTTTGATGACAAAATAAGAAGCATCCGTCAACCAGCGTGAACTTGCACCATAAGAAGTAGATGCCAAACCTGAAAGGTCGAATTGAGGTGTACCGTTTGGATCCAAACGATTAGGAGCATCAGCCGTCATACCTTCCGGAACAGCTTGCCAACCATTCAATACATCCTTATGCAAAGCACTTGGCCCGTTAGTTGTCGTATACATCAACCCTTGATAGTTATAATCGTACACTTTTCCGCCTAAGGAATACGTACAAAGTACAGAAAGTGTAAGGTCTTTCCAACTTAAAGAAGTATTGATACTTCCATATACATCAGGTAATGCACTTCCTTGCCAAGCTTTTTCCGCATATGAGGTATTATACACATAGTTCTTATCATTAATAGTAACATAATTGCCACTAGCTTTTAGAGCACTTATAGTATTTTCACTCAGATTTGAATTCGCGGTATAAAGCGCACGTCCATTCATTTGGTCTACTCCAGCATAAGTATAAGTGTAGAATTCATAAATACTATGTCCTTCACTGTAATTCTGTGTTCCATGCAAAATATCTTTGCCGCCAGGTAGTTTGGTGATTTCATTATGAATAGTGGTCAAATTCAAACCAATATTCCACTTCCAATCTTTAGTTCGGATAGCATCTACATCCATAGCAACTTCAAGACCTGTATTACGCACACTACCTATATTAGCAAAATATTGTGACATACCGCTTGGCGTTTCGTCAGAAGTGGCATACCAATCTGTCGCACCAGCAGAAAGTGGATTATATACTGTGAAAAGCAAATCTTTAGATGTTTTGTTGAAGAAGTCTAAAGAAAAGTTGAAGCGGTTAAATAGACGACCTTCCAATGCAATATCCAATGAACCGGAAGTTTCCCATTTCAAATTCTTATTAGGAATCTGGATTTTATAGAAAGCACCGATACCTGCATTTACATCCGAATAGAAAAGCTCTTTATAAGCATAATAGTCAGCACCAGCATCATTACCTACCTCGCCATAAGATACACGGAACTTCAAGTTGTCTATCCACGTAAGATTTTTCATAAATTTCTCTTGAGAAATGATCCAGCTTGCACCTAAAGACCAGAAATTACCCCATGGTTCATAGAAACGTGAAGAACCATCACGACGGAATGAAGCATCTACAAAATATCTCTCAGCAAAATTATAGCGTGCACGAGAAAGGTAGCTTTCTGTTGTATATTCCTGTGTATAACCATCAATGCTTGTCATCTTGGCAAAATTACTCATTTCTGTGTTACCGCTGACTTTCATTTGTTCTTTCATCATAAAGTCATAGTTGTAGGAATGCTTGAAAGACTCATGTGCCAATAATACATCTATGTGATGTTGTTTGAAATCATGTCCCCAAGTTAATTCCTGTGTAAAGCGATATTCGCGAGTACGGGCATGCATTTTAGAAAGACGTCCATTATTGGCAGCTCCATCACCGCAATAAGGATTATTGAAAGCTTTCTCTGTGTTATTTACATTATAGAGGTCTCCTCTTACTGTTGCCGTAAAATCTTTCAAGAAAGAAACCGTACCATACACCTGACCTGATACAGCATTACGTTCTTTACGATTAATATCATTTTTTATTTCATAAATGATATTGCGTCCACTTAAGTATTTATAATTGTTTATATCGTAAGAATTTCCATTCTCGTCAGTAGCAATGCTTCCATCTTCATTATGGAGCATATAAGGATATACAGGAGCCATTTGCCCTGCTGTATAGAAAGGGTTTGCATAGTATTGGTCGTAGGCATTAGCTTGATAATTAGAACCAGACATAGTTCCACTTAAGCTAACCCCTGTTTTAAACCACTTAGTTGGCTGATAGTTTGCTTTTAAGCGAGCTGTAAAACGATCATAGTCAGAACCTATAATATAGCCTCTTTCGTTTAAGTAGCCAAAAGAAGAGAAAATATCATATTTGTCACCCATAGCATCTGCACTGGCAGTATATTCTTGGCGATATCCTGTACGTTCCAGAGCGTCCAACCAATCCAAGTCGTTATACCCAGGTTTTACATTTGCAATGAATTTTCCATTTTCATCGAACATCTCAGCACCACTCTTATCGAAAATAGGAGATTTAACGATGGTATTTACATTTTTAGAAGCCTCGAACGCTTGTTCTACAGGCATTCCGCCGTTTTTCTGATAATAACTTTGCATACCGGAACGCATAGCCTCCATCCATTGATTCACTCCCAGTTTCTCATATTCAGGAATACCACGGGTGTACATACCTTGTTTTACACCTATTCTAAAGTTCAACTTGTGGCTTTTTCCTTTCTTGGTAGTAATCATAATAACACCGTTAGCAGCTTTATTTCCATAAAGAGCGGCAGAAGATGCATCTTTCAACACAGAAATAGATTCTATATCTTGAGGATTAATATCATTTAGGCTTCCACCATAAGGGGAACCATCTACAACTATCAATGGGGCATTAGTTCCATTTACAGAGCCAAATCCACGAATACGAATTTCAGATTTATCGCTACCCGGTTCACCGTAAGAGTTATTCACCTGAATACCAGGAGCAGCACCTTCCAAAGTTCCCGTCACTTCTGTAACAGGACGCATCTCTAATTTTTTTGAGTCGATAGAAGCTACAGCACCTGTGATAGATTGACGGCTGGCTGTACCATAGGCAACTACCACTACTTCATCAAGCATCTCACTATCAGATTTTAACGTAACTTTTACATGTGGTTTAATTTCCACTTCTTGTGTCTGCATACCCACGAATGAAACCAACAGAGTTTTCGCAGAACTATCAGATGCATAAATATCTCTAAATAAACAACTTATAAATAATAACATATTTATCCTACTTGACTAAAACGTCAACAGAACATATTCAAGAGGGAATTAACAAGATTATAAAGTTACTCGTGTGTTACCGTACTTCAAAACAAAATGCTGATTCTTAAAATATTACATGCTGTAATATAACTCATATGATAACTATTAAAATATACCTTGGTCTTTTATTGCACTATCTTTGTAAATAAAAAGTAATCTAAATATTGGTTGCTATCAAAGATGAGGCATGCTATAATAAAAGCAGTAGATTTAGATCTCATGTCAAAATAAAACACAGTATTGTAGATGAAAAAACTTTGCATAAGTAGGAAGATAAGAAAGAGAGATTCTTATTTTTTATCGTACTTTTGAATTGTTGCTTACAGAAAATCGTTATAAAATTACTATTATAATAAGATTATAATTATCTTTGTATAAAACATGTAATCTATGGCAAAAATCAATCCTTTTATAACCAGTGGCTATATTTCGGCAGAGTACTTTTGTGATCGTATCATTGAAACTGCCACATTAACACGCTATATAACCAACGGTAACAATGTAGCTTTGATATCTCCCCGCCGTTTAGGAAAAACGGGGCTGATAGAACATTGCTTTCATCAAAAACAAATAAAGGAAGCATATCATACATTCTTAATAGATATATATGCGACAAAGAATCTTCAAGAGTTTGTATTTGAACTTGGAAAAGGTATTTTGAACGGTTTAAAGCCACGTGGAAGAAAAGCGTGGGAAGTATTTCTCAAAAGTTTGTCTTCTCTTCGTACCAGTATTTCTTTTGACTTCAGCGGTAATCCAAGTTGGAATCTGGAGATGGGAGATATAAAGACTCCTACCATTACTCTTGATGAAATATTTCATTATTTGGAACAAGCAGATAAACCTTGCTTAATCTCCATTGATGAGTTTCAAGTTATTGCTAAATACCCGGAAAGTGATGTTGAGGCTACACTACGAACACATATCCAACACTGTTCTAATGCGAAATTTATTTATGCCGGTTCGCAACGACATATGATGGGAGAGATATTTACCAGCCCATCACGTCCGTTTTATCAGAGTACGGCTATCATGGAATTATCTCCTATTGATATAGATATTTATACGGAATTTATAAAAAAGCACTTTACGGAGAATAAGAAAATAATTACTGAGGAAACAGTTCAAGAAGTTTATCAGCGTTTTGAAGGAATAACTTGGTACATTCAATTTCTAGCAAACTCACTTTATGCAATAACTGCTGAAGGTGAAGAATGTACAGTTGATAAAGTGAATACTGCAGTTGATAATATTTTGGCACAATTGAATTTTACCTATTCTTCGCTTTTGTTTCAACTTCCACCTAAGCAAAAAGAAGTTCTTATTGCTATTTGCAAGGAAGGGAAGGCACGGGAGATTACTTCCTCCAAATTCTTGAAAACTTATAAACTCACTGCCAGTTCTGTACAAGGAGCTATTAAAGGACTTTTGGATAAAGATTTTGTAACTAATGAATTAGGTGTGTATAGCATATATGATAAGTTCTTTGATATTTGGTTGAAGAAACAGATAAGTTAAAAGGGAAGTAATGATTTGCTTATTAGTAAAAGTAAAAAATGGCACTGTCCATAATTTTGTGTAAATGTAAACGGGATTCAGTTATAAGTGGCACTATAAAATACTGCAAAGTATTTATAATTAAGATTGTTCTCTTCGGAGAATACAATAGGCCAACCAGTTTATAATAACTAGTTGGCCTATCCTTGTGAAAGAAGAAAATAATCTTCCCCTATGAATATCTTATTCTATTAATTATATTCAGGATTCTGTATCATATTAGTATTAGCATCTATTTCTGCTTGCGGAATCGGCATGATAGTACGGTAATCATTCCAATTAACCGTAATCAAGTCAGTCGCATTCAAAAAATGATAACCTCCTTGACGTGTCACTTCTCCTCCTTGGCGTAATATGTCATGCAGGCGGTGTCCTTCCAT
Organism: Bacteroides clarus YIT 12056; assembly: GCF_900129655.1. Classification (GTDB taxonomy): domain Bacteria; phylum Bacteroidota; class Bacteroidia; order Bacteroidales; family Bacteroidaceae; genus Bacteroides; species Bacteroides clarus. Next base: position 96,137 of record NZ_FQWK01000001.1, read on the forward strand.
AACCAACTCTTTCCTACGTTCTTTGCTCACCAAATCTAAAGTAGCAGTAATTTTAACATTTGCTCGATTTGCACGATTCCTTATAGCAAACAAATAATTATCTGCAACCGTCTGGTCTACTGTGGCCTTTCTCAATGCAGCTTCTGCACCAATCAAGTAAATGTCAGACAAACGTAACACACGGATATTATTAATTGTTATGGCATCACGTCCAGGATATTTATTAACGGTTTGTTTACTTCCACTCTTATCAGGGATAAGCAAGCCTAACCGGACATCATTAGGATCCTCATTTAATAAATCCACAAATTCCTTGGTTGCTATAACCGAACCATATTCCGCAGGACTTACAACTGCTCCCCATAGTTCACGATCTCCAGAATAAGTTGTGGAAGACAGTGCTAAATCAAATATAGATTCTTTGGTTTCTTCCAGTTGCCATGAAGCTACATATTCTCCGGTTTCTATCAAACTATACGGGCTGTTTTCCACAACATCAGTGGCGTAAGTGTAAGCGGCGTCATAATCTCCTTTATAAAGATTAACCCGGGCAAGAAGCGCTTTCACCGCCCATATATTAAAGTGTCCATAGTTCTTGTCTTCACCAATAAAACCCAAAGCCTCAGTCAAATCATCTAGTACAGCTTGATAACCTTCGGCCACCGTTGAACGAGCAGGCAATTCTGTTGCGGACAACACTTTTTTCACAATAGGAACTCCTAATGATGCCCCATTATCTTTTAAGTAAGGAGCTCCATATGTAATTAGTAAGTCAAAATGTGCTAAGGCTCTGATAGCTAAAGCTTCTCCTTTAGAATTCTTGGTTACGTCCGTCATAGGGACCTTACCACTATCTATTGCTTCCAACAATACGTTAACTCGATTAATAACGGTATAGGGAGGATACCATAAATCCGCCGAGGCGTTTGTCTGGCGATAGGTAAAGCGATAATATTGTTCTGTACGGTCACCAGACTTTGAGGTTTGCATATCATCTCCCCCAACTTCTGCCCTTGCCAAGAAATCAGTTCCGTAATAATAATAGTTGTTACCAGCAGCATCCCGAGCACTGATTAATCCTGCATATGCACCATTCAGCGCAGTTTTGGTATCCTCAGGCGTAGTGATGGCGGTTTCACTTTCCAACGAATCGGAAGGGTATGTAACTAAATAGTCATTGCAAGAGGCTAAGCACACCAAGCCTGCTATTAGAGCTGTTTTAGATATTATATTTATTGTTTTCATCATATTCTTTTTTTGTTGATTAGAAGCCAATTTCAATACCGAATGTCACACTCTTCAGAGCCGGCAATGCAAACGTCGGGATACCGTTTATTGGTTGTTCCGGGTCTACATTATCATAAGAAGTCAACGTTAATAGATTACTTCCGGAAACAAAAACTCTGACATTTTCCATTTGCGCGCGACTTACCCATTGTTTAGGAAGCGTGTATGACAGGCTCAAACTCTTTAAACGCAGATAATTAAGGTCTTTCATAAAACGTGAGCTACCATAATTACCATAGATATAGTTATTGATGCGTCTGGGTACATCCGTAACATCACCCGGCTTTTGCCATCTATTCATTTGGTCTATGGACGTATTATAGTAAATATAGTAACCATCTGTATCTGTTATACTGGTTCGCATTGAATCAAAGAGTTTACCGCCTAAAGAGAAATTGAACAGCATATTAAGTTCCAAACCCTTCCATGACACACTATTTCTCCAACCACCGGTTAATTTAGGATCCGGTTTCCCGATAATTACTCTTTGTGCTTTTGAAGGGTCTTTCGTCAATTCACGATTCAGACTTCCATCCTCATTCTCTGTGTTCAGAACCCACTGTTCTTCACCTGTTGCAGGGTCTACTCCAGCCCATTCACGACTCCACCATGAATAATATGATTCGCCTTCACGTATGATACTTGTGCCGTCAATGATGTCTTTGCCACCATAAAGTTTAGATACCTTATTGCTGTTATGAGACAGAGCTAAACCTGTATTCCATTTAACAGGTCCATTCTTAAATACATCAACATTAATATCCAATTCAACCCCCTTATTTGTCATTTCTCCAACATTTTTCAGCATTGATGTAAAGCCAACAACCATTGAAGTTGGTACATCTTGCAACAAGTCTGTTGTTTTACGAGTGTAATAGTCAAAGGTAATGCCTAATCTATCAAACAATCTTGCATCGAAACCTATATTAAAGTTGTTATTGCGTTCCCACGACAAATCAGGATTAGGAACAGATGCTGGTGCCGAGCCTGCTATCGTTTGATAATTATAGCCGTATCCATAAAGACTTAAATGTCCGTAAAGGTCATTGGGTAATGTACCGTTAATACCATATGATGCTCTAATTTTCAAGTCATTGATAAATGAAACATTCTCCATAAACTTTTCTTGAGTCATTCTCCACGCAGCGGAAACAGACCAGAAATTAGCCCAGCGGTTGTTTGCTCCTAAACGTGAGCTGCCATCTCTACGATAGTTAGCCGAGAAATAATATTTATTGTCATAATCATAATTGACACGTGAAAGTAAAGACAATAAATGGTCTTCTGTATAATATGAAAAACCTTCCAAAGGAGTCGAGGCATTAATAGACTCCGGTAATTTATCATGAGGATATCCCGATGCAGTAGCAAGAACATATTCTTTACGTCTATCATCAATATCCCAACCAATCAAAGCGTCAACGTTATGTTTGTTATTGAAAGTTTTGGTATAATTTAAAGTTGTGGACGAATAAATATTATGTTGCTGTACAGGGTAAGTAGCTCCTAAACCATTGTTCATAACACCATTATTAGAGGAAAGCGGCCAATAAGTGACAGATGTGTTATTGATATAGTCATAGCTAATACTCTCTTTCAAAGTCAATCCTTCAATGATTTGGTAGGATGCCCATAGATTATTGAAGCTTCTGAAAACCTTTGATTCATTTTTATCCAGGTTAATATCTTCAACAGGATGAGTATGAGTGAAAACCTGTTGCAATACCGGATGCAAATAATAGTCACCATTTTCGTCATATATAGGCATGTTAGGTGAACAAACATAATTCACAAGGAAAAATGGGTTAGCATAAGCTGTTCCTTCACTAGTAACCGAAGAATTTTGTTTAGACAATGAAATGTTTGCACCCATTTGCCACTTATTATCAGCAGAACGATGCACAGCATTGATACGCCCCATAAATCCATCTAAAGAAGAAGTCTTGGCCTTTCCCTCTTCCTTTTTGTATGCAAGTGATGCGAAGAACGAATTACGCTCATCTCCTCCCTGAGCCGAGAATTCATAGTTTTGGCTTGAACCGTGCTTACGGAAGAAAGCATCTTCCCAATCTACGTTATAGTTTGCATCAGCGTAATAGTCTGCCATTTCTTGTGCATACGCCTTTGCATCAGCATCAGAAGCGGGTCCATTATAGTTTCCTTCACTATCGGGTATACCGTAAATGGTTGCTTCGTTATAACAGGCTTCATAGGTCAGTTCATGTCGCTGCTTTCCATTTACACTTTTGCGATTCTTCATAGCCCAATCCGAGAATCCCCAATTAGCTTTGAAGTTAATTCTAGTTTTGCCCGCCTTGCCATGTTTGGTGGTGATAAGAATGACACCATTAGCTGCTCTTGAACCATAAAGAGAGGCTGCAGCGGCATCTTTCAAAACCGTAATATTTTCTATATCACTCGGGTTAATAGATGCCATGACATTGAAAGCCTTAGAGTCATTATTTACGGCAGAGACTGCAATATCTCCCGAAACAACAGGTACACCGTCGATAACATAAAGAGGTTCGTTAGTCGCGTTCATAGAGCCTGTTCCACGTACGCGAATCTGCAAGCCGGCTCCCGGTTGCCCACTGGTTGAATTAATCGTAAGTCCCGGAGTAGAACCGGCAAGAGCTTCTTCAAAAGACGAAACGGGTATATCCTTTAAGGTTTTATCACCACTAACGGAAGATGCGGCACCTGTAAACGAAGATTTCTTCGCGGTACCATAAGCAACTACCATCACTTCATCAAGCATCTCGCTATCAGACTTCATTACAACCTTTACATTCGGCTTAATTGTTACTTCTTGCGTCTGCATACCTACGAACGAAATCTGCAGAGTTTTCGCAGAACTATCATATACATAAATATATATAAATGAGCAGTTTACAAATTGCATCTATTTTTTGCATTTGATTAAAACATCAATAGAACATGCTCCAACGGACATCAACAAGAGTTTTACGTTACCCTTATGTACCCATATTCTATGATAAATTATTGATTTTTAGAGTACTAATAGCAATATGCAGTTTTTATTATGACTATTAAAATATACTTTCAATTTTTACTAAGATACATTTGTAAATAAAAAAAACGATATAAATAGTGGCAGTGAATGAAAATAAAAAACATATTATTTAGGAAACGGTAAACTAAGATTTCATGTAAAAATAAATACAGTAATTCAGAGATATAAAAGAATATTATAATAAGATTATGATATTTCTTCCCAAAAACATATAACGTATGACAACAAACAAATAAAGGATGCAAATCCGTAGTAAAACATAATAATTCTATCGTGCTTAACTATCAAGCCACTTAGCAAGTTTTAATTCGTTAGACAGCTGTTTCCCTTTCGTTAGACATCCGTTATCCTTTCGTTAAACAACTGTCTAACGAAAGGGAAACAGTTGTCTAACGAATCAGAGCCAGCAGCTTGGCTGCTTGTTTTTGGGGTACTTCTTGACTAAAAAAGCCTTATTCCCCACTTATTTTCCAGCAAACGGTGTTGCTTGTTTCATTTTCTCTAAATCATGAATGATGGTCATATCCATAATATTGGTATAAACTTGAGTGGTTTTTACGCTCTTATGCCCGAGTAGCTTTTGCACGGTAGTGATATTTACCCCGTTGTATATCAGCAACGTTGCATTGGTATGACGTGCCGTATGGAAAGATATATTCTTTGATAATCCGGCCAACTTTGCGAGGGTCAGCAAGTCTTTGTTGACATTTGAGTTATCTCTCAAACGAAAGAAGCCTTCAAGATTATCTCGATATTTATTAAGAATTATAATCCCTTTGCCTGCGAAAAGCAAATAAAGGGGTAAACGTACTTCTGTTCCTGTCTTTACCGATTTATATATAAGCCATGTTTCCTGATTAATATCCACAATATTCTCGGAAGATAAATTTGTAAAATCAGAGTATCGCATTCCTGCATAGCAACAGAACAGAAAAGCATCCAAAGATTTTTGTAACTTCATATATCTACCCGACAAATTCAATTTCTCCAACTTTTCCAGTTCTTCCGGCACTAAATGGGTATGTTTATTCTCCACTGTTTTTATTTTATATTTTCTGAAAGCATATTTCTGTATTTCAATATATTCCTTATTAATAGCTATATTTACGTGGCGTTTCAAATGTTTCATATGTTTTGCAATAGTATTTGTATGATACCCTTTTAACTGTAGAAAATACTCAAAAGAGGACACAAACTCAAATGTCAGATCAGAAAACGTTATATCCTTTTTGAACTCTTGCAATAACATAAGGGTGGAAAGATGATTGCGCTTAGTGCTATTCTTTAAAGATGAGTTTGTGACTTCTTGCTTGAAAAAGGATATAAACGAAGAATTATTCTCCTGAGTGGTCAACATATTCTTTAGTAGCTCTAAAGATATACGTTTGCCTTGTTGCCATAATTCCAGCTCTTTTTTCTCTATCGCTGCTACAAATTCATAAATCAACCGGTTTAGAGCATCTGCATTAGGGTGGTTCTTAACAACCAGCTTTTTGGTATCCCACTGTTCCGGCTTCAAATAGACTCTGGTGGAAAAGTACTTTTTTTTTCTGTCTAAATAGGCTTCTACCTGTACTAATGCCATACCTTTTTTGTTCAGACACTTCTTCCTGTTATACACAAGACTGTAAATAATTTTATTCATCTCAAGTTGTTTTGATTAATACTATAAACAAATAAGACGATATTCTGTGCAAAACAGGGTTTGAATAAGGATTAATATCTGCAAAAAATGGCTTCTGTTTTTTTATAGTTCATTCTTTAAAGCCATAAAAAAGACGCAAAATGTCTCTCATAATCCAATCAAATAGCACAAATATGGGAGTTTTTTTAACCATTTTGTTTTAAAATACGTGTATCCGGATTAATAATTGGGTAAAATGGTTGAAACATAGTGATAGCTAATGATAGTGTTTTGAGGTTCTTTAATTGTATAAAATCTGCTATTCAGCATAAAATGGCATATTTTGTTAACAGTTTGATAGATTTACAAGGTTTTTTCAATAAAATAGTTGCCCGTTTCATATTTATTAATATATTTGCATTTTGTTAGAGTAAAGAAACAATTAATGTAAAGTTAAACTTTAAGAGAGAATTTATGAAAAGAAAATTAATGCTGTTATTGGCCTGCCTTTTTGTAGGAATAGGCTTAGTAACTGCCCAAACACAGAAGGTTACAGGTGTTGTGATTTCTGAAGAAGATGGGCAGCCAGTTATTGGAGCCTCTGTATTGGTAAAAGGTACACAAATTGGTGCTATTACCAATGTAGATGGTGATTTTACATTACTGAACGTACCAAGTTCTGCGAAGACTTTGCAGGTTTCGTTCGTAGGTATGCAGGCACAAGAAGTTGCAATCAAGCCTAATTTGAGAGTTGTATTAAAGTCTGATACAGAAGTGCTTGATGAGGTCGTTGTGACAGCAATGGGTATTAAACGTTCAGAAAAAGCATTGGGATATTCTGCAACCTCTGTGAATAGTGACAAGATTACAGCTACTCGCAATTCAGATGTGATGTCTGCTTTATCCGGAAAAATTGCGGGTGTACAGATATCAAGTAACTCATCGGATCCGGGTGCGTCTAATTCTGTTGTCGTACGTGGTTTTAGTTCTTTGTCAGGTTCCAATCAGCCGCTTTATATTATTGATGGAGTACCGATGAGTAACTCTTCCGCCGGTTCATCTACCAGTGATGCTCTTGATACGAGCTATGACTTTGGTAATGGTGCCAATGCTATTAATCCTGATGATGTAGAGAGCATGACAGTATTGAAAGGTGCTGCTGCAACGGCACTTTATGGTAGCCGTGCGGCTAATGGTGTTATCATGATCACTACAAAAACTGGTAAGCAGCAAAAGAAAGGTTTGGGAATAGAATATAATGGTGGCTTACAGGCTTCTACTATCTTACGTTACCCGCAATTACAGAATGAATTCGGTATGGGTTGGAGCGGTACACATACTGAATTGGAGAATGGTAGTTGGGGACCTCGTTTTGACGGTTCTATGCGTGTTTGGGGTAATGTCTATGATAACTCGCAGAAAGTAAAGCCTTATGTGGCAATGAAAGATAACATTAAAGATTTCTTTGATACAGGTTTCCGTTACTCAAACAGCCTTTCATTCAATAATGCTAATGAAAAAAGTAATTACTATGTGTCATTTTCACAAATAAGTGATGATGGAATGTTGCCGGGCAAGGCAGATACGTATGACAAATATACTTTCTCTGCCCGTGGCGGACATAAGATTGGAAATTTGACCCTGTCATCTTCTGTAAATTATGCAAGTCAGCGTAATAAGTTTGCTACAACCGGACAGGGACTTTCAATGATTAACTCTCTGTACCAAACTCCGCGTGATATAAGCATTATTGGTCAAAAGGATTTGAATGATCCATTCAATGGTCCGGGATACTATTATACTCCTTATGGTGTAACCAATCCCTATTATATTCTGGATACTTATATGAATACTTATAAGTCAGAGAAGATTTATGGAAAGTTCCAGGTAGATTACGATTTCTTGAAATATTTTAAGTTTACCTATCGCATCGGTTTAGACGCTACGAACAGCGAACAAAAATATGGTGAGCCTAATTTGGCAGCTTTATTTGCCGGTACTCCTAATGATGATCAGGGAAACTTTAATGGAAAGAACGGAAAGGTAATGGAAGAAATGTTACGTCGTCGTGAGCTGAATCAAGATGTATTAGTTACTTTCAGCATGCCGGTAAGTGATTTTGATATCAATGCTTTAGTCGGTGGTAACTTCAATGAGCGTAAATATTCTTCAATGACATCGACTGTTACAGGTTTGGATATCCCTACCTGGTATCATTTGAGCAATTCGGCCAATACTCCTCTTGCAGAGGAATTAAGCTCCCGCCGTCGTTCCAATGCGGTGTTTGCACAAGTGGACTTGGCATGGAAAAGCATGGTTTATTTGACTGCCACAGCGCGTAACGACTGGTCATCTACTCTTCCTAAGGGTAAACGCGGTTTCTTCTATCCGGGTGTTACAGGTAGTTTTGTATTCAGCGAATTGTTTAATGAAGATTTGAAAAGCTGGTTTACATTCGGTAAGATTCGTGCGGCTTATGGTAAGACCGGTAATGATGCCGATCCTTATATGACATTGACTTCTTATGGTCAAGCCGTGGCTGATAGCGGTGGCTGGGGTGAAGTGAAGTTTCCGCTGAATGGTACTAATGCTTTTACCAAAGGTAATATACTTGGCAATAATGCATTGAAGCCGGAGATGACTACGGAATATGAATTCGGGGCAAATGTAGCGTTCTTTAATGGACGATTGTCAGTAGATGCGGCATATTATAACCGTAATTCAGACAATCAGATTATGAGTTTGAATATGGATGCTGCCAGCGGTTATACATATCGTAACGTCAACTTGGGTAAAATTCGTAATCAAGGTTGGGAGTTGCTTGTTACCGGACGTCCTATTCAGACTAAAGACTTTACTTGGGAATTGACCTGGAACTTTACGAAAAACAATAGTAAGGTAATCAGTTTGCCGGAAGAATTGGGCGGCCTTGCTACCATTTTCGGTTTGAGCGGTGGTACAACACTATATGCTATTGTAGGTGAACCTTTGGGTACGTACAAAGCTGAAGTTCCTATGACTGATGATAATGGTAATATTGTAGTGAATCCTTCTACCGGTCTGCCGGTGGCTTCAGACCAAATGGCTATTGTAGGTACCATGAACTATAAATATCAGATGGGTGTATCTACCATGTTGCAATACAAAGGTATTACTTTAGGTGTAGATTTCGATATTCGTCAGGGTGGTAAAATGTATTCACGTACAAAGGCAATCAACTATTTTACAGGTAATGCTATCCAGACTGCCTATAACGACCGTAACCCGTTCATCGTGCCTAACTCGGTTAATCAATTAAGCGATGGCAGTTTCGTGGAAAATACCACTCCGGTGAGCTATGCTAAGATTTGTGATTATTGGAATGCAGGTGGAGATATGATGGGCAGCTATGAATTGATTGATAAATCATTTGTTAAGTTGCGCAATATCTCTTTAGGATGGGATTTGCCAAAGAGATGGTTATCCAAGACTCCGTTCCAAGATATCAAGGTGTCTGTTTACGGAAGCAACCTTTTTGTATGGACTCCGTCAGACAATACCTTTATTGACCCGGAAATGACTTCATTCGGTAATGACCTTGAAGGACAGTACGGTGAATGGACGGCCAACCCGAGCAGCCGTAAGTTCGGTTTTAACTTAATGGTTAAATTCTAAAAAAACAGAAACGAATATGAAAAAGAAACTGATGATATTTGCTTCCTCGTTGCTCATAGGGTTTACGAGCTGCAACCTTGATATTAATACGGATCCGGATGCACCGAGTGATGTAACACCGGATATGATACTTCCTGCTGCGGAAAATGTTATTGCATGGACGGTAGGTAATGCTATGTACAATTATGCCGGTTTCTTTGCTCAGTACTACGAGCAAATGCCGGAAGCTCAGCAATATGATGCATTGATTGAATATGATATAAATCCTTCTTCTCAGATTATAGACCGTGCTTATACCCAATTATATGCAGGTGCTTTGGAAGATTTGAAAACTATTAGCGAAAGTGAAGATGTAACTCCGGCCGACCGTTTTGCCGTGTCTGTATTGCGTGCATTCAGCTTCCAGTTATTAGTGGATAATATGGATCAGGCTCCTTACAGTGAAGCTTTGATGGGTAGTGAAAATCCAATGCCTAAATGGGATGGCGGCCAAGCCATATATGAAGGTGTTTTGGCAGAAATGGAAGAAGCTGAAAAAGAGCTTGGGGAGTCTGCAATGACTTGTACGGATTTGCTGCTCAATAAGAATGTATCCCAATGGGTTGGTTTTGCCAATGCTCTTCGTTTGCGTATGTATCTTCGATTTATTGATGCGGGTGTGGATGTTGCCGGATATACGGAAAAAGTAAAATCTCTCGTTACTGCCAATCAATTCTTTTCCGGTGATGTGAAATTTGATGTGTATGCCAATGAAACATCCAAGTATAATCCTTGGTATGGACAGAATAACATCAGTCTGGCTAACAATCATTGTGCTTCATATCCTATCATTGCGTATATGAGTCAGACAAATGATATCGAACGTTTGGCTTATAGTTTTAAGGAAGCAAAAGCTACCAAGAAGTATGAGGGTGAAATTCCGGGAGTCAAGAATAATCTGAAAGGAAGTAAATTTAATAAAGATTATAGCGGTATGCAGTATTATGCTACAAAACCGGTCTATTTCTTTACTCAAAGTGAGCTTCAGTTCTTGATAGCGGAGGTATATATCCGTTTCATCAATGATGATGCCAAAGCAAAAGCTGCTTATGAAGCCGGTATCGAAGCCGACTTCGCCGCACGTGGTTTGACCGGAGCGGATGCATTATATACTACTACTGTTAGTTGGGCTTCGGCTACAACTACTGATGCTAAATTGAAACTTATTTATATGCAAAAGTGGGTTGCTCTTTGCTATATGGATCATATGGAGGCTTGGTCGGAAATTCGTCGCACGGATTGTCCGAAACTGTCATCTAAATCGGCTGCCGATATGGCAAGTGGTGATATTTCAGGGTATGAGGCCGGTGATTTAATTGCTCCGATGACTAATGCGTTGGGCGGTCAGAATATGATTAAGCGTCTGTATCCTTCTTATAGTGCAAGTCAGCTGAATAAAAATACTCCTACAGGTATGAAGTTGACTGATCCTGTTTGGTGGGATAAGAATTAAGCGTATCAATCACATATTTATAATAAAAGAAAGATATGAAAAAGATAATATATAGTTTATTTGTTTGTTTATCGCTTGTGATGGTTTCTTGCGATGAATCAACACAAGACCCGTCATTCATCACTTACTATGTGGATTTTGAGATGAACGGAGATGAGATTATGACGGTTGAATTAGGTACCCCTTATGTAGAGCCGGGTGTAATTGCTAAAGAGCAGGGCAAGGATATTACTTCTACGATTGTAACTACCGGTGCGGATAAAGTAGACGTCAGCAAGGCCGGTGTATATTTCATTACATATTCAGCTACAAACGTAGATGGGTATAGCAGTGAGATCACAAGAATGGTTGCCGTTTATGACCCTGCCATCACTACCGATATATCCGGTACGTATTCTACCAGTTTGGACTCTAATCGCCAAATGCCTCAAACAAACGATGAAGGTGAAGATATGACAGATGACGGTGGTAATTATGTGTGGGATACTCCGGAACCTTTCTCAAGTAATTTCTCTGTTGTCATTGAAAAGATTGCTCCGGGTATTTTCCATATCTCGGATATGATGGGCGGTTACTACGATCAAGGCCGTGGATACGGTGCTGCGTATGCTATGCCTGCTTATGTCAGCATGAAGAGCAATACTGACCCTGCATTTACTATCGTATCAGGAGGAACTTCTGCTTTTGGTGGAATGTATGATGAATTATCCGGTATCACTTATAATCCGGATGTAACTCCGGCTGATGATATTTATCCGGGCATATTGAAATGGTCTATTGAATATCAGGGAATGTTATTTAATATAGTGTTGGATAAACCAGTAGAATAAATATAAAAGGAATACGTATATGAAAAAATATTTGATGTTATTGTTTGCCGTTCTTTCCTTCTCGCTGACAGGTTGCGAAGAAACGGATGTAGAAGCGGGCGGTACTGCCGTAGAAAAGATGGCAGGAACATGGTATGTAACATGGGAGCAGAAAAATGCTCAAGGAGAATGGGAAGATGTATTGGGCGGTACGGTGGAATTGAACACCTATAATACTACCGCTAATGTTCCTACCGAGATGTGGTTGAAAGAAGGCTATCTGCTGAATACTGCATTGAAAGTTACTACTAACTATGCAGGTCGTACGTTCGAAATGGCAGAAACGTCTATTGCTGTCAATGAAGCTAATTGGGGAGCGCCCAAGATAACACTGAGCATTACAGACGGTAAGGTTTTGGAAGGCGAGGCCACTACTCCGAGCGGAATGCCGGCGGATAGTATTGTTTTCTTTGTAAATGTGCAGGGAGACGATACCTATAAAATCGCGGGTTTCCGTCGTACAGGCTTTGCTGAAGATGAGTAATTTTGAAACTAGAGAATACGAAAAGGAGGACAACGCAACATTGTCCTCTTTTTTTTTGTTATATTTGCCGCCACATATAATAAAGGTATACATATATAATAAGGTATAAAATAGAATGAAAGAATTTGTAATTTCCGAAGCACAGGTCGAAACCGCAGTATTGGTAGGTCTTATCACGAAAACTCAGGATGAGCGCAAGACGAACGAATACCTCGATGAACTGGCATTCTTGGCTGAGACAGCCGGGGCGGAAGTGGTGAAACGATTTACTCAGAAGTTAGACCAGGCAAACTCTGTGACATATGTCGGAAAGGGTAAGCTGGAAGAAATAAAAGAATATATCCGTAACGAAGAAGAAGCCGAACGTGAAATCGGTATGGTGATTTTCGATGATGAGCTCTCGGCAAAGCAGATACGTAATATTGAGGCTGAGTTGAAAATAAAGATATTAGACCGTACCTCACTCATTCTCGACATTTTTGCCATGCGTGCACAGACTGCCAATGCGAAAACTCAGGTTGAACTGGCGCAGTATAAATACATGCTTCCCCGTCTGCAACGTTTGTGGACTCACTTGGAACGTCAGGGAGGTGGTTCAGGTGCGGGTGGCGGTAAAGGTTCCGTAGGTTTGCGCGGTCCGGGTGAAACACAGTTGGAGATGGACCGTCGTATCATCTTAAACCGCATGTCATTACTGAAAGAACGTTTGGCGGAGATTGATAAGCAAAAGGCAACCCAGCGTAAGAATCGCGGTCGTCTTATTCGTGTAGCATTGGTAGGATATACCAATGTAGGCAAATCTACTTTGATGACGTTGCTTTCCAAGAGCGAAGTATTTGCGGAGAATAAGCTCTTTGCTACGTTGGATACTACGGTACGTAAAGTTATCATCGAGAACCTGCCGTTCCTTTTGTCAGATACGGTTGGTTTTATCCGTAAATTGCCGACCGACTTGGTAGATTCTTTTAAATCTACTTTGGACGAAGTGCGCGAAGCCGATTTGTTGCTGCACATCGTAGATATTTCACATCCCGACTTTGAAGAGCAGATAGAAGTGGTAAACAAGACATTGGCGGACATCGGTGCATCCGGTAAACCCATGATACTTGTATTTAATAAAATAGACGCTTACACCTATGTGGCGAAAGCGGAAGACGACCTTACCCCCAGAACCAAAGAAAACTTAACGCTCGAAGAACTGATGAAGACATGGATGGCAAAGATGGAAGACAACTGTCTCTTTATCTCTGCCCGTGAACGAGTCAATGTAGAGGAATTGAAGAGTGTGGTTTATCAGCGTGTAAAAGAACTGCACGTGCAAAAGTACCCCTATAACGATTTTCTTTATCAGACCTACGAAGAAGAAGAGGTTTAATTTAATGAAGAGTTAAGAATGAAGAGTGAAGAATTACCGTGCGGAATGATGTCTGCACGACACGGCGCAGCCGGATTCTTCATTCTTAATTCTTCATTCTTAATTTAGGTGTTATGACTTACAGAAACTTGACCGAAGACGAAGTGCTCCGGTTAAAGAGCCAGTCGTGTCTGGCGGATGATTGGGGGAAGGTAACCGTTGCTGAAGAGTTTTCAACGGAATTTGTGCATCATACCCGCTTCTCGGGCGAGGTGCGTTTGGGGATATTCCATTCGGAATTTACCTTACCGGGTGGAATAAAGAAACATTCCGGTTTGCGGCATGTAACGCTTCACAATGTAACGGTGGGCGATAACTGCTGCATTGAGAATATTCAGAACTACATTGCCAATTATGAAATCGGACATGATACTTTCATTGAGAATGTGGATATCATTCTTGTAGACGGGTTATCTAAATTTGGTAATGGTGTAGAGGTATCCGTTCTGAACGAAACGGGTGGCCGTGAGGTTCTTATCAGTGATAAACTTTCCGCTCATCAAGCTTATATCATGGCGCTTTACCGCCATCGTCCGGAGCTGATTGCGCGGATGAAGGAAATAACAGATTTCTATTCCAATAAGCATGCTTCTACTGTCGGTTCTATCGGTAATCATGTCATGATACTCAACACCGGTTCTATCAAGAATGTGCGTATCGGTGACTATTGCCACATTTGCGGTACGTGCCGTCTGTACAACGGAAGCGTCAACAGTAATGAGATAGCTCCTGTACATATCGGTCACGGCGTTATTTGCGATAACTTTATTATATCATCCGGTTCGCGTGTGGACGACGGTGCTATGCTTACCCGTTGTTTTGTAGGGCAGGCTTGCAAACTGGGGCATAACTATTCTGCTTCGGATTCCTTGTTCTTCAGTAATTGTCAGGGAGAAAACGGTGAAGCATGTGCCATCTTTGCCGGACCTTATACGGTGACGCACCACAAATCCACTTTGCTTATAGCCGGTATGTTCTCCTTTATGAATGCCGGTTCCGGTTCCAATCAGAGTAATCACATGTACAAGCTCGGCCCTATTCACCAGGGAACGTTGGAACGCGGCGCTAAGACCACTTCCGATTCTTATATTCTGTGGCCTGCAAGGGTGGGGGCTTTCTCTCTCGTTATGGGTCGTCACGTCAACCATTCCGATACTTCCAACTTGCCGTTCTCTTATCTGATAGAGCAGAACAATACGACCTATCTTGTTCCGGGTGTCAATCTGCGTAGCGTAGGTACTATCCGTGATGCCCAGAAATGGCCTAAGCGTGACCAGCGTACCGATACCAATAAGCTGGACTTCATTAACTACAACCTTTTGAGTCCGTATACTGTACAAAAGATGTTCAAGGGGCGGGAGACATTGAAGAACCTGCGTTATGCTTCGGGTGAATTATCCGATATCTATTCTTTCCATAGTGCCAAGATTCGCAATTCAGCATTGGTAAAAGGTATTCGCTTTTATGAAATCGCTATTCACAAATTCCTTGGTAATTCCGTAATCAAGCGTTTGGAAGGTATCAATTTCAGAAGTAATGAAGAGATACGCACCCGCCTTAAGCCCGATACCTCTATCGGTAGCGGGGAGTGGGTGGATATTTCCGGATTGATAGCTCCTAAAAGCGAAATTGACGCATTAATAGACGGCATTGAGTCCGGGGTGGTCAACCGATTGAAAAACATCAATGCGGAATTTGAACGGATGCATCAGAACTACTACACTTACGAGTGGACATGGGCGTACGACAAACTGGAAGAATTTTACGGTATCAATCCCGAAAATATTACGGCGGAAGACATTATACACATCGTAGAAAAGTGGAAAGAGTCTGTTGTCGGTCTAGACCGTATGGTCTATGAAGATGCCAAGAAAGAATTTTCTTTGGCTTCTATGACCGGGTTCGGAGCCGATGGCTCACGTCTTGAAAAAGAACTTGACTTTGAGCAAGTGCGCGGTGATTTTGAAAGTAATCCGTTTGTAACTGCCGTGTTGAAACATATCGAAGTAAAGACGGCGTTGGGCGATGAATTGATAGGGCGCATGCGACACGTACGTTAAGTAATGGCAAGATGGTTGTGCCTATAAGTTTTCACCCTAATTAAAGAAATATTTCAATAATAGTTGTTACCTTTGTGTCACGAATCACTTTTAAATATTAAATGAACAAGTAATTATGGCAACAACACCTCCGTTCAAGTATCAGCCCATGTTCGAGAAGGGTAAGGATACAACTGAGTATTATCTGCTTACAAAAGACTACGTGTCCGTAAGCGAGTTTGAAGGAAAACCCATCCTGAAGATTGAAAAAGAGGGTCTGACCGCAATGGCTAATGCGGCTTTCCGTGACGTTTCGTTTATGTTGCGTCGTTCGCACAACGAACAAGTTGCTAAGATTTTGAGTGACCCTGAAGCAAGTGACAACGATAAGTATGTGGCTTTGACTTTCCTGCGTAATGCCGAAGTTGCCTCTAAGGGTGTGCTGCCCTTCTGCCAGGATACGGGTACGGCTATCATCCACGGTGAAAAAGGACAACAAGTGTGGACGGGCTATTGTGATGAAGAAGCCCTCTCGCTCGGTGTCTATAAAACATATACGGAAGAGAATCTGCGTTATTCTCAGAACGCCCCTCTCAATATGTACGACGAAGTGAATACGAAGTGCAATCTTCCGGCGCAGATTGATATTGAAGCTACTGAAGGCATGGAGTATGAGTTTCTTTGCGTTACTAAGGGTGGCGGTTCTGCCAATAAAACATATCTCTATCAAGAAACGAAAGCTATCCTGAATCCTGAAACGCTGGTTCCGTTCCTTATCGAAAAGATAAAGACATTGGGTACGGCTGCTTGTCCGCCCTATCACATTGCATTCGTTATCGGTGGTACTTCTGCCGAGAAGAACTTGCTGACGGTGAAGTTGGCTTCCACTCACTTCTACGATAACCTGCCTACCGCCGGCAATGAGTTCGGTCGTGCTTTCCGTGATGTGGAATTGGAGAAACAGGTATTGGCGGAAGCTCACAAGATTGGTCTTGGCGCACAGTTCGGCGGTAAATATCTGGCTCATGATGTACGTATCATTCGTTTACCGCGTCACGGTGCTTCCTGTCCGGTAGGTCTGGGCGTGTCCTGTTCTGCCGACCGTAACATTAAATGTAAAATCAACAAAGAGGGTATTTGGATTGAAAAACTCGACAGCAATCCGGGTGAGCTGATTCCTGCCGAACTCCGTAAAGCTGGTGAGGGTGATGTAGTGAAGATCGATTTGAACCAACCGATGGAAAATATCCTGAAGGAGCTGACCAAGTATCCGGTTTCTACCCGTCTGTCTCTGAACGGTACTATCATCGTAGGTCGTGACATCGCTCATGCCAAGTTGAAAGAACGTTTGGATCGCGGTGAAGATTTGCCGCAATACATCAAAGACCATCCTATCTACTATGCCGGTCCTGCCAAAACTCCGCAGGGAATGGCGTGTGGTTCAATGGGGCCGACAACTGCCGGACGTATGGACCCGTATGTGGACCTTTTCCAAAGCCATGGCGGAAGTATGATTATGCTTGCCAAAGGTAATCGTAGCCAGCAGGTTACGGATGCCTGCAAGAAGTATGGCGGCTTCTATCTCGGTTCTATCGGCGGTCCTGCCGCCATCTTGGCACAGAATAATATCAAGAGTATCGAGTGTGTGGAATATCCCGAACTCGGTATGGAGGCTATCTGGAAGATTGAAGTGGAAGATTTCCCCGCATTTATCCTGGTGGATGATAAGGGTAATGACTTCTTTAAACAACTGAAACCCTGGAATTGCAGTAAATAAGTGCCGCAAGATTAAATAAAGACAGAGCCGCCGAGGGAAACTTCAGCGGCTCTGTTTGTGTTTGATGAGTTTCCTGTCAAAAATATATATGGAAAAAGGCTGCTGTATTTTGGTACATTTTCTATCTTTACGCTTTCAAACACAAATATCTGATAACATGGAACAAACACTTACACAATCCAAAGCAGGACAACACATTGTATGGCTCGATGTAGCCCGATTGGTAGCTATGTTTACCGTAGTTTGCTGCCACAGCGCAGACCCTTTCAATTTCTTTCCGGGTACGTCGCCCGACATCGAAAGTATTAAGTTTTGGGGAGCCGCCTATGGCGCGGTGCTTCGCCCCTGCGTACCGCTATTCGTAATGATTACCGGCGCGTTGCTGTTGCCGGTACGTGGAGAAGCATCCGTATTTTATAAGAAACGTATTCCCCGCGTATTCTTCCCGTTTATTATCTGGTCGCTGATATATAATTTCTTTCCTTGGATAACGGGACTGTTAGGGCTGAACCCGGAAGTCATTCTTGATTTCTTCCCTTACTCGGGCGAGGATGTCATGCGCCAATCTTTTGCAGTGAGCATGGGATATATCGCTCAAATACCCCTTAATTTCTCGCTGCTTGCCGTACATATGTGGTACATATACTTGCTGATCGGCCTTTACTTATATTTGCCGATATTCTCGGCATGGGTGGAAAAGGCGTCGGAACGTGCCAAACTCTGGTTTCTTGCGGCGTGGGGAGTGACTTTATTACTACCTTATTATAATGAGTACGTATCGGAATATCTTTGGGGCGGTTGTTCGTGGAATGCGTTCGGAATGTTGTACTACTTTGCCGGTTTCAACGGTTACCTGTTGCTGGGGCATTATTTGCGTAACCATGATTGGAGCGGAAGACAACTGGCATTTATCGGTATACCGATGTTTGTAGCGGGGTATGCGGTGACCTTCCTGGGGTTTTGTCACATGACTTCGTTACCGGACTTCACGGATGAAATGCTGGAATTGTACTTTACATATTGCTCGCTGAATGTAGTCATGATGACTGTTCCCGTATTCGTACTGTGTAAACGGGCAAATATTAAATCGGAAAGAGTCAGACGAGCGCTGGCCAATCTGACTCTTTGCGGTTTCGGTGTGTATATGATACATTATTTCTTTACCGGACCGAGTGTGGTACTGATGCGCGCTATCCATATTCCCATTCCTTTGCAGATACCTTGTGCGGCAGTGGTGGCATTCTGTGTATCCTGGTTTCTGGTAGCGATGGCTTATCGCTGTTTCGGGAAGAATACGAAATGGGTGTTGGGATAGGTATGCTTAATTACCTATCCGCTTTTTCCACTGCTCGTACTTTTTCAGCACTTTCAGTCCGGCATTGTTGTACCAGCTGTATCCATTACGGCGTTCATAGCCTATCTCGGAGATATCGTACTTCTTCACGCCGTCTCGGTCGCAGAAGAAAGGACGGTTGTCTTCGAGAGTGTAGAAACGCGCCCAAAGTACGGGACAAGGATAATCGTCCTGCGGGCATGGAATCATCCGGTAGTCTTTTTGGCCTTCGCTATTAGTGAAATTCTCACGCATGATACCTGTTATCTTGTTTGCCTTGAACCATGCGATGGCTGCTTCCACGGAAGCGATGATTTCGGGTGACGGATCGGGGATGGACATCAACAGTAGGACGATGTTGTCCGATTCGGCCCCGCTGAGTGAGGGAAGTTCGTAGGCACGGGCCTTGGCGGGGGCGAGGGTGTGTTCGTCATGCTGGGCGCACCACACTGTCAGTTTGCCGTTTTGCTTCACCTGAGTATTAAGGATACACTCCACACCTTTGTCGAATGCGGCACGGGCGCGTTGGCAAAGAGTATCCGGTACATAGGTGTACGGGGCTTTCTTGTTGTAAACATCACGTAGCAGGTTCATGACGTTTACCATTGCGTTGTCGTTGTAGGTGATGTGGGTATAATAGCCTTTGGGACGCGGCCAGAATTGAGGCCAACCGCCGTTGGGGTATTGCGCTTTCAGTATGTAACGTATACCTTCTAAAGCGGCCTCTTTGTATTTCTCTATATCGGTGGCCAGATAAACCCGGGAAAGGTAACGGATTTCCGTACTCGTGGCATTATTGTCGATGGTACTCTGGTTGACGTTATCTTTCGCGGCGAGGGCTTTCTTATACTCATCGGCCGTCAGTTCGGCGGGCATATAGATGTTCTTGGGCCAGCCGCCGGTCGTTTGTTGGTAGAGCAGTACATTGTCGGCAATGCGAATGGCTTCGGGAGTGGTGAAGAAAGCGTCATCCAGTTTGGGAGCTATCTTCACCCAATCCTTGTAGGGATGTTTTTCCTTGTAATCGGTTGTTTCCTGCGCATTGGCTCCGGTGAGAAGGGCGAGCAATGCGCAGAAGAGAAATGTTCGTTTCATACTATTGAAGTTTTGAGTTTCTTTGCGAACAAAAGTAGGGAAAACTCTAAAGAGAGAATAGTAATATTTGTTTTTAAGAGAGTAAATATTGTGATTTATGTATTTACTCTAAATATTGTTCCACTCTTCCACTGATTTGCAGCAAGGATATTTCGCATAGTTTGGTGTCATATTCCGCCGATAAGATACGTTCTTCGGCATCCAGCAGGCTCTTTTGCGCTTCACGCATTTCAATACCGGAGAGGTTACCGAGCATATATCGTTCCATGGCAATCTCATGGTTTTCTTTGGCTGCAACAAGGTTCTGACGTTCCAGGTTCAGCATTTGGAGGTTGTTCTGATAGGCTTGCCACAGGTTACTCAGGTCGGCGCGCAAGGCTTGTTCCAACTGTTCCCGTTCCAGACGGGCGTTTTGCACTGCGATACGTGCATTCCGGAGTTCGCGGCGACGGTTGCCGTCAAAGAGATTGAAGCCTACGGTGACGCCTACGTTCAGTCCGAGGTTGCTACGACGGCTGTTGGCGGAAATATCATATTTGTTGAGGGTATAGCCGTAGCCGCCATTCATCTTCACGTACGGGTAGTCGCGGGAACTGGCTTTTTTATAATCCAGTCGTGCCAAAGTATTGTTCTGTTCAGCTTTCAGTAAAGATGCATTGGCTTGGAGAGTGGCGTTCCAAAGTTCCTCGAAATTCAGTTTGGCGCTGACATTGATGAGGCTGTCTTCAACGATGAAAGGGCGGTCTACATCTTCGTGTGCCATTAATTCGTTCAGCTGGATGCGTGAGGTATGCAATAACTCCTGTTGTTTCATGTATTGCGCACTGTCGGCATTGAAGTCTACTTTAGCCTGCTGGTAGTCCAGGCGGGAGAAGTTTCCGATATGATAACGCTCCTCTACGATACGCAGACGTTCTTTGGAGAGCGATACGGCATAGCGGAAGTTCTTCAGGCGGATTGTGTGCTGTACATAATTGTAATATTCGGCTGCAATATTGGCTATCAAATCTTCGATGGCGATACGGGTATTGGTTTCGCCTTGTCGTTCCAGCTCTTTCAGTTTCTGGTAGTTGGCGGTGATATTGAAGCCGTCGAAGATAGTCCAGCTCAGGTTAATGCCGGCATCGACGGTCTGGTCGAACACACCGTTCTCTTTGGTTGTTTCACCGGTGGCGCGCAGCTTTGTTTCGGTATTATCCAAAGTACCTTTATAACCGGCAGATAAGTCTAGGGTAGGCAGGTAGCCGGCATTGGCAAGGGTGGCGTTGTTCTTGCTTACTTGCTGTTCGTTACGGGTGATACGCAGGGAATAGTTGTTCAACAGCCCCTGTTCCAGACAAGACTTCAGGGTATAGATAGGCGCGGGCTGTGCCTGAACGGCAAGCGTGGCGCACAGAATGATTAAGAAAGATAAAATCGTACGTTTCATTCGTTCTTTAGTTTACTTCGGTTGGTAGATACATAACTATAAATAGCGGGGACGATATACATCGTGAGCAGTGTGGACACAAGCATACCGCCTACTACGGCCGTACCCATGGCGATACGTTGGTTACATCCTTCACCTGTGGCGAATGCCAACGGTATCAGTCCCAGTACGGTAGAGGCGCTTGTCATCAAGATGGGGCGTAGGCGTTGCAGAGCGGCATCTTTGATGGCTTGCATCTTGTCCTCGCCGGTTTCCTGCTTCTGATTGGCGAACTCTACGATAAGGATACCGTTCTTTGCCACCAGACCAATCAGCATGATGATACCGATTTGGCTGAATATATTCATTGTGATGTCTCCGAAATACATGAATACCAGTGCGCCGGCAATGGCAAGGGGCACCGTCAGCATGATAATCAGCGGGTCTTTGAAACTTTCGAACTGGGCGGCCAGAATCAGGTAGATAAGCAGGATTGCCAGAATGAAAGCGAACATCAGACTGGAAGAGCTCTCACGGTACTCTTTTGAGTCACCGGTGAGGGCGGTGCGGAAAGTGTCGTCCAATGTTTCTTTAGCTATCTTGTCCATTTCGTCCAAACCTTGTCCGATAGTCTTGCCGTCGGCAAGCCCGGCGGAGATAGTGGCGGATACGAAACGGTTGTAGCGATACAACTTAGGCGGAGCGATGCCGTTTGTCAGTTCTATAAGGTTGTCGAGCTGTACCATATCCCCCTTGTCGCTACGGATATAAATGCCTTTCAGGTCGGCAGGCTTGTTACGCTGTTGACGGTTGATTTCTCCCAATATCTCGTATTGCTTGCCGTTCATATAGAAGTAACCCATACGCTGGCCGCTTAAACCGTATTGCAGTGTTTGGGCAATGTTACGGGTGCTGACTCCCATGATACTTGCTTTGTCACGATTGATGTTGATACGGGCTTCCGGTTTACTGAACTTCAAGTCCACATCCGCCATTTGGAACACCGGATTCTCGTATACTTTCGCCATGAACTTGGGAAGTACCTCTTGCAATTTCTCAATGTTGGTAGCTTGCAGTACGTACTGTACGGGCATGCCGCCGCGTCGTCCGCCGAACGAGGAAGACTGCTGCACGAAAGAACGGGCCATCGTTTTTTTCTGTACCGCTTTCGATAGCTTTTCCGCTACTTCCATTTGCGTATAGTTACGGTCCTGCATGTCTTTCAAAGTAATGCGCACATTACCGCTACCGCTGGATACACGGGCGGTCACCGCTTCCGCATCGGGCACGATAGAATCGACCAGCTGGTTGATATCTTCTGTGTAGTCACGGATATATTCGTAGGTGACGCCTTCGGCACCACGCGTATTGATGCTGATTTGCGAACGGTCTTCCAGCGGTGACATTTCCGCGGGGATATAGTTCCAAAGAAAACCGATAATGATAATGGTTAACGCCGTGAACGGCAGTGCAATCCAGCGTTTCCGCAGGAAAGCGGCCAAAGAGCGGCTGTAAACGTTGTTCATCCCTTCGAAGAAAGGTTCGGTTTTACGATAGAACCAGCTTTGCTTTTCTCTTTTTATCAACAGTTTGGTAGCCAACATCGGTGTAAAAGTCAACGCGGCAAAAGAGGAGATGATAACCGAACCGGATACTACGATACTGAATTCACGGAACAGACGTCCTGTCGTACCGTCCATAAATACGATAGGGAAAAACACCGCTACCAGCGTAATGGTGGTGGAGATTACGGCAAAGAAGATTTCTTTGGCTCCTTCGATACCTGCCTCTTTCGGGGGCATTCCCTTTTCAATACGGACATAGATATTCTCCGTCATTACAATGGCATCGTCCACCACAAGTCCCACGGCAAGCACAATGGCCAGCATGGAGAGTACGTTGATGGAAAATCCTGCCAGGTACATCACAAAGAAAGCTCCGATCAATGAGACGGGAATTACGATACAGGGAACGAGGGTCACACGCCAGTCGCGCAGGAACAGGAAGATGATGATGATTACGAGGATGAACGCCTCGTACACCGTTTGCTTTACTTCATTGATGGAGGCGCGGATGAATTTGGTGTTATCGAAACCGTACGAGTAATGCACATCTTCCGGCAGGTCTTTCTGCATCTTCTCCATACGTTCGTACACGGCGTCGGCAATCTGGATATGATTGGCGCCCGGTTGCGGAATCACTACGATACCCACCATAGGCACACCGTTCATCTTCATATAACTTTTGATGTCTGCCGGGCCAAGTTCGGCGCGGCCTATGTCGCTGAACCGGACGATACGGTTGCCGTCTTCTTTCAGGATGAGGTTATTGAATTCTTCTGCCGTATGCATCAGGCCGAGCGTGCGAATCGTCAGTTCGATGGTATTTCCTTCGATACTGCCCGAAGGAAGTTCCACATTCTCATTGTCTACCGCATTCTTTACGTCGATAGGAGTGATACCGTAACCGGACATCTTAATGGGGTCGAGCCACAAACGCATGGAATAACGTTTCTCTCCCCAAATGCTTACGCTGCTTACATCGGAAATGGTTTGTAACTGTTCTTTGACCGTGAGGTCTGCTATCTCGCTAAGTTCCAGCAACGAACGCTTGTCGCTTTGCAAAGCCACCATGAGGATAGGAGTAGCATCCGCGTCGGCTTTGGATACGGTTGGCGGGTCGCAGTCGCGGGGTAAATAACGCTGGGCGCGCGAAACTTTGTCACGTACGTCATTGGCGGCCGTTTCCAAGTCGACGGAAAGCTCGAACTCTACCGTAATACGTGATGAACCCTGCTGGCTGACGCTGGAGAGGGAACGGATCCCCGGAATACCGTTGATATTCTGTTCCAGCGGTTCTGTAATCTGATTTTCGATAACGTCGGCGTTTGCTCCGGGATAGGAACAGGATACGGAGATAATAGGATTATCCACTGACGGATACTCGCGGACACCGAGGTAGTTGTACCCGATGAAACCGAAAAGCAGGATAATCAGTGTCAATACGGTGGAGAGTACCGGTCTCCGTATGCTTAATTCAGATATATTCATGATAAGAAGTATAAGGTATGAATATGAAGTATAAGGTACGAATTATGAATTACTGCTTCCGGCATAAACCTGCCATAGCTCATATTTTATCCTTGATACTTTATACTTAGTTAATGTTGTCTAATGTCACGGGTAATCCTGTGCGGAGTTGCAGGGTTCCTGAAGTGATGATTGTATCGCCTACGTTCAGACCTTGCAATACTTGCACTTCGGCTTCCGTCCGGATACCGGTGGTAATCTCTGTCGGCTGTGCTTTTCCTGACTTATAGAGGAAAATCTTATCCTTACCCATTTCCGGTACGATGGCTTCGGAGGGTACGGCAAGCGCATTCTGTATTTCGTCCTTATTCAGTTTGATACTGGCGTAGCGTCCCGGCAGTACGGCGCTGTTGGCGTTGGGATAGAGCGCACGGATGGTCAGTGTATGGGTAGTGGGGTCTATCTTTGATTCGCGTGCGTAAACAGTGGCATGGAAAGCGTTCAGCTTTCCTTCGAGCGTAAAGTCCAGCCCTGCGCCGATTTTTACGTCATTGGCATATCGTTCGGGTACTGCGAACTCTACTTTCAAGGGGGAGAGCTTGGTGAGTTTGGCTACAATGGTAGAGGGAGAAGCGTATGTTCCTACGCTGACCTGCCGCAGGCCGATAACTCCGTCAAAGGGAGCGCGAAGTTCTGTTTGTGCAATATTGGACTCTATCAGGTCGATGTCGGCATTCAAGGTCGCCAGTTCGGTCTTTACCTGTTCGTACGCTTCCTTACTGACCGCATCTCTTTCCAGCAAGGCATTTTGACGGAATACGCGGTCTTCCGCCAACTTCAACTGCGATACCAGCCTTTGCAATTGCGCCTGAAGAGGACGATCGTTCACTTTAGCGAGCAATTGCCCTTTCTTCACGAAACTGCCTTCTTCAAAGTTGATTTCGATAATCTTGCCGGATGTCTCGAATGAAAGGTCTACTTCTTCATCGGGCAGCAAACTGCCGCTGATTTGTATTTCGTCTTTTAGCAGTTGCGGTTTTATTATTTTGGCGTTTACGTTCAGAATCTTTTTGCCTCCACGCTTACCGGTCATTACTTTATCGGCAGCCGCCAATTCCTCGTTTGTCTTGGGAAGTTGAGAATAAATACCTCCGCCTATCAGTCCGGCACCAATGAATAGGATGATGCCCCATTTTACTTTTTTATTCATGTCGTAGTATTAGTAGTATATTTAGCCATAGATTTGGACGGAAAAGGTACGAAAAAGTTTAAAACAAGAAAAGTTAATAAAAGTGATAAGGCAATAAAGCGGTAGAGCGTTAGGGGCAAGACTGCCACTTTACCGCTTTCTTAATAGGCTGCCCTGTATTTACCTTCTTCCTTATCTTCCAGCATGTTCAGGTAAGAGGCATAGCGGGATTCGCTGATGTAATGTTGCTCTACCGCTTCGCGTACGGCGCAACCCGGTTCATGGCGGTGGGTACAGTTGTTATAGCGGCAGCCGGCGGAAACTTTGAATATTTCCGGAAAGTAATGTCCTATTTCTTCTTCTTCCATGTCGAATGTTCCAAAACCTTTGATGCCCGGTGTGTCGATGATGTAGCCGTCACCCGGCACGGGAAACATTTCGGAGAAAGTGGTGGTGTGCATACCTTTGTTGTGGTAGGTGGAGATAGCGCCGGTCTTGATATCCAGTTCAGGCAGGATAGCATTGATAAGGGTGGATTTGCCTACTCCGGAATGTCCGGAGAAGAGAGTTATTCTCCCTTTAAGCTCTTCTTTTATGGTGTCGACGCCTTCACCGGTTTTGGCGGACACCTTGAAACAAGGGTAACCGATAGTGGTGTAAAGATTGATAAGCCCGTCCAGATAGCGAAGCTCGTCTTCATCGTAAGCGTCTGTCTTATTGAATATGATATTGACGGGTACTCGGTATGCCTCGGCTGATGCCAAAAAGCGGTCGATGAATGTAGTGGAGGTTTCCGGATAATTCACTGTTACCACCAGCATGCACTGGTCGAGGTTGGCGGCAAGGATATGAGATTGTTTGGACAAGTTGGACGAACGTCGGATGATGTAATTCTTCCGGTCTTCGATTTCATTGATGAAAGCCGTGCCTTCCTGGTTCAATATGATTTGCACGTAGTCGCCTACCGCCACCGGATTGGTGCTACGGATACCTTTCAGACGGAAGTTACCTTTGATTTTACATTCAACGTATGTTCCTTCGTCGGTCTTTACCAGATACCAACTCCCTGTATTTTTAATTATCAGTCCCCTCAAAATAGTTGAAAGTTGAGAGCCGAAAGCTGAAAGTTGAGTGCCGGGAGTCGTTGGAACGGTCATGCCGCACGGTAACTCTCAACTCTCAACTTTCAACTTTCAACTATATTTATACTGTCATAATCTCTTTGTCCTTCGCCGCCAGCATATCGTCAATCTGCTTGATATACTTGTCGTGAATCTTTTGCAGCTTTTCCTCGCCGCCTTTTTGGGCGTCTTCCGCCAATCCTTCTTTCACAGATTTCTTAAAGGCGTCGATAGCGTCGCGGCGTGCGTTACGTACACTTACTTTGGCGGTTTCGCTTTCGTTCTTACACTGTTTGGCAAGTTGTTTACGGCGTTCCTCTGTCAACGGAGGAATACCGATGCGGATGATTTCGCCGTTGTTTTCGGGCATGATGCCGAGGTCGGAGTCGATGATTGCTTTCTCAATGACACGGAACATGCTCTTGTCCCACGGCTTGATAGCGATACTGCGGGCATCCGGGGTGGTTACGGCTGCTACGTTGTTGATGGGCACCATGCTTCCGTAAGAATCGACACGGATTCCGTCCAGCAAACGAACGTCGGCTTTTCCGGCACGGATATGGGCT
Organism: Bacteroides clarus YIT 12056; assembly: GCF_900129655.1. Taxonomy (GTDB): domain Bacteria; phylum Bacteroidota; class Bacteroidia; order Bacteroidales; family Bacteroidaceae; genus Bacteroides; species Bacteroides clarus. The sequence goes on from NZ_FQWK01000001.1 coordinate 123,552, forward strand.
AATGATTCTTCCAGGTACATTACAGCCATATCCATTTTCTCTTGTGCTTCGTCTAAGATGTCTTTTACGTCTTTCATATTTCTATTGTTTGAAGTAGCTTTTAATTTGAAACTTTGCAAATATAATTGTTTCACGACAGATTACACAGATTTACACAGATTATTTTATTCGGATAATCTGTGTAAATCTGAATCCGTATCTGTCATGTAAACCGGCGGATGGGTGCGGATGGATATCAGTTATGTACCAGCGTTCCTATTTCTTCGCCTTGCATTACTTTTTTCAGATTGCCTACGGTGTCCATATCGAAAACGATGATGGGCAGGTTGTTTTCCTTACACATGCAGGTAGCCGTAAGGTCCATGACTTTCAGGCCGCGTTTCAGCACTTCGTCGTAAGTGATATCGTGGAACTTCGTTGCCGTAGGGTCTTTTTCCGGGTCGGCGGTGTAGATGCCGTCGACGCGTGTCCCTTTCAACATGACGTCCGCTTCTATTTCGATGCCGCGGAGGCTGGAACCGGTGTCTGTCGTGAAGAACGGATTACCCGTTCCGGCAGACATGATAACCACTTCGCCCGCTTCCATGCACTCGATAGCTTTCCATTTGTTGTAGAATTCACCGATAGGTTCCATGCGGACGGCTGTCAGCACACGGGCTTTTACGCCTGCCGCTACCAGTGCCGAGCTTAGCGCAAGGCTGTTGATAACGGTTGCCAGCATACCCATTTGGTCGCCTTTTACACGGTCGAAACCTTTGTTGGTGCCGCTCAGCCCGCGGAAGATGTTGCCGCCACCGATAACGATGCCGATTTGTATGCCCAATTCATGGATTTCCTTAATCTGCGCTGCATATTCGGCCAGACGTTTCTCGTCGATACCGTATTGCTTTTCTCCCATCAGGCTCTCGCCGCTGAGTTTCAATAAGATTCTTTTGTATGTTGCCATAGTTTATTAATTTATTTCGCTTAGCGGCAAAGATAGGAAAATAATGCCAATCGCTATAAACAATTTTCAGTTATTCTTTCAGCGTATAGTCACCGGCTTTTGCGGTTACTGCGGCCTGCAGCTCGTCGAGTGTCTTTTCGCCTTCCGGGAATTCCACGGTCGCCACCGGCGGATTGAGGGTTACGGTGGCGTGTACGCCTTCCATGCTGTTCAATGCTTTTTCCACATGCATGCGGCAATGGTTGCACATCATGCCTTCCACTTTAAATTCTTTTCTCATGATTTTTTCTGTTGATGGTTCTACTTTATTGTCCGGTTGTCCTGCCGGGTCGATGGCAGGGCTTTCGGCACTCTCTATCTTTTTCCTTTTCAGCCGCAAGCTGTTGGTTACCACGCTGACGCTGCTGAACGCCATGGCCGCGCCGGCTATCATGGGATTCAGCAGGAAGCCGTTGACGGGGTAGAGTACGCCGGCTGCGACGGGTACACCTATTATATTATAAATGAACGCCCAAAACAGGTTCTGACGAATGGTGCGCACGGTCAGTCTGGAGAGCTTCAACGCTTCCGGTATCTTTGTGAGGTCGGAAGAGATGATGGTCATCTTGGCTACATCCATGGCGATGTCGCTGCCGCCGCCCATGGCGATGCTTAAATCCGCTTGCGCCAGGGCTGCGCTGTCGTTGATGCCGTCGCCTACCATTGCCACTTTCCTGCCGTTTTTCTGCAGGTCACTGATAAAGGCGGCCTTATCCTGCGGCAATACTCCCGCTTTATAATGAAGAATACCCGCTTTGCGTGCAATCTCCCGTGCGGTGGCTTCGTTGTCACCCGTCAGCATGCAGACTTCGATGCCGGCGGCTTGCAATTCGCTGACGGCCTGTATGGAGGTCGGTTTGATTTGGTCTGTAATCCCGGCTATGGCAAGCGCGTTTTCGCTGTCGGCAAACCAGATAACGGTCTGCGTGTCCGCTGTCAGACGGGCGGCTTCGTCGCTTAGCGACCGGCTGACGGCAATCCGGTTCTCTTCCAGCAGTTTCCGGTTGCCGGCATAATAGGCTTTTCCGTTCGACTCGCCTTTTACGCCCCTGCCGGTGATACTTTCAAAATTACCGATGCTTACGCTTCGGGCATCTTGTAAATGGCGGACTACCGCTTCGGCAAGCGGATGTTCCGATAACTTTTCCAGGCTGTAAAAGATGTTTCCGGTCTCCGCCGTCTGCGTTTCCCAAATCAAATCGCCGACTACCGGCTTCCCTTCGGTTACGGTTCCGGTCTTGTCCAGTACCACCGTATCAATCTTCTTGGCGGTTTCCAGACTTTCGGCGTCTTTTATCAGAATGCCCCGTTCCGCGCCTTTGCCGATGCCTACCATGATGGCGGTAGGTGTGGCAAGTCCCAGGGCGCATGGGCAGGCGATGATAAGTACCGTAACCAATGCCAGCAGTCCGTGTGTGAATCCGCTCTGTCCGTCCAGCAACATCCATGCGATGAAGGAGAGCACGGCAATGCCGATAATAACCGGTACGAAGATACCCGCAATCTTATCTACCAATTGCTGGACGGGGGCTTTACTGCCTTGCGCGTCCTGCACCATGTGGATGATTTTTGCCAACAGCGTATCTGTCCCTACTTTCTCCGCGCTGAACCGGAAACTTCCTTTCTGATTGATAGTGCCGGCAAAGACTTTTGCGTCCTTTTGTTTGGCTACCGCCACCGGCTCACCGCTCAACATGCTTTCGTCCACATAAGAGCTGCCTTCCGTGACGGTGCCGTCTACGGCGATCCGCTCTCCCGGTTTCACTAAAATAATGTCTCCCGGACGAATCTGTCCAATCGGGACAATCTTCTCCGACGAGGAACCGTCAATGACGGTTACCGTTTTGGGTTGCAGTCCCATAAGTTTCTTGATGGCGGAGGAAGTGTTTCCTTTTGCCTTTTCTTCCAGCAGCCGTCCCAGCAGGATAAAGGCAATGATGACACTCGCCGCTTCGAAATAGACGTGCGGATGAATACCCCTTTCCAGCCAAAACCCGGGGAACAGCATGTTGAACAGGCTGAAAAGGTAAGCAATCCCGGTACTGTTGGCTACCAACGTATCCATATTGGCCGTGCCATGTTTCAGTTGCTTCCATGCGCTGGTAAAGAAACTTCTTCCCAACCAGAATACGACGGGAGTGGAGAGCAGCCACATAATGAGATTGGCGTACGGCATGTCCATAAAGAACATGCCGATAACCATAATGGGTACGGACAAGACGATGGCCCATGTGGTACGGAATTTCAGCGCGCGATATTTTTTGTCGTGTGCCTGTTCCAACTCATCCGGCGTATCCTCATCCTGTTTTATCAGCAAGTCGTATCCGGCATTCTGCACTGCCTGTTGCAGGGCTTCGGGAGAGCAATCCCGGGTGTCATATTCCACGGTCGCCATTGCCGAAGCGTAGTTTACAGTCGCTTTTTGGACGCCGGACTGATGGTTTAACGTCTTCTCCACTCTTGCCGAGCATGAGGCGCAACTCATTCCCAACACGGGGAAAGTTTCTTGAACAATGCTTTTGTTTGCCATAATGTTGTATCTAAATTGTTAGCTCTTGGTGTGGAACTTTCAGTACCAACGGCTGAAACCGGAAATACCAACGGTTGGTACGCCTGATACCAACGGTTGGAATCTTCAGTACCAACGCTTGAAACTGCCGGTACCAACCGTTGGTATTTCCGGTACCACGGGTTGGGAACTTATTTATCTCACGTTCCAAACTTTTATATGGAACAAAGATACGGCAGGGAAGTTGCTTGGGAATTGTAAAATTCGGGATATGATTTACAAGATTACGCCTATACCTCGTCAAGCGGTTTGCGCTTGTTTGCTTTTATCTTCTTGAAATAACTGGGTGTCAACCCGGTGACGCTCTTGAATTGGGAGCTGAGATAGGCTGCGCTCGAATAGTTCAGCTTGTCGGCTATTTCGTTCAGGGATAGTTCTCCGTATACCAGCAGTTCTTTGGCGCGCTCTATCTTCTGCGCGATGAGATACTTCTCGATAGTGGTATCGGTGACTTCCGAGAACAGTTTGCTTAGCGCGCTGTACTCCCGATGCAGTTTGGCTGCCAGATAATCGGACAGGTTGACCTTCAAATCGTTGTCGTTGTAATGCACTAATTCGATGATGGCGTCTTTTATCCGCTCTGTTGTCTGGGACTTCTTATCGTCAATCAGTTCGAATCCGAAAGGCTCAAGCGAGGCTTTTACGCTCTGATATACCTCGTCGGTAACGGTGTCGGGCAGGACGGTGATGCCCAGTTCCACCGAAAGGGGGTGGAGTCCCAATTGCTCAAGCTGGTTTCTCACCACCATGATGCAACGGTTGCAGACCATGTTCTTGATGTGCAGCGTATTTTCGGGATTGGGTACGGTATCGGGCATCTTGTTCTTTTTCGAGCAAAGATAACACGAACGATTTGTTTTTGCTTGCATTTATTTGCGAATAAATATTAATGGCGCTTATCGTGACTTTCTAATCAAAATTTCATTACTTTGCGGACGATTACCTTATGGGCTCTTTGGGGACGCGGCCTGAAGGGATAATATCCTAATCGATAAAGATGAAGAAATCAGTAAAGAAACTCTCCGTAATAATACCTGCTTATAATGAGGCCGGAACCATCTTCAGGGTTTTGGAAAAGGTTATAGGCGCGGAGCTTCCTGCCGCTGTGGAAAAAGAGATATGGGTGATTGACGATTGCTCCGCCGACGATACGGAGCGGGAGGTGGAGAAAGCCCAAGCGCAGTATGCGGATGCCTGCATTCGGTATCTCAGGCTGCCGGCAAACCGGGGGAAGGGATATGCGGTGCGTCAGGGAATAGCGTGCTCCACCGGTGACGTCATAATCATACAAGATGCCGATTTGGAATATGACCCGGACGACTACCGGGTTTTGCTGGAGCCTATTCTGTCGGGAGAATATAGGGTTGTATATGGCTCCAGGCTGTTGGGTGGTGACAATAAGCCGATATATCGTACCTTTTATTGGGGCGGGCGGCTGGTGTCTTTTGTCACAAGCCTGCTTTTCTCCCGGAAGATAACGGACGAGCCTACTTGTTACAAGATGTTTGACGCTTCTTTGCTGAAGTCCATACCGCTTGTCTGCGACAGGTTCGGGTTCTGCCCGGAGGTGACGGCCAAGGTTCTCAGAAGGGGATATAAGATAAAGGAAGTTCCGATACGCTATTATCCGCGCTCCAGGCAAGAGGGGAAAAAGATAAAATGGCATGATGGAGTGGAAGCTATCGGCATATTGCTGAAATATAGGTTTAACGAAAAGTAAATACCGGGTATGCAATCTGAGAAAACGACTAAGGAAGGGAAACAGGAGAAGCAAAGGAAAACTTTTGCCGTGTACGCCGTGTGGCTTGCAAGGAATGTGCTGTTCATGGTTCTTGCTTTGCTCCTCGTTAAATATACATTGACGAAACAGCCGGCTTATCGTTGGGTATACAGCAGCCTGCTGAAAGAGAATATGGCGACGATAAAGAAACATCCCGAGCTTACTTTTGAAGAGAAAATGAAGATGAAGCTGGGAGTTGACTACGATTATCTTCTTTTCATAAAGCAGGCCACGCCGGAGAATGCGGTCATTCTTTATCCCTCTCAGGAGGCTTTCCTGAAGAAAGGCAGTCCGTTTAAGCGGGAAATCGGCAATAAGCTTTACGCGACCCGTTTCCTGTACCCCCGCCTGCTCATATTGGAAAGTGAATTGGAAGAAAGCAGGTATGCGGATAGGATAACCCACGTAGCCATAGTGAACGGAGAAGGTAAAGACAGGCTTCCTTATCAAGTCGATCCGGAGATTCAACACGCCGTATTACCGGTTGTCCAACCGAAAAAACAGTAGCTTATGCTTGTATTAGGAATAATTCTCGTTATTGCAATAGGCTTTCTTGCCGTCAACTGCATCTCCGTGAAGTTTACGTGGAGCGAAAAGATAGGTCTTGCCTTTCCGGTGGGAATCGGACTGCAAACAATGATGATGCTCATCATCAACCTGCTTAAAATAAAACTGATAACTGCCAGCGTTATGCTTGGGGGAGTGTTGATACTGCTTCTGTTACTGTCGTTTCTGTACAAGCGCAGGGACGGGGTGATGATGTACTATAAGAAGGCTGTCCGTATCGATACTTCGAACTGTAACCTTGTCTGGTGCTTCTTTATCGTGCTTATTGCGTACTTCGAGTATATGAACTTTACCAAGTGCATGTATTTCCCTACGTTCGACAGGGATAGTCTGGCGGGATTTGATACCATTGGTTATGTCATGGCACAGGAACATACTTTCAGGAACTTGAGCATCTTTCAGCAGAGCTATATGCCGCACATCCACGATGCGGGCAGTTACATGACGTATGCTCCGATGGTTCAGTTGAGTTATGCTTTTGTCTATCTTTTGGGAGCGGAAACGTCCAAGCTTGTTCCGGCATTGATGTATTTATCCCTGCTGATAGCTTTCTACGGCAGCATGCAGCGCGTGACAGGACCTACGGGTGCGGCTGTCGCCACTTTCTTCGTGCTGATTACTCCGGAGATGATTGCGTTTTCGTCGTTGTCGGCCACTAATGTCATTCATGCCGCTACTGCTTCGTCGGGCATTATTTATATTGCTTTATGGCTGAAGTGCAGGGAACGGAAAGATTTGTACCTCGGCTCCTTGCTGCTTGCCGTAAATATATGGACGCGTTCGGAAGGGATAGTCTTTATCGGTGCGGCCTTGGCGGTTGTTTTTGCGGATGTGCTCAGGAACAGGCATTGGAAAGATTTGCTGCCTGTTGCCGCTGCGCTGTTTCCCGCGCTTTTGTGGGCGGTCTTTTCGTGGGTGAGCGGTTTTTATGCCGAAAATATCGTCATATTCCGTCCTTATTGGGATGCGGAGAAAGCCGGTATTATTTGGGCGTTTATGAAAGCCTATTATAAAGATACGCAGTTCTTCGGCTGGACTGTTATGGCGTTCTCCCTATCATTGCTCGCAAACGGCTGGTTCTTACTCAAGAGGAAAGATAATCTGGCTTTGCTGGCGATGGTTGTCATCTCTCTGGCCTTTTATGTGATGGTTCTTTATCAGATTGATTATAAATGGGACTCCATCCAGAATGTTCTGGCTTACTCCGCCAAGCGTTTCTTCTTCTGTTTCATTCCTATGATGTGGTTTTATGCATTGTCTAATCATTGGGCGAGGATGCTCTTTGGCAGGCTGGACAGTTTCCTGCTGTTGGAGGAGAAGTAATTTCTTTGCGGGTATGCGTAACGGCTTTAGCTGAAGTTTTCTTTGATAATCTTTCGGCTGAGCAAGGTCTGCATAGCTCCCCGTATGGAGAGGTAGATAAGAAAAGCAAGCCATAAGGCATGGTTGCCTAAAGCCGGGCGGAACCCGTAAAATGCGGCAAAGAAGCAGACGGCCGCCACTGCCATAGATGCGAGCATCCCGCGGGTGGCGGTAGCGCCGATAAAGATACCGTCCCAAATAAAGGCGGCGATTCCGGCAACGGGGATGGCAAGCGCCCAATAGAAATAGGTATCGGCGGCGGTTATCACGTTTCGGTCATCGGTCAGCAGTCCCAGAAAAGCATTCCCCCCCAACGCGTAAACCAATGTAAAGAGTATGGCCATCCAACCGCCCCACATAAACAGGTGACGGGCGGTGTTTGTAAATGCTTCCCGGTTGCGGGCGCCTATGTATCGTCCGCTCAGTGCCTCTCCCGCATAGGCGAAGCCGTCCATTACGTAAGAGAAAAGGGTGAAGAGCTGCATCAGCAATGTATTTACCGCCAGTATAATTTCACCTTGCGAAGCGCCTGCCGAGGTGAAGAATAACGTGACGGCTACAAGACAGAGCGTACGTAGGAATATGTCGCGGTTCACCTGGAAAAAGCGTACCATTGCTTCTTTTTGCAATACCCCTTTCCAAACGATGTGCTTTTTCAGTTTACCGTAACGGTTCATCCACAGTATGAGTCCCATGAAGAAGCCCGCGTATTGGGCGATCAGCGTCCCCAAGGCTACGCCTTCTACCTTCATATTGAAGAAATAGACAAAGCTGAGGCTGGCGATGATGTTCACGATGTTCTGTGTAATGGCTATGTACATGGGAATGCGCGAGTTCTGCATGCCGATATACCATCCGGAGAGCCCGTATAATCCTAACATGGCAGGAGCGCCCCATATGCAGATGTGGAAATAGAGCGTCGCCATTTCCCTGACTTCTTCCGTGGGGTGGATAATGAGGAAGGCCGCTTGCCTGATAGGCACTTGCAGCAGGATAAGGCAAAGAGCCACAGCCAGCCCTATACCTACGGAACGTATCAGCAGCCGAACAATTTCGGGGAAATCCCGTTTACCATAAGCCTGTGATGTCATGCCGCTGGTTCCCATACGCAGAAAGCCGAATATCCAATAAATGATATTGAACAGCATACCGCCTACCGCAATGGCGCCGATATAGGCGGGAGCACCCAGATGCCCCACGATAGCCACATCGATTAGTCCGAGCAAAGGCACGGTGATATTCGATACGATGGAAGGTAAGGCTATCTGTAATATCTGTCTGTCTATGGGGTTCATTCGCGATATTTTGTTTAATGGGGGGGCAAAGGTACGCAGAAAAGCAAAAATAGTGGGAAAGATTAACTATATTTCTACTTTTATCTATTGATGATTGGCGGGGAAGTTTGTAAATTTGTAGGTGACTCTCTATGAGCGATTTCGGGCTGTTAAACTATATAGACTTAAAAAATGAAGACCTTAACTTTACTTTTCTTTGGGCTCTTGCTGTGCCCGATGTCACTTTTGGCACAATCGGCAGATGTGTTGTTGCAGAAAGTATCCGATGCCTTATCAGCCGGTAAGGATGATTATGCCGTGAGTTTGTTCCGTCAGGCCGCAGGCATGGGAGCGGAGCAGACGGAGATGTTTTATTGGACCCGCATTGAGAAGAACAGTGCGGTGGCTCCTCGTCTGGTACGCGAACTGGCTGCTTATTACAAGGATAAGCGGAATTATGACAAAGCATACCTTTTTTATAAGGAATGGTTGCAGTATTATCCGGAAGATGTTCCCGGCCTTGTAGCCTGTGCGGAGATGCAGATGATGCGTGGCGAGGCGAAAGATGCCTTGAAACTCTATGAGACGGTGTTGGCTTTGGATGCAGATAATCTTCAGGCAAATATCTTTTTAGGTAATTATTACTACCTGCAAGCCGAGCGAAAGAAGAAGACGCTGGAAGATAACTATAAGAAAATTGTTTCTCCCACACGGATGCAATATGCCAGTTACCGTAACGGGTTATCGGATGTGTTCGCTAACGGGTATGATAAGGCTAAGAACTATTTGCAGAAAGTTCTTCAGTTGTTTCCTTCTACGGAAGCGGGAAAAACATTGGAACGGATAAAGATATTGGAAAAGGAGATGAACAAATGATTGTTCATCTCCTTTTTTCTTTTTATCGCAATCCCTATTTGGCGGTACGGATTGGTAACTTCATGAGTCCGCTTGGCGCAGAGCGCGTGCCTGCTTCCTGACCGGCTTTTGGCCCCGGTATCAGAGGACTGTATAGCAAGACATGACGAATACGCGCCCGCTGTTCGGGAGTAAAACGGTCGGAATAGCTGATTGCATAATCCATGATGTTGTATGAGACAAAGGATTCGCCTGTCAGGCAATTCTCGCGGTTCACCAAATTGGCGAATGTGAAGTTATCCGGGTCATTCACCTCGATGTATGCGCAATCCATATCGTATGCTTTTTTGTTATAGGTGGGGGTATCTGCGCAATAGTCGGTATCTTCACAACTGTTTTCGTTTTCCGTTTCGGAGAATACATGGTGCAATCCTAAGTAATGCCCCAATTCATGCGCCAATGTAACGGTTATGTCCGCCGTATTGTATGTGTTTCCCGTACTTTCTTCATTAATGAACAGGCTGTTGATGGATACGCAATAGGGAAAGGATAAGTTCTCCAATTCTAAATGGGATGCATTGATTTCACTGAGACCTGCCAGGCTATTGGCTCCTTTCACGGTGAAAGGCAGATGTGATATCCCCAATGTTGTCGTATTGCTGTTGGGGTCATTGGCGAAGTTGTAGACCATTATATTGATATATCTGTTGGGATCCCATAAATATCTTACATAGCCTTTTCCAGTTGCTTCGCTTATATCATCGTTCATAAAGGCATCGCAATCTATCGGGTCGCTATCTGGCCATGCAATGTATTCCACTCCCGGCTGTTCCATCGCTTCTCCGTCAGGATTAACGGTGGCGAGTGTAAAGGTCAGGTTCATGTCTACACTTTGCGTGCTGTTTTTATACAGCCGGTTTACCGTGTTCAATATCTCGGATAAGCGACTTTGTCTGACGTACTGTTCAGGGTCGGACTTGTCGTGATAGAGAACATGAAAAACCACAGGCAGTTTATAGTGATACTGTTCTATGGGGGTATATCCTGCCGCTTGAGTGATTTCTATCTTTCTGCTCACTTGGATGGACGGCGACGCGACTGTTACTGTAACTTTCCTTTCTTTACTGTCGGGGTTGGCTTCTATTTGCAGGGTCAGCGTCTGATTTCCGGAGCCTTTGCCGGGAGTGATGCTGCACCATTGCGCTGTTTTGGACACTTGCCACTCTACGTCGCTTGTGATATTGACAGTCAGTGTAGCCCCGTCACCACTGACATTGCCGAATGACGATTCGGAGAGTTCCAAATAGTCGGCTTCATTATCTTCGCAACCATATAAAATGAAACTTGATATGACGGCTACGATTAAGACTTGTATCTTCATGAGTTTATATATTAATTCCATACAAAACGTGTTTTACAAAGATAATGTTTGCCAATTTGTTTAATCAGACGATGTATTGCACCTCTTTGAATAAATACTCCCGTTCCTTGCCGTTCTCGTCTTCCAGAACAAAACGTCCGTCTTGCTCCACGCGCAGCAGGCGGGCGGAAAACCTGCCGTCGGCATCTTCATAAGGGTGAAAGCCTCTGCGGCGGAATAAGGAGCGGGCATAGCGGGCGGCTATTTCGGCGGTATAAGTACTGCCGTCTTCCGTTTGCAAACTGTTGTAGTAGATTTGCACCCGTTTCAGGATATGCGATAGAATCTCATAGCGGTCGTGCTCCTGACCGGTAATCTGCTTCAGGGATACCGGGTTGGGAGCATCGCTGTGAAATTCATCCTGATTGATATTGATTCCGATGCCGGAGATGCTGCGTCCGATGAAGTGTCCGGAGAGGTCATTCTCTATCAGTATACCGCATATCTTCTTATCTCTCCAGTAAATATCATTCGGCCACTTTATCGTAATCTCGTCCGACCATCTGTCCAGCTCCTCCTTAATGGAGAGGGAAACGATTTGCGACAGGATAAACTGGCGGCGTGCTTCCAGAAAAGTAGGATAGAGGACAAAACTGAAAAGCAGATTCTTTCCTTTGTCCGCTTCCCAGGTATTGCCACGCTGGCCTTTGCCGGCACTTTGAAACTCGGCTGTAACCGTGGTCAGCTCGGCAACGGATTCTTGCAGCTCATTACACAACTGGCTGATGTATCGGTTGGTTGAGTCTGTCTCGTCCAACGCTATCAGCGGATAAGGGAATGTTTCAGGGCAGGGCTTCATACTCATTGCGCGTTTTTTTAGTGAATTTCTTTATTACTTCTTCGTAAGAGTGGTCTATCAGATGTCTTATCAGCTTGTCATCTGCGTCACTGTCCAGGAACACTTGGTTCCAGTACTTTTTATTGAAGTGCCAGGCGCCTTCGATGGCGTTATAGCGGTCACGCAATTCCAGCGTGTATTCCGGGTCGCATTTCATGGTGATGCGGTCGGGGGTATTGAGGTTTATACATAAAAACATCTTCCCCATAACTCGGATAACGAGGAAATCCTCACCGAAAGGAGTGTCTTCGGTCGCAGCCTTTTTACTGAGGCAATATTCGCGGGCGGTTTCTATATCCATTGTATTTCAGGTATTAGAGTTCTTAAAACATAGGCGGATAAAACGCTTCCTTGATATGTTCCGTTTTGAAAGCTCCTATATCGCCTACTGCCGTAATAATGTCAAAACGTACGGGCATATCTATGCAAAAATGTTTTATGTAAGCATCGGCGGCTATGACAATACGACGTACTTTCTGCCAATTGACGGCATCTTGCGGCTCGACATACTCTGTATTGCTTCGGGTTTTCACTTCTACGATAATCAGCTCATTGTCTTTGGTCGCGACGATATCCAGTTCCAGATGGTTTTTCCGCCAGTTCCGGTCGCGTATCTCGTATCCGTTACGCTCCAGATAGGCTGCTGCCGCATCTTCTCCTGCTTTTCCCAGAGCATTATGTATTGCCATAGTACGATTTTCTTTCTTTCAGTACAAAAATACGTTTTTTCTGCTTTGTTTTTACAGAAGTAAAACTAATTTTGCAAAGAAATATGAGAAAGAGAGACAAAACGTGTGCGAAAGCAACACCCGAAGAGCCTAAACGCGAGCAGCGCATGGTATGCCTGATGAGCGAGGAAGAGCTGCGGATTGTAGACCGTTATCTGGAGAAGTACAAGATAACGAATAAATCACGCTGGCTCAGGGAAACCATTCTCATGTTTATCCACAAGAATATGGAGGAAGATTATCCTACGCTGTTCGGCGAGCATGATATGCGAAGATGAGAAAGCGGCGGAGCAGGGTGTCGTGCATGATGTAGAAGAAGATAAACAACAGGTAGGAAGAAAATGACGGATACGGATTATATGAAGCAGGCGCTTCTTGAAGCGCAAAAGGCGGGTGAGCGGGGAGAAGTGCCCGTTGGGGCTGTCGTTGTTTGCAAAGACCGCATTATTGCCCGTGCCCATAATCTAACTGAGACTCTGACCGATGTCACCGCGCATGCCGAAATGCAGGCGATTACTGCCGCCGCCGCTACGCTTGGCGGTAAATATCTGAATGAATGTACTCTTTATGTCACCGTTGAGCCTTGCGTCATGTGTGCCGGAGCCATTGCATGGGCGCAGACGGGACGGCTGGTGTTTGGCGCGGAAGACGAGAAACGGGGATACCAGCGTTATGCGCCACAGGCTTTGCATCCTAAAACCTCGGTAGTGAAAGGTGTACTGGCGGACGAATGTGCCGCGTTGATGAAAGACTTTTTCGCTGCGAAACGCAGGTAATACATTTCTGAATAATATCGTTACAGCAGACTGCCCAGATAGTACGGAACACGAATGAAATCGTCTTGCGGAACGGATGGATTCGTCCCGCGGGACAAAAAAAATCATCCCGTGAGATGGAATAATCCGTCTCACGGGATGATTTTTTTTATCTTACGGGATGATTATTGCGCGGTCAGTTCAATAACGTGACTCTGCGTAATTGCCGTTCCGAATACATCCAAACCGACTTTCATGAGATAATCTCCCGAATATATCTTTCCATTGGCTTTTAAAGCGGATTTTACGGAAGGCATCAGATTTATCTCTTCTACTTTATATCGTTTGTCTGGGTTCAGGCCTTGCAGTCTGACGGGCATCAGTTTCTCTTGGAAGCGGGGATAAATGTCGTAGGCAAAAAGAACGGCCTTGTCGGTATCCCGGCTCACGTAATTTACAGCCATGTGATTACTTTGGTACGGAGAGACCAATCGGTACTGAACTCCGTCCATGATTGCGGCTTGCAGGCGTTTCCAGTTGGTTACCGCCGTTTGGCAATAGGTCAGCTCGTCAGCACTAAGCTCTTTCAGCCCGAGGTCAAAGCCGAGTTTGCACATGGAGGCCACGTCGGTACGGAACTTGACGGAAGTGGATTTGTTCCAGCCGGTGACGTGCGCGCACATTGCTTTGGCGGGGAAGAACTGAGAGAACCCCCATTGGATGTAGATACGTTCTATCGGATCGGTATTGTCACTGCACCAGAATTCGGTGAAGTATTTCAGCGCTTCATAGTCGCAACGGGCGCCACCGCCGGAGCAAAGCATCATCGGCACATCGGGATAGTTCGCTTTGACGCGCTTCATAACATTGTAGATGCCGCGTACGTGGTCAATATATAACTGTCCTTGTTTCTCTTTGAGATAGGGCGAGTATATATTGGTGATAGGGCTGTTGCAGTCCCATTTAAAGAAAGCTGTTTCTGGATTCTCTTTTAATATATCGGCGACAACGTTGTAAACGTAATCTTGTACTTTCGGATTGCTAAGGTCCAAGACCAATTGGTGACGGTAATAATAGGTTTCGCGGTTGGGCAGCTTGATTACCCATTCCGGGTGCTTTTCAAACAACTCGCTCTTAGGATTTACCATTTCCGGCTCTATCCAGATACCGAATTTTACACCGGCGTCTTTTGCCGACCGGACTAAAGCCGGTATGCCGCCGGGCAGTTTGTCACGGGTCACTTCCCAATCGCCCAGACCGGCACGGTCGTTTTTACGGGGATATTTGTTGCCGAACCAACCGTCATCCAGCAGGAACATGTCTACTCCCAAGTGTTTGGCTTCTTTCATCAGTGCGGCAAGCTTCTCCTCGTTAAAGTTGAACGCCGTATTTTCCCAGTTGTTCAATAGTGTCAGGCGGGGACCGTTACCGTCTTTTATGCCGTAGTTACGCGCCCATTCGTGGAAATTGCGGCTGCCTTGTCCGGTACCGTTATTGCTTAATGTGAATATGAATTCGGGCGTGGTGAACACTTCATTCGCTTTTAATTCGTAAGTTGAGGCGTAGGGATTGATGGCGGGGATTACACGAAGATTGCCTACGTTGTCTACCTCAAAGGTGAAGCGGAAATTTCCGGTCCAGCCTAATGTCCCCATGAGCACGGTGCCTTGGTGTTCGTTGACGGGTTGGTCTAATCCTATTTCAAAAAAGGGGTGTGTATGCATGGCGGCGCGGCTGCCGAGTTTCGTATCGATGACTTTCTTGCCGAATTGTAGTTGCTGGCTGCTCATCTGCGCTTCTTTGGCCCAGTCGCTGCTGAACTCGGTGAGATAGTAACCGGAGTTGTTGAAGTAAAGCATGGTAGAGGCATAGGAGGATAGGGTAACGGGTTTCTTCTCCTGATGTCTGATTTCACTCCATGTCTTGATAATGTTCTCTTTGGGATAGGCTATGTAATGTAGGGTAACTTCTACCGGATACCGGTCGTCGCGTAACAGAATTGTTGTTTCCGTACCACCTTCAACGGCCTTGTCGGATGAAGAAACATAATATAATATGGTGGATGGATTACCGTCGTGGTGCGTGATACTGATGGCCGGTTCAAAAAAATCTTCGTTGCCCGAACCGCCGTACACTTCCCAACCCCGTTTGCTTACGCTGCCATCCGAGCCGGCATGTATATTCCATTGGAAATGCTGCAAGTCTTGCTCATGCAATAGTTTTTCACCCAAATAGGTTTGGTACAGCCGACCGTTTTCCCCTACCTGGAGTATTAAGTCTGTGTCTTTTGTAGAGATGCGGATTGTTTTGTTATCCGTTGCATTAACATACGTCAGGGATGATAACGCGAAAAGAATAAAGGCAAGTAGTGTTTTCATGGTGTGTTTTATTGTTATTCTTCTTTGATTTCCTCAAAGTCTACGTACTCTCCTTCATCTTGGGAGAATAGTTTTTTGTGTCTGTTGTGTGTGTGGGCTTCTTTAGTTCTGGTGTCCGGCTCTTCATTGGGAGAAGGGCCTGATTGCTGTCTGTCATTAAAAGAATACCCCCTTCCGGATTGGTAATTTCCGTTGTCATTCCGGTAAGTGCTCGATGAACGGCGGCCGCCTAATCCGAAGACGCTTCGGATGACAGTGCCTATAATGCTAAGCCCGATAAGCAGGATAGCAATTATAATGATAAATAAGAATCCTAAAAAATGAAACATGGGCTAATGTCTTTTTATGTGTTCGTTTTCAGCGAACGATAGTACAACAACCGTGCCAAGAAAATGTTTATTTACGTTTTCCTGTTAGGAGTGACAGTAAGATGTACCATACAATCACTGCTGCAAAGCCGCTGACTTTTAAAAAAATAAGGAGTGGAATGCAGACAATCAGGAAAATGAAACTTACTTTATTGTCTTTCCATGAAAGATTCTTGAACTTCAATGAGAACATCGGTATTTCCGATACCAGCAGCCATGAGAACAGGCAGACCAATATTAACAGATAAAAAGGATTGAAGTTCCCGGAGATAAGGATAGGATGTATGCCCGCCACTAACGATGCCCAGAAAAGGGCGTTGGCAGGAACCGGCATACCGATAAAGGAACTGGTCTGGCGGGTATCGTTATTGAATTTCGCCAAACGCAGTGCCGAGAATACGGAAATAAGGAATGCGGCATACGGCATGTAAGGAGCGATGAACTCCATGGATGCCGGATAGTACATTTCTTTGAATAAGGAAAATACTACCAATGAGGGTGCTACACCGAAACTTACATCATCCGCCAAGGAATCCAAATCCTTTCCGATGGGGGAATGCGCGTTCAGTAAACGCGCCATCATACCGTCGAAGAAATCGAATACGGCACTGAGGATAATGAATACAAGCGCCAGATTGTAGTTGGCTTCGAAAGCCATGACACAAGCGATACACCCGGAGAATAAGTTCAGACAGGTTAAGGTGTTTGGTATAGAACGGGTGATGCGATTTGCCATTGTTATTTAAGTTTTGCTATCACGGTTTGATTACCGGTAGTCAGTTGTCCGAGTTTAACAAGCACTTCCGTACCCAGCGGGAGAAATACATCCACGCGGGAACCGAACTTGATGAAACCCATATGTTCGTCAATATAACATTCTTCGCCCGGTTCGGCATAGGTTACGATACGGCGTGCCATAGCGCCCGCAATCTGACGTGCCATGATTTCCACGCCTTCGGGAGTTTCGATTACTACGGTGGAACGCTCGTTGTCGGTACTTGCTTTAGGCAACCAGGCCTTCATGAACTTACCGTTCTGGTGAGACACCGACTTCACGGTTCCGTCTACCGGGTACCAGTTGGCATGTACATTGACCAGACTCATAAATATGGAAACCATGATACGGCGGTCATGGAAATATTCGGTCTCTTCAACTTCCTCCACTACCACAATCTTCCCGTCAGCGGGAGCGACCACAATCTTTTCAGTCTCTTCCTGACCGAACAAACGTATCGGGCAACGGAAGAAGTTTACCAAGATTCCATAAACTATAAGGCTGATGACGGCCACTACATAGAACGGAATCTTGCATTCCAAACCGAAATAAAGTCCGGCGTTTACGGCAAGTATCAACAGCAAACTGCCGGCCAGTGTATGTGTGCCTTCGCGGTGAATGCGTATTTTCTTTAGTTTTTTAAGTCGACCCATGTATCTTGTTTTATTCTTTTCTGATGCAAATTATCTGCAAAAATAGGCTTATTTTGAAAATCTAACAAGAATTTAGTCATAGAATTGCAGATGTTGATAACTTTTTGAGGAATATTTTTGTTAGATATCGCATAGGTCGTACCTTTATGCTCACTTATAGAAAGGATAGATTTATGCAGGATTTTGTTCATTTGCACGTACATACCCAGTATTCGCTCCTTGACGGCCAGGCCAGTGTGAGCCGTTTGGTAGACAAGGCGATGAAGGATGGTATGAAAGGTATTGCCGTTACCGATCATGGCAATATGTTCGGTATCAAGGAATTCACCAACTATGTTAATAAAAAGAACGGTGGTCCGAAAGGGGAAATAAAAGACCTGAAAAAGCGGATTGCCGGTATAGAGAGCGGTGAAATAGCATGTGAGGATAAGGAAGCGGAGATAGCGGCTTGCAAAGCGAAGATAACGGAAGCCGAAAATAAACTGTTCAAGCCTATCATCGGTTGCGAAATGTATGTGGCCCGCCGTACAATGGATAAGAAAGAGGGTAAGCCTGACCAAAGCGGTTACCACCTGATTGTATTGGCGAAGAACGAAACAGGTTATCATAATCTTATAAAATTGGTGTCCCGCGCATGGACTATGGGATACTATATGCGTCCGCGTACCGATCGCAATGAGCTGGAGAAGTATCACGAAGGCCTGATTGTCTGCTCCGCCTGTATCGGTGGAGAGGTTCCTAAAAAGATTATCAACGACCAATTAGAGGAGGCCGAAGAAGCCATCCGCTGGTATAAGAATCTTTTCGGAGATGATTATTACCTGGAATTGCAGCGCCATAAGGCGACCGTTCCCCGTGCCAATCACGAAGCTTATCCTTTACAGCAAAAAGCCAATGCCAAACTGCTGGAATATGCCAGGAAGTACAATATAAAAGTAATCTGCTCCAATGACGTTCACTTTGTGGACGAGGAGAATGCCGAGGCGCACGACCGCCTTATCTGTTTGAGTACGGGCAAGGATTTGGACGATCCGAGCCGTATGCTTTATACCAAGCAGGAGTGGATGAAAACCAAGGCGGAGATGAACGAGCTTTTTGCCGATGTTCCTGAAGCGCTTTCCAATACGTTGGAGATTTTGGACAAGGTGGAATACTACTCCATAGACCATGCTCCTATCATGCCTACTTTCGCCATTCCCGAGGATTTTGGAACAGAAGAAGGATACAGGCAGAAATATACGGAAAAAGATTTGTTCGATGAATTTACGCAAGACGAAAATGGGAAAGTAGTCTTGGACGAGGAAGCCGCTAAAGCCAAAATAAAGCGTTTGGGCGGTTACGAAAAGCTTTATCGTATCAAGCTGGAAGCCGACTATCTCGCCAAACTGGCATTTGACGGCGCCAAACGGATTTACGGTGATCCGTTGTCGGATGAAGTAAAAGAGCGTTTGGTGTTTGAGTTGTACATCATGAAGACGATGGGTTTCCCCGGTTACTTCCTGATTGTACAGGACTTTATCAATGCCGCCCGTACGCAGCTGGGAGTTTCGGTGGGGCCGGGACGTGGTTCAGCTGCCGGTTCGGCTGTGGCTTATTGTTTGGGTATTACCAAGATAGACCCTATCCAGTACGACTTGCTGTTTGAGCGTTTCCTTAATCCGGACCGTATCTCGTTGCCTGATATTGATGTGGACTTCGATGATGACGGACGTGGTGAAGTGTTGCGTTGGGTAACGGAAAAGTACGGGCAGGAGAAGGTAGCGCATATCATCACGTATGGTACCATGGCAACCAAATTGGCTATCAAGGACGTTGCCCGTGTACAGAAGTTACCCTTGTCGGAATCCGACCGTTTGGCCAAACTGGTTCCCGACAAAATCCCTGATAAGAAACTGAATCTTCCCAATGCTATCGCTTACGTACCGGAATTGCAGGCGGCAGAGGCATCGCCCGACCCGTTGGTACGCGATACGTTGAAGTATGCCAAAATGCTGGAAGGTAATGTGAGAGGTACAGGTGTACACGCTTGCGGTACGATTATCTGCCGTGACGATATCACCGACTGGGTTCCTGTCAGCACGGCGGATGACAAGGAAACCGGTGAGAAGATGCTCGTTACCCAGTACGAAGGTTCGGTCATTGAAGATACGGGGTTGATTAAAATGGACTTCCTGGGATTGAAGACTCTTTCAATCATTAAGGAAGCTGTTGAGAATGTACGTTTACATCGGGGATTGGCATTGGATATCGACAAGATTTCCATCAATGATCCCGCTACCTATAAATTATACTGTGACGGACGGACTATCGGTACATTCCAATTTGAATCTGCCGGTATGCAGAAATATCTGCGTGAGTTGCAACCCGGTACGTTTGAGGACTTGATTGCCATGAATGCTCTCTATCGTCCGGGTCCTATGGACTATATCCCGGATTTCATCGACCGTAAGTGGGGACGCAAGCCTATCGAGTATGATATTCCTATTATGGAGAAATACTTGAAGGATACATACGGTATTACTGTCTATCAGGAGCAGGTCATGCTTCTGTCCCGTTTGTTGGCGGACTTCACCCGTGGCGAATCCGATGCTTTGCGTAAGGCGATGGGTAAAAAGTTGCGGGACAAGCTGGATCACATGAAGCCGAAATTCATTGCGGGCGGACAGAAAAACGGGCACGATGCGAAGGTGCTCGAAAAAATTTGGACTGACTGGGAAAAGTTCGCGTCTTATGCTTTCAATAAATCTCATGCCACCTGCTATTCATGGGTGGCTTATCAGACGGCTTTCTTGAAAGCGAATTATCCGGCGGAATATATGGCTGCCGTCATGAGCCGAAGTTTATCCGATATAACTACCATAACCAAACTCATGGACGAATGTAAGTCGATGGGTATTAAAGTACTTGGTCCTGATGTGAACGAATCGAACTTGAAGTTTACCGTCAATCCGGAAGGTAATATCCGTTTCGGATTGGGTGCGGTGAAAGGAGTAGGTGAGGGTGCTGTGCAAAGTATCATGGAGGAGCGTGAGAAGAATGGTCCGTATACAGGTATCTTCGATTTCGTACAGCGTGTCAATTTGAATGCTTGTAACAAGAAGAACCTGGAATGCCTTGCTCTTGCCGGTGGCTTTGACAGTTTCCCCGAGTTGAAGCGTGAACAATATTTTGCCGTTAATGCCAAGAATGAAGTCTTTATCGAGACATTAGTACGCTATGGTAACCGTTATCAGGCGGATAAAGCGGCAGCGGTCAACTCTTTGTTCGGCGGTGAAAATGTGGTAGATATCGCTACTCCCGAAATTCTTCCCGCAGAGCGTTGGAGCGACCTTGACAGATTGAATAAGGAACGTGATTTAGTCGGTATTTATCTTTCCGCTCATCCCTTGGATGAGTATTCCGTAGTGCTGGAACATGTTTGTAATACACACATGGCGGAGTTGGAGGATAAGACACTTCTGGTGGGACGTGAAATTACCATGGGCGGTATAGTCACTACCGTCCGCCGAGGCATCAGTAAGAACGGCAATCCTTACGGTATAGCCAAGATAGAAGACTATTCCGGTTCGGCAGAGTTGCCTTTCTTCGGGAACGATTGGGTAACTTATCAAGGCTATTTGGGTGAGCGTACTTTCCTTTATATTAAGGCGCGTTGCCAACCTAAACAGTGGCGGCAGGATGAATTGGAACTGAAGATTACCTCTATGGAATTGCTTCCCGACGTAAAAGAGAAACTGATAGAGAAGATTACGATTCTTATCCCGCTCAGTGTACTGAACAAAGCATTGGTGACGGAATTGGCAGAACTTACGAAAGACCGTCCCGGTACTACGGAACTCTATTTCAGAGTGACCGATCCGGATAGTAAGATGACTGTTGATTTGGTGTCTCGTCCGGTGAAGCTTTCCGTAGGCCGTGAACTTATCTCTTATTTAAAAGAGCGTCCGGAGCTTGAGTTTCGGATAAATTAATTATCTTTGCTTCACTGATAACAGTAAGAAGATAATGTTTGATACTGTATTATTGAATTAATATTTAAACTTAATATTTAGAAGAAATGGCTTTAGAAATTACAGACAACAATTTCAAGGAAATCTTGGCAGAGGGTAAACCTGTAGTAATTGACTTTTGGGCACCGTGGTGCGGACCCTGTAAAATGGTAGGTCCTATCATCGATGAATTGGCAGGTGAATATGAAGGTAAAGTACTTATCGGTAAATGTGATGTAGACGAGAACGGTGATGTAGCTGCCGAGTATGGTATTCGTAACATTCCTACCGTACTGTTCTTCAAGAACGGGGAATTGGTGGACAAACAGGTAGGTTCTGCCCCCAAACCGGTTTATGTAACGAAGATTGAAGCGTTGTTATAAGGTACTATTTGACAAATTTAAAATATAAAGCTATGGGACTGGAAGACGATTTTTTGAAGAATGATCTCGATGATGAAAAGACCATTGAGTACATCAAAAACTATTTGCCGCAGGAGTTAAAAGAGAAGTTCTCTGATGACGAGTTCTATTATTTCCTCGATTTGATTGACGAGTATTATTCCGAGAGCGGCATCCTTGATGTGCAGCCCGACGGTGACGGATATATCGAAGTCGATTTGGAGAAAATCGTAAATTACATCATCAAAGAAGCTCATAAGGATGAAATGGGTGATTATGATCCGGATGAAATCCTTTTCATTGTACAAGGTGAAATGGAATATACGGAATCTTTGGAAGATGAGTAAATCACAGTTTAATTAATAAAAGGAAAGGCGCAGATTGTAAAACCTGCGCCTTTCCTTTTATTAATTAAACTGTATTGATCTTTCTTTATTATGTCATTGGCGGAGTATTCAGAAAAAAGAATACTGACATTCCGATAAGTATCGCTCCTAATACGCCATAAAACCAGCGCGCTTGCCGGCGGCCTACGTTTCGCACAACAAACTGCGTATTTTGGGCGGTAAAGAACCAATTCCAATCCAAAATAGCAGCCAGCAGGGAGATAATTCCCGCGACAACAAAGATACCTTGAACAATGTATTGGCTCATTGTAAAGTGATTAGCTGTTAATTTAGTAATCTATATTAATCCAGTGGTTCCAGCGTTACTTTTCGTTCACCGCTTTCCACCTCTTCAATAGTAACTTTTACGGTATTTCCCGGCAGAAGCTCTTCAATCAATTCCGGCCATTCGATAAAGCAAAGCGCACCGCTGTACAGATAGTCTTCATATCCCATGTCGTACACTTCTTCCAGTTTCTTGATGCGGTAGAAGTCGAAATGATAGATTAACTCTCCGGCAATATCGGAACGATATTCGTTGACGATAGCGAAAGTAGGAGAGGTGATGACATCGGACACGTCGAGTTCTTCGCAAACCGCCTTGATAAAGGTTGTTTTACCGGCTCCCATCTTGCCGTAAAGAGCAAATACCGTATTGTCACCCATCGCTTCGATGAATTGGCGGGCAGCTTCATGAATCTGGTCTAATGACTGAATTTTGATTTCCATTATCTTGTATTTTGATGCAAAGATAACCAAAAACTTTTTCCTCCTTTACAGATTGCGTAAATAATAATGGAGAAGAAGATTATGGCTGCTCCCGAAGGAACATTGAGATAGTATGAAATAAGCAGTCCCCCCAAGCAGCTAAGATAGCCGATGCCGATGGATAGCCATATAATACGGTGAAACCTGTGCGAGAAGAGATTGGCTGTCATTTGCGGAATTGTCAGTAATGAGATAACCAGCACGATACCCACCATACGGAGGCAGGCTACGATAGTCAATGCGATGAACATCATCAATACATATTCAAAAGCCTGTACAGGAATACCTTGTGAACGGGCAAATTCGCGGTCGAATGCTACATAGATTATCGGATGCAGGAAACACGAAAAAAACAAGATAAGTAATATCGCCAGCCCGCCCAGCAAGGCGATGTCGCCAAATGTTATTGTCAGGATATTCCCGAACAGATAAGCGGAAAGGTCGGGGGCAAATCCGGGAGACAGGAATGTAAAGATGATGCCCAATGCCATTCCTAACGTCCAGAATACCGCAATAGCAGAGTCTTCACGCATATCTTTCCGTTTGCTGAGCCATTCTACACCGAATGCCGACAGTACTGAAAAGATAGCTGCCGAAAGAATCGGTGAAATTCCCGTGTACAGCCCCATTCCTATACCTCCAAAAGAAGCATGCGTCAGTCCGCCGCTGATGAATACCAGTCTCCGGGTAACGATGTATGTACCGATAATTCCGCAGACAATACTTGCCAGCAGGCTGCCGATAAGGGCATGTTGAAAGAAAGTATATTGTAAAAGTTCCATGTGGCGGTGATTAGTGATTAATTCTCCTTTCTCCTACTATCAGGAACACTTCGTCTTTTATGTTGTCCGGTAGCGCGATGCCTCGTAGTTGCAGGCTGCGCACCCATCCGGCCACATCTTCCGACTGCATGGTATAGAATACGTCACGAAATTCTTCTTCTTGTTCGGGAGTATACCGGTCGGGAGCAGTCCCGATGTATTTGTCCAGTTCCTCGTCATCATAATATTCTATTTTCTTGCTGACGGCGGCCAGCAGGCTGTCTTTCTCGCATACTTCGTGCTGTCCGCAGCATTCCATATCTGCTTCCTGCACTTCGGGCATGGCGTCCAACTCGCCGTTGTCAATTTTCTTTTGAAGTCTGCGGTTGCGTACTATTCCCGCTATGGCAGCTACGATGGCGAGGGCAATCAGGCTAATAATCAGTATCCACATACGTTCTCTTTCCTTGAAAAAAGTGTCCTTATAAAATAGAACGGACAAAGATACACATTGTTTTCGTATCTGACTTCTTTTGAACGGGCAAAAAGGTTGATTCTCTTCGGAGAAACTGGCGGATAGCAAAAAGAAACATTGCCTTTTACCCTTGTTCGTTGGAGATTGTGAACCCCGCTTTCTTTAAATCTTCCCAATAGGCCAGGTAGGATTTGGAAACTACTTGAGGTTCATCAATCACTATCTGCGGTAATACGATGCAGGCAGGAGCAAATGCCATTGCCATACGATGGTCTTCGTACGTGGAGATAATCGGGGTGTTTTCAGCAGGACAACGTTCTCCGTCCCATAACAGAACGCTGTCCTGTTCGGAACGTACCAAATAACCTAACTTTCGCAGCTCGGTGATAAGGGCGGCGATACGGTCGGTTTCCTTAATTTTGAGGCTTTGCAAACCGGTAAAGCGGAAAGGAATGTCCATCAGGCAGCAAGTTACGACAAAGGTTTGTGCCAGATCGGGAATGTCTACCATATCCTCTTCCAAGCGCGAGACGGGTGTACCCGCCAATGTCAGTCGTACGCCCCGGTCGGTATATTCGGTATGTACGCCCAGTCGGGAGAAAATCTCCGCGCCGCGACTGTCACCTTGATAACTGCGGGGAAACAGCCCGAGCAGCTCCACCGTTTCATGCTCATCACCCTTCGGAGATTCTTCATCCTTCATTCTTCGTTCTTCATTTCCCCTCAGCGCCAATATCTGATACCAGTAGGATGCCGCGCTCCAGTCGCTCTCCACGGTGAACGGGACATCCCGGTAACCGCCGGGATATACGGTGATGCTGTTTTCGGAACTCCATTCGGCACGTCCGCCGAAGTCGTGTATAAGCTGAAGCGTGAGGTTGATGTAGGGGCGGGAGATGATACTGCCCGTAAGGTGCAGGCGCAGTCCGTTGGGAAGCACCGCTCCCATCATCAGCAAGGCGGAGATATATTGCGAACTGACGTTTCCGGCAAGGGATATTTCATCGCCTTGCAACTCCGTCCCCGTGATGCGCAGAGGTGGGAATCCTTCTTGTCCGGCGTAATCGATTTTTGCTCCGAGCAAACGCAGCGAATCTACGAGGATACGGATGGGACGTTGCTGCATGCGTTGCGTTCCGGTGATGATACGGCTGCCGGGTGTCACGCTGAGATAGGCGGTGAGGAAACGCATGGCCGTCCCCGCTGCCATAATGTCTATATGTTCGGGATTGCCTTGCAGCGCGCGCACCATGACACGGGTATCGTCGCAATCGCTCAGATTGCAGGGCGTTTGCTTGCCGTGAGCAAGGGCGTGCAGGATAAGCGCACGGTTACTGATACTCTTGGATGCCGGCAATTGAATAGCGGCGTGTATCGGGGTGCCGGGGGCGGAAACGGTATAACGCATAGTTGTATTTGTTAAGTTACGGTAGTGGAGAGCTTTATATTCCGATGCAAAAGTAAGACAAATCTTTGGGAAATGGAAGCATGTTCCTAAAATGAACAGGATTGCTTAATAATATGTCTCGCCGGACTTATGGAAATACACTACTTTTGTGGCTCAAATTAATATGTTGTATGGTAAAAGATAATTCTAAGTTGTTTCTACTTGTATTGCTGGGTATGCTGACTGCTTTCGGCCCATTCGTCACCGATATGTATCTGCCCAGCCTTCCGGCTATGGGAGATTATTTTCAAACCGCTTCTTCAATGGTACAGTTGGGACTTACCACGAGCATGATAGGGTTGGCGGCAGGACAAATCTTGTTTGGTCCGCTGAGCGACCGCTATGGGAGGCGCATACCGTTACTGGCAGCCATGTGGCTGTTTATCGTCTCTACCATTCTTTGTCTGTTTGCACGGGATATTCATCAGTTTGTGGCTTTTCGTCTGGTACAAGGCATAGCCGGGGCAGGCGGTATTGTAATCGCCCGTTCGGTGGCTGCAGATAAATATTCGGGTAAGGAACTGGCGAAGATGCTTGCGGTTATTGGCGCTATCAACGGAGTGGCTCCGGTGGTGGCTCCTATTATCGGAGGAGTATTTACGGAAGCTATCGGCTGGCAGGGTATCTTCGGTATTCTGTTGGGATTGGGCGTTGTGTTGCTTGTCGGCAGTTACTGCTTTCGGGAGTCATTGCCTAAGGAGCACCGTTCGGTAAGCCGGTGGGGAGATACATTCCGCAGTTTTAAAGTGGTGCTGCAAGATAGGCAATATGTGTTTTATGTGTTGCAAATGGCGTTTGCGCAAGGAGTGCTGTTTGCCTATATTTCCTCTTCACCTTTTATTGTGCAGCAGCATTACGGATATTCGCCGTTGGTATTCAGTTTCTGCTTTGCTGTTAATGCGGTGGCGATAGGGGGTGCGGCTGCGACATCCGTGAAGTTCAGGCGTCCTGTCAGT
Source organism: Bacteroides clarus YIT 12056 (assembly GCF_900129655.1). GTDB lineage: Bacteria > Bacteroidota > Bacteroidia > Bacteroidales > Bacteroidaceae > Bacteroides > Bacteroides clarus. The sequence goes on from NZ_FQWK01000001.1 coordinate 150,042, forward strand.
AGTACGTTGATAGGCTGTGTGGGCATGGCGGTGGCTGCACTCGGAGAGTGTACGGCGCTTATGACAGGATGTAGTTTTTGGATGTACGAAGCGCTTCTGCTGGTTTTGTTGTTTATGATGGGGCTGACTTTTACGTCTACCACAACATTGGCGATGGAGTGTCAGCGTGACAATGCGGGTACGGCTTCCGCGCTATTGGGGGCTGTCTGTTTCGCTTCCGGCGGAATTGTCTCTCCTTTGGTGGGGCTCGGTGATATCCTGGTATCCACGGGAATTATCTTTGTCATCAGTGCCGGCTGCTCGTTAAGTTGCATCCTGCTGGCTTTGGGCAAAAGGCGGGCTAGGCTTTACTTCGCATTCGGTACGTCTCCGAAACGTTGAGGCAGATAAATATTGAGTGTCTGCCGTTTCTTTGAATAACGGAGTTATCCGGATAGGCTTGAGACCTGCGATGCCGCAACCGGTTTCAGCAATTTTCAGAATATTGGTTGCAGGTGACGGACGGAAAGTTCCAGTTCACCCCAGTCTGTCATCGCATTGAAAAGGCGGACGGTGGAGTAGGAAGGCAAATCTTCCATGCGTATATTCTTTTCCGTAAGAATGCCTTTGTCCAATAGCTCGGCTCGTTTGGTTCCTTTCAGCAGAGGATGTTGCGGAGTGTACCACCGCTTGCCGTCGAAGAGAGCGATGTTGGCAATGCTGGTGTCGGTGAGCAGGCGCTGGCGGACAATGAGAATGTCATCACAAGAACCGCGTTGCGCAAACAGTTGGTTGAGCGCTTTACGGTCGGCGCTTTTGTAGGTGTAACCGATGTCGTTTGCCGATATCAATGCCAGTGAACGGACGGGACGTAGGATGTAAGGGGTACAAGTCACTTCCTCGATACCGCATCGTCCGTAGACTATACGCAATCTGTGTCTGCCGTTTTCGGGAATCGGGGGCAGAAAATCGGTCAATTGCAGGCCGGTACTTTCCGGCCAGAAGTGTGTGCGGGTATCGTTCAGCCTCCGTTCATGGTAGGCTAAGTTACGAACCACTCCGCCGTCAATACGTATGGTTTCAATAAATCGGCACATATATCTTTTGTTTTACCTCGTTGTATTCGCTTTCCCATCGGCTTTGGGCGGTGATACCGCCGCCGGCTTTGAAATAGAGTTGCCCGTTTTCTTGTTCGATGAAGCGTATCATGACGGCGCTGTCCAGTCGGCCGTTGGCGTAGCAGCCCATAACTCCGGTGTAGAATCCCCGTTCGTAGCCTTCCGCTTCGTCGATGATTTGCATGGTACGCGGCTTGGGAGCGCCGGTAATAGAGCCGGCAGGCAATAACCGGAAAAGGATATCGCCGAGCCGCTCGGTATAATCATGGGGTAGCGTGCCGCATATTTCAGAGCTTGTCTGCAGAATCGCTCCTTTGTTGGTTTGCAGGCGGTCTATATAGCGATAGGACGTTACGGTGACGTGTTCGGAAACCATACTGATATCATTGCGTATCAAATCGACAATGGTGGCGTGTTCCGCCGCTTCTTTGGCATCGTCCAGCAATATTGATTCGGCATGGGGCAGAGCGGCATCAATCGTTCCTTTCATCGGAAAGGACTTTATCCTGCCTTCTTCCATGCGGACAAAGATTTCGGGCGAGAAACAGACGAAACGGTCTTTCAGCCAAAGCTTATACAAAGCGTGAGCATGCAGAAATACATCCTTTAGCGTCAGGTTAGTGCGAAGCGGAACTTTGCACGTCAGATTGGTCAGATAACTGTTTCCGCCCAGCAGATTACGTTTCACGATATCGAAAGAACGGCGGTAATCGGCTGGAGACGGGGGAGTAAAGTCCCAATCTATTGTTCCGGTATACCGGGCATCTGCATCGGGGGCATTACCGGCTTCTCCGAACCGGTAGAGGCAGACGGACGTATCTACCTCATCGAGGGCTTCAACGTACGACTGCTCTTGCGTATAGTCGATGATGAACAGAAAAGGTGTGTTTCTACGCCCGAATGTGTTCATGCGGGCGATGGCTGTTTCTTTGTCCAAGGCTCTCATCGTCTTAAATCACCGTTGCAATAATTTGGATGGATAATATGAGGAACACCATCGCAATAGGATACACCGTAGCATAGGCCACACTCGGAATATTGCTGTCCGTCATGGAGTCGGCGGCTGCCAGGCCGGGAGTACTCGTCATGCCTCCGGTAAGGGTTCCCAATAAATCGAGGATGCTGATTTTAAAAAACAGCCTGCCTGCGATTACGGCTATCAGCATGGGCACTAACGTAATGGCTGCGCCCACGCCGAACAGCAGCCAGCCGCTTTCCTGAAAGGTAGCTACTAAATTCTTTCCGGCCGATGTCCCTACTTCGGCGAGGAATAGCAGCAGTCCCAATTGTCGCAGCAGTTGGTTGGCTGGACCCGACATAGACCAAATGATGGGGCCTGTCTTGCCTACGGCGCTAAGGAACAAGGCCACTATCAGTATACCGCCTGTCAATCCCGGTGAGAACGACAAACCTCCGGGGAAGGATATATTCAGTTTGCCAAATAGCACTCCGAGCACGATACCCATTGCGATTGGAAAGAAGTCCGTATCGGACAGCTTCTTGGCATTATTGCCCAACAAACGCGCCAAACCCTTCAGCCCTTCTTTCTCGCCGACTACCGTCAGCTTATCGCCGAACTTAAGGGCGAGGTCGGGTGAGGGGGAGAGGTCGATACCGCTTCGGCGGACACGCGTTACGGTACAGCCGAAGTTCTTCATCAGGTTCAAGTCTCCCAGCTGTTTGTTTATCATATCCTTTTTGGTGAGCAGCAGAGACTCTATTTCCTGGGTGTGGCTCAGCGGGAGCTCGCCTTCTTCGCGTTCGCCTACCAGAGTGGCAAGCTGATTCAGGGCTTCGTCACTGCCGACGGCTTGTATGTAGTCGTTTTCGTGGAGTACGGTATGTGCGGTCGGGATAGAGATTTGCTCGTCATGCTTGTGGCGGGAGATTACCGCGCCGGTCATGGCACGGGCATTGATTTGCATCAGGGTGCGTCCGAAAACGATAGGGTTCGTAATGCGGTAAATGCAGGTAATCAGTTCGGGGAATTGTCCGCGGCGTTCTTTTTCCAAGCGGCGGGCTTCCCGGTCGAGGTCGATATGCATGATGCGGGGCAGCAGCTTCACGAACAGGATAACGCCGATTACTCCGAACGGATAGGCGATACCGTAGGCTATGGATGCCAGCGGTGAATGCGTGCTGTCGATGGCAACGGCAAGTCCCGGAGTACTGGTCAGTGCGCCGGCTATCAGCCCTACCACGCTTGGCGTGTCGATGTCGAACGCATATTTCAGCCCTGTCGCCGTCAAAGCGGCGGAACAAATAATCAGCAGGGTGATGATAATGAGTGTCTTCCCTTTGCTCCGGAAGGAATCGAAGAAGCCCGGACCGGCCTGTATGCCGATGGTGAATATGAATAGTACAAGCCCGAAGTTTCCCAGCTCTTTAGGGATAATCACCCCGAAATGTCCGAAGAGCAGGGCGATGAAGATTACTGCGGAAACGTCGAGCGACAATCCTTTGATTTTGATTCTTCCCAGCATGAAGCCTAAGGCTACGATGAGGAAAAGCGCGAAGTAAGAGGAATTAAGCAGGTCAGTGAACATAGGCTCGGTGAATTAGTCTTTTCGTGGGAACAAAGGTAAAGGAAAAAAGTTAGATGGAGAAAGTATTATTTATCTTTGCAGCCGCTAAAGATTTAAAGAAATCCGTCTTATGGAAATAGATTTGACTACCCCCGCTTTGCTGTTTTCGGCAATATCCTTGATTATGTTGGCGTATACCAACCGTTTTTTGTCGTATGCCGGTCTTGTGCGCGCTTTGAAGGAACAGCACCAGAAGAGCCATTCGTCTGTAACCGCCGCGCAGATTGCCAACCTGCGTAAACGTCTGTATCTGACACGTGCCATGCAGGTAACGGGCATAGCGAGTTTGCTGCTGTGCGTAGTCAGTATGTTCTTTATTTATATCCGGCTTTATCTGGCCTCGGTTTATATTTTCGGCCTTGCTTTGGTACTGCTGATTATCTCGCTGACTATTTCAGTATACGAAATTTATATCTCGGTGAAAGCGCTGGAGATACATCTGAACGATATGGATGATTAGAGAGAGCGTTTTTTCCTGCTTACGGAACAGTTTATTTCATCCCGCGAGACGGTTGTTTTTGTCTCGTGGGATGATTTTTTTTATCTCGTGAGATGAATATTTTTGTCTCGCAGGACGAATATTTTTGTCTCATAAGACGGATTCCAGCTCTTTCAGCAGCTCTTCTACGGCTACTTTGAGCTGGGTGTCTTCGCCTTTCACGATGGTTTCGGGCGAGTTGGCGACTTTGATATCCGGTTCCAATTGGGAGTTCTCCAAATAACTGCCGTCGGGCAGACGGTAGCCTACAACGGGAATGCCGAAAACGAGGGAAGGGTCTTGCAGGCGTTCCCACGATACGCTGGTCATAGTTCCCGGAACGGGCATGCCTACGAGCTTGCCGATATTCCGGTGGCGGTATACCCACGGCGTACCGTGCGCATTGGAATAGTTGGCTTCGCACGTCAGCATGACAGACGGCTTGTTCCAGCGGCGGCTGGGCATATCGCAAGCTTCGCGACCGCGGATTACCTGCGTAAAGTACTTCTTGCCGCTGAACAGAATCTCGATATCTTCGTGCAGACGGCCGCCGCCATTGAAGCGGGTGTCGATGACGATGCCTTCGCAATTGTTGTATTTACCCAAAATATCCGAGTAAACGGAACGGAAGCTGTCATCGCCCATCGACTCGATATGCACATAGCCCAAACGGCCGCCAGACCATTCGGCTACATCTGCCGCGCGTTGTTTTACCCAACGGGTGTAGAGCAGAGTGTTTAGCGCACTGCCGCTTATCGGGATTACCACTTCTTCCCAACGCTCTTTGGTCTGCGGGTTGTAGAGCGAGACGAGGGTTTTCTTTTTGGCCTTATTGTTTACTAATGTATAGTAATCCGTCTCGGGGGTAATCTCCATACCGTCAATCTTTTCGATAATACTGCCTGGTTTCACCTTGGTAGTGGCGTTATCAAACGGGCCTTTTTCTATTACTTCGGCTATACGCATGCCTTTGTCCCGGTATTTCCAGTCAAAAAGCAGTCCCAGGCTGGCTGTCGGTTCGCTCTGTCCGGAAGGGGAGTAGCGACCGCCGGTGTGCGATACGTTCAGTTCGCCCAACCATTCGCTCAAGAGTTCGGCAAAGTCGTAGTTGTTGTTGATGTGTGGCAGGAACTTACGATAGGCGGCGCTCATGGCATCCCAGTCTACGCCGTGCATATTGGTGTTGTAGAAACGTTTCTGCTGTTGTTTGTACACATGCCCGAACATATATTCGCGTTCTGCCGCCAAATCCATTTTAACCTGCGCCTGATAAGTGACGGGTTTCAACGTATTGGACGCCATATCCATTTTCTGCATGGTTTTGCCACCCAGCAGGAAGAGGTTCTTACCGTCTTTGTCCATTTCCATGGAAGCCCAGCCGGCATCCATTTTGTGAAGGAGCCGGGTATCTTTCTTGCGAAGATCCATTTTCCAAAGGTCGTAACCGTCTTCAAAGGCTGCGAAGTAATAAAGGCTTTCACCGTCTTTGGAGATGATGACGCTGCCCATATCCGAAGAATTCGGGGTGAGACGTACAATGCGGTCTTCAATGTTTTTCAGTTCAACGACAATGTCTTTCACTTGAGACTTGTCATTGCCGGTCTTTTCTTGTTCTGTTTCTTTCTTGCTGCGCTTTTTATCTTTGGCGGTATCCTTGTCTTGCGTTTTCTTCTGTTCGGCTTCCAATTCTTTGCGCAACTCGTAATCTTCTTTGCTCAGGCAGTATTTGTCGTAAGCGTCCTGATTGAGGAAAATAAGCATGGCGTCGTCTTGCGAGCCCCATGAGGCGTGGGCGCGCATACCGTAACGTTCTGTCTTGAACAGAATCGCGTTACCGTCGAGGGCAAAACGGGGCGAACCGCTCATGTAACCGCTATTGGTCAGATTGACGATGGGACTATTGCCTTGCGCGCTGACAAGACCTATGTCGGAATACGGATCGTGTCTGTTGCCGATAAATTCGAGGGTAAACCATTTGCCGTCCGGTGACCAGGCATAACTGAATTCGCCATCTGTACTGTACCAGGTGGAACCGTCGGTAATCCGGCGTACTTTCTTCGTGTCGAGGTTGAGTACCATCAGGCGGATGCGGTCTTCTATGAATGCCAATTCCTTACCGTCCGGTGAGAATTGCGGGCAAGTGCGCTCGACAGTGGCGGAAGGCAGTAGCGCTTCCTCTTTTATAAGAGTGGCATTGGGGAAGTTGGGTTCTTCCTTACGGGCAATCTTGGCGAGATAGAGCTGCCAGTTGCCGTTACGTTCGCTGGCGTAGGCCAGCGTACGATTGTCGGGGGCAAAGGACAGACTGCTTTCGTTGGCAGGGGTGTGGGTGATTTGCTTGGTGGTAGCGTAGTCTGCCGAAGTTACAAAGACTTCGCCACGAGCTATGAAGGCTATTTGCTTGCCATCCGGTGAGACGGTGGCCGAGGTTGCTCCGCTGGTATAATTCAAGCGGGCTATTTGCGGACGGTCGTCACGGGTGATTTCTATTCGGACTTTTTGTGGTTCCGAGTTGTTCTGCTGTGTGTATATTTCGCCGTCGTAACCGTAGCACAATGTTCCGTTGTTGCTTATGGAAAGGAAACGTACGGGGTGGGTTTTAAAGGAAGTTACTGCTTTCACTGCCTCCGGTCGGTTCAGCGGGAAGGCGTATACGTTGAATGAACCGCCATCGCGTTCGCTTAGGAAATACAACTCCTGTCCGTCCGGAGAAAGGACGGGGTTACGGTCTTCACCGGCACGTTGGGTGAGGTTGGCATGTTTGCCTGTGCGGGCATCGTACATCCATATATCACGTGTGACGGATGAAGTGTGATGCTTCCGCCATTGGTCTTCAAACCCTTTTTGGTCTTGATAGAAAAACAGTTCGCCCGATTTGTCGAAACAGACTGCTTCGGCAGGTGTACCCAATACCTGTTCGGTACGTCCGCCGGTTACGGGTACTTTGTAAAGTTCAGTCATGGCAGAACGGGGAAAGAGGGCGCTTTCGGCTGGGTCTTGAATGGCGGCCGAGAAGAGGATGTATTTACCGTCGGGGGTAAATGCGGATGGGATTTCTCCGGCCGAGTGGGTGGTCAGGCGTTGGGCTGTTCCACCGTTGGCTGGCATTACGAATACGTCGAAGTTACCGTATCTGTCACTGGCAAATGCTATTTGCTTGCCGTCCGGTGACCAGACAGGGGTCGATTCGTAGGACTCCTGCGTAGTGAGTTGTATGGCTGTACCGCCTTTTGCAGGAACTTTGTAGATATCTCCTTTGTAACAGAAAGCGATTTCTGTCCCGTCGGGTGAAATTTGTATGTCACGCATCCAGAGAGGAGTTGTTGCATAGGTGGCGAGAGTTGTGAAACTCAGCGCGAAGTAAGCGAGTATCTTTTTCATAATGAATGTATTTCTATCGGATTAGGGATTTATAGTAAGAGTATTGTTTTGATGAAGTGGGCTTTGGTTATTATTTCATTCCCCTTGCCTTGTACACAATCTCTTTGGCATTGTTGATGTTCTGTAGCTTTTCTTCGGCGGCACGCTTGATATCTTCTCCCAGCGTAGCTACCCGGTCGGGATGGTGCTTTAATACCAATTTGCGGTATGCGGCACGCACTTCTTCATCGGTTGCCGTGGGGAGTATTTCCAATACTTTGTAAGCCGCGTCCAATGAATTGCCACCCAAATTGAGCATGGATTCCACTTCGTTTTCGGATAGTCCCATATAAGTCGCCACTTCTTTCAATGCTTCTATTTCTTCACGACAAACGTTGTTGTCGCTTCGGGCTATGTTGGCGAGGAAGCCCAACAACTGCAAGCGTTCTTCGTATGTCAGGTTGGCGGCAATTTGCATACCGCAGTCACGGATGGTATTCTTGAATGCAAGAGGGTTTTGCATATCCATACGCTTGCGCTGCTCAAAGAGGTTGAGTAGTATTCGTTCTCCTTCGCTGACTGCGGCCACGCCGAAATTCGTTCGTAAGAAATTGCGGACGTATTCCATTTCACTGTGCATGATACGCCCGTCCGCCCGTATAATGTACGAGGCCATTACCAGCATTGAAAAGAGAAAACTGTTCCGCTGTCCGGCAAACACGCCTTCCGTTGTCTGTCCGTTGCCGTAGGTTGCCGTATAGCTTGTTGTATTACCGCCGAGGTCCATCAACGAACCAAGTGCATATCCTGCCAATGCGCCGAGCGGTCCGCCTGCCATAAAGCCGATGATACCGCCAATCCATTTTCCTGCTCCCATAATTTTGTTCTTTGATTTTGCAAAAGTAACTATTCTTGCCTAAATACAAAGAAGGGCGATGCCAAGAAATACGGAATAATGCGGATAGAGATTATAGATTGGCTATATGGAGCCCGGTTTATCTTTTTTCGTTTACATTGATTTAGATTTCGGAGTATTATAAAAAAGGATTTAACTTATTGGTTTATTGCCGTAATCAAAGATGTTATGTTTTGTTCTTTTACAAATTGTTCGAAGTCGTTCTTTGAACGTCCGTCCAGCTTTAATTCATTATTCCAAACAGGCAGCCTTTTGCGGCAGATAATATGTGTTAGTATCAGACAGAACTCAACAATTAAGGGATTGTGCTCTTTTCCCGTATCGTACCAGCATATTTCTAATTTATGGATAGAGTTTCTTTGCATCAATCGAGGCCATAATATACTTCTAAAGACAAGTTCGCCCGATAAATCATCCTTCTGCCGCCCGTAAAGTCTCCTTCGCAGTCCGCCCTTGCGGGGGATGAGACGGTTGTCTTCAAAGTGGCCGGAACTGCCTATGTAAACGATTTCTTTATCGCCTTTATCTTTGGGATAGCCATATACGATATATACGCCGCAACACTTGTCTATATTTTCATATTGGATTTCCATGCACTTTGCTTTCAGATTATCTTCAATGCCGAAAGAGAAGGAACCGTTGCTGTATTTCTTTATAAATTCGAACATAGGCTAATGTTAAGGATTGTATTGAAACTATTAAGGGTGAATTTGAAAGCAAAGATAGGAATTTATGGATTGGTATTGCTTATATTTCTTTTTGAAGCCGAAAAATTTAATAAAAATGTAATCGCTATAAAGAAAAAGGAGCTAAGCCATTGACTTAACTCCTTGATAATTACCAGTCGGGGTGACTGGATTCGAACCAGCGACCACACGCCCCCCAGACGCGTACTCTAACCGGGCTGAGCTACACCCCGAATTGCGGATGCAAAAGTACGGCTTTATTTTGAAATAGCAAATAATTCCTTAACTTTTTGCTCCTTTATTTTGTAACTTCTTTATATTCTTTATGCTAATAAGGAGCTTATACACCCATACATTCCCGATAAAAGTCGAATACCTCGAATATTGTTTCTTTGTCTGCCGTTTGATTCAAACAAATATCCCCGACTTCTTTAAGCAGTGTGAAGTTAATGATGCCGGCGGTATTTTTCTTGTCATGCTGCATCAGTTCATACAAGCGGTCATATTGTTTGCAGTTAAAAGCAAAGGCTCCGTAATTCTCCTTGATAAACTGAATGGTTTGACGCATCTTTTCTTTAGGGAAGCCCGTTTGTATATGCGAAAGATAAAGTTCGCATACTATTCCCCACGCTACGGCATAACCATGGAGTACCGGACGGTTCTCTGCCAAGGCAAGGCTCTCGAAAGCATGCCCTACGGTATGGCCGAGGTTAAGCGCTTTACGTATACCATGTTCTTGGGGGTCTTGTTCTACAATATCTTCTTTCACTTGAACAGAACGGCCTACCATTGCTTTGAGAGCAGTATAGTTTATGTTTTCCGTATCGAAAGATAATAATTCTGTTAAATGTTCGGGAGTGCTGATTAGACCATGTTTCAGCATTTCGGCGTAACCGGAGAAGAAATTATGGGAATCGAGACTACGTAAGAATTCGGTTTCCAACAATACGCTGGCGGCAGGTGCAAAAACTCCGATTTCGTTTTTCAATCCGTTGAAATTAATACCTGTTTTTCCGCCTACCGATGCATCTACCATAGCAAGCAAGGTCGTGGGGATATTGATATAAGCTATTCCTCGCTTAAAGGTGGAAGCGGCAAAACCGCCGAGATCGGTTACCATACCGCCGCCCAAATTTATTAATAGTGAGTGGCGGGTAGCTCCTTGCTCGCTTAAAGCCTGCCACACCGAAGCCAGTGTTTCCAGATTCTTATGCATATCTTCTGCTCCGATAATGATTTCGGCAGCATCTTGCAGTGCGGGAATACTTTGCAGTTGCGGCAAACAAAGACGGTGGGTATGTTCGTCGGTAAGGATGAAGAGCTTATCGTGAGGACACTTCTCAATGGCATGCGTCAGACTGCTTTCGAGTTTTTCGCAAAGGATTACTTCTTGTTTACTCATGAGAAAATTGCAGATTTATGATTTATTGCGGGACAAAGATAATTCTTTCGACAATAAATGCTACCTTTGTCTCACGAAAATAAATCTGAAACCATAATTTTGAAATCCAAATGAAAGCTTTACTTCCCGTATATTGTCGTCCGCTTGGATATTGTATAATTGCGCTCGCTTTGTTTCTGCCGTTCTTAATGGTGATGATGGGCAGGGTAACGGATGCTAATTTGTTGTTTTATAAGGAATGTTCCAAACTTTTGATGATGTTGGGGGCATTGATGATAATATTCGCTTTGACAAAAAATGAATGTAAAGAGGTGGAGGCAATACGTAACAAAGCTACGCGGAACGCTATGTTCTTGACGGTGTTTTTCATCTTTGGTAACATGCTTTATCGTGTGGCACAAGGTGATTTGATGTCTGTAGACTCCTCTTCTTTCTTGATATTCCTGATTATAAATGTTCTTTGTCTTGAATTTGGTATAAAGAAAGCGACTGTTGACCGGTTATTTAAGCGGAATAATCGATAATTAAATAAAATCAATCTGTTAGGCATTAAACCTTTTGTCCGTAAGTTTGTCAAATGAAGCAGTTACAAATAAACATTGTTGATCATTTAGAAGACAGGGCATGAAAAGAATTATCACCGGAGCAATGTTGTTGCTGGCAACGGCATTATCCGCTTTTTCACAAACAAAAAACATTACCGTCTCCGGTCGTGTGGTTGAGGATACGAACGAACCTGCGGTACAAGCTACTATTCAGTTACTTTCATTGCCGGACAGCGCCTATGCTGCCGGTGTCGCTACTACAGGAAATGGCTATTTTACCTTGCCGAAGGTGAATGCCGGGAAGTATGTATTGAAAGTTTCCTATATCGGTTTTAAGAATAAATTTATCCCTTTGCATCTGTATGCCAATGTACTGAATAAGAATGTCGGTACGGTAACGCTCGAAACGGATGCCATTATGCTCGCTGAAGCCGTGATAACCGCCGAAGCGCCGCAAGTACAAGTGGTGGAAGATACATTAATGTATAATTCTACCGCTTACCGTACTCCGGAAGGCGCGATGCTGGAAGAATTGGTGAAGAAACTTCCCGGTGCCGAAATTGATGACGACGGTAACGTGAAGATTAATGGTAAGGAGTTGAAGAAAATTATGGTAGATGGCAAAGAATTCTTTGGCGGTGATGTAAAAACCGGATTGAAGAATTTGCCCGTCGATATGATTGATAAACTGAAAACCTACGATAAGAAATCAGACCTGGCACGTATCACCGGTATAGACGACGGTGAAGAGGAAACGGTGCTTGACCTCACTGTGAAGAAAGGCATGAACAGGGGCTGGTTTGGTAATGCGGATGTTGCTTATGGTACGGAAGACCGCTATATGGCTCGTATGATGGTGAATCATTTTGTGGATAAAACGCAGTTCTCCTTGATCGGTTCGGCGAATAATGTCAATGACCAAGGCTTCTCGGGCGGTGGCGGTGGTCCGCGTTGGCGCAGAAATAACGGTTTGGTGGCTACTAAAACGTTGGGTGCGAATTTCGCTACGGAAACATCCAAACTGGAAGTTGGCGGCAGCGCCCGATATAATTATAGAGGCGCGGATATTATCAGTACCAACTCTTCCGAACGTTTCCTGCAGAACGGAAACTCGTATTCAAACTCCAATTCCGTCAATAGGAACAAGAATATAGACTTTAATGCTGATTTCCGTTTGGAGTGGAAGCCGGATTCAATGACCAATATTATTTTCCGTCCGAACTTCTCTTATGGTAAAACGAATAATGCTTCCGGATCGGAGTCGGGAACATTCAATATCGACCCGTATAGTTTGGTTGCCAACCCGAACGATTTCCTCAATTTCGACCAGATGACAGATGATCCTTTGGAAGATATTCGTGTCAATGCTACGAACGACGCTTCTTTAAGTAAAAGTAAGAGTATCTCTACAGCGGCTACTTTGCAGCTGAACAGGAAACTTAATGACAGAGGACGTAATGTTACTTTTCGCGGACGTTTTGGTTACGGGGATAATGATAATGACCAATATACGCAGTCAGAAACTCGTTACTATCAGATATTGAATGCATTGGGAGGTGACTCCATCCTGTATCGTAACCAATACATTACGACTCCCACCCGCAATTATAATTATAGCGCCCAAATTACATACAGCGAGCCGATTGCACGGGCTGCTTTTTTACAGTTCAGTTATCAGTTCCAGTATAAGTATAGTGAGAGCGATAAGACTACGTTTGATATGTTGAGCTTTCCCGAATGGGATATTAACGGACCATTACCTGCAGGATATGAAACGCATCCGGTGGATAGTTTGGGCAAATATGCAGAGTATAGGTACTATAATCATGATGCGTCTGTATCGTTGCGTTTCATCCGTGAAAAGTATCAGTTGAGCGCGGGAATGTCTTTCCAGCCGCAACATTCGGTACTGTCCTACAAACGTGGTGATTATATGATTGATACGACACGTAACGTATTTAACTTTGCTCCGAATATTGATTTTCGCTACCGTTTCTCCAAAGTGAGCCAGTTACGTTTCATGTATCGTGGGCGTAGCAGTCAGCCGAGTATGGAGAACTTATTGCCGATTGCCGATAATTCAAATCCACTGAACATCAAAGTGGGTAATCCCGGCCTGAAACCTGCGTTTACGCATAATATGCGTTTGTTTTATAATACATATAACGCAGAACTGCAGCGTGGTATGATGACACATGTCAGCTTCTCGACGACTCAGAATAGTATCAGCAACAGTACGATATATAATGAGCAAACCGGTGGGCGAACTACCACTCCGAAGAATATCAATGGTAATTGGAACGCTTTCGGCATGTTTGGATTCAATACGGCATTGAAGAATAAGAAGTTTACGATAAATTCTTTCTCGAATATCAATTATGCCAATAATGTAGCTTTCCTATACAATAAGGATACAAAGGTGGACGATAAGAATACCACTACCGGATTAACGCTGAGTGAACGGTTGAACGGAGCTTATCGTAACGATTGGTTTGAATTTGGACTGAACGGTTCTATTTCTTATACGGCCGAGCGCAGCAAATTGCGTCCGGAGAATAATCAAGAACCTTATACCTTCTCTTACGGTGCTTTGACTAATATAACGATGCCCTGGAAGATGACGCTTTCTACCAATATTACCAATCAGAGCCGTCGCGGCTATACGGATAGCAGCATGAACCGTAACGAATTGATTTGGAATGCCCAACTTTCGCAGTCTTTCCTGAAAGGTGCGGCTACTGTAAGTTTTGAGATGTACGATATACTGAAACAGCAGAGTAATATCAGTCGTTCGTTGACGGCAGATGCACGTTCGGTATCTTCTTATAACGGTATCAACAGCTATTGTATGCTGCACTTTATTTATCGCTTGAATATCTTTGGCAGTAAGGCTGCTCGCGAAAGCATGCAGGGGCGAAGAGGGTTTGGCGGCCCTGGCGGCCATCCGGGAGGACATCGGGGCGGATTTGGCGGTGGGCGTCGTCCGTTTTAATGTTAATCAATGTAATAGGTCGTAAAAATCCCTTTGTTTTTTATACATTTGTTTTACTCTTTATGACAAATGTATGTTTGATTGGAACCTCATAGCCAGCCTGATTGCCACAGTAGCATTTGATATAATCTATTTTGGTGCAATTATCGGAACAATTACGGTCATCATCCTCGACAACCGAAATCCGGTAAAGACGATGGCGTGGATATTGATATTAATGTTTCTGCCATTAGCGGGGCTTGTGCTTTACTTCTTCTTCGGTCGTAGTCAACGGCGTGTACGTGTCATCGGGAAGAAGAGCTACAACCGTTTGCTGAAGAAGCCGATGGCGGAATATCTTGCCCAGAATTCGTGTGTACTTCCGATGAATTACAGCCGTCTCATCGCCCTGTTCCGTAATACTAACCAAGCATTTCCTTTTGACGGAAACCGTGTGGAAGTCTATACGAGAGGGCTTTCCATGCTCCAGTCCTTGTTGCGCGAGTTGCAGAAGGCTACGAAACATATCCACATGGAGTTCTATATTTTTGAGGATGATGCCATCGGGCGTATGGTGCGAGATGTATTGGTAGATAAGGCAAGACAGGGGGTAGAGGTACGTGTTATTTATGATGATGTGGGATGCTGGCATGTTCCCCACCGTTTTTATGATCAGATGCGTGAGGCGGGCGTGGAAGTGCGTAGCTTTTTGAAGGTTCGTTTTCCATTGTTTACCAGTAAGGTGAACTATCGTAATCACCGTAAGATTGTGGTCATTGACGGGCGTATCGGATTTGTCGGCGGAATGAATTTGGCAGAGCGTTATATGCGCGGATTCTCTTGGGGTATCTGGCGTGATACTCATATTTTGCTGGATGGTAAAGCTGTGCACGGCTTGCAGACGGCATTTTTGCTCGACTGGTATTTTGTAGATCGTACTTTGATAACGTCCGCCCGCTATTTTCCAAAAGTCGATAATTGCGGAACCTCGTTGGCGCAGATTGTAACAAGCGAACCGATAGGCCCTTGGAAAGAGATTATGCAGGGACTTGTCATGGCGATAACCGGTGCACGAAAATATTTCTACATACAAACTCCTTATTTCCTGCCGACGGAGGCCGTTGCCGTAGCAATGCAGACAGCGGCTTTAGCAGGAGTTGATGTGCGTTTGATGCTCCCTTACCGTGCAGATAACAGGCTGACGCATTTAGGCTCTTGTTCTTATTTGGCAGAAGCATTACGGGCGGGAGTGAAAGTTTATTTCTATAAAAAAGGATTTCTGCACTCCAAATTGATGGTTTCGGATGATGAATTATCTACTGTAGGCTCTACAAATGTGGACTTCCGCAGTTTTGAACATAACTTTGAAGTGAATGCATTTATATACGATACTGAAACGGCTCTCCAGATGCGTGAGATATTTCTGCAGGATCAACGGGAGTGTGTACAAGTATTCTCCAAGAACTGGGAAAAACGACCGTGGTATCGTAAGGCGGCAGAGAGTGTGGTGCGTTTGCTGGCACCACTTTTATAGTTGAAAGTTGAGAGTTTGCCACACAGTGAAACTTTCACCTTTCAGCTATCAACTCTCAACTTAAAAAAGGAGAAGTTTACGCTACCGTATACTCTTCTTTCTACAAAATGAGGATGGCTTTCAAAATTATTGCTTTTTCCATGTTCCAGAACAAACAGACCGTCTTCTTTTAAAAGGTTATTTTCAAAAATCAGGTCAGGTAGAGTTTCAAGTCCTTTTAGCTCGTAAGGCGGGTCGGCAAAGATGAAGTCGAACTGCTCTCGGCCGCCTCGTATGTATTTGAATACATCACCGCGGACGGGTAGACATTTGTCGGTTTTCAGTTCTTGCATCACTTTACAGATAAAGGCGTAATGGTCACGGTCTCTTTCTATACTGATAACCTGGTCGCAACCTCTGGACACAAGTTCTATGCTGATACTGCCTGTACCGGCAAACAGGTCAAGGGCACGTACACCCTCCTCAAAGTCGAGATAGTTGGATAGTACGTTGAACAGGTTTTCTTTGGCAAAATCCGTAGTCGGGCGTGCTTTGAATGTATGAGGCACATCAAAGCGTCTTCTTTTATATATTCCGCTGATTACTCGCATAGGTTAATGGCTTGCAGGTCAAGATTAGTGGCAGGGTTCATGATGAATACCTGTCGGATGAATTTTCTCAGTTCGGGTAGCAGTTGCTCTTTGTCGGACAGTTCGCCGGTAAGGTGAAGTTCGTCGCGTTCCTGTTCCATGCCGAGTTGTTTCCATATATAGAGGATGTAGTAGATACGGTCGTTGGCTTCCTTGCACGCAAAAGCGTTGGCGAATGTCAACCGGCCACGTTCGTAGGTGTATATGTCTACTGCTTCTTTACGTAGATGTACATACATTTTCCGGCAGTTACCCAGCCGGCTTTTAGTCGCAAAGTATTCTATAAACGGACTTGCTTGAGAATAGAAACGGATGTTCGGATATTGTTCCCGTAAAAGTGAACAAGTACTTTTATCCATACCGAACAGTACGACTATATTGTTTTTGTGCAAAATATTATATTGTACCAGTTCGTTTTCCTGCTTGGGGTGATTATGATAGAATACGGTTTCTACCTGTTCATCCTCAAAAAACTCTAAAGGAATGAATGTGAAGCGCTTGTTTGCCATGAGCACATTGACACGGCGGAAAGCGAAGTTCAGCCATTCCACTTCCCGGAAAGTTTGTTTCAGGTTGGCGGTGAGAGATAAAGAATCGTCTACCTCACGCTCATAGAAAGAAACTTCACCGTCGCCGAGAGGGTTGAATATAGAAAAAGAAAATCCATCCGTACTGAGACGGATGGATAAGGTATATTGTTCCGATTTACTAAAATCAGTTGTTTCTATCATACGTATTGTCGGTGGATTATTCCCAGTTACCGGCGTTATTGTTAGCTGTTTCCAAGCTACCGATCATCAAACCTGAGTATTTACCCAACTTAGTTTGAAGGTCTTTCAAGTTAGCGATTTCCTGCTTGTCCAAACCATTCAGATATACATCGTACGGAGTCTTAACTTCGAGCAGACAGAAAGGAGCACCTGATTTGGCTGTATCGTTGCGGATAGCCATTTCAAACTGCGCACCGTTTCCGAAAGGAACATATCTCATAGAATCTGCGTTGAAGCCTTTCGGGAAGATAGTATCCAATACGGCTACCCACATGGTATCACGTTTGAAGTTTTCCAATCCCCATTTCTTTACTTCTGAATAGTTACCGGTCTTCTTGGCTTTATTGATGATGTTGATAGCTTTCTTTTCAGTCAAACCGTCTTCCAACTGTTTGTCATCCAATTCTCCTTGTTTGAAGATGAACGGAAGTTTCTGATTCTTTACGAAGTCAATCAGCGTATCGAAGCTGGCGGTATATTGTTGGTCGTGCAAACCACGATATTCCAACTGTGCTTTACGGATGTCGATCAGACGTGCGATAACTGCTGCGTCTCTGTGCTTTTTGGCTTCTTCAAAGTTTATAGGACCCATGATACTGGCATAGCAGATATAAACTAAGACCAGAGCACATAAGCCTAAAACGATATTAAATACTGTTTTCATGATAAATATGTTTTTTAGTTGTTATATTCGCACCGCAAAAATAAAAGAAATAAATTTAAAAACGATAGTTCCCGTTACTTTTTTCTATTACAAAAATGATAAATAACTATTTAGAAAGGCAAATTAAGGAAAATTTTCCTTATCAACCAACTTCGGAGCAGGAAATTGCAATAAAATCTTTGTCGGAGTTCCTTTTGTCGCCACGCAGCGAGGCGGTTTTTCTGCTTCGTGGTTATGCCGGAACGGGTAAAACGTCGTTGGTAGGCGCTTTGGTCAAGACGTTGGATAAGTTGCAGCAAAAAGTGATATTGCTGGCTCCGACGGGGCGGGCGGCGAAAGTATTTTCTGCTTATGCGGGACATCCGGCGTTTACAATTCATAAAAAAATATATAGACAGCAATCATTCTCTAACGAGACAAGTAATTTTTCTGTGAACGATAATTTGACAATTCACACGTTATATATTGTGGATGAGGCGTCGATGATTTCCAATGAAGGCCTGTCGGGAACTTCATTCGGAACGGGACGTTTGCTGGATGATTTGGTACAGTTTGTTTATTCCGGTACGGGGTGCCGTCTTTTACTGATGGGCGATACGGCGCAGCTTCCGCCGGTAGGAGAGGAACAAAGTCCTGCACTTTTTGCCGATGCTTTGAAAGGATATGGGCTGGAAGTACAGGAAGTGGATTTAACTCAAGTCGTCCGTCAGGAACAGCAATCGGGTATATTGTGGAATGCAACCCGTTTACGGCAACTGATAGCCGAAGATACTTGTGAAGCGTTACCGAAAATAAAGATAACGGGCTTTGCGGACATAAAGGCATTACCCGGTAATGAGTTGATAGATAGGCTTGAAACATGCTATGACCATGACGGATTGGATGAAACCATTGTGATATGCCGTTCCAATAAACGGGCGAATATTTATAATAACGGTATTCGTGCCCAGATTCTTTGGAGGGAGGATGAACTGAATACGGGAGACTTGCTGATGGTTGCGAAAAATAATTATTTTTGGACGGAACAGCTTCAAACGGATATGTTGCGCAATGGCGAGAAGAAAGAAGCTGTTGCGCAAATTCCCGATTTCATAGCCAATGGTGAAACCGCCATAGTACGCCGGGTACGCCGCACCCGTGAGTTGTATGGTTTTCGCTTTGCCGATGTGACTTTGGCATTTCCTGATTATAATGATTTTGAGTTAGAGGTGAATCTCTTGCTGGATACTTTGCATAGCGACGTCCCCGCGTTGCCTAAAGCAGATAACGACAGGCTTTTCTATACTGTTCTGGAGGACTATGCTGATATAACGACGAAACGTGAACGGATGAAAAAGATGAAAGCCGATCCTTTCTATAACGCTTTGCAGGTGAAGTACGCTTATGCCGTGACTTGCCATAAAGCGCAGGGCGGGCAGTGGAAGAACGTTTTTCTTGATCAGGGATATATGACGGACGAGTATCTGACACCCGATTATTTCCGTTGGCTGTATACAGCCTTTACCCGTGCTACGGGGACGTTATATTTAGTAAATTATCCGCAGGAACAGATTGGATAAATAAAAGAAACCCCGTCTTGGCAAAGGAAGCCGAGACGGGGTTTCTACTTTATGGTGATTGGAATAATCGTTTAGATATTTGCCAGTTCTATCACTTTCTCAACTGCTGCATTCAGCCCGTCGGGGTTCTTACCGCCGGCAGTTGCAAAGTGAGGTTGACCGCCACCGCCGCCTTGTATCAGTTTGGCGGCTTCTTTCACCAGATTACCGGCTTTCAGGCCACCGGCCACCAAATTGTCGCTCAGCATTACTGTCAACATCGGTTTTCCTTCAAATACTGTTCCTGCAACGAAAAAGAGGTTTTCTGTAATTTCCCCGCGCAGTTGGAAAGCGATATTCTTGACTGCATCGGCAGGTATCATGGCTGCACAGAATTTGATTACTTTCACACCGTTTATTTCCTGAATGTTCTGTAAAAGTTTCTCTTTCAGTTGCGCTTCTTTCTCTTTCATAAAGTCTTCCACCTGTTTCTTCAAACCTGCATTTTCCTCGATGTATTTGCGGATTGCGCCGGACAAGTCGGGAGCGTTGTTGAAGAGCGCTTTCAAATCGCGCATGGTATCCTGGAACGTATCGAGCATTTCTTCTACACGGGCTCCGGTATAGGCTTCGATACGGCGGACACCGGCTGCAACGGAACTTTCGGATACGATCTTTATCATTCCGATGTTTCCGGTAGCGGCTACGTGCGTACCACCACAGAATTCGATGGAAGAACTGAATTGGATAACGCGTACATGGTCACCGTACTTCTCACCGAATAAAGCGATAGCTCCCAGTTCCTTGGCTTCTTCAATAGGAATGTTGCGATATTCTTTCAAAGGAATATTGGCGCGTATCTTGGCATTTACAATATGCTCTACCCGGCGGATTTCTTCGTCCGTTACTTTCTGGAAGTGAGAGAAGTCGAAACGTAAGGATTCCGGACTAACTAAAGAACCTTTCTGTTCAACGTGCTCGCCCAGCACTTCGCGCAACGCTGCATCCAGCAAGTGAGTGGCAGAGTGGTTGGCGGCGCAAGCGGCGCGTTTGTCCGTGTCTACACATGCCATGAGCGGAGCTTCCAAATGTTCGGGAAGCTTCTTGGTAATATGGATAGGAAGATTGTTTTCCTTCTTTGTGTCAATGACTTCGATTGTTTCGAATTCGTTCACCAATACACCGGTATCACCTACCTGACCGCCACTTTCGGCATAGAACGGGGTTTTGTCCAATACAATCTGGTACAATGTCTGGTTTTTCTGCTTTATCTGTCGGTAACGCAGAATGGATGTTTCGTATTCCGTATAGTCGTAGCCTACGAATTCGGTTGTACCTTCCTGCAATGTAATCCAGTCTCCGGTTTCCACGGCTGCTGCATTACGTGCGCGTTGCTTTTGCTGCTGCATCTCGGCGTCAAATTCTTTGATGTCGGCTGTCATACCGTTTTCGCGGAGAATAAGCTCCGTAAGGTCGAGCGGGAAACCGAATGTATCATAAAGCGTAAAGGCGTCTTTACCGCTGATTTCAGTCTTACCGGCTGCTTTGGCATCCGCCATGGTCTTATCCAGCAGACGTATACCGGTTTCCAAAGTACGAAGGAAAGAATCTTCTTCTTCTTTGATAACTTTGGCTATCAGTTCTTTTTGTGCGTTCAGTTCAGGATATGCACCACCCATATTTTCAATCAGTACAGGCAATAACTTGTACATGAACGCCTGTTTCTGCCCGAGGAATGTGTAACCGTAACGCACCGCACGGCGAAGAATACGTCGGATTACATAACCGGCCTTGGCATTGCTCGGCAACTGGCCGTCAGTAATAGAGAAGGCAATCGTACGGATATGGTCGGCGATTACGCGCATGGCGATATCCTGTTGCTCATTTTTGCCGTATGCGGTTCCTGACATGTCGCCGATTGCTTTCAACATCGGTTGGAAAACATCGGTGTCATAGTTGGAAGTCTTGCCTTGCAATGTACGTACCAGACGCTCGAAGCCCATACCGGTATCGATAACCTTGGCGGGAAGTCCTTCAAGGCTGCCGTCCGCTTTACGGTTGAACTGCATGAATACGAGATTCCAGATTTCGATAACTTGCGGATGGTCTTTATTCACCAATTGCGATCCGGGAACTTTGGCTTTCTCTTCTTCCGAACGTGAATCCACATGGATTTCGGAACACGGACCGCAAGGGCCTGTATCACCCATTTCCCAGAAGTTATCATGCTTATTTCCATTGAGGATATGGTCTTTCGGCAAGAATTGTTCCCAGTAAGAAGCGGCCTCGTTGTCACGCTCCAGACCTTCTTCGGGACTGCCTTCGAACACGGTTGCATAGAGGTCTTTCGGATCCAGCTTCAGCACGTCTACCAGATACTCCCATGCCCAGGAGATAGCTTCTTTCTTGAAGTAATCGCCAAAAGACCAGTTACCCAACATCTCGAACATGGTGTGGTGATAAGTGTCATGACCCACTTCTTCCAAGTCATTGTGTTTTCCGCTGACACGAAGACATTTTTGCGAGTCCGCCACTCTTTTATATTTCGCCGGGTGATTACCCAAAATAATATCTTTAAACTGGTTCATACCCGCGTTGGTAAACATCAGCGTGGGATCGTCTTTAATCACCATTGGAGCCGAAGGCACAATTTGGTGACCTTTACTTTCGAAGAAACTCTTGAATGAGTCTCTGATTTCATTTGCAGTCAACATACTTCTTATTTCTGATTTATGATTTCTGATTTATTGCTTGTGATTTATGACTTACACATTCTATGACTCACCTTCCGATAAATCATAAATCGTCGGTCATAAATCTTATAATTCTTGAAAAAACTGTGCAAAGATAGCTTGTTTTTCGTATTTTTGTCGCATTGATAATGAAATATTTACTCTCAATGCGCAAAGTTTACTACATTTATAATCCGCGGACACAGACTTACGACCGAATTTATCCTACCGTCCGGCAACGGGCGTTGAGCATATTGCGCAGGCTGTTTTTCGGTATGGGGTTGGGAGCCGGCAGTTTCATCATATTATTGCTGATTTTCGGTTCACCCTCCGAGAAAGAGCTGCGGAAAGAAAACAGCCGGCTTCAGGCGCAGTATAATGTCCTTTCACGAAGAATGGACGAGGCGATGGGAGTATTGCAGGATGTACAGCAACGTGACGACAACTTATATCGCGTCATTTTCCAGGCCGACCCTGTTCCGTCGGCTATCCGTAAGGCGGGGTACGGCGGTACAAACCGTTACGAACATCTGATGGATATGGCTAATTCGGATTTGGTGGTAAACACTACTCAGAAGATGGATATGCTCACGAAGCAGCTTTATATCCAATCCCGTTCGTTTGACGACGTGGTGGAGATGTGCAAGAACCATGATGAAATGTTACGTTGCATACCTGCCATTCAGCCGATTTCCAATAAGGATTTGCGTAAGACGGCTTCCGGTTATGGCACGCGTATCGACCCTATCTACGGAACTACCAAATTTCATGCGGGTATGGACTTCTCGGCTCATCCGGGGACGGAGGTATACGCCACTGGCGATGGTAAGGTGGTAAAAATGGGATGGGAAACCGGTTACGGCAATATTATTATCGTTGACCACGGCTTCGGTTATCAGACTTGGTACGCTCACTTGCAAGGTTTCCGTACGCAACTCGGTAAGCGGGTGGTACGAGGTGAGGTTATCGGTGAAGTAGGCAGTACGGGCAAGAGTACAGGTCCTCACTTGCATTACGAAGTGCA
This sequence comes from Bacteroides clarus YIT 12056, assembly GCF_900129655.1. GTDB lineage: Bacteria > Bacteroidota > Bacteroidia > Bacteroidales > Bacteroidaceae > Bacteroides > Bacteroides clarus. The sequence goes on from NZ_FQWK01000001.1 coordinate 172,973, forward strand.
TGTAAAAGGACAGGTAGTAAATCCGGTTAACTATTACTTTATGGATTTGAGCGCCGAAGATTACGACCGTATGATACAGATTGCGGCCAATCACGGTAAGGTGCTTGATTAATGGATTGTATAACGACTGATTGATAGTATTGTCATGCTGAATACCGATAAAGAACTGAAACTGTATTACTCCATTGGCGAGGTTGCCAAAATGTTTGACGTCAACGAATCGCTGCTTCGTTTCTGGGAGAAGGAATTTCCGCAACTCAATCCCAAGAAGGGCGGGCGGGGGATACGCCAATACCGTAAGGAAGATATTGAGACTGTGAAGTTGATTTATCACCTGGTTAAGGAGCGTGGGATGACGTTGCCCGGCGCACGCCAGCGGATGAAAGACAATAAAGAAGCCACTCTCCGGAATTTTGAAATCGTAGAGCGGCTTAAAAGTATCCGTGAAGAACTTATCGGTATGAAAGAATCACTCGATGCCTTTACCTATGAAGATGTAGAGGCATTGAAAGAGAATCTTATCAAAGAGAATCTTTAAAGGATTATCCCTCTATTCTCGTTACCTGCTTGATATTCTGTATCAGTTTCAAGTTGTCGCAGATGCTGCGCACATCGTCCACGTCATGTACGTAAAGCTGTATCTTGCCTTCAAAAATGCCGTCGGTCGTTTCAATCGTCAGCTTGCGGATATTAACGTTCAGTTGGCGGGAGATGACCTGTGTAACTTCGTTCAGCAGTCCCATGCTATCGATACCTTTCAGATAAATCGTCACAAGGAATGACAACTCCTTGTGAGTATCCCATTCGGTTGCAATGATGCGGTTGCCGTAACTGCTCTTGAGGCGTGCGGCTACCGGACATTGGCGCTTGTGAATGATTATCCGGTTCTGCTCGTCTATATATCCCAGTACATCGTCGCCGGGAATGGGATGACAGCAATCCGCCATGATATAGTTCTTCTGGATGGTTTCCTCCGTAAGTTTCAATATCTGTTTGGTATTGATTTTTTCTTGCGGAGCTTTATCTTCGGACGGCTGCTCCTTTGTGTCTTTGTTATCTTTGTTACCGAAGGAGAAAGTCAGGAACTTCTTCCAGTTGGTACTCTGCTTTTCTTTGAAGGCGTTTCTGTCAGCATCGCCCAATACGAGCTTTTTGCCGCCGACGGCAACGAACAGTTCGTCGCGGGTATGGAAATTGTGCAGACGGGTGAGCTTGTCTAAAGCTGCATCATCCATGCGTATATCCTCATTCTTGAAGAAGTCGGCAAGCATTATTTCACCCTCTTTCTGATGAGCTTTCGCTTCCTTGCGCAGGATGGATGCAATCTTGGCGCGGGCACGGGCGGTAGTGGCATAAGCTTCCCATTCCGGTTGTACGCGCTGCGATTTGGAGGTCAGAATCTCCACCTGGTCGCCGCTCTGCAACTTATGGCTGAGAGGAACGAGTTTGTGATTTACTTTCGCGCCGATGCAGTGGCTGCCGATGTCTGTGTGCAGGGAAAAAGCGAAATCCAATGCTGTCGAGTTCTGCGGCATGGTCTTGATTTCGCCTTTCGGAGTAAATACGAAAATTTCCGAAGCAAACAGATTCAGCTTGATGGTATCCAGAAAATCAATGGCGTCCGGTTGGGGGTCGTCGAGTATCTCCTTGATGGTACGCAACCATTTATCCAGCTCGCCCTCATCCTCACTGCCACCGCCTTCTTTGTATTTCCAATGGGCGGCGAAGCCTTGCTCCGCAACGTCGTTCATACGCTCGCTGCGAATCTGGACTTCAATCCATTGTCCGTTATTCCCCATAAGGGTGACGTGCAAGGCCTGATAACCATTGGCTTTCGGGTGGCTCACCCAGTCGCGCAGACGGTCGGGATGCGGTTTGTATATTTTGGATATGGACACGTATATGTCGAAGCAGTCGTTCAGCTCCTCTTCCATATTGCGGGGTTCGAAGATGATGCGTACGGCCAGCAGGTCATAGATTTCCTCGAACGGCACGTGCTTGGTCTGCATCTTGTTCCAAATAGAGTAAATGGATTTTACGCGGGCGAGAATGCGGTATTTCAATCCCATCTTATCCAGTTGGGCGCGTATCGGAGCGGTGAATTCTTTGAATACTTTGTCGCGCTCTACGGCTGTTGCCGCCAGCTTTTCTTCAATTTCGCGGTACTCTTCCGGATGTTCGTACCTGAAACTCAGGTTTTCCAACTCCGTCTTTATCTTGTATAAGCCTAACCGGTTGGCCAGCGGCGCATAGATATACAAGGTTTCACCGGCTATCTTGAACTGCTTGTTGGGCAGCATGGAACCGAGCGTACGCATATTATGCAGCCGGTCGGCTATTTTGATAAGGATAACGCGAATATCATCGGACATGGTGAGCAGCAACTTCTTGAAGTTCTCTGCTTGCGCCGAGGCGCGGTCACCGAAGATACCGCCTGAGATTTTGGTCAGCCCGTCTACGATTTGGGCAATCTTAGGGCCGAAAATGTTTTCAATATCTTCAACCGTGTAATCGGTGTCTTCCACTACGTCGTGCAACAGGGCGGAGCAAATGGAAGTCGACCCCAAACCTATCTCATTGCACACAATCTTGGCAACGGCGATGGGGTGCATGATATAAGGCTCGCCCGAACGGCGTTTGATTCCTTTATGCGCCTGATTGGCAAAATTGAATGCTTTGGTTATTATTTCGACACGCTTGCGGTGCTTGGTTGCCAAATAGTCGTTCAACAGTTCCTGGAATGCCTGTTCAATCATTTCTTCTTCGGCTTTCTCTTTCTCCTTCTGGCTTACACTCTCTTCCATATACTGTTTCTCCTTTCTTCTTCACTTTTTGCAAAAATAAGCAATTTTCAACACCGGACAAGCATTTATGTCTTTATTTGTAAATCTTCAGTCTCTTTCCTGCGTTAATTTTTGTGCTTCTCAATCCATTCCAGCTTTTTATCTGATTGACGGTGACGCCATATTTACGGGCGATAGTCGACAGGGTTTCTCCGTTGCGTATCCTGTGGTAGGTTACATCGCCTTGTGAAGAACTTTTTCCTTTGCTGCCGCGTGCTTTGCTGCGGGTATCGGCCACGGAAACGGTTCTGCGGTTTTTAAACAACTCTGCGCTGCGATGGGTATAAATCGTGTCTTGTTTGTCAATAAAAGTACTAATGGAGTTTATCGGTAAACGGAGTGTCTGAGGTTTGCTGTCTCCCGGGATGATGTTCTTTTTGTACTGGGGATTCAGGCTCTTGAGCTCATCCATTCCGATGCCGCAAACATCCGCGATTTGCTCAAAGTGCAGGTTGCGGTTCACCTGTACGGTATCTGTGGCATCCGGAATATTGGTTTCCATCGGGCAGATATTGTGCTTGCAGTAGTACGTCATTACGTAGTTGGCGGCTATAAAGGCAGGTACGTATCCCCGTGTCTCTTTGGGCAGGTAATTGTATATTTCCCAATAATCCGTTTTGCCGCCCGCGCGACGGATGGCTTTGTTGATTGTTCCGGGACCGCAGTTGTAAGCGGCGATTACCAGATTCCAGTCCTGATAAATGGCGTACATATCCTTCAGATAACGTGCGGCGGCCCAAGTCGCTTTAATCGGATCGCGGCGCTCGTCCACAAGGCTGTTGCTTTCCAGGCCGTATATCTTGCCCGTGTTCAGCATGAACTGCCATAAGCCGGAGGCTCCTGCACGGGATACGGCCGAAGGGTTGAGAGCCGACTCGATAATCGGCAGATACTTGAGCTCCAGCGGCAGACCGTATGTATCGAGCGCTTCTTCAAAAATAGGCATATAGAAATTGCAGGCGCTCAGCATGAAAGCCACCTGGTTGCGGAGGCGTCCGGCGTACATGTCGATGAATTTGCGAACAATCTCGTTGTAAGGCATCTCCATGACGGTCGGCATACGTGAAAGCCGGTCGATATATACAGAGTCGCTGAATTCCGGATTGACGGTAGAAGTGCTGCAATCCTTTCCCAAATCTATATAGTTTTTTGCTTTCCAGTCGTTGAGCAGGCTGTCTACGGGGTAAGTCATGCTCTTGGGCAGGTCGATAACTTCCCGGCGCTCCGTTCCGTTTTCACGGATGATGACGTCTACGCTTTCCTGGGCATACGCTTGCGGAGCCGCAAGCAATACACTGAACAGCAGTGAGGAACCTATGATTATTCTTTTCATGTATGTAGGTTTATTTGTCATGGATAAATCTGTTTTATTTGTTTTTAAAATCGGAAACTGCATTGCAATCCTACGGAACGGTTGGACGGGTTGCTTATCTGATTGTTGATGACAGTCGGCTCCACCTTCATGCTGAGGTCGGGAGTGATGTCGAAATTGGACAGCTCGGCGTCCACATAGGCGTCGATGACGGATAGCAGATATACTCCGATAAAGGCGAAGATACTTAAATCCCGGTATCTGCGATAGGTGTCTTTTCGCTTGCGCAGCAATTCCTTCAGCTGGGTTTCGGAAACCGTGTATCCGGGGGGCAGCAGGTCGGTGATGCTGCTGGACTGCATGTTGCCGTTCATCGCGTCTTTGTATGCGGTGGAGTAGTCCTTATACATTTTTCCGTTCCACGTCAATGCATAGGCGCATCCGGCGAAACCGCCGTAGAATATAGGCAGTTTCCAGTATTTACGGTTGTAGATTTGTCCGCCGCCGGGAATCACGAGCGCCAGCCAGGTTGCCTTCGTAGGGTTGGGAACCCACACCTTTGGGTTGATTTCTCTTTTCAGACTGTCTGTCGGCGCTTCCGGTTCTTCCAAGGCGGGAGCGGAGGTCATTTCCAATAACTTTTTCTTGTTCTCGGCCGCAATGCTGTCGGCGGTGGCGATGCTGTCCGCCGAGGTAACGGCCTGGTGAAGCACCGGTTCGTCCATTGTCAGACCCAGGCTGTCGGACGGTATCCGGGCAGCTTGCCGTATGGCGTTGAGGGAGTCCGCCTGCAGCCTGTGTATCCTTTTGGCGGCGGCGCGCGGACGGTTCTGACCATACATAGCAATCCCTGCCGTCTGCATAAAGCAAAGCAGCAGGGCGATACCGATTTGATATATTCTTCTCTTCTTCGTCATTTATTTTTCAGCGTATCGAGAATACCGATGATACGTTCCAATTCTTCTTCGTTACCGAACGGGATACTGATTTTTCCTTTCCCTTTTTCGGAGCAGGTCAGTTGTACTTTGGTGCTGAAGAAGCTGGAAAGCTGCTGCTTCAGCATATTGAACTCTTCGGGCAGTTTGGCGCGTTTGGGAGCAATCTTACGACCGCCGCTTTTCACGGTTTCCCCTTCGTTCAATGATTTCACGATTTCCTCTACCTTGCGCACGGAATATCCTTGCTCGAGTATCTCCTCGAAAATCTTCACTTGCAGTTTGGGGTCGCCCAACGTTATCAAGGCACGGGCGTGTCCCATGTCTATCTGCTTGTTTTGCAGTCCCATCTGGATGGGAGCCGGCAGCTTCAGCAGGCGCAGGTAGTTGGCGATGGTGGTACGTTTCTTTCCTATGCGTTCGCTGAGGCGTTCCTGGGTCAGTCCGTATTGTTCCAGCAGGTGTTGATAGGCAAGCGCTATTTCCACGGAGTTCAGGTCTTCGCGCTGTATGTTTTCGATGAGCGCCATTTCCATGACATTTTCATCGTCGGCCGTACGGATGTAGGCGGGGATGCTTGTCAGTCCGGCTATTTGTGAAGCGCGGAAACGGCGTTCGCCGGCAATAATCTGGTATTCATCATCGGATAGCTTACGCAGGGTGACAGGCTGGATGATACCAATCTCTGCAATAGAATCGGCAAGTTCCTGCAACGCTGTTTGGTCGAACTCGCGGCGGGGCTGATTGGGGTTGACGGCAATCTTCGACAATTCTATTTCATTGATAGAGGAAGAGCCTTCGGTCTGCACCTCGTCCATAGAGAGCAAGGCGTCCAGCCCACGTCCTAATGCATTTCTTTTCTGTACCATCTGTTTATTTACTGTTTTACGATTTACAATTTACTGTTTTGCCATACGGGAGATTACTTCTCGTTGTGGCTGATTAATTCTTTGGCCAGCGCGATGTGGTTTTTGGCTCCGGTGGAGTCTGCGTCGTACAGGATGGTGGGAAGCCCGTAGCTGGGCGCTTCGCTCAGCTTTACGTTGCGCTGGATAACGGTGTTGAACACCAGTTCCTGGAAGTGGCGCTTTACTTCATCGTATATCTGGTTGGCCTGGCGCAGGCGTGAATCATACATAGTCAGCAGGAATCCTTCGATTTCGAGTGCGGGGTTCAGCTTGGACTTGATGATTTTAATGGTGTTCAGCAGTTTGCTGATACCTTCCAGCGCGAAGTATTCGGCCTGTACGGGGATGATAACCGAGTCGGCGGCCGTAAGCGCGTTGATGGTAATCAGCCCCAATGACGGTGAGCAATCTATCAGGATATAATCAAACTCTTCTCTCAGCGGGGCAAGCACTTCTTTCAGTATCTTTTCCCTGTTTTTAAGATTGAGCATTTCTATTTCGGCACCTACCAGATTGATGTGGGAGGAAATAACCTTCAATGTATCAATCTCTGTGTCGTGAATAGCGTCGCGCACATCGGCACGGTCTATAATACATTCATAGATAGTACATTCCGCCTGCTTGATGTCCACGCCCAACCCTGATGAGGCATTTGCCTGGGGGTCTGCGTCCACAACAAGAACTTTCTTTTCAAGCGTGGCGAGAGAAGCTGCGAGGTTAATGGTCGTTGTTGTTTTTCCTACACCACCTTTTTGATTTGCCAAAGCAATTATTTTTCCCATAATTTCAATGTTTATTGGCAGCGAAATAAGTGATAATTCCGAATAGCGCCTACTAAAAAAGAGAAAGATTGCAAAAACGGTTGAAAAGTCGCCTGTTTTGTTAATAACTCCCGGGCGTTTATTTCGGTTCTTCCCTATGAAAGTACGCTGGAGTACTCCTTCTCTGTGTTGGCAGGCAAATATACGTATTTATCTTGAAATGAAGCTGTTTTTTTGTCTCACTTGCGTAAGATTAAGATTTATTTCAATGCGGGCGTCGCGCTGCGACGCGTTTTGTGCCGGCCTGTTTTGATGTACATCCAAACAAGTTTTCACTATAAGCAAATCTTTTTTTCAAGCGTATCAAACCGGATTATCATCGTAGGAAAATACAGGGTCTGTCCGGGCGAAACGCGCTGTCTGCCCGAGGTGAACGCATAGTCTGTCCGGGTACGACAGACGGTGTGTTTCGTATGAAAAAACGGTTTGCATGTACCCCCTTCACCTTTCACATCCTTTTATTGATGCGGGATAGCGGGTGAAACCGTCTTGCGGGATGGATTAAACCGTCCCGCGAGACAAAAATATCCGTCCCGTGAGACGGATAAATCCATCCCGCGGAACGAAATCATTCATCCTGCGAGACAAATCAGAACGAAACGCTTTAAAGCCGGCCTTCACCCGCTATCCCGCATCAATAAAGGGATGTGAAAGGTGGAGGGGGAATTCTTCTCTTTGATGCGCGTGCGATTACCGGACTAACGCCGATACAAACTCCCATGCGAAGTACCCGCATAAGACGCATTTTACCACCGTGCCGAACAGGAAGCCGAGCAGTGAACCCAATCCGGACTTTAACGCCTGGCGGGTTTCCCTGCCGCCGAAAAGCTCACCGATGAATGCGCCGAGGAACGGGCCGAGGATAATGCCCCAGGGCATGAAGAACAGTCCGATGACGGTTCCTATGAGGCATCCGCGTGTTCCCCACCGGGTTCCACCGCTGTATTTGCTGCCCAGCATGGGGACGAGATAGTCGAGTACCTGAACGATGACGACAATCAGCAGCCAGAGCAGTAATTGTGTGGCGGAGAATTGCGCCTTATCGGTGAAGTGCAGCAGCAATAAACCGGCATAGGAGACGGGCGGGCCGGGTATGGCGGGCAGTATGCAGCCGGCCAGTCCTGCTATCAGGCAGAGGATACCCGTTATGATGAGAATGATGTCTGGCATATCTTTTTGAGTATTGGTGGTTAATATGTGGTTCTCTTTTGCTAAATTTGTAGCAAATTTAAAAAGAAATATGGAAAATCAGAGACCTTTAATATTGATTTCCAATGATGACGGCATCATTGCGAAAGGAATCAGCGAGTTGATAAAGTTTCTCCGTCCGTTGGGCGAGATTGTGGTGATGGCGCCGGATGCGCCGCGTTCGGGCAGTGCGAGCGCGCTGACTGTAACGGAGCCTATCCGTTACCAGTTGCTTCGTAAGGATGTGGGGCTGACGGTTTATAAATGTTCCGGTACGCCTGCCGATTGCGTCAAACTGGCGTTCCATACGGTACTCGACCGTAAGCCCGACCTCGTGGTGGGCGGTATCAACCATGGGGATAACTCCTCTGTCAATGTACATTATTCGGGTACGATGGGCGTGGTTATCGAGGGTTGCCTGAAGGGGGTTCCCTCTATCGGCTTTTCACTGTGCAACCACGAGCCCGACGCCGATTTTGAGCCTGCGGGAACGTATATCCGTGAGATAGCCCGCCGGGTGTTGGAAAAAGGATTGCCGCCGCTGACTTGTCTTAATGTCAACTTCCCCGACACCAAAGAGCTGAAAGGGGTGAAAATCTGCGAACAGGCCAAAGGACAGTGGACCAACGAATGGGAGAACTTTGCCCACCGGGGCGATGCGCATTATTATTGGCTGACCGGAGAATTTGAAGAGGCTGAAAAAGAGAATGAAAAGAGCGACCATTGGGCGCTTCAAAACGGCTATGTGGCAATTACCCCGACTACCGTGGATGTAACCGCATACGGCTTGATAGACGAATTGAAGACCTGGTTCTGACATTTCGTTTGGACACAACTTCAGAGAGTATAAATTGATTTACGGTATTTATGAAGTATTATTTGATTGTCGGCGAAGCTTCCGGTGACCTGCATGCGTCTCACCTGATGAGCGCTTTGAAGGTGGAAGACCCGCAGGCTGAGTTCCGCTTTTTGGGCGGCGACTTGATGGCGGCTGTGGGCGGAACGCCGGTGAAGCATTATAAGGAATTGGCGTATATGGGTTTCGTTCCCGTCTTGTTGCATCTGCGTACTATTTTTGCCAATATGAAGCGGTGCAAAGAAGATATTGCGGCCTGGCAACCGGATGTACTTATTTTGGTGGATTATCCGGGATTCAACCTGAATATCGCCAAGTTTATTCATGCCCATACGCAAATCCCCGTGTATTATTATATCTCTCCCAAAATATGGGCTTGGAAGGAGTACCGCATCAAGAATATCAAGCGGGATGTGGATGAACTGTTCTCCATTCTTCCGTTCGAGGTGGAGTTCTTTGAAGGCAGGCACCATTATCCCATACATTATGTCGGTAATCCGACGATGGATGAGGTGACCGCTTTTCAGGCCGCTTATTCGGAAACTTCGGATGAGTTCCGGCAGGCCAACGGCCTTTCCGCGAAGCCTGTCATTGCGCTGCTCGCGGGAAGCCGCAAGCAGGAGATTAAGGATAATTTGCCGGATATGATTCGGGCTGCCGCTTCATTCCCCGATTATCAGTTGGTGCTGGCGGGGGCTCCGGGTATTTCTCCGGAGTATTACCAAAAGTATATAGGCAACTCGGATGTGAAAATAATCTTTAACTGTACGTTCTCTTTGCTTCGGCATGCGGAAGCGGCACTGGTCACTTCGGGCACCGCAACGCTGGAAACGGCGTTGTTCCGGGTTCCGCAGGCGGTATGCTACCATACGCCGATAGGTAAGGTTATCGCTTTCCTGAAACGGCATATTTTGAAAGTCAGGTACATTTCTTTGGTTAATCTTATCGCGGACCGTGAAGTCGTGAAAGAGCTGGTTGCCGATACCATGACGGTGGAGCGGATACGTGCCGAACTTCAACGTATCTTATATGATGAGGCGTACCGCAGGCGGATGCTTGACGGTTACGAATATATGGCGTCCCGTTTGGGCGAAGCGGGAGCGCCTGCGCACGCAGCCCGTAAGATGGTGGCTTTGCTTAAGAAACGTTTTAAAAAGTAGGACGATATTTAATTTCTTGTTAAAAGGAATAAAGCCGGTGCAGTAAATGCCCGGCTTTTGTATTTTCCATACAGAAATAAACAAAAAGACTTTAATTATGAGAAAGCTACATTGGTTATTTATGGCAGTTTGTTTGGCTGTGATGCCTGTACTGCAATCCTGTGATGATAACGACGGATATTCAATCGGTGATTTCACTCCACCGTTATGGGCTACGGTGCGTGTTACCGGAAATGCTTTTTATCTGGACTGTGATGTTTGGGGAACCCTCTGGCCTGTGAATACGGATTTGGGATGGTACGAACCGGTCGACGGAAAGCGCGTGATTACCATGTTTAATCCTTTATCCGACGGGTTTGACGGGTACGACCACGCTGTGAAGCTCTTAAGTTTGCAGGATGTGCTGACGAAGGAGGTCGAAACGCTGACTCCCGAGACCGAGGAAGAGTTCGGCAATGATCCTGTCCTGATATTTAAAGGAGATATCGGTATCAGCGGAGGGTATATGAATATCGTGTTCATGCAGAATCTGCCCTCCAAAACCAAGCATCGTATCAGTCTTGTGCGTCCGCAAGATGATGCGGATTTATATGGAGAGGACGGTTACATACATTTGGAACTCCGCTATAATAACTATGAGGACTTGACGGGGCTGCGCGACTACGGCGCGGTATCGTATAACCTGAACAGTCTTGACGTGACTTCCGAGACAAAAGGCATGAAACTGAAACTTAATTCGGAAGTAAACGGTGAGGTGGAATTGGTATTCGATATTGTAGCTGCCGATGATAATACGAAGGATGTACGAAACCTCGACTTATCGAAGATGCGGTTGAAGTAGGAAGGTCGTCGTATTATATGCGTGAAGAATAGGGTGTCTTAAAACCCGTTTGCCGATTTCTTTTTAGGCACGGATTACACGGAAAACACGGATGAACTTGAAAAGAGCCGTGAAATTCGTGTAGTCCGTGCCTAAAAAATATTGGTTTCTTGTTTGTTAAATCATTGTCAGTATATACAGATAGACCACCGCTGCGGGAATGGCCATTAGGGCGCTGTCAAAGCGGTCGAGCATTCCGCCGTGTCCCGGCAGGATGTTTCCGGAATCCTTGATGCCCAGTTGGCGTTTCATCAGCGATTCGGTCAGGTCGCCCCAGGTACCGAAAATAACCACGATGACTGCCAGTCCCGCCCATTGCCACATGGACATGAAAGGGAAAAAACGGGCAAATACAAAGGAAGAGGCGATGGAGAAAACCGCTCCGCCTATGCTGCCTTCCCATGATTTCTTGGGAGAGATGCGCTCGAACAGACGGTGCTTGCCTATTAAAGAACCTACGCAATATGCGCCTGTGTCACTCAGCCAGATAAATACAAAGATGGAAAGCGGCAGGATAGGATTGTAAGTCACGCTGCTCGTTTCCGGTGAATTCTGGAAAGCGAGTACATTCAGTAACGCGAAAGGCAAGGCTACGTATAGCTGGCTCAGTGTGGAATATGCCCAGTTGCCGATGGGATTCTTCTTTTTCAGATATAACTCCGTAATCATCAAATAGAGCAGCAGCCCTAAATAGGGTAAGAATACGCGCGCGTCGATAGCGGACGTACAAAAGCCCATGAGCGCGAGGAACAGATAGGCTCCGCCTAAAGCGGTAATCGTCCTGTTGATACCGACCTCACCGCTTTTGTTTACCAAATGGGCGAACTCATGCACGCTCAATGCGCTGATGATGGTGAACAGAATCCCGAATGAGAGGGGGCTGTAAAGGATACAACCCACCAATATGACTACAAATAATGCACCTGTAATCGCGCGTTGTATGAAGTTATTTTTCAAAGTGTTTTCGTTTTAATTGTTTGATTCGGCATGAGCCGTATTGTCGGTTTTGTCTGAAGCCTCTGTGTTACGGCTTTCTTCTTCTTTCACTTCTTCTTCCGCTTCTTTGGCCTTGGCGGCTTCTTGCTCTTCGGCTTCTTTCAGCTCTTTAGAGGTCTTGCCGGCACTGATGATTTCCTCGGAACGGGAAGCCCACGGACGCTTGCCGAAGATTTCTTCCACATCTTCCGCAAAGATAACTTCTTTGTCTATCAACTGTTGAGCCAGCTTGTTGTGGCCGTCCCTGTTGTCGGAAAGTATCTTCTTGGCACGCTCGTACTGCTCGTTGACCATACGCTTTACTTCTTCATCAATCAGTTCGGCGGTCTTTTCGCTGTACGGGCGGTTGAAAGAATACTCTTCGTTATTGTAGTAGCAGAGATTAGGCAATTTGTCGCTCATGCCTAAATAGGCAATCATGCCGTAAGCCTGCTTGGTTACGCGCTCCAGGTCGTTCATGGCGCCGGTAGAGATTCTTCCGATGAACAAATCTTCGGCAGCGCGTCCTCCCAAAGTGGCGCACATTTCGTCCAGCATCTGCTCCTTGGTGGTAATCTGTCGCTCTTCGGGCAAGTACCAGGCAGCGCCCAGGGCGCGTCCACGCGGAACGATTGTTACTTTAATCAGCGGATTGGCGTATTCCAACAGCCATGAGATGCTGGCGTGTCCGGCTTCGTGTATGGCGATGGAACGGCGTTCCTCTTCTGTCGTAATTTTGGTTTTCTTTTCCAATCCGCCTACGATACGGTCTACGGCATCCAGGAAGTCCTGCTTTTCTACAAACTTCTTTCCGTGACGGGCGGCAATCAGGGCAGCTTCGTTGCAGACATTGGCGATATCGGCACCGGAGAAACCCGGAGTTTGGCGGGCCAGTAATTCCACGTCCACCGTATTGTCTATCTTAATGGGGCGCAGATGTACGCCGAATACTTCTTTACGCTCGTTCAAGTCCGGTAAATCAACGTGTATCTGGCGGTCGAAACGTCCGGCGCGCAGCAATGCTTTGTCCAATACATCCACACGGTTGGTTGCGGCGAGAATGATGACACCGCTGTTGGAACCGAAACCGTCCATTTCGGTCAGCAATTGGTTCAATGTGTTTTCGCGTTCATCGTTACCGCCCATAGCGGCCGCTTTGGCACGGGCACGTCCCACTGCATCGATTTCGTCGATGAATACGATGCAGGGAGCTTTTTCTTTGGCTTGGCGGAACAGGTCGCGGACGCGGGAAGCGCCTACGCCGACAAACATTTCCACGAAGTCGGAACCTGCCAATGAGAAGAACGGTACGTTGGCTTCTCCGGCTACCGCCTTTGCCAGCAACGTCTTACCTGTTCCCGGAGGGCCTACGAGCAATGCGCCTTTGGGTATCTTGCCTCCCAGGTCTGTATATTTCTGCGGTTCTCTCAGGAATTCCACGATTTCCTCTACTTCCTGTTTGGCTTCGGCAAGTCCGGCTACATCCTTGAAGGTTACCTTTACGGGAGAGTTCTTTTCAAACAGTTGCGCTTTGGATTTGCCGACACTGAAGATGCCGCTACCGCCGCCCATGCCGCCACCGCCACTCCAGCGACGGGACAGGAATATCCAGAAGCCGATGAGGAATGCGAACGGCAGTATCTGCCAGAGGATTGCACCGAAGTAGTTACGCTTCTTTTCGTAGTTGATGGAGCCGTCGAAACGAGTCTCGTCTTTTTCTTTCTGCAGGAAGTCACCCAGGCTTTCGCGCGAGGGGGCTTCTGTCGTAATCAGAGGATTCTTGCCTACACGGCTGGAATCGGCTTTGAATACATTGGGCACATATTGGGGCTTGACGTATGCCTCTACGGAGTTATCGTCATAACCGGTCACTTTGCTTATATAGCCGTTGCGTACATATTCCTGAAATTCGTCGTAGGGGATGTTTTTGCTGGCTGTACCGCTTTCGTTGGTGAGATACAGTCCCAGTAACATCATGGCTATAATCATATACAACCAGTTCAGGTTGAACTTGGGCATATTGGTTTTAGAGGGCTTTTTATTGGTGTTATTGTCCATAAGTCTAAATTAATCGAGGTCGGGGATTTGAGTTAGTTTGGCATCTGCCCATAGGTGTTCCAGATTGTAGAAGTCACGCGCTTCCGGCAGAAAGACGTGAACCAATACATCGGAATAGTCCATGGCTACCCATTCGGCGTTACGTAAGCCGTCTACCGCAAAAGGCTTGCTGTTCGCTCCTTTACGGGTGAAGTCTTTTACAGAGTCTACAATGGCGCTTACTTGGCTTGGAGAGTTTCCTTGACAGATGACGAAATAATTACATATAGTATCGTCTATTTGGGTAAGGTCTGCTATGACGATTTTTTTTCCTTTTTTATCTTGAATACCTTCTGTTATTTGTTGAATTAGTTTTTTAGCTTCGTTCATTACACATTATTAATATTAAACAGGTGACAAATATACGTTGATTTATCATATCAAACACGCAAAAGAGAAAAAGTCTTTCATTTTTTGTTTTTTTTTAGGTATATAATTCTTTGTGTCATGGTATCTTATCAGATTTTAATGAAAAAAATAACGGAAAATGTTTTGGTTTATGGAAAACTTTGTATCTTTGCACCGCAAAACAGAAATGCGATGCTCAATTGGGCTATGGTGTAATGGTAACACTACAGATTCTGGTCCTGTCATTCCTGGTTCGAATCCAGGTAGCCCAACCATAAGACATATATTTAAAGCTAAGGAACCCACTAAAATCATAATTTAGTGGGTTTTTTTATTAGGCAAAAAAGAGTAAATTTGCAACAACTCAAACAATACTAATTATGGCAAAAGAATTATCGCTGAAATACGGCTGTAACCCTAATCAAAAGCCGGCCCGCATTTTTATGCAGGAGGGGGAGTTGCCTATCGAAGTCCTGAACGGACGTCCGGGGTATATCAACTTTATGGATGCCTTGAACGGTTGGCAATTGGTGAAGGAATTGAAAGAAGCCACCGGAATGCCGGCCGCCACTTCATTCAAACATGTGAGCCCGGCAGGAGCCGCTATCGGGCTGGAGCTGGACGAAACGCTGAAAAAGATTTACTTTGTTGATAACCTGCCGCTTTCACCGCTTGCCAATGCCTATGTGCGTGCCCGTGGTGCCGACCGTATGTCTTCTTATGGCGATTTTATCGCCCTGAGTGATGTATGTGACGAGGCTACCGCCCGTTTCATCAATCGTGAGGTTTCAGACGGGGTGATTGCTCCGGGCTATACCGATGAGGCGCTCGAAATATTGAGAAACAAGCGTAAAGGTACTTATAATGTAATCAAGATTGATCCGGCTTATAAACCGGCTCCGATTGAACATAAAGACGTGTTCGGAGTTACTTTTGAACAAGGGCGCAATGAGATTAAGCTGAATGGCGAGGAGTTGTTTGCTGATATTCCTACCCGGAATAAGAATTTCTCCGAAGCCGCCAAGCGTGATTTGATGATAGCGCTTATTACCCTGAAGTATACCCAGTCTAATTCCGTATGTTATGTGAAAGACGGCCAGGCAATCGGTATCGGCGCCGGTCAGCAAAGCCGTATTCATTGTACCCGTTTGGCAGGAAATAAAGCTGATATATGGTACTTGCGCCAACATCCGAAAGTGCTGAATCTGCCTTGGGTGGAGAAGATACGCCGTGCCGACCGTGACAATACGATTGACGTTTACATCAGTGACGATTATGATGATGTATTGGCTGACGGCGTTTGGCAGCAATTCTTTACGGAGAAGCCGGAGGTGCTGACCCGTGAGGAGAAACGTGCCTGGCTGGATACTTTAAGAGGGGTTGCACTGGGCTCTGACGCTTTCTTCCCCTTTGGTGATAATATTGAGCGCGCGCACAAGAGTGGCGTGGAGTTTATAGCGCAGGCCGGCGGTTCGGTACGCGATGATCATGTTATCGAGACTTGCGATAAGTATGGTATAGCAATGGCGTTTACGGGTATCCGTCTGTTCCACCATTAAGAGGTGGATGTGCCCAAATAAAATTCACTTACTATTTGTTTCTTTTCAGGCACGGATTACACGGATTTTATGGAAAATATGGATTTCCTTTATCCTTTTCAGTGAAGTCTGTGTAATCCGTGCCTGAAAGAAATTATCAAGTGTATTTTGACCCCCCCCCCCTCTATAAGATTATTACATCTATCCCGGGCTTTAGCTTTTCCTGATTTTGCGGGTCGGCAATTTGTATATCCGTCACTTTTCCTTTACTTCTCTTTATTTGTACAACACAGGGTTTCAGGGCTTTCACCTTTATTTCTCCATTGTCGAAGGTGTCGGGCTTGAAGAATACAATTTGCAGGATTCCCGATTTCCGATTACTAACGGCTTGCATCTCCATATCGTTCCGTTCAATTTTCAGATGCCGGTGGGAGTATGCTTTCATCTTTTCCGGATGGTTGATTCCCGGTACAACGATATATGCGTAAGATGCATTCCGGGGTGACTTGCCGTGATTAATGCTCAGGTTGAACACAGGTATGCTGATTTCCGTAGCAGGATAATTGAAATTGATTTTTGCCCAGTTGCCTTTTTGCCTGTTCATCCTTAGTTTTACATTATTCTCCTGAAGGAACAGGTAGGCGATGCTGTCATGCCAGATCCATTGCGGAGCTTGCTCAAAAGAAAATTCTCCTTGGGCTGCTTGCCGGAGTGTCTTTCCTGTATTTATCCATGTGTCTCCGTCTAAATGGCATTGATTGAGGGTGGTAACGATGTCTGCCGGGACATCCGAGCCGATGCCGCTACCTAAGCAGACCACTTCGTTGTCGAACATAAACCATGACTTTTGGGCTTTTACGCCATAGTCATTCAGCCTGAAGGTCATTACACCGTATTTCCCGTCGGATACTCCGCCTGTGAATGTACAGGTTCCCTTGGTTCCCCAGTCAACAGGATTGCGTTTTTCTCCTGCGGGCAGAGTGGTTCCCGGTATTCTGTCCCACTCCCAAACGGGGAAGATGTCAACATATTCATTGCCGTTGACACGAATGTTGGTAGCACCGTCACTCATATAGGTTCCGTATATATTTTCGCCGTTACCGCTTTCGGTCTTGTTGGTGCGTGTTGAGGAGGCGCGTACGGAAAAGTCGTAATTCTGTCGGTTGTGTAACATGTAGTCTGAACAATAATACATTGTATTTCTGTCCGAACGCTGATAAGATGCTTCCCGGGTGAGGAAACGGCGGGCAATGCTCGCATAGTCGTCGGCATGTGCGGCATCGAGCGTCTGTAAGTTTTTAAACAGGACTGCGCAATCTCCGTAATCCAATGTTCCTTTGCGGCTGACACCTCTGCCTGTTACACTGAAGTCCAGATATCTGCTGCGGAATACGTTGAAGTAGGTGTTGCGGATAAAATTGGAAAACAGGCTGAGTTTCTCCGGATTCATGGCATATTTTGTACCGTTGAGGATATTGCCCATGCGCACTATGTTATCAACAAACACCGTTCCGTATCCGCCGATGTAGAGTTGAGGCCCGTGCTGGTGATAGGACAAGTCTTCTTGTATGCCTTCGTTCGCGACAATTTGTACGGGATAGAATATTTCATCGGCGTTGACACGTACAATGCTGTCATTTTTCAACAGGCAACCTCTTATTAAATGATGAATGGCAATGTCCATTTTATTGGCGCCGGTCCACTTACGCGGGTCGCTACGTTCGCCCATTGCTTTTAAGATAGGCGCACTGATTTCGGGCGGGAGCTTCTGTTGTCCTGCATCCATCAGGGCGAGGAGCGAAGCTTGCGTTTGCGGTACGGAAATTTGGTTATACCACCAGTTGAAACAGGTAGGATCTTGTGCTATCCAGTATTGCAGGGCAGCCCTGATTGCATTGTATAATACCTCGTTACCGTAATAGCGGGATTGTTTGTCGGTATATGAAGCGGCTATTGTAACCAACCGCTTCAAGTGGTCTGCCGGTTCCCAGTTGGTACGGAAAAAACAGGTATAATCGAGGTCGTTCCATTTGCCTTCCGGGAGCATGGAGCGTAATAATCTCTCTGTTGCTTGGTCTGTTTGCTGCGGGGTGGATTTGGCATATAGTTCTTCGCGTATCCGGTCGAGAATTTGCTCATATTCGTCCTGCGGGATGCCGGCTTGGCTTTGGCTTCGCTTTCCATTGGCAGGATTATAGTAGGCGGGATAGGAGGGTGCCTGACGTTTTATCTCTCCTGCCATTTCCAAGGTAACCACTCCTTTGGCAGCTCGGTTGGTATATATTTCGGCAACGAGGTTGATGCTGTTTTCCGTTCTGCCTTGCGGATGATATACCAGCCGTATGGTTCCTTTCTCACCGGGTTGATAGGCTTTTTCAGACCATTCGGACGAGGTGCATCCGCAACCGGTAATGATATTTTTGATAGTGAGAGGTTTGTCGCCGGTGTTTATGAACCGGAAATCATGGCTGACGGTTCCGTCTTGTTCCTGAACGGTTCCCCAATCGAATTTGGTTTCCGAGAATGTGATTTCTTGTGCCGGTAGCAGACTGTTTGCCGTCAGCAGCACGATACCTAAGGTTAGAATTCTTTTCATATTTCAGCAGTGAGATTAGATTTGGATAAAAAAGAGGTTATGCCAAAAGCCTTCATTCTTTTGGCATAACCTCGTATAATTAGATTCAAAAAATTATTCCGCTTCGTTGATTGAATTGTCAATCACCTTAATTTTCTGTTTAACCAGCTCTATATCGCCTTTTAGTTTCTCAACCTTACGGTTAAGTTCGGTCAGAAGGCTGTTGCCTTTCTTGGAAGAAGCCGTCAGGAAACCCAAATTGTTTTCGTAAGTCTGCAATTCGTTTTTCATGTTTTCGCAGGCACGTACCAGTTTGTCCCGTTCACGGTAGAGGGCTTGCGGGCTACCTTCCTGAATATTGCTGATAGACGATTTGAAGTTACTCAGTTTCTTGTTGGAAGCGCTGATGTTGAAGCGTTCAAACAGCTTGTCTATCTGGCTGTGATATTGTTTGTAAATCTTGTCTTTTTCTTTAAATGGCACATGTCCTATGCCGTTCCACTCTTTCATGAGTTCGCGAACCTGTTGGGTGGCTTCTTCCACATCCGTCGTTTCATCGATGGCGGTCAGCTTTTCGATAATGGCTTTCTTCTTTTCCAGATTTTCCTGTTCAACGGAACGTTGTGAAGAAGTCGCTTTGTTCTTTTGTTCAAAGAAGTAGTCGCAGGCGGAGATGAACCGCTTCCAAATGGCGTCCGAATATTTCTTGGCAACAGGCCCTACTGTTTTCCACTCTTTCTGGAGTTTGGTCAGTTCGTCCGCTGTCGCTTTCCAGTCGGTACTGTCTTTCAGGGCTTCCGCTTTTTCACATAAGGCGCGCTTCTTTTCAAGGTTCTCGTTCATGCCTTCTTTCAGGGATTTGAAGAACTCGCCTTTCTTCTGGAAGAATTCATCACAGGCTTTGCGGAAACGCTCAAATATCTTCACGTTCATCTTTTGCGGAGCAAAACCGATGGTTTTCCATTTGTTTTGCAAAGCGATGATTTCCTGAGTTTTGTTTTCCCAGGAAGAGAAGTTGGTAAGCTCGCTGTAATCAATGGCCTCGATGATTTCGCAAATTACGGTCTTTTGGTCGAGATTGTGTTGCTCAGTCTCTTTCAAAGCTTCGAAATGTTGCTGGTGACGACGGTTCACGGTAGTAGAGGCTGCTTTGAAGCGTGCCCATATTTCGTCGCGCAGTTCTTTGGCTACCGGTCCTGTGTCGCGGAATTCCTGATGCAATTTCTGCAATTGATGGAAAGCGGAAACCACATCCGGTTCGTCTGCCAGTTTCTCGGCGGCTTCGCAAAGATGATTCTTTATTTCAAGATTCTTCTTGAAGTCATATTCACGGAATTCGTTATTCAGTTTCAAAAGGTCGTAGAACTTCTCGACATACAGCTGGTAGTTCTTCCACAGTTCGTTAATCTTGGCCTGCGGCACGATTTTAACTTCGTTCCATTGCTGCTGCAACTTTTTGAATTCCGTATAGTTCTTATTGGCGTCTTCCGGAGATTCCACCAACTCTTTCAGTTCCTCGATGATAGAAAGCTTGATTTGCAGGTTGAGTTCTTTCAGTTTCTCCTGTTCTGCATTGAGCGCGCTTCTTTTTTCCTTGATGACGGACATGGTATTTTTGAATTCCTCTTCCAAAGCGTCGGCTTGTGGAACAAACTCTTCAATAGCTCCCCCATTCTCAACGAATTGCTTCTTTGCGGCTTCCTGCTCTGAGTTATGTAGTTTGTAGAAAGCCTGTTTCAAACCGTCTATCTCCGATTTGGCAGCATTCTCCACGTCTGTTGCAATCTCTTTGAGTTTGTTCAGGATTTCTTCTTTAGTGAGCTTTTGAACTGATTCGGCCGGCTTGTCGGTCAAGGTTGCCTCAGCGGGAGTTTCTGTTGTTGCCGGCTCAGAAACCTCTGCTGTTTTTTTGTCTTCTTCTAATTCCACCGGTTTGTCGGGGAGATTAGTGTCATGAGTGTCCGTCATTTGTATTTACTTTTTAGAAACGGGATACCCCGTTCGGGTTACATTAGGTTACAAATTAATGAAATAAAATGATTACTTCATACTTTTTCCCTTAATTTTTTTCAATTTAGCCGTTTCAGGCCAATAGTACGGTGATGCCCATATACATCATCATGCCGATAATATCGTTGGTGATGGATATAAACGGACCTGTGGCGATGGCCGGGTCTACTTTCAGCTTTTCGAGTGTCATGGGTACTAACGTTCCGAATATGGAAGCGAACATGACAACGGCAAACAGACTGATAGATACGGAGTAGGTAACTGTGGCCGTACCGCCGAACCGTACAAAATTATATATGTATACCAATAAGGATATGATAGTCGCGTTGATTACCGCTACCACGGATTCCTTGGCAATTTGCTTGAATGTATCTTTTGCGTCCAGAGAACTGTTGGCAAGGCCCTGCACGATGATTGCGGAAGACTGGGTTCCCACGTTTCCGCCCGTGCCACCGATTAACGGAATGTACAGCGCCATTTCGGGGTGTGCGGCGAAAGTCGCGTCGAAATTGCCTAATATCATGGAGTTGCCGATACCGCCCAACATACCGATAAGCAGCCACGGCAGGCGTGCGGAAGTCTGGCGCATGACATTGTCGTCCGTTTCCACGTCCTGTGACAAACCGGATGCCAATTGGTAGTCGCGCTCCGATTGTTCGCGAACCTCGTCCATGACGTCGTCCACGGTGATTTGCCCTACCAGGCGGCCTATACTGTCGACGACGGGCACTGCCACCAAGTCGTATTTCTCGATGATCTGTACCACTTCGTCCGTGGGAGTGTCTACATGGACGGAAATGGGGTCTTTCCTCATCACATGTTTCACTTTGGAAACGGAGGGAGAGGTAATCATCTTCTTCAACGGGAATACGCCTTGCAGGCGTTCGTCATCATCAATGACGTATACGTAGTAGATTTCGTCCAGCTGTTCGGCTTGCAGACGCATTTCTTTCAGACATTCCGGCATACTCCAGTTCTCGTTGACGGTTACCATTTCCGTACCCATCAAACCGCCGGCGGTGTCTTCATCGTATTTCAACAGGTCTACGATGTCTCCGGCCTGCTCTATATCTTCAATATGCGAGAGGACTTCTTCCTTTTTTTCCTCGTCGAGGTCGCGCATCAGGTCTACGGCATCATCCGTATCCATATAGTCCACAAACCGTTTGGCAATGGTTTCCGAAGGCAGAAGTTCCAGGAATTCCTTTCGGACATCTTCGTCCATTTCTACCAATACGTCGGCGGCTGTTTCGTTGTCGAGAAGACGATAAACGAAGCGCGCCTCTTCGGGCGCGAGGTCATTACACAGTTCGGCAATGTCTGCCGGATGCAGGTCGATAAGAAGCGCCTTGACGTTTTCCGCGTCTTTCTGCTCTATAAAGCTTTTGACTCTATCTATGTATTCTTCGTTTATTTCCATAACTCATTGTATATCGCCTAAGGCTGAAAGCCGTTAAATGCTCATTTGTCTGTTTCTTCTTTCATTTCTTTCAAGGCTGTTCCCACCCGGTTGGTCAACTCTATAAACTCTTGTACGGACAGTTGTTCGGGACGCTTATTGAAGAGGAGGTCTTCGGTCAGCGGACATTCTTTGCCGAGTATCGGTTTTATGGAATTGCGCAAGGTTTTCCGGCGTTGGTTGAATGTGGTTTTTACCACCTGCTTGAATAACTTTTCGTCGCATCCCAATTGTCGCGTGTCATTGCGAGTCATACGGATAACGGCGCTTTTCACTTTAGGGGGAGGGTTGAACACGTGCTCGCTTACGGTGAAGAGGTACTCCACGCGATACCAGGCTTGTATCAGTACGCTCAGAATACCGTACGTCTTGCTGCCCGGACCGGCGGCGATGCGCTCGGCGACCTCTTTCTGTATCATGCCCGTGCAGCATGGTATCAGGTCCTTGTTGTCCAGCATTTTAAAGAAAATCTGGCTGGATATGTTATAGGGATAATTACCCGTCAGTACGAATGGCTGTCCGTCGAACAGGCGTTGCAGATTCATTTTCAGGAAATCGTCCTCTATGATATTATCCTCCAATTGCGGGTAAGCTTCCCGCAGATAGGCTACCGATTCGTAATCCACTTCCACAACTTTCACTGTGCGCTCTTTGGGTAAAAGAAATTGTGTCAGTACCCCCATACCCGGTCCCACTTCCAGTATCGGGAGTTTGGGACAGGCGTCTACGGTGTCGGCGATGTCCTGCGCCACTTTCAGGTCTTTCAGAAAGTGCTGGCCGAGAAACTTTTTAGGTTTAACTAATCTCATGTATCAACTAAATCGTTACTTTTGCGGTTCAAAGGTAATCCTTTTCGGCGAATTACGAGTTACAAATCACAAATTACGACGCGTGCCGGATGAATTTTAAGGTAAAACGATGAATAAGATAATAAAAAAAACATTGAAAATCGTGTTGCCCGTTCTTTTGGGCGGTTTTATCCTGTATTGGGTGTATCGTGATTTTGATTTTGAACGTGCCAAAGAATTGCTTTTGCATGGTACGAATTGGGGATGGATGCTGTTCTCACTGTTCTTCGGCGTGATGAGCCATGTGTTTCGAGGGTGGCGCTGGCGACAGACGCTGGAACCGTTGGGGGCTTACCCCAAGAGGAGCGATTGTGTGGATGCCATATTCATTTCCTATGCTACCAATTTGATATTGCCCCGTGTGGGTGAAGTGTCGCGTTGCGGTATTCTGGCTAAGTATGATGATGTATCGTTTTCCAAATCTTTGGGGACTGTGGTAACCGAGCGTTTGGTGGATACCTTGTGTATCCTTTTGATTACGGGACTTACTTTTCTGGTTCAGATGCCCGTGTTTCTCCGCTTCTTTCAGGAAACGGGTACAAAAATCCCTTCACTGATGCATCTGCTGACATCGCCCTGGTTTTATGTGTCCCTGTTCTGTGTTATCGGCGTGCTGGTGCTTATGTATTATCTGATGCGGATGCTTTCTTTCTTTGAGAAAGTGAAGGGAGTCGTGCTGAATGTGTGCGAGGGGGTGATGTCGCTTCGTAATGTGAGGAATATACCCTTGTTTATTCTCTATACGTTACTTATATGGGGATGTTACTTCTATCATTTCTATCTGACTTTCTATTGCTTCTCTTTTACGGAACATCTTAGTTTTCAGGCCGCAATGGTGATGTTTGTAGGCGGAACATTTGCAGTAATCGTTCCTACGCCCAATGGGGCGGGCCCTTGGCATTTTGCCGTTATCACCATGATGATGCTTTACGGCGTGAACGCTACGGATGCCGGCGCTTTTGCACTGATAGTACATGGTATTCAAACCTTGCTGGTTGTACTGCTCGGTATTTATGGCGGACTGCACGTTTCGTTGGTGAACCGTGCAAAATGAATCAATTAATTTTATACTTTTGCAAAAGTATAAACACATAAATAGCACAGATGTCTAATACTTTATCATCTGCGTTTGCAGATACGAAACCGCATTATAATATCCTCGACGGACTGCGTGGGGTGGCGGCGCTGACAGTTGTATGTTTCCACTTGTTTGAGGCTTATGCCACCAGTCATCTGGACCAGAAGATTAACCACGGGTATTTGGCTGTCGATTTTTTCTTTATTTTATCCGGATTCGTCGTTGGTTATGCCTATGATGACCGGTGGAAAACAATGCGTATTACTGATTTCCTTAAACGTCGGTTTATTCGTTTGCATCCTATGGTAGTTCTCGGAGCGGTCATCGGAGCTGTGATGTTTTATTTTCAAGGCTGTTCTGTTTGGGATGTTTCACAGGTATCTGCAATGGCGTTGATACTCGCTACGCTAATGAATGCTTTTCTAATTCCGGCGACTCCCGGTATGGAAATTCGGGGAGTAGGCGAGATGTACCCTCTGAACGGACCCAGCTGGTCTCTGTTTTTTGAATATATGGGTAATATTCTATATGCGTTCTTTCTGCATAAGCTTTCTACAAAAGTCCTTTCCATATTAGTATTGTCGGCGGGTTGCGGACTGGCTGTATTTGCTCTTTGCGGACCGCTTGGCGATATATGTGTGGGCTTTGCTTTGACGGAAGAAAATATAATCGGCGGCTCTTTGCGATTGTTGTTCTCGTTTCCGGCAGGTTTGTTGTTGTCACGCATCTTCAAGCCTGTCAAGGTACGAGGGGCGTTCTGGATAGGGAGTTTCTCTATTGTCATTTTATCGGCGGTTCCCAGAATTGGCGGCAGTGAGCATCTATGGATGAATGGTTTGTATGATACTATATGCTTTGCCGTCGCGTTTCCTTTGTTAGTCTGTCTTGGAGCTTCGGGAAAGACTACGGATAAAGTCACGACCCGGGTTTGTAAGTTTCTGGGAGATATATCATATCCGTTGTACATGGTGCACTATCCTTTTATCTATCTGTATTATGCTTGGGTTAAGAATGAGCACCTTACATTTACGCAGTCTCTGCCGGGTGCGGTAGCGCTTGTGGCGGGTTCTGTCGTGTTGGCTTACTTATGCCTGAAATTGTATGATGAACCGGTACGCAGATGGCTTGCCAAGCATCTTTTGCATGCATACGGCTCAAGAAGTAACAGAAATGGCGGATAAGAAAGATTTTTATGTTCTTATTATTTGCTGTTAGGAATAAATAATTACTTTTGCGCATAGAAAGTAAACTGTTTATGAAAAACACAATCAACTCTTTGATAGTAGCCGCTGCATTGTCGGCATTATCGGTTTGTGCTGATGCACAGTCTTTTCAACGAATATTGGAACGCCCTGTCAATATAGTCCGGTCGGAATGGGAGTATGATAATGACGGGAATCAGGAACTGAATTATTACAACGAAGATTATTGTAACTATTATCTTTATAGGGTTAATGATGACTCCTATAATTTGAGACCCGGCAAGAACACCGTTTTTAAGAGAATGAAAGATGCACAGTACAATAACCTATTTAACAGAGCCACTACTTACACGTTTTTTCGTGGAAGTTTTCCAAAGGACTTCAATATAAATACGCCTTATGCGTTTCCTGTAAAGAATGGCATGCAAACCGCTTGGAAAACGGACAGGCGCGAATCTGTCAGAACCTTGCAATTTCGCATGTTGCCGGGTGATACTGTCTATGCCACCCGTAGCGGAATCGTGTGTCGTACGATGTTGCCTCGCCAGTTGCTGATATGCCATGCCGACTATACTTTTGCAGCCTATCTGGCTATGAATGAGAATTTTGTTTCTCCCGGTGAGGAGGTGCGTACGGGACAACCGGTCGGGATAGCCGGCCCTACGGGAGTTTCTATCTCCTTTTTCTTCCTTGATAAAAATAAATTCAGCGGATTGGAAGCCGCCGGATATGTCTATTCACACTTTACGCCGGTATTCCGTACTGCGGAAGGCGATGTAAAGCCTGTGGAGAGGAAGATGTATAATGCGCTTGTCGATGATGAACTCATTATGCTGGATATGAGCAAGCGTGAACAAAAGAAGTATTTAAAAAGTAAAAAATGAAATGAGACTTTCACTATTCCTTTATTTGGTGTTCGCCTCATATTGCGGGGCTGTCGCGCAAAATTTACAGATAAGATATGAGGGGGATCCCCTTTCGGAAAAAGATAGGATTTGGATAGAACGTTTTTTGACATCCGAAATAGAACTCTATGCACGGTTTGGCTTGAAAGATACTACTAACTTGAAGTTGACCGTCTTTGAGAAAAAGCAGGATGCTTGGTATTATTTGGACAGCATAAAAGTAGCCTTGCCATCTCTGCATGCCGGCGGACTGTATATCCCCGGTAAGAAAGAGGCGATTATCTTAGGACGTGAAAAATGGCGGGAACGGAGCTCAAAGATAATTATTCATGAATTGACGCATCATTTAAGCCGTCAGACCATGAAAAGACTGCCGGGATGGCTTAACGAAGGCCTATCCAAATATTTTGAAAATTGCGAGTTGGGTAAGAAAGGGCTTAAGCACACGCTTGGAGATTACGAGCGGGGACGGATACGTACCATGTACATGTTAGGTGAAGTGGATTTGAAATCGTTTATCGACAATACCAACGGTGATTTTCGTAAGAAACTGCTTACGGATGAATCTTATGCCTACGTTCTTTCCCACGCGCTTGTTACGTTCGGACTTGAAGTGGCTGAAAAAGAGTTTATGGAGAACTTTATAGCCTTATTGAACAAAAAGATGACAGGCGTTCGTTATTCCCAACTGATAGACGCCGTTTATCCCGGCGGCTTCATGCAATTTGAACGTGACTTTACCGATTTTTGCAATTCCGATTAGAGCGATATTGAAAAATTACTCTTATATTTGCGAAAACAACATTTATAATTATGAGTACAATCTTACAGTTGGCTCCACAAAATGTGTGGAAGCATTTCTATTCGCTGACTCAGATACCCCGTCCTTCCGGACATATGGAGAAAATAACTGAGTTCCTGATAAATTTCGGTAAGGGTTTGGGCTTGGAATCGTTTGTTGACGAGGTCGGCAATGTTATTATCCGCAAACCTGCCACTCCGGGTATGGAAAACCGCAAAGGTGTCATTCTGCAGGCACACATGGATATGGTTCCGCAGAAGAACAACGATACAGTTCATGATTTTACCAAAGACCCCATTGAAACTTACATTGACGGTGACTGGGTAAAGGCTAAAGGTACCACGCTGGGGGCAGACGACGGTTTGGGCGTAGCCGCTATTATGGCTGTGCTTGAGGCGAACGACCTGAAGCATGGTCCGTTGGAAGCGTTGATTACCAAGGACGAGGAAACGGGTATGTACGGCGCGTTCGGTTTGAAACCGGGTACGCTGAATGGTGAGATTCTGCTGAATCTTGACTCCGAGGACGAAGGGGAACTTTATATCGGTTGCGCAGGCGGCATCGATATTACAGCTACATTGGAATATAAGGAAGAAGCCCCTGCGGCTGATTCCGTAGCCCGTAAGATAACCTTGAAAGGTTTGCGTGGCGGACATTCCGGATTGGAAATCAATCAGGGACGCGGTAATGCCAATAAGTTGCTTGCCCGTATCGTACACGACTTGCTGATTGAGTTCGATTGTCAGTTGTCAAGCTTTGAAGGCGGTAATATGCGTAATGCGATTCCACGTGAGGCGCACGCCGTATTGGTCTTTAATCCCGAAGACATCGAAGGATTAGAAGACTATATCAAGGAATATGAGGCACAGATTAATGAAGAATATACTCCGATCGAAGAAGGTATTACGTTAAAACTGGAGAACGTAGAGTTGCCTGCCGCCATTGTTCCCGAAGAAATCCAGGATAATATGATCAGTGTATTGATGGCCTGTCAGAACGGGGTTATGCGTATGATTCCCACTGTTCCCGACACGGTGGAGACTTCTTCCAATCTGGCCATTGTAACGATTGGAGGCGGTAAGGCTGATGTTCGCATATTGGCTCGCAGTTCTTGCGATACAATGAAAGATTTCTTAGCGGATAGCCTGACAGCATGTTTCTCTATGGCAGGTATGAAGGTAGAGTTGAGCGGCGGTTACTCCGGCTGGCAGCCTAATGTGGATTCCCCGATTCTGCATGCCATGACGTTGTCCTATAAGCGGCAATTCGGTGTGGAACCGGCTGTGAAGGTCATTCATGCCGGTTTGGAGTGTGGTATTATCGGTGCCAATTGCCCGGGACTCGACATGATTTCTTTCGGACCTACGCTGCGTTCACCGCATTCGCCCGATGAACGTGCATATATTCCGTCTGTGACGAAGTTCTATGACTTCCTGGTTGCTACTTTGGAGCAGACTCCGGAAAAGTAATTCTTTTTATATATAATAATGTGAAAGCAGGGTGCCGATGCGCTCTGCTTTTTTATTGCCGCCATTTTTACCTCGGTCTGTCAGAATTGCTTTGCTTTACTGACATTCTGTCCCTGCTTGCCGCCGTAATGTTGCAGGGAATTGATTTAGGTCAAGAAATGTGTTATAAAACATGTTTTTCTATGTGTTTTCACTTGCTATCTTGAACAAAGGCCTTATTTTTGTGTTATAAAACATAGAAACGATAGGATAACAGGTTATTTTTAAGAATAACAAGATTGATTTTAGGAGGATAACAAAATGAAAAAGTTAAGAAAATTATTTAGACGTTTCGGCGAAGCCGATAAGAACATCTGGGGTTATGTAATGCTTTAAGCATTCATCCCCTTTTAAGAGAGAAATTAGTTTTCAGTTTTCAAGATGTTAGTTTAATTTTTTAAGGTTATGAAAAAGAAGATTATGAATTCATTCAGACGTATTCTCGCAGAGGTAGGTCGTAATGAGATGTTGATGATGGGATACACCATCAAGAAATAGAGAGAAAATGTTTTCAGGGTATTAGTTTAATTTTTAAGATTATGGGAAAAAAGATTGTAAACTCTTTCAAAGGTATTCTTGCCAAAGTTGGCGAGAATTGGATTGAAGCGATGAAGTATTATAACTACCCGAGATGAGTGTAGTGATTGATAAGAGACCGGGGGATATGTTCTGAGAACGTATCCCCCGCTTTTTTTATTACCGCAGGTATTTATGTCAGTATATGCTTTGTTTTTTTATTTTTTCTAAAAAGCCGGCACAATGTGGCTATTAATTTGTTATTTTTACAGTGTGCATTCATGTGGCGGAGATATGAATCGTTTGTATAGATGGGCGCCGGCATGACATTACGGTTGAAGTACCATTAAAAGGCTTCTAATTGCATATTAAAAGCCTTTTAATATGCAATTAGAAGCCTTTTAATAATAGCTCGTCATAGGTAAGAGGCTGACAGGCCCGATAAGGGAATGAAGATAAACCGTACAAACTGCCGTACCGGAATATGAATGCAGATAGCCGTACGGATAAGTTTTTATTATTTGATTCCTGATTCGCGTAAAAAACAAAAACTAATAACAATAGAATAGCTATGAAGAAAATCCAAAGATTTTGTACGTTGTTTCTGCTGATGATCGGGTTGTGCTTTTCCGCTTTGCATGCTCAGTCTTATGAAAAACTGTGGAAACAGGTAGAGCAAGCTCAAAAGAAGAGTTTGCCGCAAACGGTAGTGAAGCTGACGGGTAAAATCTACCGGAAAGCCGAGCTGGAGAAGAACGCTCCGCAGATGCTCAAGGCATATATCTGTGGGGAGGCCTATCAGGAAAGACTGACTCCGGATAGCCTGTATACCAATTTGAAGAATCTGGAAAGTTGGACGAAATCGGAGCGAAATCCGGTAAGCAAAGCTATTCTGCATTCATTGCTTGCCCGCGAATATGCGGATTATATGCGGGGTAACCGGCGGCTGTTGTCGGAACGCATGGCTTTGGACGCAGACGAAGCCCCGACAGACATTCGTGAGTGGAGCAATAACCTTTTTGTCGCTAAGGTAGATGAACATAATCTGGCTTCATTGCGGGATTCCATCCGCTTGCTTGGGGCTTCTTCCAAAGAATACGTGCCTTTTGTCGTGCTGGAAGACGGAAGCCGTTTTTACGGTCACGATATGTATCATCTGCTGGCAGCCCGTGCCATCGATACCTACCGGCTGTTGGACGGCTTTCGGGTGGACTCATTGCAGCTCTCCCGGATTGAGGGTATTTATACAGGTATGATAAATGCTTACCGGCATCGTGCCGGGGCGGAAGATGCGGTGGTGCTGGCAACGCTTGATTATTGGAAATGGAAAGTAACAGGCGGTGGTATAAGCCGTGAGCCCTACGCTACTTATCGCGAGAGGCAAGAGCAACTCAACAAAGAGTATCTTGAAGTTCTGGATAGTCTGATCCGGGAATACGGCACGCATGAAATCTGTGCGGAAGCCTATATCTGTAAAGCCGACCGACTTCGTGGTTTGGGAGGAACTTATATTGATGAGGCTTTGCAGACCTGTGATGAAGGAGTGAAACGCTACCCTGCTTATAAGCGTATCAATGAACTGCGAAACATACGGGAAAATATTCTGCAGCCCTATCTGGATATTAATACCCAGGGTAGTATTTATCCCGGTGATTCATTGGAACTGAACGTAGCTTATCGTAATCTGAAAGGATTTACGCTGAACCTGTACCGTACGAATCTGTCCGAAGTACCTTGGATGGATACCGGAATAAGCAGGGCGTTCTATCAGAAGCATGCCCGTAAATTGTCCGCAACTCATTTTGAATTGGATGCTCAGGCCGGGAAAGACGAGAGGCGGGGAGAGGCATCGGGCAACCTGCAACGTACGGATTTGAAGTTTTATGTGCCGGATGAACTGGGCGTTTATATATTACAGATTGTACCGGATGTAGCGACTGCCCGTACGGCGGATTCCTTTCTTGTCTCAACCCGTTTCAAGGTATTGACGCTGTCTCTGCCGGATAACAAAATGGAAGTGGTTACGGTGGATAGCCGTAGCGGACAACCCATTTCCGATGCAACGGTCAGCTTCTATTCCACGTACAATGAGAAAGACCGTGAACTGGTGCAGACGGTTACTACTGATGTCGGTGGTAAGGCTGTTGTGGAATGGAATAAAGCCATCCGCAGCTATGTGGCACGTAAAGGGACGGATACGGCCATGATGCCCCAGCATATTTATTTGAACAGATATTACGAGCGCGGTGAGTCGCGTCCGGAAGAACATATCACCCTGCTGACAGACCGCTCTTTGTATCGTCCCGGTCAGACCGTTTATGTCAAGGGTATCGCTTATGAACAGGAAGCGGATAAGGCGCATGTCTTGGCCGGAAAGAGCTATCAGATATGCTTGCTGGATGTAAATAGAAAAGAGTTGGTACAGAAGAATGTCAATACCAACGAATTCGGTTCCTTTACAACGGAATTGGTGCTGCCGACGGTTTGCTTGAATGGCAACTTTACGGTTGGAGTAAAAAATAAGACTTCCGTTTCCGTACGGGTGGAGGATTACAAACGGCCTACCTTTGAGATTACTTTTAATCCGTTGAAGGAGGCCTTCTGTTTGGGAGACACGGTAGATGTGACGGGCAATGTCAAGGCATATAACGGTATGGCCATTCAGGATGTGCCGTTGGTATATACCGTTACCCGTCGTAACAATTGGAGATATTGGGGACAAACTGCCGCACCGCTTGCCTCGGATACGGTGCAACTGGATGCGAAAGGCAAATTCTCCATACCTGTCGTTCTGAAGCCGGGTGCCGATACGGACAGAATAGGCGGGGAACGTTTTTCCTATCAGATAGAAGTGTCGGTAACGGGTGATGTGGGTGAAACGCAGACTTCGCAGTATAACCTGAGCGCAGCCCGCCGAGCCTATTTCTTTATGTCTGATATTAACAGGGAATTATGCAAGGAAGATTCCATATCGGGAAAGCTGGCAGTGATGAATGCCGTGAATGAGACGTTGTCCATGGAAGGTATGTGCCGTCTGTATCCGGTTCTCGACTCTAAAACAGGAAAAGTCTCAGACAGGCCGGTTTATGAAAGTACATTTATATCGGGTGAGACGAAGGATTTCGCCGCTTGGAAACAACTGCCGTCGGGAGAGTATCGCTTTGTCATGTCGGTTCGTGACCGTGACGGCAAGGAAGTCAGCAATGCAGATAATATGGTGAATATTGTGTTGTTCTCATTGGCAGATGCGCGTCCGGCTATGTTTATGGAAACCTTCCTCTATGAAAAGAATACTGAGTTCGATGCAACCCATCCGGCACTTTTCTACTTCGGCACTTCCATGCAGGATGCCTATGTCTTGGCAGATGTTTTCGGACAAAAGGGAAGGCTGGAGAGCCGTACCCTGTCATTGAGCGATTCGATTCTCCGTATGGAGTATCCTTATCGCGAAGAGTATGGAGACGGGGTTGCCGTACAGTTTACCTTTGTAAAGAACGGACAGCTATATACACGTAGGGTGGAATTGCGGAAACGCCTGCCTGAGCGGACGTTGGATATGAAGTGGGAGGTTTTCCGCGACCGTTTGCGTCCGGGACAGGAGGAAGAGTGGAAGCTGGTTATCAAAACTCCGCAAGGGTTTCCTGCCGCAGCCGAGATGCTGGCAATGATGTACGACGCTTCATTAGACCGGATTTATAGCCGCAGCCAGTCGTTAAGCGTTTATTACAACCGGTATATTCCTTATTACTATTGGGATATCAATAATAATAACGGAAAGAGTTACGCTCCTTATTTCCCCACGAAGTCGTGGCGAGTTCCCGTTTGGCATTTTGACTATTTCACTTCGCCCTATAACGGAGTGGCGGAGGTTTTGCAAATTGTCGAAGATAACGCGGCTATCAACGGGGTGACGGTCGTCGGATACGGAGGCGCACGCAGCAAGGCTGCGACGGGCGGGCTGAAGATACGCGGATATAGTCCGCAGAGCAGTAATGCCGCCCTCTCTGCGACAGAAGAAGCCGGACAGGCGGTTGAAGTGAAATATGTTCCGGCACAGGTAGAAGAAGCGGTGACGGATGTTGTTTTTGAATCGGAAACTATTCCTCTTGACGGACAGACGTTACAGCCGGTGGCTGATTTGCGTACTAATTTTGCAGAAACGGCTTTCTTCTATCCCCAACTGCGTACGAATGAACAGGGTGAGATCGCTTTCTCCTTCACTATGCCGCAGAGTTTGACACGTTGGAATTTCCGGGGGTATTCCCATACCCGGGATATGATGACGGGTATGCTTGACGCTACGGCTGTCACCGCCAAAGAGTTTATGCTTACTCCGAATATGCCGCGCTTTGTACGGGTGGGTGATAAGACACGGATAGCTGCCGGTATTGCCAACCTGACAGGGAAGGAGGTAAAAGGCACAGCCGTATTCACCCTTTTCGACCCGATGACGGAGAAGATTATCTCCACCCGGCGTCAGAAGTTCTCGGTGGAGGCCGGAAAGACGGTATCGGTTGATTTCCGGTTTGATGTAACGGAACGTTATGACCTGCTTGGTGTACGTATGGTGGCGGACGGCGGCACGTTCAGTGACGGGGAACAACATCTGTTGCCTGTTTTAAGCAATAAAGAGTATATTACGGAGACGCTTGCCATGCCTGTCCGTGGTGAAGAAACGCGTACTTTCTCGCTGGACAGCTTGTTCAACGGTAACAGCCGTACGGCAACCGACCGTCGCCTGACGGTGGAATTTACAGGTAATCCGGCATGGTATGCCGTACAAGCCCTGCCTGTACTGAGCCGGCCCGCAACCGATAATGCCATTTCCTGGGCAACCGCTTTCTATGCCAACAGTTTGGCTGGCTATATTGCCAATAGCCAGCCGCGCATTAAAGCGGTGTTCGACAACTGGCGTCTGACGGGTGGGACAAAAGAAACTTTCCTCAGCCAATTGGAGAAAAACCAGGATGTGAAAAACATTCTGCTGGATGAGTCTCCCTGGTTGTTGGAGGCTACTACTGAGGCGGAACGGCAACAACGCATCGCTACCCTGTTCGATGTTAACCAATTAAATTACCGTAATATGTCGTCTTTGCTCAAATTGAAAGAGTTACAGGGGGAGGAAGGCGCATGGAGTTGGTTTGGCGGTATGTCCGGCAACCGTTATGTCACAAGTTATATCACCGGGTTACTTGTCCGCCTTTCTTTACTTACGGATAAGGCACTGCCGGAAGAAGTGGCGGTGATGAAGGATAAGGCTTTTGATTATCTGAATAAGGAAGCTCTGAAAGAATACCGGGATATCCGTAAGGCTGAGAAGAATGGGATTAAGATTACCGTTTTGTCGGATGCCGCTATGGAATATTTGTATCTGGTGGCTCTCGGTTCGGAAAAACTGTCCGGCGAATATGCAAAAGCGTTCGATTACTTCCTTACCAAGCTGGGAGGTAATCTTGAGAACGGTACAATGATTCGTAAAGCGCAGACAGCCGTTATCCTGCAGACGGTGGGACGCAGGACGGAAGCGAATGAGTTTATAGCTTCCATAAAAGAGCATCTTGTACAAACGGATGAAATGGGAGCGCATTTTGCTTTCCATGCCAATCCTTATACTTGGGGGATGATGCCGGTTCCTGCCCATGTGGCCGTCATGACGGCCTTGCGTAAGGCGGGCGGCAATGATGTTTTGATAGAAGAAATGAAGCTTTGGTTGTTGAAACAGAAACAGACGACGGCTTGGAATTCTCCGGTGGCTACCGCTGATGCGGTTTATGCATTGCTTTGCCAGGGTAGCGATTTGCTGGAAAGCGAAGGAGATGTCCGCATCACTTTAGGTAATAAAGTGATGGAAACGCTTTCTCCGGCAAAGACCGTTGTACCGGGATTGGGATACATCAAGGAAGTCTTCACGCAAGGCAGTCCTGAACTGAAGGCGACATCCGTTACCGTAGAGAAGAGGGATGCGGGTATCGCGTGGGGAGCCGTTTATGCGCAATACTTGTCGCCCATATCCGATGTGAAGCAACAAGGCGGTGAGCTGGATATCGATAAGAAACTCTTTGTAGAGCGTATCTCGGCCGACGGACAGAAATCTCTGCAACCGTTGGCGGATGCCGCACAGCTTTCCGTAGGTGATAAGGTCGTGTCCCGGCTTACTCTCCGCTTGGACCGTGCCATGGACTTTATTCAGTTGAAAGACCAACGTGGCGCCTGCTTCGAACCGGTAAACTCGCTTTCGGGCTATCGTTGGAGCAACGGTTTCGGATATTACGCAGAGGTGGAAGATGCCGGAGCCAATTTCTTCTTCGACCACCTGGGTAAAGGCGTTTATGTACTGGAACATAGCTATCGGGTGGCTCGCGGCGGTACGTACGAAACCGGACTGGCTACCGTGCAGTGTGCTTATGCGCCGGAATATGCTTCACACTCTGCGGGTGGAACTGTTGTAATCAAATAGGGTAGATGGATTTACTTGCTATCGAATGTTTACAGGTTATAAAAAGCGGAAAGAAAATCTGCGTATCTCGCTTAAAAACTTTACATTTGTACGACTAATTTAGAAGCAATATAAATGAGACGTAGTTTTATCACTCTATATGCGCTTGCAGCTACGGCATTAACGGCCGTAGCGCAACCGCATTTCACCTCTAATACGGAAATGTATGATTTCGGGCAGATTGAATGGAAGCGTCCGGTAACGGTGCAATATTCCATTACGAACTCCGGTAACCAGCCTTTGGTGCTTACCGGTGTGGAGCCCGATTGTGCCTGTTCCGTAGCACGGTGGACAAAAACTCCTATCGCTCCGGGTGCAAAGGGAGTGGTCAATGTGACTTTTGACGCAGAGGCTCTGGGGCACTTCAACAAATCCGTAGCCATTTACAGTAATGCGCAACCTCATTTGGTCTACTTGAAGTTCAACGGTGAGGTAGTACGTGAAATCAAGGATTTTACTAAAACCCATCCGTATCTCATCGGGCAGATACGCATTGATAAGAACAGTCTTGACTTCCCCGATGTGCAGGCCGGTGAAAAGCCTGTTATGCACATAGGAGTCGTGAATCTGTCAGACCGTCCGTACGAACCTGTGCTGATGCATCTGCCGCCTTATCTGCAAACGGAAGTGAAACCCAATGTCTTGCAAAAAGGAGAAAAGGGTGTCATCACCGTTACGTTGGACTCCGAACGCTTGACGGACTTCGGACTGACGCAAGCCTCTGTCTATCTGGCACGTTTTGCGGGTGACAAGGTGGGGGATGAAAATGAAATTCCTGTGTCCGCCATTCTTCTGCCGGACTTCTCGGGCATGACCGAAACGGAAAAGGCGAATGCCCCTGCCATCAATCTTTCCATTAAGGATATCGATATGAGTACGGTATTGGCAAAGAAGTCGAAGGCGCGTCAGGACATTATTATAACGAATACAGGCCGTTCTCCTTTGCAAATCAGCAAACTTCAGGTATTCCACCCGGCTGTGGGTGCCAGCCTGAAGAAAAGTGTGCTGCAACCGGGAGAAAGTACCCGTCTCCGTGTAACGGTGGCGAAACGGAATATCGGCAAAAAACGCCGTCATCTGCGCTTACTGATGATTACGAATGACCCGATGCAGCCGAAAGTCGAGATTAATATTAAAGCGAAATAATATAAATCTTACCATGGAACATCCTGAAAATAGCAGAGAATATAAAGGTTTGGTTGTCAATGCAGGCATTGAACAACCGTCGTCCGTCAATCCTTATTTGAAGCGGAAGCCGAAGAAACGCCAGCTTTCCGTTGCCGAGTACGTAGAGGGCATTGTAAAAGGTGATGTTACGATATTAAGCCGGGCTGTGACATTGGTGGAAAGCGTAAAGCCCGAACATCAGGCCATTGCCCAGGAGGTGATAGAAAAGTGCCTGCCATATTCCGGCAACTCTATCCGTATAGGTATCAGCGGTGTACCGGGCGCTGGCAAGAGTACGTCTATCGATGTATTCGGATTGCACGTATTGGAGAAATACGACGGCAAACTGGCGGTATTGGCTATCGACCCCAGCAGCGAGCGCAGCAAAGGCAGTATTTTGGGTGATAAAACCCGTATGGAGAAGCTCTCCGTTCATCCTAAATCTTTTATCCGTCCCAGCCCTTCGGCAGGTTCGCTGGGCGGTGTGGCGCGTAAGACGCGTGAAACGATTGTGCTTTGTGAAGCCGCCGGATTCGATAAGATATTTGTAGAAACAGTGGGTGTGGGACAGAGTGAAACCGCAGTACATTCAATGGTGGACTTCTTCTTGCTTATCCAGCTTGCCGGTACGGGCGATGAGCTGCAAGGCATCAAGCGCGGCATTATGGAGATGGCGGACGGTATCGTCATCAACAAGGCGGATGGGGATAATCTGGAACGTGCCAAGTTGGCTGCCACTCAGTTCCGTAATGCGCTGCATCTTTTCCCGGCTCCGGAGAGCGGCTGGACGCCGCAGGTACTGACCTATTCCGGCTTTTACAACCTCGGGGTACAGGAAGTATGGGATATGGTCTACAAATATATCGATTTTGTGAAAGAGAACGGTTACTTTGAATATCGCCGCAACGAGCAAAGCAAATATTGGATGTACGAAACCATTAATGAACAACTCCGTGACAGTTTCTATCATAATCCAACAATTGAAGCGATGCTGACCGATAAAGAGAGCCAGGTATTAAAAGGTAACCTGACATCCTTTGTCGCTGCCAAGAATTTGCTGGATACTTATTTTACGGAATTAAAGAATTAGTGGGGTCTCAAAGTAGAAGACACTTGCTGTTTGTTCCTTTTTAGGCATGGATTACACGGAAAAGAATCAAGTAAATCTGTGTAATCCGTGCCTGAAAGAAATCCTCAAGCATATTTTGATAACCTCTTGCTCCCTATACCTCTTTTCCTTCTTTCTCAAAGTCCTTGCGCGATTTGCTTTGTGTAACGATATATACACCGAGAAATACCAGCGCAATGGCAATTCCCTTTTCCAGATTGAATACCGCCATACCGATTATGACTGTAACTATTGAAGCTACAATAGGTTGCATGTAGTTGTACATGCTTACTACTGTGGGGCGCAACAGCCTTTGCGCCGTCATGATACATATATAGGCAAAGAAACTGCCGCCTACCACTACATAGCCTACTTGTAGCAGTGCCGCAGTAGAGATTTCCGTCCACTGAATGGCGGCCACATCGTGATAGGAGAAAGGGATGTAGCACATGGATGCATACACAAACATCCATTTGTTCAGGGTGATGGGAGAGTATTTTTGGGACAATCCCTTAAATACGGTCAGGTAAATAGAGAAACTGATTTGGGCGACGAGACACAGTAAGTCGCCTATGATGCTTCCGTTACCGCTGCTTGCATTTTGGCTGCTCATAATAAGTATCAATGCCCCCATTGCCCCTACAAAAATGCCCAGCACTTTTTTATTGGTAACGGGCTCTTTCAGATAAACGGCCGCTACAATCATGGTGACGATAGGAAGGGTGGTAGTTACGATAGAGGCATCGATGGGGGAAGTCATGGACAGTCCGAAGATGTAGACTCCCTGATTGAACACCAATGCAAAAAGAGAGGCGAAGAATATCTTCAACATATCCCGGTGGTCTACCTGCTCGCGTTTGCAGAAGAGTGAGAGCAGCCAGAAGCAAGCCGCTGCGCCTACCATGCGGAAAGTAGTGACAGACAAAGCGGAGAACTCAACTAATGCGGATTTGCCGATGGGTGCCATTAGTCCCCATAGAATATTGGCGGTCAGAGCGAAGAGGTGACCTTGTATGTTCTTGTTCATATTGTAAAATATGTATTGGTTGTGGTGAAAAACGCCGCAAAGGTAATTAAATTCTCAATCTCTTTCTTTATATTTGCTACACGAATATAAAGGAATCATGGAAGTACAAGCCAATTACATCAGACGTATCGAGATACACGGATTGTGGCATCGATATAATATAGCTTGGGAGTTGCGTCCCGATGTCAACATACTTTCCGGTATTAACGGGGTAGGAAAGACTACGATTCTGAACCGTTCGGTGGGTTATCTGGAGCAAACCACCGGAGAAGTGAAGAGTGATGAGAAGAACGGAGTACACGTTTTTTTCGATAATCCGGAAGCGACTTTCATCCCTTATGATGTAATCCGCAGTTACGACCGTCCCCTTATCATGGGAGATTTCACCGCCCGCATGGCAGACCCGAACGTAAAGTCCGAACTGGACTGGCAGCTCTATCTGCTCCAACGCCGTTATCTTGATTACCAAGTGAATATCGGTAACAAAATGATTGAATTGTTGAGCGGTGACGAGGAACAGCGGAGTATGGCTCCGGCTCTTTCCGTACCTAAACGGAAGTTCCAGGATATGGTTGACGAACTGTTCAGTTATACCCGCAAGAAGATTGACCGCAAGAGCAATGATATCGTCTTTTTCCAGGATGGAGAACGGTTGCTTCCCTATAAACTCTCATCCGGTGAGAAACAGATGCTGGTAATCCTGCTGACTGTCCTCGTGCGCGACGAAGACCATTGTGTACTCTTTATGGATGAGCCGGAAGCGTCATTGCACATTGAATGGCAGCAAAAGCTTATCGGTATGATACGTGATTTAAATCCGAATGTACAGCTTATCCTCACTACCCATTCGCCTGCCGTTATCATGGAAGGATGGCTGGATGCAGTGACGGAAGTGGAAGATATTTCAACGATTATAAATTAAATGATTCATTAAAATCATCATTCATCACTGTTTTGGCAACATCTTTACGACATAATCTGACTTCCGCTTATCTGGACGCCGCGCATAAATTCTCATCGAAGAGGGGGCGCAGACGCATTGTGGCGTATGTGGAAAGCTATGATGATATAGCTTTTTGGCGTACTCTTTTGGCAGAGTTCGAGAACGAGGAACGCTATTTCCAAGTAATGCTTCCGTCCGCCACTTCATTGGCGAAGGGTAAGAAGATGGTGCTGATGAATACGCTCAATACAACGGAGTTGGGACGCAGCCTGATAGCTTGTGTGGACAGTGACTACGATTTCCTGCTGCAAGGGGCTACCAATGTGTCGCGGAAGATAAACCGCAATCCTTATATCTTCCAGACTTACGGATATGCCATTGAGAACTTCCATTGTTTTGCCGAGAGCCTTCATGAAGTTTGTGTGCAGGCAACGTTGAACGACCGTCATATCCTCGATTTTCCCGCTTTCCTGAAACGCTATTCACAGATAGCCTATCCGTTGTTTCTGTGGAACGTATGGTTTTATCGCCAGCATGATACGCATACCTTCCCTATGTACGATTTTAATGCCTGTGTCCGTTTGCAGGAAATAAGCCTGCGGCATCCTTATAGCGCTTTGGATGCTATGCAGCGTACGGTATCTGCCAAGTTGTCCGAAATGCAAGTCCGTTTTCCGCACTACATAGAGCACGTTGACAAGTTGGGAGAAGAACTGCGTAAATTAGGATTAGTTCCCGACAATACCTATCTCTATATACAAGGACATCACATTATGGACTGTGTGGTGTTGAAGCTGCTGATACCCGTTTGTACCGTACTCCGTCGTGAGCGTGAACAGGAAATTAAACGTCTGGCGGAGCATAACGAACAGTTCCGCAATGAACTGACGGGCTATGAGAACAGCCAAGTCAATGTAGCTGTCATGTTGAAGAAAAACAGCGGTTACAAGAACCTTTATCTCTATCAGTGGTTGAAAGAAGACATCCGGGAGTTCCTCGAACGGGAGAAGCTCTGACCACCTATTATACTTTATATTTAAACATCATGGACATATTAAAGAATATCGACGAATTATTGATTTCCTGGGGAATAGCCCCTTCTCTGGCCGATATGCTCGATCAATTTATAGCTTTTGCGCTTGTGCTTATAGTCGCTTTTCTGGCGGACGCTATTTGCCGGAATATCTTGTTAAAGGTGGTGGCGCATCTGATAAGGAAAACGAAAGCGACATGGGATGATATCGTTTTCGACCGTAAGGTGTTGATTCACCTTAGCCGGATGGTGGCTCCTGTCATCATCTATATCTTTATTCCGGTTGCTTTTGCCGAGACGAGTTCTTCCACTTTGGGATTCATCCAGCGTGTCTGCCTTATCTATATTCTTATCACGTTCCTAAGTTTTATCAATTCGTTCCTGAAAGCGGTTTATACTGTGTACAGCGAGAAAGAACAGCTTCGCGACCGCCCTTTGAAGGGAATGTTGCAGACGGTACAGGTGATTCTCTGGTTTGTGGGCGCTATCATCGTGGTAAGTATTCTGATTGATAAGTCTCCGTTGTCGCTATTGGCAGGACTGGGCGCTTCTGCCGCTATCCTGATGCTGGTATTCAAAGATTCGATTATGGGATTTGTTTCGGGGGTACAGCTATCCGCCAATGATATGCTGAAGGTGGGTGACTGGATTGCGATGCCCAAATACGGTGCCGACGGTACGGTGATAGAAGTCACGCTGAATACGGTAAAGGTGCGTAACTGGGATAATACCATTACTACGATTCCACCCTATCTGCTGGTCAGCGACTCGTTCCAGAACTGGCGCGGTATGCGCGAGAGCGGCGGGCGGCGTGTCAAGCGTTCCATTAACATCGATATGAACAGCGTGAAGTTCTGTACTCCGGAGATGTTGGACAAGTATCGTAAAATTCGTTTGCTGAAAGACTATGTGGAGCATACCGAAGCGGTGATAGAGGAGTACAATAAAGAACATCATATCGATAACTCCATTCTCGTCAACGGTCGTCGCCAAACCAATTTGGGTGTGTTCCGGGCTTATCTGACCGCTTACCTGAAAAGCCTTCCTGATGTAAATCAGGAACTTGTCTGTATGGTGCGCCAACTGCAACCCACAGACCATGGTATTCCTATGGAGCTTTATTTCTTCTGTGCCATCAAGGATTGGATTCCTTATGAGGGGGTACAGGCCGATGTATTCGACCATGTTCTGGCTATCATTCCCGAATTCGATTTACAGGTATTTCAGTCGCCGTCGGGAAGGGACTTCCAACGGGTGCTTTCTTAGCTGTCAATGATTGGTTGCCGGTAGATTTATTCCTGCTGGTCTTGCTTTTGAAATAGAAGAAACAGCCTGTATCAGAATGAGCTATTATCTTATCCTGATACAGGCTGTTTTTATCTGAATATCCCCTAACCGGATTCCCGTTTAA
Source organism: Bacteroides clarus YIT 12056 (assembly GCF_900129655.1). GTDB lineage: Bacteria > Bacteroidota > Bacteroidia > Bacteroidales > Bacteroidaceae > Bacteroides > Bacteroides clarus. Next base: position 214,922 of record NZ_FQWK01000001.1, read on the forward strand.
CTAATATACGGTATTTTGCGGGTCAAAGTTGGTCCAACCTTTCATCCAGTCGTCGTTGGCATCTTTAAAAGCTCCGATATAACCGTTATTACCATCGGAGAGGATTGAAGCCGGACAATATTTCTGGCCGGTATTCATCGGGTCGGTCAGGCCTAATTCGGATTCGCTCTTCACCGCATTATTGATGGAATTGGCGTAAGTAGTGCCCAAAGAACCGTCGTTTACAAAGAACTCGTGAGAGAAAGATATACGGCTGCCGTCTGTTATATTTTTGCCGTCGGCGGATAAGTGGTCTTCATAAATTTTGTTACCGTCGGAGCCGATAATATCCATACCTGCGAAGATGATGTTCTTCAATGTGAAGCCGCCCTCTTTGGCATACTTCGGTGTATTGCCTTTTTCGCCATCTATAATCAGGCCGATAGGATAACCTACTGCCAATGAGTTTTCACAATTCAACCTGCTGCTACGGCGGATTTGCATGGCAGATTGGAATTTACCGAGTTTAGAGCCGTTGTCCGGATATACGCTACCGCCGGTGATGTAGTCTGAAGTGTTGGCAAAGTCCGTATTCAAGGCGGTCTTGGGACCGATGAAAGTTATGTTCTTAAAAGTGGCGGTAGTAAATGGGGCCGTTTCCGTACCGCTTGCGTTGTTGTCGCTCTCAAAGCCGTTGGACTGAGATGTATCGGCAATGCGCGGGTCACGGATTGAAAGACAGTATTGTACTGTTCCGTTGAAACCGTTGTCGGTATCGAACTCGTCATCCCAACCTTTGTAGGCCACCAGGTACCGGCAATTTACCGTACCGCCGAACCATTCGTAAGAATCATCGTTGGAATAAGATACTTGTAAGTGGTCGATGGTTGTACCGCTACCGACAGAACCAAAAGTGATTCCGTTGATTTCCTGGTCTGTTTTGAACGGATAACCGGCAAATTCCACGCGGATGTATTGATAGATACCGGAATTGTCACTGTCGTTATCACCACCGAAAGTTGTACGCGGACCACCTTCTATTTGTTTGGTTCCCTCATTGTTCTTGGCTTTACCGCAGATTATCAGGCCACCCCAGTCACCGGGCTTGCGGTTACCCGGAGCCTCTTCGGAAGTCATTACGATAGGAGCTTCTTTGGTTCCTTTCATTTCTACGTAACCGCCGGGTTCCACTATAAGGGCGGCTTTGGTCTGCTTGTCGCCTTTAATGATTGTACCTGCGGGAATTCTCAGCTTGGCTCCGCTGGCAATGTATACCCAACCTTTCAAGAGGTAAGTTCCTTTTTCCAGTGTTACGTCACCGGTAAATACAAATTCTTGGTCGCCACTACCCAGTTCTGTACCTTTGTTGAATAGAATACCTTCGCTGACGGCTGTCGTTCCGTCGTAAATTACTTTCGGTTCTTCGGTATTGCCATTTCCGGTATTGTCATCATCAGAGCAGGATGTTAATCCGCTTCCCATTACAATGGCTGCGCATATCATACTGACCCAGCCAAACTTTTTAATTTCCATTTTCATACTTCTTTTTTGTTTTGGATTTCTGTTTCTAATCTGTTAGTCTCTCTTGTATATTTAAAAATTGTAACCGATTGTCAGGTTGTAACTCCGTCCGGGTTTATAACTGCGCGTTATTTCTTCAATGGTACGGGCTTGTCCGTTTACTACTACATCCTCAAACTGTTTGAAGTAATAGCGCTCTGCAAGAAGGTCGCGTATAGCGGCTTTTATTTCCAGATTGCCAAACTTTTTGCTGGCAGAGAGGTCAATGCTGTTACGAGGCATTTCATAGGAGTTGGGAATATTGCGTGCATCACCTTCGGAAGAACTGCCGTAGCGGTTGCCTACACCGATAATGCGTTTACCGATACGATTGTAGAGGATGGCGGCATTCCAGCCTTTCTCCGTGTTGTTATAGAATAATCCTGTGTTGATGAGGTACGGTGATTGCCCTTGCATAGGCCGGTCGATATTGTTAGTTCCCGCCGCAAACTGAACTTTACTTTTGATGAGCGCCCCGTTGAATGAAAGGCTGAAGTTCTTCATACCGATAAAGTCGAGGTTTTTGCGGATATCCACTTCTATACCATAGTTGTCGGCTCCTTTGGCATTAATATAGGAATAAATCGGGTCGGTACCGCCGGACATGGTGTATGTCCATTCAATAGGGTTTTTGAAATGTTTGTAGAATAAGGCCACGGAGATTTGTTCGCCATTGTCGGGATACCATTCGTAACGCAGGTCTACATTTTGTATATAGGCTGCTTTCAAACCGGAGTTACCCATCACGTCACTGCCGAGGTCGAAGTCGTAGTAAACGGAAGTGGAAAGTTCGCGAAATTCCGGACGATTCACGGATTTGCCGTAAGCCAGGCGGAGCTGGTGTTTCTCGTTCAGCTTGTATGTGGCATTCAAAGAGGGGAAGAGGTCGTTATAATCGTAGAAAGTACTGCGTTTGCTCTCCTCGTATTGCCGGGTGTTCATGATGAGTTCCTGGCGGTTGTGCTCATAACGTACTCCGGCATATAAACTGAAAGCGCCTACGGGGATGTTGATTCCTGCATAACCGGAAATTTGAGTGTTCTTTCCTTCGTAGTTGTTCATGTAGTTCACTTCTTCCTGCATATAGAGTTTGTCGGTTCCGTAATTGGAGTCAATCAGTACGTTATTAACAACGTCAGTGTCGAACTCAAACCGATCCGGCAAAGCGTTATCAGGGTCCCAGCCGTATTGAAACTGGCGGGTATTATAGGTACGCGTGCGGTATTCGCCGTACAAACCGGTTTTCAAAGTCGGTTCAATGTTTCCGAACTGGAAATCATGACGGTAGTTTACATTAGCCGACGCGATATGCTCGTCCAGTTTGGTGAACTCACGGCTGATACGATAGATACTCATGGTTTCGTCTGTACGGTCGGTACGCTCGATGAGGCGGCGGTCGGGCAGATTACGGTTGGCATACGCATAACCGATGCTCCAGTCGAGCTTATTGGCGTCAAACGTATGTTTGCCGGTAAATTGCGTGTTGTATGTAGTACGGCTGGAATAGTAGTATTCCATATTATTGATATTATCGGGCTGGGCGTTGAATCCGGTACGTTCCGAATAGCGGTCTTTGGCTATTTGATTGAAAATGTTCTTAAATTCATAACGGTGACGGCTGTCTCTCGGCTGAAAGGTGAGATTCAGCATAGCGCCCAGACGCACATCATTACTGTATTGGTTATCTGTTGCTTTACGTAGGAATACGGTTTTGTCATTGGATGTATCGTACGGACCGTAAAGGGAATTCTCCATATCCAGATACGTTTTATAAGTATTACTGTAATTTACGGCTGCCAGCATACCATAGGTACGTCCGCTCTCGGTTTCCCATTTATGGTTGTAAGACAGATTTACTTTAAGGTCTCCGACAGGCTTTATGGTCTTTAGTGTCCAGTCGTTGTTAAGGCCGTTGTTAAGGATGTCTATACGGGCGGTATTGCCGTTGGCATAGTTCGGATATGTATTCAATGCTCCTTTCATACCGGCGTCAAGTGTGCGGAAACCGGTGCCGAATCCCAGCCAGTCCATGTTTCCCCCTTTGGCTTTTAGAAAATCTTTAAAATGGGTCCGGTCGTTGATTGCGCCTCCGATAGAAAGATTAAAGCCGTTTTCGCTTGGCATATCTTTAGTGTCGATAAGAATAAAACCACCGGTAAAGTCTGCGGGATATTCGGGGGCAGGGCTTTTTACAATAACCATGTTGTCCAGTTGGGAGCTGGGAATGATGTCGAAAGAGAAAGCGCGTGAGTCGGCTTCCGAACTGGGAACGGCGCTGCCGTTCATCCATACATTATTGTAACGTTGGGACAGTCCGCGCACCATGACAAACTTCTCGTCTATAATGGATACACCCGGTACACGCTTGATAACTTCGGAGGCATCTTTGTCCTGTGTTTTGGCAATCTGTTGGGCGGATACGCCGCTTTGTACCACTAAACTGCGCTTCTGTTCCTGCATCAGGGACACTTCATTATTCTTTTTTGCTGCGGCTACTATGGATACCTCACTCAACGCCTGTGCGTCGCTTTCCAACTCGAAGTTCAGTACGACATCGGCATTGCCTGCTTTTACATTATTCAGTACGATATCTTTGTAACCCACATATTTAATGTACAATGTGTAAGTACCGTCTTTCACATCCAAGGAGTAGTTGCCGTCCATATCGGCGATGGCGCCTTGCGTGGTTCCTGCTATCTGTACGGTAGCTCCGGTCAGCGGTTCCCGGGTCTGCTTGTCGGTGATAGTACCTTTGATGGTGCCTGCCATGGCCGTCATGACAGAAAGTGTAAGGAATAAAATAAGGAAGAGAATCTTTCCTAAATCTACTTTCATACTCATCTCTTTTATACGTTTCTTAGTTCGCTGCAAAGATGCGCCGGGCGTATTTCAAGAGTGGTACATACCTTATACAATACATTTTCGTTTTTATTAAGGCTCTGTTACACAATCTGTATGATTTTGTCATGCCGTGTAACTTAAAAAAGAATATAAGGTACTTGGTTATTGAAGTTTTATCTCTACATTTGTATAATCATTAAAAAAATAGACACATTATGGGCGTTCCCCTTCACAATGACACCGAACGTTTTCGCCGCCTATCCCTGCTTGGACGGATTGGTTGGTGGGAGGCCGACTTCTCCGCTAAGCAGTATCTTTGTTCCGAATATGTATGCGATTTGTTGGGAGTAAAAGGAGAGTCACTTTCTTTCATGGATTTCGGCCGGATGATTCGTGAAGACTATCGGGGGCGCATTACCAGAGAGTTTCTCGCCATTACAGAAGTGGAAGTCTACGAACAGACCTTTCCTATTCATACTGCGGCAGGAGTGATTTGGGTACATTCCCGTATGGGTTTTAAGGAGATTACGCCTGACGGACATTTAAAAGTCTTCGGAATTCTGCAACGCGTAACGGAACCCGTGAATAAAGAAGATAAGGACAGAATGTGCCATATCAATAATCTGTTGTACCGTCAGAATTCCATTTCCCATTCCTTGTCCCATTTTCTGAAAGATGAATCGGTGGCTTCCGGCATTTACGAAATCCTGAAAGATATTCTGGATTTCTTCCGTGCGGGGCGCGCCTATATCTTTGAGTATAACGAGAATTATACTTCCCAGACTTGTACGTACGAGGTTGTAGCCGAAGGAGTAATGCCGGCCATAGAAACACTCCAGAATATTCCGGTGACTTCCATGTCATGGTGGGCTTCGCAGATTCTATCCGGGAAACCTATATTGTTCGAGTCATTGTATAAGCTGCCCGAAATGGAAGAAAGCGAATTCCAATTATTGGACCGGCAGGGCATCAAGGCGCTGATGGTTGTTCCATTGGTGGCGGATGATACGGTGAAAGGATTTATGGGAGTGGATTTGGTAGACCGTACCATCTTGTGGAGTAATGAAGACTACCAGTGGTTGAGCTCGTTGGCGAATATCATCAGTATTTGCGTCGAGTTGCGTAAAGCGAAAGATGAGGCTATACATGAGCGCCAGGCTTTAGACCGCAGTGAGAAACTGTTCAGGAATATCTTTACCAATATACCGGCCGGAGTGGAGATTTATGATACGAACGGTATTCTGGTAGATATTAACAATAAGAACATGGAGATATTCGGCATCCGCGACAAAGCCGATGTAATAGGTATCAACCTGTTTGAGAATCCGAATCTGTCCCCTCAACTGATAGAGCGGATACGCGAGCAGGATGTCGTGGATTTCCGTCTGGATTATGAATTCGGGAGTATAGAGGGGTATTATCCTTCCGACAGGCGTAATAAGATTAATCTGTACACCAAAGTAAGTAAGATATACGACAGTAAAGGATACTTTACCGGATATGCTCTAATTAATATTGATAATACCGAGCGTATAGACGCTTTGAGCCGCATATGCGATTTTGAGAACTTCTTCCTGTTGATTTCCGATTATGCGAAAGTGGGTTATGCAAAGTTGAATCTGCTGGATAAGAAAGGTTATGCCATCAAGCAATGGTATAAGAATATGGGAGAAGATGAAAACGCTTCCTTGCCGGAAGTCGTAGGAGTATATGGCAAGATGCATCCGGAGGATAGAAAACAGATGCTGGACTTCTTCTATAAGGCTCGTCTCGGCAAAGTGAAAGACTTCAAGGGAGAGATGCGTATCTTGCGTCCGGGAACAAAAGACCAATGGAACTGGATACGCACCAACGTGGTAGTCAACCAGTTTAAGCCGGAAAACGGAGTAATCGAGCTTATCGGCATAAACTATGATATCACGGAGCTGAAAGAAACCGAATCCAAATTGATCGATGCCAAAGAGAAAGCCGAAACGGCCGACCGCCTGAAAAGCGCTTTCCTCGCCAATATGAGCCATGAGATACGTACTCCGTTGAATGCGATTGTCGGCTTCTCCAGTCTGCTGGTGCAGGAAGAGAATCCGGAAGAACGGGAGCAGTACATGGCAATCGTAGAAGAAAACAACGAACTGTTGCTGCAACTGATATCCGATATTCTGGACTTGTCTAAAATGGAAGCCGGAACCTTTGACTTCGTCGAACGGGAACTGGATGTGAACCTGCTATGTGAAGACATGGTGCGTGTGATGAAGCTAAAAGCCAAGCCGGGAGTAGAGGTTGTCTTCGACCGTCACCTGCCGGAGTGCGTCATAGCGAGCGACCGCAACCGCTTGAACCAGGTCATCGCCAACTTTATTAATAACGCGATAAAGTTTACTGCCATCGGTAGCATACGTTTGGGATATGACCGGATAGATGCCGGCCATTTACGCTTTTATGTCGCCGATACCGGCATCGGCATCATGCAGGAAAAGCAAGCCGAAATATTTGACCGTTTTGTCAAGCTGAACTCTTTTGTGCATGGAACCGGATTGGGTTTGTCCATCAGTAAGAGTATCGTTGAGCAACTGGGCGGAACCATCGGCGTAGAGAGTGAACCGGGCAAAGGGGCGTGCTTTTGGTTTACATTACCTATCGCTTGATAGGAGCGATATTATCGGATAATCTTCTATCTTTCCCCACTCATTTATAGCAAAAAAAGAATGAATTGTATCAAAACGGTTATGCTATAACTGCTTTGAGATTAATAATTTTGCCCGTATCAAACACTGTGTTAGAAAAACGCTAATGTTAAACTAATTGTTAAACCAAGATTATTCTATGAGAAGCAGGAAGAAAGAAGGAGTATATTCTATGAGTATACTTAAGCGTCAGGTGCTGTTTGTGCTCTTTGCTTTTGCAGCAACCTTATGCGCATTCGCGCAAAACAAAACAATCACAGGACTTGTAGTGGACGGAAACGGTGAATCTATCATCGGTGCCAGTGTTCTTGTCAAAGGGACAACGAACGGAATCATCACTGACATCGACGGTAAGTTCACGCTGAATGACGTGCCCGAAGCGGGAGTTATCCAGATCAGTTATATCGGTTACAAGACCCAGGAAATCTCCGCGAAGAACAAGACCAATCTTAAAGTGGTGCTTGTGGAAGACAATGAAATGCTGGATGAAGTAGTGGTAGTGGGTTATGGCGTTCAGAAGAAATCGGATGTTACCGGCGCCATGATTCGCGTAGGTTCCGAAGAACTGAATTCACGTCCGGTAGCCAATGCTTTTGAAGCCATGCAGGGTAAGGCAGCCGGTGTGGACATTGTCAGCAATGAGCGCCCGGGTGAAGTCGGAACAATTAACGTACGTGGTGTGCGTTCTTTGAGCGCCAGCAATACCCCGCTGTATGTAGTGGACGGTATCCCTTTGATGTCCAATAGCGGTATTGAAACCTTGAATCCGCAAGATATCGAATCTATCGATGTGTTGAAAGACGCCTCTGCCACAGCTATTTACGGTTCCCGTGGTGCCAATGGCGTTATTCTGGTTACTACTAAATCCGGTAAAGAAGGCAAAATGTCTTTGAACTACTCCGGTACGGTTACTATCGAAAATTTGCAGGACTATTCCGAAATGATGAACTCTGCCGAGTATATCGATTGGCGTCGTTGGGCTTATTACTACAAAGAACCGAACAAATATCCGAGAGGCGACCAGCCGACCAAGGATAGTGATTATTTGATTTTCAATGGAGCAAAAGACCCCTATGCTTGGAGAAATATTGAAAAAGGATGGGCAGGCGGTAGCTGGAATGGTGCTGCCGTACCTACTACCGATTGGGCTGATATGGTTACGCAAACCGGTATCACTCATGAGCACACACTGAGTGCCAGTGGTGGTTCTGAAAAGGTAAAAGGCTATGCTTCTATCGGTTATCTTAACAATGAAGGCACTGTAAGAGGGCAATCTTATACCCGTTATACGGCGAAAGTAAGCTTGGATATGGACCCGACCAAATGGTTCAAAATGGGTTTGAATATCAACGGTACGTTCAGCAACCAGCAATACGGCTCTTCTGCGCAAGCGGTAGGACAGATGGTGAAAGACAGGCCGTCTAACTTGTATGCCGCTTCTACCAGTTTATATCCTTACGCTGTACCTTATGATGATGAAGGAAATCGCATCGACTATCCGGGTGGTGATGATAAAGTAAAGACTATCGTAGACGAATGGAATTATAGTGAAAACGAACGTCGTATGTTCCGTGCCATCGGTAGTTTGTATGCCCAGTTGGATTTGGGTGAAATTTACTCTCCTTTGAAAGGTCTTAGATATCGTTTTAATTTTGGTCCCGATTTCCGTTATTACCGTAACGGTAGCTTCCAGGATGCAAAATCCGTAAGCCGCGAGGGTACTAACCGCGCCAAGCTGTCTAATTCATCCGACTTCTCTTGGACATTGGACAATTTGATTTACTATGATAGAGAAATAGGTAAGCACTCTTTCGGGGTAACTCTGTTACAGAGCGCTACTAAATATCATTATGAAGAATCTTCTATGGCTGCTATCAACATTCCTTTGGCAAGCGCAAAATGGAATGCGCTGAGCAAGAAGAATATTTCCGCATTGGATGACTGGAGCAGCGGTTTGACGGAAAAGCAATTGCTCTCTTACATGTTCCGTCTGAACTATGACTATAACAATAAATATCTGTTGACGGTTTCCGGCCGTTGGGATGGCGCTTCCCAGCTTGCTCAGGGAAATAAATGGGCTTTCTTCCCCAGTGCCGCATTAGGCTGGCGTCTTGACCAGGAAGGTTTCTTGCAGGACGTTAACTGGATTAATCAGTTGAAACTGCGTGTCGGTGTCGGTGTGACCGGTAACTCGGCTATCGACCCTTACCAGACCAAAGGTGCGGTAGTGCCTGTATATTATCCGTTCGGAGCTTCTCCTACTCCGGGCTTTGTGGCTTCCGAGTCCATTGCCAAGGACGGTAACGTAGCTATGGCAAGCAAGGATTTGACATGGGAAAAGACTACACAGTACAATATCGGTATCGATTACTCGGTATTGAACGGAAGAATCTCGGGAGTTTTGGATTTCTATACTTCCCGTACAACAGACTTGTTGATGGAAATGACTATCCCTTCCTTGAACGGTTATACAAATACGTATGCCAATGTAGGTAAGACTTCCAATATCGGTATTGACCTTACATTGAACACCGTAAACGTTAAGACACGTTCTTTCGAATGGTCTACCAGCATCAATGCCGCTTGGCAGAAAGATAAGATTGACGAGCTGGCCAACGGTAAAGAAGACGATATCAACAACAGCTGGTTCATCGGTCAGGCGCTGGGCGTAATCTACGGTTATCAGTCGGCTGGCATCTGGAAAGAAGAAGATGCTGCCGAGATGGCTAAGTTCAATGCCAAAGGACATTCGTTCCAGGCTGGTATGGCACGTCCGGTAGACCAAAACGGAGACTACAAGATTGATCCGAACGACGACCGTGTGGTAATAGGACATACTCGTCCGCGCTGGACTTTCGGTATGACAAATACCTTCTCTTATAAGAACTTCGACCTCTCCGTTATGCTGTATGGACGTTTTGATTATATGGTAGATACCGGTGGTGAATGGCAAGGCGGCCGTTATACCCAACGTAAGATTAACTATTATAATGAAAACAACAAGAATGCCGAGTACCAGAAACCTATCCACGATGATGGAGGAGGTGATCCTTACTATCAGATTTTGGGTTATAAGAACGGTTCGTTCCTCAAAGTGCGTAATATTTCATTAGGTTATACTTTCCCGCAAACATTGGTTAAGAAGTGGAATCTGTCTAACTTGAAAGTGTATGTACAGGCTAAGAATCCGGGACGTATCTTCTCTAACATCGACTTCCTTGAACTGGATGCTTCCCAAAACCTGACATCCACTTGGAACCGTGGTTTCACAATAGGATTGAACGTAGGATTTTAAACTTTAAAAGCATATAACCATGAAACTATATAAAAGTATTACATTCGGCTTGATGGCCTTGGCTTTAGGAGGTTCAATGGCTTCCTGCAGCGATTTTCTGGATGAAGAACTGACTACTCAGCAGAATACCGACTATTTTGATACGGAAGAAGGTATTGACCAGCTGGCAATAGGCATGTATTATAATTTGCGTTTCCACTTTGGTAAGGAGTGGGCATATGCCACCACTAACTATGGTACGGACGAGTTTACCGTGGGCGGTGACGGTTCCAACAAGGTATGGAACAATTATGACGGTAGTTTCCAGTCACAAATTGTGGCAGCCAACTCCAATACTACAATGGCGGAAAGCCTTTGGGACAATATGTACATCGGTATCAATAATGCTAACTTGTTGCTGAGCAAGATTACTCCCGACAGCTATACGGGTGCGAATAAGAAGACCTATATGGGAGAGGCTTATTTCCTGCGCGGGTTCAACTATTTGAAGTTGGTTTCTCAATATGGCGGCGTACCTTTGAAGCTCGAACCGAGTGATGTGCCTCTTCGTGAGTTCACCCGCTCTTCTGCGGAAGCTACCGTAGGGCAGGCTATCAGCGATTTGAAGAATGCCTATGATATGCTTCCCGAAACGGCAAGCCTGACCGGAAAAATGACTAAAGACGCTGCCGCTCATTTCCTTGCTAAAGCGTATCTGTTCCGTGCCAGTGAGATTAACGACAGTTGGAACGGTGCTACTAAAGACGAAGACCTGACGGAGGCTTTGCGTTTGGCTAAAGAAGTGATTGCGCATCATCAGTTGGCTGGGAACTTCTCCGCACTGTGGAACTATACGGAGCCCGACGGCCCCAGCGAGCAATTGGATGAGATAATCCTTTCCGCTCAGTTCTCTTCTGATAAATCATCCGAAGGAGCCAACGGCAATCCTTGCCATCTCTATTTCTTGTCCGTTTACAACAATCTGCCTCAGATGAAGCGCGACTTGGCAGGCGGACGTGAATATCAACGTCTGAGAACTTCTTACTACATGTACAATGTGTATGATATGGTCAATGATTCACGTTTCTGGAAAAGCTTCAAGACTAAATATGCCGTGAACAATCCAAAGAAAGATTCCGGTTATCAGTTGGGAGATTTGGGAGTGATGTATGTTATCAATCGTCCGGGCGATACTCGTTTTGACGGAGTACAGCTCACTGAGAAGGTAACGGACAGCAAGACCGGCAAGAAGATTCCTACCGTATTCGTTGCTTACCCGAAAGACCGTAATGGTGCGGATGATGTGGCCTTGTATGACGATGTAACACGTTTTGCTTCTCTTAATAAGTATATCGACGGTTCTCGTGAAGCGCTCGGCGATATGCAGGGACATCGTGACGGTATCCTGGCACGTGTAGGCGAAACCTACCTGATTGCAGCCGAAGTCCTGATCCGTCAGAATCAATACGATGATGCATTGTATTATATCAACAAGATTCGTCAGCGTGCGGCTTATAAGAGCGGTGAAGACCGTTCCGCATATTGCGACGGCGGGGCATCGTACAATGAAAATGCACTGGGTTGGAAGAATGACGGCGTGAATTCATATTATACGGAGAACTCCTACTATGAATCCAACAACATAACCGAAACCACGGCAGCTACCAGCTTGGATATTACGGATATTCATAATCTTCCGGCTGAAGATGAGGCAATCATAGCCAAACTCGGCTACTCTTCGGATTACGACCGCATGATGTGCCTGTTGCTGAACGAACGTTCTCGTGAACTTTGCGGTGAATTCCACCGTTGGGTAGATTTGGCAAGAACCAAAACATTGGTGGCCCGCGTTAAAGCCTTCAATCCGGAAGCGGCTCCCAATATCGAAGAACGTCACTTGCTGCGTCCTATTCCGCAAACCTACCTGGATGCTATCCAGAAGAACGGTCACGCACTGACTCCGGAAGAAAAGAAAGCAGAGCAGAATCCGGGATATTAAGCAATATCCATTTTATAAGTTTATAATAAATAAGAAGGCTCTCTACCGCAAGGTAGAGAGCCTTCTTTATTCATTCCTTAGAGGAAAACCTCTGCCGGATTATACTCCGCTGAATGCGCTGAAACCACCGTCGATAGGGAGCAATGCGCCTGTAACGAAGCTGGCGGCATCGCTGCACAGGAATTGTACGGCGCCGTTCAACTCGTTGATGTCACCGAAGCGTTTCATCGGAGTCTTGGCCAATACTTTCTTGCTGCGGTCGGTCAGTGAGCCGTCGGGATTGATGAGTACGGCACGGTTCTGGTCGCCGATGAAGAAGCCCGGGGCGATGGCGTTGACACGGATACCGTCTCCGTATTTCAGAGCCAGTTCGCTTGCCAGCCATTGCGTGAAGTTGGCAACGGCCGTCTTGGCGGCCGAGTAACCCGGAACACGGGTGATGGCGCTGTATGCCGCCATGGAAGATACGTTGACAATGCATCCTTTACCCTGCTTTGCCATCACTTTGCTGAACACCAAAGACGGATAAACGGTTCCGTTCATGTTCAGGTTGGTAACTTTCTCCCAGCAGGAGATATCCATGTCGTAGAAGTGCTGGTCGGGAGCCAGAGTTGCGCCCGGCATATTTCCGCCGGCGATGTTGAGCAGAATGTCGATACGTCCCCACTTGGCAACGATGTCATCGGCAAGTTTCTCAAGGCTGGCGATGTCCAGTACGTTACCTACGATACCGATAACATCTTCACCATACGTTTTCAGTTCCTCTACGCGCTTGTCCAGTTGTTCCTGACGGATGTCCACCGCTACAACTTTAGCGCCTTGTTGCATAAAACACTTGGCGATGCTGCCGCCCAATACACCACCTGCGCCGGTGATGACCGCTACTTTACCTGCAATACTGAATTGTTCGTTCATAGTTTTTCTTTCTTTTATTATTTATCGTTCTTATACTGTATGCTTCATACTTAATTCTCAATCCCCATTTCATCCCGCACCACTGCCATCATGCCTTCCACCTGTGCCAGCGCCAGCATGCGGCCGTGGAATGAATAGCCGGGGTTGTATCCTTTATTCTCATCGCCCAGCATCATCCGTCCGTGGTCTACACGCATGGGCAGGTTCGGATTCTCTTGCTCGAAGATACGGATAAGGTCGATGAGGTGCCCGCGTCCCGTCAGGTGGGAGCTTTCTATGAAGTTTCCGCCCGGCATGGCTGCGGTGCTGCGCAGATGTACAAAGTGGGTACGTGATGCAAACTTTCTGGCGAGTTCGCGGGTATCGTTATGCTCTCCCGCGCTGAGCGAGCCGGCACAGAAGGTCAGTCCGTTGTGAGGATTATCCACAGCGTTCAGGAACCATGCGATGTCCTCCTCGTTGGTAACGATACGCGGCAGACCCAATACTTGGAAAGGAGGGTCGTCGGGATGTACGCACATATTCACTCCGTATTCCTCGCACACCGGCATGACGGCGGCAAGGAAATACCGCATGTTTTCGCGGAGCGCGTCGCGGTCGATACCTTTGTACAAGGCCAGCAGGTTCTTGAAGATATTCACCGGGTTCTTGTCGCCTTCCTTGATGTTGCCGTTTACGAATCCCTGTGTCTTTACGATGATTGTGTCGATAAGGCTCTCTTTTTCGGCTTCGGTGATGGTTTTGTCCAGCTCGGCCACCTTAGCCAGTTCTTCCGCAGAGTAGTCTTTCTCGGCTCCCTCACGTTGAAGAATGCGCAGGTCGAAATAGGCAAAACGTACCCGGTCGAAATAGAGTGATGATGTACCGTCCGCCCAGAGATGCTGCAAATCCGTACGTATCCAGTCGATAACGGGCATAAAGTTGTAGCATACGGTCTTTACGCCGCATTTACCCAGGTTGGCGAGGCTGATTTTGTAATTTTCTATCAGTTGTTCGCGTTCCGGTCCGGCGTACTTAATGGCCTCGCATACGGGCAGGCTCTCTACAACCGACCAGCGCAAACCGTAGGACTCGATATATGCCTTCAAATCGTTGATAGCTTCCTCTGTCCATATCTCGCCGTTGGGCACATCGTGCAAAGCGGTGACTATACCTTCCACACCGATTTGACGAAGCATATCGAGCGTTATTTTGTCTTTCTTACCAAACCATCTCCAAGTCTTTTCCATACTTCCTTTGTATTAATGATTTAAAATGATTGTTTGAGCAGATGTTGCAAGCCTGTATTCTCTGAATGACAGATAGTATGAACTAACTATGCACATCTTTATCCGGTGCAAATATAGGCACTAAAACACTCCGTATATGAACGGATATTTGCAGGATATTTGCGGATATTTGCATATATCGGAAGAAAGATGGGATAGTAGCCGGCGCAGAGAAGTAAACGACTTTAAATCAATAGCATATAAGTACCAATATAGTACCGGCATCTGGTACGGCTTATACCAACGGTTGGTACATCTTATACCACACTAAGGTACGGCTCGTACCATGCTTTGGTACAACCGCTACCAAGCGTTGGTATTCCGTGTACCGGCTATTGGTATTTTCGTTGTTCCCCCTTGTTATTTCCGTTATCCCCTCTTTGTAATTTCTTTCTTCCCGGTGTACTTATTATTATTATTCGTATCTTTGTTCTACGGACAAGCCGGCAGATGCCGGACTGATAGCAAGCAGCGTTATGAGACAGATAATAAACGAACAACTCCAGATATCGGAATCCAACCCGATAAAGGCGCGTTACTACGACTACGACCGTTTCACTTATCCCTGGCACTTCCACAGTCAGTACGAAATAATCTATGTGAGGAACAGTAGCGGCCGCTGCTTTGTGGGCGATTGCATAGAGCGGTTTTCGGACGGCGATGTGATATTGTTCGGTCCCAACCTGCCTCATTACATGCGGAGTGACGATGCTTATCATTGCGGTAATCCTTTGCTGCGGGTGCAAGGCACCATCATTCAGTTCGAGGAGAACTTCATGCAATACTCTTTCGACCATTATCCGCAGTTTCATCAGATACGGCTGCTGCTGAAAGAGGCCAAACGGGGAGTCGTTTTTCACACTGCCGACGACAGCCCGGCACGTGACATGGTATCCGCTTTTCCCGAACTGAAAGGCTTCGGGCAGATAACGGGATTGCTGGATTTATTGCAGGGATTGTCCGTGTCTTCCCCAAAGAAGATGTTGGCAAGCCCTTTCTACTACGAGAAGTTCCCCACGGCAGGCAACAAACGGATTGATAAAATCATCTCCTTCATCAACAGCAATTACACCCGTTCCCTTAAGCTCAACGAGATTGCCGAAATGGCGAATATGAACAGCAGCGCCTTTTGCCGCTTCTTCAAAGAGGTCACGGAAAAGACTTTCCTGCAATATGTAACGGATATGCGCATCGGCTATGCGTGCAAGTTGTTGACCATCGGTGACATGGAGATTTCGCAGATAGCGGTGGAGTGCGGCTTCGACTCTATCTCGCATTTCAACCGTACCTTTAAGCAACTGACGGGGCTGACGCCGACGCAGTACAGAAACCAAATCATGAAGTAGAATTAAGGGCTGTCGAAGCGTTGATAAGCTCCTGGCTCCTCAACTTCCTTGACATATTAATCCCCCTTCACCCTCTATCTCCCGTGGAAAGGGGAGCGTGGAAGGTGAAGGGGGATATGTGATAAACGTTGTTTTACGGAAAACCAACCGCTACATGCCGAACGAGAACTTGTCGATGGACTGGTATACCACGCTTGCAATGCTCAGCGCCACGATGCCCAGCGTACAGATGACAAGGCTGGCGCGCGTGTAGTTGTCGCTGCGGAAAGCGGTAATCGGCTCGTCGCTCTTGTTGATGTACATTGCCTTTACAATCTTCAGATAATAGTAAAGTGACAGGATTGTGTTGATCAGCGCAATGAATACCAGCAGATGGAAACCGCTCTGGAAGGCTGCCGCAAAGATGAAGAACTTCGAGAAGAAGCCCGCAAACGGCGGGATACCCGCCAGTGAGAACAGCGCCAATGTCATGAGGAAAGCCAGCTTGGGATTGGTGGTGTACAATCCGTTGTAATCTTCCAGCGTAAACTTATTGGCACGTAATGCCACAATCGTGATAACGGTAAAGACCGCGAGGTTGGCAAACAGGTAAATCAATACGTAGTACACCAGTGACGTCATACCCAGTGACGTTCCGCTGATGACACCCAGCATGATGTAACCGGCCTGTGAGATACTGGAGAACGCCATCAGTCGTTTCAGGTTTTCCTGGCGCAGCGCGAAGAGGTTGGCAAGCGTGATGGAGGCGATGATAACCCAGTAAAGCACTTCCTGCCATTGCGCCACCATCGGGGCAAACACTTTATAAAGTATGGTCATCAGCACGAATGCCGCCGCGCCTTTGGAGATAACGCTCAGGTAAGCGGTTACCGTACTCGGGGCGCCTTCGTATACGTCGGCCGTCCACAAGTGGAAGGGCACCAATGAAATCTTGAATCCCATGCCGGAGAAAAAGAATACGAACGCCATAATCTGTAACGGGTTTCCGTCCAGACGTGCCGGAATATCAGCGAAGTAGAGCGTACCTACCGAACCGTATATCAGCGAAAGGCCGTAAAGCAGCAGGCCGCTGGAAAAGAGTGCGGTAAGAATGTATTTGGCTCCTGCCTCGGCGGAGTGGTGGCGGTACTTGTCGAAAGCCACCAGTGCGGCCATCGGGATACTGGCGGTTTCCAGTCCGATGAAGAACATCAGGAAATGGCCGGCGGAAATCATAAAATACATACCCAGCAGCGTGGAGAGTGTCAGCACATAAAACTCGCCTTGCTTGATTGCCGTATCGGGGCGGCGCATCCATTCGTGCGCCATGAGGAATACGATAAGCGTACCTACGCTGAGAATGGATTTGACGATGCTCTGTATCGGCTGGTTATGGTACATCCCGCCGAAAGCGTCGGCTGCCGGGCCGGGAATGATGGTTATAAGCGTATGGATAATGAGCAGAACAACGGGCAGCATGGTGTTCAACATCGGCTTGCCGTCGTTTTTGTGCGCATCCGGACTCATGAAGAGGTCGGCTATGAAGAGGATAACGATAACCGCTATCAGCGACAGCTCTTCCTTCATTAAGAGAAATTGGGAGTAATCCATGTTATTTAGTGATTAACTGTTTAGTGATTAATGATTAGTGAGTGGCTAATAGGTTGACTACCGGCAGCACGCTGTCTCCAATCATGTTGCTTATCCACAGCGGGGCAAGACCGAGGCCGGCTACGCAAGCGATAAGGATGATTACGGCGGTACGTTCGTCCCACGTGGCATCGGTCAATGTCAGGTGGTGCTTGTTGGTGCAGGTTCCGTAAAGGATTTTACCGACAAGGCGCAGAATGTAGACCGCGGTAATCACGATGCTTGTGCAGGCAATGACGGTCCATACGCGGTGGAATGTATCGGGATGCTGGAAAGCGCCGTTGAAGATTGTCATTTCGGCGATGAAGCCGCTGAGTCCCGGCAAACCGAGGTTGGCAAGACCGGCGATGACGTAGGATACGGCCAGGAAAGGCATAATCTTCATCAGTCCGCTAAGCTCGCGTACGTCACGTGTGTGCGTACGTCCGTAAATCATACCGATAAGGGCGAAGAACAGGGCGGTCATCAATCCGTGGGAAAGCATTTGCAGCACGGCGCCCGTACAGGCCGTCCGGTTCATCATCAGAATGGCGAAAAGCACCAGACCGCAGTGCGATACGGAAGAGTAGGCGTTGATATATTTCAGGTCGGTTTGCACGCAGGCGGAGAATGCGCCGTATACAACGGAGATACCTGTCAGTACGAGGAATATCCAGCCGAGTTCCTGCGCGGCTTCGGGCATCAGATACATGGCGATGCGGAAACATCCGTAACCGCCCAGTTTCATCAGTACGCCCGCATGCAGCATGGAAACGGCAGTCGGTGCGGATGCGTGACCGTCGGGGCTCCATGTGTGGAAAGGGAACAGAGCGCCCAGCACACCGAAACCAAGGAAGGTAAGCGGGAACCAGATGCGTTGTTGCTCGATAGGGATATTGTGCAGTTGGGCTATTTCCAGCAGGTTCATGGTGGTGGCGCCGCTGCCGAAGTAGATACCCAGGATACCGATCAGCAGGAAAGCGGAACCGCCCATAAGCATCAGTGTCAGTTTCATGGCGGCATATTCCTTGCGTCCCGAGCCCCATACGCCAATCAGCAGGTACATCGGGATAAGCGCTACCTCGTAGAACATGAACATGGTGAACAGGTCGGTGGAGATAAAGAAGCCGAACACACCCATTGACAGCAGGGTGAACCACAGGAAATATTCTTTGGTCAGCGGTTGCAGACGCCAGGAGGCGAATGTTCCCGTAAAGACAATGACGGCCGAGAGCAGCAGCATGGCTACCGAGATGCCGTCCACACCTACGGAATAGTGAATGTTGAGGGCGGGATACCAGGCTACGTCGGCACGGAACAGCATTTCATCCGTAGCGCCGCCATGACGGGCTTGCAGATAGACGATAGTCAGTCCGACGGCAGCGATGAGCAGTGCCGAAGCGCCGGTTGTCATCACCGCGCGTATCTGTGCTATGTTACGGCTGAGCCAAAGACCCAGCAGCATCAGCAAAGGGATGAGTACGAATATGGATAAGAAATTCATCTTTATAGTATTGTATTAATTGTTATTGTTCTATGGATTGATACATCGATATCAATGTCCGTTTCTCGTTTACAGCAACAGCAGCAATATCAGTATGAGCGTACCCAGCAGGAATACGAAGGTGTATTGCTGGATGCGTCCGCTTTGCAGGCCTCGTATCTCGTCGCTGGTGGCATTGGCGCCCCAGGCCAGAAAGTCGAAGAAGCCGTCTACCACATGACGGTCCCACCAGGCAATGGGACGGCTGATGCAGCCGAAAATGATGCGGTGGGTGATAAACTGGTAAACTTCATCGATATAGAAGCGGTGGTAGGCTGCCGTCCACAAACCGTTGAAGCGGCGGGCAAGCGCATTGGCGACGGGTTGCTTTCCGCTTTTATACATATAGGTTGCCAAAGCTATGGAAATAACGGCGATGGCTATGCTTGTACCTGCCACGCCCCAGTCCAGATGAATGGTATAGGCTTCGCCGTTTGAACTGACGAAGTGTCCGAAAGGAATGAATCCGGCAACCACTGTAACAACGGCGAGGAACATCAACGGGACGGTCATCGTCAACGGGCTTTCGTGGGGAGTGTGGTGCGCGTGCTCAGTGTCTTGCGCGTGCTCGTCGCTAACCGCCGACTTCCTGTCGCTCCAGAAAATGCCGTAGTAGAGGCGGAACATATAGAATGCGGTCATTGCGGCAATCACTGTCATTATCCAACCCATGGCAGGGCTGAATTGGAAGCAGGCCGTCAATATCTCGTCCTTGGAGAAGAATCCGGAGAACGGGGGAATGCCGGCGATGGCAAGGCAGGCTATCAGGAAAGTGATATGCGTAATCGGCATATATTTGCGCAGCCCGCCCATAGCGGACATCTCGTTGCTGTGCACCGCATGGATGATGCTGCCTGCGCCGAGGAACAGCAATGCCTTGAACATGGCGTGCGTAAACAAATGGAACATACCTGCCATATAGCCCAGCCCGCCTTCGTGCGGGTTCATGGAAGTACATACGCCGAGAGCCACCATCATAAAGCCTATCTGAGAGATGGTGGAGAAGGCGAGCACACGCTTGATGTCGCTTTGCACACAGGCTACGCTGGCGGCGTAGAACGCTGTGAATGCGCCTACATAGGCAACGAGGTGCAGCACATGGGGTGCATAGTCGATGAACAGCGGGAACATGCGTGCCACCAGATAGACGCCTGCGACGACCATGGTAGCGGCATGAATCAACGCGCTGACCGGAGTAGGGCCTTCCATGGCGTCGGGCAGCCAGATGTGCAGCGGGAACATGGCGCTCTTGCCGGCTCCACCGATGAACATCAGTCCCAGCGCCAGCGGAATCATTGTTGCGCCGCCTTTCAGCAGTGCCATTTCATTGGGCTGGAAAGTATAGGTTCCGGCATAGTAACCGTAAACCAGAATACCGATAAGGAAGCCAAGGTCGGCAAAACGGGTCACGATAAACGCTTTCTTGCTGGCGGCGATTGCCGCGGGTTTCGTATAGTAGAAGCCGATCAGCAGGTAGGAAGATACACCCACCAGCTCCCAGAACAGATACATCTGGAAGATATTGGTCGCTACCACCAGCCCCAGCATGGACATGGTGAAAAGCGAGAGGAAAGCATAATAGCGTTGGAAACCGCGTTCCCCTTTCATATAGCCGAAAGAGTAGAGGTGTACCATGAATGATACGGTACTTATGACAATCAGCATCATCACCGATATGGGATCGAGCAAGATGCCCAGGTCAATGCTGAGCGACGGTGTGAACGGCAGCCATGTACAGTTGTAAGGCGTCAGCGTGGCGTATGTGCCGTCTGCCAGCCGGGGAGAGGCGAAATATTGTATTGCGGTGAGGTAGGAGAGTATCGCCACTGCACCCAGTACCGCCGTGCCGATGATTCCGGCGGTGCGGTGCGACATCCATTTGCCGCCCAATCCCAACACAAGGAACGAGAGCAAGGGAAGAAGAAGGATTAGAATCGTATATTCCATAATTTCTAAATTGAGAATTAAGAGTTGAGAATTAAAAAATGAAACTCCATTTCTCTTTTAATTTTAAATTTAGTGATTACCATTTGAGTTCGTCCAGCTTGTTCACCTGGATAGAACGTATGTTGCGATAGATGTTAATCATGATAGCGATGGCCACAGCTGTCTCGGCCGCCGAGATGGCGATGGAGAACAGGGCGAAGAAATAGCCTTCCAGCCCGCCGGGAAACAGAAAACGGTTGAATACCGCGAAGTTGATGTCCGTAGCGTTCAGTATCAACTCGATTGAAATCAATATCGCCAAGGTATTGCGGCGGGTGAAGAACCCGTAGATACCGGCGAAAAACATGATAGCCGAGACTATCAGGTAATATTCCATGTGTATCATAATTCTTATCTTTTACGTGCTATTAATAATCCGCCTACGATACATGCCAGCAGCAGAATACTGACGGCTTCGAAAGGCAACAGGTAACCGTACTTGTCACCGCTCAGCATGTGGTGGCCGATAGTCTTGATGTTGACTTCAAGAGGCGCTACGTCGGTGGTGGCGATGAATTTATGTTTCAGGGTTATGAACAGTACAATGACAGCTCCGGCTACGGTAGTGCCCAGTCCGGCGAGGAACTTGCTGCGTTTCAGCTTTCCCGCCATGTCGCCTTCACCGCTGGTGAGCAGGATGGAGAAGACGTAAAGCACGACGATACCGCCCGCGTATACCATAATCTGTACCGAACCGAGGAATGTGTATCCCAGCAGGAAGTAGATGCCGGCTGTACCGAACAGCACAAACAGCAGGTATGTGGCCGAACGTACCATACGTTTGGTGGTTACCGTCAGTATGGAGAATACGGTAATAAAAGCCGCAAGGAAGTAAAATACTATTGTTTCAAGATTAAATTCCATGTTATTGATTACTAATTATGAATTACTAATTACTTCGCTACTTCGGGTTGGGGAGCGGCGGGTTTCTTCTTCTCTTCTACGTGACTGCCCGGATGATTCAGCGTCAGTACCAGTTTGCTGCGGTCGAATACGGCATGCTCAAAGTTCTGGTCGAATGTGATGGCATCGTGCGGACAGGCATTGACGCAAAGCTGGCAGAATATACAGGAGCCGAGGTCGTATTCGTATTTCGCCAGTATCTTCTTTTTCTTTCCGTCTTCCGTTTCTACGGTTTCGCTCGTCACCTTGATGGTGTCGTTGGGACAAGCCATCTGGCACAGGCCGCACGCGATGCAATGGTGCTCGTTCCGCTCATTGTGGGGCATTGTCAGCGTACCCCGGAAACGTTCGGAGAGTTTCAGCGTCTTCCGGTTTTCCGGATATTGTTCGGTAGTCTTCTTACGGCAGAAAACGGTCATAGTGGTTTTCATACCCGTGAGCAGGGAAGTGATACCATTGATGAGGCTGCCTATGTAGGAGTTATTATCTTTCATCAGAAATGTAATTTAAATACTACGATTAATACCATTAGAATCAGGTTCACCATGCTGATAGGAACCAGATATTTCCATTCGAGGTTCAGAATCTGGTCGATGCGCAGGCGCGGGAATGTCCATTTAATCCACATCAGCAGGAATACTACGAAGAATGCCTTGCCGAAGAACCACACAAAGCCCGGAATGTAATCCATGACCGCATTGAAACCGTCCAGACCGACGATGTGCAACGGCATCCAGCCACCCAGGAAAATAGTGGCGGCTATACCGGCTACGATGAACAGGTTCAGGTACTCTGCCAGATAGAAGAAGCCGAAACCCATACCGGAGTATTCCGTATGATAACCGGCGGTCAGCTCGCTTTCGGCTTCGGGCAAGTCGAACGGGCCGCGGTTGGTTTCCGCATTACCCGCAATAAGATAGATGACGAACGCTATAACTGCCGGGATGTGTCCTTTGAATATAAACCAGCCGTCGGCTTGTCCGGCTACGATTTCGGAGAACTGCATCGTGCCCATCAGGACTACCATTGTCAGGATACTCAGCCCGCAGGAAAGTTCGTAACTGATGATTTGCGCGCCGCTTCGCATGGCTCCGATAAGCGAGAACTTGTTGTTGGAACTCCAGCCGGCAAGTAGGATACCTACCACGCCGATACTTGAAGCGGCAAGCAGGAAGAACACGCCCACGTTGAAGTCAAGCACTTCCAGCCCTTTGCTGATGGGCAGACAGGCGAAAGTGAGGAACGAGGCTATAATGACCATGAACGGCGCCAGGTTGTAGAGGAATCTGTCGGAGAACTTCAGGTCAATGATTTCTTTAGTCAACATCTTGATAACGTCGCAGGGCACTTGGAGCAATCCCCACTTTCCCACACGCATCGGTCCGAGGCGGCATTGGAAAAAGGCGCATATCTTGCGCTCCATATAAATCAGGATAATGGCAAGCACTGCATACATCAGGATGATGCATACGCCTATCACTACACATTCGAGAAACACCGCCAGACCTTCCGGCATGAAGGAGGTCAGCATCTGGTGAATCCAATTGGTTACTATACTAAAGTCAAACATCTGTTTATTTACGATTTTACGATTTACTATTTGATAGTTTGGTGTATGTTTGCTATCTACTCCTTTATCTATCGATATCCGGTACTACATAGTCCAGTGTTCCACCGATGGCAATAAGGTCGGCAATCTTTGCGCCGCGGCAAATCGTATCTATGGTAGATACCAGCGGAAGACCCGTACTGCGGAAGTGCAAACGGTAGGGAGTTTTGTCGCCATGGCTCTCGAGGAATACGCCGAACTCACCGCGGCTGCCTTCTACGGCGGCATAGTAAGTGCCTTCCGGCACACGGATAATCGGTTTCATCTTCTCCTGGTATGCGCCTTCGGGGATATTGTCTATCAGCTGTTCGATGATTTTCAAGCTTTCCATGATTTCATCCATACGGATGAGGTAGCGTGCCCAGGAGTCTCCTTCGGTGCGGACAATCTCTTTGAAGTCCACCTTATCATATACACTGTAAGGCATACGTTTACGTACGTCGCACGCCCAACCGCTGGCGCGCCCTGTGCCGCCGGTGGCGCCGAAAGCTATGGCGTCTTCGCGGGACAGTACGCCTACGCCTTTCAGACGTTGCTGCGCAATGATATTTCCCGTAAACACGTCGTGGTATTCGTGCAGGATGCCGCGCAGGTAAGGGATGAATTCTTTCACTTTCTTCTGGAAGTCGGGAGCGATATCGGCTTGCACGCCGCCAATCGTGTTGTAGTTCATGATGAGGCGCCCGCCGCAAGTGCCTTCAAAGATGTCCAAAATCTTTTCACGGTCACGGAAGCCGTAGAAGAAAGCGGTCAGCGCACCGAGGTCCATTGCCAGACAGGAGTAGAAAAGCAGGTGCGAATCGATACGCTGCAGCTCGTCCATGATGGTGCGGATGTATTGTACGCGCTCGCTTACCTCTATGCCCATGGCCTTTTCGATACACATACACAGGGCATGGCGGTTCTGGTGAGCGCCCAGATAGTCCAGACGGTCGGTCAGAGCCAGTGTCTGCGGGTATGTAAGGCTTTCGCACATTTTCTCGATACCACGGTGGATATATCCGCAGTTGGCATCTATCTTTTCGATGATTTCACCTTCCAACGATACGCGGAAACGCATTACGCCGTGGGTGGCAGGGTGCTGGGGACCGATGTTTACCACATATTCGTCGTCGCCGAAGAGTTGTGACTCTTTGTTCTTTACGGTTCCGTCCGGGTTAAGTTCCAGCTCGGTGGTGGTATCAATGGTTTCTTCGTTATCCATGCGCAGAGGGTTCTGTGCCTCCGGGTCATCGTCTTTACGCATCGGATAGCCTATCCAGTCATTGCGCAGATAGAGGCGTCTCATATCGGGGTGTCCGATGAACACTACGCCATAGAAGTCGAACACTTCACGTTCCAGGAAGTCTGCGGCCTTCCAGATGTCGCAAACGGAAGGGAGTTCGGGATGTTCCCGGTCGAGAGTGGCGGTGCGAACCGCAACCCGTTTGCCGGTAACGGTGGACTCCAACTGATACACTACGCCAAGTCCGCGCGGAGTATCGGGAGTATCTTTGGCGGTATCCGGTTCGCCCCAGTCCATACCGGTGAGGCATTCCAGAAAGTCCATCTGCTCTTCTTGCCGCAGGCGCAGCATCTCGTCATGCAAAGCCGCGGGCTCTATATATCTTATTGCATTCATATTCATTCTTCCGGTTTTTCTTCTTTTTGATTTACACCACCAAAGTACTTCTCTATTTTTACCTTACGTTGCAATTGCATCATTCCGTAGTAGAATGCTTCGGGGCGGGGAGGACATCCCGGGATATATACGTCTACCGGCAGAATCTTATCCACTCCGTTGACAACGTGATAAGATTTCTTGAACGGGCCGCCGCTGACAGCGCAACCGCCTACGGCTATCACGTACTTAGGGTCGGCCATCTGGTCGTACAAACGTTTCAGTACCGGCGCCATTTTGTTCGTGATTGTTCCGCACACCATAATCATATCTGCCTGGCGCGGACTGGCACGGGCTACTTCAAACCCGAAGCGCGCCATGTCATAGCGGGCTGCGCCGAGGGCCATGAATTCGATACCGCAACAGCTTGTTGCAAACGTAAGCGGCCACAGCGAATTGCTGCGTCCCCAGTTGACGAAATCGTCCAGTACGCCGAGAGCCACATTAGCGCCTCCCGCGTTGAGTTCCCAAACCAATTTCTCCAACGTTTCGTTGTCTGTAAACTCCTCATAAGGGATGGATTTTATGTTGGGTTTCTTCGTTACTTCCATTCCAAAGCTCCTTTCCTCCAGGCATAAGCAAGACCCAGAATTAATATAATAAGGAAAAACAAAATACTGAAAAGTCCGGCTACTCCAAGCTCGCGTGCAATGACTGCCCACGGAAACAGGAATACGGTCTCCACTTCAAACATCAGAAACAGGATGGCGAACAGATAGTAACCTACCCGGAACTGCATCCATGATTTACCGCGGGTGGGAATACCACACTCGTACGGCTCCATTTTCTGTGCATTGTACGAACGGGGGGCTATCGCATTGGACAGCGCGATAACAATACCCACGAAAGCAATTGCCGTCAGCAAGACGACTACTAACAAAGTAAAGTTCATAAATCTGATAAGATTTTAGATATATAATATATAGATATGCTGAATAAAGGCAATAAAGTGGCAGAGACCACCCTTTTATCTGATAATCTTTCTAAGCCCGAATACGTAGTAATGCGGGTCGGGAACGGGAGGGTAATGTAAGTCCGGCATAGGGTCGTAACTTTGTGCGCGCAGCAATTGTTGCATACGGATAATATCGACACGCAGCAGAGAACCTTTATTACTTGGCACTTGCATATGTTCCACATATTCCAGACAGGAAGATGTAGACGATAAATGGTTGTAATAGTTCTGGATAGCTTGTTGGGCGGTAGGCGCCTGAGTTAAGACGCAACTTTCTGCTTTACAGTTGACCGGAGTGCACAAAAAATCCGCAGCCCCTATTGCACCGTTGTGTAATAAAACTGCGAGTATGGCTATTATACAATATTTTATGCACTGTTTCATATCTCCATATCTCTTTTCAGGGCGCAAAGATATAATAAGTATCTCTCATTTTGCTATCTCTGCATAACAAAAAATGACTATTTTTACACTTTTTATCCTAAATCAATTCCGTTTCCAGAATTCCGGGGTGAACAAAAGTAAGACGGTGAATAATTCCAAACGTCCCAATAACATGAGGAATGACAGTAACCATTTGGCTGCATCAGGCAGGGCGTTCCATGAATAGGCCGGACCTGTATCACCTAATCCGGGGCCCATATTACCGATGCTGGATATGACGCAACCGATGGACTCTTCGGCTCCTATCCCCATTCCCATCATGATTAATATGCCGACGATGATGATGATGATGTATAAAAAGAAGAATGCCAGCACCGTGGAAACGATGGAAGGAGATATTACCTGTTTGTTTACGCGTACCGGCAGTACGGCATTGGGATGCAGAATATGTTTGAACTCATTACGTGATACTTTGGCAAGGATTACCATCCGGATGCATTTCAGTCCTCCGGTGGTACTGCCTGCGCAAGCTCCCATGATCATGACGACGGTTAGCAATCCCCAAAGCATAGGTGTCCACAGCATGTAATCATCTGTGGCAAAGCCCGTAGAGGTCTGCAGAGATATAACCTGGAACAATGATTTACGAAAAGCCTCTTCCACGCCCGTCGAACTGGTATAGTAGAGGACAACGGCTATGACGGTGGTAAAACCGACTACCGACCAGAAGTACCATTTTAACTCGGCGTTGTCGATGACCTTTTTGAATTTCCGGTTGACGAAGAATAGTAACAGTGTAAAGTTGATACCGGAAATGAACATGAAAATAGAGATGACATACTCTATATAGGGGGAGTTGTAATAGGCCACACTTGCCTGTTTGGTAGAGAATCCTCCCGTTCCTGTGGTGGCAAAGGCGTGACACACACTGTCGAACCAGTCCATACCGCCCAGCATTAACAGGACTACGAGAATCAGGGTAAGGCCGGTATAGATACTCCATATCCATTTGGCGGTGATGCCGATGCGCGGATGCACTTTGTCGTGCGTGGGACCACTGGCTTCGGCGGCAAATACCTGCAGGCCGCTGACCCCGAAGATTGGCAATACCGCAATCGTAAACATGATAATTCCCAAACCGCCGATCCATTGCGTCATGCCGCGCCAGAACAGTAATCCGTGAGGAAGCGATTCTATATTATCCAGTACGGTGGCTCCCGTACTTGTAAAACCGGACATGGTTTCGAAGAAAGCGTTCGTAATGTCGGGAACGTATCCGCTGATATAGAAAGGCAGCATGCCGAAAAGGGAAAAAGCCACCCAGGCAAGGCTGACCAGTACGTAACCGTCACGGCGGGTCAGCTGTTTTTCACCGCCTTTTCCGGCAATAGCCATGAGCAGGCCGGCTCCGGCAGTGATACCTGCCGATTTCCAGAAGTCGAGCAGGGCTTCGTCATTATAGTAATACGATATTGCCGAACATGCCAGCAGCATGACTGTTTCCAGTAATAGCAGGATACCGATAATCCGTATAATTGTCTTAAAGTTAATCACGTTCGCTAATTAAAGTATTTTTCGATTTTCTTAATCATCATGTTCAGGCAGAATACTACCACGTGGTCTCCGGGTAATATTTGCGTGCTACCCATAACCACAACGCCTTCGCCGTTACGTATCAGTCCGCCGATGGTCGTTCCTTTAGGCAGACCGAGGTCTTTTACCTGGTGTTTGGTTATCTTCGAGCCGGGTTTGACGGTGAATTCCGCTACATCGGCGTTGGCAAAGGTCAGGCATTTTACGTTACTGACATCGGCGTCCAGCATCATCTGGTAAATGTGGCTGGCGGCAATCATCTTTTTGTTGATAACCGTACCGATATCGAGGCTTTCCGCCATGCCTATGTAATCTATGTTTTCTACTTCCGCCACTGTCTTGCTTACTCCCATGCGCTTTGCCGCCAGACAGGCGAGGATATTTGTTTCCGAGTTTCCGGTTAGCGCCACAAAGGCTTCGGTGTTCTTTAATCCTTCTTCTACAAGTAAGTCCATGTCCCGTCCGTCTCCGTTGATAATCATAGTTTTATCATCCAGTAGTTCGGTCAAGCGGTTGCAGCGGTTCAAGTCGTTGTCCACGATCTTCACTTGCATATAGTCGGGAACATATTGTGCGGTACGTACTGCAATGCGGCTTCCACCCATAATCATGACATTGCGCACATCGGCATAATCTTCCTTGCCGGCTATCTTACGGATGTACGGAACGAATTTGCGGGTAGTTGTAAAATAAACAATATCATGCAGTTTGATGACATCGTCACCGCGGGGAATCAGTGTTTCGTTGCCGCGTTTGATGGCTACCACGTGATAAGGCAGTTCAGGTCCGCCCAGTTGATGCAGAGGAATATCCAGAATCTCTGCTTTCTCACGCATCTTGGCGCCTATCAGAATCAGCGCGCCGCCGCAGAATTCCCACCATTGGCGTACCCAGCTCATACGGATAGAAGATACAATCTCTTTTGCCGCAAGCATTTCCGGGTAGATAAGCGAGTCCACCCCCAGCTTCTGGAAGAATTCCTTGTTCTTGGGCAACAGGTATTCGTAGTTGTCAATGCGGCCTACGGTCTTTACCGCACCCAGATTGGTAGCAAGCATGCAGGCAGTGATGTTACGGCTTTCATCGGGAGTAACGGCGATAAAGAGGTCGGCTTCTCCCACCCCTACTTCTTTCAATCCTTTAATGGAAGTGGGAGAGGCAGTGACAGTCATCAAGTCGAAGTTGGAGCTGAGTGTACTCATTCTTTCTTCGTTGTCGTCCATTAATATAATGTCTTGCTTCTCGCGAGACAATAGCTTGGCTAAATGTGTGCCTACTGCGCCGGCACCAGCAATGATTATCTTCACAATGCTTTTAGAAATGAAGAATTAAGAAGGATGAATGAAGAATTTCCTTGCGGATGGTTTGCGTAGCGAGCGCAACCCGATTCTTCATTCATCATTCATCATTCTTAATTAATATATTATAGATTCCTTCCTCATCCATTCCGCACAACTGATACAACTCCTGTACCGTACCATGCTCTATAAATGTGTCGGGTACACCGATGCGCTCTATGTGCGGGGTGTAGCTGTTGTCTGCCATAAACTCCAGTACGGCGCTTCCCATACCGCCTTTTCGCGCACCGTCTTCTATGGTGATGATGCGTTTGAAGTTGCGTCCCGCTTCGTGTAACAGTGTTTCGTCCAGTGGTTTGAGGAAACGCAGGTCGTAGTGGGCTATGGAGAGTCCTTTCTCTGTTTCCGCCCGTTTGATGGCGCGCGCGGCAATGTTTCCTATCGGACCGAGGGTGATGACCGCAAGGTCTTTCCCGTCTTTCAGTTTCCGACCTTTACCTACGGGGATTTCTTCCAGCGGACATTTCCAGTCCACCAACACGCCACGTCCGCGCGGATAACGGATTACGAACGGACCTTTGTCCGGCAGCTGTGCCGTGTACATCAGGCGACGCAGTTCGTGCTCGTCCATGGGTGAGGATATGGTCAGGTTCGGGATAGGACGGAAATAAGCGAGGTCGTATACGCCATGATGTGTCGGTCCGTCTTCACCTACCAATCCGGCGCGGTCCAGGCAGAGCACTACAGGCAACCGCAGGATGGCAATGTCATGTATCACGTTGTCATAAGCCCGCTGCATGAAGGACGAATATATGTTGCAGAAAGGTTGCAGACCTTCTTTTGCCATACCGCCGGAGAATGTGGCGGCGTGTCCTTCGGCGATGCCTACGTCGAAAGCCCGGTCGGGCATGGCTTGCATCAATATGTTCATGGAACATCCGGTGGGCATGGCGGGCGTCACCCCGACGATTTTCGGATTCTTCTCTGCCAATTCCACTAACGTCTCGCCGAATACGGTTTGGTATAGAGGAGGCAGATTGCTGGTGTCTGCAGTGATGCGCTCTCCGGTTTCGGGGTCGAATTTGCCGGGTGCGTGCCAGATGCCCGGCTCTTTCTCGGCCGGTTCGAAGCCTTTACCCTTTACAGTGTGCAAATGAAGGATTTTAGGTCCTTGCATATCTTTTATATCCCGCAGAATACGGGCCAAGTTCTTTACGTCATGTCCGTTTATCGGACCGAAGTATCGGATGTTCATCCCTTCGAAGATGTTCTGTTGCTGGGCCGCCATTGATTTCAGACTGTTGGAAAAGCGGATTAGCGCTTTACGCCGGTCTTCATTCAGTACGCCCATTTTAAATAACATCTTGGAGGCTTTGAAACGCAGCTGGTTGTAGCGGTTGGAGGTTGTCAGATTGAAAAGGTATTGTTTCATGCCGCCTACACTGCGGTCTATTGCCATGTCGTTGTCGTTAAGGATAATCAACAGATTGTTGGCGGTGGACGAGGCATTGTTCAAGCCCTCAAAGGCCAGTCCGCCACTCATGCTTCCGTCGCCGATGACGGCTACTACATGACGGTCTTTCTCACCTTTTTTGGCTGCAGCAACAGCCATGCCTAAGGCTGCCGAAATGGAGTTTGAGGCATGTCCGCAGGTGAAGGTGTCGTAATCGCTTTCCACAGGAGTGGGGAAGGGGCGTATGCCCTTGAACTTCCGGTTGGTGCAAAAAGACTCGCGACGTCCGGTCAGCATCTTGTGACCGTAGGCTTGATGCCCTACGTCCCATACTATACGGTCGTAAGGGGTATTGTAGACGTAATGCAGCGCGACGGTAAGTTCCACTGTACCCAGACTTGCTGCAAAGTGCCCCGGGTTGCACGAAAGTTCTTGAATGATGTCTTGTCTTAATTCTTCACAAACTTCCGGGAGCTGTTCCACGCTTAATTTACGCAGGTCTTCCGGATAGGAAATGGAGTCTAACAAGTTATATGTTGTTGGTTCTGTTTTCATCATTGTACTGAAGATTACAAAATGCAAAAATAGCAAAAGAAAACGGATGGCTGTATCATTTTGTCTGTTTTTTGTTCCGTCGTCCGCCTTTTACGGGATTTTAAAGTTGCAGTTTCCCCGTTTATGGTATTTCTTTGTATCTTTGCAAAGATTTGAATAAAGTTTGTGTATGAACTTCACTACCCCTGTTGAACTCCCTGCCAACCTGCCCCGATTGCGGCACACGGACCGTTTGTTGCTGCTCGGCTCTTGTTTTGCGACTAATATGGGTACAAGGCTTGCGGATGCTAAATTCTCGTGTGACATCAATCCTTACGGTGTACTTTACAACCCTCTATCCATATCTGCCGCTTTGCGCGAAATCATACTCGGAAAGGTGTACGGAAAGGAAGATCTCTTTTTCTTTCGTGACTGTTGGCACAGCCCCATGCATCACGGGGATTTCTCATCACTGTCAGCAGATGAAACGTTGAAGAAGATAAATGAACGGATTGCCCGCGCACATGAGTGGATTTTTCGTTCGGACTGTTTGTTGTTGACTTTCGGTACATCGTGGGTGTACGAGCAAAAGAATACAGGACGCATCGTAGGAAATTGTCATAAGCTGCCGGGAAAAGAATTTATCCTCCGACGATTGACGGTCGATGAAATCGTATCGGATTATACTTCATTGTTGTCCGGGTTGTTGGCGCGAAATTCCGGACTGAAAGTGATACTTACAGTCAGTCCCATTCGTCATGCGAGGGATGGTATGCACGCCAACCAACTCAGTAAAGCTACCTTGTTGCTGGCTATAGACAGGCTGCAAGCCGCTTTTCAGGAAAGTGTATTCTATTTTCCCGCCTATGAATTGATTTTGGATGAATTACGCGATTATCGTTTCTATGCTGAAGATATGGTACATCCTTCCGATATGGCTGTGCAATATGTGTGGGAGCGTTTTTCGTCTGCGTGTTTCTCGGAGGAGACGTTACAGATAATAGAGGAAAGTGAAAATATCCGTAGAGGATTAGCTCATAAGCCTTTTCACCCGGATTCTGAAGAGTATAAGCGTTTTTTAGGACAAATTGTGTTAAAAATAGACCGACTTAACGGAAAATACCCGTACTTAGACTTCCAAAAGGAGAGAGAATTATGTCATATACGATTGAAGATATAGCCCGAATAATTGGTGCGCGGCGGATAGGCGATACGCCGGCCGCTATTGACTGGCTGCTTACAGATAGCCGTTCCCTGAGTTTCCCGGAGGAAACCTTGTTTTTTGCTTTGACTACCAAACGGAATGACGGAACACGTTATATCCGTGATTTATATACGCGCGGCGTTCGTAATTTTGTCGTCAGCGAAGAAGGCTTGAAGGAAGTTGAAACGTTCAACTTTCAACCTTCGACTTTTAACTTATTAGTCGTGCCAAATCCGCTGAAAGCATTGCAGAAGTTGGCGGAACAACATCGCGACCGCTTTCAAATACCTGTTATCGGCATAACGGGCAGTAATGGAAAAACCATTGTGAAGGAGTGGTTGCATCAGTTGTTGAGTCCGGAGCGTGTAATCACCCGTTCGCCCCGCAGTTACAATTCGCAGATTGGAGTGCCTTTGTCCGTATGGCAGATGAATGGGCAAACGGAGCTTGCCATATTGGAGGCGGGCATTTCGGAACCGGGAGAAATGCGTGCCTTGCAGAATATTATCAAACCTACAATCGGTATCCTGACAAATATAGGAGGCGCGCATCAGGAGAATTTCTTCTCTTTGCAGGAGAAATGTATGGAGAAACTGGCGCTCTTTAAGAATTGCGATGTAGTGATTTATAACGGTGACGACGAGTTTATCAATAATTGCGTGGGCAAATCCATGCTTTCCGCCCGTGAGATAGCATGGAGTAGGAAAGATATGGAGCGTCCGTTATATATAAATAAGGTGGAAAAGCAAGAGGATTCCACTGTTGTTTCTTATCGTTATCTGGATATGGACAATACATTTACACTGCCGTTCATTGATGATGCTTCTATCGAGAATTCGTTGAATTGTTTGGCGGCCTGTCTGTATCTGATGCTGCCTGCCGAACAGATTACGGAGCGTATGGCAAAACTGGAACCGATAGCGATGCGCCTGGAGGTGAAAGAGGGCAAAAACGGATGCTTGCTTATAAACGACAGTTACAATTCTGACCTCGGTTCGCTGGATATAGCGCTTGATTTCTTGTATCGCCGCTCACAGAGCAAGGGCTTGAAACGGACACTGATTCTTTCGGATATACTGGAGACGGGACAGAATACGCCTACTCTTTACCGGCAGGTGGCGCAATTGGTAAACAGCCGGGGAATAGAACGTATTATCGGTGTGGGAAGTGAAATATCTTCGTGTGCCGCACGGTTTAATATCGAGAAAGCTTTTTATCCGGATACGGCTGCACTGACTGAAGCCATTGGAAAAGGCGAACTCCGCTTGGAGAATGAAATAATCCTGATTAAAGGTGCGCGCAAGTTCGGCTTTGATGAGTTGACAGAGGTTCTGGAGAAGAAGGTGCACGAAACGATATTGGAGGTGAATCTCGGTGCGATGATTGCCAATTTGAATTATTATCGCGGTAAACTGAGGCCTGAAACAAAAATGGTATGTATGGTGAAGGCTTCCGCTTATGGCGCAGGATCGTATGAGATTGCCAAAACCTTGCAGGAACATCATGCGGATTACTTGGCTGTTGCCGTTGCCGATGAAGGTTCGGACTTGCGCAAGGCGGGAATTACGGCAAGCATCATCATTATGAATCCGGAAATGACAGCATTCAAGACGATGTTCGATTATAAACTGGAACCGGAAGTTTACAGCTTCCACTTACTGGAGGCGTTGATTAAGGAAGCCGAGAAAGAAGGTATCACCAATTTCCCCATTCATGTAAAGCTGGATACCGGTATGCATCGGTTGGGGTTCGCTCCGGATGATATGCCCCTGCTTATAGAACGTCTGAAAGGACAGAATGCAGTCATTCCCCGTTCGGTATTCTCCCATTTTGTAGGAAGCGACGCTCCGCAGTTCGATGCCTTTACACGCAGACAGATAGAGATTTTTGAGAAGGCATCCATGCAGTTGCAGGAGGCGTTTCCGCATAAAATACTTCGCCATATCTGCAATTCGGCAGGTATAGAGCGTTTTCCGGGAGCACAGTTTGATATGGTACGATTGGGAATCGGGCTGTATGGTGTCAGTCCGATAGATAATTCTATAATGAATAATGTCAGTACGCTGAAGACTACTATTCTGCAAATACGTGATGTACCCGAAGAAGATACGGTGGGATATAGCCGTAAGGGACATTTAGTGCGTCCTTCCCGTATTGCAGCCATTCCTATCGGTTATGCCGACGGATTGAACAGGCATTTGGGTAACGGTCATGCCTATTGTCTGGTGAACGGGCAGCGCGCTCCTTATGTGGGGAATATTTGTATGGATGTCTGCATGATTGACGTTACGGATATTGATTGTAAAGAAGGTGACAGTGTGGAAATTTTCGGAGATCATCTTCCTATAACCGTTCTTTCCGATGTGCTTGGTACCATTCCATACGAAGTACTGACAAGTGTTTCGACACGTGTGAAGAGAGTATATTATCAGGACTGAGAAGAAGTATGAAGTATAAGGTCTAAAATATTTCAACACTTACTATAATGAGTTACATTTTATACCTTATACTTTATACTTCATATTTCATAAATCTTCTTATCTTTGCAATCAAATTTAATCCGATATGACTATGACAAACTTACTTTTATTAGGTTTCCTGCCCAGCGGTTCCGAATGGATTGTTATCGCACTGGTTATCTTGCTGTTGTTTGGCGGTAAAAAAATCCCAGAATTGATGCGTGGCTTGGGTAAAGGCGTAAAGAGCTTCAAAGAAGGGGTGAACGAGGCTAAAGACGAAATCAATAAAGCCAAGGAAGAGGTAGATAAACCTGCAGATAAGTAATGAGGCGATAACGTGATGGAGTGATATCCTACCATCTTATCATCCTATCACTGTTTATAATCATGGCAGATAAAGAATTAACCTTTTGGGACCATTTGGATGAGCTGCGCCGGGTGCTGTTTCGCGTTCTCGGCGTATGGTTTGTATTGGCTGTGGGTTATTTCATTGCAATGCCTTATCTATTTGATAATGTAGTGTTGGCTCCTTGCCATAATGATTTCATTTTCTATGATTTGTTGCGTTATATCGGTAATAAATTCGACTTGCACGATGAGTTCTTTACGCAAGAGTTTCAAATAAAACTGATAAATATTAATCTGGCCGCACCATTTTTTATCCATATATCTACGGCTTTCTGGATGTCGGTAGTGACGGCTGCACCGTATATATTCTTCGAAATATGGCGGTTCATCAGTCCCGCGCTCTATCCGGGTGAACGCAGGGGGGTACAGAAGGCGCTCGGCTTAGGTACGGTGATGTTCTTTGTCGGAGTGTTGCTGGGGTATTTCATGGTCTATCCGCTTACATTACGTTTTCTCTCCACTTATCAACTTAGTGCGGCGATAGAGAATCAGATTTCTCTCAATTCGTACATCGATAACTTTATGATGCTGGTACTCTGTATGGGACTTGCCTTTGAACTTCCGCTGGTGACGTGGCTGCTTTCGTTATTGGGGCTGGTACATAAAACATTCTTACGCAAGTATCGCCGTCACGCAGTGGTAATCATCGTTATTGCCGCCGCTGTCATAACACCTACGGGCGACCCGTTTACGCTGACCGTAGTTGCTGTTCCGCTTTACCTTCTTTATGAAATGAGTATCCTGATGATTAAGGATAAGAAAACCGATGAGACCGAAGAGATAGTAGAGACGGAAGAGGAATGAACGCTGAAATAAAGGAATATTTTCATTTATTGAAGGAAGTATGCCGTGCGGAATATCCTTCTTTGGGAATCGCTTACCGTCAGTTGAGGGGATTGCTTGAGCATTTGTGCCGTACGCAAATGACGGATAGTAGCCTGCAAATGACAGACCTCTCCGCTCGTATCAATTTTGTATCTTCCAAACTCGGACTGACTGTTACGGAGCAAAACCGCCTGCATACTTTCCGGCTTACTTCTAATGCAGTCCTCAATCATCGGATAATCCCTTCTCGGGACGAACTGTTGCGTGATGCCAAGACTTTATCTTTCTTTATAAAGCGTTTGACGGGTGAAGATATTCCGACCGAGTTGTATCGCCTGTTACCGCAAGCCGATGCTACGTATATTGCAGCTCCTATGGCAAAGGAGCGAGTACGACGTATGCGTGTCAGTTTTCAGTATGCCGATACGGATTATCTATATGTCCTGCCGGTAGATACTGTGGCGGATGAACCGCTACGTGTACGTTACAATGTGCCTCAAGTTAATGATGAGTTTGCCGGAACATGTGGTTTGCTGTGGCGGCATGCCCAGATTAATTTACTGGATGTGGCTGTAGATGAGTCTGGTACTCTTACGCCTTCTTTTATTATTCTGGAACCTGACTATCTGCTCGACATCAGTTCGCTGGCAGAGTGTTTCAGAGAATACGGACATCATCCGGCAAACTATATGCTGGCGAGATTGCAGGCACCCGATAATACCCGTCCGCTTCTATTGGGTAATATCGCCAACCTCTTTTTAGATGAATGGATTCATGCGGAAAGTGAGCCCGACTATTTGGCATGCATGAAAAAAGCGTTCCGTTCGTATCCCATTGAGCTGGCTGCTTGCGCTGATTTGCGCGACCGCGAAAAGGAGCGTGAGTTTTTTGCCGATTGCAGACGGCATTTTGACAATATTCGGCAGACTGTTACGGAAACTTTCCGGGATTCGGGCTACGAACTGGATAAAACGGACGCTGTACTGGAACCGTCTTATATTTGTGAGGCATTAGGCCTGCAAGGACGTTTGGACTATATGCAGCGTGATATGTCGTCTTTCATCGAAATGAAGTCGGGTAAAGCGGATGAATATACTATACGGGGCAAGATAGAACCCAAAGAGAATAATAAGGTACAGATGTTACTGTACCAGGCTGTCTTGGAGTATGCTATGGGAAAGGATCACCGTCGGGTGAAATCGTATTTGCTTTATACGCGTTATCCGTTGCTTTATCCGGCACGTCCTTCATGGGCGATGTTACGTCGGGTAATGGATGTCCGAAACCGTATCGTGGCGAACGAATATGGCATTCAGTTGCGTAATACCCCGCAATATACGGCAGAGCGCTTGCGTGATATTAATCCTGAAACCTTGAACGAACGGCAACTAGATAATATATTGTGGAAGCGTTATTTATATCCTTCCATTGATGCAGTGACGCAAAAGCTTCATGCGCTGTCACCGTTGGAACAGTCGTATTTTTATGCCTTGTACAATTTTATAACCAAAGAACTCTACACTTCAAAATCCGGTGATATAGAGTATGAAGGACGTGCCGGCGCAGCCGCTTTATGGCTTGCTACTTTGGAGGAGAAAAACGAGAACGGGGAGATTTTATATGATTTGGTGATACGGCAGAATTGTGCGGCGGATATTCACAAACCCTATTTGTTATTGGAACGTACGCATACGGATACCAATACTTTGCCTAATTTTAGGCAAGGAGATGCCATTGTTCTGTACGAACGGAATATCAGTGAAGATAATGTTACCAACAAGATGGTGTTTAAGGGAAATATCGAGACGATTTCCGATTCTGATATTCGAGTCAGACTTCGTGCTGCACAACAGAATGTCGAGGTTCTGCCAATGAATAGCCGCTATGCAATAGAGCATGATTATATGGATACCTCTTTTCGTTGTATGTATTGGGGATTGTCCGCTTTCTTATCTGCTACGAAAGACCGTCGGGATTTATTGCTGAATCGGCGTGAGCCGGAATTCGATAGCGCTTTTAATGGTGCCATAGCAGCTGCTGACAATGACTTTGTGCGTATTACCTTGAAAGCGCAGGCAGCTAAAGATTATTTCTTGCTGATAGGCCCGCCGGGTACCGGTAAGACCTCTCGTGCTTTGCGTAGTATGGTGGAAACCTTTTATCGGGAAGGTAAGGAAATTCTGTTACTTTCATATACCAATCGGGCAGTGGATGAGATATGTAAAATGCTGACAGCTATTACACCGGAAGTCGATTTTATACGTATCGGCAGTGAACTTTCCTGTGATGAGGTTTACCGTCCGCATTTGATAGAGAATATGTTGGAGAGTTGTTCTACCCGCCGTGAAGTGCAGGAGCGCATGGCATGTTGCCGGATTTTTGTGGGGACGGTCGCTACGCTCTCCGCCAAGACCGAACTGTTCCGTTTAAAGACTTTTGATGTAGCCCTGATAGATGAGGCCACTCAAATCTTGGAACCGCAACTGTTGGGACTGTTGTGCATGCGTAGCGTTGCCGGTGGGAATGCTATCGGAAAGTTTGTTTTGATAGGCGACCATAAACAGCTTCCGGCCGTAGTACTTCAATCATCGGAACAGTCGGAAGTTCAGGATGAAAGTTTACGGGCTATCGGTTTGTGTAATTTAAAGGACTCTCTTTTTGAACGCCTTTATCGGAATGCCATTAAGCAACCTTTGGCCTGTGGAGAAGAAACCTCAACTTTCAACTCTCAACTTTCCGCTTTCAACTCCTTTGATATCCTTTGTCGTCAAGGGCGCATGAATGTGGAAGTTGCCGCCTTTCCGAACCATGCCTTCTATGGCGGATTACTACAACCGGTAGGGCTGGAGCATCAAACAGGTACTATTGAGCTGTCTCCGGAGCTCTCTACTAATGAATTTGCTGCTTTGCTGACACGTCGTGTCGCTTTCATTCCGTCTACTCCGGAGCAGCCTATGCAGTCGGCAAAAATCAATCATTCGGAAGCGAAGATTGTGGCCCGATTGGCTGCTGCTGTCTATCGACAATATATTTTTGCCACGGGTTGTTTCAATGCCGCTTCCACTTTGGGAATAATAACCCCTTATCGTAGCCAAATAGCTTTGATAAAGAAAGAAATCGCAGATTTAGGAATTAAAGAACTGAATGATGTTCTGATAGATACGGTGGAACGATTTCAAGGAAGCGAGCGTGATGTCATCATTTATTCTTTCTGTGTGAACAGAGTATCCCAGTTGAAACTTCTCGCTAATCTGACAGAAGAGAACGGGGTACAAATAGACCGTAAACTTAATGTAGCTTTGACCAGAGCCCGTAAACAGATGTTCATAACCGGAGTTCCCCAATTGTTGAAGCAGAATTCAATCTATTCCCGATTATTGCAAAGTTGTGAATCATAAGGACTAAAGCTGTGTTTTTTCTCATGGCCCGTTATCAGTTCTTCATTTAATAAATCTTAAATATTTTCTTTCTCTTTATATACTTTATTAATAACAAGGTGTTTAATAAAGCTTTATATTTGCAGCACGTTTTTTTCATAGAGATTTAGATTTAAGGTTAGAAGAATTGTGGAAGTCGTGAGACTTCCCTTTTTTTAATCTTTAAGATTGCCTTCACTATTATAATTTGCAGTAGAGGGCAAAAAAAAGCTCTTTCATGTGAAAGAGCTTTTTTTGTATCTATATATTTTCTTCGTATCAGTTCAGTACGATAGGCTTGTACTTCGGAACTAATGCTTTCATAATACACCATCCGATCAGGTATGCTACAGCGCATACACAGAAGATAACGAAATATCCGGCAGGTTTTCCTTCAAAGCCCATAAATGCCATATTGGTTTCTCCGGCATAAACGAAAAGTTCGCCGGCAACGTATTGAAGTACCATGCAACCTATGCCACCTGCCATGCCACCGATACCGGTAACCGTTGCAATAGCGGTTTTCGGGAACATATCGCCTACGGTAGAGAAGATATTAGCCGACCATGACTGGTGAGCTGCACCACCGATACCGATCAGTATAACCGGGAACCAGGGAGAGATAGTGCCCAAAGGCTGTGCCAGCAATACCAACAGAGGGAAGAAAGCAAAAATCAACATGGCGCGCATACGTGCCGCATAAGGATTCAGACCTGTTTTCTTGATAATGATAGTAGGTAGTTTTCCGCCGTAAATTGAGAGCATCGTGATAGCATACAATGTGAAAATCAAAGCTATACCCAAGCCATCGGAAGTTTTGATACCGAACTGCGTGTTCAAATAGGAAGGAGTCCAGAAAAGGAAGAACCACCATACACCGTCAGTCATAAATTTACCAATGGCAAATGCCCAAGTCTGTTTATAGCTGAAACACTGCAGAAAACTCATTTTCTTTTCTTCTGTTTGCGGTACCGCGTTTCCTTCTTCTTCATAATTATCTTGTTCAATGTACTCTAATTCAGCCTTGTTCACATGTTTACTCTTAGCCGGCGCTGTGTACATAAATATCCAGAAACCCATCCAGATGAAACCAAGCACACCGATTACGATAAATGCCATTTCCCAACCCCAGGCTTTTGCCAGCAAAGGAATAGAGAGAGGTGCGATCAAAGCTCCGATGGACGCGCCTGCATTGAAGATGGAAGTTGCGTACGCACGGTCTTTTTTAGGGAAGTACTCAGCCGTAACTTTGATGGCTGCGGGGAAGTTTCCTGCTTCTCCCAATGCGAGTACGCATCGTGCTGCAAGGAAACAGTACATACTGATTGTAGCAATGGTTACAACTACATCACCTGTGGCGCCCATTAATTCGGCCGCGCTGTGCAGCCCTACGAAATGTTCTGTGATAATACCGCAGAAAGCGTGGAGACAAGCTCCTAAAGACCATATACCGATGGCCCATAAATATCCTTTTTTAGACCCCATCCAGTCTACAAAACGGCCTGCGAACAACATGCAAGCTGCATATACAAATGAAAAGACTGCTGTAATTGTACCGTAATGTGATTCGTCCCAGTGAAACTCCGGTTTGATAAATTCATCCCAGGTAAGTGATAGTACCTGGCGGTCGAGATAGTTAACTGTTGTCGCAAAGAATAACATGGCGCAAATGGTCCAACGATAATTGGACATCTTGCCCAGTGTGTTCTGAATTGTACTCATGATAATAGATTTATTATTTAATGTTGCAAAAATACGCGTTCTCGTGTTATGTGTGTGTGTAATATTTGGTAGAAATCATGGAGAAAATGACAAAAATAGGCATAGTTGCGAACAACCATGCCTATTTCCTTGTCTACGGATATTATTTCATATCTGTGTATTTGATTTCATCTTTATCACTATACTTCAGGTTTTCACCTCCCATACCCCAAATGAAAGTATAGTTGCTGGTACCTGCGGCAGCGTGGATGCTCCATTCAGGAGAAGTGATGGCTTGCTCATTGTGCAACCAAACGAGGCGTTCTTCTTGAGGTTCACCCATTAAGTGGCAGATTGCATTTCCCGGAGCCAGGTTGAAGTAATAATATGCTTCCATACGGCGTGTGTGAGTATGAGCAGGCATAGTATTCCATACAGAACCCGGAGCAAGTTCGGTAAGTCCCATCTGTAATTGGTTTGTACCGCCGTCTTTTACTCTTTCTAAAACATCTTTTACAATCAGCTGGTTTACGATACGGTCGTTGCTGTCCTCCATTTTTCCGTAATGATCGGAGATACCCAGAGCATATTTCTTAGGATTGGCTTTTTGAAGTTTGGCATCGGTTGTAATCAACTGAGTAACGTACGGTTTGTAAGCCGGAGCCGAGTTGATATAAAATTTAGCAGGGTTGGCGGCATCGTTGCTTTTGAAAGTAACTTCTTTGTTACCGCAACCTACATAAAGCGCTTCTTTATATTTCATTGGGTATTCTTTACCGTCTACGGTAACTACTCCGTCACCACCGGTGTTGATAACACCCAGTTCGCGGCGTTCAAGGAAGTAAGTGATTTCAGGACCCAGTTCACGGAAGGTTTCCAGTTTCAAAACTTTATTTACAGGCATTGCACCTCCGTAAATCAAACGGTCATAGAGAGTATAAGTAACGTTGATTTCATCCGGAGCCATTACTTTACTCATCATAAAGGCGCTACGAAGACGTTCTGTATCATAGTGCTTTACGTCCAACGGATGGCAGGCAGTCTGCACAGTGTAATTTACTTGGGCGGAAGCCGTAATTGCGGCGGCACCCAACATCAGGGCAATTGCTAATTTTTTCATGTCTGATATAAACTTTAAATATTAATATGCTGTGATTGAATTTTCTTTTATTTAGCACTTGCTTGGGCTTCTTTTTCGCTACGGATGATGATGCGGCGGTTGATAAGCATCATGGCGATTGCTATCACAACCAGAATTGCAGCACCTGCATACGAGAGTTTTATACCTCTGTATATGGTCCAACCGAAGAAAGAAGCGGCAAAGTCAATGGCTCCACCATCGAAACCTTCGGGAATGTGTGCCGTAGGATCGTGTGTTTCGGCATATACCTGATTGGCGGCCAATGTGAAGTCGGGCGCCATGTCCGTTACGAAGTACAGACCCAATATCAAAGTAATAAGACCGATGATGAGAGTTTTTAACACATTACCTTTGGTAAAGGGCAATATCATGGGGAACAAGTAGAACATACCTGCAAGTGAAGCCAATGGCAGGAACTGGTTACCCGGCAGGAATACGGCAAGCGCCAGAATAACGGGAATCAGGATAACCGACGCCACCAGTGTAGCGGGATGACCGATAACCAATGCAGGGCTCATGCCGATATGTACTTTCTTACCGTTGAATTTAGCTTTTACCAGCTCCGAAGTCTTTTCGGAGATAGGTTTCAATCCTTCGATAAACAGAGAAGTTATGCGGGGAATAAGTTCCATTACGGCTCCCATTGTAATACCCAGGAAGAGTACTTTCTTGATGTCGAGCTGCGCAGCCCAACCTATCAGCATACCTACGATAACTCCCAATACCAACGGTTCGCCTATTACGCCGAACTTTTTCTTCATGCCTTCTGCATCGATTTCCAGTTTGGAGAAACCGGGGATTTTGTCTAACGCCTTGTTGATAAGTATGGCAAACGGTGTAAAGCTCTGGCAGAAAGGCTGAGGAATGGAGATTCCGTCCAAATCATAGAACTTTTGGAATTTTTCTGCAGTGAGGTCTGCGCAAACCAGTGTAATAACGTAGCAGATGATGGCTGCGAAGTAACCCCATGCCAAGTTTTGGCCGGTAACAAAATAGGCCACAGCGCCGATGAAAGCGAAATGCCAGTAGTTCCACAAGTCTATGTTTACCGTACGTGTGGTCTTAGTGATAAGCATCAGGAAATTAACGCCTAAGCAGATAGGAATGATGAGTGCACCAACGGCGGTATTGTAAGCTACGGCGGCGGCTGCAGGCCATCCCATGTCGAATACATTCAGTTGCAG
Source organism: Bacteroides clarus YIT 12056 (assembly GCF_900129655.1). Taxonomy (GTDB): domain Bacteria; phylum Bacteroidota; class Bacteroidia; order Bacteroidales; family Bacteroidaceae; genus Bacteroides; species Bacteroides clarus. The sequence goes on from NZ_FQWK01000001.1 coordinate 258,649, forward strand.
GTGATACAAATCGGATATGGCTTTCAAGGGAGTATCAAAGTTTGTTGTCAGCAGGGCGGTGACTACACCTAAACCTACGAATCCGACTCCGACGAAGAGACCTGATTTCAGAGCCTTTCCAAATTTCATTCCGATGCACATGCCTATGATTGTAAAAATAATAGGCATCATTACAGACGCTCCCAAAGCGATGATGTAACCGAAAACTTGTTCCATTCTTTTGTGATTTAATTGATAAATGATTATGTTTTACAATAGTATGAATTGAAAATCGGGGTCAAAAATAAGACCTTTTCCCAATTAATCAAACTGTAAAGGCATAATAAATAGTAAATAAGGATGATTTTGGACAAATTTGTCGTTATCGTGCACAATTTTGTTTGTTTCCGTACACGAAAATCAAAAAATACACCCTCTGCGCCAAAAAGTGCACAGGTGTTTGAAAAGAAACCTCTACTTTTGTTTCGTGAAAAATTATAAGGTCTAATACCAAAAAAGAACAACTTCATGAAAAAGAACTCTATTTGTAATTTTATTGTATCCGGTTTATTGTTGTTTTCTCCTTTGAGTATGTTTGCGCAGGGTGTAAGCACAAACCTGCCGTGGTCGGTACGTATGGTGGAATCCGAAATGATTCGCTGCCCGGAATCCTGGCAGCTGGATTTTCAGCCGAAGCTGAAATGGGACTATTGCCACGGTCTGGAGCTGCAATCTATGCTGGATGTATATGACCGTTACGGTGATCAGAAAATCTATGATTATGCATTGGCCTATGCCGATACGATGGTAAATGCCGACGGAACTATCAAAATGTACAAACGTGAAGAATACAGCCTTGACCGTATAAACTCCGGTAAATTTATGTTCCGTATTTACGAACAGACAAAGGATGAGAAATACAAGAAAGCGCTTGCTTTGATGAGAAGCCAGCTCGATGAGCATCCCCGAAATGCCGACGGAGGTTTTTGGCATAAGAAGATTTACCCGAACCAAGTATGGCTGGACGGTATTTATATGGGAGCTCCTTTCTATGCGGAATATGCTTTCCGTAACAATCGGGTAAATGATTATGCCGATGTTATCAATCAATTCCTGATGGCTGCGCGCCATACTTACGACCCGAAGAACGATGTTTATCGTCATGCTTGCGACGTAAGCCGCAAAGAGCGTTGGGCAGATCCGGTTACCGGACAATCCAAACATAGCTGGGGACGTGCTATGGGCTGGTACGCTATGGCATTTGTCGATGCTTTGGATTTTATTCCGGAACATGAAGCGGGACGTGACTCCATGTTGATTATCTTCAATAAAATAGCTTCTCAGATAAAACGTCTGCAAGATTCCAAGACCGGTTTGTGGTATCAGGTATTGGACAAGAGCGGGGCCCCGGGCAATTATCTGGAATCTTCCTGCTCTACCATGTTTGTATATTCCCTGTTTAAGGGCGTACGTAAGGGATATATCGATAAATCCTATCTGGAAGTGGCTGTTAAAGGATATAAAGGCATTCTTGATAACTTTATAGAAGTGGATAAGAACGGTGTGGTAAGTATCACAAAAGCTTGTGCCGTAGCCGGTCTTGGTGGAAAAGTGTATCGTTCGGGCGATTATGATTATTACATCAATGAAACAATCCGCAACAACGATCCTAAAGCCGTGGGTCCGTTTATTCTTGCATCATTGGAGTGGGAACGTCTTCAGGACGTGAAAGCAATCGTTAATCAGAAGTGATGATGAAAGTTACTGTGAAAACATTGTGTTGCTTTGTGATGACTTTGCTGTGCGGAATCGGTTCTTTATCTGCGGCACAGCAATGGAAAGACACGATTGTGGTTGCACGTGACGGTACGGGAGATTACCGTACGCTGACCGAAGCGATGGAAGGTATCCGTGCTTTCATGGATTATAAGGTGACGGTATTGGTTAAAAAGGGAGTATACAAAGAAAAGGTCGTTCTTCCTTCCTGGCTGGAAAACGTCGATTTTATCGGTGAGAATGTAGAGAATACGATTATTACCTATGACGACCATGCCAATATAAACAAGATGGGTACTTTTCGTACCTATACTTTAAAAGTGGAGGGAAGTTCCATTACTTTTAGGAACTTGACGATAGAGAATAACGCCGCACGATTGGGGCAGGCTGTTGCGCTTCATACGGAAGGCGACCGTCTGGTCTTTATCAATTGTCGTTTTCTGGGAAACCAGGATACCGTTTACACCGGTGCGAAAGGTACCCGTCTCTATTTTCTGAATTGTTATATCGAGGGTACTACCGATTTCATCTTTGGTCCTTCTACCGCATTATTCAAGGATTGCATTATTCATAGTAAATCCAATTCATACATAACGGCCGCCTCTACTCCAAAGGAGATTGAAGTGGGTTATGTGTTTAAGAATTGCAGACTGACTGCTGCTCCGGGCGTCGATAAGGTTTATTTGGGACGTCCGTGGCGCCCGTATGCGGCTACCGTATTTATCAACTGTGAATTGGGCAGGCATATTTGTCCGGCAGGCTGGAATAATTGGCGTAATCCCGAAAATGAGAAGACAGCCCGCTATGCCGAATTCGGCAATACGGGAGAGGGAGCTGATGATACCAACCGGGTGAAATGGATAAAGCGGCTGACCCAAAAGGATGTTGCAAAGTATGAAGATATGAGCTACCTTTTCAAGATATGCAGTGAGTGGAAACCGTAAGCTAAACTTACGGTTTCAGAAAGTCCGCTCTCATGGGGCTGAAACAGTCGATTAATATACCGGCTTCCAGACAAGTGCATCCGTGTTCGGCGTCCGGTTCAATGTAAACTCCGTCGCCTGCCGACACGATTTGTTTTTCACCATTAACGGTGAATTCAAATTTGCCGCTTGCCACATAAGTTGTCTGGGTATGATAATGGGTGTGCGGTGTGCCTACGGCGCCTTGCTCAAATTTAACCTTAACGAGCATTACCTGACCGTCATACCCCAAAATCTGACGAACAACGCCTTCACCGGCGGGTTCCCATACTTTCTCGTTTTCGAGAACGAATGTATTGCTTCTAGTCTTTTTCATTGTGTGGAAGATATTTTATTTTGGCAAATATACGATATTAAATAATAAGTTTGAAAACCATGAAAAATAAATTGATTCTGCTGTTGGCAGCATTTTTTCTGTGTTCCGCTTTCACGGCTGATAAGCCGGTAATCACGATATTTATGATTGGTGATTCCACAATGGCAAATAAGTCGTTGGCGGGCGGTAACCCTGAAAGAGGGTGGGGGCATGTATTGCCCGGTTTCTTTTCAGAAGATATACGGGTGGATAATCATGCTATGAACGGGCGCAGTTCCAAGAGTTTTATTGATGAGGGACGCTGGGACAAAGTTCTTTCACAGATGAAGAAAGGCGATTATGTGTTTATCCAGTTCGGACATAATGACGAGAAGCCGAGAGCAGACCGCCATACAGATCCGGGAACAACTTTCGATGCCAACCTGCGTAAGTTCGTTAATGAAACCCGTGCGAAAGGCGGCATCCCCGTTTTGTTCAATTCCATCGTACGCCGTAACTTCGGCACAGCCGACAATAAAGCCGTAGCAGAAGCTATTCTTCAGGATGATATCCGTAAAGGAATCAACCCTGATGCCAAACAGGATGCTTCTCAAAAACACAGCGTGGTGGAAGGAGACAAACTGATTGATACGCATGGAGCCTATCTGGATTCTCCGCGTAATGTAGCGAAGGAACTGAATGTTCCTTTTATCGATATGAATAAGCTCACCCACGATCTGGTAGAGGGACTGGGACCGGAAGAATCGAAGAAGCTTTTCATGTGGGTACCTGCCAACACTATCTCCGCCATGCCTAAAGGGCGCGAAGACAATACTCATCTCAACATATACGGCGCACGTGTCATTGCCGGTATTACGGTAGATGTCATTGCCCGGGAAGTGCCTGAGTTGGCAAAATATGTTCGCCATTATGATTTCGTGGTAGCGCAAGACGGTAGCGGCGACTTTTTTACCGTACAGGAGGCTATCAATGCCGTACCCGATTTCCGCAAGAATGTCCGTACCACGATACTGGTGCGTAAAGGCGTATACAAAGAAAAGCTGATTGTGCCCGAAAGCAAGATTAACGTCTCCTTGATAGGCCAGGAAGGGGCTGTCATATCATACGACGATTATGCCGGCAAGCCGAACGTTTTTGGTGAAAATAAAGGTACGTCCGGTTCGTCTTCCTGCTATATCTATGCACCCGACTTTTATGCGGAGAATATTACATTTGAAAATACATCCGGTCCGGTAGGACAGGCGGTTGCCTGTTTTATCAGCGCCGACCGCGCTTATTTTAAGAACTGCCGTTTCCTCGGTTTTCAAGATACGCTCTACACCTACGGAAAAGGAATGCGGCAGTATTATGAGGACTGTTATGTAGAAGGTACGGTCGATTTTATATTCGGTTGGTCTACGGCGGTATTCAATCGCTGCCATATCCATAGTAAACGCGATGGTTATGTCACGGCTCCTTCTACCGATGAAGGGCAGAAATACGGCTATGTATTCTATGACTGCAAACTGACTGCGGATGCAGACGTGAAGAACGTTTATCTATCCCGTCCGTGGCGTCCTTTTGCCCGGGCCGTGTTTATTCATTGTGATTTAGGAAAGCATATTCTTCCCGCCGGTTGGCACAATTGGAACAAGAAAGATGCCGAGAAAACGGTTTTCTATGCTGAATATGACAGCTATGGTCCGGGAGCCAATCCTAAATCCCGTGCCGCTTTCTCTCATCAGTTGAAAGACACGGAAGGATATGAAATCGATACAGTTCTTGCCGGTAGCGACGGTTGGAATCCGGTTGCCAACGGTAATGCGCTGGTAGACATCAAACGTTGATTGATAAAACAAGTCTGAAATGGTAAAGAATAAAACAATTCTGGGAGTTATCACTCTGCTGCTGGGGATGGCATTGACTGCCGCTGCAGAGAATTATCCTTACAGGAGCGATGTGCTTTGGGTAACCGTTCCTAATCATGCCGATTGGCTCTATCGGACAGGCGAGAAAGCTACCGTAGAGGTGCAGTTCTACAAATACGGTATTCCGCAAGACGGCGTGACAGTCAATTACGAACTCGGAGACGATATGATGCCTTCCGATACAAAAGGTTCCGTTATATTGAAGAACGGCAAGGCCGTCGTTACTATCGGTAGCATGAAGCAGCCCGGGTTTCGGGATTGCCGTCTGCAAGCCACTATTGGCGGAAAGACTTATAAGCACCATGTAAAGGTAGGCTTCTCACCCGAGAAGCTTCAACCTTATACGAAGACACCTGCCGATTTTGATGAGTTTTGGGATAAGAATAAATCCGAAGCCGCGGCTTTCCCTTTGGCATATACGAAAGAGCGGGTTGAAAAGTATTCCACCGATGAGATAGATTGCTATTTGGTTAAGCTCCGGCTTAACGGTCGCGGACAGAGTATCTATGGTTATTTGACTTGTCCCAAGAATATGCGGAAAGGTGCCTGTCCGGTAGTACTTTGCCCGCCGGGAGCAGGAATCAAAACCATCAAAGCCCCTCTTCGCCACAAATACTATGCAGAACAGGGTTGCATCCGTTTCGAGATAGAGATACATGGACTCAATCCGGAGATGCCCGAAGCCGAATTTAAGGAAATTAGCAATGCGTTCAACGGCAGAGAGAACGGATACCTGTCCAACGGCTTGGATAACAAGGACAATTATTACATGAAGCGTGTGTATCTGGCATGCGTCCGCAGTATTGATTTCCTGACTTCCTTACCGGAATGGGATGGCAGAAATGTTATCGTGCAAGGCGGTAGCCAGGGTGGCGCTTTGGCGCTGATTACCGCCGGATTGGATACCCGTGTGACAGCATGCGTTGCCAATCATCCGGCTTTAAGCGATATGGCAGGATATAAGGCTGGCAGAGCCGGCGGTTATCCGCATTTCTTCCGTGTGGCCGGCATGGATACTGCCGACAAGCTGAATACAATGGCCTATTATGATGTAGTAAACTTTGCCCGCCGGATAAAAATCCCTACTTACATGACTTGGGGGTACAACGATGATACCTGTCCGCCTACTACCAGTTATATTGTATACAATGTATTGGATTGTCCCAAAGAAGCGCTTATTACTCCCGTTAACGAACATTGGACATCCGAAGATACGGAGTATGGACATTTGGTCTGGATAAAGAAACATCTGAAACAGTGATTAACGGTTGGGAGTGTGTCAAAATGTATTTGAACACTCCCAGCCGTTAATCATTGTTTCTCATTTCTTTATTAAAAAACTCCAGCGCCTCCTTTTGCATCTCTTTGTTAAAGAAGTGCTTCTCTTCCCATATTTTAGTGACAAGCCTGTCGCCGGCGTGCCGGCTTTCCCATACTTCCCTCATCGCTTGATACGCATCTTTCACCCCTGCCACCGGGAATAACTTGTCTTTAGCTCCGTTGAAGAAAAGAGAGGGTTTGGGGCACGCGATACTTGCCGTATGCGGGTAATCCAGATAACGCCTTAAATTTGGAATAAGCATGGAGTAGGCCGAACCGCCTTTGTTCTGATTATTGGTCAGCGCCATCAGATGTTCCGTGGTATTCATCCAGCAGATGGAAGCGGATGCCTTTACACAATCGGTCAGCGCAGCCAACATCCATGAACGGTAAGCTCCCATGGAGAATCCCAAGCAACCGACCTTTTCCTTATCCACCATTGGCAGAGAAGCCAGAAATTCAGCGCTACGTACATCATCTATATTGATAAAGGCTCCCCAAGAAGCCCCCATTTGCATAAAATTGGAAGCCAGTGCCTGTTGCCCGTCATAACTTACCCCTTCCTTTCGTCCGCGTTCTCCCCAAAACAAGGCGTCAATGGACAATACCACATAACCGTTTTGCGCAAAGTAATCCCCTGTATATTGCCCGTCGTAACAACGAACCACCCAGTCTCCGGCATCGGCCGATATTTCCGGTGAAACACCGAAAGGACGCACCATTTTCTCTTTGCCGATGGAAAAGTGCGCTCCATGGTCGTGCAGCATTATTATGGCCGGAAAAGGCCCTTTTCCGTCAGGAACCAATAAATAGGCCGGTATGCGAGACCATTCCGAAACATTGAACCATATTTTGCGGGCTTCATATCCTGCCCGTTGCTCCGTTCCGACAACGGACATATCGTACTCTTTGGGAGCGGGAGGCAGATTCTGCATACATTCCATCACCGTTTTCCGTGCTTCCGCTCTCCATTTTCCGAAGTCTTTTGTTGCGGAATTTCCCCATGCTTCGGGATAGGTAAGTTGTTGTTTCAGTTGCTCGTAAAAAGCGGGCATATTCTTTATCACCCCGTAGCTTATTGTATCTGTCTGTGCTTTTACAGTCCGGTTGGCGAAAAGTAAAAAGGAAAAAAGAATAACAAATAGTCTCATGCCGATATTTAAAATAAAAACAAAGATACAAGATTTTTCAACGAAATATGTATCTTTACGCCACAGAATGAATATATTATGAGAAAAATCTTATATCTGATTGTCGGTTTGATATGCGCACTGCCGGTTAAGTCGCAGCCGGACTGCCTGTTTACCCATTATTCATCCGAAGAAGGCCTTTCCCAGAATACGGTAATGTGTATTTTGCAGGACAGGAAAGGGAATATGTGGTTTGCCACATGGGACGGCATTAATAAATTTAACGGATATGTTTTCAGAACCTATAAGGCAAAGTTCGATAACCGGATTAACCTGACGAATAATCGCGCCGACCATATGTATGAAGACAAATACGGCTTCCTTTGGTTGCAGACGTATGATAATCAAGTCTATCGCTTTGATACCCGTTCCGAAACCTTTGAAAGCGTTCCCGCTACGGAGGAGAAAGGCGGCAAAGCGGTCATAGCTTCCGTCAAGGTGTTGCCATGCGGTTCTGTATGGCTGCTTTCGGAGAATGAGGGGGCTATCCGTGTGAAAACGGATCCGGCCACCTATCGTCTCACCTCGGAGTGGTATTCTGACAAATCGGGCTTGTTTCCGGCCACCCATGTATATGATATTTATGAAGACCTTGCCGGAAACGAGTGGATGCTGACCAATAACGGGTTGGGGATGCTTGCCGAAGGCAGCCGTGAACTCGTTTCTTATTTTGTGGAAACAGCCAATAAGGAAGAAACGTCCGGCCAAGTCTTTTATACTGCCCGGGAGTGCGGAAATGAAATCTTTTTCGGTTCGGATAACGGACGTGTATGGCGTTATCAAAAGAAAGGCGGGCAATTCCTTTTATTGCAGCTACCCGGTACTTCCCGTATCGTGGCGATAAAGAACATCGATGAGCACGACCTTGTGATTGTGACGGAAACCGATGGATTCTTCACTTACAACATACCGTCCGGAGCAACCGAGCATTATGAGGCGTCCCGTTTGCCAAAAGCGCCGGTACGTTCCATCTATGTGGATAAGTACTCGGAAATATGGTTTGAGCAGGAAGTGCCGGGTACCGTCGCGCATTTCAATACGAAAACGAAGGTCCTGAAAACGGAAGTGATACGTGTGGAGCCTACCAGCACAGACCGTTCGCGTCCGGCGTTTCATGTGCACGAAGATATTTACGGTACGGTATGGGTGCATCCCTATGGCGGTGGCTTTTCGCGTTTTGACAGAGCGAGCAATAGCCTGCGAGCTTTCTACAACGGTTTGTCGGATGCCGACTGGCGTTTTTCCAATAAGATTCATTCGGCTTTTTCTGACAGGCAGGGTAACCTGTGGATGTGTACCCACTCCAAAGGATTGGAAAAGATTACCTTCCAGCCGTCTCTGTTCAGCATGATAACGCCCGAACCTCATCGGTACGAGTCGTTGAGCAATGAGGTACGTGCGTTGTGTGAAGATGTGCGGCACAATCTCTGGGTGGGATTAAAAGACGGCAAGCTAAGGGTTTATGATAAGAACCGTACAGAATACGGATACCTGACGGAAACCGGTGTCGTATCCCGTACGGGAACTCCGCTAAGAGGGAATGTCTATTTTATTTTTCAAGACAGCGGACACAACCTTTGGATTGCCACCAAAGGAGAGGGCTTGGTAAAAGCGGAACCTCAGGGAGAGATGCGCTATAAACTGACACGTTATCAACATCGGAAAGATGATATTTACAGTTTGAGCGATGATAATGTGTATTGCGTCTACGAGGATGATAAAGGTCGTATCTGGGTTGCCACTTTCGGCGGCGGGATAAATTATCTGACCCGCAACCGGGACGGTAAGGAGATATTTGTCAATCACCGCAACAACCTGAAAGGCTTTCCTATCGACAAATGCCATAAGGTGCGCTTCATAACCGGCGACCATCAGGGTAATATATGGATTGCCACTACTGTCGGGGCGCTGATGGTCAACGGTAGTTTCAAAAATCCGGAAGATGCCGTATTCCATCATTATCTGCGTGTGCAGGACGATATGTACAGTTTGAGCAACAATGACGTGCATTGGATTCTGTCCACCCGTAAAAAAGAACTCTATCTGGCCACCTTTGGCGGGGGATTGAATAAGTTGCTGTCTGTAAACGCGGACGGCCATGCAAGGTTCCGGTCATACTGCGTTGAGGATGGCCTGCCTTCGGATATATTGCTTTCCATTCGTGAGGATAACGGAGGAAATCTCTGGATGAGCACCGAGAACGGTATCAGTAAGTTTATCCCGGGAGAAGAACGGTTCGAGAATTACGCCGACGAGCGTATCTCGTTCCGTGTACGTTTCAGCGAGGCGGCATCGCTTTATACCTCATGGGGAGACCTCATGTATGGAACGAGCGACGGCATTTTTCTTTTCAATCCGGACTCCACCCGGAAAAGCGGCTACGTCCCGCCGATTGTTTTTTCTAAACTGTTGATATCAAATGAAGATGTGATACCGGGTACGAATTCGATACTGCGACAGAGCCTGGACGATACCCGCAAGTTGACGCTCTCTCACAAGGAGAATATTTTCACCATTCAGTTTGCGGCGCTCGACTATACGGAACCTTCGGAAATACAGTACGCCTATATTCTGGAAGGTTTTGAAAAGGCGTGGAACTACGTAGGCAAGCAACGGATGGCTACCTATACCAACCTGCCCAAAGGCCATTATGTGTTTAAGGTCCGCTCCACCAATGCCGAAGGGATATGGACGGAAAATACGCGCTTGCTCGATATAGAGGTGCTTCCTTCTTTCTGGGAAACTCCTTTCGCCTATTTCCTGTATGTCTTGTTCGTATTGCTGATTATCGTTACAGCCGTTTATATCCTGTTTACAATCTATCGCTTGAAGCATGAGGTATCCGTGGAGCAGCAAATGACAAACATGAAACTGCGCTTCTTTACGGATATTTCTCATGAACTGCGTACTCCTTTGACATTGATTTCCGGTCCGGTTGAGTACGTGCTGGCGAATACGCAATTACCGGCGGATGCCCGCGAGCAGTTACAGGTGGTAGAACGCAATACGAACCGCATGCTGCGTCTTATCAATCAGATACTCGACTTCCGGAAGATTCAGAACAAGAAGATGAAAATGCAGGTGCAGCGCATCGATGTGGTGGCTTTTACCCGTAAGATTATGGAGAACTTCGATTCTGTGGCCGAGGAGCATCATATAGACTTCTTGTTTGAGACGGAAAAGGCGGAGCTTTATCTGTGGGTAGATGCGGATAAGTATGAAAAGATTATTTTCAACCTGCTTTCCAATGCTTTCAAGTATACTCCGAACGGAAAGATGATTAAGCTGTTCATCCATGAGGACGAGGAGACGGTTTCCATCGGCGTGCAAGACCAGGGCATCGGTATTGCCGAGAATAAGAAGAAATCAATCTTTGTCCGGTTCGAGAATCTGGTAGACCGTAACTTGTTCAATCCGAGTACGGGCATCGGTCTTTCATTGGTGAAGGAGCTGGTGGAAATGCATAAGGCGCTGATTTCGGTAGACAGTAAATTGGGCGAAGGAAGCTGCTTCAAGATAGACTTTATGAAAGGTAAGGAGCATTATGACGAGGCGGTGGAATTTATGCAGGATGATACAACGGCCGGTCTGGAAATCCGTCGGCAGAGTATGGCGGGTACGGAAGAAACCGTTTCCCCGCAACCGCCGGCAGAAGAGCCTCCGCAAGGGCAAGAGGCTGAGGAAACATCCAAAGGCCTGATGCTTTTGGTAGAAGATAATTCCGAACTGCGTATCTTCCTGCGCAGTATCTTCGCTTCCGAGTATCGCATTGTAGAGGCTGCCAATGGTGTGGAGGGGCTGGACAAAGCGTTGAAGTTCCTGCCGGATATTATTATCAGCGACGTGATGATGCCGGAAAAAGACGGTATCGCCATGACCCGTGAACTGCGTGCCGATATGACTACCAGTCATATTCCCATTGTGTTGCTTACGGCGAAGTCGTCCATCGAAAGTAAGCTGGAAGGATTGGAATACGGTGCCGATGATTATATAACCAAGCCTTTCAGCGCTACCTACCTGAAAGCGCGTGTAAAGAATCTGCTTGCCCAACGGCAGAAGTTGCAGGCTCTGTACCGTCAGGACTTGATGCCGGCAGGAGTTGCAGCGCCCGTTCCCGCTTCCGGAGAGCAGAAAGACGAGAATATAACGGATGTTCCCGAAGCGGATAAAACTCCGGTGATGTCGCCCAACGACCGTAAGTTTATGGATAAGCTTGTAGAGCTTATGGAGAAGAATATGGATAATGGTGACTTGGTGGTGGATGATTTTGTTCGGGAACTGGCCGTCAGCCGTTCTGTTTTCTTTAAGAAGCTGAAAACCCTGACGGGTTTGGCGCCTATCGAGTTTATCAAGGAAATGCGTATCAACCGTGCAGTCCAGCTGATAGAAACCGGAGAGTATTCCATGACGCAAATATCCTATATGGTCGGTATCAACGACCCACGCTATTTCAGTAAATGTTTCAAGCAGAAAATGGGCATGACGCCGACAGAGTATCGGGATAAATCGCTGAGATAAACCGCTATTTCGTATTCAAAATGAACATAAACCGTTTGAATATGTTTTCTTTGAATAATTAGAAACCAAACCATAACTATGATTATATATTTAATTAGTCTGCTTGTTATAGGCTCGGCAATAGCCTGGAGCCTGAAGAAAGCCCCTTCGGATACGGAATTGTGGGGAGAGGATGAACAAGAAAAAGAGTAAAAACGAGAGGGACATCATCCAAATGATGCCCCTCTTCCTTGCAAAGAATGCCTATCTAATATCTTTCGATTTAAATAGCATTATCTTCCTTTCGGTTTATCGGAAACTTCTTAATGCTTGAATTGCTTTTTCCACTCCTTGTACATCTTCAAGGCTTCTACCGGCCAATAACCGTACCAGTCATATCCGGTTCGCCTTTCCGCGTTTACGTCAGACAGTTTCCATACTTTCTCACCGGAACGTTTAGCCATAAACGGCCTGTTGTCAGACAGTTCATAAAAACGGCTCCAGATAGCGGGAGCGGTTTCATCTTTAACCACTACGTTGTCGTAAGGATATTCATGGTTTATGATATCTTTTCCCTGCAATGGAACGCGTTCAATCCGGATACCTTCTATTTTAGAGTTATTGAACCATGCTATCGCCGCTTCTATCGCCTGGATAACCTCTTCCGAGGGATTCTTTATTCCCATGAGAAAGATGGTGATTGCAGTACTTTCCCATGCCGTTAATCCCGGTAACTCAAAAGTCCTGGCTTTTACGGGAACAAGGGTTTCGTTATCATATTGTTGTGCCCATGCCGTTTTAACACCATTCTGTACATATTGTGTTTTCAGTACTACGGCAAGCCCCTTATCGTATGACTTCTGTATTGCATTGAGCATACCGGAGTCCAGCCATAAAAAGCTGGAGTCTCCTTGCAGTATGTTTCTGAACAGTTCCAAAGTACCGGTGGTAACATCATCATTAAAAGTAACGGCATCTACATCCCAGCCTCTCCAGCCGCCATTGTCCTTTTGTGTGGAGAGCAGATAGCGCAGACCTTTTTCCGAGGCGGCTCTGTATTTCTGTTTCTTGGTTAATGTGTATACATCCGCCAGATACTCTATTTGCGAGAATGTATTCCGGTTGTCAAGCGTACTCCGCTTCTGCCCGTCTTTCAGGCCGGCTTTTATGGAATCTATGTTCAGTACGCCTGCCCAGTCCATGTTTTTCAGCCAGCCGCCGTCTTCATTTTGATATGCAATCAGATTGTCGGCAATCTTCTCGTAATCCTTTTCGGCATAGCGGGCATAGGTACGGTCAGGGTGCAGTAGGTTCCAATGGTGTATTCCGTCCTGCAAAGCATCTAAAGAAGGCGCTTTCTGTGCAAAGACAGCGGCGGGAAATAAAATGCCTATCAGGAATATCTTTAATTTCATCATAGTGCAATTTATTAAAATCCGGGATTCTGTTTTACGGTTTCTTTATTACGGTTGATGGCATCCAATGGGATGGGGCGGAGTATTTTGTAATTGCCGTCATTGCCCACAAAGTCACTGACTTTGATGTTATCGTGATTATATGCGAAACATGCTTGTCCGTCATAAGTGCCATTGGCAACATATTGAATTAAGCGTCCGGTACGTTTCAAGTCCATCCAGCGGTGATATTCTCCTGCCAACTCACGTGCACGTTCGTCCAGAATAAAGTCGATGCCTTGTTCTCCGGTCACATCACTTTCCTGTACCGAGAGGTCATATCCGGCTTCCGTGGCACGTTCGCGCAGCTCGTTAATCTTAACCTTTGCCTTGTCGGGCTGATTCAGTTTTACATAAGCTTCTGCGGCTACCAGATAAGTTTCTCCCAGACGCGCTAAGATGATGTCATGCGTGCTGCCGGTCATAGAGAACGCGGAAGTGGGGTCGTCGAATTTTCTTATACAAGCCACTCCGTAATCATCCGTACACTTATCGGCGTATGCTGTCATATTGCCTTTTCTGTCCTCGCTCATCTCACTCATTTTGATGACAGTCGCATTCTGACGCAGAGTCGGATCTTCGTTCTTCCAAGCAGTGATGTCAGCATCCGACATCCAGCCGGGAGCATAGAAATACTTAATGGGAGAGGTTGTCGGAGCAGTGTAATAATCATAGTAGAATTTATGCAGTTCCAGCATGAATGTACCTTCATAACGCTTGTCACCTTTCGTAAAGAGATTGTGCAGATGAACGGTCGGCGCAAGGTAACCGGCGTTGTATTTGTTCTTTTCTTCGGCACCGCCTAAGTATACGCCGAATACCGATTGTTGCATATTACCGTCTTTGCTCAAGTCTTCCAACGTAGCGCTGCTGTACTGTACAGACCAGAAGATTTCATCGTTTTCTTCATTGTTAATGCTGAACACATCACTGAAAGCTATGGTCGGTTTTTCTCCGTTTATGGCTTTCTCGGCATATTGGGCTGCATTGGTAAAGTCATTGCTGTCTGCAAAAGTTTCATAACCTCTTGCCAGGTAAGTTTTGGCGAGGAAATGCATGGCGGCGCGTTTGTTGGCGCGTCCGAAGTTGTCTCCGGTAGCTTCCGAACGTTCCAGCAGTTGTGAGTCGTCGGACGACAGGTAAGCGAACTCATCTATAACGAACTGATAAACGTTTTCGGCGCTCTCGCGTGCATGGTTCATTACTGCGGATTCAAACATTGTTGTGTTTAAAGCTACCCCGCCGAAGTGCTGTACCAGTAAGTAATAATAGTAAGCTCTCAAGAAACGCGCTTCGTCTACATATTGCAGTCTTACAGAAGAATCTTCTGTCGATTCGCCATAATATATAACGGAATTCGCCAGTTGTATTCCTTTGTAGCATTCGGTATAAAACTCTTGCACGTCTTTGTCGGCGGAATTGTAAGACGAGCCATACAGACCGATGGCGTCCACACCTTGTTTACCGCCGGCAAACAAGTCCGTTCCTGCGCTGAATACCCAGGGAGCTCCGCCGTAGATGCTTCTTAAAGAAGAATATGTACTGTTCAACAGGCTGTTGAAACCGGTTTTGGTATTATAGAATTCATTTGAGGGAACATCCGATCTGTTATCTTGTTCCAAAAAGTCTGAGCAACTGCTTATGCTAAGCCCTAACAGGCAGGTTGCGATGTATATTGCTTTTTTCATCGTTATCAGGTATTAAAATTTTAAATTGACTCCAACTTGGTATGTGCGTGAACTCGGTCCGCCTGTTCCGTCATTTAAGGCGGCATCCGCCCATTCCGGATCAAAGCCCTTATAACTTGTAAAGGTAAACGGATTCAATACATTGACATACAAACGCAAATGGTCTACACCAATCTTGGACATCCAGCTTTTGGGGAATGTGTAACCCAAAGTGATGTTCTTGATTTTCACGAAAGAGTTGTCTACGTAAGAGTTACCTACATAAGTCGTCTGTTTGTCGGTACCCCAACCGATACCGCCGCCATAGTTGTTGTTGGCTGTATTGGTAGGATAAGGATATGCGCCCATGTGAGCTTCCGTAGTTAAGGTATAACCGCTTCCGTCGGCATTGAGCACGGGAGTGCCTGCGGGAATATAATAATCCATTTTCAGCTTGTTACGTCCGCGGTCTTTGTAGTTTGTGAATTCGGCCATGAACGGACTTTCTACCATACCGCCTTGTTTGGTATAGATGGAGAAAGAGAAGTCGAAGTTCTTATAGGTCATGTTTGAGGTAACGCTACCTGTCCATTTCGGTAATGCATGGCCTAAAACAACCAAGTCGTTTTCATCAATTACTCCGTAGCCCTCTTCACCGGGTTGCTGCTGGTCTTTCAGCTTCATTTCACCTTCGATGAACTTAGTCTTGATAGCGTCGTTTGTGGCATAAGCCCTTGCCTCTTCGGCAGTACAAACTCCGGCGTATTCATAGTCGTAGATAACGTCGATAGGCTGGCCGATGAACCATTTATTGGCTACTAAGTCTTCTTTGCCGCCGTTCAATTCCAATATTTCGTTTTTGTTCTTGGCAAAAGAGAAAGTAGTGCTCCAGTAGAAATCCTTGGTCTGTACGTTTACTGTGCTTAATGAGATTTCAACACCTGTATTCTTTACCTTACCTACGTTGTTCATCATGGCTCCTGTTGAAGAACCCAGTTCCAGCGGCGTTAATTGTTCCATTAGCAAGTCTCTTGAAACCTTGTTGTACCAGTCGATGCTACCGCTGATGCGATTGTTGAGGAATCCGAAGTCCAGACCGACGTTGATTTCCCTTGTCTTTTCCCAGGTCAGCAAAGTATTGGTAATACCGTTGATGCCGTATCCGTAGGCCGGTGCGCCACCGTAATTATACCAATATTTGGTTCCTGCCAGCGATTGTGTATCATAAGGTCCCACATTGGCGTTGTTACCGGTCAGACCGATACTTGCTCTTAACTTCAGGTTGCTGATCCATGAGAGTTCTTTCGCAAAGTCCTCTTCACTGATACGCCATGCCAATGCCATGGACGGGAAAGCGCCCCAACGGTTATCTTTCTGGAATTTGGAGCTTCCGTCCCAACGGCTGGATACGGTTGCCAAATAACGTCCTTTATAAGCATAGTTCAGGCGGAGCACATAGGAGAGCATGGTCAATTTCTCGTAATAACTGTCTGCATTGCTCAGGAAGCCGGCAGAACCTGTATTATACCAGTCTACATCGAAAGGCATATCGTTGGCGGTAATGGCATCCCCTTCTTTGGTTGCGCTATATACGCTGAACAATGCCAACGCGTTGATACTGTGGTCGCCGAATGTTTTGGTATAATTGGCTTGCGTATCCCAAGTATATGTAAAATAATCAACATTGGTGATAGTAGCCGTATTGTAAGGGTCGCCCGTGCTCGGGTTCTTGGAAGAGAACTGGCTGTCTGTATTCACACCATAGAATTCGCCTCGCTTGCTGCGGTTGTATGTAGGAGAGAATGTGGTTTTCAGAATAACTTCCTTGATAGGAGAGTACTGTAAGTACAAGTTACCCATAACATCGTAACTGCGTGTCTCGTCAGTGGAATTTGCTCTATCCACCAATGGGTTCAATGTAGAGGTGAAACCGCCGCCATCGGGGAATATCACTTCGTCTTTGGCCGGCTGGAGTATTAATTCTCCTTTATTTTCACCTTCCCAATAGTAAGGAACCCAGTACGGATTTGCACGGAAACCGGTAATAACCGAATTCTTGCTGCCGTAGTCTTTCAGAGAGGTAGAAAGGTTTACCAACGCGCCGATAGAGAAACGGTCGTTGATTTTGTGGTCTATCGCAGCCTTGACATTCCAACGTTCATAGGAGTCGTGCAGGATACCGTCGTCTTTCTGATAACCCAAACCGACGCGGTAAGAAAGATTCTTTGTATTACCGGCGATGTTGAGGTAATGGTTTTGCTGCTGACCGTCCGTGGTTATCAA
Source organism: Bacteroides clarus YIT 12056 (assembly GCF_900129655.1). Taxonomy (GTDB): domain Bacteria; phylum Bacteroidota; class Bacteroidia; order Bacteroidales; family Bacteroidaceae; genus Bacteroides; species Bacteroides clarus. The sequence continues at coordinate 276,021 of NZ_FQWK01000001.1, forward strand.
ATCCGGCCAGTCATAATAACCTTTGGTGGCATAAATATCTTTGATTTTGGCGCTGTTATTTCCCCAGAAAGCGCTCCAATCCGTATCTTTCATCTGATAAGTAGGATGTCCGAATTCGTCTGTGGACTTCAGGGTTGTATAACGTTGGAAACGATAGTTGGTCCATTCGTCGCCACTCATGAATTCCGGCATGTTGGCCACGGTTTTATAACCGTAATATCCGTCGTAAGTTACTTGAACCTTAGCTTCGTCCTTAATGCTCGTTCCGGCTTGCTTGGTTGTAATCATCACGACACCGTTTGTTGCGCGCGAACCATAGATAGCGGTAGAAGAAGCGTCTTTCAGGATGTCGATTTTTTCTATATCGGCAGGGTTCAGGAAGTTCATATTGTCGCACACCACTCCGTCGATAACGTACAGTGGTTCACCGCCGGCCATAGAACTCTTACCGCGGATAGAGATGTTGAATCCTTCACCGGCACGGCTTGAGCTTTGCGAAATGTCCACACCCGCAACCGAACCTTGCAAGGATTCCATAACGGAAGTGGTACCTTTAGCCATAATCTTATCGCTGTTTACACTTCCGACAGAACCGGTCACATCCGACTTCTTCTGTACACCGTAACCTACAACCACCACTTCATCCAATGCTTGCGCATCTTCTTTCAGCGTTACCTTGATATTGCTCTGGCTACCCACTGTAACGGTCTGTGTGATATAACCGATAAATGATACCTGGATTTTTGCGTTGGGCTGTACGCTAAGTTTAAAATTACCGTCGATGTCAGTAATTACACCGTTAGTAGTGCCTACTTCCAATACGTTTGCACCGATAATTGGTTCACCCGTACCGTCGATTACGGTACCTGAGATTTGGTGACCTTGTGCAAAAGCGACTAAACACAACATACTCAATGATAGAGTAGCTAATGCCCTTTTGGCAAGTCTTTTTAGATTCATAAGTTTGTTTTTTATAGTTATTAAATATAGTAAGGCTGACAACTGTAATGAGATGGTTTCATCCGTTATCGAACACAAAAATATGTGATACTCTGTGAACACCATAGTATTTTTTGGTATTCTTTGTGGAAAAATTAGTTTTTACCCCTGAATTTCTTTTGTGCATGACACCCCTTCTCCCTTCATGTCTTCCTATTCATCGGGGTTTGCGGGTGAACCCCTGTTTTGTGAACTTGAGTTGGGAAGTTGTTTGTTTCTTCATGCGAGCGGCACTACCGGATAGAAATTTCCATAGCGTCCGTGCTTCCGCACGAAGCCGGCGGGCACGAGTCGCTGTGAAAAACTGTTTGGATTTGTCCCTCTCATGGCAGCGGGATTTTGCCTTTTCAGTTCTTTGAAGATGTCGGCGGCGGAGAGGTGGATTACCTCTTCTTTTGAGTCCTCAGCCGTTGCGGGGCGGAAGCAACTGTGCAGCACTTCATCTGCCGGGTTGTGGTGTCGGAAGGCAAGGTTGTGTTCTTGGAGCTCCTGCTCTTCTTCGGCGGTAAACCAGTAGCGGGCTCCGTCTGCAAGCTCTTGTTTCAGTTGCGCATAGATTTGTTTATGTTCGATGTGGCTGCAATCAATTTTATCCTTTACCTCTACGCATAGGAAACGCCGGCTGCCCGTAGTGTCGGAAAGCAAGTCGAAGCGGTTGCTTGTGCCGATGAAAGAAGCGATGCGGGGGAGATTACGGAAGTTCTTTTGATATGCTTTGCAAAGATTTAAATCAGCCATTTGCATCAGGCTTTTGAGTAGCGGCATTTGCTTGGCGGAGTATTTGTCGAACTCATCAAGGTTTAGCAGTCCCATTTCCGACATTTTGCGGGTGACATTACTTCGTGACGTGAGCTCTATTTCGTCCGAATAGTAGCGGGACAGGCTGTCGGGCATCAGACTTTTGCAGAAGGTGGATTTCAGGCAACCCTGCCGGGAACTGACAAGCAGGGGAGCCACGCTGTTGGCATGTTTGCCTGTCCGTCCCGTCCATTGGGCTGCAAGAGCGAGCATCCATGTGTGGAAACCGCTTATCCAGAAGGGTTCGGACGATACGCGGTGTGCCAAATTGTCAATCCGGTCGATACCGTCCCAAGCGGGAAGTTGCTCAAAGTAGAGCAGGAAAGGATGATATTCCGGTACGTATTTGGAAAAAAGAAAGCGGCTGATATCTTTGTCCCAGCATAGGATGCCCCGGGCATGGGCTTCGAGACATAAGGAATTCAGTTCCCGTTTGCTGACAGGGAGGAACGCTTTGTCTGCAATTCCAATGGGGCGGTATTCTGTTTCCTCTGTCAGTCGGTTGTAACGGAAGGCATAGCCGGTTTGCAGGAAGTGGTTAACCTGTTCTGTCGGATTGCATTTCTTTATGCGGGACTGTCTCTTGCGTTTCTTGTTCCTTAATAAAAAGGAGATAAGTTTCATAATACATTTTTTCATCATACACGTTGTTTTTATTGATAGTTTCGTGCCGCGAAGTTACTATCGGGAAACAGCCTTTCGCAAGCCTTTTTCACACTATTATCGCTTGTGGCGTTGAACGTGCCAAGTCCTTGCATTATTGCGTTTTCAATGCGGGATAATTCGTTTTATCTTGTAGCGAAACAGGGTGTTGACAGTAGTCAACAGGTCTGTTTATAGCTGTCGGCGGTTCTGTTGACAATCGTCAACGGCTCTGTCGGCAGTTGCCGGCACCCATTTATTCTCGTAGGAAAAATAGATTATCTCATGGGAAAGCGCTAACTTTACACAATATAAATAAATACAGCACTATGGCAATTCATTTTGAATGGTACGAGAATCCGGTACCGCCGAACCAGCCGGACGAGAAAAAGCTCCATGCACGCATCACGTACAATGGAAAGATAGGAACGGACTATGTGAGGCGTAAAATTCAGGAGCGTTGCTCGCTGACGGAAACGGATGTAACGGCTGTACTCGATGCGCTGTCGCATGTATTGGGGCAGGAGCTGAGTGACGGTCGCCAAGTGCACCTGGACGGGATAGGTTATTTTCATCCTACGCTGAAATGTATAGAAGGGGTGACGGCGGAAACGAAACGCAAAAATACGAAAGTCCGTTTAAAAGGTATCAAGTTTCGTGCCGACCAAGCGTTGAAGAACGAAGTGGGAGCCGTGAAGCTTAAAAATATCAGGCACAACGGGCATTCCCGCAAACTATCGGATGTGGAAATAGATATGCGTTTGCGAACTTATTTTACCGAACATCAATTAATGACCCGTGCGGACTTCCAGCAGATTTGCGGATTTATGAAGTCGAAAGCGATGGAGCATATCCGCAGGCTGAGGGCGGAAGGGAAAATTCGGAATATCGGAATACCTACGCAACCGGTATATGTGCCCGTAGCGGGGTATTACGGGGTGAGCAGGGATAGGATTGTACGGCAGTGACGGTAATGGCGGACTTCACCCGCAAGGGTTGATGAACAGGGGATGTGAAGGGTGAAGGGGAAAATAAAAAGAGTTGCTTTATTATTATAAAGCAACTCTTTTTATTAGTAAGGATGGATGTTTATTCCGTCATTCTCCATTTGATTGCGCCTGCGTTTAGGCGACCTCCAAAGTTATAACTCTTGATGGTAAAGTCCCCTGCTGCGGGATTTTCAAATAAATCAGTTGACGTACCGTCAAAAGCTGTAACAGTTCCACTGAATTGATTGCCGGTTAGTTTAAAATCATTAGTAGTCCATACATTATCAAAGGTTTGTACACTATTACTTCGAATACCCTTAGCGGCACTTGCATCTTGAACCTTTGCAAAGATTGTATTGTTGATTATAATACCGTTGGTAGCACCATTATCTGTTGACTTAAAGTCTATAACATATTGCCCTGATGCCGGTATGTTATATATTGTACAATCCGTAATATTGATACTTGTACAATCTTTGTTTTCACTATAAAACAGGCCTCTATATCCGGTGCAGTCAAATGTGGTATTGTTATATTCTACTTCTCCGAATTTGCCGCTGTTATTATGAAGAACATAGTATTTGCTTGCCAAATTTTGCCCTTTGATGTAACATCCGTTAAATACAACTTTTTTAAATTCTATACTTGATGAGGATTGGATACGGACAATAGAATTCTTAAAGCCGATAATATCACAATCTTCAAAAGTAATATTGTCTACAACTGCTGCTGCGCTTTGATTGATAATGTATTCGTTAGTTTTGGCTGTACCTTCAGCATTAATGCCGTCAGCATTGAGCTCTACATTTTGGAATTTAATCAATGCGTTATTTTTAAGTGTTATTGTACTTATGGCTATTACCGGCTTTTTTTCTCCGGCAATTCCGAAGAATGTGTAGGAATAACCATCAGCTAATTCTAATGCTTCACCATATTTATTGGTTGTACCGGCCGGCATTGCTATCGTGATAGAAGTTCCTTCGCATTGGGCTGTGATTTCCGCAAGAAGTTCATTACTAAGATTCTCATCGGCCGTCATACGATATACAAGGTCTGCACTTGGAACTGCTGCAAAGGTTGTAAAACCGATTGTACCTCTTACAACATTGTCTTTATATATCTTGGCTGTATAATTGGTTTGTGCTTCCAACCCGTCAATGGTGATTGTACCATTGGTTACAGCTTCGTTATCGTTTGTCAAATCTTTGGTTACTTTTACTTCTTCACCTTTCAGAATTTCCAATTTGGTAACTTCTGCATTGGCAAGCCAATGTAAAACGACACTGTTCTCTGTGAGGTCAGCGGTAGAGATTTCTTCGAATATCTGCTCTGACTTGGTTTTGAAACTGTAATCGGAAAGATAACTCCATTTGGACTCGGGTGTATTGCCTGACATTGCTTTCACACGAAGATAGTATTTGGTTGAACTATCCAGACCTGTCATCGTATAAGGCGATTCTTTGATGGATTTGTCCTCACCGTATATGATGGAAGTAGCGGTACTTCCCATTTCGATGTCATTGTACAATGTGTCTTTACTAACTTCGATAAGATAGTACTCCGCACCTTTTACAGTCTTAAATTCCAAAGTGGCTTCTGTACCGATGTCTTCGGGAGTTACACCGCTGAGATCACAACTGAACAAACGGTTATGAGCGGCATCAACAGTCCAATCGTTGGCGTTGTCGCAACTGGTTGCGGCAATTGTTGTCAGGAGCAAGCAAGCTCCTGACAATATATTATGTATATATTTATAGATTTTCATATTCTATTGTTGTTTTAAGGCTTAAAAACCATACGAGTTATTCAATTTACCTTTAGAGTCACTGATAACGCTGCTTCCTAACGGTAAGAGGTGGCGATTGATAACAGTTTTATTCAAGCCGGAACTGATATTCTCGGTAAATACTTCCAGTTTGCTGTCATCTTTTCCCCAGAAATCGCTACTCTTTTTGTAGTCTCCGGTGTTGGCGGGAGTTGCATACCATTGTACGCTTGACATATCTATACTCTTCGGATCATCGTTTCGCATATTGTAATACAATTTTGCGGGTGCATTGGGTTTTACTACATTTATGTAGTTATCCAGCATTTCTTGTGTTTTGGATGACAACAGTCCCCAACGAATCAAATCGTATTTACGGACAGCTTCACCCGCTAACTCCCATGCACGTTCGTCTACAACGGCATCAAAGAAGTCTGCGGAAGAAATTCCGTTGACATAGGCTTGCGCATTGACTTGATCGGCGGTATCAAACGCACGGCAATGAACCTCCATTAAGGCATCACGGCCTGTTTTTCCGCAAGTGGCAGTACCGATAGCGTCGGGACCGAACAATTCGTTCATAACTTCGGCATACATCAACAGTACATCCGAATAACGCATTACTACCCAGTTGATGCCATATCCTTTCTTGGCACTGGCATTTTTGTTCTGCTTCAGCCATTCTTCGCTCATTTTGCGCACATCCCACTTGGCTACATACAGTTGGAAAGGTTTGTTACCTGCCATTTTTTCGATGTCCGGGGTATCTTTATCATTACCTTCAATGGTATAGTTGGCGCATGTAATGTCGCGACGCAGGTCTTTATGGTCGAATGACCAGAAGAATGGAGCTGTCAATTGTACTTTTGCACTTGAGTTACCATATCCCCAGCTTGCAGAGTTGGTATCTTTCGCGTTGAGGCGTACGCCAATAGTATATCCCATTTCACCGGATGTACCCAGTCCATGGGCAACTTCATAAAGGTTTTCGTAATATTGGTTGTCTAAGGTACGTTGATTGATTCTATACCATTCGTCTTCGAAAGAAGGGTTCAGCTTATGAGGACCGTCTTTGATGATTACGTCCAGATGAGTCAGCGCTAATTTGTAAAGTTCTTCTCTTTTGGCTGCATCGGGGCGTTGGGTAGGATAGGACGGATCACTGCCGGGCATGGTTTCGTATCCTTCTTTAGCTGTTTCGCGGATAGAGTAGCCGGCATAGGATAAGGCGATACGTGCCAACAGGCCGTGCGCAAATCCTTTAGTGGCGTGTTCTGTTGTATAGCCATCCATTCCTGCCCAAGGTAATGCGGCGGCAGCCGTTTCCAAATCGCTTAACAAGCGCTCATAGATAACATCGCGGTCTGTCTTTTCCAGATATAAGTTTGACCCGTCTTCTTTGGTCGGTTCAAACTTCATGGGAATATCGCCGTAGGTTTTGATTAAGTCATAATAAACCATCGCGCGAATGGTAAGCGCCTCGCCTTTATAGTGAAGTAATGTGTTGTAGTCAGAATTGTTCTTATCGGCCATAATAGGACTTTGGTCTACGGATTCAATCACAACGTTGGCGCCTTCTATGATTTTGAACATGGATTGCCAGTTATTGTCCAGGCGGCTCCATGTAGTAGAAGGATTATAGTTGGACGCGCCTCTGTCTTCTGCGTTGGTGAAGTCTTCCAATTTGGTGGCATCTACCAATTCGATGTCGCTGTTGGTGGAAAAGTTCAATGGCATACGGCAACCGTATGTATGGTCTAAAGTCAATCCGGCATACATATTGTTCATCACTTGTTGTATGTAGACTGGTTTTAGAGCCAAATCGCTTTGATCTATTTCAGAGGGTGATTTCTGGTCTAAGAAATCGGAACAGGATGTAATTCCCATTACCCCTAAACATATTAATATGGTCTGATATATTTTTTTCATAATTGTATCTTCTTATGTGATTAGAAAGTTAAGTTGATGCCACCTACGTATGAACGGCTCTTGGGATATGCGGCAAAGTCGATACCCGGAGTCATCGGAGTGCTGGTACAGCAGTCAACTTCGGGATCTGCGCCGGAGTAGCTTGTAAAGCAATACAAGTTGTAACCTGTTACGTATATGCGTAAGTTTTGAATGTTGAACTTGTTAATCCATTTCTTCGGAAGGGTATACCCTAAAGTAACGGTATTGATACGCAGGTAAGAACCGTTCTCCACTGCTTGGTCTATCAAGGGCATTTTGGTGATGGATACCGGGTTCCAGTTGGTAACTCCTGCATTGATTTCGTTCAGGCGTGAGACAATGGCTTCTTCTCCCATTTCCTTGATTGCGGACGAACTGAGCAGGTTACGGCCTGTTGACGGATCGATGGCCGTATAGCGGTTGCCATAGTTGTAGTTGCTGTTCAGATTCCAGTTGCGCTTAGTATCGTTATAGTAGCTTGAAGCCAATTTTGCGGCATTCACGATTTTGTTTCCGAAAGAGTAGTTGCAGAATACACCTAAATCGAATCCTTTGTAGTTACCATTGATGCCGAAACCACCGGTCCAGGGAGCGATTGTATTACCGAGACGCTGTTTAACGGGTTTGCCATCCTCGCCTACTTTAAGTTTGACTGCGCCGGGAGCGGCAACTCCTGTGATACTTGTACTGTTGGGCACACCTTCTTTCAGCGCATAAGTGCCTTTGCTTTGGTCGAATGTGAAATCGGAAGCTGTGTAAATGCCTTCTGTAACGTAGCCGTACACTTCACCCAAGCGTCCGCCTTCTTCGATAAGGAAATCATCGGTACTTGCAGCGCCGCTGCCGGCCCACTTACTGCTTTGCCACCATTTAGACGTTCCGTCTGAGTTCAGCTTGTCAATTTTACCGCGGTTATAAGAGATATTGAAGTTTACATTCAATCCGTAATCTTTATGGTCAAGTAAGGTGGCATCGAGTTGTAATTCAACACCTTTATTGGAAGTCTGCCCGAAATTCTTGTATTGGTAACTGTATCCGGAGCCTGCCGGGATGGTTGTCTTCATCAACAAGTCTTTGGTGGTGTTCCAATAGAAATCCAACGAACCGGAAAGGCGATTGTTCAGGAACCCGAAGTCAAGACCTAAGTTGCGTGATATGGTAGTCTCCCATTTCAGGTTAGGATTGGAAAGCGCATCACCCGGTTGTAAAATAATACTTGCCTGTTCATTAAAGTAAATGTTACTGCTGCTTGTGCCGCCTAACGAGTAAGTTGTGTACATGGCGCCACTCGGGATACGGTTGTTACCTGACGTACCAAGACTTAAACGGAGCTTTAAATTAGAAAGCCAGTCATGTGTACCCTGCATAAATGATTCATCGTAGACACGCCATGCAAATGCGCCTGAGGGGAAGTAGCCCCATTGGTTGCCTTTTGCAAATTTAGACGAACCGTCGGCACGCATTGTAAAGGTGAACAGGTATCTATCCATTAATGTATAGTTGATACGTCCGAAGTAAGAGTTTAAGTTGTCTTTAATTCCGATGTATGTTTTGGTGGGCAGAGAGGTACCATTACCTAAATTAGCCAACACTTCGCCGGGAGTTGCGGTACTTTCAAAATTAACGGCTGTAAGATAAGTACTGTTATCCTGGCTTGAAGATGTTTCCTGTCCGATCATTACGTTCAAGCGGTCTCTTTTATTGAACAGTGACTTGTTTTCGTAGGTTACGGTATTTGCGATACGCCAGTTTTTATTATTTACTTTACTGATATACGCTTGAGGAGCGCCATCGTATTTGTACTTGGAATTGACGGAAGCAATACTTCCCCATACTTGGTCGGTATTGTCAAACTTCCAGCCGTATCCGAACTCTGAACGGAAAGTTAATCCCTTGACAGGTTCCCAGTTTATGCCTCCATTGTAGTTCTGGCGGAAACGGGTTTGGCGTTTATAGGTGTCATTCAGACGTTGTAACGGGTCGTAACGTGTACTTGTGGCATTTTCGTCATCATCGGATGTGTCTACCACCTCGATGGGTGCATAGATGATGGAACGGGCTACCAACGAGTTGGATGCGCTTGTGTCATTATCTGAACCTCCGCTCAAGCCGTCAATCTTTTGGTGTGTCAGTCGGGCGTTGAAGTCAAAGCTCAGCCATTTGTTGATTTTAGTATTGATTTTTGCATTGATATTATTCTTGGAAAAGCCGGAGCCCTGCATGATACTTTTTTCATCGTTGCGGGAGTAGCTGATGTTGAACTTGGTATCTTTTGTACCGCCGCTTACACTTACATTGTATGCTTGCTGGTTACCGGTACGTCCCCAAAGCTCATCTTGCCAGTCAGTTCCCTTTATGGATTTGTAGATGTCCAAGTCTTGCCAGTCACCATAGCTGCAATCTTGTCCGCCAACTAATTCATATTGATATAATACATAATTGTATGGGTCCATTACATCAATGTGTTTTGCCATTTTACGGATACCGAATGATACGCCGGCGTTAACTTCTATCTTACCCTCTTTACCGGATTTTGTCGTAATGATGATTACACCGTTGGCTCCGCGGGCACCGTAAATGGCTGTGGAAGAAGCATCCTTCAAAACATCTACGGATTGGATGTCTGACGGAGCTATATCGCCAATGCTGGATACAGGGAAACCATCTACGATATATAAGGGGGAGTTGTCTTGTGACAAAGAACCGCCGCCGCGTACACGAATACGGATATCCGCATCCGGAGAACCTTCCGTTTGAGTAATTTGTACACCGGCCATCTTACCCTGTAATGCTTCCGATGCATTGGAAACAGGCACCGCCGACAGTTGTTTGGCGCTTACGGAAGCAACAGACCCGGTCAGGTCTTTTTTCTGTACTGTTCCATAACCGATAACTACTACTTCATCCAAAGCTTGTGAGTCATCATCCAATACTACATTGATTTTTGTCTGTCCTTTCAGAGCAATTTCTTGTGTTTTCATTCCCACATAAGAAATGACCAAAGTTGAATTGGCAGGTACACTTAAAGTGAAATTACCGTCAATATCGGTAATCGTACCATTACCGGTATTTCCTTTTTGTACTACAGAGGCACCGATAACGGTTTCTCCCGTCTTGTCTTTCACAGTACCTTTTACGGTTACATTCTGCGCCGATACACTGAGCGATATCATGGCTACTAATAAAAATAGTAGCGCTGTGCGCATGTTTTTCATTTTAGACATTCTTTGCATGTTCGTTTATTAAAAAGTGATTATTCTCTTAGTCGTGTGTTATACACACTGTTAATTCATCGGTGCAAATGTAGATTAATGTGAAAAGTCCTTTGTGGAATATTTGTTTTTAGGTACGTATTTTTTGTTCTCTGTAATGATTTGTGGTACTAAATCAGCTTGAGGTATGTTGCAGAGCAGAAAAAAGGAGAATACATCGTATTCTCCTTTACACTTAATGATTCATAGGCCGGGTGGAAAGCGTATATTTCTTTCCGACATCGGTAGTGATGTCGTAAATGTAAGTTTCTTTGTATTGAGGTATGGATAGCGGAGCATTGGCGGCGATTAGCGGCTTTCGTATCGGTTGCGGCTGAAGGAGCGGATTATTGCACGGTGCCTGTTCCACCGGTTCCAGTTTTTCTCCATTCAAATATAGGGGAGAGCCGGTACGTATGCGTAGGGTACCTCCGATGGTGGAGCATATGGTAGCTGTTTGCATTTGCCCCTTTTCCCATTTCATTTCTTCCAGCAGGAAACCGCCGCGACAGCGAATTCCTTTTATAACGCCACGCTCCCACACATCGGGCAACGCGGGCAGAAGATGGACAGCACCGTCGTGGCTCTGTACAAACATCTCGGTTATGCCGGCCGTACAGCCGAAGTTGCCGTCTATTTGGAAAGGCGGGTGAGCGTCGAACAGATTAGGATACGTACCACCGTTTTGTCCGCGTTCATCGGTGGTGGGGTGAAGCTGTTCGGTAATCAGTTTATAAGCATGATTGCCATCGAGCAGCCGTGCCCATAAGCAGACTTTCCATCCCATAGACCAACCGGTAGAGTGGTCGCCGCGGGCGGTCAGTGATGTCTTGGCGGCTTCAAAAAGGACAGGGGAGTGATAGGCGCTGATTTGACGGCCTGGATATAATCCCCATAGGTGGGATACATGTCGATGATGGTCTTGAGGATTGTCCCAGTCTTCCATCCATTCTTGCAGTTGCCCCCAGCGTCCTACCTGCATAGGGGCTAAATGGTTGGCTACGGTTTGCAGGCTGTCTGTGAAAGCTGTGTTTTCATTCATTAAGTTGGCGGCTTGAATGGTATTGTAAAACAGGTCGTAGACCATTTGATTGTCCATGGTGGTACCGGCGACAATTACAAAACCGCGCTTACCGTTAACAGACGGACTGTTTTCCGGTGAATAGGAAGGGGCTACCACCAGCCAGTTATTTTTAGGTTCGCGCACTAAAAAGTCCAGATAAAATTCGCAGGCGCCGCGCATAATCGGATAAACTTCCGCTAAATAATTCTTATCGCCGGAGAACAGGTACCGATCCCACAGGTGCTGGCAGAACCAAGCGTTACAAGTTGGCCAAACACCATATTTAGCGCCGTCTACGGCACCGGTGGTACGCCATATATCGGTGTTGTGATGCAAAGTCCATCCACGGCAGCTATACATGGAGGCGCTTTCGCGGCCTTGTATGGCCACTTCTTTTACCAATTGCAGGAACGGTTCGTGCATCTCGGACAGGGCGGTTGTTTCGGCCGGCCAATAATTCATCTCTACATTGATATCGGTGGTGTATTTTCCGTCCCAGGGAGCTCGTAACTGGTAGTTCCAAATACCTTGCAGGTTGGCGGCCTGTCCGCCGGGTTGCGAACTGCATATTAACAGGTAACGTCCGAATTGGAAGTACAAGGCGGCCATTTGCGGGTCGGTGACGGAGCTGAATTCCCTTACACGCCGGTCTGTCGGTTTCTTGATTTGGTCGTTGCTGCCTAAGTCCAGTGAAACACGGTTAAAGTATTGTTGATAGGCGGCAATGTGGGCTTCTTTCCTTTTCGTGTAGTTTTTACCGGCTTGTTTCATGTATTGCCGTGCTGCTTTCAATGCATCTCCCGACACGTCTTTATAGTTTATGAAGTTTGTACCGATAGATACATATAGAGTAACACTGTCGGCATTCTTGACTTGCAAAGTACTGTCCGAAGTTACTTTTAACGTACCTCCGTTATTGTCAATCCGGGTGAGTGCGGTGAATCGTATCTTTCCTTCAATACCCTCATGGTCGTTGGCTTTACCGTTTAGTTGCAGTTCTTTGCGGGGAGAAATACAAAATTCTGTATTTTCGGTATATGGTGTGGTATAATGTGCCGTGAAAGAAATACTTTTCTTCTTTGATGCTGTTAATTTGATAATGAGCAACCGGTCGGGAAAAGAGGTAAAGGCTTCCCGTATGTATGTAATGCCATTGGCTGTGAAACGGGTGGTAGCTATTGCCTTTTCAATATCCAAATCCCGATAAAAATCATCGTATTGATTGATTCCTTCAAAATCAAGATGCAGTGTACCGACAGTTTGATACGGCATTCCGTTGGCCGATTGTGAGCAGATAGCGGGGCCGCATAATTCTTGCGCTTCTTTATTTTTCCCCTCGAATATCAACCGGCGTATGCGGGGCAACGCTTCTTTAGCGTTGGGATTAGTATTGTTATGAGGAGAGCCGCCCCAAACGGTTTCTTCATTGAGTTGGAACCGTTCGTGTGCGGGATCGCCGAAAACCATCGCTCCTATGCGTCCGTTACCTAAGGGTAGGGCTTCTACCCATTGTTTGGCGGGTTTGTCATACCATAGCTTTAGGCTATTGTCGTGTGCCGTAATCTTACCACTGATACAGCAGAAGATAAAGATTAATATCAACCATTTTCTTGTCATTTCTTTTCTCTTTTATTATTTCATTGCAATATTAAGAAGCTTTTTCGCATTTTTAGGGGTATTTTTTGATAGAAAAACTAATGCATTTTTCCTTTTTGATGTAAAAATACGAATCAGAAACCAAAAATTGCATATTCAAGAAGCTCTTGTTGCCTATTTTTGCACAGATTACTGTAATATTATGATATAATGAAAAAGAAATTGTTTTTTTCTTTCTGTTTTCTCTTTTTCATAGGTGTAATATCCTGTTCGGATGATATTGCATCGGATAAGGAGGATGAAACGGAACAAGGAGCGGATAAAGAGGAGGGTAACGGAGAACCGACTACTCCTATAACTATGGAAGCGGTGGAATTTGCAGCTTTTCCGGGTGCCGAAGGGCATGGACGAAACGCCACCGGTGGACGCGGTGGGAAAGTGCATATTGTAACATCTCTTGCTGATGACGGCACAAAGGGTACTTTACGGTATGGTATTGAAAAGGTCTCAGGAGCTCGTACTATTGTATTTCAGGTATCGGGTATCATTCATTTAAAGAAAGAGTTGAAAATCAGAGAGGGTGATCTGACTATTGCCGGACAGACCGCACCGGGTGATGGCATTTGTTTGGCCGGCTGGCCTGTTTCTTTGGGAGATAATGTGGATAATGTGATAGTACGTTTTTTGCGTTTTCGCATGGGAGATAAGGAAAAAGGCATCAGTGCCGATGGAGCGGATGCTTTTGGAGGACGGTATGGTAAGAATATCATTATAGACCATTGTTCTATGAGCTGGTGTACGGATGAGTGTGTGTCTTTCTATAACAATGAGAACTTTACATTGCAGTGGTGCATCATTTCGGAAAGTCTCCGTTTGTCGGGACACACAAAAGGGCCTCATGGGTACGGTGGAATTTGGGGTGGAATGAAAGCGTCTTTTCATCATAATTTAATGGCAAATCACGATAGTCGTAATCCTCGTTTAGGACCGGGTACGAAATCTACTAAAGATAATGAGATTGTGGATATGCGCAACAATGTGATTTATAATTGGTGTGGAAACAGTTGTTATGGCGGTGAAGCTATGCATGTGAATATTGTGAACAACTATTATAAACCGGGACCGGCTACTCCTACCGGAACATCCAAACGTGGAAGGATTATAGCTATTGATAAGAAAATATCAGATTCTGATAAACAGAGTTATCCTGCCATATTCGATACTTGGGGGAATTTTTTTATCGATGGCAATGTGGTGGATGATGGCCGGATTAATGGCGAAGATGATTATCAGAGATGCGTACGAGCCACAAATGATAACTGGACTTATGGGGTTTATAACCAGTTTGACAAGAAATATACTATTACTGATGACGTTAAACAGAGACTGAAACGTACCGCACCGGTGGCTACTGAAACTGTGACAACTCACTCGGCCCGGGATGCTTTTGAACAGGTGTTGAAATATGCGGGTTGCTCTTTGTCAAGAGACACTTATGATAAACGCATCGTGGAAGAAGCTAATACCGGAGTCGCTAATTTTGAGGGACTGAATGAACATAACGGGCAAGGGAAGGTAGGCGATATTGATTGGAAAAGTACAGACTATCCTAAACCGGGAATTATCGATAGCCAGGAAGATTTGAGACCTGCCGATGCGGGAGCGGATTGGAGTGCTTGGCCTGTGTTGAAGCAGTCTGAGCTTGTACCTGCCGACACTGATAAGGATGGAATTCCGGATGAGTTTGAGAAAAAATACGGTCTGAATCCTGAAGATGCATCGGATGGTAATGATAAAACATTAGATCCGAATAAAAACTATACTAACCTGGAGATGTATATCAATAATCTTGTGCAGGATATTATTGACCGGCAAAATGAGAAAGGTGTAAGATAAGAATAGTAATATGCTAAGAATAAAAGCGGCCACTTCACAAAGGTGTGAGATGGCCGCTTTTATTTTGAAGGGTTTATTTCTTTATGATATCAATAATTTCTTTCGCACCGGTCACAATATAGTCGGGATTAAATTCCTCTAACTCAGTCCGTGGACGGAAACCCCAGGTAACCCCGCAGGAAGTTACTCCGGCATTGATTGCAGTCTGCATATCCACACCGGAATCTCCTACATAGAGCACGTCTTTTTTATCTACTTTGGCAATGGATAGAATATCTTCTACAATGGTGGGGTCGGGTTTTACGTTTACCCCTTCTCGCTGGCCGAATATGGCGACGAAATCTATTTTCGGAAAATAGTGGGCTATCAGTTTTTGAGTTGCAGCTTGATACTTATTGGATGCAACCGCAATTTGTAGCCCCTGTAACTGTAATTGTTCCAACAGTTCGGGAATGCCGGGATAGGGACGGCTCTTATCGGCATTGTGCCTATCGTAGTGAGGAACGAATTCCTTACGGACGCGGAGTACATTTTCCTCGCTCTTTTCGCCTTCGGGAAGAGCTCTTTCAAATAGTTTGTTAATTCCATTGCCTACCATAAAGTTATAGGCCGACTCCTCGTGCATGGGATAACCCAGTACGCTCAAGGCATGATTGGTGCTTTGCGCCAAATCGGCAATGGTGTTTAATAACGTTCCGTCTAAGTCAAATATAACAAGCTTCTTCATTGTTCTTTTCTTTTGGTTTTCGGCACAAAGATATAACAATTCGCCGGGAACTTGTTATTTTGTAATTCTGAACCAGTCTACGTCTGTCCAGCCGCCGTCGTTGGTAACAATGGCCGGGCGGGTACAGAACATACCTACTTTAGCGCCGATCCACTTGCCTTCTTTCACTTGGAACGGTTTGCCCAATGGCTGGAATTTCTTTCCGTTGAAGCTGTAACTGAAGTTGCACAGTACCAACAGGTCGTGTCCGCCTTCGCTCTTGGAAATCTTTTTCCCGTCAGAGGTAAACTTGGCACGCAGGTAGATGGTATTGTCTTTTAAACCGACTGTACCGTTTACTGTTTCGAGAGTACCTTTTTCCGCTTTAGGGCAAGATACCTGGGACAATACCAGGCCTTTTTCCGTGTTTTCCAAAACAAGTCCGGCATAGTCGAGTCCCATAACTACCAGTCCGGTGCGCTCTCCTTTGTACTTTTCCGTCGGTTTGAAAGTCAGTTTCATGGTGGCGGTAAAATTGTCGGCGGGAGTTTTCTGTAACAATAGGTTGGCTACGTCCCAAAGGTTTTTGCAGTCTTTGACAACAGGATAGGAGTAGAGACGTACGATGCCTTGATCTCCTGCGTAATAAGCCCATTTTTCGTTGATGTTGGCATGCCATTGCCATTGCGGAGAAAGGGTATAGCCGTCAAACTCATCACTTTCTTGCGGAGTGCAGATAGGATATGTCTTGCCTACGTTCGGCTTTTTATAAACCAGTACCGGGTCGCCACAACCGTCACCGTCTTTGTCGATGCCGATAACAGGCCAGTCGTTGACCCATTTCATGGGTTGTAAGTGTACCAAACGGCCGTATGCGCCCACATCCTGGAAATGCAGGAACCAGTCTTCACCGGTAGGAGTATCTACCCATGCTCCCTGGTGAGGGCCGTTGATGGGACTGTCACCTTGCGCCAGCACCTTTTTCCATTCGTAAGGACCGTATATGTTCTTGGAACGGAGAACAACCTGCCAACCGGTGGGTACGCCGCCTGCCGGATGGAAGATATAGTAATATTCCCCCCTTTTGTAGAGTTTGGGACCTTCACAAGTCTGGTGGGCTTCATGACCGTCGAAGATGATGCGTGACTGCGTTATGGCTTTGGTGGCATCCGCATTCAACTCGCAAATGGATATGATACTCTTCAATCCGGCACGGCTTCCTGCATAGGCGTGTACCATATAAACTTTTCCGTCTTCATCCCAGAAAGGACAGGTGTCTATAATACCCTTGCCCGGTTTTACGAGTACGGGTTCTGTCCACGGACCTTTGGGGTCTTTGGCTTTTACCATGAAAGCGCCCTGGTCGGGATCGCCCCAGAAAATATAGAATTCACCGTTGTGATGGCGGATAGCGGGCGCCCATACACGGTTGCCATGCTCCGGACGTTCCGGTGTTTCAATGGGGGAGAGGGCATAAGGAACGGCAGCTCCGATGATGCTCCAGTTCACGAGGTCTTTGGAATGCAGAATCTGTAACCCCGGCAGGCAGTTGAAACTGGAAGAGGTCATATAGAAGTCATCTCCTACACGGCAGGCATCCGGATCGGAATAGTCTGCATAGAGTATCGGATTTTTGTATTTACCGTTACCTTGGTCGGCTACCCATACCTCGGAAACATAATTCTTTTCTTGTGCCGCCAGCGGTAATGCAAGCAGCAGGCTGAGTCCTAAAAGTGCGTTTCTGGTTTTCATGTCACGATTTAATTCTTTAATTTTTAATTCTTGATTTTTATCTGAACCGGGTGCTGCAGTTCTTCTTTCCACTCGCGCATATAAGCGAACCATGCTTCGGGAGTAGGATAGCCGAACGTTTCCTTACATGACGTAAACATGGTGTAATGGTGGAAACGGTCGCTGCCCGGTGCGGAAAGAGTGTAAAGGAAATTATCTTTGTCTTTTACTTCTTTGCGGATGTATTTCTGTGGAATATAGGTGGCGATACCTACTGTTTCTTTTGCATATTTTACAGTATCGTTTACCGGCCAGTGTCTTCCCCAACTACCTACCAAGCCTTTATGATCGGACTCCGAAAGGGTTTCGTTACCCATAATGTTTTGTACGCCGGTGCAGAACACTTCATCTTGCAGGGGGGCGTCAAAGAACGTTTCTACCAACAGGTCACGATGTCCGGCATAAAGGATATAGCGGTTGGTCATATTCAGCTCTTTTCCCTGATAGTCCCAGCCTTTGACGGTCACATCGGCTATGGTGCGTACGGGGCCGTAGGCAAGAATGCTTTCTGTACGGAACGCTATCGGCTCTATATGAGTGGCTTTTGTCCCGTCCCAACCTTTCAAGGCGCCGATACCGCAACTGTTGCCAACCATCAGCACGTCATCACCGAATCCGCGCGCAAGCTGCTCGTCGTTAGGATAGAACCGGCTTTCTTGGATTTCCAGTCCCTTTTTGAATTTACCGTACGGGTCAACGGTTTGCTTTTGATTAAAATAGACGCGGTAAGCGACTAATTCCGATTCAAACATAGGTCCGTGTCCATGTAGCATACTATAAAAGTTGGTAGTTCCCGGCACTGTGACCGACTGTATGGGGGCATGCTTCTGTTTTTTTGTATCGCGTATCAGCATTTCGGCAAATACACGCGACGGGTAGGTCTTATCCGTTTTAGCGGAAGACAAGGTAATGGTCAGCATTTTCTTGCTTTTGGCAGGAATATCCATGACAAAGGCCAATTCATCGGCTTTCAAATCACCGTTCAGGTCGTCCAACTGCGAAGGGATTTCTTCATTGCCGTTCATTACGACGGCAGAACGCACACGGAAACCGGGTTGCAGGTCTTTGATTTTTAATACTACCGGAGCGTCGGCTTTGTCTTTGCTCCATGAGTTGCTCACTTCTACCGAAATGGTTTTGGTACTTGGTTGAGATTGTGCGGTAAGAGTACACGCGCACAATAACAGGAAACCGGTTAAAAAGGTCGTTTTCATAAGGAATGTGTTTAATTAATTGCGGCAAAATTAAACTAAAAAGAGCAGACAGCTCTCTTTCTTTTGGCAAAAAGACTGTCTGCTTTGAGCTTCTTAACTTATCGAATTCTACTTAAAATCCAACACTTTTCCTTCTGTACCGATAGTGGTATACACTTTTCCGTCTACTT
Source organism: Bacteroides clarus YIT 12056 (assembly GCF_900129655.1). Lineage (GTDB taxonomy): Bacteria > Bacteroidota > Bacteroidia > Bacteroidales > Bacteroidaceae > Bacteroides > Bacteroides clarus. Next base: position 294,851 of record NZ_FQWK01000001.1, read on the forward strand.
TCAGATTTTTAGCGTTTTTCACGTTCAATGTGTGTCCCTTGGTTTTTATACGTATGTTTTCCAACGTTACACCTTCCGCCTGGCTGATGACAACGCCTTCTTTGGCATCGTTGATGATTACATCCTTTACGGTTACATTTTTGATTGGCATTTCGGGTAGTCCGTTGAAGAACATGGCGCGTCCCGAACCCTTACAAATAATATTGGAGATATGGATGTCCCGGAAAGAAGGTGTTTCAACGGTTACTTGGGGAACCGTTGTCTTCATGCGGCCTTTCAGGTCTTCTTCCGTTTCTTCGCCGGCAGCTTTGCCACCATAAAACAAATCGAAGAGCAACGGTTCGTGAGGTATATCAATCATGTGGATATTGTGAATGTAGATTCCCTCTACAACACCGCCGCGTCCTCTGGTGCTCTTGAAGCGCAGGCCTACGTCTGTGCCGAGGAAAGTACAGTCTGTTACATAGATGTTTTTTACGCCGCCGGACATTTCACTGCCTACAACGAAGCCGCCATGGCCGTGCAATACTGTGTTATTCTTTACGATAACATTCTGGCAAGGTTCACCGCGTTTACGTCCGTCCTCGTCTTTGCCGGATTTGATACAGATGGCATCGTCACCGGCATCGAAGATATTATTGATTATCAACGCATTCTTGCAGGATTCCAAATCTAAAGCATCACCGTTTTGAGAGTACCAGGGATTGAATACCTTTACTTGGTTGATAGTGATGTGCTCGCATGATAGCGGATGCAGACACCAACTCGGTGAGTTTTTGAATGTGACTCCTTCTAATAAGACTTTTTTACTCTTAACGATATTGAGCAATACGGGGCGTAACCACGGACGGATTTCATTCCATTCCTCGTCTGTTTCGATACCTTCGGGATTGTTGAAGTTCTTGCAGGCCAATGCTCCCTTTAGCGAACCGGCTGTAGGATACCATATCGATTTGTCTACCACACCACCTGATTTAACGAGCGCATCCCATTGACTGGCGGTCAGTTTGCTTTTCTTCACCGGACGCCAGCTGTCACCCGAACCGTCGAATACACCATGACCTGTGATGGCTATGTTTTCTGTGTTGCGTGCGGAGATAGGTGACTGGCAACGGCGGGTGTTCAGACCCTCAAATGATGTTTCGAGAATAGGATAGGCATTAAAATCATCTGTAAAGACCACCAAGGCATTCTTTTCGGTATACAGGTTGACATTGCTTAATAACTCGATAGGGCCTGTCAGCCATAATCCTTCCGGGATGACTACTTTACCGCCGCCTTTTGCGTTGACGGCTTTAATGGCGTCATTAATCGCTTTTGTGTTTAAGGTAGTTCCGTCTCCTTTTGCTCCGAATTGCAGGATACTGACTGTATAATCCGGAAATGACGGCTGCTCAACCTTTGGCATATTGAAAGGCAACTCTTTATAGATGTTTTCATCTATGGAATTTTTGCATTGGGCATGAACGGCATACTGTACAGGCAGTAATGCAAAAGAAAATGCGGTAAGCGTAAATAGCTTTTTGAATAATGTGTTCATTCGTGATACTATGTTAATGAATTTATGAATTCTGATTTATGGATTAAGCGGTATTCCTTAATTTTTACTTCCCTTTTTATTACTTCCCCGTAAGCTGCTCTCACGAGTGGCCTACGAAAGAAATAATAAATTGATTCATGTTAACCTAATTCTAACCTTAAATAAATATTATGAAAAAACCTCTTAATTACCAATTGCAAAAGTATCGGGCTTTGGCTGAAAATATGTGTACTAATTGTTGGTTTTAGTGTATTTTTTGTGGTTTTAGCCTTTTCTTTGCATGCTTTCGGGGTTTTTGCACTATCTTTGCAGCTCAAAACTTAGTAAAAAAGGTATGAGTTACAATTTGTTGAAAGGAAAAAGAGGCATTATTTTCGGTGCTCTGAATGAGCAATCCATTGCCTGGAAAGTTGCAGAAAAAGCAGTAGAAGAAGGTGCGACGATCACCTTGTCCAATACACCTGTCGCTGTGCGTATGGGTGAAGTTTCGGCATTGGCTGAAAAACTGAATTGCGAAGTCATAGCAGCGGATGCTACCAGTGTGGAAGATTTGGAGAATGTGTTCAAACGTTCTATGGAAGTATTGGGCGGCCAGGTGGATTTCGTTCTTCATTCTATCGGTATGTCTCCGAATGTGCGCAAGAAGCGTACATACGATGATCTCGATTACGATATGTTGGGTAAGACGCTGGATATTTCGGCGGTTTCTTTCCATAAGATGATACAGGCTGCCAAGAAGATGAACGCCATCGCAGAATACGGTTCCATCTTGGCTTTGAGTTATGTAGCAGCGCAACGCACGTTCTACGGTTACAATGACATGGCAGATGCAAAAGCGCTGTTGGAGTCTATTGCACGTAGTTTTGGCTACATTTACGGACGTGAGCACAATGTACGTGTCAATACAATATCTCAGTCTCCTACAATGACTACTGCCGGTTCGGGCGTAAAGGGAATGGACAAATTGTTTGACTTTGCCAACCGTATGTCTCCGCTGGGTAATGCTTCGGCTGACGAATGTGCGGATTATTGCATCGTTATGTTCTCCGACTTAACCCGTAAGGTTACTATGCAGAACCTGTTCCACGACGGTGGATTCTCCAGTGTAGGTATGAGCTTGCGCGCTATGGCTACTTATGAAAAAGGTCTGGATGAGTACAAAGACGAAAACGGAAATATAATCTACGGATAAAAAAGGATGATGAAGCGGTAAAGTGATGGGGTGATCGTAATTTAGGCTCATAGCCTTATCACCTTACCGCTTTATCGCTTTATTTTATCCCTTTATAATCTTACCGCTCTATTTTGCTTTATCACTTTAGTTGATTCACATGGAAACTGCTCTTTATCTATTGCCTGTTACTTTAGGCGATACTCCTGTTGAAACCGTGTTACCTTCTTATAATAAAGAAGTGATTTTGGGTATCCGTCATTTTATAGTGGAGGATGTGCGTTCGGCACGCCGTTTCCTAAAGAAGGTGGATAGGGAGACAGATATCGATTCGCTTACGTTTTATACGCTCAATAAACATACGTCACCGGAAGATATTTCCGGATATTTGAAGCCGCTTGAAGCAGGAGACTCAATGGGAGTGATTTCTGAGGCAGGATGTCCGGCTATTGCCGACCCGGGAGCGGATGTAGTGGCGATAGCCCAACGTAAGAACCTGAGGGTTATTCCTTTGGTCGGACCTTCTTCCATTATATTATCGGTTATGGGTTCCGGTTTCAACGGGCAAAGTTTTGCTTTTCATGGTTATCTGCCGATCGAGCCCGGTGAGCGTGCCAAGAAACTGAAAGTGTTGGAGCAGCGTGTGTATAATGAGCATCAGACCCAGCTTTTTATAGAAACTCCTTATCGCAACAATAAAATGATAGAGGATATTCTGCATAACTGCCGCCCTCAGACCAAACTTTGTATTGCTGCCAATATCACATGTGAGGGAGAATATATTAAAACGAAAACGGTGAAGGAATGGCAGGGTAAGGTTCCCGATTTGTCTAAAATTCCTTGTATTTTTCTCTTGTATAAATAATCTCCTTTATATGCTCATATTCACATTCGAAACAACCGCTGAAAAAGTTTCGATGGAGATTATGTTCTATTTGCTGGAATGTCCAAAGCTTTCCGCCCTTAAACTTTTTATTGCATAAGATGGAATCATCATCCAGGTCAAGGGTAAAGAGATAAATCAAACGGTTGGTGGACTCATTCTCAAAATGGTACATGAAACTGAAATGAAGATTCTGCAGTGGTGCTGTCGGCAACGTTCTCAGTAAAATTCTTTCTACGCCCTGTTCCAGAGTTTCTCCATACAATAAGTAGCTCTCCATTAACACATCCGTCTTTCCTTTTTCGAGCAGGCTGCATTGGGGGCGCGGCAATAAAAACAGCATGCCGTGCGAGGCTACGGTAACGCGGATAACCGGGTTGATATATTCGTTTTTACGGTTGATGGCTTCGGATGCTATTGCTTTTCCGATAACATCTCCTTTTTTTGTCACGATAGGTACGAATACGGTATGTTTCATTACTTTATTGAAGTAGTAGATACCGAATTGATTGAATAAGATGCTCAATATAAATACGCAAGGCGGTATGACGTGGAATAAGACATGACGCATCGTATCACTCAGCGGGTGGCTGAGCAATATGGCAAGCGATATGATAAGGAAATGTAAAAAGCCGATGAGTAATAGTACGCGTGCCGATACAATGGCGGCTTCGGCGCCTTGTGCAAAGAATTGTTTGCAGCATTTATGGGTTTGGGCGGTATGGTAGTTTAAAAAGCGTCTTCTATTCAGGAAGATGATGAGCGGCGGTATAATCGCACTGATTTCCAATGTGAATGGAAACATGGCTTTCGGACAATAATCGGTGGAAAATAAAGAGGTTATTGTTAATAATAATAACATTCCTGTTGTACAGTACAGTATAATCTGGGGGATATGCGAGCCTTTACGCCGCCACATGTAAATACTTGATAATAATCCCACACCTGTACCGATGTAGATGGCTATGTCTTGTATTATGAATTCACATAATATAATGGATATAATGACGGGGATATATCCCAGCGACATATTGAACTTGGATGATAGAACTCTTTGCTTGCCCATTACTACGCTATTTTGCCGTTTCCTTTTTAACAAACGGCTTGTATAAAATGTTCTTTATTTCATCCTTTTTTGTAGATACTGGGTTGATTTTTCTGCATGATAAGACGAACGAACCAAAGGTGCGCTTTCTACTTGAGTGAACCCTTTCTTCAATCCAAGCTCTTTGTAAGCGGCAAATTGGGCGGGAGTAACATATTCGGCCACAGCATAATGCTTATGTGTAGGCTGTAAATATTGTCCGATGGTGAGTATTTGGCAACCGGCATTGCGTAAGTCGTCCATTAGTTCCGCCACTTCATCCGGAGTTTCTCCAAGGCCGACCATGATGCCGGATTTGGTGGTAGTACCGCTTCCGGCTATCTGCCGCAACACTTCAAGGCTTGTTTCATAACGGGCGGCGCTTCGTACCAGCGGACTGATACGTTTCACCGTTTCCATATTGTGGGAGATGATTTCCGGCCGGGCTTCGATAACCATGTCTATAAGTTTCTTTTTGCCTTGAAAGTCGGGAATCAACACTTCGACGGTTGTTTCCGGATTGAGGCGTTTGATTTCGCGAATCGTTTGCGCCCAATGGGCAGCGCCCAAATCCGGCAAATCGTCCCTGTCCACAGAGGTGATAACGGCGTGGGAGAGTTTCATTAAGGCGATGGACTCGGCTACATGTACAGGTTCTTGCGGGTCTAAAGGCATGGGCTTGCCTGTTTGCGTATTGCAGAATTTGCAGCAACGGGTACAAATGTCTCCGCCTATCATAAAGGTAGCCGTACCTCTTCCCCAACATTCTCCCATATTGGGGCAGCGCCCACTGCTACAGATGGTATGCAGGCAGTGGGATTCCACGATACGTTTTGTTTCGGTGTAACGTTCGTTGGCGCCGATACTTATTTTAAGCCATTCCGGCTTACGTACTCTTTCACTCATTTACTTTTTCAATTCCCGATTAAAGAAATTCGTCAATTTGGTATACAGATGCAGGCGGGTATTACCACCGAATATACTGTGGTTGCGATTGGTGTAGACCTGCATGTCGAACTGCTTGCCAAGTTGTACGAGGTGCTCGGCATATTCCACGCAATTCTGAAAGTGGACGTTATCATCCGCCATGCCATGTACCAACAACAGATTGCCATGCAAATTATTGGCACGGGTAAAGGCTGATGAGGCTTTGTAGCCTTCGGCGTTTTCTTTCGGAGTACGCATGAAACGTTCGCCGTATACGGTATCGTAATAGTTCCAGTCGGTAACCGGGGCAACGGCAACTCCTGCTTTGAATACCGGAGTTCCTTCGCTCATACTCATAATGGTCATATATCCGCCATAGCTCCACCCCCAGATTCCGATGCGGCCTTTGTCTACATAAGGTTGGCGTCCTAAATACAGAGCGGTTTCCACTTGATCTTTGGCTTCTTTGATGCCGAGATTCAGATAAGTGCTTTTGGCGAATTCCGCGCCGCGTCCACCTGTGCCTCGTCCGTCTACGCACGCTACGATATAGCCTTGGGATGCCATGTAGGTTTCCCAACTCACGCCGAATTTGTCAAGCACCTGTTGCGAACCGGGGCCGCTGTACTGATACATCAAAACCGGATATTTCTTACCGGCGGAGAAGTCTGCGGGTTTCATCATCCAGCCATTCAGCGTAATACCGTCAGAGGTTTGGAAAGAGAAGAACTCTTTCTTAGGTATAGCATATCCTTTTAATTTCTGTTTTAAAGCGGAGTTATCAACAAGCGTAGTCAGCGCCTTGCCGGTATTGTCGTTCAGAGTAATGACGGTCGGAGTGTCCGAACTTGAATAGCGGTTCATGAAATACTTCATATTTGTACTGAACTGCGCGCTGTTTGTGCCGGCTTGCGATGATAATTTAATCTTTTTGCCTTTACGGTCTATCTTGTAGATAGCACTGCGTAGCGGGCTTTCTTCGTTACTGCTGTAATAGAAACTGCCGTCTTCGGGGTCATAACCTAAAAAGTCTTGTATTTCGTAAGGGCCGGAAGTGACTTGCTTGATAAGGTTTCCGCCGATGCTATACCAGTACAAGTGGTTGTATCCGCTCTTTTCGCTGACAAAGCTGAAGTTCTCCGGATAGAAAATGATATTATCGAATACATTCTCACGGATATAAGTGTCGCTTTCGTCACGTACCGCTAACTTGCAGACGGTACTGCGGGGATCGGCAAAGTACAGGTCGAACCGGTTTTGGTGACGGTTCAGCGTCATTATGGCAAGTTTGCCAGGGTCTTGTGTGAAACGGATACGCGGAATATATCCCCCCTCTTCCAACGGAAGATTGATTTTGCGGGTTACTTTGGATTTGATGTCAAAAGTATGTACGGATACTTTCGAGTTCTTTTCGCCTGTCTTGGGATACTTGTAAGTATATTCTCCCGGGTATTTCTCATAAGGAGTAATATGGGGGGCTTCTCCGGCGAATACAGGAAATGTATAAGAGGGTACTTCCCGCTCGTCGAAACGGATGAATGCCAGCATCTTGCTGTCGGGACTGAACTCCAATGCGCGATTAAAGGAAAATTCCTCTTCGTACACCCAGTCGGGGATTCCGTTCAGTACTTCATTGCGTTTGCCGTCTTCGGTCACTTGGCTTTCGCTGTTGCCGTAAAGTAATTTGACGAGGAAGATGTTGTTGTCACGCACGAACGCCACCTGATACCCGTCGGGTGAGAATACAGGCACCTGTTGTGGTCCGCCATCCGACAGTTTCTCTACTACATTGTTTATCTTACCGTCGAGATTTCGCTTTAAGCTATATATATAATGTACCGCCGTATAAGAGTGGCGGTAGATAGGAGTTGTTTCTGTCGCGATAAGCAGCTTGCTGCCGTCCGGAGCAAAACTGTAACTGTCGAATTTCTTGAACGGGCATTCGCGGGCGGTAGCGGCATCGAACAGCACTTCTACCGGTTTACCTGTTTTGAAGGAGTACTTGATGATTTGCGTCTTATCCGCATTCATTTGTGAATAGTGTTCACCATCTCCGGGGATAGGGATGACGCCTGAAATGCTTTGAGGAGTAAATTCTCCGGATATGATTTCTTTTAAATCGAGCGGTTTGCCGCTTTGGGCAAGACTTGCCAGTGTGTAAAGGCAGAAAAGAAGTGCAAAACTTATCTTTTTCATATCTTTTTAATTCGGTTGTTTTTTGCAAAGATACGATAAAGCGGAAATCTAATCTAATTAATAAATGATAAATTCCATTTTACATGGATGTAAAAAGAAAACCCGCTCTGCCTTTTTAGAGCAGAACGGGTTGCTGTCATTCAAAGATGATGATTAGAATAGGTGATGATTGGAATCAGTACATATTAGAGGCACTTTACTTTTCGTTGGTATTCGGCGATGGCGGCATCGAGGCGTTCGTGTGCGGTAGTATCACCGGGTACGTTGTGCGAAGGATGTATATACAACTTCACGCCACGGTCGGCAAGAATCTCGGCAACGGTGGTGATAGTCATCCACACCATTGTTACGAAACTCAGGGTAGACAAAGGACCCACCTTGTCAAAATGGTTTTTCAAAGGAACGGAAGCGTCTACCAAAGGTACGCAGGAGTCAACTACGATGTCGGCAATTTGAAAGAGGTTCTTACCTCCGGAATGGCGGCTGGGTTTGTCTCCGGTTTCACCTGCTGAACCGTACACGATAACTTTCATTCCACGCTTCTTGGCTTCCAACGCTACGTCGATGTTCACGGCGTTGATGCCGGTATGAGAGAATATCCAGATACAATCCTTGGAATCGAAGTCATAGTTCTTCATGATTTCCTGTCCGTAACCCTCTGCTCTTTCCAAGAAAAGGAACTGGTGGATACCCATCTGACCGATGATTTGCGTAAAGAACGTCAAAGGGAGTTCGCAAAGCGGGTGGAAGCCTACGAAACTGCCGATGCGCGGATACATCTCTTCAACGGGGATAGTGGCGTGACCGCAACCAAAGGTGTGAACCCAACGGCCTGCTTCAATAGCATCCGCCATAACGGTAGCTGCTTTTTTAATGTTCTCCAACTGAGTAGCTTCCAGCTTTTCCATGATGCCGTGGGCATTTTTTAACCATTCAAGTGCTAACATAATGTTTTGTTTTAGGGGGTTAATTATTTGAGTGAACGTTTAAACAATATAAGCATGATAATGAGCGAACCTATCATCATATAAGGATAAAATACTATGCCGCCGGCATATACGGAAACCATTCCCATAAGCCCGTTCATGGCAGCCTGTCCTACAAGAGCTATGGCGAGCGCTATGCTGAATGCCGTTCCTGACAATGCGGGATAGCGGGTGCCGAGAATACTCAAGATGACCGGATAAGTGGATGACAATCCCATTCCTACCAAGACCATACCCGTTGCGGCCCGTATAAATCCCGGAGACGCTGTCAGCAGGCCAAAGCCTATCGCAGTGAGGATAAGACTGTAGGGAAGTACGGTTGCCGGTTTTATCTTTTTGAAAATCACGATTTGCAGCATACGCGCCGCGGTAAGCCCCACGACCATACAGGTAAGCGCTATTAACGCCTGATTGGCGGGGATGTCGGTCGCCTGTCCGAAATAGCTTGTAGACCAGTTGTTGCATACTCCTTCGATGCCGCTTTGGAAGAAGAGAATGGAGCTGAGCAATAGTAAGCTGCTCTCTTTCAGCAATCCCAATCCCTCTTTTACGGGAAAGCCTTGCGCTTGTTTGGGCGCGGGAAAACGTACGGGAATACAGAACAATATGCCTGCCAGCATAATGATACCTATGCCTTGCAGGATTGTTTCAAAAGAATAGTGTTCGGACAATACTCCCAGCAGGCTTGGTATACCCAATGCTCCCAATCCGTAGAACATCCCCAAAAAGCTAAGTCGGGAACCTTTTTCCGATTCACCGGAAATATCAGACACCAAAGCATTGGTTTCTCCATTAAGGATACCGCCGCCCAGGCCTATACCTACTATGGAGAGTTGCAGGAGCGGGATGCTCTCAAAAAATATCAATCCTTCCAGTCCCGATAATACAATGATACAACTGGGTACCAGCAAGGCCTTGTGTCCGAAACGATCGACAATAGGACCGAAAATCAGCGAGCCTATCAGCATGCCGAGAGGAAGGAACGTTACCAGTGATGTCGTTTGTAATCCGCTTAATCCCAGCTTGGTGACGAGAGAGGGCAGTACCGAACCCAGCGTAATCATTGAAACGCCGAAGAAACACATTCCGATACACGCTGCCGTGAATACGAGATTTTTATGATAACCGTTATTCATACAAATGGTTTTTGATGGCAAGAAATGCTGCTCCTATCAATCCGGCGTTTCCGGACAATTGAGAAGGTACAAATTCGGCTTGCCTGATGCTGATGGGCTGCGCCCATTTGCAAGCTTCTTTGTAAATGTCGTCTATGAATATGCCGGCAGGGCCGAATACGCCGCCACCCCATATAACCTTTTGAGGATTCAATAAACTGACAAGGTTGGCTGCTCCCATACCCCACATCTCAACGGCCTTTTGCAGTACCGATACGGCAATGGGGTCTCCCTCGTTATAGGCGCTGAATACATCATAGGCGGAGATGCGGCAAATAGGTTTCTGGCGTAATTTTCCTTTATAGGCCTTGTTGGCTCGTACGGCATCGCGAACCCGTGCTCCGATTCCGTTGCCCGATGCGTAATACTCGAAACATCCGCAAGCCTTATAATCTTCTTTATAAGGCGGCTGAAGAGCCATCCAGCCCGTTGCTCCGATAATATCGCTGGCGCCGTGCAGCACATGACCATCAATAATGATACCGGCGCCGATGCCCGTACCTACGGCGATGAATACCGCGCTGTGACAGTTTTTTGCGGCGCCTTGCCACATTTCACCATACATATAGCAAGTACGGTCGCTATCGATATAGATGTCTACTTCAGGGGGAGTGACACAGCGCAACTCTTCGTACAGCGGATAATTGTCCCAGCCGGGTATGTTGGGGGCCCATACGCGGTTGGTTTGGGAATAGACGATTCCCGGAATGCATACGCCCACACCGTCGATTTGTATGCGGCTCTTACGTGCCACCGTGAGTAGCTTGGCCAGAATATCTGCTGCGAGTTTGCCGACTTCGTGCCCTGTTCTGCCTTTTAGAAGACGTTTCCTGTTGAACATCATACTTCCGTCAGAAAGAAAAATGGCGCTGGCTATTTTGGTGCCGCCTATGTCGAGTGCAATTGTTGCCATGGCGTATAGTATTTATAGGTTGATTCACTAAGGTCGTATGCAAAGCTATGAATTTATTTCAATCTCCATGCTTTTAAAACTATAAATTTGTATGTAAAAAGTGTAACTAATCACTAAAATATGTTTGCTTTAATGGTGGCTGGATGTATGATTAATATCATAATTGCTTTAAAATCAACTGACGTAACATTTTTTAGTGCAGCCTAAAATGAATGTGTTTATGTTTATTAACAAATACAAAGTTTGCCTATGGCAGTTATTAAGCCATCTGAACCGTTTTCCATTAGCAAAAACCGAAGAAAAGTCTTATTTTTGTTTCTAAATAACATAAACTTATGAGTGTGACACCTCTTTATAATGAATTCCCTTCGTTTCTGAAACGTTATTTTCCGTATAAGGTACAGAAAATCTCGTTGAATGCCGGGTTTACCTGTCCCAACCGTGACGGGAACAAGGGATATGGCGGCTGTACCTACTGTAATAACCAGACTTTTAATCCAGACTATTGCCGTACGGAAAAGCCGATAAGCCTGCAACTGGAAGAAGGTAAGCGTTTCTTTGCCCGCAAATACCCTGAAATGAGGTATCTGGCATACTTTCAGGCTTATACCAACACGTACGGAGAGTTGGAATCCTTGAAGCGAAAGTACGAAGAGGCGTTGTCCGTAGACGGTGTGGTGGGGCTGGTTATCGGTACCCGCCCGGACTGTATGCCGGACGACCTGCTCCGATATCTGGAAAATATCAATAAGCATACTTTTCTTTTAGTGGAATACGGTATCGAGAGCACCTGTGACGAAACGCTCCGCCGCATTAACCGAGGGCATACTTTTCAAACTACCGTCGATGCGGTACAGCGGACTGCCGCTTGCGGAATATTGACAGGCGGGCATGTAATCCTGGGACTGCCGGGCGAAACTCATCCAACCATTGTGGCGCAGGCACGAGAGTTGTCACACTTGCCGCTTACTACGCTGAAAATGCATCAGTTGCAACTGATACGCGGTACCCGTATGGCCTTGGAGTATGAGCGGCATCCCGAAGATTTCCATCTTTTCGGTGTCGAAGAGTATATCGACCTTGTGATAGATTATGTAGAACATCTTCGTCCGGATATCGTTTTGGAACGTTTTGTCTCTCAGTCTCCCAAAGACCTGCTTATCGCGCCCGACTGGGGACTGAAAAATTATGAATTTAACCACCGGGTTCAAAAAAGAATGAAAGAACTTGATGCATATCAAGGGAAGAAGTATGAAATGTGAGAAAAAAAACTTATTTTTGCCGCTGATAAATATGGAATCAATCTAAATTAGAGGACAATGACAATGAACTCAAAAACAGCGATAAAAGGAAAAATCCATTACGTGGGAGTGAATGACCGTAACAAGCATTTGTTTGAAGGCATGTGGCCCTTGCCCTACGGAGTGTCTTACAACTCCTACCTGATAGACGATGAAATGGTGGCGCTGGTGGATACCGTGGATATCTGCTACTTTGAGATATACCTTCGGAAGATAAAAAGCATCATAGGCGAACGCCCCATCCAGTATCTTATCATCAACCATATGGAACCGGACCATTCCGGCTCTATCCGCTTAATCAAGCAGCATTACCCCGACATCGTCATCGTGGGCAACAAGCAGACGTTTGGCATGATAGAAGGTTTCTACGGCGTGACGGGCGAACAATATATGGTAAAGGATGAGGATTTCCTTGCTTTAGGCCACCACAAGCTCCGTTTCTATATGACCCCGATGGTGCATTGGCCCGAAACGATGATGACTTTTGACGAAACGGAGGGCGTGCTCTTCTCCGGCGACGGATTCGGTTGTTTCGGTACGCTCGACGGCGGTTTCCTCGATACGCGTATCAACCTGGATAAGTATTGGGACGAAATGGTGCGTTACTACTCCAACATCGTAGGCAAGTACGGCTCTCCCGTGCAGAAGGCGTTGGCAAAGCTGGGCGGGCTGCCCATCTCCACCATTTGCTCTACGCACGGACCGGTGTGGACGGACAACATTTCCAAAGTTATCGGTATCTACGACCGCCTGAGCCGTTATGCCGCCGAAGAGGGTGTTGTAATAGCCTACGGCTCCATGTACGGCAATACCGAACAGATGGCGGAAGCAATCGCTGCGGAACTTTCCGCTCAAGGCATCAAAAACATCGTGATGCACAACGTCAGCAAGAGCAATCCGTCTTACATCATAGCCGATATATTCAAATACCGGGGTCTGATAATCGGAAGCCCCACTTATAGCAACCAGATTTATCCGGAGATAGAGGCATTGCTCTCCAAGATATTGGTGCGCGAGGTGAAGGGCCGTTATCTGGGTTATTTCGGTTCGTTCTGCTGGGCGGGCGCAGCCGTAAAGCGTATGGGTGAATTTGCCGAGAAGAGCAAATTTGAAATCGTAGGCGATCCGGTGGAAATGAAGCAGGCCATGAAGGACATTACCTATGAACAATGCGAAAATCTGGCGTGCGCCATGGCGGAGCGTTTGAAAAAAGATAGAAAATGATAATAAACCTCCAATTTATTAACCTAATAAAATAATCGTAATGAGACTAATCATTCAACCGGATTATCAATCCGTATCACAGTGGGCGGCACATTATGTAGCTGCCAAAATCAAAGCCGCTAATCCGACACCTGAAAAACCGTTTGTATTGGGATGCCCTACCGGCTCTTCGCCTCTGGGTATGTACAAGGCCTTGATTGACCTGAACAAGAAAGGCATCGTATCTTTCCAGAACGTGGTGACTTTCAACATGGACGAATATGTAGGCTTGCCAAAGGAACATCCCGAAAGCTACTATTCTTTTATGTGGAATAACTTCTTCAGTCACATCGATATCAAGCCGGAGAATACCAACATCCTGAACGGTAACGCTGCCGACCTCGATGCCGAATGTGCACGTTATGAGGAAAAGATTAAGTCTTACGGCGGTATCGACCTCTTTATGGGTGGTATCGGTCCCGACGGACACATCGCTTTCAACGAACCGGGTTCTTCTTTGTCGTCACGTACCCGTCAGAAAACTCTGACTACCGATACTATCATCGCCAACTCCCGCTTCTTTGACAACGATGTCAACAAAGTTCCCAAAACGTCTTTGACTGTAGGTGTAGGTACCGTGCTCAGCGCAAGAGAAGTCATGATTATTGTAAACGGCCACAACAAGGCTCGCGCTCTTTATCATGCAGTGGAAGGACCTGTGATGCAGATGTGGACAATCAGCGCGCTGCAAATGCATGAAAAAGGAATCATCGTTTGCGACGATGCTGCTACCGCAGAACTGAAAGTAGGTACATATCGTTACTTCAAAGATATCGAAGCAGAGCATCTTGACCCGGCTTCTTTGCTGAAATAACAAAGAGATATGATATAGACAGACGGCTGCCCGTTCCTCTCACCATGGGAAGAACGGGCAGTCTTTTTATATATGTGATTATCCGCCTTTATACCCTTGATTGATAAATCGTACGCTTTATCCCCCTTCCTCTGCCGAGTCTGTTTATCTCTTTCCTAAGTTGAACTATAATTAAAAGCCTATTAAACTATCATTAAAAGCCTTTTAATAGGATATTAAAAGGCTTTTAATGATATCTCCCCCGTAGGCTCATCCCGACTCATCCCGGAGAATAATCATTGTCATTTATACAATCGGGATAGAACACACAAAACTCCTGCCTTATACATGCTTTGCGGTTCCTTGCTTCACCAGTCATCCCGCCTTCTGTCCGAGACAACCAATGTCAGTGAACCTTTTTTAATGAAGAATGAAGAATTATGAATGAAGAATCAGCTGCGCGATTACACCGCATGGCAATTCTTCATTCATAATTCTTCATTCTTCATTAAAAAGATCCGTATGGCTGATGTGTTACATAACATTGTTTAGTAACACAGACGTTTTATTGCTTTTCTTTTGATTAATTTCTAATTTGCGGCTCACTAAAATAATGGCATACGGAAGCATGCTGAGTATTCACTTTAAATCTTATATATCATGAAAGTATATCAGACGAATGAAATTAAGAACATTGCCCTCCTTGGCAATGACGGCTCGGGTAAAACCACTCTCACGGAAGCGCTGCTCTTTGAGAGTGGTATTATAAAACGTCGCGGCAGAATTACTGCCAAGAATACGGTCAGCGATTACTTTCCGGTGGAACAGGAATATGGCTATTCTGTGTTTTCCACCGTTTATCATGTGGAGTGGAACGGTAAGAAATTGAATATTATAGACTGTCCGGGTAGTGACGACTTTGTGGGAGCGGCCATGACGGCTCTCAATGTAACCGATACGGCTATTCTGCTGCTGAACGGGCAATACGGTCCTGAAGTAGGTACTCAAAATCATTTCCGCTATACGGAGAAGCTGGGCAAACCGGTTATTTTCCTTGTAAACCAGCTCGACCATGAGAAGTGCGACTATGATATGGTACTGGAACAGTTGCAGTCAATTTACGGTTCTAAGGTAGTTCCCGTTCAATATCCGTTGGCTACCGGACCGAATTTCAATTCGTTGATTGATGTACTTCTGATGAAAAAATATTCGTGGGGGCCGGAAGGCGGAGCGCCCACTATAGAAGATGTTCCCGCGGAGGAAATGGAAAAAGCGACTGCCATGCATAAAGCATTGGTAGAGGCTGCTGCCGAGCACGATGAAACTTTAATGGAGAAATTCTTCGAACAGGATTCTCTGACCGAAGACGAAATGCGTGAAGGTATCCGCAAGGGGTTGGCTTCTCGCGGTATGTTCCCCGTATTCTGCGTGTGTGCGGGAAAGGACATGGGTGTGCGCCGTTTGATGGAGTTCCTGGGTAATGTTGTTCCGTTTGTAGACGAAATGCCTCCGGTGCACAATACACGCGGCGAAGTGGTGAAACCCGACTCCAACGGACCTACTTCCTTGTATTTCTTCAAGACTGCCGTTGAGCCGCATATCGGTGACGTGCAGTATTTCAAGGTGATGAGTGGCAAAGTACACGAAGGAGATGACTTTACCAATGCCGACCGCGGCTCGAAAGAACGCATTGCGCAGATTTACGCATGTGCGGGAGCCAACCGTATCAAGGTGGAAGAAATGGTGGCCGGCGATATCGGCTGTACAGTGAAGCTGAAAGACGTGCATACGGGCAATACGCTGAATGCCAAAGGCGCTGAAAACCGTTTCAATTTTATCAAATATCCGAATTCCAAATATTCCCGTGCCATCAAACCGCTGAATGAAGCCGATACGGAAAAGATGATGGCTATCTTGAACCGTATGCGTGAGGAAGACCCGACATGGGTTATCGACCAGTCTAAGGAGCTGCGTCAGACCATTGTGCACGGGCAGGGTGAATTCCACCTGCGCACACTGAAGTGGCGTTTGGAGAACAATGAGAAATTGCAGATTAAGTTTGAAGAGCCGAGAATCCCGTATCGTGAAACCATCACGAAAGCTGCCCGTGCCGACTATCGCCATAAGAAACAATCCGGTGGAGCAGGTCAGTTCGGTGAAGTTCACTTGATTGTGGAACCTTATTATGAAGGTATGCCGATGCCGGAAACTTATAAGTTCAACGGACAGGAATTCAAGATGAACGTGAAAGGCGTTGAGGAAGTGCCATTGGAATGGGGCGGCAAACTGGTATTTGTGAACAGTATTGTGGGCGGTTCCATCGATGCCCGTTTTATGCCTGCTATTCTGAAAGGTATCATGTCGCGTATGGAGCAAGGTCCGCTGACCGGTTCGTATGCCCGTGACGTACGTGTTATCGTATACGACGGTAAGATGCACCCGGTAGATTCCAATGAAATCTCTTTCATGCTGGCGGGACGTAATGCGTTCAGTGAGGCGTTTAAGAATGCCGGTCCGAAGATTTTGGAACCTATATATGATGTAGAGGTGTTTGTTCCTTCCGATAAGATGGGTGATGTGATGGGTGACCTGCAAGGACGCCGTGCCATGATTATGGGTATGAACAGCGAAGCCGGTTATGAAAAACTGATTGCCAAAGTGCCTTTGAAGGAAATGTCCTCGTACTCTACGGCATTGAGTTCGTTAACAGGCGGTCGTGCTTCGTTTATTATGAAGTTTGCAAGTTATGAGCTTGTTCCGAGTGATGTACAGGATAAACTTATCAAGGAATTTGAAGCAAAACAAGCTGAAGAATAGAATTTTTTAATAAATGGTTGAAGCCGTTGTTCGCTCATCGTGAGGAATGACGGCTTTTTTATTAACACAGATTAAGAATATGGGGAAATGTGAATGTTAATATTTAATTTTTTATTAAATTTGCAAACCAAAGGTGTCTCATTTTGTTATAATGCTCGTAATACAACTTAAAAAACCTTCTACGGTTAATTAACGAGAACACCCGGTTAAATCAGGTTAATTAGTTAGGAGTGTTAATTAGGGAGTGTTAATTTTGTGACTATGAAAAAGTCGACAATATGGATATTAGGCGTCGTTATGGGCCTTTCTTTCATCAGTTTGCTGTATCTGCAGATCAGCTATATTGAGGAAATGGTGAAGATGCGTAACGAGCAATTTGATGAATCGGTGAAGCGTGCTTTAATGGCTGCTTCAAAAGATGTGGAGTCCGCGGAGGTTGACCGTTGGTTGCGGGAGGATATCTCCGAAGCGGAGAAGAAAGCGTGGGAGCAGAGCTCGCAAGGTAAAGGAGTGGTGCAGACGCAGCGTTTTACGGTTACATCGCCGGACGGAACCAGATATTCGGCTATCGAACTGAAAACATTTACCAACGAAGCGTCGGAACTGCCCAGGGCAATGATTTCGCGTAAACATGGAACGAAAACCATACCTCAAACGTCACGTTCGCTGGCAGATGCCATCAAGAATCGTTATCTGTATCAACGGGCTTTGCTGGATGAGGTAGCTTGGCAGATGATTTACCGTGCCAGTGACAAGCCGATAGAGGAGCGGGTGAATTTCAAGAATTTAGACCAGTATCTGAAATCGGGACTGATTGACAACGGTATCGAGTTGAACTATCACTTCAAAGTGATAGACCGGGACGGCAGGGAAGTTTATCGCTGTTCGGATTATAGTGATGACGGTAGCGAGAGTTCTTACTCGCAGCCTTTATTCCTGAACGATCCGCCTGCGCGTATGAGTATCGTTAAGATACATTTCCCGGGGAAAAGGGATTATATCTTCGATTCGGTCAGCTTTATGATTCCGTCGATGATATTTACCTTCGTTCTGTTGATAACGTTCATCTTCACGATTTACATCGTGTTCCGCCAAAAGAAACTGACGGAGATGAAGAATGACTTTATCAATAATATGACGCACGAGTTCAAGACGCCGATTTCAACCATTTCGTTGGCGGCGCAGATGTTGAAGGACCCGGCAGTAGGTAAATCGCCGGCAATGTTCCAGCATATATCCGGCGTCATTAATGATGAGACGAAACGACTCAGGTTCCAGGTAGAGAAAGTTCTCCAAATGTCGATGTTCGACAGACAGAAGGCGACATTGAAAATGAAAGAACTGGATGCCAATGAACTGATTACCGGAGTAATCAATACGTTCGCTTTAAAAGTGGAGCGGTACAATGGAAAAATTGAGTCGGATTTGACGGCGACCGACCCGATTATCTTTGCAGATGAAATGCATATCACGAATGTTATTTTCAATCTCATGGATAATGCGGTGAAGTATAAAAGACCGGATGTGGACTTGCAATTAATGGTGAAGACCTGGAATGAACCGGGCAAACTGATGATTTCCGTGCAAGACAACGGTATAGGTATTAAGAAAGAAAACTTAAAAAAGATATTTGACAAGTTCTATCGCGTGCATACAGGTAATCTGCACGATGTTAAAGGCTTCGGACTTGGTTTGGCTTATGTAAGAAAGATTATTCAAGACCATAAGGGAACTATCCGGGCGGAAAGCGGACTGAATGTCGGAACTAAATTTATTATTGCATTACCTTTATTAAAAAATTGATTGATATGGATGAGAAACTGCGTATTTTATTGTGCGAAGATGATGAGAATCTTGGCATGCTTTTAAGAGAATATTTACAGGCCAAAGGTTATGCTGCCGAGTTATATCCCGATGGAGAAGCAGGATACAAAGCTTTCCTGAAGAATAAATATGACTTGTGTGTGTTTGACGTAATGATGCCGAAGAAAGACGGTTTTACATTGGCGCAGGAAGTTCGTGCCGCAAATGCTGAAATCCCCGTTATCTTCTTGACGGCTAAAACTTTGAAGGAAGATATTCTGGAAGGTTTCAAAATCGGTGCGGACGATTACATCACCAAACCGTTCAGCATGGAAGAGCTGACTTTCAGAATTGAAGCTATCTTGAGACGTGTTCGTGGCAAGAAGAACAAGGAAAGCAGTATCTACAAGATTGGTAAGTTTACCTTTGATACCCAGAAGCAGATTCTGTCAACACCTGAAAAGCAGACTAAGTTGACTACGAAAGAATCGGAATTATTGGGCTTGCTTTGTGCGCATGCCAATGAGATTTTGCAACGTGACTTTGCATTGAAGACTATCTGGATTGACGATAACTACTTCAATGCACGTAGCATGGACGTATATATCACCAAACTGCGTAAGCACCTGAAAGAAGATGAATCTATCGAGATTATCAATATTCACGGAAAGGGATATAAACTGATTACTCCGGAAGCCGAGTCCTAAACAGGACTTGGTTTTCGGACAACGGAAAATAAAAAAAGGCGGTTGCAGTGCAATCGCCTTTTTTTATTTCTTTTTCTCGGTATTAATCCGCAATTCTCTTGTTGATAAGAATGTAAGAAATCAATCCTATTACAATTAAAACAGCGCTGGTACCCAGAATCGCGTTGTTATTTACATTGCCGGTAAAAGAACATGCAACCAAAATTACAGCTCCTACCAAGATTAATATCAATCCCAGATTTTTTAATAAGCCTTTCATGTGTGTGTATTTTAATAGATTATTATTTTCATATTCTTGTCACAAAGAAAAGCATAATTCTTTAACAAGCGAAATTATTTTTGCAAAAAAACTATTATTCGACCTAATTTAATGAAGAATGAGGAATAAAGGATGAAAAATGAAGAATGAAGGATGAAGAATGAGGAATGAAAGTTTGGCTATGTCATATGACTGCACCGCGCCAATATCCCATCAAATAATTCTTCATCCTTTGTTCTTCATTCTTCTAATCTTTCGTATTGAAAAAGATTTTTCTCAGTACTTCCTGGCTGACGCTTAGCTCTTCAATGGTGATATCTTGTAATGCTTCCTTTAGCGTCTGATTAGCTATGACGCGGGCACGCTCCTCCAACTCCTTACCGTCTTTGGTAAGGTGTATCAGGTTGGTACGACGGTCTTTTTTATCGGATATGCGTACAACAAGATGCTGGCGTTCCATGTTATCTATGAGGCGGGTCATACTGGGTTTGTCTTTAAAAGTTGCATTACACAACTCTTGTTGCGTCACTCCGTCTTTTTCCCATAAAAAGATGAGGACAGTCCACTGCTCGGGAGTGATTTCCAAACCGTTTTGCCTGAAGTTACGTGATAATTTGCGGTTAATGGCAGCAGATACTTTGCCGTTCAGGATGGCAAATATCAGCCGGATGTCAAAGTTAAATTGCTCTATCATGAAATTATTGTTTAAACAACTTTGCAAATATAGTATAAGTTGGATACAATACAAAATAAGTCCGCTTATTTTTGCAGTTCAAAATAAAATGCCTACCTTTGCACCCGCATTTAATAAACGAATAATTTATTTATTTAATTAAACGAGTATGAATCAATACGAAACCGTTTTCATTTTGACTCCCGTTTTGTCTGATGTTCAGATGAAGGAAGCGGTAGAAAAATTCAAAGGCATCCTTACTGCTGAAGGTGCCGAGATTGTGAATGAAGAAAACTGGGGACTGAAAAAGCTGGCTTATCCGATCCAGAAGAAGTCAACCGGTTTTTATCAGCTGATTGAGTTCAATGCAGAACCTACTGTCATTGAGAAACTGGAATTAAATTTCCGTCGTGACGAGCGCGTTATCCGCTTCTTGACTTTCAAGCAAGACAAGTACGCTGCTGAATACGCTGCGAAGAGAAGAAGTGTTAAATCAACTAAAAAGGAGGATTAATCATGGCACAACAAGTTCAATCAGAAATCAGATATTTAACTCCGCCCTCAGTAGACGTTAAGAAGAAAAAATACTGCCGTTTCAAAAAGAGCGGTATTAAGTACATCGACTACAAAGATCCTGAATTCTTGAAGAAATTCTTGAATGAGCAAGGTAAAATCCTTCCGCGTCGTATTACAGGTACTTCTTTGAAGTTCCAACGTCGTGTAGCTCAAGCTGTGAAGAGAGCACGTCACTTGGCGTTGCTGCCTTATGTAACTGACATGATGAAATAATAGGAGGAGGAAAGTATGGAAATTATATTGAAAGAAGACATAGTAAACTTGGGTTATAAGAACGATATCGTAACCGTAAAATCCGGTTATGGTCGTAACTACCTCATCCCGACAGGAAAAGCTGTCATCGCTTCTCCTGCTGCAAAGAAAATGCTGGCTGAAGAGCTGAAACAACGCGCTCACAAGTTGGAGAAAATCAAAAAGGACGCTGAAGAACTGGCTGCTAAGCTGGAAGGCGTATCTTTGAAGATTGCTACTAAGGTTAGCGCAACCGGCACTATCTTCGGTTCAGTTGGTAATATCCAGATTGCTGAAGAGTTGGCTAAATTGGGTCATAACATCGATCGTAAGATTATTGTTGTTAAAGACGCAGTGAAAGAAGTTGGTAACTACAAAGCTATCGTTAAACTGCACAAAGAGGTTTCTGTAGAAATTCCTTTCGAAGTAGTTGCTGAAGAAGCATAAATATAGAATTCTATATAAAGGGAAAGCCCGGTTTCTGAAAAGAAACCGGGCTTTTTTGATTCCTTGTCATTCAGAGTGAGCGAAGAATCTCCTCTCTCTGCATTTAAGAAAAGGAATTCTTCGCTCGCTCTGAATGACAAATATGTTTGTGGGAATAGATACTTGTAGATATAAAAAAAGTCTGTCCGTACTTTCGTACGTCAGACTTTCAATTCTCTCTAATGTTGTACTGAAATTATTCAGCTACAACTGCTGCGCTATCTGCTGCAGTTGTGTCAGCTACTGCGGCTGCTGCTTCAGCTGCTGCTGCTTCTACAGCTGCGATTGAGTCAGCGATACGGATTGAATCAGCTGTTGCTTGTTCAGCGTTAGCTGCTTTGTTACCACAAGATGCGAAAGATACTGCTACGATAGCTACGGCCATCAAAACTAATTTTTTCATTTTCTTTACTTTTAAAACGTAATACAATCAATTGCTTTATTAAAACGATGCAAAGGTATGTACTTTTTAGATACGTTGTTCTCCAAAACCCAACTTTTTTTATAATTTTTTTTGAGGAAAGCCCGTTTTTTCCGCTTTAAGCATGTTCTATAACATATTAATCTTCTGCGATACTGTTATATAAATACCTTTTGATGCTTCTTTTGGGAGTTTTCTCAAATTCTGTAGGATAAAGCTGTATCTGGCTGACCTTTTCGTAAGCGGCAACGCTGTTATTCAGGCTTTTGAGATTTTCGTCCATAATGGTCTTCAGGTTTTCCGGATTATTCAATCCTAAGGAATCCAATGCTTCGTAGTCGGCATAAACCAAAGCTACCAATTTCTTATTACGTTCAATCACAAGGCTTTCCAGGACAAACGGCATGTTGTTGAGGCGGGCCTCTATTTCTTCCGGAAAGATATTCTGTCCGCTGGAGCTTAGAATCATGGTTTTGCTGCGTCCGCGGATATAAAGGTTGTTGTTGTCGTCCAAAGTACCTAAGTCACCGGTACGCAGCCAGCCGTCCTCGGTAAAAACTTCTTTGGTGGCTTCCGGATTCTTATAATAACCAACCATTACGTTTTCACCGCGTACCTGTATCTCGCCCAGTCGGTCATCCGGATTTTCTTTATAGATGCGGGCTTCCATGATGTCGAGTACCCGTCCGGAAGAGGTCGTTACGAATTCGTTCCATGGGGCGTAGCTGATAAGCGGGGCACATTCCGTCATGCCGTAACCGATGGTGAAAGGGAATTTGATGCGATGAAAGAATTCCTCCACTTCCGGGTTCATGGCGGCGCCGCCGATGATGACTTCCTTGAACCGGCCACCCAGCGCATCTACCAGTTTCTTGCGGATTTGCCCGTATATCTGTCCGTCCAGCAAAGGAATGCTGAGCGCCCATTTCATGGACTTTTTGTTGATAATAGGCTGAATGACATTCTTGTATATCTTTTCAATCACAAGGGGGACGGTTATAATCAGATTGGGTTTTACTTCTTCAAATGCCTTCATCAGGATTTTGGGAGAAGGAATTTTGCCCAACAACGTGACATGAGTGCCCACAGCCGTAGCGGTCAGGAAGTCGAAAGCGCAACCGTAAGCATGTGCCAACGGCAGGAAAGAGAGCACTTTATCACCTTTCTTCAGCAATTCGGTACGGATGCCGAAAGTTACGTTACCTGCCAGGTTGTTTCCGGTCAGCATAACGCCTTTGCTGAAACCCGTCGTACCCGAAGTATAGTTCAACAACATTATTTTGTCATTGGAAAGGTCGGTATAAGCCACATCTTCCCGTGTGAAACCATTCGGATAGGTTTCTTCCATTTTATCGCCCAGATGCTTGAGGAAACGCTGGATAGTCTCTCCGTCACGCTGATACAGGCAGCGGAAATCGTTGAGAGAGAATACTCCGCGCAAGCCGGTAAGCCGTTCTTCTTCCAGATGCTCCCAAATGGCATCGCTGGTAAAGAGGAATACAGATTCGGAATGATTAACGATGTGATGTACATCATTGGGGTTGAAATCCTGCAGGATAGGAACTACGATACCGCCATAAGTGATAATCGCCATATAAGCGATGCACCAGCGGGCATTATTCTTGCCGATAACCGCTATCTTATCGCCGCGGCGCAGGCTGCAATGCTTGAATAACAGGTGTAATTTGGCAATTTCTTGCGCAACTTCTCCGTAGGTATAACTTTCGTTTTCTCCATAATCGGTATAACAGGGGAGGTCCCAATTCTCGCGGAAACTATGCTCGTATAGCTTGATAAAGTTTTCTTGTATCATTGCACGTTTTTTGATGAATTGTGCAAAAGTAGGAAAAATATAATAATAATGTGTACCTTTGTCGTGAAAATGTGATTTAGGCTCATGATAGATACCAATATATTTCAAGATAAGACAGCGGTTTACTATACGTTGGGGTGCAAGCTGAATTTCTCGGAGACCTCGACTATCGGTAAGATTTTGCGGGAGGCAGGCGTGCGTACGGCGCGCAAAGGAGAGAAAGCGGATATATGTGTGGTAAACACCTGTTCGGTTACCGAAGTGGCGGATAAGAAGTGCCGCCAGGCCATTCATCGTTTGGTGAAGCAGCATCCGGGAGCTTTTGTGGTGGTAACGGGGTGTTATGCCCAGTTGAAGCCGGATGCTGTGGCAAAGATAGAAGGCGTGGACGTTGTGCTGGGGGCGGAGCAGAAGAAAGACCTGCTTCAATATCTGGGTGACTTGAAAAAGCATGAAAGCGGTGAGGCTTATACCTCCGCTTTGAAAGATATCCGTTCGTTCGCTCCGTCGTGCTCGCGTGGCGACCGTACCCGTTTCTTCTTGAAAGTGCAAGACGGTTGCGATTATTACTGCTCTTATTGCACCATTCCTTTTGCCCGCGGACGCAGTCGTAACGGAAGTATTGCCTCTCTTGTGGAGCAGGCTCGTCAGGCGGCGGCCGAAGGCGGTAAGGAGATTGTCTTGACAGGAGTAAACATCGGTGATTTCGGCAAATCGACAGGGGAAACTTTTTTTGATTTGGTGAAAGCGCTGGACGAAGTGGAAGGCATCGAACGCTATCGTATATCTTCTATCGAGCCTAACTTGCTGACGGACGAAATCATTAAGTTCGTATCCCGTTCCAAGCGGTTCATGCCTCATTTCCATATCCCGTTGCAATCGGGTAGCGATGAAGTGTTGAAACTGATGCGCAGGCGATATGATACGGCTTTATTTGCTTCTAAAGTGAGGCGGATAAAGGAAGTGATGCCTGATGCCTTTATCGGCGTGGACGTAATTGTGGGTACCCGTGGAGAAACGGAAGAATACTTTGAACAGGCCTACCGGTTTATTCAAGGCCTGGATGTGACGCAGCTTCATGTGTTCAGCTATTCCGAACGTCCGGGCACGCAGGCCTTGAAGATAGACCATGTGGTATCCTCCGAGGAAAAGCACAGACGCAGCCAGCTTCTGCTGGAATTGTCGGACGAAAAGACACGCGCGTTTTACGCCCGCCATATCGGGCAGACAATGCCGGTTCTGTTGGAGCGCTCTAAACCGGGAACACCTATGCACGGCTTTACTCCGAATTATATCCGGGTGGAAGTACCGCATGATGATGCGTTGGATAATCAGGTAATTCCGGCGCGTATGGGTAATTTTAATGAAGAAGGCACGGCTCTTTTGGGAGTGCTTGGCGATAAGGGATTGGCAGATAAGTAATCAGTAATAAGGAATTGACAAGGTGAAATCGAGATTGATTTATTGGTTGACTTATGCAGGCATGTGGCTGTTGGCCTTATTGCCTTTTAAGGCGCTTTATGCGCTATCCGACGGGCTTTGCTTTTTGATGCATCACGTCGTGCACTATCGGCGCAGAGTGGTACGCACTAATTTGCGCCATGCATTTCCCGAAAAGTCCGAGACGGAACTGCGGGATATAGAACGCGGGTTCTATCGTTATATCTGCGATTATATGCTGGAAGAGGTGAAGATGCTGCGCATGTCTTTCAAGGAACTCTGCCGGCGCATGGAATATGACAATAAGGAAGAGTACCTTGCCATGATCGAGAAACATGGCGGCATTGTGTTGCTCATACCGCATTACGCTAATTTCGAGTGGATTACGGGAATGAGCAGTATTATGCAAGAGGGAGATATACCGGTACAAATCTATAAACCGCTGCACAATAAATATATGGATGCGATGTTTAAACGCATCCGTGCCCGCTTCGGCGGTTACAATGTGCCCAAACATTCTACGGCGCGTGAAATTATCAAACTGCGTCGTGACAATAAACGTGTGGCGGTGGGAATGATAACCGATCAGTCTCCCAATCCTAACGAGGCGCATCATTGGACAACCTTCCTGAATCAGGATACCGGTTTTATGGACGGTGCCGAGCGTATAGCGAAACTCATGGACTTCCCCGTATTCTATTGCGAATTGAAGAAGCAGGGGAGGGGCTATTGCCGTGTCCGGTTTGACTTGATAACCGAAACGCCGAAGGCAACTGCCGACGGTGAGATAACGGAATGTTTTGCCCGCCGTTTGGAGCAGACAATTCGTAGGGAACCGCCCTATTGGTTCTGGTCGCATAAGCGTTGGAAACTAAAGCGTGAAGATACCATACAACATGGATAAGACAGCCGTTGTCATATTAAACTGGAACGGATGTGAAATGCTTCGTTCGTTTCTTCCTTCCGTAATACGCTGTTCCAAAACGGAAGGCGCGGAAATTTATGTGGCGGATAACGGTTCGACGGATGCTTCCGTCGATATGCTTCGACAAGAATTCCCGTCCGTACACCTTATTATATTAAAAGAAAATCTCGGTTTTGCCGAGGGATATAATCTTGCCTTGCAACAAGTATCCGCCGAATATGTGGTGTTGCTTAATTCCGATGTGGAAGTGACCGAACACTGGTTGGCGCCACTCATAAACTATATGGACGCTCATCCTGAGGTTGCGGCGTGCCAACCTAAAATCCGGAGTTGGCGTCAAAAAGAACTGTTTGAATATGCGGGAGCAGCCGGCGGATTTATAGACCGCTACGGTTATCCCTTCTGCCGGGGACGGATAATGGGTGTAGTGGAGAAGGACAACGGGCAGTATGATACTGTCATTCCGGTGTTTTGGGTTACAGGAGCCGCCCTGTTTATCCGTCAGAAAGACTATCGGGATGCCGGCGGACTGGATGGCCGCTTCTTTGCCCACATGGAGGAGATTGACTTGTGCTGGCGGCTTCGCGCCCGTGGACGGATGCTGGTTTGCGTGCCCCAAAGTACCGTCTATCATGTAGGCGGTGCAACCTTGAAGAAAGAGAACCCTCATAAGACCTTTCTTAATTTTCGTAATAATCTTGTAATGCTCTATAAGAATCTGCCGCAGGAAGAGTTGGCCTTTGTGATGCGTGTGCGTGCGGTTCTTGATTATGTGGCAGCTCTGAGTTTTCTGCTGAAAGGGCAGTTTCCCAATATGTGGGCGGTGATTCGCGCACGCCGTGCATTCCGTTTGCTTCGTCCCTCGTTTGCGGACGCCCGTAGGGAGAACCTGAAAAAAACATCCCTTCCGATGATTCCCGAACGGACAGAAAGCAGTATCTTGGTACAGTTTTATCTGCGCGGGAAGAAACGTTTCTCTCGATTGTAAGAACTGTTATCTGTTTCCGATTGTTTATTTGTTAAAGTTATTAGCTTATGGAAAAATTGGTTAGAAAGATTGGCTTGGTGGCGCATGATGCCATGAAGAAAGACCTCATCGAGTGGGTGCTTTGGAATTCGGAACTGCTTATGGGACATAAATTCTATTGTACGGGCACTACGGGAACCCTTATTCTTGCGGCGCTGAAAGAGAAGCATCCCGATGTGGAATGGGATTTTACCATCCTCAAGTCCGGTCCTTTGGGTGGCGACCAGCAGATGGGGTCGCGCATTGTGGACGGAGAGATTGATTATCTTTTCTTCTTTACGGATCCCATGACTCTGCAGCCGCACGACACGGACGTCAAAGCTTTGACCCGTCTTGCCGGTGTGGAGAACATCGTTTTCTGTTGTAACCGCAGCACGGCAGACCATATCATTTCGAGTCCGCTCTTCCTTGATCCTGCTTACGAACGTACCGTTCCCGATTACAGCAACTACGCCAAGAGGTTCGAGAACAAGCAGGTGGTTGCCGAAGCTGTTGAATCGGCAAAGAGACGGAAGAAAAAGAAATGACGGGAAGCCTATCTGTCGCAATGCACTTCCACGCCTGCCGCGTCCAAATCGGCACCCATAGGCGGATTGCGTTTGGATAGTTTCAAGTCTATACTTTCAACGGCAGGAAAGTCGTGAAACAAACGCTTAACTATGCGTCCGCACACGTGCTCCAATAATTTGGAAGGGATGGCCATCTCTTCCTTTACCGCTTCATACACATCGGCGTAACTCACCGTATTGGCCACATCGTCCGTCTCTGCGGCACGGGCGATGTCGGTCTTTAATCGTAAATCAATGATAAAATCATTGCCTGCTATGGTTTCTTGCCCGCCGACACCATGATGGGCAAAGAAGTGTACCTGATTCAAGAATATGTAGCTGGTCATGCGCAATGGGTATATTTTAGAGTGCAAATATAGGTAAAATCTTTCTTCTGTAATTGCAGAAGTGCAATAACCGTCTGTCTTTACGAAAATCTTCTTTTTGTCCATTATATATTTCCGCACGCCGGAATATTGTGTATCTTTGCGGCATGACAACAATGTTTAAATCGGATTTGGTGTAGTAAACAATCTGTATCATCGATGCGGATTGTCCTTTCGTTTACTCTCGGATGATTTCCTTTCGGGAGTGTTTTCCTATGATTATAATTCAAGTTTAATCTGCATACGGTGCCGGGAGCATTGCAAGGCTTTCCGTGTATGCGAAATATATTACGAAAATGAGTAATGAAAATAAAACAATTCATGATTTCGAACTTAACTTAATCTGCGATTTCTTTTCCACCATGAAACGTCAGGGGCCCGGAAGTCCCGAAGTAACGCTGAAAGCATTGAGCTTTATCGATAATCTTACGGATAAGTCTCTCATTGCCGACCTCGGTTGCGGAACAGGCGGCCAAACAATGGTACTGGCAGAGCATGCGCCCGGGAAGATTACGGGACTTGATTTTCTCCCCGGTTTTGTCGATATCTTTAATCGCAACGCAAGGCAGGCCGCTCTGCAAGACCGGGTGAAAGGGATTGTCGGCTCGATGGATAATCTTCCTTTCCAAGAAGGGGAGCTGGACTTGATTTGGTCGGAAGGAGCTATCTACAATATCGGTTTTGAGCGTGGGCTGAACGAGTGGCGTAAGTATCTGAAGCCGGGCGGCTATATCGCCGTATCCGAGAGCTCGTGGTTTACGGACGAACGTCCTGCGGAGATTAACGATTATTGGATGGATGCGTATCCCGAAATAGATACGATTCCTAATCAGGTGGCTAAGGTGCACGGAGCAGGGTATCTGCCTGTCGCTACGTTTGTTTTGCCGGAAAATTGCTGGACGGAACATTACTTCATTCCCAAGCGTGCGGCTCAGGAAGTTTTTCTTTCCAAATATGCCGGAAATAAGATTGCCGAGGAGTTCAGTGCGCTTCAGGCCGATGAGGAAGAACTGTACGGAAAATATAAAAGATTCTACGGCTATACATTCTTCATCGCAAAGAGAGTGGATTGATGATTGCCTGAGATATCCGTGACCGGATGCAGGCACAGGGCAAAACCGTTCCGTAAGACAAATACATTCGTCTTACGGAACGGATAGATTCATCCCGTGAGACGAAAAAAATCATCTCGCGGGATGAATAATTTTATCTCACGAGATGATTTTACTTGTCTTGTTGTGATTGGCTTATCGTCCGGTTTGCGCGATAAGTTCTTTAATCTTTTCGTTCAGGCTTTCGGCTTTCATCAGTTGTTCCAGTGTCAGGTGCATGCGCCAGCGCCAATAGTGACGCGGGTTGGCGGGAACATTGATGCGCTCTTCCTGTACATTCGGGTTGCGCCATTTACCGTCCATCGACATCCAGTCCTGCAAGGAGAGTATGCAGAGGATAGAGTTGCTGTACAGGTGTTTGCGTACAACCTCTTCGCAAAGTTCGGGCGTGGCCACCGCCGGAGCGGCGCCGTAATGTCCGAGCATGGTATTGTAGTAACGTTGCGTTTGCAGGAAGTCTTCTTCCCACCAGCCGCGCAGCGTGGACATATCGTGTGTGGATATGGTGCAAACGGAACGGTACGGATACCAGTCCGGATGTCCGAACTCTTGTGCCGGGTCTTTGGGCATACGCTGTATCTCCAAAGAGAGGATGCGCAAATCGTTCATCACCCATGCCACGCAATCGGGAATCATGCCCAGGTCTTCACCGCATACCAGCATCCGGGTGGATTGCGTCAGTTGCGGTAACTTGTTCATGGCCTGCTCACGCCAGAACTCGTTGTGGCGGTGGTAGTAATACTGATCGTACAGGCGGTTGAAAGCGGCTTTCTCCCAATCGTTCAAGGAACGGTAGATGTAGTCGTGCTGCACGCCGATGCGCGGGTGGTACTTGTACGGGTCGTTGCGGTCGGGTACAAACAGTACGTCGCTGATAAGCGCGTACAAACCGTCGCGTATCCAAATGCTGTCCTCATCCGTCTTACCGGCAAAGTAGGCTTCTACCTTGCGCTGGGTGTCGAATTCGGGACGCATCCGGTAGATTTCCCAGGTGTCCGTCGGTTCGATGAAGGTCTGCTTTACGTAGTTGGTATGCGGGCCGAACATCTGTCCCAGGAAATACTCGTGTATGTACGGTTTCAGGAATTCTTCGCGGAAGGAGAGGCCGTAGCTCTCTATTTCCTCACGTGTCATGGGCAGGGCGGGCACGAATTGTCCCAGCAAGCCATGCACGGCATGCATGGGAATTTCCCAGATACGGAAGAAACCGAGGATGTGGTCGATGCGATAGGCGTCGAAGTATTCCGCCATTTTGCGGAAACGCTTCATCCACCATGCATAGCCGTCTTTCTCCATGATATCCCAGTTGTAGGTGGGGAAGCCCCAGTTCTGTCCGTTGACGGAGAAATCATCGGGCGGAGCGCCGGCTTGTCCGTTCAGGTTGAAATAGTGGGGCTCTGTCCATGCCTCTACGCTGTTGCGGCTGATGCCGATAGGTATATCGCCTTTCAGCACGACACCGTTGGCACGCGCGTGTCCGGTGGCGGCGAGCAATTGCAGATGCAGGTTGAACTGGATGTAATAGTAGATGGCGATGTGCGGGTAATCGGCAGATTCCGGTTGGCAGAGCTTCTCAATTTCTGCGGCGTCGTAGCTGCCGTACTTGGGCCACTCGCGGAAGTCGGGCGTTTTGTAAGCGTCGCGCAGGTAGCTGAAAACGGCATAAGGCTGTAACCATTCTTTGTTTGTTTCAAAGAATTCACGGAAAGCCGCCGAGGCCAGTACCTTTTCTCCCTCTTGCTTGAAGATGAGGTGGAAGTATTCCCATTTGGTTTTGTTGACTGCCTCGTAATCGACGGCGGACAGGGCGTTCAACTCTTTCTGCCGTTTGTTGAATTCCGCCATGGCTTTTTTGTCCTTCAATGTACCCAGTTGTTTCAAATCGGTGTACATCGGGTGGAAAGCGTAGATGGAGATACTGTTATAAGGATAGGAGTCCGTCCACGTATGCGTCATGGTGGTGTCGTTGATGGGCAGAATCTGTACGGCTTTCTGCTTGGTACTTACTGCCCAGTCAATCATGCGTTTCAGATCGCCGAAGTCACCTACGCCGAAGCTCTTCTCGGAACGGAGCGAGAATACGGGTACGGCAACGCCTGCGCCTTTCCAGGCGGGAAGGTTGAAATATACGTAGCGGTCGCCGATGACAACCGTCTCGTTTGCACCTGTTTGCGGATCCGCCATATAGCGGTTCGGGTTGTTTTCCCAGCAAACGGCACGGCGTTCTTTCTTATTATACAGAATGAATTTATATTCCAGCGGGAAGCTGATTTTGGCGGCATCTACCTCTGTCTGCCATTCCGGGAAATTGGCGTCGCTCATAAGCACGGCTTTGTCCGGATTCCAGTCTCCGAACATCGGTTGGTTTCCGCAGATGCCCAGACAGTGGTCGCTGTCGATGCAGGGGGAATACGCCTTTATCAACAGTCCCTTCTTGTGGCCTTTGGGTGCCGCGCTGCGTTCGCGGTGTGCCAGGAGAGATTCCGTAAAGGCGGAAGTATAGAAATACTGCTGTTCCGGCAGGTTTTTCCAGCAATCCTGTATCCGGTAGACTTTCTTGGAGGTGCCGGAAAGGTAAAGTGTGCGGGGTAGGCTGTTCCACTCTGTGCGTGTAGGCCGGCCGTCGCGGAAGATATAGTAGTTGTATTGGACAAATCCGTTTTCCGGCAATGCGATGTCGACTTCCGCAGTCCAGTGAATACCGTCTACGGTTTGTAACGGTAATGCTTGGTCGGGATGTTCGTTTCCGAGTTCAGGTATGGAGCCTGAAACTCTGACTCCTTCACCCCAATTGGTTCTGTACTCGATATTAAATGATAAAGTCATATATATTAGATTTAGAAATAACAATAGCTGCAATGATTATGCAAGTATAAAAAATATTCCTCATAATCATGCAGCTATTGTCAGCTATCTCATTTAAATTCCTATGCAAACGTTTGTGTTTGCCTGAGACTTATCCGCAACGGGATGCGCCGCAAGTGGTACAGATAAGGCAGCCTTCTTGATACACCAGCGTTTCGTTGCCGCAGTTCGGGCATTTCTTGCCTTTGGCTTCCGTTCCGTCCGTTACGTATTTCTTCAGTGCGCGTTCCACGCCGTTCTTCCAGGTGTTGATGTTCTCGCTGTCCAGTTGCAGTGAGCTTACCAGCTTCATTACCTGCTCGATAGGCATGCGGTAGCGCAATACGCCGGAGATGAGTTTGGCGTAGTTCCAGTACTCTTTGTTGAACTTCTCGGACAGTCCCTCGATGGTGACTTTGTAGCCGCGTTTGTTCTCGAACTGGAAGTCGTAACGTTTGTTTCCGTTTTCATCGACGTTCTTGATGATGTGTCCTGTTGAAACATTCTTCGGAAGGATGATACCTTCATCGTCGTCTTGAAGACCGGTGAATATTTCGTAAGGATGTCCGTCCAGCAAACCGACGAATGCCACCCATTTTTCCTTGTTGTTCTGGAAGCGTACCACATCCGCTTCGAGTACCTTAGGACGGGTTTCGACAACCGTAGGCGGCTTGCACGGCGGAAGCTCTTCTTTCTTTTCGCTCTTGGCGGAAATCAGCACGCCGGAACGCGAACCGTCGCGATAAACCGTACAGCCCTTGCAACCGGATTTCCACGCTTCGATGTACAGGCGGTTTACCAGTTCTTCGTCCACATCGTTCGGCAGGTTGATGGTAACGCTGATAGAGTGGTCTACCCATTTCTGGATACGTCCCTGCATCTTGACTTTCATCAGCCAGTCTACGTCGTTGGAAGTCGCTTTATAATAAGGTGACTTTTCAACGAGCGCATCTATCTCGTCTTGTGTATAGCGTTTGGCGGGATCGTAGCCTTCCGCTTCCATCCATGTAACGAACTTGGGATGGAATACGATGTATTCTTCGAAAGCGTCTCCGGTTTCGTCAACGAAATCGATATGTACGTTGGCGTCGTTCGGATTGACTTTGCGGCGGCGTTTGTAGACGGGCAGGAATACGGGCTCGATGCCGGAGGTGGTCTGCGTCATCAGGCTTGTCGTACCTGTCGGCGCAATGGTGAGGCAGGCGATGTTGCGACGTCCGTATTTCTTCATTTCCTCGTACAACTCGGGATCGGCTTCACGCAGGCGGTTGATGAACGGGTTGTTCTTCTCGCGTTCGCTGTCGTACACTTCGAAAGCGCCACGCTCTTTTGCCATTTCCACGGAAGAACGGTAGGCGCTCAGCGCTACCGTCTTATGTACTTTTTCAGCAAATTCGGTTGCTTCTTCGGTTCCGTAACGCAATCCTAACGCTGCCAGCATATCGCCTTCGGCGGTGATGCCCACACCGGTACGACGGCCTTGACCGCTCTTCTTATATATCTTCTGCCACAAAACGCTTTCAGTATGTTTTACATCTTCGTTTTCCGGGTCGGAATCAATCTTGGCCATGATGCGCTCTATCTTCTCCAGCTCCAGGTCGATGATGTCGTCCATGATGCGTTGAGCCAGTGCAACGTGTTTCTTGAACAGGTCGAAGTCGAAGTAAGCGTCCGGCTTGAACGGATTGACCACGTATGAATATAGGTTGATGGCCAGCAAACGGCAAGAGTCGTAGGGGCACAACGGTATTTCACCGCAGGGATTGGTGGATACCGTACGGTAGCCCAAATCTGCATAGCAATCGGGCACGGATTCTTTTAGGATAGTGTCCCAAAAGAGTACGCCGGGTTCGGCGGACTTCCATGCGTTGTGCACGATTTTCTTCCACAAATCGGCTGCGCTGATTTCTTTCTTGAATACAGGCTCCGTAGCGTCAATGGGATATTGCTGTACGAATGGCGTACCATCGATGGCGGCTTGCATAAATGCGTCGGTCAGCTTAACGGAAACATTGGCGCCCGTAACTTTTCCTTCTGTCATCTTTGCGTCTATGAAGGCTTCCGAATCCGGATGCTTGATAGATACGCTTAGCATCAACGCGCCCCGACGGCCGTCTTGAGCCACTTCGCGGGTAGAGTTGGAGTAGCGTTCCATGAAAGGAACCAGTCCGGTTGAAGTTAAAGCGGAGTTCTTTACGGGAGAACCTTTCGGACGGATATGAGACAAGTCGTGTCCCACACCGCCGCGACGTTTCATTAGCTGTACTTGTTCTTCGTCTACTTTGAAGATTGCACCGTAAGAGTCGGCTTCACCATCCACGCCTATTACAAAGCAGTTGGAGAGGGAAGCTACCTGGTAGTTGTTTCCGATTCCGGTCATCGGACTTCCTTGCGGAACGATGTATTTAAAGTGGTTCAGCAGGTCGAAGAGCTCTTCGGAAGTCAGTGCGTTAGGGTACTTGGCCTCAATACGGGCTACTTCATTGGCTATTCTCCAATGCATGTCTTCCGGAGACTTTTCGTAAATATTTCCGAAAGAGTCTTTGACTGCATATTTGTTCACCCAAACTCTTGCAGCCAGTTCGTCGCCTTGGAAGTATCGTAAAGATTCTTCGTAGGCTTCGTCATAAGAATAAATTTTCTTTTCCACGATGCAATATCTCTTAGATTTAATTGTAAATAAGTAAAAGTGTAGAAGTCGTACTTACAGCTAACAAATGTGATTGCAAATCTATGAATGTTTTTTGTTATTGCAAAATAAAAAGAGATGTTTTTATCAACGGAGTATAAGTTTTCCGTTTTTATTAGTTAATAGTTTGATTTACATAAAAATAACTTTTTAAAATGAACAAAAAGTTTTCCAAAAAGAAAATTGCACAGATGATTGCTGCGTAGGTGGCTTGCTCTTTTTAGAAAATATGGGTGCACATATTCGGGGGTATTAAATGATACTCTGTATTTCTTTTTATATATTTGCAGAAAAAAGAAAGAATGGAAAGCTTAAAACAAAGGAGAACAATCCGTAAATATCAGCAGAAAGATATTTCTTCTGATTTGTTAAATGATTTGCTTGAAACCTCTTTTCGTGCTTCTACGGTTGGAAATATGCAGGTTTATAGTGTGGTTGTAACTCGTGACGCTGAGCGTAAGGCCAAGTTGGCGCCGGCGCATTTCAATCAGCCTATGGTGCAGACAGCGCCGGTAGTCCTTACTTTTTGCATTGACTTGCGTCGTTTTAGCAAATGGTGTGAGCTGCGGAAGGCGGAGCCGGGATATAACAATTTTGAATGGTTCGTTACCGGGTCTGTGGATGCCTTATTGGCAGCGCAAACATTCTGTGTGGCAGCCGAAGAAAAAGGTCTGGGCATCTGTTATTTGGGTACTACCACCTACAATCCCCAAATGATTATTGAAGCGTTGGAATTGCCCGAATTGGTTTTTCCTATCACCACCGTTACCGTGGGCTGGCCTGCGGAAACGCCTGCGCAAGTAGACCGCCTGCCTTTGGAGGCCATTGTCCATGAAGAAACTTACCATGACTATACTCCCGAGGATATCGACCGCCTTTATGCATACAAGGAATCTTTACCCGAAAATAAACGGTTTATTGTCGAAAATAATAAAGAAACGCTGGCTCAGGTCTTTACAGATGTGCGCTATACGAAGAAAGACAGCGAAGCCATGTCCGAAACGCTTTGGAAAGCGATGAAAGCGCAAGGGTTTTGATGAAATATGAAATATAATCGTATGTTGCGTTTTTCATAAGTAAATACACATAATCGGCTTATGCTACCTGTCATTCAGAGCGAAGCGAAGAACCTACTCCCTTTTTAAATACATAAAGAGAAGAGATTCTTCGCTTCGCTCTGAATGACAGATAGTAATTTTTAATATTTACCTATGCTTTTATACCTTATATTTAATTTCAGTATTTCAGTTTCCTTTTTTCAATGCGGTCTGAATCTCTTTGATTTCAGCACGGAATGATTTATCGACTTCTTTCAGCTGCTTGATTGTTTTGCAAGCGTGCAGTACGGTAGCATGGTCTTTGTTCCCGATTAACGTACCTATTTTTGCAGTAGAGAAGTCCGTATGATTTTTGGCTAAATACATGGCTATTTGGCGTGCCTGCACCACTTCGCGTTTGCGCGATTTTGTATGTATGGCGGCATTTTCCAAACCGAAGTGCTTACATACGGTGGTGATTATATCATCGATGGTTATGGCCTTGCTTTCGCTGTTCACGACTTTGCGTACAATGCGTTGCGCCAATTCCAGATCGATTTCCTTGTTATATATGGTGGAATGAGCCATGATGGAGATGACGATGCCTTCCAAATCACGCACACTGTTGCCTACATTCTCGGCTATATAGTCAATAACTTCCGGCGGAAATTGTAAACCGTCACGATGTATCTTATTCCGCAGGATGTTTTTGCGCAATTCCACCGTGGGCTTTTCCAGTTCCGCTACCATTCCCCATTTGAAACGTGTAATCAGGCGTTCTTCCATACCTTGAAGCAGTACGGGAGCACGGTCGGAAGTAAGGATGAGTTGTTTGCCGTTTTGATGCAGATGATTGAAGATGTGGAAGAACGTGTTCTGCGTTTTGGTAACGCCTGCAAATTCTTGGATATCGTCAATAATCAAAATGTCGATTGTCTGGTAGAAGTTGATGAAGTCGTTGGTTGTGTTGTTGCGTACGGAATCGGTATATTGTACCTGGAATAGATGCGCAGATACGTACAATACGCGTTTCTCCGGATATAATTCCTTGATTTTTGTACCGATGGCATTGGCAAGGTGAGTTTTCCCCACACCTGACGCCCCGTACAAAAACAACGGATTGAAGATGGTTTTCGCCGGATTGAGCGCTACCGCTTCTGCAACGCTGCGAGAAAGTTTGTTGCTATATCCTTCGATAAATGTGTCGAAGTTGTATTCCGGATTCAGATGCGGATCCAGGTCGGGAACAGGTATCTGCGGAATGGCTTTATCTATCGTCTGTTTTTGCGGTATAATAGTACGGTGGGTAGACTCGTAGTTTACGGTCTTTTCAGGCCGTGAACTTTTGTCCACCATAACATTATACATCAACTTTGTTCCCTCTCCGATTACCTTATAAAGGGTCTTACGCAACAAGTCTACAAATTTATCCTCCAGAAATTCGTAAAAGAACTGGCTGGGAACTTGTACAACGAGCGTTTTGTCCTCATATTTTAAGGGAATGATGGGGAGAAACCAAGTTTTATATGTCTGTTCCGGAACATTGTCTCTGATGATTTCAAGACAGCGGTTCCATAATCCGACATGATCCTGTTCACTCATAACGGCTACTAATACATTTATTATTTAAGCAAAACTTCTACGTTTGCAAAATTGGCAATCTTATTTGAAAAAAACAAATCTCTTTTTTCTTGTGTTTCTCAAGAAAATAATAATCTCTTTACTTTCAGCTACTTATCGGAATACATGAAACCTATGCCTTTATAGGAGCTCTTGCTTTTATATAATAGCCTGTAATGTAGTGGATTATCGTCTGTTTGCGGGCCTTTATATCCTCTGCGGGCAGAGTGAATATAAACCTCTTTTTTACTTTATACATAGACTTATCAAGGGCTTTCTTTCCCCAAACAGATAAGTCTTATTATTTAGACAAAATCTATATAAGCGAAAAATCTACTTATCTTTTTTGCCGAACAACGAGAAGTGAACGTAGCGTTTAGGATGCGATTTCAGGTCTTCCAACAAGCTCGCCGCATTCGCCGTTGTGGCATTTAGATTATTGTAAAGTGACGGGTCGTTCAATAACAATCCGACGGTATTGTCTTTACGGTTTAATTTGTCTGTAATCATTTTTACGTTAGCCAATGTAGAGTCTATGCTTTGCATGGCTGTTGCGTAGTCTATCTCTTTCAGATTATTGGAAATAAGCACGAAGTTATCTCCGATGGTGTTCAGCTTTCCGGTGAGCTGAGGAATATCCTTGTTCATTAATGTTTGCAGCTGCCCGCTGGTTACGGCCAGGTTGGCTGTCAGGTTCTGCACATTGTGCAGGGTGGCCGGTATGGCCGGGTCTGCCAATACTGTGTTTAAAGAGCCGAGGATGGAGTCCAGCTTGGGCAGCATCTTTTCCAGTTGCGGCATCATGGAAGCTACCTTTTCCATCATTCCGTTGTTGAGGGTGCCGGGAATCGTATCTCCAATCTGATATTTCTCGCGGGGGTTGTTGGCAAGGAGAAGGTTCATCTTGACGCCTCCTAACATTTCTGCGGCCAATTCTGCCGTACTTCCTTTGGGAATACGCAGGTCGGTATTGACATCTATTTCGGCAATAACCTTTCCGGGTTGGGTATAATCGTAATACAGGTCGCGTACGATACCTACGCGGAAACCGTCGGCAAAGACGGGGCTTGATTTGGTGAGTCCGTTGACATTGTGAAATTTGACATAGAAATAGCTGGAAGGCTTGAACATGTTGATGCCTTTCAGATAATTGATGCCATATACTAATATGCAGAGCGCGGCTATTCCTGCAATTCCTATTCTGACTTCTTTGGTAATATACTTCATGATGTATTTTATTTATTTCTTTTTGTTTTTAAATTCGTTGACGGCAGCGTTGACGTTCACCTTTTTACCATTCTTGAAAGCTATGATGAAAGCATCCTTGAATTGTGCCGTAATGGAGCGTTTGGTACGTAACACCTTGTTATAATCGGAAGATGCGCCATAGGTGTATTTGTATAAACCGCCTTCCTTGTAATAATCCACATTTTTCAGCCCTTTCAATCGTTTGTCGTTCTTTGCCAACGGACGGGAAGAGGTGAGTATCTGTATCTTGAACACGGGGGCATTGTCTTCTGTTTGCGCAACGGCGGCTTTTTCCGAACGTTGAGGTGTCGGCTTGCCGCTTTGGCCGGCTGCTTTTTTTTCTGTTTTGGATGCCGCGCCGGTAGATGCGGTTGCCTCT
Source organism: Bacteroides clarus YIT 12056 (assembly GCF_900129655.1). Taxonomy (GTDB): domain Bacteria; phylum Bacteroidota; class Bacteroidia; order Bacteroidales; family Bacteroidaceae; genus Bacteroides; species Bacteroides clarus. The sequence continues at coordinate 334,124 of NZ_FQWK01000001.1, forward strand.
TCTTCCGGTTGCGGTATGTCTTCCGGCAGAATGGTCTGGCTACTTCCGTTCAATCGGATTTCCTGCTCGCGCTTATAGGTGAGAAAAGCGCGGAAGATGCCGTTGGCAAGGGTGGTGGTTCCCGCATCCGTATTTAAATAGCGTTCTTCTTCCGGAGTGGAGATGAAGCCGAGTTCCACCAGAATGCTTGGCATGGCACTGGCTTTCAGTACCAGAAAACCTGCCTGATGCACCCCCCGGTCTACCCGTCGGCACGTATTACGGAAATGCTTCTGTACGAGCGACGCCAGATGTACACTTTGCGACATATACTTATCCTGCATAAACTCGAAGATGATATAGGACTCGGCGGAATTGGGATTAAACCCCGCATAGCGTGTTTTATAGTCGCTTTCATAGAGAATAACCGAGTTTTCCCGCTTGGCCACTTCGAGGTTGGCGTCCGATTTTGCAAGACCTAATGTCCAGGTGGATGCGCCTTTGGCGGTACGATTGTTGGCAAGCGCATTGGTGTGGATTGAAATAAAAAGGTCTGCTTTGGCGTCGTTGGCTATCTCCGCACGTCGGTTTAATGGGATAAAGACATCCCGCGTACGGGTATAGACGACTTTTACATCCGGACAATTCTTTTGTATCTGTTTGCCGAGTTTGAGCGCTACATTCAAATTAATGTTCTTTTCTTTGGAAATCTTACCGATAGCGCCGGGGTCATGTCCCCCGTGTCCGGCATCGATAACGACGACAAAATCCTTCGCTTCAGCACTGCCGCTACAAAAAGGAGAGGTGAGCAGCCCCAAGCAAATACCTATATATAATATGTATCGTCTATACAGTTTCATATAAAAAACATTGCAAAGATAGTGCAAAGGTCTATTTTCGCTCCGCAAATGTAGTGTAATTTTATAGAAAACTCACACTTTGCTTTCAAGTTTTATTTGTAACAGCTTCTTTTTAGGGAGATTTAGTCTTTACGTTTGCAAAATTTATAGTTTTTCTATGCCTGCGTTTGGTTTACGGTCAGTAGCGAATAATTCGTCAGACAGCCGTTGCCCTTTCGTTAGACAACTGTCTAACGAAAGGGCAACGGCTGTCTGACGTAAGGATGACAATTGTCTAACGAATTAAAAGTGCCGGATTTCCCGTTTATTCAACTCTTTTTTCCCTTTTATTTTCTGCGATGAGCCTACTTGTTGATAATATCCGTAACTTTGCGCGCAAATATTAATAGGTAGATACAGGTATGCTTCTTCGTTTTATAAAGAATTGGACATTGCCTTTGGCAATGCTTGCGGGTACCGCAGGGTACTTTTTCTTTGCAAGAATTCCTTTGCTTGCGCCGGCAAAGCCCTGTCTGAACGGGCTGATAGCTCTCCTTACTCCGGCTTTGATTTTTGCGCAATTGCTACTGACTTTTTGTAAAGTGGAGGTGCACGAGCTGAAACCGAAGGCATGGCACGGTTGGCTGTTGCTGTTTCAGACGGTTTCGTGTCTGGCTGTTGCGGCTTTGCTGGTGTGCTGCCCCATGAAAGAGATGTATCGGGAAGTCTTTGAAGGGGCTATGGTATGTCTTATCTGTCCTACGGCTACTGCTGCTGCGGTGATTACCGGCAAACTGGGCGGAAGTGCGTCGAGCCTTACCACGTATACTTTGTTATCCAATCTTCTGGCTGCTGTGGCTGTGCCGTTGGTGTTTCCTTGGGTAGAGCCGCATGCCGACATAACTTTCTTTGCGGCTTTCCTGAAAATACTGAGCAAGGTGTTTCCGCTGTTGCTCCTGCCTTTCTTTATAGCATGGTTTCTGCGGGTGTTTGTCAAGAAGGTGCACCGGTATTTATTGGAGTTTCATGATGCGGCTTTTTATTTGTGGGCGGTGGCGCTTGCCATTGTGTCGGGGCAGACGGTGCGCTCGTTGGTGAATAGCGATGCGCCGGTGTTTGTGGAAGTCCTGATTGCTTTAGCAGGTTTGATAGCCTGCTGTGTCCAATTCTATCTGGGGAAGAGAATCGGCGGGCACTACAATGACCGTATCAGTGGCGGACAGGCGTTGGGGCAGAAAAATACGGTACTTGCCATCTGGATGTCCTATACTTATTTGAATCCGTTGTCCTCCGTGGGGCCGGGGTCGTATGTACTGTGGCAGAATATCATTAACAGTTATCAGCTCTGGAAAAAGAGAAAGAGAGAATCCTAAGCCCTCAGGGTAAGGAGCATGTCAAGACATTATTCGTCGTACCCCAGTTTCTTCTCGTTATAATCCGATGCGATATAGGCGGGGCGCCTTTTGGTTTCTTTGAAGATACGTCCGATGTATTCTCCTATGACACCCAATGAGAACAGCTGAATACCGCCCAAGAATAGGATAACGACTATCAAAGTGGGGAAGCCGGCAGCCTGGTCACCGTATATAATAGTCTTTATCAGGAAATAGATGGCGTAGATAAAGCTGGAAATAGAGCAGAGAATCCCGCATACGGTGGCGATACGTAAGGGAGCGGTGGAAGATGAGGTGATCCCTTCGATGGCCAGGTTCAATAGTTTGAAGAAACTCCAGGATGAATGTCCGGCGAGGCGGTCGCCCCGGTCGAACTCTATGCTTTTCTTTTGGTAGCCTATCCAGCAGAATAATCCTTTGGTGTATCGCTCTTGTTCCCGCAGACGCCTTAACGTCAATACGCAGCGGCGGTCGAGCAGGCGGAAATCACCTACGTTCGGCAGGATGTCTATCCGGCTCATGTTCTGCAGAATTTTGTAGAAAGCAAGCGACAGCCGGCGGCGCAACCAGCTCTCTTCTCCACGGCTGCGGCGCTTGGCGTAAATGTCGTCATAGCCTTCTTCCCAATATTGCAACATCCGGTCTACGAGCTCGGGCGGGTCTTGCAGGTCGGCATCCATTATTACGCAGCAGTCTCCGGTCGTGTAGTCGAATCCTGCCAGCATGGCGATTTCTTTGCCGAAGTTGCGTGAAAGATTTACGAAGTTCACCCTGTTGTCCGTTTGTCTGAGTTGGCGGATGACGTCGAGCGTCTGGTCGCTGCTGCCGTCATTTATAAACAAGATTTCCCACTCATAGGTATCGTTGCGGTTGATAAGCTCTATCAAACGTTGATAGAGAGCGGGGAGCATAGCCTCTTCGTTGTAGACCGGAATCAGTAAGGTTACTTTCTTCATTTCACAAGTGGGTATGATAAATACTTCGCAAATATATTATATTTAAGGAAGCTTTGAACAATATTACTTAAAAAAACATCGATTTGAGTACATCAACCTTTTCGTTTGAAAACGAAGCGCACCAATAAGAAATTGACCGGAATGGCTATGGCGAATACCGGAATGGGAGCGATAGCCTTGGAAAGTCCCAGCCACAGGAAGGTGTTCAGCAGTCCGATGTGCAACAGGTAATTGAATAAATGAGCCCCGCCGAAACCGAACGCTTTGCTCCATGACGGCTTTTTGCCGAACGTAAAGTAGGCGGTAAGGTAAAAATTGGCGATAAAGCTGAGGACGTAACCGAGGGTGTAAGCTATATTTACATTGATGAATTTTTGCAGTAAGAAGTATATTCCGTAGTGCAGGGCGGTCGCAAAAACGCCCACCATGACAAAACGTATGAATTCGGGAAGTCTTTTTAATTGCTTCATTTTAGGTTTACACTATCATTGAGGCGGCAAAGTTAGGTATTGTTATAGAATAATTCGTATTTTTGCAGCGTGAAAATGTAAAAACGAAAATATATGTCAGACAGAAAGATAGCGTTCTGGTTTATTGCACTGTTAAGTGTGCTCGTATTGGTTCCCTTTTTAGGAGAAACCATTTTTTATTCGAAAGGGGAACCTCGTGAAGCGATAGTTGCGTATACCATGCTGGAAAGCGGTAACTGGATACTTCCGATGAACTATGGAGTGGAAATAGCTTATAAACCGCCTTTTCTTTATTGGACGATAGCCGTTATTTCATCCGTCTTGGGGGGAGTCTCGGAGTTTTCGGCACGTATGCCGTCGGCGCTCGCTTTTCTGGCTATGCAGTTGGTTTTCTTTAGTTTCGTTGCCAAACGTAAGGACGTAAAGACGGCGTTCCTGACCTCTATCCTTCTGTTGTCTTCTTTTGAAGTACACCGCGCGGCGGTAGCTTGCCGGCTGGATATGTTGCAAGTTTCCCTCATCGTGATTTCATTGTGCCTGCTTTTCCGGTGGGACGAGAAGAACTGCAAAGGAATCCCCTGGCTGGCCGTGTTGTTGATGGCATGCGCTACATTGACGAAGGGGCCGGTCGGCTCCATCTTTCCTTGCCTGGGTATCGGTGTGTATCAGTTATTGCGCGGACGTTCGTTCGGAAAGACTTTCTTTTCGCTGCTGGGTATCGGATTGTTATCCCTCATTCCTTTGGGCGTCTGGTTTTGGGCGGCTTATCAGCAAGGCGGGGAGTCGTTTGTCAATTTGATGCTGGAAGAGAATACCGGACGCTTTTTCCGGAAAATGTCCTATGCGTCACATGAGAACCCGATATGGTATAACTTCCTGACTATTATTTGGGGATGGATTCCCTGGACTTTGGTACTGCTTATTTCCTTGTTCGGGCTGAAATGGAAAAAGATGCATATCCTGCCGGAAGGGGCTTCCGTGGGTGAACGTTTGAAGAAAGGGTGGAATAAATTCCGTTCTCAGTCGCCGTTGCAGCTTTTTGCGTGGGTGGTAATCTTAACGATTTTCATCTTTTACTGTATCCCCAAGAGTAAACGCAGCGTATATTTACTGCCTATCTACCCGTTTATGGGAATGTTGCTTGCCGAATACCTGCTGGCATTGGTGCAACGGGGCGCGAAAGTGTTTAGGATTTCCGCCTGGATTTTTGCTTCATTGGCTATATTGCTTACCGTTACTTTCTTTGCGGTACGTCTGGGAATGATTCCCGAAAGCATTTGGGGCACAGGCAGGCACGCCGCCGAGAATATAGCGTTTACGCATGCGTTGCAGACCGTACAGCTTTCATTACCGAAATGGCTGATTGTGTTCTTGCCGCTTGTGGCTGCTGTCTGCCTGCTGTACATGCTGGTGAAGCGTGCGGATACGCGTTCGCTGTTATATGGTACGGCGGGATGCGTATTATGTATTTTTGTGTCATTGGACGGAGTTTACCAACCCAATATACTGGCGGTGAAGTCGGACAAGCATCTGGCTGTACGCTTGAATGAATTGGAGCCTCAGGGCACGGTATATTCGTATGGCGACTGGGTGAAATTCTATGGCATAAACTATTATTTGGGCGACCGCGTACGTATCTTTGATAGAATGCGGCCTGCCGAGGGGTATGTATTGGTGACGGATGAGCTACAGGAAAAGTTCTTGCAGGAGAATAAAGATTCCTACCGGTTGGAAGAAGTGCATCGTACTCCTTTGCGCAGTTGTGATTTGCGTAGGAAAGTCATCGTTTATAAATTCAGCAAGAAATAAAATGTGCCCTCGCGAGTTGATTGACAAATATTATCCGGAAGCGGATGAACTGAAACATATTCTGCTGACGCACAGCCGTTCGGTGGCTGATAAGGCTTTATGGATTGCCGACAATCATCCGGAATTGTCTTTAGACAGAGACTTTCTGTATGAAGCGGCCATGCTGCATGATATAGGCATATTCCTGACGGATGCCGACGGTATCTGTTGCTTCGGCGATAAACCTTATATCTGCCATGGCTATTTAGGAGCGGATTTGGTGCGTTCGGAAGGTTACCCGCGTCATGCTTTGGTATGTGAAAGGCATACGGGAGCAGGGCTTTCGCTGGAAGATATCATTGCGCAAAATCTGCCTGTTCCCCACCGTGATATGCTTCCGGTAAGCATGGAGGAGCAGGTTGTCTGTTTTGCCGATAAGTTTTACTCCAAGACGCATCTGGAACGGGAAAAAAGCGTGGAGAAAGCGCGGAAGAGTTTACAGCGCTATGGCGAAGCCGGTCTGCAACGCTTTGACCATTGGTGCGAACTGTTTTTGTAGCAATCTAAATTTCTTTAAAAAGGGAGATTATCCGTATAAATTACGTACTTTTGCCCTTTCAAGCGTAAACTGTTAGTTAATGACGCCATTGAAAGCAAATACATTCATATCATTCATACTACTATTCGTCTTACTTCTTCTTTCCGGTGAGGCTGCTTCGCAACGTCGTCGGCGAGGTGTTGTGCCGCCCGAAAGACAGCAAGCGGACTCTTTGCGGGGCGATTCGCTCGGACAGAGGATTGCGTCTTCTCACAGGAGAGGCGTGCGCGATACCTTGCAAGCCGATTCTTTGCAGATGGATACGCTGGCTGCCCCCGGCAAGAAAAAGCAGCCTCTGGATGCTCCGGTGACCTATGAAGCCAACGACTCTATTGTGTTTGCCCAAGGCGGATATGCGCATCTGTATGGCCAGGGAAAAGTAAATTATCAGCAGATAGAATTGGCGGCCGATGTTATTACCATGAATATGGATAGCAGCACGGTATATGCCCATGGGGTAGAGGATTCGTTGGGGGTGAAGAAGGGAACTCCGGTTTTTAAGGACGGGGAAACTCCGTATGAGACTAATACGATTCGCTATAACTTCAAGAGCAAGAAGGGTATTATAAGTAATGTGGTCAGTCAGCAGGGAGAGGGATATGTGACCGGAAACAATGCGAAGAAAGGCACTAATGACGAGCTGTATATGAAGAGCGGCCGATATACGACTTGTGACCACCACGAGCATCCCCACTTTTATATGCAGATGACTTACGCGAAAGTACGCCCTAAAAAGAATGTTGTGACGGGTCCTGCCTATCTGGTGGTTGAGGACGTTCCTTTGCCGCTGGCCGTGCCGTTCTTCTTTTTTCCGTTCTCGAGCAGCTATTCGTCCGGTTTCCTTATGCCTACATACATGGATGACTCCAGCCGCGGTTTCGGTTTGACGGATGGCGGGTATTATTTTGCTATCAGTGACAAGATGGATTTGAAGCTGCGGGCCGATATCTTTACGAAAGGTTCCTGGGCGTTGAATGCAGAGTCTAATTATATCAAGAGATACAAATATTCCGGCTTGTTCCAGGCAAGCTATCAGGTAACCAAGACCGGTGATAAAGGATTACCGGATTATTCCGTTGCAAAAGACTTCAAGATTGTCTGGTCTCACAGACAGGACGCGAAGGCCAATCCGAATCAGACGTTCTCTGCCAGCGTGAATTTTGCGACCAGCAGTTATGAACGTACCAATATCGGAAACATGTACAACTCGAATGCCATGTCGCAGAATACGAAGACCTCAAGTGTCAGCTATTCCCGCTATTTCTTTGACAGGAAACTGACGGTTGCGGCAACCACCAATATTGCACAGACCATGAGGGACTCCTCGGTCAATGTCACTTTGCCCGACTTAAATATCTCTTTGTCTACGCTTTATCCTTTTAAACGCAAGAAAGCGGCAGGCGAGGAAAGATGGTATGAGAAAATCTCGATTCGGTATACGGGACGTTTGACCAACAGTATTCAGACAAAAGACAATCTTCTGTTTAAGTCCAATCTGATAAAGGACTGGAAGAACGGTATGAAGCATGAAATACCGGTCAGCGCTACTTTTACATTATTCAAATACTTTAATGTAACTCCTTCTGTCAGCTATACGGAGCGTTGGTACACGCGTAAGGTGATGAAAGATTGGGATCCCAATGCCGCCGGTGGCAGCGGCAAAGAAGTGGCTACCGATACGATTTACGGTTTCCATCGCGTATATAATTACAATGCCAGTTTGGGTATCAATACGAAGATATACGGTATGTATAATCCTATATTCCTGCCTAAAAAGAAGATACAGATTCGTCATGTCATAACTCCGTCGGTGAGCATAAGCGCCGCTCCGGATTTCGGTTCTTCACGCTATGGGTATTACGAGTCTTACATCAGGAATTATGCGGACGGAAGACGGGATACCGTGACGTATTCTCCCTATTCGGGACAAGCATTTGATGTGCCGGGAAGAGGCAAACAGGGAAATATAACCTTTAGCATATCCAATAACTTGGAAATGAAATATTACAGCAGTAAGAAAGATACTGTAAAGAAGGTTAGCTTGATTGATGAATTGGGCGCCAATATCAGTTATAATATGGCTGCCGCAACGCGTCCTTGGAGTGACCTCGGTTTGAATTTACGTTTGAAGTTGAGTAAGAACTATACATTCAGTATGAGCTCTTCATTCAAAACATACGGTTATAAATTCGATAAGAATGGTAATGTGGTGCCTAATGACCGTACGGAATGGTCGTATGGACGTTTTGGTATATTCCAGGGGTACGGTTCTTCTTTCAGCTATACATTTAATAATGATACGTGGAAAAAGTGGAAAGAGAAACTGAGCGGTACCGGCGATTCCGATAAGGAGAAAAAAGACGAAGCGGCCTCTGAAGAAGGAGAGGGCACGGAAGACGGTTCCGATGATACCGGTATTCCTAAGAAGAAAGTTGAAAAAGCCGCTGTCGATTCCGACGGCTATCAAGTATTCAAAATGCCGTGGTCTCTGAACTTTAATTATAGTTTTAATATATCTGAGGATACCTCAAAGCCTATCAACCGGAAAACGATGCGTTATCCCTATCGCTATACTCATAACCTGAGCGCTTCCGGTAATATAAAACTTTCCAATAAGTGGGCGGTCAGCTTTAATTCCGGTTACGATTTTGAAGCTAAGAAGATAGTACAGACCACCTTTAATATCACGCGCGACCTGCACTGTTTCAGCATGTCGGCCAGTTTGTCTCCTTTCGGGCAGTGGAAATATTATAATTTCACTATCCGCGCCAACGCAAGTATCTTGCAAGACTTGAAATGGGAGCAGAGAAGCCAGACGCAGAGTAATATCCAGTGGTACTAATTATAATTTAGGTACGGATGACACGGATTCATTTTATTCTTTTTCCGTGCAATCCGTGTCGTCCGTACCTGAAAAATCATCAAATACATTTTGACGCAACTCCATTTACGGGTGCCGCTTTACCATTTTATCTCTTCCTCTCCGTGCGCTTTCAAATATTCATTGGCTTTGCTGAAATGCTTGTTTCCAAAAAAGCCGTTGTATGCGGAAAGGGGAGAAGGGTGTGCGGATGTCAATACCAGGTGCTTGTTGCGATCTATAAAGGCGCCTTTTCGTTGCGCATAAGCTCCCCATAATATGAAGACCAAATGTTCACGTTCCTCGGCAAGGATGCGGATGGCGGCATCCGTAAATGTTTCCCAGCCGTGGTTTTGATGGGAGCCGGCCTGATGGGCACGTACTGTGAGGGTGGCATTGAGCAATAATACGCCTTGTTCCGCCCAGCGGGTCAGGTTACCGGTGGGTGGCGCGTCCGTTCCGATATCTTCTTTGATTTCTTTGAAGATGTTGACTAAAGAAGGCGGAAAGGGTACGCCGTCATTTACGGAGAAACACAATCCGTGGGCTTGTCCGGGACCGTGATATGGGTCTTGGCCGATAATCACAACTTTTACTTTATCGAAAGGACATAAGTTGAAAGCGTTGAATATCAATTTTCCCGGTGGATATATGGCATATTTACCATATTCCTCACGAACGAAGTTCGTTAATGTATAAAAGTAATCTTTGTCAAATTCAGGCTGCAAATGGGCTTTCCAGCTATCTTCGATTTGAACGTTCATAATAGGAAGTGTTAGTGGTTTACGATGCTAAGATACAAATATTTCACCATAGTATACAAAGAGTCCCGCAGAGTTTTTGCTTTTTCCTTTGAGACTCTGCGGGACTTTATATCGTTTACAGGCTATATTCAGATTAGATGTATGTTGTGCGCCTTGCATTCCGCGCGCATGTCTTCAGGCCAGATGCTGGCTTGTATCTCTCCGATATGCGCTTTGCGCAAGTAGAACATACACAGCCGGGACTGGCCGATACCGCCGCCGATAGACAGGGGCAGAGCGTCTCCCATCAGGCGTTTGTGGAAGTAGAGTTCCAAACGTTTTTCTTCACCTTCCTGTTTGAGCTGACGCTGGAGGGCTTCTTTGTCTACGCGGATACCCATTGAGGATAATTCCACACTGCGCTGAAGCACATCGTCCCATAGCAGTAAGTCGCCGTTTAGGCCGGGCAGGCCGTTCAAGCCGGGAGTTGTGTAGTCATCATAGTCCGGGGCGCGTCCGTCGTGTTTTTTACCGTCGCTCAGTTTGCAACCGATACCGATGATGAATACGGCTCCGAACTTCTTGGCGATGGCATGCTCCCGGCATTTCGGTTCTAGATTGGGATACATCTGCCGGAGTTCTTCCGCATGGATAAAGTGCAGTTTCTGTGGCAGGCAAGGCTTGATTTGCGGATACATTTCGTATACCATGTACTCTGTACGAACCATCGCCGCATAAATACGGGTGACTATCTCTTTCAGAAAGTCTATATTACGGTCTTGTTCGGTGATAACACGCTCCCAATCCCATTGGTCTACATATAAAGAATGTAAGTTGCCTAATTCTTCGTCCGCGCGGATGGCGTTCATATCGGTATAGATTCCGTATCCCGGCTCTATATGGTATTCGGCAAGTGTCAGACGTTTCCACTTGGCAAGCGAATGTACCACTTCTGCTTGCGCATCGCCTAAATCCTTGATGGGAAAAGATACCGCCCGTTCCACACCGTTTAAATCATCGTTGATACCCATGCCTTTCAATACAAAAAGAGGGGCGGTGACACGACGCAGGCGAAGCTCGGAAGAAAGGTTCAACTGGAAGAATTCTTTAATCTGTTTAATACCTAATTCCGTTTGTTTTAAGTCCAATAAAGGTTTATATCCTTCGGGTTTTATCAGGTAGCTCATAGGTTTAATCTCTATAACTTCTATTAATTTGTTCGGCAAAGATAGGAATAATATTGATACTTGCTTCTATTTTGAGTGAAAAAATAACAAAATGTATGTGTATGTTGCTTTGCTGCTCTCAAAATAATATCGAGAGCATTCTGTGTGAAACAGATAGAAAAAACGCGTGAAGATTAGGAATATGCGGAGATTTTTTCTACTTTTGCATCCGAATTAAGGCTCCGTAGCTTAGTGAATAGAGCGTCAGATTCCGGTTCTGAAGGTCGTGCGTTTGAATCGCACCGGGGTCACTAAATAAAAAACTCCGTAATTATATACAATTATAACCTAAACAAATTAGGCGTATAATTAGTTATTTTAATAAAGATAACTGATAGATGAGATTTTCTGCTTATTTTTGCAAATAAAATTCGAATATATGGCAGAGAATGATAAGTCAGAGGTAAGCTCAAAGGTTAGTTCCGACCCTAAAGAGAATACACGAAGTTGGATTGCAATGATATATGTTTGTGCATTCTTCGGAGTTATTCTAATCGTTTTTGCGGTAGGGGTATATAAATGCTTTAAGGTTGATGAGTTTAAGGATATGCTCGTGACCGTTTCGGGTGTTTTATCTGGACCTCTTGGTTTTATTGTCGGTTACTATTTTAAGGCATCAAAAGAATGAGTACATTTTTAGTCACATATACATTAGATGATTCAACAGAATCTTATAATAAAATAAGCTCTCGGTTGAAGCGTTATCCAAATTGGGCAAAGTTGTTCGCCCGTGTGTGGATGATAAAAACATCACATTCTTCCAAAAAGGTTAGGGATGAATTGTCTGACGCGATTGAAGGGAAGGGGAAAATAGTTGTGATAAACATAACAGATTCTGCTTGGGCTACATATAAAATTCAAGGTAACATACTTGATTGGATGAAGGAGAATATTTGAGGGCTTACTTTTATAGTAGGCTCTTTTTCTTTTAACCAAAGTCTGTATTTAGGTTTATGGATTCAATTCTTACACCAAATTGCGCTCATTAGGAGATTCAGAAACCTTTATACTACTTTGGTTTATTAGTTATTGCTATAAAAATAACTAAGATATTGTTATTCAGATATTTGGAATTTTCATTGATTTTTCGTAACTTCAAATAAAAATCGGTGAAAAATGAGTGCAAATTACAATCTTTTCTACTTTTTCAAACAGTTTCCCGATGAAGAAGCATGTAGGGAATACTTTGAGAAACGCAGATGGGGAAATACTCCAGTCTGCCCGCATTGTGGCAATGCGCAAAAAGTGTACCGTTATAAAAACAGGAGAACTTTCAAGTGTGCGCATTGTAAAAGACAGTTTTCGGTGAGAACGGGAACTATTTATGAAAATTCAAACATTCCGTTACAGAAATGGTTTCTTACCTACTATTTAATAGCATTATCAAAGAAAGGTATCAGTTCTATTGAATTAGCTAAAATAATCGGAACTACGCAGAAAAGCGCATATTACCTATTACAAAAAGTGCGATATATGTTTGAGCATCGTAGTTCTGAGAATCAACTTCGGGGTACAGTTGAAGTTGATGAAACGTACATAGGAGGACGCAAACGTGGTAAGCGTGGTCGTGGTTCTGAGAACAAGACTCCAGTATTTGGAGTTGTACAACGTGGGGGGCGTTTATCTATAATGCCAGTAGAGAATACTAAACGTAAAACATTAGAACCAATCATTTATAAACGAATAAAAAGCGGTTCCCATATTATGAGCGATGAGTGGTGGGCTTATACCAAATTGGATAAGAACTATAAGCATAGTGTGGTGAAACATAAAAGTAAGGAATATGTTAGAGGGAATGTTTACACAAATACGATTGAAGGTGCATGGTCACATTTAAAGCGTTTAATAATGGGAACTTACCATAGACCAAGCAAAAAACATCTTTCTAAATATTGTGCAGAATTTCAGTTTAATTATAATACCCGAAATGATTCATTGAAAGCAAAGTTTAATAAAATCATAGATAAAAACCAAATTCGTGTTAGTTATAGAAAAATAACTGACATATAAAACCTATCAATTTATGGAAACAGTTTCAGTAAAACTTGTGATGTTTAAATCAGACAAAGAGAATTTTTTTCTTAGCTACTGTGCGGCAACCCATGATTTTGCGTCAAAAGGAAAAACAGTGGAAGCAACTATCGCATCTGCTAAAGTATGGTTAATTCAATTATTGGAAAACCGTCTTGCATATAAAAATTTGCAAGATTACGGTTGGGAAGTATCTGAAAATTCAGCAAAACCACCTATCTTTGCGGATGAAGAACTTGTGTGTCTGACTGAAAAGATACACAGCACGAAAATTAAAGAACCAATAATCGTAACAATAAATGTCGAACTCCCAAAAGCACAAAAGACTCTCTGATAGACTTCCAGACAGTTACCCCACCGAGATTTTTATTGATTTTATATTGACGCAAGGGTATACGGTTGTGGAAGATGCTCCAACGTACACCATAGTGAAAAATGAAAAAACAGGGTTTACTGAAAAAATACACGAGAGCGAAAGAGACTTGTCATTATTTCAAATAGAAACAGTCTTGTCTGACATGAAAATCCCTATAAAAGCGTTCAAGGAATTTCTCCATGAAATGGAATTAAAAACAAAGGAAAGTATCGACTTTTTCATAGACCACTCATTTGTAAAGTTTAAAAAATAAAAATACGGAACTTTAGTCCCGTATTCATTACTTTTTATCTTAACAATATCCTCACTGATTGTTCTCCCCAAAAGCTACCAATTAAGTGCAAATAGTATTCGCTTTTTTGCGGAACTTCAAAAATGAGCACACCTTTCGTTGTGATATTAGGTTGACAGTCTTTTAGGAAGAGTGTCTTTCTGCCGGACATTTCCAATGCTGTGGCTGCATCTGTGGAAAATTCATATTTAATTCCTTTTTTATCAGTAACAGCGAAAAAAGAACCATCTAATGTTCGAGTTTCTTCGCTGACATTTTTAATTGATAAGTTGACAAGCATATAAATTCCATCGGCTGTTTCTTCCAGAATTTCATCCCCTACGCTTTTGCGGAATGAAATGTTTTGTACAGTATAGATGAAATGTCCTACTTTTATAGGCTTTCCTATCGAAGATTCTATTTCTTTTGCTGATTTTGTAATTTGTTGTGACCGCATGTATTCTTCATCTTTTGCTGCGGCATCTGCCATTTCTGCGGCAACAATAGCATATTGTTCGTCTATCTCATCTATGGAGTCAGATTTTGGTGTAGTCATACTAATAACAGCACATGCCCAAAAGAAACATCCGACTGATGCAGAGAGATAAATTAATGCGGCTTTTCCACGAGTTTGACATTTAACGGTTTTAGGACTAAACATTCCAACAGTAAAAGCAATAAATGTCATAAATGAACCGAATAACAAGAGTAAAATCACAAAATTTGCCATGTCATGAATTTTTAGGTGAATAATAGTTTTGTATTTATAGCACCTATTGTTTCAAACACGCAAAAGGCGTGAGGTTACTCCTTTGACTAAGAGGTACGACCAAGCACCCACCAACCATACCAAGAGTAATGCCCACGCCAAAACGTAGGCACTAACTAATGTTTTTAAGGTTGGTTTTGAAATTTGGTCGTTTTCTTAGTCCTCAAAACAATAGCTAATGCTATCAATATTTTTATCGAAACAAATGTAGTTACTTTATATAAAATAACCAAACAATCAGCCTATTTGGTTCTTAAAATCTAATTTTTTATATTTGGTGTGAATTGTATGTAATCACGAAAAACTCCCTTTGCAGCCATGTGCAAAGGGAGTTTTCTATTATTATAAGTCTTAGTTTAGAAATAGAATGTCATGTTTAAGGCACCGCCAAGGCTTTCTGTTCCGATGTGGAAACCTCTGTCGCCCGGGCTGCTTAAATCGGTTCTTTCTTCGATTTTACCGAGTGTGGTGTTATATCCTTCTGTTTTTTGGTAGGACTGGGACCCGAACATATAATATGCTGTTACGTTAACCTCGGCGCCTAAAGAGATTTTAGGAGCAACGAACCATTCTACGCCGACACTTCCGGTAAGTCCCGTGTAGAAAGTACCGTTATCTTTTGTTTCCAGGGGGCGGTATCCGTTTGAGTATATACCATTGCCGCTGAATTCAGGAGAAATACTCGGTTGTTGGTTGACGGTAGTCATTTCATTGGCCCATTCGTAAGTGTATTTCTGTGTCTGAAAGGCGAAAAGGACACCTGCTCCAAACACGCCCTGTACTCTCTTCGAACCTTTGCGGTATTCCATTCCCAGGTTGAGGCTCATGCCGTTGTTGCTAACACGGCAGGCATCGATAATTTTATCTTCACTCAGAGGATTGTCCAAAAGAGCCTTGTCATCTTGCACATAACCTCTGTATTTGTCGGCTCCGAACATGAAACCTACGTTGGCGCGCAGTGCGATGTTGTCTGTCAACATGTATTTGGCCAAAATAGAAACATCCGGTATTAAATTGAAGTCACTGTTGTCTTTTGTAAAAGACGAACCACCACCGAATGTATCGTTGTTATTACCACCGATGTGCTTCAGCAAAGGGATTACATTGACGCCGATGGCCCAATCTCCTGCTTCCGGAAGATACTGCTTGGCAGCCTTCTCCTGCGCATTTGCTCCCATTAATGGCAGCAAACAGATTATAAAGACGGATAATATCTTTTTCATGCGTTTATTATTTATTCTGCATTAATAGTTGAAGACGGTTTTATCTAATTCCTCATGGTTATATGTTGCCTTTCCTGCGGCGATAATATCATTAGGCTTTATGTCGCTTAATATTATTTCCGGTGAGCTATATACGGCATCTTTGGCGATAACAGAATTTTGGGTAGTGCCGCTACCGCTGTTAGAGTTGATTTTATAATACGGCGCCTCAAATGATTTGGCCTTAATAGTAACCGTAACTCCATTTTCAACGGCGGGAATTTCGATTTCGTATTTACCTTGGGCATCCGTTGTTGTTTCAAGAGTGGTATATCCTCCGTAACTGGAACTGTTGTTGTTAAAAGAAGAGTTATTTATCATTACATAAACAGTCGTGTTCATCACGGGCTTTTCGGTATTTACCGCAGTACTGCTTGATGAGGTTTTGTTATCATCATAAACGAAGCTTCCTTTGATGATAGCTTTCCCTTGGATATTGTCAATAGACAATGAAGTTTGATCTTCTGAGCAAGATGAAAACCCTAATGCTACGATAGCACAGGCGATTAAAGTTTTAATTCTAGTTAGTTTGTCCATAATTTTAAATGTTAGTAATTAATAAATATTGACGGCGCAAATTTATTATTGTTTTATCTAACATCCAAATGAAAACTAAAATATTTTAATATTAATATCTTTTGTGTAAAATTAAATATCTGTTTTTCTGTATTTTAGGTCTATAAAGACTTTATCAACTTTAAGTAAAGCCGATGTAAAAAGTAAATAATATTTATGATTATTCTTGTGACGCGAGCTCTTTCCGCACTATTTCCCAATCATCACAGAAAGCCTGCATGGAAGGAAACAATAAATCGGCTCCGGCATCCAATAGCACTTGCCCGTCCAATGGGCCGGTATTGACGGCAACCGTAAATATACCCGCTGCTACTCCGGCCTGTACACCGATAGGGGCATTCTCAATGACAATGGCTTCGTTGGCTTTTACGCCTGCTTTTTCCAATCCCATAAGATAAGGTTCGGGGTTGGGCTTACCGTATTTCACATCAAAAGCGGTTACCATACGTTCGCGCCGGAACATACCGGGAAAGTTATGGGACAACCGGTTTAACAGAGAGTGCTGGCCGGAACCGGTTACCAATACGGGAGTCAATCCTTCCGCTTTTATTTTTTGCAGCACCTCCCAGGAACCGGGCATACGTTCAGGGTCGGGGTGTTTGTTGAATTCTTCGCTTTTCTCGGCATAGATACTTTCTATCATGTCAGGAGTAGCGTCTTTGCCGTACTGCCGCTGATATACAAGATTTATTGTGGCGGCTCCGGTACGTCCTTCATGCATATAAGCTTCCTCTCTGCTCAGGTGCAGACCATGGCGTTCCATCACCTTATGCCAGGCATCCGCATGATAGGGCATGGAATTGAATAATACACCGTCCATATCAAAAAGGACGGCTTTCAGCCGGATATCAGCGTATCCGTGTTTTTTCAAATAGCGGGTAATTGATTCTTTGAACACTTGGTAAATTGAGAATTAAGAATTGAGAATTGAGAAATGGGGGGTGGGTAAATCAAGAGTTGAGAATAAAGAAACAGCTTCTTGACATTGCGCATGATTATTTGTGCGCAGCTATTTCTCAATTCTCAACTCCCGATTTTCAATTTATTACAGTCTTGCCTGAATTGCTTTGGATTCTTCTTCGTAGCCCGGCTTGTTTAATAAGGCGAACATATTCTTCTTGTAGGCTTCCACACCCGGTTGGTTGAATGGATTGACGCCCAGGAGATAACCGCTGATACCGCATGCTTTTTCAAAGAAATACAGCAATCCGCCGATACTTTCCTCATTCAGTACGGGGATAACGATGCGCATATTGGGTACGCCACCGTCTACGTGAGCCAGCTGCGTGCCGAGTTCTGCCATCTTGTTCACTTCGTCTACGTGCTTGCCGGCGAGGAAGTTCAGGCCGTCGAGGTTGGCTTCGTCCGAAGGAACTTGCAGGGAGTACTGGGTCTTTTCTACTGAGATGACGGTCTCGTAAATGGTACGTTCGCCTTCCTGAATCCATTGTCCCATGGAGTGCAGGTCGGTAGAGAAATCTACGGATGCCGGGAAGATACCCTTGTTCTCTTTACCTTCGGATTCACCGTAGAGTTGTTTCCACCATTCGCTCACGTAGTGCAGCTTGGGGTTGAAGTTTACGAGGATTTCAATCTTCTTGCCGTTTTTGTAAAGCTCATTGCGGGTAGCCGCATAGATGGCTGCCGGGTTCTCCGCGAACGGAACATCCTTTCCGCAAGTCTTTTCCATGGCTGCTGCGCCGGCTACCAGCTTCTCGATGTCAAATCCTGCTACTGCGATGGGCAACAAACCTACCGGAGTGAGTACGGAGAAACGACCGCCTACGTTATCGGGAATAATGAAAGATTTGTAGCCTTCATTGTCTGCGGTGACACGTGCGGCACCCTTCTTGGCGTCTGTAACGGCAACAATCACTTTTTTTGCCATATCCTTGCCGCGTTGGTCTTCGCATTGCTTTTTCAGCAGGCGGAAAGCCAAAGCCGTTTCGGTAGTAGTTCCTGATTTGGAAATATTGATGACACCGAATTTCTTATCTTTCAGATATTCGGTAAGTTCGTACAGATAATCTTCACCGATGTTGTGTCCTGCATACAGAATAACCGGGCCGGACTTCTTGTCTTGCAACCATGTGAAACTGTTTGACAAAGCCTCGATAACGGCGCGTGCACCGAGGTAGCTTCCGCCAATTCCGGCAACAATCACTACTTCACAATTTTCACGCAATACTTGCGCGGTAGCTTTCAGGTCTGCCAAGTGCTCCTTTGTAATAGAAGAGGGAAGGTGCAGCCAGCCTAAAAAGTCATTACCTTTACCGGTACCGTTTTCCAATGCTTCTTGTGCAGCCTTAACTTGAGCTTCGTAGGCGAAAACGTTTTCTTTGGAAATGAATCCAAGAGTCTTTTCAATGTTCAAACTAATCATAATATTATAGGTTTTAAATTCTGTATTTCGTCCTTCCTGTTCCTTTTTCCGTATTACCGGAAAGAGTCAGTCAGTAACTTAATTTCAATCATCGGTGAGATACGTTCATACAAGATGTTGTACACAGCATCCAGTATCGGCATATTCACGTGGTAATGCTTGTTGATTTCCTTGATACATTTGGTTCCGTAATAACCTTCGGCTATCATTTCCATCTCTATCTGGGCGCTTTTTACGGAATATCCCTTGCCTATCATCGTACCGAACGTACGGTTACGGCTGAAGTTGGAGTATCCCGTCACCAACATGTCACCCAGATAAACGGAATCACTGATGTTTCTGTTCAGCGGATGTACGGTTTGCAGGAAGCGGTCCATCTCCTGGATGGCGTTGGACATGAGTACCGCCTGGAAATTGTCGCCATACTTCAAGCCGCTGCAAATCCCTGCGGCAATGGCATATACGTTTTTGAGCACGGAACCGTATTCGATGCCGGCCACGTCGTTGCTGACGGAAGTCTTGATGAATGAACTGGCCAGGCGACGGGAAAACTTGTCCGCCTTGTCTATATCGGGACAGGCTATCGTAAGATAAGAAAGCCGTTCGAGCGCAACCTCCTCCGCATGGCAGGGGCCTGCCAGTACGGCAATGTTCTCCGCCGGTACACCGTATTCTTTCGTGAAGTATTCCGATACAATCACGTTATCATCGGGTACGATGCCCTTGATGGCTGTAATAATGAATTTATCCTTGATTTTTGTCTTCAGCTTCTTCAAGTGAGCTTTCAGATAAGGAGAAGGAGTCACAAAGATAAGTGTATCCGATTCCTTGACTACATCGTTGATGTTTGAGTTGAAATTGATACGCTTGGTATCAAACTTGACGCCCGTCAGGTAGGCAGGGTTATGACCGAGACGCTTAAAATCGGCAATGCGGTCGTCACGCCGCATATACCAATTTATAGTATCTTCTTGCGCCAATACCATTTTAGCAATGGCAGTGGCCCAACTTCCTCCGCCCATAATGGCTATCTTACCGGGTAGTTTCATTTCTTAGATTTTCTCAACCCAACCTTCCACATCTTTCACGGTCGGATTCGCCAGTTCCAATTTATATTTCTTGTTGATGCCGCAAATGTCCATATGCAACTTTTGCGGGTTTACATCTTTCATGTCACTAACCAGGTTGTAGCCGGCCTTCTGGATGACCGCCACCCATTCTTCCGGAATGCCCAACTCCATAAATTTGGCCGGCGCGTCTTTCGGGGTAACCTTTTCGGGACGCATCTGCGGGAAGAATAATACCTCCTGAATGAATGCCTGTCCGGTCATCAGCATGGTCAGACGGTCGATGCCGATACCGATACCCGATGTGGGAGGCATGCCGTATTGCAGCGCTTTCAGGAAATCCTGGTCGATGAACATGGCCTCGTCGTCGCCCTTTTCACTCAGTTTCAACTGCTCTTTGAAGCGTTCTTCCTGGTCGATGGGGTCGTTCAGCTCACTGTATGCGTTGGCCAGCTCTTTGCCGTTTACCATCAGCTCGAAGCGTTCGGTCAGTCCCGGTTTGCTGCGGTGCATTTTGGTCAGCGGGCTCATTTCCACCGGATAGTCGGTGATGAAAGTAGGCTGTATGAATGTGCCTTCACAGAATTCGCCGAAGATTTCGTCTATCAGCTTGCCTTTGCCCATGGTGTCGTCAATCTCCATTTTCAGTTCGCGGCACACCTGACGGATTTCTTCCTCGCTCTTGCCGTTGAGGTCGTAACCGGTCTTTTCCTTGATGGCGTCCAGGATGGGCAGACGGCGGTAAGGAGCCTTGAAGCTGATGGTCTTTCCGTCGATGGTGGTTTCTGTGCCGCCGTTTACTGCGATACAGATGCGTTCGAGGAGTTTCTCGGTGAATCCCATCATCCAGTTGTAGTCCTTATATTGTACGTACAGCTCTACGCAGGTGAATTCCGGGTTGTGGTTTTTGTCCATACCCTCGTTGCGGAAGTTCTTTCCGATTTCGTATACACCCTCAAAACCGCCTACGATGAGTCTCTTCAGGTACAGCTCGGTGGCGATACGCAGGTAGAGATCCATGTCCAGTGAGTTGTGGTGAGTTGTGAAGGGACGTGCGCTTGCGCCGCCGGGGATGGATTGCAGAATCGGTGTTTCCACTTCCGTATAGCCGGCTTCGTCCAGTACGGCACGCATGGTCTTGATGATTGTGGCGCGCTTCAGGAATGTTTCTTTGACGCCGTCGTTCACGATGAGGTCTACGTAACGCTGGCGGTAACGCAGTTCCGGGTCGTCGAACGAGTCGTAAGCCACGCCGTCCTTATATTTTACGATAGGAAGCGGCTTGATGCTCTTGGCAAGAACGGTCAGCTTCTGGGCATGGATGCTGATTTCGCCCATTTGGGTGCGGAATACAAAGCCTTCGATGCCGATGAAGTCGCCTAAATCGAGCAAGCGTTTGAATACGGTATTATACATTTCCTTGTCTTCGCCCGGGCAGATGTCGTCGCGGGTGATATATACCTGGATACGGCCTTTAGAGTCCTGTAACTCGATGAAAGACGCTTTCCCCATAACACGGCGGCTCATGATGCGTCCGGCTACGGCTACGTGACGCGGTTCGGCGTCATCTTTAAATTCATTTTTGATATCGGTAGAGAAAGCGTTGGTTACATACTCTGCTGCGGGATAGGGTTCGATGCCCATCGCGCGAAGTTCATTCATGCTGTTGCGACGAATGATTTCTTGTTCACTTAGTTCTAATACGTTCATTTCGCTATAATTCACTCAATTTGGGGACAAAAATACGAAACATTTTTCAGATACCGAACCTTTAGGGGAATTTATTCACCGCAGAGGCCGTGTGCGCTGTGGCGGGCTGTTAAGTATTCATCAGGCAAAGTCTTGGGAAAAGATAGCTTCGGGTAGGGAAGAAGATAGTCCGGCTCCGCCGGAAAGCCTGCCTAAGGTAGGGAATGAACTTTATCTTCAGGCTGAAGATGTGTATCTCCAACCTAGAGATGGATATCCCCAGGTTGAAGATGTATATCTCTAACCTGGAGATGAAACTCAAAGCCGGGGTGAGCGCTCCTTCATCCCTGTCTCTGATGCTTTTCGGATAGGAGAGAGGGTGCCTTTTCCTTAAGACGAAGCGGGATACTTGCTCACCTGACGAATTTTGAGTACCTTTGCGCCCTCGAAAAACAGGTAAAAAGTATGGCAGGACAAAAAACACCCACAGCGTTGGGTACGGAGAATATCGGTAAATTATTGATGCAGTATGCCGTTCCGGCAATTATCGCCATGACGGCGTCTTCCTTATATAATATGGTGGACAGCATCTTCATCGGTCATGGTGTAGGTACAATGGCTATTTCGGGATTGGCGCTGACCTTCCCTCTGATGAACCTTGCGGCGGCTTTCGGTTCGCTGGTGGGCGTGGGAGCGGCTACGCTGATTTCCGTCAAATTGGGGCAGAAGGACTATGATACGGCTCAACGGGTGCTGGGTAACGTGTTTGTACTGAATATTCTGCTGGGGGTGGCTTTTACGGTGGTGGTAATGGCGTTCCTCGACCCTATTCTTTACTTTTTCGGCGGCAGCGACGAGACTGTGGGATATGCGCGCGACTACATGCAGATTATCCTTCTCGGAAACGCCATTACGCATCTTTATCTGGGACTGAACGCGGTGCTGCGCTCTTCGGGGCATCCGCAGAAGGCGATGTATGCCACTATCGCTACGGTGGTTATCAATACGATACTCGACCCGGTATTTATCTACGGCTTCGGCTGGGGTATTCGCGGGGCGGCTGTCGCTACGATTCTGGCGCAGGTTATATCGTTGATATGGCAGCTCAGGATATTCAGCGATAAAGATGAGCTGCTGCATTTCCATCGCGGTATTTTCCGCCTGAAGCGTAAGATTGTCTTTGATTCGTTGGCTATCGGTATGTCGCCGTTCCTGATGAATATGGCGGCCTGTTTCATCGTAATCCTTATCAACCAGGGGCTGAAAAAGTATGGCGGCGATTTGGCTATCGGCGCTTTCGGTATTGTCAACCGGCTGGTGTTTATCGTTGTGATGATTGTAATGGGATTGAACCAGGGAATGCAGCCCATTGCGGGTTATAATTTCGGAGCCGGACAATACGGCCGTGTCACCAAGACGCTGAAGCTGACGATAATCTATGCGACCGGGGTAACGACTTTCGGCTTTGTCGCGGGTATGCTGTTTTCCGATTTGGTAGTCAGCATCTTTACGTCGGATGCCGAACTGATTGCCCTCTCGGCAAAGGGATTGCGCATTGTAGTGATGTTTTTCCCCATCATCGGCTTTCAAATGGTGACGGCCAACTTTTTCCAGAGCATAGGAATGGCGAGTAAGGCAATATTTCTTTCCCTTACCCGCCAGATGGTGGTGTTACTGCCTTGCCTGATAATTCTGCCTCGCTTTTTCGGTGCGGCAGGCGTTTGGTACAGCATGCCGATTTCCGACTTGCTGGCCAGCCTGATAGCGGCGGCAATGCTGACGTGGCAGTTCCGTAAGTTTAAGGCACAGGCGCAAGGCGCCTGAGGAACCTGTCGTCCGGCTCATCAGTTTGGAAGCGGCACCATGGGTCTGCGTCCGTGATTCAGCTTCAGGCCTAATTGGTAGGACTCCGGACCATGAAGGTTCTTTATATCCATTTCACCGAGATTGACCAGGATACCGCGCGCCATGAGGCCGGCATCTTCGTTCGCTTTGCGCGGAAGCGTTTCGGCTTTGTCTTTCAGGTCTGCCAGATGAACGCGGATGGCGGGTTGCATGGCCTTATCCAGAGAGAGGCATTCTAACAGGGAATAACCGATTTTCCGGTCGGCTTCTTTTGCCGGATTGTTCAGGCGTTCGATGCCTTTGGCGGTTTCTCCCAGATAAGCGGCGGCATAGGCGGCTTCACAGGCTATGTAGGGATCTGCGTCATTCAGTAAGGCAAGCAGGGGTGCGGGGCAGGTTTTTAGCTCTCCTTTGGCTCCGAGTTGCGCCAGACCGACGGACGCCCAATAGCGCATTTCGGGATATTGGCTGGATAACGCTTTCTCGAACACGGGAGCATCGCCCGCATGGGCTGTACCTGCTAATTCTACAAGATTGTACAGTTCGTCCAAAGGATATTTCTCTTTGCGTACTTTATCATATAATACCACATTCTCGCGAGAGGTAGGCATGAAGAAGCCCAGGTCTTTGGTGGCGCGGATGTGGTCGGAGAGTGCTGTGCGCATCTTCACCAATACTTCTGCGTATTCGGGAGAGTCGGACAGGTTGTGCAATTCACCCGGGTCTTTCTCGAGGTCGAACAGCATTTCGGCGGGATGGGCGTTGAAGGTCTGCGCCCAGTCGGGGTTGGTGTTGTGTCCTCCCAAGACCAGTTTGTCCCATGCCTTATTGGACGGCATTCCCCATTGGTAGTAATTGCGCAGGGCGAACTGACGGTAAGGGATGTAGCTGCGGATGTATTTAAAACGTCCGTCGGTCGCGGCGCGTACCGGCATGAAGTGGTGCAGTTGGTTGGCCGCTAATGCGAATTGGATTTCACGCTTTTCATCGGATGCGTACTTCCCGAATAATGCCTTTCCCTGCATGTGCTTGGGCGGTTTTACGCCTGCAAGGCTGAGTACGGTAGGTCCTAAGTCTGTGAAGTTGACCAAAGAATATTCTTTTCCGGATGCTTTTTCTCCTGCCAGGTGTTGCCATTTGGGCGGGAAATAGGCTATCATAGGCACTTCCAAACCGCTTTCATACAAGTAGCCTTTGCCGCGTGGAACGCAACCGCCATGGTCACTGAAGAAGAAGATTATCGTGTTGTCATCCAATCCTTTTTCCTTTAAGTCTTTCAGGAAGAAACCCAGCCATGTGTCTACATCCTGTACGGCTTCCAGATGGCCGGCATAGTCGGAACGCACTTCGGGCAGGTCGGGCACGTAGGAGGGCAGGGTGAGCAGTTCGGGATAAATGCCTTCTGTGGTATAATCTCTTCGGCCGTCGGTGTGGAAAGTGCGGACGCGTCCCATGTGGGAGGTTACCGTGTTGTATACGGCAAAGAACGGCTGGTCTTTGCCGCGCTGCGGACTGTTGTAGGAGGCTTTCGTGGTACATTCGTCCCAGCAGCTTTTGTTATCCGTGGTGGAGTTGTAGTGTGTCTTGCTGTTGTTGGTGCAGTAATATCCGGCCTCACGCAGCCATTGCGGGAAGAAGATGTTTGCCGGAGTATCGTATGAAACAGGATGGACATCCATGCCGTAGGTCGAGGAGTAGCAACCCGTAATAAGCGACGAGCGTGCAGCAGAGCTTTGCGGAGCCACCGACCACGCGTTCATGAATTGTATGCCGTGAGCAGCCAGACTGTCCGCATTGGGGGTGTGTACATCCTTGTTGCCGTAACAACCGAACTCGTAAGCGCTGGTATCTTCGAAGGTGAGCCAAAGGATATTGGGCCTTTCGTTTTTTTTGTTGTCTGCTGCGTCCGCCTGGGCCGTATGCAACCCGCAGAAAGCAGTACACATTAATAGAGGTAAGTTTTTCATGCTATATCAGTTTTTATTAACAGTCGCTAAGGTAGGACATTCAAGGGGAATACACGCTTTTTTGTGTACAAAATGCTGTCAATATTGTTTCTATCGGCTAATTTTCGACAAATTTAGCGGGATTTGAACAATATTGCGGCTGGTTCTGGACAGATGTTGCGGGGTATTGGATAAAAGAATGGCCGAATATTAGCCGAAAGCTTTACTTTTGAAAAATAAATCTTAATGTTAATAGTATGAGAAATGTGTTCTTTGCAGCACTGCTTTATGTGCTGTCTTTATCCGGACAGGTACGTGCCGAAAATATCGTTTTTTCAGACAGTGATTTACGTAATGAAGCGGAAAATTTGTTGGTGGAGTGGGTGGATACTCTGCTGACTTATCAATGCGCGGAGCTGAATCCGGCGCTTGACGGAGGTATTCTGTGCCCTGCGTGTGCCCGTATTCACGGACGGATAGGTGACGCCGTGCTGCCTTTGATGTATCTGGCGGATAAGACCGGCAATGATAAATATTTGATTGCGGCCAAGCGTTTAATGGCCTGGATGGAAAATGTGCATCGTCCGGACGGCTCATGGATGAATGACGTGCACGTATCGGACTGGAGCGGTACAACCGTCTTTGCCGCTATCGCTTTGTATGAGGCGTTGCACTATCATGGACATTTGCTGGATGACTCTACCCGGAATCACTGGAAGCAACAATTATTGGAAGCCGGTGAATTCATGATGAAAAATCCTCAAATGTACAGCCGTCGTATGCAGGGAAAAATGAAACGTTTGAATAATGTGAATTATTCAGCTTCGGTTACTTATGCCCTGCAAGCCCTTGGTGGAATGTTTAACCGTCCTGAT
Organism: Bacteroides clarus YIT 12056; assembly: GCF_900129655.1. Classification (GTDB taxonomy): domain Bacteria; phylum Bacteroidota; class Bacteroidia; order Bacteroidales; family Bacteroidaceae; genus Bacteroides; species Bacteroides clarus. Next base: position 360,067 of record NZ_FQWK01000001.1, read on the forward strand.
TTTCAGGAAGAAGCCCGGATAGTAGCCTCGGACTTGAAAAACTTCTTCACGGAGAATGATTGTTTCTTATATGGTGAAGGACCTAAGATTTGGAGCCCTACAAAAAACGGTTGCCTTCCTGTCGATTTGGGCTATAACATAGAAGAATCATTGCCTAATCTGGCCTATTATGCGCTTATGGCGGATAATCAGGAGTTGTTGGCTATCGTGGAACGTTCGATGAATACCCATCTGGAATTTATGCTACCCGACGGAGCGTGGGATAACAGCTGGGGTACGCGTAGCTTCAAGTGGACGTATTGGGGCGGACGTACGAGTGATGGTTTTATGGGGGGCTATTATGCATTGGCAGACCGCCATCCCGAATATCTGGAAGCTATCCGCCGTAACGTGCGATTGTTGAGAAAATCAACGGTTGACGGACTGCTTCATGCCGGTCGGGATTATCGCGCTTCGGGGATTCCGGCTTGTATTCATCACACCTTCGGACATGCGAAAGCTCTGACCGCGTTTCTGGAGTTGCCGCCTGTTAAAGCCACACCGAACAAAACGTTGCCGCGCGACGCGGAATATGGCGTGAAATTCTTCCGGGATATTCGTACATGGCTGGTTGCGGAAGGTCCGTGGAGAGCTACATTTACGGGTTATGATGCTGAATATAAAGTAAAAGGAACTCATCCTATGGGAGGAGCCGTCTCATTGTTATGGCATGCGCAAGCAGGTCCTGTATTCGCTGCTACAATGAATCAGTATACATTGATAGAAGCGCCTAATATGCAGAGTAATAGCCGGAAGTATCTAATGAGCGGAACTCCTCGGGTCGAAATGGTGCAATACGGAACAAATTACAGCAATCTCGATGACTTGGATACGGATATTACGTATACTAAAGAAAAAGATACGCATAATTTCCATGTTAATACGCATTTGGTAGATATTGACCAGCAAACTCCTATCCAAGGTTCGATACCGGTGAGTATGGACTATATTTATTCTAAACAGGGGGTAACCATAAAGATGGACCATTGTCCTTATTCCGCATATATGGTTTTGCCGGTAATCGCTTCACCTTCGGATGTTACCGAGGTTGGCTCTAAGAATATGCGTATCCGAAAAGAGAACGGGACCTTGGAAATCTCCTGTGTAAATGGTCATTTGAAGGTGGCTCCGACTGATGCGGACGGGCGTATATTTAATCCTGTACCGGGTTTTTCTTTTATTCCCCTGCAAGTATTCCCTGAAAGCCCAAGTAAAAAAATAATAGTTAAAATCATATATAATTAATATATTTTTGTTTCTTTGCCTTGTATTAATAATATAATATATGAAGATATTTCGACTTTTACTAATGCTATGTGGAATGTTATTTACCGGTATCGGGTTTGCCGATGAAATCGATGGAATGCGTTTCACGCATATAGGTTTGGAAGATGGACTGTCGCATAGTACAATATTTGGAATTAATCAGGATAAAGAAGGTAATTTATGGTTTGCCACCTATGACGGCCTTAATAAATACGACGGTTATAATTTTACGGTCTATCGTCATCAATACAAGAATCCCAAGAGTATAGCGAATGATATTACCCGTTGCGTTGTTATCGATGACGATAATCGTATCTGGATAGGAACACGGGACGGCTTGTCGCTTTATAACCGTCGTCAGAATGAGTTCTCTAATTTCTATTATAAGAAAAGGGGACAAAATGTGGCTGTCATGAATATTGTGCCTTTACAGAAGGACTGGCTGATGATTGGAACAGCGGAGGGTATCTTGCTTTTTGATGTGAAAGGCGGACATTTCATGAGTGATACTCTGTCTACCGCTTTGCATCTGCTGAAACCTTCTGCATTAGTCAGGCAGGGGGACTGTGTTTATATCGGTACAGAGAGTGGGGTATATACCTATTTTTTACGAGATGGATCGTTGAAAAAGTTAGTAGAGCTACCAATTAAGGCACGGATACATGGAATTTTATGCCAGATGTTTAATAGAATATGGATAGCGACCGAAGGAAGCGGTCTATATATGTATGATTTAAAGGCTAAAAAGTTAAAGAACTATTGTTACGAAGATAAAACATCTGGTTTGAGTTCCAATTATGTACGCTCACTTGCTTTAGATCAAGAAAATCGTTTATGGGTAGGGACTTATAGCGGATTGAATATATATAAAGAAGGACAAGACTGTTTCTCTTTAATAGAAAGCTCGATGTCTCAAATTGGAACTTTGTCTCAAAATTCCGTACGTTGTATATTCAGAGATTCACAAGGTGGTATGTGGCTGGGGACATATTGGGGCGGGTTGAACTATTATCATCCTTTATGTAATCGTTTTCAACAGATAAAACATATTCCCTTTTTTAATTCGCTTAGTGATAATGTTGTTAGTTGCATTGTGGAAGATAAAAGAAATAATTTATGGATTGGTACTAGTGATGGTGGTTTGAATTTTTATGATAATGCGACCGGATCTTATAGGAATTATTTATTTAATTCGGATACATCTGCAGGTGTTCCTTTTAAAGATATTAAAACTGTATATGTAGATGAATTGGCTGACAAAGTATATGTAGGTGCACATGCTGGTGGAATGATGGTGTTGCATCGTAGAACTGGAAAGAAAGAGTTTTATAATCAGCAAAATAGCGATTTACCAAGTAATAATATTTACTCCATTATATCAGATGAGAGTGACGGGCTTTGGATAGTTTCATTAGAGTGTTTTTTTTATTTTGATATTACTCGGAAAAAATCAATTATTATAAATAAAGATATAAAGGGAAATCCTATTCAAAAATATAACCGTTTATTGTTTCGAGATTCTAAAAGACGTATTTGGGTTGGTGGTGAAATGGGGCTTTCTGTATATAATCAATTGGATACATCTTTGTTGACTAATACTGATTTTCATATAACTTCAGTATTGCAACAGTCTTTTGTGAATTGTATCTATGAATCTTCATCCGGTTATATATGGGTTGGTACTCGCAATGGACTTTTTGTCTTACGAGAAGGAAATAAAGAGCCGCTGCAATATACAACAGATAACGGTTTGCCGAGTAATGTTATTTATGGGATTTTGGAGGATAGTTATGGACGCTTGTGGATAAGTACTAATCAAGGTCTGAGCTGTTTTAATCCGGATAGTCGAAAATTGCGTAACTTTACGATAGTTGATGGTTTGCAAAGCAACCAGTTTAATGCTGGAGCCTATTGTCGCGTCAGTAACGGACATATGTTATTTGGTGGAATAAATGGAATAACCTCATTCCGTCCAGAGACGTTAATAGACAATCCGTATACCCCTAAGCCTGTTATTAATAAGCTCTTTGTATTCAATAAGGAGGTTCTGCCAAATGATGAAACAGGAATCCTTAAAGAGAATATAGAAAGTGTAGATTCTATAACACTGAGATCTTTTCAAAACTCTTTTTCTATTTCATTTGTCGTTTCTAATTATATAGCAGGTAAACATAATACTTTTGCTTATAAATTAGAGGGGTATGACAAAGAGTGGTATAGACAAAGTGATATCAGCCCGGTATCATACTCTAATCTGCCTGCAGGAGATTACATATTTCTGTTAAAAGCCGCAAATAATGATGGCAAGTGGAGTAAAGAGATGGCGGCCCTTCACATTAAGGTACTTCCGGTTTGGTATTGTACTTGGTGGGCTCTTTCTGTTTTTGTTTTGTCTTTTGTTTTATTGATATTAGCTGTCTTTCGTTTTTTTTGGTTACGTAAAAGTATGCAAACAGAAATTCGTATGGAGAGATTAGATAAAGAAAGACGTGAGGAAATCAGTCAAATGAAAATTCGTTTTTATATTAATATCTCGCACGAACTTCGAACTCCGTTAACCTTAATTGTAGCCCCTTTACAAGAGCTTCTTAGCGGTGTTGCCGGACATTGGGAACGTGAAAAGCTGTTATATATTCAACGGAATACGAAAAGGTTACTACATTTAGTAAATCAATTAATGGATTATCGGCGGGCTGAATTGGGCATTTTTGAGTTAAAGCCCATATATGCCAATGCATACAAAAGGGTGTTAAGTAACTTTTTGAACTATGAGAGTTTGGCAAAACGGAAAGATATAGATTATAATTTCTATTCAGAATTACAAGATGATGAAGTATTGTTTGACGGTACTTATTTAGATTTAATTATTAACAACTTATTATCTAATGCTTTTAAATATACAGAAGAAGGTGAAAGTATTTCTGTTAAATTGTATAGAGAGAATAAGTATATTGTTTTGCAGGTTATAGATACAGGGGTAGGTATACCTGATGATAAACAGCAGAAGATATTTGAACGTTTTTATCAAATGGAGAATGGACATGAGGGAAGTGGTATTGGCCTATCTTTGGTTCAACGTTTGGTTGAATTGCATCATGGACAAATTACATTAGTAAGTGAAGTTGGAAAAGGGTCTACTTTTTCGATTTATATTCCTCAAGATAAATCGGCATATAGTACTGAAGAGTTATTGGGAGGTAGTAGAGAACCGGAAGAACAACGTGTTTATTCAACGAATGCGCATGATGTGTATGTGGATGATACGGAAATCGTAGAACTGGATTCTAGTGAGAGAGAAGAAAGTGGTAAACATGGAACGATTCTTATTGTAGAAGATAATGAGGAATTACGTCAATATTTGTCCAATGGTTTATCTGTCCAATTTAATTTAATAGAAGCGGAGAACGGACAGAAAGCATTAGAGCTGTTGAAAGACAATGATGTGGATCTAATTCTTTCGGATGTTATGATGCCTATAATGGATGGAGTCAAACTTTGTAAATTAATAAAGCAGAATTTGAGAACCTGTCATATTCCTGTGTACTTGTTATCTGCAAAAGTAGATATTAAATATCAATTAAAGGGATTGCAAGTAGGAGCAGACGATTATATTCCTAAGCCGTTTTCAATGGAGGTTCTGGTAGCTAAGATTTTAAATATGTTGCGTACTCGTTATCGTATTTTTGAACGCTATTCCAAAACGCTGGAGATAGAGCCGGAAAAGATTACGAATAATGTAATGGATGAAGAGGTCTTGAAAAAGGCTATTGCTATCGTTGAGAAAAATATGAGTAATGTAGAATTCTCTACGGAACAATTTGCCAGCGAGATGAATATGAGTCGGTCTAATCTTCATTTAAAATTGAAAGCAATAACTGGTAAATCTGCTATTGATTTTATTCATAGAATACGGTTTAATCGTGCTTGTCAATTACTTAAAGAAGGGAAGTATACGGTCTCTGAAATTAGTTTTATGGTGGGATATAATACACCTTCTTATTTTGCTGCCCGTTTTAAAAAGTATATTGGATGTCTTCCAACTGAATATGGCAAAAATAATTGACTTTGTTAATCACTGTGCAGAGCGTGTATAAAGTGTGTTTTGCACAAAAATATTACTTAATAGACAATATTGATATTTGATTTGTAAAAAAGTGTAGAAATACAAAACATTATTTTTAATCTTTTTTAGAATCATGTCGTATGTTTGCTTTTGAAGAATTTATTCTGATTGTTAAACCTTAGATTATTTGATTATGCACAAAATTAAAGGAGTGATTGTGGGTATCCTCGCTTTTGTCACTATGGCTACGTATGCACAAAGTATAGTAGTTACTGGTAAAGTTGTTGACAGTGAGGGATATGAAGTTATTGGTGGTAGTGTCACTTTGAAAGGGGCTGCCGGTGTAGGAACTGTTACTAATGTAGATGGTAACTATTCTTTGAAAGTTAATAACGCATCAAAAGATGTTTTGGTGTTTTCTTATGTAGGTATGACATCCAAAGAGGTAAAGGTTAATGGGCAGAGCGTTATTAATGTTACTTTGGAAGCAGATGCTGTTATGTTGGATGAAGTGGTAACGATTGGTTATGCTACCGTTAAGAAAAAAGATTTAACAGGCTCTGTGTCTTCTGTGAGCTCTAAAGAACTGGCAGCTGTTCCCATTTCAGATGTAACTCAAGCTTTGAGTGGTAAAGTGGCTGGTGTGCAAGTAATTCGCTCTCAGGGTTCACCGGATGCGGATGTCTCAATAAAAGTGCGCGGAGGTACTTCTATTACCCAGAGTAATGAACCTCTGTATATAATTGATGGATTTCCTAGTGAAGACGGTTTAAAAGGAATTGAGTCTAGTGATATTGAGTCTATCGATATTTTAAAAGATGCTTCTTCTACTGCTATTTATGGTGCCCGGGGTGCTAATGGAGTAATTTTAGTTACTACAAAGGGTGGTAAAGCTGATAAGTTTAATATCAGTTATGACATGTATGTTGGATTCAAGAAAGTAAATAAGAAATATGATTTACTTGCTGTAGATGATTTTGTAAAGTTGGAGTATGAACGTGCTATCGATCAACCTGATATTATGCGTGATTATACAATTCCTACTTATGGTACTTGGGATGAATTTAATGGATTATATGGTAACCGAAAAGGAATAGATTGGCAAAAAGAAGTTTTTGAGAACCATTCCGCAACTACTCAGCAGCATAAATTCACGATTAGTGGTGGAAGTAAAACATCACAATATATGGTTACATATACTCGCAATGATGATAAAGGTATATGGTATGGTAGTGGTTTAAAAAGAGATAATTTCCGATTGAAACTTCATCAGGAGCCCGTTTCATGGCTTAATTTTTCAACAAATGTTAGCTATATTGATGAGAAAACTACTGGATTAGGTAGTCTTCAGGAAGGTGGTTCATATAGTCGTATGCAGCATGTAATTCAATACAGGCCGACTATTGGTAAGAGTGGAAATGATGCACAATTATTAATTGATGATGATGACCCTGTATTAATGCTGGAAGGTGCCAGTCAGATGCAAAGTCCGATTGCTTCTATCGAAAGTGAACAGATCGAGAAGCGTAATCGTATTCTTTCCATTAATGGGGATGTACAAATAAAAATAACGAAAGATTTGTCATATCGTGGTACTGTGGGAGTTCGTAAACGTACAATTAATGAGGATGTATTCTATTCAGAAAGGTCAAAACAAGCAAAAAATGCTGGAGCTCCTTATGGTTGGAAAGAGTTAGAAGAACAACAAAGTTTCATGTATAACAATGTACTTACCTATGATAAGTCATTTACTCCAGAGCATCATTTGACATTGGTTGGCGGACAAGAGTTTATAGAGTATAAAACTGATTACCTGAGGTCGGGTGCTCGCCAATTTGAGAAAGTTAATTTTGGTTTGGCTGATATGTCTTTAGGAGCAAGTCCTGACAAAGTTGTTACACGTCTTGAAAGCGATAAAATGTTATCTTATTTTATGCGTGCCAATTATAATTTCAAAGAAAAGTATCTTTTTGCAGCTTCACTACGTGCAGATGCTTCCAGTAAGTTTGGATCAAATCATAAGTGGGGAGTATTTCCTGCTGCCTCATTTGCATGGAGAGCATCGGAAGAAGAGTTTATCAAACAGTTGGGTGTCTTTTCTAATTTGAAGCTTAGATTAAGCTATGGTACTGCTGGTAATAATAAAATTGATAATTATTTGAGCCTATCAAAGATGGGGTCGGTATGGATTCCTTATAATGGTACAAGTACCGCATCAGGTTTTGTGAGTAAACAATTGTATAATCCTGATTTACAATGGGAAACAAATGTTACAGCCAATTTAGGTATTGATATGGGATTCTTGAATCAACGTGTTCAATTGAGTGTGGATTTATATAATATTGAAACGAAGAATCTGTTATTGGATGCACCTGTACCATTACTTTCTGGATATAAGTCGATGATGATTAATGCAGGAAAAACAAATAATAAAGGTATTGAGGTTGCTATTACCACTCATAATATACAAACAAAAGACTTTACATGGAGTACTAATTTAAACTTGTCACATAACAAGAATAAAGTAAAAGCATTGTATAATACGGACTATATGGAATTAATGTCTAATTGGGCTCAGACATCTGAATTCAATAAGGGTGACTATATGATTCGAGTAGGGCAACCATTAGGGCAGATGTATGGTTATCGTTTGAAGGGTATTTACACAGTAGATGATTTTACATATGATGCAGCCCAACAAAAGTATATTGTAAAAGAAGGAATACCTTATGATAAGAATTTTTATCCAAAACCAGGATATTGGAAGTTTGAAGATGTGGATGGTAATAAGGAAATAACGGAAGATGATAGGACTGTTATAGGTAATGCAAATCCGAAAATTTATGGTGGTTTAACCAATACTTTTACATGGAAAGGTTTCGATTTGAGTGTGTTTTTGAATTTCTCCATTGGAAATAAAATCTATGGAGCAAATAAAATGTACTATACTAAGTTTAATAACCGTTGGAGAAATACATTGAAAGATGAGGCGATGAGTCGTTTCACTGTGATCAATGATAAAGGTGAATATATTTTGAATGACCCCACACAGCTTGCTGCTGTCAATAAAGGACATAATTACGTATCAGTTGAAGGTAGTTCTAGTCTTTATTTCCATTCCGGATATGTCGAAGATGGATCGTTCCTTAAGATTAACAATATATCTTTGGGATATACCCTTCCAAAAGAGCTAGTCAGAAAAATAAAGCTTTCTAATATACGTTTTTATGCAACAGGATATAATCTTTATACATGGACTAAATATTCTGGATATGATCCTGAAGTCAATACATGTGCTAATAATGGACTAACTCCTGGTATTGATTGGGGTGCTTATCCTTCTGCTATTTCAGTTGTATTTGGAGCAAATATTACTTTCTAAATTTAAAATTATATACTTATAAAATTATGAAAACATTATATAAGAGATTAATTAGTATATCTATGGTTATTTTCTGGTCGGTACTACTCTTTACTTCTTGTGAAGATTTCCTTGCGGAAAAACCATATGATTTTTATGATGAACAAGACTTTTATAAAGATGTGTCGGAATTAGAATTAGCAGTGAATGGTGCTTATGAAGTATTAAGTCAAAAAATGACATATGGACATTTTATGTTAGTAAATGACTGTGATACAGATTTGAGCCATATAAAAGGTTCCGGTACAGGCCATACAGCTCGTGACTTAGGTCATTATAATATCTATACATCTCATAACTGGCTTGAGGAAGCGTGGGGATACTATTATACAGGAATAGACCGTGTAAATCGTATTATGGCAAATAAAGATCGTGTAGATTTACCAGATGAAACATCACAGGCAACCTTTAAACGCTTGATTGCAGAAGCAAGATTATTACGAGGTATCTGTTATTTTGATTTGGTACGTATGTGGGGAGATGTTCCTTTTAAATTGACAGCTTCTGATAAGACTGAGAATTTTGCTGTAACTCGTACAGATAGAGAAGAAGTATATCAGCAGATTGTAGATGATATGGAAGCTGCCGTTGCTGATTTGCCTTGGTATAATGAAGTTAGCTCGTACGAGGGACGTCCAACTAAAGGGGCCGCAATGGGATTACTTGCACGGGCGTATTTGTTTCGAGCCGGTTATTCACTACATCAAAATGGTAGAATGGAACGTCCTGATAACTATTTGGAATATTATAAGAAAGTGAAGGAAATCTGTGCGGAATTAATTAATTCGCATCGTCATTCTTTGAATGCCAGCTATGAGAAGGTGTTTAAAAATATTTGTGAGAATGTAATGGAACCCAGTGAAGTTATGTATGAGGTACAGTTCTATAATCCTTCAGGAGAAGATGACCATAGTAGTAAAATTGGTTCTTATAATTCTCCTGAGATAAATCGTAATTCTTCTTATGGTTTGGGTAACTCCTTTATTAAGACCACTCATTTTGCTTATGATCTTTATGAGGTAGGAGATATTCGTAGGGAGACAGCGATCGCTACCTTTAAAATAGATGCTAATGACAAGGTTATTGAAATACCACGTAATGAAAGCTATACATGGGCTCCTGGAAAATGGCGTAGAAATTGGATTCCTGGTCCTCCGAAAGACTTGGAAAATATGGATATTAATTTTATACTTTTACGATATTCAGATGTGCTTTTAATGTATGCAGAAGCTGTTAATGAGGTAGATGGTCAATTGGATCAATTGGGAATAGAATGCCTGAATCAGGTTCGTAGAAGAGCATATGGATATGCCCCTACTACGGCAAACTCTGAAATCGATTTTACAGCAGCAGATTTTCCTGATCAGAAAAGCGTACAGGATTATTTATTTGTTGAACGTGCAAGAGAGTTGTGTTTTGAAGGTTTTCGCCGTTATGACTTAATCCGTTGGAATAAATTAGCTGATACTCTTGATGATTTTGCGGTGAAATTTAATGCGGCTGTTGCTGATGGGACATTGAAATCTTATGTTTGGGCAGCAGGTAAATATTTTGAAGCGGGTAAACATGAGTTATATCCTATTCCTGCTTATGAGATTCGGGAGACCAAAGGAAGTTTGGTACAAAATCCTAAATATTGATTAAGTCTATATTAGCAATATAAACTCTGTTTTAAATAGTATAGGGTGGCGAAAACAAAATGTACTATCATAAGGCTGTTTTTTGTCACCCTATAATTATTTATATACATTATTATTAACTAATCTTATGGGAAAACTTTTCTTTATACTATTGTGTATAGTTATCAATATTTGTACTGTTAAGGCACAAAATATAAATGATTCGATCCGGGTCTTGTTTATAGGTAATAGTTATACTCATTTTAATAAGTTACCGGATGATATACAGAAAATTGCTGCTACCCAGAAGATAAAACTATCATATCAGGCTTGTATTAGAGGAGGATATTCTTTTAAAAAGCATTTACAGAAACAGGAAGAAATAGAAATAATAAAAAAGGGTAGATGGGATTTTGTAATACTTCAAGAACATAGCGAAGCGCCGGCTAAGCCAACTAAAGTTGTTGCACAGGAAACGTATCCCTATGCGCGAATTTTGGATAGCTTGGTACATATTAATAGTCCTGAAGTCCATGTCATTTTTTATATGACATGGGGACATAAAGATGGATGTCTGTCACCAATTGCTGATTATCCCATTATAGATACATACATAGGGATGCAAGAACGTTTAAAAACGAGCTATCTAGAAATGACTTACCAAAATAATGCATGGTGTGCTCCTGTAGGAATGGTGTGGCAACAAGTGCGTAGAGAACGTCCGGATTATGTTTTATATTGGCAAGACAGAACACATCCTTCGCCTCTTGGTACTTATTTGGCTGCTAATGTAATTTTCTCTACAATGTTTCAGAAACCTTACCAAACTTCCTATATAAAAGGCTTACAAGTAGAACAAGCTGAGTATATACAACAAACGGCACAGAAGATGGTATTAAGTAATTTGAGACTGTTGAATATCAATAGGTGAAATGCGTATATAGTGTGTGAGAACCCTTGTAGATTATCAGATTGAGTACTTAGAATAGAACTACCTAAATTTAGATTGTTATGATGGCTACTACATTAAATATTGCTTTATTGTTGTCTGCATTCTCATCTTCAGACTATAGTGTACAACGTGAAGAACAGCAGGAGAAACCTAATATATTATTTATTGCAGTTGATGATTTGAAACCTATTTTGGGATGCTACGGTGCTCCTCTGATAAAAACTCCCAATATAGATCGTTTAGCTACTTTGGGTACTGTTTTCCAAAATACTTATTGTCAACAAGCTATTTCCGGTGCTACTCGAGCTAGTGTGTTAACTGGTTTACGTCCGGATAAAACACAGGTTTATGATTTGATAACAAAAATTCGTGATATCAATCCTAATGTAGTTACTTTACCAGGATATTTTAAGGATAAAGGATATGTGACAACTGCCATAGGTAAGATTTTTCATCCGACGAATGTTATTAAAGAAGATGGTGAGTATTCATGGAGCATTCCTCATACAGAAGCGGAGGAATGTTTAGCAGAGGCATATGGTTATCCTGCTTTAGGATATTATCAACATCCTGATACAAAATTGTTGGTTGAGAAGTATGGGATGGAAGCTAAAAAGAAAGGTCTGAAAGATGCGGAAGCAGCAAGATATATATTATCTCATATAAAACCTTCGGTAGAGTGTCTTGATGTACCGGATAATGCTTATGTAGATGGAGCTGTAACTTTAAAAGCAAAGCAGCAATTGCAAACATTGACAAAGAAAGGAAAACCATTTTTTTTGGCTGTTGGCTATCATAAACCTCATTTACCTTTTGTTGCACCTAAAAAATATTGGGATTTATATGATAGGAAATCTATGCCTATTGCTGAATTTCAAGCACATGCAAAAGGCAGCCCTGAACTTGCATATCATCGTTGTGGTGAATTGAAAAAATATACTGATATTCCTGAATTCTGTATATTTACAGATCAATCTTTGCATACAGGTTTGGCTTTAGAAAAGCAGAAAGAATTGATACATGGATATTATGCATGTATTTCTTATTTGGATACACAAGTGGGGGAATTACTTGATACATTAGATTCTCTTGGTACACTTCACAATACAATTATTGTTTTATGGGGGGACCATGGTTGGCATTTGGGCGATCATGATTTGTGGAATAAGCATACGAACTTTGAGAATGCGACAAAAGTGCCATTAATAATAGCTGCACCGGGAATGTCATCAGGTAATGCGGATACTTTTGCGGAATTTGTTGATATATATCCCACATTGTGTGACTTAGCGGGTATTGGTATACCTTCAGATATTGATGGGAAGAGTTTAGTTCCGGCAATGGAAAACAAAAAGAGTAGGATTCGTAATTATGCTGTTAGTCAGTATCCGCGTAAATTTACAAAAGAAGAGGCTGATAGGCGAGGATATACCAGCACAACAATAATGGGGTATTCTTTGCGTACAGAAGGATATCGTTATACTGTGTGGGCTCATGATTTTACTACTAGACAATCTTTTAATGACGGAAAAATATATGCGGAAGAACTTTATGATTATCAAAAGGATCCATTGGAGACGATCAATGTTGTCACAGATAAAGAATACCTTAAAATTAAAGAAAAATTAAAAGATATGATGATGGATTTTTTCTCAAAGCAAATGGATAAATAGAGGAAAATAAATAGTTAATTGTTTTACAATGTTGTTGTTATGAATCGACTATCATATACACTATTGCCCCTTACCGCCCTCGGGTTCTCGGCTTGTACTTCCCCAAAGAAGGAGGTAAGTCGTCCTAACATTATCTTTATGATGACGGACGACCATACCACACAGGCGATGTCATGTTATGGCGGTCGTCTTATCCAAACTCCGAATATGGATAGGATAGCCAATGAGGGTATCCGTATGGATAACTGCTATGCAGTCAATGCGCTGTCAGGTCCCTCGCGCGCTTGTATTCTCACGGGTAAGTTCAGCCACATGAATGGCTTTACTGATAATGCGAGTACTTTCGATGGAAGTCAGCAAACCTTCCCGAAACTATTGCAGGCAGCAGGTTATCAGACATCAGTGATTGGTAAGTGGCATCTGATAACCGAACCGCAAGGGTTCGATTACTGGTGTATTCTGAGCGGACAGCATGAGCAGGGCGATTATTATAATCCCGACTTTATTGAAAACGGTAAGCATGTGGTGGAGCAAGGTTACGTGACCGACATAGTTACCGATAAAGCGATCGAGTATTTGGAACATCGGGACAAGAGTAAGCCTTTCTGCATGATGTATCATCAAAAAGCTCCCCATCGCAATTGGATGCCGGCGCCCCGTCATTTGGGGATGTTCAACAACACCACATTCCCGGAACCCGGCACGCTTTTCGATACATACGAAGGCAGAGGACGTGCCGCCAAAGAACAAGATATGTCGATTGAGCATACGTTGACTGATGACTGGGATTTGAAGTTGCTGACCCGTGAGGAAATGCTGAAAGACACTACCAACCGTCTTTATCAGGTATATAAGCGTATGCCGGCTGCCGTACAGGACAAATGGGATTCTGTCTATGCGCAACGCATTTCGGAGTATCGTAACGGAAACCTAAAAGGCAATGCGTTAATCAGCTGGAAATATCAGCAATACATGCGCGATTATTTGGCTACCGTAGTTGCTGTGGACGAGAATATCGGACGGTTACTCAATTATTTGGAAAAGACGGGCGAATTAGATAACACAATCATTGTCTATACTTCCGACCAGGGTTTCTTTTTAGGAGAGCATGGCTGGTTTGACAAGCGTTTCATGTATGAAGAGTGTCAGCGTATGCCGATGATTGTCCGATATCCCAAAGCAATCAAGGCGGGAAGCACATCGAATGCGATAGCTATGAACATAGACTTTGCTCCTACATTCCTGGATTTTGCAGGAGTAGAAATTCCGGATGATATTCAGGGAGAATCTTTGAAACCGGTTCTTACCAATGAGGGGAATGCGCCAGCTGATTGGCGGAAGGCAGCTTATTACCATTATTATGAATACCCTGCCGAACATTCGGTGAAACGCCATTATGGTATTCGTACGACTGATTTTAAATTGATTCATTTCTATAATGATGTGGATGAATGGGAAATGTATGATATGCAGAATGATCCGCACGAGTTGAATAATCTATACGGTAATCCTGAATATACTGCTAAACAAGCCGAACTTATGCTGTTACTGAAAGAAGTGCAGGAACAATATAAGGACAATGACCCTGATGAGAGGATAACGGAATTGTTTAAAGGTGACAGGCGTTTTATGGAGAATCGGTGAAAAGTAGAGGATTCTTTGCCCGAACTTGATATTTAACAGGAGAATACTTATATTTGCTACCAATCATTCATAAAATATATCTATGGACAATAAATTTGTAGTAAATATAGGTCGCCAGTTGGGTAGTGGCGGACGAGAAATCGGAGAGAAGCTGGCTGTTCGCTTGGGCATTGATTTTTATGATAAGGAACTGATTAACCTTGCTTCCGAAGAAAGCGGATTGTGCAGGGAATTCTTTGAGAAAGCGGATGAAAAGGCTTCACAGGGAATTATAGGTGGTTTGTTTGGTATGCGTTTTCCGTTCATAAGTGACGGAGCCATGCCTGCAACCAATTGCTTGAGCAACGATGCATTGTTTAAGGTGCAAAGTGATGTGATACGGAAGCTTGCTTCCGAGAAGTCCTGTTTGTTCGTAGGGCGTTGCGCCGATTACATTTTGCGGGATAATCCGCGTTGTGTCAATATCTTTATTTCTGCATCGCGCGAAGATCGGATAGTCCGTTTATGCCGTCTGCATTCTATTTCGGAGAACGCGGCAGAGGAGAAAATGAATAAAGCGGATAAGCGGCGTGCGGAATATTATAACTATTATAGTTATAAGACTTGGGGAGCGGCTGCTACCTATCATCTTTGTATTGATTCATCCGTATTGGGTATTGACGAAACGGTCAGCTATATAGAAGAGTTCATAAGGAAGAAACTGAAACTGTAGTTTGCGAGTTCGTTGGAGTGGGAATATATCATCACATAAAAAAGCCCTCTGAATAAGCTCAATAATCATTATAAATAAAATCGGGGAGAAATTTACTATAATTATAGTAAATTTCTCCCCGATTTTATTTATAGCTTGAAAGCACTCCTTGAACTAATCTTTACATCATTGCCAGCAATATCATTTGTCCCGCCAGAATACGCAGGAACATCGTTAACGGATAAACCGTAGAGTAACCTACTGACGGCGCATCGTTACCCGATGCCTGATTGGAATATGCCAGTGCGGGCGGATCGGTATTACTGCCGGCAATCAGACCCATTAACGTGAAGTAATTGACCTTGCAATAAAGTCGGGCAATAATGCCGATTATCAGTAACGGAATGGTGGTAATCAGGAAACCATAACCCACATAAGATAAACCGCTTCCTTCCACTACTGTTTGTACAAAATGCTCTCCCGCCTCTATTCCCACGCTGGCAAGGAACAGTACGATACCTATCTCACGCAGCATTAAGTTGGCGCTCATGGTGGTATATGTTACAAGATGAAGTTTGTGTCCGAAGCGTCCGATAAGGATGGCCACTACCAGCGGACCGCCTGCCAGACCTAATTTCACCGGAGTTGGCATGCCGGGGAATGCAATAGGCAGGCTGCCCAATAAGATACCCAGGAATATACCTACGAAAATTGTAACGATATTCGGCGTATCCAGACGTTTCAGCTGATTACCCAATACGCCGGCTACACGCTCTACGGCATCTTGTTGCCCTACAACCATTACGCGGTCACCCACTTGGAGCACCAGATTAGGATCGGCAAATAAGTCCATACCCGAACGGTTGATACGTGTTACGTTTACACCGTACATACTGCGGAAGTGCATGCTTCCCAGTTTCTTTCCGTTGATTTCCGACTTGGTAACCAAGATACGGCGTGAAACCATGGGAGTATCCTGCTTCTCCCAGTCTACTTGGATTTCCTTACCGATAAAGGCTGTTACGGCTTCAGCATCCTCCTCGGAACATACGATGAACAACTGGTCACCGATGTGGAATTCCGTGTCTTGGTTCGGGATGCTGACATGCCCTTCGTGACGAATGCGGGAGCATACGAAAGAACGTCCCAGGAAGTCTTTCACCTGAATCAGCTTTTTACCGTCGATAGCTTCATTACGCACTTCCAGATGCAGCATATGCGGCATGTGTTTCATATCGGTTTCTTGCGTATTGAGTTGCTCTTCTTCCTTTTTCAGATTGATGCGGCAGATATAACGCACGGCGATAATAGCACCGATGATACCCACTACGCCGAGCGGATAGGCGCAAGCATATCCCAATGCAATAGGATCACCTGTATAGTTCAGCTGGTTCAGCGCTTCTTGGGCGGCACCCAAACCGGGAGTATTGGTCACGGCACCGTACAGAATACCTACTATCATCGGAAGGTCTATATTACCGTCAATGAAGTAAATACTCAATGCGACAACGATATTCAGTGCCACAATGCCTACGGCAAGCATGTTTAGCGTCATACCCCCTTTCTTGAAAGAGGAGAAGAACGACGGCCCCACTTGCAGACCGATACAGAATACAAATAAAATCAAACCGAATTCTCGGATGAAATGCAAAATGTGTGTTTCACCTGTAAATCCGAAATGCCCCATCAGAATACCGGTAAAGAGTACAAACGTCACTCCCAGCGATACTCCGAAAACTTTAATCTTGCCCAACAGTACCCCTACGGATATAACGAATGCGTATAAGCAGACGATATGCGCAACGGATGTCGGGTCCCAAAGAAGACTTTCTAACCAGTTCATAGTACCTTATTATATATTGCTTTAAAAATTTTGCGCAAAATTACTTAATAAAGGGGAGGTAACAAAAGGTTTGCCTTTCTTTTTGTAATACCAACTTTGCAAAAGCATGGGGTATGCGGGGAATATGTCTTGAATAAGGATGAACATAGTGCTATCAGTAAGTGCAATTTTCTCTAAAAAGCCTTTTTGTTTTAAGTATTTCCTTATATTTGCAAGTCTCTTGATGACAAAATGAATACTATTCATCTATTTTAATTTTAAATAAACTATGGCAGACAGTAAAGAAAAACTCTTCTCGGACTTTTCTCCGGTTTCTACGGAACAGTGGATGGAGAAAGTAACCGCAGACTTAAAAGGTGCGGACTTTGAGAAAAAGCTCGTTTGGAGGACGAATGAAGGATTCAAAGTGAAACCTTTCTATCGCATGGAAGACCTCGAAGGTTTGAAGACCACAAATGCTCTTCCCGGTGAGTTCCCGTACCTTAGAGGTACAAAGAAAAACAACAATGAGTGGTTCGTTCGCCAGGAAATAAAGGTGGAATGTCCTAAAGAAGCCAATGCCAAGGCATTGGATATCCTGAATAAGGGCATCGATTCACTCTCTTTCCACGTGAAAGCCAAAGAACTGAGTGCGGAGTATATCGAGACTTTGCTGAAAGACATCTGCGCGGAATGTGTGGAATTGAACTTCTCTACCTGCCAGGGACATGTGGTGGAGTTGGCGGAACTTTTGGTCGCTTATTTCCAAAAGAAAGACTATGACCTTACGAAGTTGCAGGGTTCTATCAACTATGATTATTTCAACAAGATGCTGGCTAAGGGTAAAGAGAAAGGTGATATGGTAGCTACTGCCAAAGCCTTGATTGAAGCTACTTCCGTTCTTCCGAAATATCGCGTGCTGAATGTAAATGCGCTGACACTCAACAATGCGGGTGCATATATCTATCAGGAATTGGGCTATGCGTTGGCTTGGGGTAATGAATACATGAACCAACTGACCGATGCCGGACTGCCGGCAGCTCTGGTAGCCAAGAAGATTAAGTTTAATTTCGGTATCAGTTCCAATTATTTCCTTGAAATCGCAAAATTCCGTGCAGCCCGTATGTTGTGGGCCAATATCGTAGCTTCTTATAATCCGGAATGTCTGCGCGATTGCGAAAACAAAGGCGAACACAATGAATGCCGCTGTGCTGCCAAAATGAGAATACATGCGGAAACCTCGACTTTCAACCTCACTTTGTTCGATGCACATGTAAATTTGTTGCGTACGCAGACTGAGGCTATGAGCGCTGCTCTTGCGGGCGTTGACTCTATGACAGTGGTTCCGTTCGATAAGACGTATGCCGCTCCCGATGAATTCTCGGAACGTCTGGCGCGTAACCAACAGTTGCTGTTGAAAGAGGAATCTCACTTTGACAAGGTGATTGACCCTGCTGCCGGTTCTTATTACATCGAGAACTTGACCGTGGCTATTGCCAAGCAAGCTTGGGAACTGTTCCTTGCAGTGGAAGAAGAGAGCGGTTTCTATGCCTCTGTAAAATCCGGTAAGGTACAGGCAGCCGTGAACGAAAGCAATACGGTTCGTCATGCGGCTGTTGCCAAGCGTAAGGAAGCGTTGTTGGGTACTAACCAGTTCCCGAACTTCAACGAAAAGGCGGGCGACAAGAAACCTTTGGAAGCCTCTTGTTGCTGTGGCGGACACAGCACTTGCGAAAAGGATGTTCCTTCACTGAACTTCGACCGTGCCGCCAGCGAATTTGAAGCATTGCGTCTGGAAACGGAAGCTTCGGGCAAGCGTCCTAAGGCGTTTATGCTGACTATCGGTAACTTGGCAATGCGCCAGGCACGTGCTCAATATTCTTGTAACTTCCTGGCTTGCGCCGGATATGAAGTTGTTGACAACCTCGGTTTCCCGACCGTAGAGGAGGGTGTGGAAGCAGCGATGGAAGCTAAAGCCGATATTGTGGTTCTCTGTTCGAGCGATGATGAATATGCGGAATATGCCGTTCCTGCTTTCAAAGCTTTGAATGGTCGCGCTATGTTCATTGTTGCCGGTGCTCCTGCCTGCATGGACGAGCTGAAAGCGGCAGGCATCGAGAACTTTATCCATGTTCGTGTCAACGTTCTGGAAACATTAAAGGAATTCAACAAGATATTAATCAAGAATTAAGAATGAAAAATGAAGAATAGGCTGAGCATTTATTCCGCATGGTAATTCTTCATTCGTCATTCTTTGTTCATCATTTTTAAGAAGATGAGAAAAGATTTTAAAAACTTAGATATATATGCCGCTTTTCAGCCTGCCAATGGTGCTGAGTGGCAAAAAGCTAACGGCATCAAAGCTGACTGGAAAACTCCGGAACACATTGAAGTGAAGCCTGTTTACACCAAAGAAGACCTCGAAGGTATGGAACACCTCAACTATGCGGCAGGTATTCCGCCTTATCTGCGCGGTCCGTATTCTGTAATGTATACCTTGCGTCCATGGACTATCCGTCAGTATGCCGGGTTTTCTACTGCCGAGGAGTCCAATGCGTTTTATCGCCGTAATCTGGCTTCCGGACAGAAAGGTCTGTCCGTTGCATTCGACTTGGCTACCCACCGTGGCTACGATCCCGACCACGAGCGTGTAGTTGGTGATGTTGGTAAGGCAGGTGTATCTATCTGTTCACTGGAAAACATGAAGGTGCTTTTCGACGGTATTCCTTTGAACAAGATGTCAGTGTCTATGACTATGAATGGCGCGGTACTTCCGATTATGGCATTCTACATCAATGCCGGTCTGGAACAGGGCGCTAAGCTGGAAGAAATGGCAGGTACTATCCAAAATGATATCCTGAAAGAATTCATGGTGCGTAACACTTATATCTATCCGCCTGCATTCTCTATGAAGATTATCTCCGATATCTTTGAATATACATCTCAGAAGATGCCTAAGTTCAACTCTATCTCTATCTCCGGTTATCATATGCAGGAAGCCGGTGCTACGGCGGATATCGAGTTGGCCTATACACTGGCCGACGGTCTGGAATATCTTCGTGCGGGTGTTGCCGCCGGTATTGATATTGATGCGTTCGCGCCTCGTCTGTCATTCTTCTGGGCTATCGGTACCAACCACTTTATGGAAATCGCCAAGATGCGTGCCGCGCGTATGTTGTGGGCTAAGATTGTGAAGCAATTCAATCCGAAGAACCCGAAATCACTTGCCTTGCGTACACACTCCCAGACTTCCGGTTGGTCACTGACCGAGCAAGACCCGTTCAACAACGTAGGCCGTACCTGTATTGAGGCTATGGCTGCCGCTTTGGGACATACACAGTCTCTGCATACCAATGCTTTGGATGAGGCTATCGCCTTGCCTACCGATTTCTCCGCGCGTATCGCACGTAATACGCAGATTTATATTCAGGAAGAAACTTATATCTGCAAGAATGTCGACCCATGGGGCGGTTCTTACTATGTAGAGTCTCTGACCAATGAACTGGCGCACAAGGCTTGGGAATTGATTCAGGAAGTGGAAAAACTGGGCGGTATGGCGAAGGCTATCGAAACCGGTATTCCCAAGATGCGTATCGAAGAGGCTGCCGCACGTACGCAAGCCCGTATAGACAGTGGTTCACAGACTATTGTAGGTGTAAATAAGTATCGTTTGGAGAAAGAAGCCCCCATCGATATTCTTGAGATTGATAATACGGCTGTTCGCCAGGAGCAGATTCAGAACCTGAAGACATTGAAGGAAGGTCGCGATGAAGCTGCTGTTCAGAAAGCGCTCGAAGCCATTACCAAATGTGTGGAAACGAAAGAAGGCAATCTGTTGGAATTGGCAGTGGAAGCTGCACGTGTTCGTGCCACATTGGGTGAGATTTCGTATGCTTGCGAAAAAGTTGTAGGACGTTATAAAGCAGTAATTAGAACTATTTCAGGCGTGTATTCATCAGAAAGTAAAAATGACAGCGACTTCCACAAAGCGTGTGAGTTGGCTGAGAAGTTTGCGAAGAAAGAGGGGCGTCAACCTCGTATCATGGTAGCTAAAATGGGACAGGACGGTCACGACCGTGGCGCCAAAGTGGTAGCGACCGGATATGCGGACTGCGGTTTCGACGTGGATATGGGACCGTTGTTCCAGACTCCTGCCGAAGCGGCTCGTGAAGCTGTGGAAAATGACGTTCACGTAGTGGGTGTTTCTTCATTGGCTGCCGGACACAAGACACTGGTTCCGCAGATTATTGAAGAACTCAAGAAGTTGGGACGTGAGGATATTGTAGTTATCGCAGGTGGTGTGATTCCCGCGCAGGACTATGATTTCCTCTATAAAGCAGGTGTAGCCGCTATATTCGGCCCCGGAACTCCGGTAGCGAAGGCTGCCTGCCAGATTCTTGAAATCTTATTGGATGAGGAATAATCCGTAAAAGGAAATGTTAAAAAAAGGGCGGAATGCTTTTGCATATCCGTCCTTTTTTCTTAATCTGTGTTATAAAACATACTTTTTTTCTTGGATAATTTGCAAATTTCTCAATTGTCCGTATCTTTGCAATGTGTTTTTCATAGTATTAGATTTAAGGTTAACAAAGGTTGGAGTACAGCGGTACTCCTTTTTTTATGCCCGTACGTTACGTATGGAGTAAAATCAGAGTTTCTTCACCATCAGTTTGCTTTCACCGATAGTTTGTTGCGATAATATTGTAAAACGGATACGCGTAAGCTTTTTCTGGCTCCATGAGTGAATTAATTTAGGATCAGTCAATTCGATGATATCTGCTTCGGGCGATAAAAGCTTTTTATTGTATTCCAGTTTGAATTTACCGGCTTCTCCTGTCAGGATGATGTTCTTGTCGTTGTCAATCTCAACTTCGTTGCAAGTCATCAGGCTTAATATGCTTGGTTTTTCGTAGGCTGCCAATTCCCATCTGTCGGTGATTGTGAAATCCTTTTTTCTGTGCAATGTATAGTTGCGGGTCCAGCTTTTCACGTTTGCTTCCTGCGGATAAGCCCGGGCTATGTCTATCTGATAAGATATGGTTTTGGCTGTGGCTTTGTATTGTTGATTGTACGCCGCAAACTCTCTGCCGTTCTTTTGTGCTGTTCCGTTAATGAGAGGCAGGTTATGATAATCGGATTGCATGGTCCATATCGTATATCGTTCCGGTCCGAAGGTCTGTCGGGTATATGTTCCCACACCTACATCTATAAGTAACGGTTTGGAATTGTAGTAAAGAATGCACGAACCTACATCGTTATGATTATGGCTCTCCTGATTATTCCCGCCTTTTGCAGCGAAAAAGAAGCCGTCACTTTTTCCTTCGGTATCACGCGCTACACAAATTTGGGTATCTTTAAACCAGTAACTGCCAATCAGCGGCTCGCCTTGCGGATAGTTGATAATGTCTTTGTACATAAAGAGTTCATCTAAGGCGGAAGCGAAATAGCCGTTTACCCCATTCTTGAAACTTTGGTTTTGTCGTGCCATCAATGAGGCGAATTTCATCATTGCCGGGTCTCCTATCAGTTTACCATACTGATATAGAATACCGGGACTTGGGCTTACTATGGGTGCGGAGTCGGCGAAGTTGACAAAATAATTACCGCCGATGTGTACCCGGTAGATGTATTGCGCCATATTGCGCAGGAGCGGGGAGCTGAATATGTTCACTTTATTTCCGGTTACTTTAGCCAATAAATCCAAAAACTTCAAGGCATAGCCGGATGCTCCGCTCCAATAGGTGGGACCTTCGTCACACGCACCGTCTTCATGATACATGCTGAAAAAGAAGTCTGTAGATTTCATCAGCTTCCACACTCCCTGTTGGATACGTTCCGGGCTCCTTTCTATCAGCATCAGTGCTTGCAGTACATTGTAGTTAACCCATGGATTCCAGTTATTGACTTGCTGGCCGCCGAATCCCATCCACCAATAATCATCCCGTGCGAAGTAAGGATTTATCAGGTTTTTATTGACTTCCTCTACAATTCGTTCATTGATGAGAGGGCTTGTTTTATCGAATTCGTCTTTCAGGAAATAGTAGGTCCATGCCATTTGTGCGCCGATGTCGGCTACTACCAATTCAATGGTCGGTTCATTCCGGTCGGGAAGTCCGGAGCGGTCTTTCTGAAAACCGAGGTGTGCCGAGTGTATCCAAGAGGTTTCGCACAGAAACCACACGCCGTCTATGATAGCATCCATAAATCTTCCTTGTCCCTCTACCAATTCAGCGATGGTAAGGGCTTGCAAGGCTTTGTGGTTGGCACGTCCGGTACGGATTTCACCGGTACGTTTAAAAGCAAGGTAGTCGGAAGCGAGGTCGGGTTTCCATTCGTGTTTCAAGGCTTGTTCTCCGTTTTTGATGATAATCTTTCTGATTTCCGGGTCCACTTTCTCTTGCCAGGACTTACGGTCGGTATACTTAGGATAATCCACCCAGCTTTGGTGGTAGAGGATGGCGGTTCCTAAGTCTTCATAAGAAATGGTTTGCTCAAGAAGATGTCTTTCTGTAGCGTTGGCGGAAAAACCGGTACAGATAATTGTGATAAGTAATGAACCTGTCAATAACAGACTTTTTATTTTTGACATTTGCAGTATGTATTAGATGCGTTTATAAATAGAGAATAAGGATAAACGATTATCCCCGTTCGTCAAAGTTAATAAAAAACAACCTTTTACCTAACTTTTATCCCTTGTTTTGTAAATCTATGTATCTTTTCAGCGCTTCCAGGTAGTAGTAGTCTGCATAATTCAACGGTACATCGATTTCGGAACCGTGCGGTAACGAACCGGTGGAGTGCATCAGTACATAGCCTTGGTTACTGCCTTTTGCCGACAGGTAATCAGGACTTGAGAGATTTTTCAGAATCGTTTCCGCATAGTCAAAATATTTCTTTCCGTCAGGTATAAATGTACTGAGTTCCAAAAATGCTGATGCGGTGACGGCGGCAGCCGATGCGTCACGCGGAGTCTTTTCACCTGCCGGAGCGTCATAATCCCAGTAAGGAATAAGGTCGTCTGTCTTTACACGTTCCATAATCATGCCGGCGATATGAACAGCTTCCTGTAAGAAAGCGGTATCTTGAGTTTCACGATAACAAGAAGTGTAGCCGTATACTCCCCATGCTTGTCCGCGCGACCAAGCTGACTCTGCATTTTTACCCTGATGCGTTTGTTTGATTTCCACACTTCCGTCGTTGTTGTAGCTGACTACGTGGTAGGAAGTATAGTCGGGACGGAAATGATTTTTCATGGTGGTTTGCGCATGCTTTACAGCCACATTCTTATATTTTTCGTTTCCTGTCAACTTGGATACGTTGAACAGCAAGTCCAGATTCATCATGTTGTCGATGATTACGGGGAAGTTCCATGCTCCGAAATCCCATGAACGGATACAACCGATCTCCGGATTGAAACGAGCGCATAAATTATCCGCCGTTTCCACGAGTACGGCTTTAATGGTATCGTTGGGAGCGAGGCGGAGAGCATTGCCGTAACTGCAATTCATCATAAAACCTATATCATGGGTACCTTTCAGCTCACGTATCGGATTCAGTATATTAGTGTATTCGACAGCACGTTTCTTCAATTCCTCGTCTCCGGTCATTTCATAAGCGTACCAAAGGCTACCGGGGAAGAAACCGCTGGTCCAGTCGGAAATTCCGCAAAGATGTCTTTGTCCTAATTGCAAGGCTGCCGGATTAGGACGCAAAGAGTCGATATACGCTTTGTTTTCACGTTGTAGCTGTGCGTCGAGGAAATTTACATCATAACCGGAGTATATGGAGCGTGGCAACTTGTTTGTTCCGGAGAGTTCTTCGGCGGTTAATTTCAATTGATAGGAAGCGGCATCGAGTGCGTTGCTTATCCAGGCTTCTTTCTGAACCGGAGTGTTTTTGCAACCGGTCAGACCGATGAGTAGGGCGGTTGCAAATAACAGAGAGTTTCTTTTCATGTTATTAAGCTTTTAGTTATTTTCGTTCGTTGACAAAAATATGGATATTTAGGAAATATCTTGTACAAGATTGTTGAAAGGAACTTTGGCGCAGTTTAAAGGTGTATCACTTTTGTCGAATGCTGTTTTAATTCTGTATTTTCTTAAACGGAAGTATTACTTTTACCCTGTAAAACGGTAAAAATAATACTTCCGAATCAGATTTATTGTAAGTTATTTCTTCTTCAGACTTTTGACCTGAAAGTTTGTAAATAACGTGTGATTTTCCAATAAGCGGAGTCCGAAATGTCCGTCTCCTTCATTGTTTTTTATGGTTAACCGGAATAATTCCTCACCATTGATACGATATGTAGTGATTCCTTTTTCCACACGGATTTGGATGTCGTACCATTTATTCGGGAATAATAAATGCGATTTATCCGTATATTCTTTGATAACAGGGCGGGCTATTGCATCACTGGTATCCGCCGCTTTGGCAAAGTATTGGCGGAAGCGGGTGGTGGAGTTATGGTTTCCACCATATCCTACATAGAACAAACTTAACGTTTTATAGTGTTGAAAAATGCCGTTTCTCCATTCGCTGCGTGCAAAAAGATTGCCGGGGTGTTCCGGGTCGTTGGCACCCCAAAAACAGTTCAAGTCACTAAGGCGGTCATACTTGCCGCCTTGCATCAACATTTTCACACGATAACTGATTTCGTAATCACTTGTAAGGCGTTGGTTATACCATAAGGTAAGGCCTTTGGGGGCTGTAATTTCTAATGTGTCGCCCGATACGATGATTTTCACTTCGCCTGAGTGGTCTTCGATTGTCCAGTTCTTTAAAGCGATTTGCGCTTGAACCATAAGCGGAAGTAACATCAGTATGCTTCCTGATACGAGTTTGTGTAAGGTGTTTCTTGTCATACGGTTATTTTTTAGCTTGTTGTAATCCGAAGAAGTTTTGTCCTTTCCCGTCAACAGGACTAATCATAGGAATGTTTCCCCCTGCGGTAGTCAGGACAACGGTTTCTCCTTTCTTTAAGTCTAATGAGTATTCCCCTTGGCCTATTGGAGTAAGCGTTACATTACCTGCTTTGACAATCGGGTTCACCATATCCGTACGTAAGATGCAAGGTTCTCCTGCGAGACTTTTGATGCGAATACCGGTTGTCTTTCCCTCTTTTCGGCTGGCGGATACGAGAAATGCGCCTTCTGTCCTTAAATTCTGGAACTGCACATCTCCCCATCGGGAAGGTATGGCAGGGAATACGCGTATCTTTCCGCCCCAGCTTTGTAACAACATATCGTGTATGCACTGTGCACCGGACAACGGTGTCTCAATAACCGGACCGCTTTCCATATACATGGTATTGGGACGCAGGGTACGGGCAAACAAACCGTTCAGCTTTTCCAAAGCCTTGTCTCCTTCACCAAATGCGGCATATAGCGAAGAGGCTCCGGTATAGGTATATCCGAGGATGTTACCCGGCAGGCTATGCCAATGTTCCACAGATTTTTCCATAAGTTCTTTACTGCCGTTTTGCTCGGCATTCAGCAAGTAAAGCGGATAGAACATCAACAGATGTGAGTAATGGCGGTGTGAACGGCTGAAAGGCACATCTTTGCCTATCATCATGCCGTTTGCGTCTTGCGGATAGTCGGTCAGCTTCTCTATAACTTGCTTCCAGCGAGGTATCAGTTCATCGTCAATGGATAGAATTTTAGTTGTTTCAAGCAGCGTATTACATCCCCAGCGTAATAACGCAATGTCATAATTGCAATCTTCAGCGATACCATATTCAGGAGAAAAGGTTCTTTGCAAATGTAGTTTTTCTTGTTTATCTTCTTTCAGGAAGGGGAGATAGAAATTAATGGCGCGTCTCAGTGTTGGGAATATAGTATTTCTCAATATCGATTCGTCCATACTGAAACGGTATTGCAACCAAAGGTTGTGACAAATCCACGGCAGGTTTCCTACTTGGGCTTTCTTTTCCGTACCGGGAATATTCACGGTTTCTCCTATCAGATTGAAATCGGTAGCGACAGGCAGTGCTGCGGCATCTTTCCGGTAAGCTTCGGGAACATTGTTTATCAGATTGTTCAGATTGCTGCCGATTGCATTGACCAGCGGCATTCCCAATTCCAGACGGTTGGAAGCATATACAGACCAATAACTCAGTTGTACATTCAAGTTCCACCATGCATTAGGCCAGGGAGTCAGCACTTGCCAGGGGCCGCTGTTATCCAGCAGACCGCCGCCAATGCGTGTTGCGGATGCAAGTTTGTACATTTGCGCCCAATAGAAATTCTCCATTTTCTTATCGGGAAGACTTACGAAACTTTGCGGATAGTAATTATGCCACCAGTCCCGGTGTGCTTTTTGAAGAATGGGCAAATCGGTTGTTTGCAGACTTGCCAATGCTGTTTCTACTTTTTGTAATGCATCTGTTTCCGGATATGAGTGTGCGTTACTTATAAGAAGGATACTTGTATTATTTTTTCTTATTTCTTTCCAAGCAGTGGCTGTACCGCCGCCGGCCAGTAAAGGCTGCCAACAATAGTTCACTCCGTTACGTACGGATAACTGTGACGCCGGATTCGATACGTATCCTTTTTTCAGGTGTTTCTTGTTATTTCTTTGGATGGCGTTCAATTGCCTTGGAGAGTCTGTATTTTCCGGATAGAATTTCCATGTGAAATCCTTCTCACCTTCCGTAGCTTCAGCTTCGACAACGATATAAGGGCTTTCGGAAGTGACGTAAGCTTTCAGTTTTATTTCTCCCAAGGTAGTACGGATGCATCCGGTAGTTTCTGCATTCCATAAATCCAGTCTCATATCCCCGGATTTTATTTCTCCTGCAGGATGCAAGAGGAAGTAGCCGATAAGCAACCGGCATCTTCCGTAGACACCTCTATCATTTGTGCGATGGTCATGCACCATGCTGTTACCGACATCTACCCGTATAGCATTTTTACCGGGTTCTTTACAGATATAGGTTCCCATACTGCCGTTGCCCATAAAAGGAGCCTCGTACCAAGTTTGAGGCAGGCGAGTCCAAATCATGTCTTGCTGAGACATAAAATTTTTCCAATCTATCTGGCAGAAACAGCTGGCTGTTATGTACCATGCTACAATAGAGAATAATAGAAATCTTTTCATGTGTTATAATTTTTTTAATCTTTTTATGGTATGTTTCTTTCTCTTGTAGCAAAGGTAAGTGATTATTTGTGAAATAAGGTTTGATAATGTCGAAAGGTCTTACATTATACTTTGACGTATGCGTAAATTTGTTTGAAGAACTTTTGATTTTGTCCAAATCTCTTCGTTTTTTATTACACACTCTTATTTTGGTTATTTGAATTCTATATTCCAATTTATCGTTCCTGATTTTTTTGGAGTAAATGATACTCGTATTAGTTTCCCTTCTTTTTGGATAAACATTTTACCGCTGTTACTCTTGGCGCTTTTAATATTAAATTCTTCCGGTACTATAATGCGGAGCTCATATCTGTCTCCTTTCACAACCGCACTTGTTCCGGATAGGGTTCTCTTGTCGGGATTCCATGATTCTTCTTTTACATCCATCAGTCCTTGAGTTATATGACGGGATGTGCTGATGACTTGTGGATAGACCTTGCGAGGGCGCACAGCCAATACTTTGCAAGATGCAGGAGCTAATGTTTGAGATAGTTTGCTTTTGATATTCCCCAAATACTTATTGTCCCAAAAGTCGAACAGTTCGTAGTTCTCTGAATCGTTCAGCCCCATTCGTTTCAGGCTATAATCAATTTGCGTGTTTTGTCGTTCGTTCCAATTGAATAATCCCAAAACAATCTGTCTGTCATTTTTTACCATCCAGATTCGGGGTTTATTATTTTCGAGAATATCAATAGGACGGGCATTTAGGTTGTGGGTGGGCAGTGCGCGCTTTATCATGTCTAAACGTTCGGGAGCTAACTCCGCATATTGCATGCTTGTCGTATTCATCGCTCCGGATATGGCCTGCCAAGATATCATCCAGCGGGCTTTATTCAGCGGGTTGGAGCTGCGTACAAAGTAAGGGTCGGGATCGTTGTACCAGACTTTGTTGTGCAGGAAGTACAGGTTGCCTGCATAGTCCGCTCCGGCTGTGGTTTTTCCCCATGCTCCCTGTATGGCACCGTCGTTATCGGGACCTACGCGCATAGCATCTACCATACCAAAGGATGCTGCGAAAGAACTCATGTTCTGAGTAGCGGCGCATCCTAAAAGAAAAACGCCCGGAGCTTCTTCTTTCAAGATGGATAGTCCCTTGCGGAAGCACTGTGTGAAGGTATATTCGTCGTTATAAAGACGTGCGCTTCCGTATACAGGTACTCCGTCATAGCTTCTGGTTACATAGATATTTTCTGAAGGCGCACCGGTATGCAGGCCGTCGATTTTGTAATAGCGGTATCCCCAATCGTAAATTCTTTTGAAGCGTTCGCGTAGAAACTTCTCACCTGCGGGGTTTGTGGCGTCGATGCAAGTACCCGACCATTTTTTTACGTCATAGGGAACGTCAGACCAAAGATGTTTTGCAAATATTTCTTTGGGGAAGTAAGGGTTGTGCATGTCACCGGAGAAAGGCATGAACCAAAGTCCGGGAGTAAATCCCACTTGTTTCAGGTGCTTGGCTGTATATTGCATTCCCGATGGGAAATTTTCGTTACTTTCGGCAAAAGTTTTTAAAGGACCTGAGCCCAGCCTGTTTTTAGGAATACCCATGGAATTTTGCCAATGGTCGTCAATTTGGAAGGTATTCAGTCCGAAGTCCGCCAGATTTTCTTTTGCGAAATTGGCATTTTCCTGTAACATCTTTTCGGTGGAAGCTCCCGAGCCGTTTAGGTTGCGGTGATACCAGGTGCAATAAACTTCCGGCTTTGCCGGTAATTGTATCTGATATGCTTTGGCAAGATACTCTCCATATAGTTCCAGTCCTTCTCTTCCATCTTCGAAAAAGCCTATCAGTAGGATATCGGTGCCTCTTTCTTTGCCATTCCTTACCAAATAATTGCCGAATTCCAGTTCAGCTTTTACTTTGTATGTTTTCTTTCCTTTGTCCAGTTTCGGAGTCATAACTCCTATACCTTGTTTCTGCGTCAGCCAAGCCGTCAGAATAGAGTGCCGACTATCGGGTTCAGCTAATAGAGTGTAGGTATAACTTCCTTGTGCCTGTTGGACAGGAGCAAATCCACCGCTTCCCAAAGTATTTAATGGTTGGTTCATTTCACCTATACTCATTTCTACGGATGCTATTTCCAGGCGACTTACTCGTACATCCTGTCCTGAGCGGTTTTTCATTACTGTATGGATGTAGAGAAAAGGATTATTGCCATATAAAGTGAATGTAACCTTACGTCCATCGTTATAATGAGTTTCCAATGATTGTCCTTCTCCCCACAGTCGGTCGGACGTTTCTGTTTTCTCAGAGGTAATGATTTGCCCCGGTAGAAGTATATTTTTTACTTTGAGATCGGGAAGTTTTTTATTCTCTATTGTAATTTGTTGTTTGTGTATCCGCAAGGTAAGCAGATTATTCTCTATACTTACAGTTTGAGCGTTTGTATTGGATAAATTTATCAGGGTTGATAATATCAAAAATATAGTAATCTGGATTTTCATACCGGTCAATGTTTATTTGATTGTTACTTTGAAAGCATAGGCATATTCACCTATGGGGTGGGATGGCATTGTGATATACAATCCGTTTTCATCTTGTTCCCATTTTATTTTTTCTCCTGAAGCTAAGAATGAAACGGATTGAATGTTCTTTATCTCCTTACTGTTCAGGTTTTGTATCTTTATATTTTTGCCGTTTCCCGGCCAGTCCAATATAAAGATATATATTGTATTTTCCTTGGTGGTGAAGCGTATGTCTTTTGCAGTGAACGTATACATGTAGTCCGCATACTTCTTCTTACCCGCTACGGCATTTATGCTGAATGTCCCTTCACCGTATACTTTGAAGGGACGTGTATCATAAATCGCTTCTCCGTTCAATTTCAGCCAGTTACCTATCTTTATAAGCTCATCTCTGAATGTTTCGGGCAAGCTGCCGTCCGCTCGCAATCCTACATTGAGCATCATATTGCCGTTCTTGCTGACGATATCTATCAGGTTATCTACAATTTGTCCTGCCGTCATGCGCAATTTGTCTTTAGTCTTTCCTTGCACGACTGACCCCATACCGGCATCCCCGCCTTCTTTGCTTATGTTTAGAGAGTTTCCCATATAGAACCAGCCGGGATTGACAGTGGTATCTACCAAAAACGGATTCTTCTGCAAATCATCTTCACCGGAACATTCACGGTCTAAAGTATATCCTTCTCTCACTCTTTTGATAGTGAGTACGCCATTTTGTACACCTTTGCGCGAGAGATTCTTGTTGTAGAAATGAGCTGCCAATTGTTGGCCGTATATACCGTTGGGCAGGGGACCGTCGAAATAGAGTAATTCGGGTTCGTATTTATCTATCAGTTCTTTAGTTCTGAGATACCATGATTGGGCAAATTCTGGTTCCAGCCGCATGATACGGTCAGAGGTACGTTTACCGTATAGTCCTTCGTAAGCCGGGTCCATATAGTCATAAGGTATACCGGCATACGGACCTTCGGGGTCGGCATTTGTACCTTGGTAAAACATATGTTCATGACAGTAGTTGCTTAGATGGGAAGAAATGGCAAAGTGTACGCCTACCTTTTTGCATGCTTTCTGCCATGCTCCTACGATGTCTATCTTCGGCCCCATATTTACGGAGTTCCAAGGTTGGTGGCTTGAATCGTATAAGTCGAAGTTATCGTGATGAACGGCCATTACACCGATAAACTTGGCGCCAACCTCTTTGTAGAAGGCTGCCAATGAGTCGGCATTGAACTTGTCGGCTTTCCACATAGGTATAAAATCTTTGTAGCCGAATTTGGAAGGGTGTCCGTAAGTTTTCAAATGATGTTGGTATACCTTAGGCGCATGTGCTCTGTAACCCAATATGGGATATTTGCGTAATGCGGAGTCTGGTTCCTGATACCAGTACATCCATCGGCCGTAATGTCCGTCATAACCCGGAATAGAGTTGATACCCCAGTGCATATAGATACCGAATTTGGCATCACGAAACCACTCGGGACATTGATAGTGCGCCGCAATAGAGGCATCGGTAGGTTTTATTGGTCCTGGCGCGATGTTGAATTTGAAAGTTGTTGCGCTTGGGTTGATAAGGGCGTCTTGACCGAAGTCATCATGCTGTGCTTGGACAGTAAGGGTGTAGCATGAGAGGATGAGTAGTAAGATTTTAATATTCATGGTAGCAGTTTTGTCTGTGGATTTGGTATCTTTTTTGTAAAAGAGAAGGTATATGACTATATAATCTTAATTTGGCTATATAATAATATACCTTCACCTAAATCAGATTATTTGAAATTATTTATACCGTGCTGTATCCCACCATACACGAACGGAAAGACCATCGCCTTTGCCGCCGTTTAAGGTCGGGTCTGTTGCGTATTCTTTATTATTGCTTAATTCGTTGTCTACGTACCGCAGCTTTTTGATAAATTCATTATTTGCCGGATTAATCGTAGGTTCCAGACTTTGTTTAACAGGATTAAGCTTAGGATATCCGGTACGGCGGAATTCAGCCCATGCCTCTTCTGAATTAGGATATATTCCTATCCATTTCTGTGTGATAATTTTCTCTAATTTTATTTCAAAATCATCAGCGTTGTTCCAAGCTACTTGTCCGGTTGTAATGTACGTGTTGTCATCGGTTGTGGAGTAGGACCCTTCAGGAGCTAATGCTCTCATTTCTTCAAATGAAGCACGGATCCCCTCTTCATAGTTTGCCTGAGCATCTCCTGCCCCTTGCCAACCTCGTAAGGCGGCTTCAGCTTTTAGGAAACATACTTCAGAATAATTCATTAATCCTAATGGGGTAAAGTTGGCGTCTGTATTGGGTTTTGCAACATTAGAACCTTTTGCGGCAGAATTCCAATCGTATCCCCACATATATCCCCAAATACAGGAGTTATGACTATTATCATATTCGGGTAGCGAAAGGTCTGTAACAGGCAGTCCATTGGGTACTCCTCGATATTGTACTGCGTCCGCTTCTCCTTTTACCCACGCTCCGCTTTGAGACAGAATTAAGGTGAGACGCGGATCGGTCACCGTACCATAGCTTGTAAGCATGTCAACCATCGTTTTACTGGCTCGGGATTCATCGACAACCAAACTGCGTAATAACGGGTTTGCCCAGCGATTCGGTTGTGGCGGGGTTACACCGGCATTGTCACTGTTGGAGGCTATAAGGGATTCCTTTAAGGCAGCCTCTCCTTCGGCTTTAGCTTTATCGGGATCAATGAATGAGAGACGCATGGCGGCACGTAAACGTAAGGAGTTGGCTAACTTGATCCATTTGTCTACATCACCTTGGTAAATTAAGTCCTCAGTATTATATTGGAGTTGATTACTCTTTTTCTGTTTTAGTTCTGTGACGGCTTCGGTCAGTTCCTTAAAAACGTCATAATAGATATCTTTCTGGCTATCGTAAGGGATGAGCGTTTCTCCTATTCCCGCTTTGAAATAGGGAATGTCCCCGAAAGTATCTGTCATCCTTATAGTGCTAATAGCTAAGTTGATACGCATGATTTGATACATGTCGTTGTATTCCGGATGATTTTCTAATGTGGGCTCTATTTCACGGATTCTTTTGACCATTTGTTGGTAATAAGGCGTCCAAAGTCCGCGTTCGGCCCATGAAGTGTTAAATACATAATTGCCAGAGGTGAAAGAGCTGCTTGTATTGGCTAGATATTGGCAATACAGGAAAGAATATAACAGAGCGGCTCTCTGGTAATCGCCATAGACAATGTGGAAACCATGATATTGCATATTGGGCAGTGACAGACTGGGAGATATTTCATTGACTGCCATTGGGTCTTTGTTCATTTCTTCAAATCCGCTTGTACAACTACTGATGGTAATGGCGGAAAGTAGTGTGATTAGAATCTTATGTAATTTCATAATAATATTTATTTAGAATTTTACGTTAAGTGAGAAACCTACTGTTCTTGTTGACGGAAGAGCGGCAAGTTCGAAAGCTTGGAATACGTCTTGGCTGTTTTGTGCAAACTCGGCATTTACGGGAGCGGCCTTGTAAATATTGAATAAGTCACGTCCTACGATAGAAACTTTTACATTGGTTATCGGAGTGTTTCTGAACCAGATTTTTGGCAGTGTATAGCCGATAGAGAGTTCGCGCAGTTTTACGTATGTGGCATCGTGTAAAAACTCTTCTCCTACAGGATAAGTTCCGGCGATAGTAGCATAATATTCTTGAGCAGTTACCTGCTTGGTGTTTTCCAGTCCGGTTGATTCGACAATACCGTTTACTACCATGCCGTCACGTCCACTCAATGTTCTCTTGGAGTTACCGGCACCGGTAGCATAAGCATCGGTCATTGAGAGGAATTGGCCGCCGTATCTTACGTCTATAAGAGCGCTGAATACAATGTCTTTCCAAGATAGTGTGGTACCAAAGGAGCCTGTCCATTCAGGCATCATATTACCGATGACCTTTTCGGATTTAGTGTCAATGAGAGGCAGACCGTTGTCTCCTACCAAGATACGTCCATCTTCATTTCTTTTGTATGCAGTGGATACAATATCGCCAAATTTTCCACCTTCATCAATGACAACCTTTCCTACACGTACATTGGTGGTGAGCGGGAATACATAGCGTTTGTTCTTTTCATCCAGCTCTACATTGCGAGTTGTATTTTTACCCCAATTCAAAGTCACGTCCCAACGCCAGTCTTTGGTTTGGATAGGAGTACCGGTTACCATTAATTCCACACCTTTACTTTCCATTTTTCCTGCATTGATTTTCTTGCTGGCATATCCGGAGGAACCGGGAACAGTCATTGACAGAATTTGGTCGGTTGTGGTAGAACGATAATAAGTAAAGTCAATGCCCAGGCGGTTATTGAACATGCGGTAGTCTACACCTACTTCCCATGATAAAGTTTTCTCGGGTTTAAGGTCGGCCAATGGATATGTGTTAGAGCTACTTCCTACTGTATGGTTACCTAACGCTTCCAGAGTATATACGTTATAGAGCGCATAGGGGGCTGTGTCGTTGCCGACCTGTGCAATAGAACCACGTACTTTTAAAAAGTACTCTTTGGGCAGTTCAAATATGTCGGACAGAATTCCGCTTAAACTTGCAGACGGGTAGAAATAAGACCAATTGGATGAAGGCAAGGTGGAAGACCAGTCATTACGCGCTGTAACATCAAGGAAGGCATATCCTTTATATCCCAAAGTAGCATTTCCTAAAACCGAGTTGATGCGTTTCGATGAAAAGTCCTGAATAGCCAGTTTGCTTTCACCGTTACTTAATGCTACGAAATTGGGAATGATTGCTTTACCGCTTTCACCGGCTAAAGATTTAAATTTGTTGTAGTTGGTGGCAATCCCCACATTGGCTGTTAAGGAGAAATCTTTAAATCGTTTGTCAAAGTTCAGCATCAGGTCTGCGTTTAATTCTTCGCTTGCGGTGTTGGTAACGGTCATTAAGTCTTTAGGACTTTCCGCTTTTGCATGATAAGGCATATAGGTTTCTACGTTGTCTGAAATTCTATCCAAACCGATTCGTCCGGTTATTTTCAGCCAATCGGTGATATTACCTACTACGGTTACCTGGCCTTGGAACCTGTCTCTGTTCAATTCGTTTCCATTTCCGTTTGCAATAAGTCCGTATGGATTTCTGTATTCGGTATCTTCTCCATGCCAGTTCACAACATAACCGTCAATACCTACCGGGTTTTGTAAGTCTTGTAAACGGATATTCCGTGGTAAACGGATCAAATGTGACCATACACCGGTATAGAAAGTTTCCGGACGGTTTTTTACTTTTTCACGGAAATAAGATACTTTACCGCCAATGGTCAGATATTTGTTTTTGATTTCCACATTTAAGTTATAATTCTGTTTATTCATGGATTCATTGGGCAGAATACCCTGGTTACGGGTGTCGGTGAAAGAGAAACGCGCATTCATTTTCTCGTTACCGCCGGTTGCGCTGACTGAGTTTACATAGTTTAAAGCTGTGCGGAAGAAATCATCAATGATGTTTTTCTGAGGTAACATGGCGTATTCTTTGTAGGACTCATCTCCATAAAGTTCTTTACGCCAGTTGGGAATCATTTGTCCTGTCATCTTGGGACCCCATGAACCACTGGCTTCCAGTGCATATTGTCCATTGGTACCCTGGCCATATACATCTTGGAATTCGTACGAGTCGTAGGCTTTACTCATAGAAACGTAGCCATTATATTCCAACTGCAATTTTCCTTCCTTACCCTTTTTGGTAGTGATGACAATTGCACCATTTTGTGCCCTTGAACCATAAAGAGCGGCAGCATTGGCACCTTTTAATACTGAAATACTTTCGATATCATCAGGGTTGATGTCGGCAGCTCCGGAAGAATATGAGAACTGTGTATTGCTGTTGGAATTATCCAGAACAGGTAGTCCGTCAACTACCCAAAGCGGTGTGTTATTACCGCTTAAAGAGTTCAGACCACGGAGCACAATACGAGTTGGCCCACCTACGCCACTGCCGGATTGCGATATCTGTACGCCGGCTACCTTACCTTGCAGTAGGTTTGAAACACTGGTAGAACGGTTTTCTGAGAAAACGTCTGTTTTTACTTCTTGCATGGC
Source organism: Bacteroides clarus YIT 12056 (assembly GCF_900129655.1). Classification (GTDB taxonomy): domain Bacteria; phylum Bacteroidota; class Bacteroidia; order Bacteroidales; family Bacteroidaceae; genus Bacteroides; species Bacteroides clarus. The sequence continues at coordinate 396,937 of NZ_FQWK01000001.1, forward strand.
ATATCCTAATGCTTTCTTTTCTCGTTTAATACCTAATGCCGTTACGACGACTTCAGAAAGCATTTCGCTATCTTCTTTTAATGTAATGGAAAAATTGGTTTTTTTGTTGATACTGATTTCTTGTTTCTCATATCCAATGAATGAGATAATAAGTTTACCATTCTCCGGAGCATCTAATTTGAAAGCTCCGTCAATGTCTGTTATTGTTCCAAGAGTGGTTCCTTCCACTGAAACATTGGCACCAATAATGGATTCTCCGTTTACATCTTTCACTGTACCTGTAATGGTTCTTCGTTGCTCTTGCGCAAAGGCAACGAAACAGATGAAAGACATCATTGTTACAAAAAGTAATCTAATGTGTTTTTTCATACGACTTTGTTTTTAAGTTAAACAATAAGGAATTTAAAGTATTATAATCTGTCTTATATAGACAATCTTGAATAAGTATGCATGTTATATATATTTGATTTAAATGCAAATGTATTAATATTGCGGTAGATATTATTAAAATATATTAATTATTTGCAACGGTATATGCTATTTTTGTATTCCACCTGTATAGAGTGCAGGCCTGTCTCTCATTTCCCGTATTTCCCATGTCCCATTGAAGCTATCGTATAAGATAGAGGAATCCTTTCTTTTGTTTTTATACATTTTACCGTTTATAACAGGCCTGTTTTTTCCATAGCTGAATGTCGATTGTGTTTTACGGTTCCAAATATACAGACTTGCCGGACGCTTGGTATTCAGCTCCGCTTCAATCTTCCAGTCACCGCATTGAAAACTGTTATTGCCGGAACGTTCTATATTTACAATTCGGTTTTCGTTCGCTTCCACTTGAATAATAGTAAGTATACGATTGGCCTTACCGGGTTCATAACTGGCTGTCAACGACCAGGGAGCGGTAAAGTCTTCACCGCGGACACCTATTTGCCTGTTTGGCTCGGCGGCAAACTTATCCGTTTGGCTGATAGTACATTTTTGTTCGCTGAACAAGCGGGCGACAGAAATATATTTGTCTTTTTTGTTACGGGTTGTCAACGTTGATGTTGCTTCGTCTATCTGGAATTTTACCGGACTGTGCAGCAGCCAATCCCAACTTACCGCTTTAGTTGCTTCCAATTCGTCGTAGATAACCACGATGTTGGGGTGCAACAGGAAGATATGGCGGCGATACTTCTTCAGGGGAGTTTCTCCGAAACCGTTTTCGCGTGACTGTTCAAGATTGTGGCCGGCAAAGTTCTTTTGCCACATGGGGTATTCACTGATGCCGCAATAGGCGTTGGAAGCATCTCCCAAGGCATAGGAGACATGCTCCCCGTTGAACATGCGTACAATGTTTCCATACGCACGTGTGGTGAACGGTTGTCCGATGCCATCTATTAATAAGGTGTTGTGGGCGCGTGTATGGCGGTAAGACAACAGGTTATGCGGGTCGGAGAAGTTCATATAATGACCTACCGCATGGTAAATGGCTTTTCCGCCATAGTGCAAGTTGAAAGCATTCTGGTTGGAGTGCGTGTGGCTGCCGGAACCGAACGGACTGGAACGGAAGCTGAGACTGATGTTATGTTTATAGTCCTTCAAATCGCTGTTGGCTATCATTTCACCGGTATCTTTGAACCATACGGCTTTGGGAGCATCTGCCGGTAATTCGGCTTGTCGGGGACGTTGTTTGCCGCATGCCATACGGTAGAGGCGCGTTTCTGATTCTGTTTTATAACGGTTGTTGATAGACGAATACCAGGCGGCGTACGGGTCCTCGGTAGTGCGTGCCATGAAATCGGCAAAAGCACTGCGGATGCGCAGGGGCTTGCCGTTATTTTTTTCGTGTCCGTCGCCGAACCCCGCACTCAATGCCCGGGGTTGCCAGCTATACAGCATGCCGATGCCGGCATTTTTATACCAGGGATGTTGCATGAAATCTGTTTTTGTCAGATAGCTGAACAGGGTGGGTACATAAGATAGGGTAACAGCATTGGCGCTGAAATAACTTGTTCCGTTATGCCATGAACCGTCGCGGTTGAAACCGGAGGCCGGGGCGCGTGCCGTCCAAAGTTCGTAGCTGTATTCCAGATATTCTTTGGCAAGCGGATATTTGCCGTACATCACCAATGCGGCTTGCATGAAGTGGCGGAATGCGAATTGCCAGAAATGATTGTCGAAGATATGGGTTTCTTCATTTTCCAGAATATGGCTCTTATAATAGAGTGACAGTACATCCATAATGATACTTTCTATCTGTTTACGCTCTTGTGAACTGAAGCGGTCGTAACAATTCTCATAGGTACATGCCAATGTGTAAATCAATTCTCCGGCATTGAAATCATTGCCGATAACCTTCTTGTCAGGTTCTACGGCCAACAGGCAGCGTACGTTTTGTACCATTTTTTCTGCGTATACATCCAATTTCAGCATTTGATAGGCAGTATTCAGATTATCACATTCGACCGCCATACGGGTGATTTGTCTGTATGGTTTGGTATCGTTGGCATAGTTTGAACCGAGCGCATTGCGCGAGTCGGTAATCATGTTTTCGAACTCCGGATGTGAACGTACTTTCCTGCGCGCTTTCTCCAGATTGTCGTTCAGGAAACAATAGATGCGGGGATACGCTTGAGGGATGCTACTCAAAAAAACATTGGCTTCAGGTGTTACGAATCGGGGTATGTCATCGGTTACGGTAAAACTGTATGTCTTGCTCCAGGAAAACTCTTTACCTTCTTTGCTTACCGAACGCACACGCCAGTACCATGTACCGTTTTCCAATACTTTGTGCGGATTGAACATACACCAGGGCTTGGGTTGGGACAGCACGGTACTTGCATCCGAGAAGTCTTTGCTTCTTGATAGATTGAATTGCAGGAAATCCGATTGCTTGACGCTTTTTGGAACCAGCAGTGGCGAAGGGTTTATATATAAAGTATGCTCTTGTTGCGGATACGGCGTTTCGCGTTCATTTTCGTGGATACACTGGATGTTTTCAGCCTGAATAGAAAGCGGTATCAGGCAGAATGTCAAGAAGAGTAAGAGTTGTTTTTTCATGTTGGATAGTTATTTGTATAAAAACTGTTTTTATTAGGTTTGTTATTTATTTCTTTTCAACACAGATAGTTGTTGCCTTTCCTTCATTCTTTTTCCGGTCGAGTGATACAATCTTGAAAATCAGAAAATCGGTAGTTTTAAGTTCTGACGAGGTATATTTGTATGACGGTTGCTTCACGCCGGTTGCTATCAGTTCGTAATCGGGATTGTTGCCGCGAGTACGGTATACGGCATAGGCGGCAGCATCTTTGGCAGGTTTCCATTGAAGGGAAACGGTATCTTCGTTGAAACCGGCTGTCAAATCCTGTGGGGCTGCCGTTACAGTGTGTTGCGGCACATTACTTATTGTATATGTTTGGTTGGCTTTTGTCGGGAATGATATTTTGTCCTTACCAAGCGATTTGTATCTTATCATTTTACCGGTGGTATCTTTCAGTTCTGCACATGCAATGCCGGGGTATTTCAAGACACAAGTGTTATTCTGTTTTGACAACACTTTGGCTTCTGTGAGCCGTCCTTCCTTCCAACTGGCGGATACTTCGAAGTTGCCGCGTGCAGTAAGCCCTTTGTATGAACCGTCTTTCCATGCATCGGGTAATGCAGGCAGTATATGTATATATCCTTCATGGCTTTGCAACAACATTTCCGCAATGCCGGCCGTCCCGCCAAAGTTGGCGTCAATTTGAAAAGGTGAACGCAGTACGGCAAGGCAGGTTGCCCAAAGATTTTCGCGAATACCGTTTGTCAGCAAGGCAGCTACGAGATCATGTGCACGGTTACCTTCTTTGGCACGTGCCCAAAGATTTATCTTATGGGCCATAGACCAACCGGTAGAAACATCGCCGCGACGGTTGAGCGTTACTTTAGCGGCATCGAGCCATGCGGGAGTATTCTCATTTATCAGTGTGCCCGGATAAAGACCGATAAGTTGTGATAGGTGACGGTGATGCTGTTCCAGCACGATATCGCCATAGTACTTTTCTTCACGGTATTCTTTTATCTGACCGGAGTACCCTATTTGTACGGGGTCTAAACGCTTACTCTGTTCTTTAAAGAGACGGATATTTTCGTTATGCTCGCCCAACAGGTTTGCGGCACGAATGGCATCTTGATGGTTTTCATATATCATCTGCTGGTCGAAAGCGCAACCGATAGTGGGATAGGGACGGTTAGTGGCTTTAGCATATTGCTCGGGTGAAGCAGAAGGGTTGGCAAGTAAAAGACCGAGCGTATCGGTAGTAACCTTACTCAGAAAATCGGCTACTCCCAGTATGGCAGGATAGGATGTCTCTTTTAGGATTTGTTTGTCATTGGTGAAAGCGTAATAATCCCAAAAAAGTTTTGAGGTGAAAGCTGCCATGCCGGGACCGGAGTGTCCGCCGGGCATTCCTACCATATAGGCTCCCGCTCCTGTACCCATAGTCCAGCCATTGCCACCGGGTTCGTCAGAGAAATGCTGCGGGTGGTGTATTTTGATATACTTTGATGCAAATTGTTCGGCCATAGGTTTATAAGCCTTATGGTAATCGGAATAACTCTCAAACAGTTCGGTCAAATTGGTGTTGAAAGCAGGCCAATAGTTCATTTGTATGTTGATGTTGTGGGTATAGTTACCGTTCCAGGGGGCCAGCTCGTACTGGTTCCATACGCCTTGCAAAGTGGGTGGGAGAGCACCTTTGCGGGCACTGCTGATAAGCAGATAACGTCCGTAATGAAAAAACAACTCTTCCAGATACGTATCTTGCTTTCCGGCCTTGTATGCAGCCAACAGGCGGTCGGTGGGAAGATAGCTTTTGGGGCCGATATTCAGTTGCACCCTTTCGGTAAGCGAGGAGAAGTCGTTAATGTGAGTGGTGCGCAGTTGGCTATATCCTTTCTGGGTGGCTTTTATAAGGCGTTGGGATATTTCTGTATGCGGGTCGGGATATCCTTTCAGCTTTTCGGCAGGTTTATTGGCAAATACTTGAGGCGATAATCGGTAGTTGGTTCCTAAAGCCAAGAGTATAACGGCCGAATCGGCATTCTCTACTCGGATAGTACCATGGTCTGCGTTAGAGTCGTTCCAAGCGGACATACTGCCATTTATGGGAATCACTTTGACTTGCGCTTCATAAATCAGTTTCAGATATTCGGTTTGTCCTCTCAGCGTAATCATATCATCTTTAGCGAACACCTTACCTTCACGTCCGTTATAGCTGAAGCGGGTTTGCGTGGGACCGCTCAAGTAACCTATGGTCATGGTATCCGTACGTTGCAGAGGTCCGAAAGGTACTAAATGTGCGATTTGCGGGCGAACGGTAAAAGTGAGGCTTCCGGGTTTGTCGGCGGTCAGCTTGATGACCAGTACATTGTCCGGATAACTCATGAAATATTCGCGGTGGTATTTTACGCCTTGGTATTGGTAACTGACTTCGGCGATACCTTTGTTTAAGTTCAGGCTGCGACGGTAATCGCTTCGGAGGTCATGGAAAAAGTCCAGATATAAATCACCGAATGACGTTTGTGTTTCGGCCCCCCAAAGTCCCCGTATATATAAAGTTTTATCTGTCAGTTGCAATCTTTCGGTACTTGTACCGCCAAAGATACTGGCTCCCATATAACCGTTTCCGATGGGTAGCGACCAACGTTCCCAATCTATATCTATGGGACGTTCCGATTCATTGGCGGGAATCAGGCCGCCTTTGTTGCTTGCAGGTTCGTCGTACCAAAGTTCATAATCGGAGGTCAAACGTTTTATGTTTTCATGTTGTGCCTGTACATTGATTATATAAAAGAGGCATAATAGAACGATTAAGAGTTTCTTCCTGTTTTTCATATATGTATTCTTGCCTTTTTGTTCAAAGCAAATATAGGCAAGCAAATACTTTTCGGCTTATAGTAGCGTGTAATAAAAAGTGAGGCAGGTGCAAACCTGTCTCACTTTTGTCGAATTGTATTTTAATTCTGTCCGAATAGTTACTTTCCGTACTCTGACGGCAGGCAACCGAAGTATTTTTTAAAGCTGGTGGCAAAGTACGATGGGGTATTAAAACCTACCATTCCGCTGATTTCTGCTACTGTGTATCTTCCTTCTTTCAGCAGCTTGCATGCCCGGTTGAAACGTACCTTACGAATGAAGTCATTGGTCGGTTCGCCTGTCAGCGCTTTCATCTTGATATGCAGGTTGGAACGGCTCATGCACATCTCACGGGCAAATTCATCTGTGGAGAACTCTACATTATCTATATTTCGTTCCACTATTTCTATTGCTCTCTTTAATAACTCCTCGTCCAGCGGGTTGAGCGCCACTTTTTCCGGTTCCACTTCCAATGAGTTGGAATAATGCTCAATAGCCCGATACCGGGTACGGAACAGGTTCCTGATTTTCGCAACAATCACTGCCATTGAGAAAGGTTTGGGAATGTAATCGTCCGCACCCACTTGCAAGCCCTCCAATTGCTCTTTCAAATCGGTTTTGGCAGACAGGATAATAATAGGTATATGGCAGGTACGCAGGTTTTGTTTGATTTGTTTGCATAACTGTAAGCCGTCCATAACGGGCATCATGACGTCGGTCAGTATAAGGTCTATCTCTTGTTCTTTCACGATGGATAACGCCTCTTCACCGTTTTCTGCTGTCAGGATGTGATAGCTGTTGCCTAACTCTTCGCAGAGGTACTGCCGGATGTCCGTATTATCTTCTACAATCAGGATATTTTCTTTACGTTGCCTGTCTGCTTCCGTTGTTTCCTCTGTCACTTCCTTTACTTCCGTATCGATTACATACATATTCTGGTCGTTGGTGGTATACATTCTCTGTTCTTCCATGGGGTCTGATGCGGATTGCTTCTCTTCCGGAAGATAGGCCGATTCTTCTGTGGGCAGATAGACGGAGAAAGTGCTTCCTGCCCCTTCTTCGCTTTCCAGTTCGATTCGTCCATGGTGCAAGTCTGCAAGTCGCTGTACCAATGATAATCCGATGCCGCTGCCCAAATGCTCATTATCTATTTGATAAAAGCGTTCGAATATTTTTCCCTGTTTGTCGATGGGAATACCGTTTCCTGTATCTTTTACCCGGAGAAGCAGTTCATGGTTCTCTTCCTGCAATGTAACAGTGACGCTTTTGCCCTCACCGGTATATTTGAAGGCGTTGGAAAGCAGGTTGTTTACAATCAGTTCCATATAATCCGGATCGCAGAGAATCTCGCGTCCCTCGACATTGGAGTTGAAGTTATAGGATATTCGCTTGCGTTGCGCCAAACGGTCGTAGAATAAAAAGTTCTTTTCGATAACATCGTGTATCGGGGTGAGTCTTACTTTAAGATTGAACACGCCTAATTCGGCACGCCGATAGTCCATCAGCTGATTCACCAGGTGTAGCAGCCGGTTGGTATTCTTCTGGACATGTTCCAATTGCTTGTGCAGCCATCGGTCGCTTACTCTATCCAGCATTTCCTGTACCGGAGCGAGAATCAGAGTGAGCGGAGTACGCAATTCATGGGAAATGTTGATAAAGAAACGCAGTTTCATTTCATTCATTTCTTTTTGCCGCTCACTGTCCACGCGTTCCATTTGCAGTTTGGCTTCCATACTTTTGCGCATCCAGAAGTAACGGAAGACGAAAATGACGATGGAGATAAAGGCGATGATGAATAACAGGATAGCCCACCATGTTTTATACCAAACGGGCAATACCGTGATTTCCAGTTCTGTCGGTATTTCATTCCATTTCCCGTCGCTGTTGGCTGCTTTTACAAGGAAACGGTAGGTTCCTGCCGGCAGGTTGGAGTAAGATACCGTACGCAAGATATTGGAGTAGTACCACTCTTTGTCATAGCCTTGCAGCATATAGGCAAACGTATTATGATTACCCGATATGTAGTTCGATACCACGAAATCCAGTGAAAACATGGATTGCTTGCTCGATAGTGTGATGCTTTTCGTATCGCTGATGTCTTTCTTCAATATGCCGGTATCGTCATCGGGAAATACCGTTTGATTGAACAGGTGCAATCGGGTGATTACAACCGGTGGAGTGTACGGATTGTCTACGATCTGTTCCGGATGAAATGTAGTGACGCCGTTGATGCCGCCGAAATACATTTGGCCGTCTGACGCTTGGTAGTAGGCATTATTCGTAAATTGGTTGCTTTGAAGCCCGTCATTGTCCGTATAGTTACGGAATTTTTCAGCTTCGGGCTGAAAACAGCTCAGGCCTTTGTTCGTGCTTAGCCACAGTCTGCCGGATGCATCTTCCAAGATTCCGTGTATCACGTTGTTGGGCAGTCCGTCAGCGGTGGTATACTGTTTATACTCCTTTGTACTGTCGTCAAAACGGTAGAGCCCGTTTCGCGCTCCTATCCAGAAAATTCCGTTCCGTGCTTCGTATATGGCGTTGACTGCCTTACGCCGTACCGGAAAACTGTCCGGGAGTATAGGGCAGACTAATAGTCCGTTATTGTCTTCCGTGTACACGTTCAGTCCTGTTTCGCTGCCCAGCCAAAGGCGTTGTTTACTGTCACGTAATATGTATGTAAATTGTTCCTGCTCCAAAGGGCGGCCGTTACTTTGGAGAGTTACGCGGGTAAATGTTTTCTGCCGGGTGTCAAAACGTAAAAGAACCGTCATGCCGGTCAGCCATAAGTCACCGTTGGCGGCCGGCCGGATGTCGTATACGTTTCTCGTATTTCTACTGTTAAACGTTTCGATATGGCCGGAATTCCGGTGCAGAATACTGAGCCCGCCGGTATGGGTTCCGATATAGACCAGATTCTGCGCTTCATCTATATGTATGGCTTTTACGTCATTGGAAGCGAGGCCGTCTTTCTGTGTATAATGTGTGAATTTTTGCGTTTGCGGGTTGTAATAGTTCAGACCGCCGTTATTGGTACCTATCCAGATACCTTTTTGTGCGTCTTCTTTGATACAGCCTATGGTATTGCTGTTTAACGAATTTTCTTTTGCAACGGATTGTATGTTATGAAAGCGATTCTTCAACGGATGGTAATAGTTTAATCCGCCATAATAGGTTCCTAACCACATTCCTCCTTGAGTGTCCATGAAAATGTCACGGACGGATGTTTGCGAAAGGCTTCCGCTGACCTCTGAATTGCTGGTATAGCTGTTAAAGGAGTCGGTAGCCTCGTTATAGATATTCAGAGAGTTGATAGTGCCTATCCACAAAACATTTTGCGAGTCGAGTATCAGTGAACGGATATAATTGGAACTGATACTTCCTTTCTTTCCGGGGATGTGGGTATAATTGATTGCTTCTTTTGTCCGGGGATTGATTTTGTATAATCCGTTTCCTTCTGTGCCCACCCATAGGCAGACCGGGGATTGCTGTAAAATAGAGAGTATTTGTTTTCCTTTCAGCTTCTCCGGCAGGACATTTTCGAGCGTGTTGCGGGAGATTGAGTAGACGAACATTCCTTCATAACTTCCGATGTATATATTGTCTCCTTGTCTGCTGATAGCGGTAGGTGATATGGATAAAAGCGAAGGGTGCAGCGGAGTATCGGAAAATCGGCGGGTTCCGGTATCGAACCGCAAAAGATTCTCGTCTTTGCCTGCGAATAGGAGCAACTGATTTTCATTGATTTCCACCATACCGTTGATTGGGGTATTGGCTTTATTCTTCGGGTAGGTGTAATTGTAGAATTTATCTTGTGTTGCGTCATAGAGCGATAAGCCTTCCTGCGTACCTATCCATATATTTCCTTGTGAATCGCTCATGCACGCTCTGGTTATATCGCTTCCGATACTGTATGGATTCTGCTCGTCATGTTGATATACGGTAAAATCATAACCGTCGTACTTGTTCAGACCGTCATGGGTGGCAAACCACATATTGCCCTGTTTATCTTGGGTTATGTCAAAAATAGTATTCTGTGATAACCCTTCATTCACTCCGATATGCACAAAACTGATATGTTCCGCAGGCTGTGCATGAAGCGGTGATAACAATGCAATAATGGTTGCTATAAGGAAGGTGAAGTACTTTGTCATATTTTGTTTTTCTAAGTTTTTTGTATGGATATCTTGTTACGACTTGATATATTCCGAAGGCAGACAGCCGAAATACTTCTTAAAGCTCGTTGAGAAATAAGAAGGAGTATTGAAACCTACCATTGCGCTGATTTCAGCTACTGTATACCGTTCCTCTTTAAGCAGTTTGCATGCCCGGTTGAAACGGATTTTACGTATGAAGTCATTTGTTGTGTCTCCGGTGAGCGCCTTTAACTTTAGATGCAGGTTGGAACGGCTCATACATATTTCACGGGCAAAATCATCGGTGGAAAATTCCACGTCATCCATGTGTTTCTCAACAATGGCTACCGCTTTTTTCAGCAGTTCTTCGTCCATTACGTTGAGCGCCACTTTCTCCGGCTCTACTTCCAAAGAGTTGGAGTAATGCTCGATAGCCCGGTAACGCGTGCGGAACAGGTTTCTGATTTTCGTGGTAATCACCGCCATCGAGAACGGTTTGGGGATATAATCGTCCGCACCTACCTGCAATCCTTCCAGTTGCTCTTTCAAATCCGCTTTGGCGGACAGTATGATGATAGGTATATGACAGGTGCGCAGGTTCTGCTTAATCTGTTTGCACAGTTGCAAGCCGTCCATAACGGGCATCATGACATCCGTAAGAATCAAGTCCGCCTCTTGCTCCTTCATGAGCGCCAATGCTTCCTCTCCGTTACCCGCTTCCGATATGTGGTAACTTTTTCCCAACTCATCACTCAGATATCGACGAATATCGAAATTGTCTTCTACGATGAGTATCTTTTCTTTCCGTGTCCCGTCACTCTCTGCCGTTTCTTCTTTTATTACCTCTTTTTCATCTTCCGTGTCAACGATGTACATATCCTGATTGTTGGTGGTGTACACCTGTTGTTCCCCGATGGCGTTTGTCCGGGTTGCTATTTCTTCCGGTCGATATGCCGTTTCTTCTGTCGGTAGATAAATGGAGAAGGCGCTTCCTTCACCTTCCCGGCTTTCCAGCTCGATTCGTCCGTGATGCAAGTCTACAAGGCGTTGTACCAATGATAAGCCTATTCCGCTTCCCATGTGTTCGTTGTCCGCTTGATAGAAACGTTCGAATATCTTAGCTTGCTTGTCGATGGGTATTCCGTTTCCGGTATCTCTTACTTGCAGCAGCAGTTCCTTACCGGTTTCCCTCAGTACCACTGTAATGCTTTTTCCCTCATCGGTGTATTTGAACGCGTTCGATAGCAGGTTGTTGACAATCAGTTCCAGATAGTTGGGGTCGCAAAGGATTTCTTTTCCCTCTACCTCTGAAGAAAGGTTATAGGCTATTCTTTTCCTTTGAGCCAGCCGGTCGTAGAATAAGAAGTCTTTTTCAATGACTTTGTGAATCGGGTTACGTCTGACCTTGAGATTGAATACTCCCAACTCGGCACGCCGGTAGTCCATCAGCTGATTCACCAGATGCAGCAGCCGGTTGGTGTTTTTTTGTACATGTTCCAGTTGCTTGTGCAGCCATCTGTCACTTACCTTATCCATCATTTCCTGTACGGGGGCGAGTATCAGGGTCAGTGGCGTGCGCAGTTCGTGCGAGATGTTGATGAAGAAACGGAGCTTCATTTCGTTCACTTCTTTCTGTCTCTCTTTGTCCACCCGTTCCATTTGGAGCTCGGCCTGCATACTTTTACGCATCCAGAAGTAGCGGAATATGAAAATTGTAACCGCGATGAAAGCCGCGGTGAACATCAGCACGGCCCACCATGTTTTATACCATACCGGTAATACGGTGATTTCCAGTTCGGTCGGTTTCTCGTTCCATTTACCGTCACTGTTGGCGGCCTTCACCAGAAAGCGGTATGTCCCTGCCGGCAGGTTGGAGTAGGACACGGTACGTTGATTGTCTGTGTAATACCATTCTTTGTCATATCCTTGCAGCATATAGGCGAAAGTATTGTGTTGGCCTGATATGTAGTTGGGCGCTACGAAGTCCAGTGAGAACATGGATTGTCTCGCGGTAAGGGTTATGCTGCGGGTTTCCCGGATATTGGTTTTCAGTATGCGTGTACCGTCACCCGGTGTAACTTTCTTGTTGAAAAGCCGCAGGTGAGTGATGATGACCGGAGGAGTATACGGATTGTCTACGATTTCTTCCGGTTGAAAGGCCGTGATGCCTTTGATTCCGCCAAAGTACATCTTTCCATTGGCGGTACGGCAGTAGGCGGATGCTGTAAACTGGTTGCTTTGCAATCCGTCGTTGCTTGTGAAATTACGGAACCTTTCAGTCTTGGGCTGGAAACAGCTCAATCCTTTATCCGTGCTTATCCACAGCTTTCCTTCAAAGTCTTCCGATATGCCGAATACGACATTGTTAGGTAACCCTTCTTCAGTAGTATATTGTTTACTTGTTTTATCCGTTTCATCAAAGCGGTAAATACCGTTACGGGTACCAATCCAAAAGATACCGTTGCTTCCCTCGTATATGCAGTTGATAAAACGATGATTAAGCGGGGAGTCCGAAGACAGTACGGGAATGCTTTGCAATTCGTTTCCGTCTTGTGTATAGACGATGAGGCCTGTCTCGCTTCCGAACCAGAGGCGCTGCTTGCTGTCCTTGAATACGGTGGTGATTCGCGTACTTTTAAACGGTCGGCCGTTCTTTTCGGTAGTAACGGGAGTGAACGTCTTCAGCGCGGGATTAAAACGTACCACCCCTCCCAATGTTCCTACCCAATATTCACCGTTACCGATGGGTACGATGGCATAGATGCTTTTTGTGGCAATGCCCGACGGATACGGGATGGTAAAGGTTTCGATGCGGCCGGTGTTGCGGTGTAACACACTGATTCCGCCGGCATGTACACCGATATAGACTTTGTTCTGTTGCTCATCCACATAGATTGTCTTTACGTCATCAGACCCCAGGCCGTCTTTCTGAGTATAGTGGGTAAATGTATTGGTTTTGGAATTATAGAAGTTGACGCCACCGCTGTTTGTACCGATCCATAAATTACTTCCCCCATCCTCTACTATGCAGTTTATTATGTTGTTGTTTAAAGAATTACGGTTGGGAACAGACTGTATCTTTTGAAAGCGGTTCTTCAACGGGTGGTAATAATTCAGACCGCCGAAAAAGGTTCCCAGCCATACTCCGCCTTGCGAATCGGTGAATATGCTGCGAATGGAAGTCTGCGACAGACTGCCTTTCCTCAGAGGGTTGCTCTTGTATATCGAAAACGAATCGGTTTCCTTTTGATATATGTTGAGAGAATTGATAGTGCCTACCCATAGCCTGTTTTGCGTATCCAACGAAAGCACGCGTATATAGTCTGAACTGATCGGGCGTGTGCTTCCCGGTGTTGCCGTATATTGTTTGACGTCGCCGTTCAGCGGGTTTATGAGGAATAGTCCGTTACCTTCGGTACCTACCCATAACTGGGTGGGAGACTGTTGCAATACGGCGGATATGCGTTTCTCTTTAAATACCTCAGGTGCGATGCTTCCGATCGTGTTGTCCGGGACGGAGTAAGAGAACAGGCCTTCCCGGCTTCCTATATAGATGTAGTCTCCCTGACGATTGACGGATGTGGGAGTGATGGTAAACAAATCGGGATTCAGCAGGGACTTGGAAAATGATTGCGTGCGGGTGTTGAACAGGATAAGCTCTTCATCCGTATAGATAAGCAACAGTTCCCCGTTGACTGTTACAATCTTATTGACAGGCATGTTTTTACCTTCTTTCGTGTATTGGAAATTTTGGAAACACTCCTTGTCGCTGTCATACAATGAAAGGCCTTCATAAGTTCCGACCCATATTCTGCCTTGGTCGTCAGTCTGTAACGAACGGACGATATCGCAGCCTAAACTTAGCGGGTCTTTTTCATTGTGCTGATATACGGTGAATGTATAACTGTCATATTTGTTCAGTCCGTTATAGGTGGCAAACCACATATTATCGTATTTGTCCTGGGCAATATCGAATACGGTGCTTTGTGACAAGCCTTCGTCCAATCCGATATGGACGAAACTGATCGGCGCGGCAGTCTGTGCGTGAAGCGGATATATGAATAGCCAAAGTAATACGGATAATATGATAGGCTTTGTCATGGTTCATTGATTGATAAGGTTTTGTACAGCAAAGGTACGAAAAAACTCTATATGAACATGCCTGCGCCGAAAAGAATAGTTGCTTTTGGTACTACGCATATTTAGAATTGAACTTTTATCTTTAAGAATTAAAGTTTGGTTCTTATGAATTAAACTTTGATTCTTATAAACTAAACTTTAATTCTAAGTATGCGCAGTAACAAAAACAACTATATCACCTTATACAGCTCTTTCCCATTGATAAGTCGCAGGTATCTCAACAATCCCTCCATGTAATAATAATCGGCATACGAGAGCGCGCCGTCCAACTCACTGTTACGCAGTAAGTTTCCGGTGGCATGCATCAGGATGAAGTTTTTATGGGTTCCGGGTTTTGCCAGATAGGCGGGAGAAGACAGGCTTTTCAGCTGTTTTTCTCCGGCTTCAAAGTATTTCTTTCCCCGGGCGGAATAAGTGCTGAGTTCCATTAATGCGGAAGCCATAACGGCTGCTGCCGATGCATCGCGCATTTTTGAGCGTTCGGGAGCGGAGTAATCCCAGTAAGGAATCATATCTTCGGGCATGTTGGGGTGACTTAGCAGGAAATCCGCAATCTTTTCTGCGTGTTGCAGATATTTCCGGTCACCTGTTTCGCGATACATCATCGTAAAGCCGTAGAGCCCCCAAGATTGGCCGCGAGACCAGGTGGAGTGCGCCGTGTCGTCCGAACCGTTGTTCCAATCGTACTTGCGCATGGCTCCCGTTTCCGGTTCGTAGTCCACAACATGCGGGCAGGACATGTCTTTGCGGTAATGATATTTCATGGTTTTGTCCGCATGGGAGACGGCGATATGCCTGAGTGTGGTATCGCCGGACATTTTGTAGGCTTCCATCAGTAATTCCAGGTTAATCATGTTGTCTATGATGACCGGAAAGAGCCAGTCTCGTTTTACATCCGGTTCCCACGACATGATAAGTCCTGTTTTGTACGAGTAACGTGAGGTCAGCGTTTTGGCAGAACGGAAGATGATGTGGCGGTAGGCCTTGTTTCCGGTCAGCAGATAACCGTTTCCGAAGCATGAATACATTTTGAAACCTATGTCATGGTCGAAAGCATTGTTCTGTTCTCCTTCCATCAAGGCGGTGGCTTTCTCGGCACGCGTTTTCCATGTATCTTCTCCGGTGTAGGTGTACAGATACCATAACGTACCGGGGAAGAAGCCTGCCGTCCAGTCTGTTTTGGGTTGTAATCCCCGTTGGATAGAGCGTGGAAGCAGTCCGGTTTTCATAACTTCGTTGTACATGGCTTCCGATTGTGTTTGCGCCACCGTGAAGGCATTTGCCACCCATGCGGGCACCACCTTCACCTGAAGAGGGTGCATTTGCCGGGCTGTCAGGATACTTTGGCAACCCAGCAGGGTTAATGCCAATAGCAGTACGGGTCTTTTCATGATACGATTCGTTTTTGTTTATACGAGTGTATTTTATTCAATTATAAGATGTTTCATTTCTTCGTCTATCTCTTTTTGGAGCTCTTTGATTCGGGCGTACATCTGCTCTGCGATTTCAGGATGTTGTGCTGCCATATCGTTACTTTCCTTGGGGTCGGCTTCCATGTCGAAGAGGGCAAGGCCGATGTTTCCGCCTTTGGCAATCTGTTCGCCGGGTAGCCCGTCCTTGCCGGGAGTTTTTACGATGCGGTAGCTATGCGGAACTACGCATTTCCATTTTCCGTCGCGCAGAGCTTCCACTACGCCGTTGTATACAAAGTAGAAAGGCCGGTGTCCTGTTTCCTCTCCGGTAAGGATACCCCAAGCGTCTTGTCCGTCGAATTTATTCATGCGGGGCATCTGCGATTGGGTGAGGTTTACCAATGTCGGCGTGATGTCGAGGGCGGAGAGGAACTGGTCGCTCACCTTGCCTGCGGGGATTACGCCCGGCATACGGACTATGAAAGGTACGCGCTGTCCGCCGTCGAAAGTAGTTCCTTTACCTTCACGCAGTCCGCCGTTGCTGCCGCCGTGATTACCGTAACTCAGCCACGGGCCGTTGTCGGAAGTAAACATGACAATGGTATTTTCGTCCAGCCCGTTGGCTTTCAGGGTTTTCATGATTTCGCCTACGCTCCAGTCTATTTCCATGATTACGTCGGCATAAAGGCCTTCACCGGATTTTCCTTTGAACTTGTCCGATACGCCCAATGGCACGTGAGGCTGGGTATAGGGCAGATAAAGGAAGAACGGTTCCGCCTTGTGGTCGTTGATGAACCGGATGGCACGCTCGGTCAGTCTTGTGGTCATTTGGTTGACGGGAGCGTTGTATTCTATCACACGGTCGTTGTCGTAGAGCGGCAGCGCCGGATAGGCATGGTCGGGTGCCGGGTGGTAAGGCCACATATCATTGGAATAGGGAAGACCGAAGAATTCGGTGAAGCCGTGGCGCAGCGGCAGATATTCAGGCTGATATCCTAAATGCCATTTGCCTACGATTCCTGTGGCGTAGTCGTTCTGTTTCAAATATTCCGCCAGAGTGATTTCACTGCGTTTGATACCGTTTTCCGAGGTATCGTCTACTACGCCCGGTACTCCTACACGCTCGGCGTAACGTCCGGTGAGCAAGGCGGCACGGGAAGGGGTGGAAGCGGCTGCTCCGGCGTAGAAATTGGTGAAACGGGTTCCTTCGGCAGCCAATCGGTCCAGGTTGGGAGTTTGCAGGTGCGGACTGCCATAACATTTCATGTCGCCGTATCCCTGGTCGTCGGTCAGCAGGATTACGATATTGGGTTGGCGGGCGGATTTGTTATCTGCATTTCCGCTCTCGGATTGCGTTGTTTGGGAGCCGGTGCAGGATGATAATCCTGCAGCAGCCAAACATACTATGGATAGTTTATTCATTGTGCGTTATTTTAAGTACTTCTTCATGTTACTTTTTGGGGATGTTCACTATTATCGGCGTAGCTGCGTACAAGTCCGATTGATAGTTGTATTTTGCTGCATCGCGGCTGTCCGGCAATTCTACCGTAACCTTGCTGCCTTTGCCTTCTGATGTTACCGTAACGGTTTCGCCTTCGAGCGGGTATACGCCTTTGGTTTGATAGGTATAGGTTCCGGCGGGCAATTTGGCGGATGTGCTGAAAGTCAGAGTTTGTTTCTGCCCGTCCGGCATCGGGTTGTTTACGGACAATACCCATTCCGATCCATTATCACGCAGCATAATCTGTGCCACATCATTGGAAGTTACCGTGGTTTTGCCTACGGAAATGCTTCCCGGCTTGAAGAAAGCATACTGCCAGGTTTTGTCCGTATCGGAATATACCGCATGTGCGGCACCGTCTTGCATGGTGAATTCCAGGTTTTTCAACAAGGCTTCCACGCGTTCCGGCATTTCTTCCGCACTGACGTTGGGAAGCTGTATGTAACGGTAGGCGTTATCCCGGTTTTGTCCGGGTTGCACTCCATGGCTTACGGCGATAATGAAATTCGGTTTCTTATCGGCTATCGTGCGGTCGGTGATATTTATTTCCTTACCGCTCTTTATCTGTAATGACAGTTGTTTTACCGGTAAGATAACATACCCTTTGCTGCCTTGATGCAGCCAGCATACATCTTTTATTTCCTGTGTGAGGTTTATTGACTGTCCGGGCTCTACGGTTTGTATTTCTTCACCCGCACACCAAGTCAACGGACTGTTCAATGCGGTTTGGTCGATGAAAGTTGTAATCTCATTTCCTTGTCCCGGACGCAGGCGGGCGATATCGCTTCCCAAAGCGATGATTTTGTCCTCGATGAAATGGTAACTCTTGAACGCGGTGGCCGAACTGTATGTTTCTTTCGGCAGATGGTGATAGATACCCATGCCGGTTTTGCCGTCTGCCAGTACACCCGAAATCTTGTTCAGTCCCGGCAGCGATGCCTGCGCATGTCCCAGCGGCATCGGATCGGTACGCCATTCTTCCGTCAGTCCGGGCAGGGCGTGCCAGTCGAAGTTGCAGATAACCTTGTCGGAATATTCATCTCCTTTTACTTTAACTTGCAAGATACCATATCCCATGTGCCAAGAGCGGCGGACTTTCTTACTGAAATCCTCGGCGCCTACGGTACGTTCCGATTTCAGCTTCAGCGAAGCGTAAAATGGCATTTCGTTTTCACCGCGGCGGTGTACCAGATATTCGTTTACCCAATAGGCATCCGTACCCGAATATTCAAATGTATTGTCCTTCAGTTGCCGGCAGATTGTGTTCAACTGTTCTACTCCGGCCAGTTTGGAGCCTTTGTTCTGCGCATTGAGCATAGATTTCACCGCCTTGGTATAGGTTTTGGTGGTAAATGCGCGCAGGTCATCCAGGAAGGAACGTCCGGCAACAAGGAAGTCCATTCGCTGCTTGTAGAATAGTTTCGGATATACGTTCAGCAGGCGGTCCAGTTGGAACTGGTAGTATTTATCGGCTATTTTGAATTTCGTGTTCTTGAAATAGCCGTATCCGCTGTTACAGTCCGTCAACCATTCGAAGCCATAGGCTACCATGGCGGCATCGGTCGCATTGCCTATATGGTGGGAGATGGTTCCGTCGGGCTGGAACCCGGACTGTATATATTTGTGGGCTATAATATTATATTTGGTCATCCAGCGGCTGAGGTCCGGTACAATGCCGTGAGGGCTCCAACCCGGTGAGAAACTGAATCCTTTAAATGGCTGGTCGTGGTAGAAATCGCTGTACCAATACTGTACGTAAGTCAAGGGACGGTTGTAGTCTGCCCAGATGATGGGTAACGCCAATAATGTACGTGAACGGTGTCCGAGGTTGGCGTCTGCCCATGCACCGGACGAGTAGATGGTGTCTTGCAATTCGCCCCAGCGTCCATCGGGATTGTCGATGGCGCGGCGGCTTTCTATTTCGGCAAAGAAGATTTGCAGGTAACGTATCAGGGCGTTATGCACTTTCAGACAGGTTTCATCCTGATTGCGCATGCCTTTCAGCAGTTCGGGCATCAGATGGAGTACGGGCACTACCAATGGGTCGGTCAGTGTCCATTGGTGAGTGGGTGTCTGCATACCTGCCATGTTGTGCGCTTGCAGCATGCCGAAACCGTCACCGGTACAATTGCCGATCGGCTTTCCATTTACCATGACTTCGTTTCCCTCTACGGGCACGGAATTGGTATAGGTTAATATTGCCTGATACAAGGTCTCTTTTAACTCATTTCGCTTTTCGGGGTCGCCTTTAGGCCCGTATACCTTGGAAGTGGCGTAGGAATAACCCAGTCCGCCTATCCGGTTGGCGACTTCCGCCCAGTCGTATTCTATGGTTCCGCTCGGCGCATGGTCGTTGGTCGGGTCGAGCTTGGCTACATAGTCTTGCGGACGCCCTTGGTAACATTTCTCCAGTCCGGCAAATTTCCAGCCGTTGTTTTTCAGTTCGTCAATCTTGGCGGCTACTTCATCATCGGTGTATTTGATACGTCCGTATAGACGTTTGTTCTCAAGTGTTTTCGGGGTATATCGCTTGTTGAACAAACTCCATAAGGTTTCCTTTACAACTTTGACGTTGATATTGAACTTTTTCAGTTGTTTGTCACCGTCCTTCAGGGCAATGGTCAGGCGATGATTGGAAGGGGTGCTTCCGGTGTTCTGCCCTTGGGCCACGGTGAGTACGCCCATTATACGTTTAGATAAGTCGTATCGGGTTTCCAGTTTGAACATTCCGTCCTCTTGTTTGAGAATCTCAAAGTGATAACCGGCAGGAATAGGGTTTGTCAGCACATCCTTGTTCCTTTCCAAATGAATACGGCCGATAACTTCCGTTCCTTCCGGGCTGTTTACCGGGATGTCAAAGTAATTGGCAAATACTTTTTCTTCCTTTGGTGCGGCGGATGCCAGAGCCGGGAAGATGAATAATACAATCAATAAATGAAGAATCTTGTCTTTCATGCTGTTTTGGTTTTTATAGTTTCTCTTGCGAAACAAAAGTAACGTATTCACTCGAAACGGGAGTATAATGTTGTTTTTAAGGATAATAATATTCTTCTATTGCATTACAATTGTGTGCGATGAAATTATAATCTTGTTGTTAACGGGCTATACGGGTGGATGCGGGCAGCTGATCAATCACTTCTACAACTTTGTATTCACCGCCTGTTTCATCGTAAAGTAGAGACGACATGCTATGTTCCCTCGGGTAGAGTACACCGTTTAGTGTCGGGCTTTCTTTACCGTAACTGAAATGTACGGGATTATCCGAATGGATAATGTTGAGAGCGGCAGGTCTCGAGGCATCCAGTTCGACATTGATTGTCCATTTACCTACTGTCAGCGTGCCGCCTGTCTTACGGATGATTTGCGGAGCCGTGTTGCCGGCATTCACTTGTATTACGGCGAGAATACGGGTTTTATCTTCTCTTTCGATACGTGCCGTCATGTGCCACTGATTGGGATATGTTTCTCCCGCTTTCATGGTGGCGGGGTCGGGATTGACGAGAAACCGGTCGGTCAGCGACATGCTGACGGGGTTATTGCAGAACAGTTGGGTCACGACAGTGTAGCCGGATTTATAATCGGCATGGTTGATTGTAAGTAACTCTTTGTTGAGAGACAATTGCGAGGGGCTGTGCAACAACCAGTCGTAGGTGACGGGTTCCGATGCTTCCAGTTCGTCGTAGATGAGGACGATACCTTCGGGATGTAGCATAAGTACATGGCGGCGGTATTTAGTAAGCGGTGTCTCGCCGAAGCCGTTTTCCGGGGTTTGCGTGATACCTGCCCGTTCAAAGGCTTGCACCCACATAGGGTCATCCGAGATGCCGCAATAGGCTTTCGAGGCATCGCCCAGGCAGTAGGTGATGTGTGCGCCCTCAAGTGTGCGCATAATGTTGCCGTAGCCCCGGGTGGAATAGGGCTGGCCGATGCCGTTCACTAAAATGGTGTTGTGTGCCCGCGAGTGGCGGTAGGACATCAGGTTGTGGGCATCATTGAAGTTCAGGTAATAGCCCGAACTGCGATATATCTCTTTTCCTTTGAACAATAGGTTGAAGGCGTTTTGGCTTGATGTGGTGTGGCTGCCTGAACCGAAGGTACTGGAACGGAACGACAGGTTCACGTCTTTCTCCGTATCCGTCAGACAACTATGCATAGTGACTTCGCCTGTGTCTTCGTACCACACCATTTTGGCGGCATCGGCAGGCAGAGAGGTGTCGTAGCGGCGTGTGGAGCACATACGGTACAAGCGGAAGAGCCGGTCTCCCTGCATGGTATCGTCGCATTCCGAGGCATACCATCCGGCATAGGAGTCGTTCAGTTCGCGTGCCAGAAAGTCGGCAAAGGCGACGCGCTGCCGTGCGGGCTCATCGCCCTGCTCACTGCCGTCGCCAAAACCGCTGCTTTTGGAGTGGGGCGGCCAGGTGTAGACAAGCGAGCGGCCTGCGCTCTTGTACCACGGGTGTTGCAGGAAGTCGGTGCCTGTGACGTAGGAGAAGAGCATCGGCATGTAGTGCAGCGTTTCGAGGTTGGCATTGAAGTATCCACTGCCGTTGTGCCATACGCCATCGCGGTTGAAGCCCGAGGCCGGGGCACGTGCCGTCCACAGTTCGTAATAGTATTTCAGCATGGGAAGCACTTCGTCGGCATAGACAGTATTGTCGTACAGCAGCAAGGCGCACTGGAAAATTACGCGCATATTCTGCTGCCAGAAGTGGTTGTCGAAGATATGGTTTTCTTGTGTTCCGCAATGTTGGGGGTAGTACCAGCGAAGCACGCGCATCATCAACTTCTCGATGGCGGCGCGTTCGTCCGGTGTCAGCCGGTTATAGAGCTGGTCGTAGATACGGGCATAGCAGATGGCAATGTCGGTAGAGGCGAAGTTGGACGCGAACAGCAGTGCGTCGCTTACAGGGTATGCAAGCATCTGCCGGAGCAGCCGGTACATGCAGTCGTTGTATTTGTCGTCCTGTGTCAGGTGCCAAGCGTCGTAGAGCGATTGCGTGTGTATGCACAGTGTTCCGGTATTTTCGTTAGGGTTCATCGTGGTGTAGTCGGTATTGAGCGCGTCTTGTGCACGACCTGTCAGCATCTTGTATTCGCGGTGTGATTTTACGTTCAGGCGGGCAGTTTCTATCTTCGGGTCTAAATAGCAGTGGAGGCGCGGATAGCTGTGCGGCATACGGCTTTGGAATTCGCTGAAGGCGGGGGTGACGAATACGGGTGTTTCGTCCGGTACTTCAAAGTGATAGGGTTCGCTCCATTCGCCTTGAGGTGTACCGTGGGTGTCCGCTTGGCGGAAACGCCAGTACCAGATACCTGTTTCCAACTTGCGGTGAGGGTTGAAGATGCACCATTCATCGGCTTCGGAACGCATGGTTTCTGTGGTGTTGAAATCTTTGCTGCGTGAAAGTTCGAACAGCAGACGCTCACCTGTCTTCATACTTTGAGGTACGATGAGGGGGGGCGGGTTCAGATAGAGTTCGTTATCTATTTTGGGGTAAGGGGCGGTACGTATTTTGTCATGATAGGCATCGGAGAGTTCGGTTGTTTCTTCTCCTTCGGTGCCGGGCTCTTCGGAGGAAACGGACGGTACATCGTCGTGACAGGCGGAGAGCGAGAGTAACAGTACTGCAAGGCAGAGGTGAGCGGCATGGCGGCAGAGGGGGGAGAATGGTGTTTTCATATGGTTTTGTTAGGTGATTAATGTTTTCGTCTGCAAGTGCTTGCAGGAGGCTGCGGAACTGATGGGTACAAGATAAAGGTTTCTTATATTTTGAAACAACTTCATTCTGTACGGGGGTACTGATAGAACCCCGTCCCACACGCGTTCGTAGCTACGGCGGGTGAGACGGGGATGATTAATTATCTTGTTGTCAGTGGGCTGCAACTTCTTATTGTGCCTTGCTGATACCATCAAAGATAGTGAGGACGGGGCGGATAGTGTACTGACCGATATTCTCGGTACGGTAACCTATTTTGTTTCCGATAAGTTGTTCTTCTCCTACTGTTATTTGAGTATCTTCCTGTACTGATATAATAGCAAGCTGGTCTGTATTATCTTTTATAATGCTGCCTGATGTGAGAAGATAACTTGCACCGGAAGAGTTTTGGAATTTACTTTCGCCTCTGGCTGCCAGCCATGCAGTATATATGGCTGCTATCTGTGCAGGGAAAGGATACTCACCTGCTCCTTTATTTTGAAGTTGTACATTTTCTCCATTGAGAACTACACCAACTATATCCCTTGTTTGAGCAGCGGTAGGTATATACCATGTGCTAACGTTCTCGGTGGATGCTAAAACATTTTCTGTTTTCCATGCTTCGAGCGCGGTTAATACAGGGGAAGCATAGTCCGTAAATTGTGCCAAGAAGCTGTTGGATTGGGTTATTCCATATACGTCATCGCCAAAGATTTCAGTGGCCTCTTTCGTTCCGTTCAATGTCGGAAGTTCATCGTCTCCTTTTAATTTTGCACGGCTGGGACAGTCAATTGCGAACGCATAGCCTGCAATCGTTTTGCTTGTCATGTCAGTTCCATTAGCAGACTCGGTATAGTTACTTGCTGCATCGTTTACTGATTTGCCACCGTCTGTTACCAATTTCCACACGATAGCTACCGCTTGGTCTGAATATGTTTTGCTCCAAGTACCGTTTTTATTGATAAAATCACCTACTGCTAAAGCGTTCGGGTCTACCATGCCATCGGGGAAGATTACGTCTATTGAGGTATCTCCGTTTTTTTGTGGCTCTACAGTGGCTTCTACTACTGTGTTTCCGGTCAGCGTGATACTTGTACCGTTCAATTTGAGTTCTCCACTACTTGCGCTGCCGTCATCGTTCTTCAGTTCGAATGTGATGTCATTGCCTGTACCTAAGCTACCTTGGTTTAAGCCTGCAAACAGGTATACGCTGAACCATTTTCCGTTCTCAACAGTGAGTTCGGAAGAAGATATACTTGCATAGTTGTCTTTACCGGCATGTCCGGCAGTCTCTCCCGTCATTACGTTGAAACCGGTGGGAGCGGGTAAATCTTTTATTATGATTTTGGTGTACTCATCGTAAGCTGATTGACCGTCCTTGAATGTGATTTTAGTGAAAGGGCGCTTCATCGTGATTGATGCGAGTGACCCGTTTCCTGTGACAGGTTCCAGCGAGCAGGCGTAGAAAGCATCAGCTACATCGCCCTTGAACATCTCGCTTCCGGCGTTGGCTGTATAGCTGATAGCTTTCAAGTCAGCCGTATTATAGATATTATCAGCGTCTGTGGCAACATCCGCCACTGTTCCTTTCACATAGTCCGCCCAGAAAAGGCATTTGTAAGCATCACTTGGTGCATTGAAAGTGAAAGTCACCTTCTCGCTTCCTGCTGCAACTTCCTGTACATATCTTCCGTCTGTAATGTCGCTGTTGTCGCTTGATTTCACTAATTGCAGAATGCAGCGCAGTTTATATCCGTCGGGGATAGTGGGTGCTACACGTGTCACAGGATCGTTCACCGGAATATTTACCGCTATCGATACAGTACCACCTCCTGTCTGGTCTTTACTTGAGATAATTTCATCCTGGCTGCATGAAGCTGCTATCAACCCCATTACGAATGCCATTGCTGTGAATAAGAAATTCTTTTTCATAATCAATGTGATATTAGTTGGTTAATAAATTTCATTATATAGTTAGTTTGGTTACTTAGTGGGATATACGGGAACCACAATCTCGTCTTCTCCGTCGAAGTCGGGATTGAAATCGATACCGCCATTGGGATCGGCCGTGAGGAAACCGTAGGTAACGGTAGTATTCTTGCCTGCCCATCCGGTGACATTGAAAGTGGCGGATGCCACTATCTTTTTATTGACTTCGATTTCCACCGTCACAGGGATGCGTGTCAGGGCATCGGGATCGGCAAATACGTAGTCGAAGGTTAGCGGATAGGTGGTTTGGTCTTTCAAGGCACTGTTCTTTATGGTACGTTCCTGCTGTAGGAACATCAGCCCGTGGCGGGGTATACGCTCCAGTACGTTATAGCCCATTTTGAGGTAAGATATATATTTGACGCGTACTATGAAGTTGTCACCTTTCAGCTTGCCGTCGCTAAAGAGCTTCAGGAACTTCTGTACATCGTTTGCCACAAGTTGGTAACGCATAACAGGACGTGTCAATTCCATGTCGAGCGACACCTGGGTATTCCACTTGTCACGATACTCTTCAAGGTCCAGTTGCGCCATACCGCAGAAAGCATCTTTGTATTCGTTGTTGCTACGGTAACTTTCGCTGCCGTATACGGTGAGCAGAAAGTTGTCGGTGGGATTGTAAAAGTAGTCTTCCGTTCCGGTAATATCGTTTTCTTCATTAGGCATTTGCACATAATCGCTCCATACGGCTATCTCGTAATTGCGTGCATGGAGTTTCATATTGACGGGGATAGTCAACTCATCACGTCCGTTGGCAATGTCCTGATAAATCACCTGACGCGCCACGCATATACGGTTCAAGTAAGCGTCGATGATGAATCGGTGGCGGTATTGAGGGGATTCTCCGGCTTCGGGACGAAGCAAGGCCTCGCCGCCTTCTTCGGCGGCAGGCATCTTGAGGTTGAGTTTTAGTTTGGCATTCAGTGTCACGGATGTAGGGTCTATGCCTATTTCTCCGTCTTCGGTCATCACTGGGTGTTCGTACAAACAACCTGTCATCAAGGCAGGCAACAGCAAGTACAGTAGATATGTAGTGAGTTTCTTTTTCATGGTTCTTCCTTTTTAAAAACGATAAACTAATGAGAGGCCTGCGCGAGTGATGCCCCAGTAATGACGGATACGGGTGTTGAGCCAGGCTCCGTTCTCTATATTATAGAAAGTATCGTACTTCATATTGGCATAACCGGCTCCGATATTGAATTCGACTCCCCAATGGGCAGAGAGGTCTGCTTTGTAACCGTAGCTGATACCGGCTCCGGCAAGGGGGCGTTTGGCTGTCTGGTAACGGTTGTCTTCCCATTTGGCATTGAACCATGCCAGGTGAGTGTGCAGTCCGAAGAAATGTCCCGTTCCTGCTTTTTTCAGCCACCAACGTCCTTCGGGCTGTAAAGCTATGCCACGGATGGCGTGCTCACGTTCAATATCGCTGATACTCCACATTATCGGGAAATCTATGGTGATGTGTTTGTGTAGTTGTACTTCCAGGGCAAGGTTCTGTACGGCAAGCGCATCGAAAGGAACGTTGGTCTTCAGTGCGATGTAACGACTGTTGTTGACTTTCTTGACAGGCTGTACTTTACGTTTTTTGTCGTTTTTTGGAGCGGCTTTAACTTTGGCGGATGTCTGTTTTTTGGAGGTTGGCGTCGCCGTTTTGGGGGCGGCCTTTTGTTCTTTGACAACCAGCTTGTTGATGACGGTTTTCTTGTTGATAACCGTCTTCTTTGTATCTTGTGCCCAAGTGGCTGAAACCATTGTGAGGCATAGTATCAAGATTACTTGTCTTAATAAATAGGTATTCAGTTTCATATACTGGTATTGTTCATAGTTTATAACTGTGTTTTTCAGTCGCTATGTTTTTCGTTACTTTTCCTGTTGACAAATGTATATGTTCCGCAGAAAAAAGGGTTTCTGTTTTGTTTACTCTTCGTTCGAAGCCGGCGAATTAGCTTACAATTCTGTTTAGAAGCCTTTCAGTATTGTGCATACTGAAGGGCTTACAGATATATATAGCATGATTTCTTACTGTTTCGGGATAAAACGCGATGCCGAAGTGTGTTCGGGCAGGGGGCCGTTTCATCCATGCTTCCGGTATTTCATTACGGTTGGTCATGATGTAGTTTCCCTGTTGGCATAGGTTCTATATCGGACATTTCATGAATGGTCCATTTACCGTCCATTACATCGAATAGCACGGAGGTGCTCGGTTCGCGTTTGTAGTCCTCACCTTCAATCTGGAGTGTTTTATTACCTAAGCTGAAGAGAACGCCGGTTTTAGGATCACGTATCAGCAGTTCGGCAGGTTGTGAAGGATCCAGTTGGGCTCTGAGCTTCCACTTTCCGGCAAGGACGAAGTCATTGGGATTGCCGTTCTTATCGTGTATTACGTTAAGGGGCTTGGCTCCGTCGGGTTGCAGGGTGATGACGGTAAGAATCCGATTGGCGGCACTCTTTTCGTAGGCGGCGGTCATGTGCCATTGATTGGGATATTCCCGGCCTTTGCGCATCTTCTTGGGGTCGGGAGCCGAGAAGAATCGGTCTGTCTGCGACAGTTTGCAGTCGGAGTTGCTGAATATCCGGGCGATAGAGGTGAACTTCTTCTCGGGATAGTAGGTGGTGAGAATCTTGTCCTTGCCGTTCTCATCGAACTTGAATTGTACGGGACTGTGAAGCAGCCAGTCCCAGCGTACGGGTTTGCCGGCTTCCAGCTCGTCGTAGATGACCACGATGTTGGGGTGCAGCAACAGGATGTGGCGGCGATACTTTTTTAGCGGTGTTTCGCCGAAGCCGTTGGCTACGGATTCCTCTACTTTTGCATTCTTGAAGTTCTTTTGCCACATAGGATAGTCCGTCAGGCCGCAATATGCGTTCGAGGCGTCACCGCAGGCATAAGAGATGTTTTCTCCCGACAACATGCGTACCAGCTTTCCGTAGGCGCGGGTTGTGAAAGGTTGTCCGATGCCGTCCACTAAAATAGTGTTATGGGCGCGGGTATGGCGGTAGGACAGCAGGTTGTGCGGGTCGCTGAAGTGCAGGTAATAGCCGGTGGAGCGGTATACGGGTACTCCGCGAAAGTGCAGGTTGAAGCTGTTTTGGTCGGAAAGCGTATGGCTGCCCGAACCGAACGGACTGGAGCGGAAACTGAGGAAAGTGTTCTCCCGATAACGCTTGAGGTTGCTATGTGCCAGCATCTCTCCGGTATCTTGCATCCACAGGGCTTTGGGGGCATCTTCGGGAAGTGGTGTGCCGGCAGGGTACATTTTGTCTGCACTGGCTATACGGTAGATACGCATATCCATATCGGCTGTCGCGGTCTTGTTTTCATTGCAATACCAGATAGCGTAAGGGTCTCCGGTTTCGCGGGCGATGTAGTCTGCCAGAGCCGCGCGCTGGCGGGATACGTAGTTGAAACTTTCGTTACCGTCACCGAAGCCGGCGCTCATGCTCCGGGGAGGCCAGGCATAGACAAGCGCTTTGCCCAGGTTTTTGTAAAAAGGGTGTTGCAGGAAGTCGGTGCCTGTGACGTAGGACATCAGCGAGGGAACGTACCACAAGGTTTTCACGTTAGAATGGAAGTAGCCCTGTCCGTTGTGCCATTCGCCGTCGCGGTTGAAGCCGGATGCCGGGGCACGGGCAGTCCAGAGCTCGTAGCAGTATTCCAGTATTTCTTTGGCCGTATCGTTCTTGTCGGCAAACATCAGGCCTATCTGCAACATCTCACGGTAGGCACGCTGCCAATAGTGGTTGTCGAAAATATGGTTTTCTACCCTTCCTTTACGTTGTACGTTGTGGTGATATTTGGCAATTTGAAAGGTGAGGTCTTCTATTTTCTGGAGCTCTTCCCGGTTCAATCGGTCGTAGCAGGCATCGTAGGTGTGGGTGAGGAGGAACAGTACATCACCGCAGTAGAAGTCATTAATCAGTTTCGGGTCGGGGGTGCTTGCCAGCAAAGCGCGTGTGTATGCCAGCATCTTGTCGGCATATCTCTGCTCGCCTGTGGCACGATAGGCGGTATAGAGCTGGTTGGCGTCCTGCCCCATCAAATTGGCCGCTTTATAGGGGGTGGGATGGGTCTCGTAGTTATTGTTCAAGGCTCTTTGGGCTCTGTTTGTAAGGTCTTTGTATTCCGGACTTGTCTGGATATTCCCTTTCGCTTTCTTCAGTCCCTCTTCCAAAAAGCAGTATATACGCGGGTAACCTTTCGGCATGTTTTTCATAAAGGCGTCGAAGGTAGGGGTCACGAATTGTGGGATGTCTTCGCTGACACTGAAGTTATAGGTAGCGCTCCATTCACCCGCTTTCCCGGCTTTGTCTACCGAGCGGAAACGCCAGTACCAGGTGCCGTTCTCCAACACACGGTGCGGATTGAACATACACCAGGCAAGGGGCTTGGATTGTAGGGTCTTTCCTTTAGGAAAAGTCTGTTCTTGTGACAGTTGAAATTCCAAATAGTCCGCCTTGCGCATCTCCACCGGTACTATCAGTGGAGAAGGATTCAGGTAAAGCGGATTGTCTTGCTGGGGATAGGGTGTGACACGTACATTCTCGTGCACTCGCTCTAAACCGGTTTTCTGTGCCAGTGCAGCCGGCGTTATAGCCAATGCGAACAGAAGCAGCAGTGTCCATTGGCGGATGAATTGTTTCTTCATGACGTTATGATTTGTAGTTTTTGATTTATGATTTCTCGACTTATGACTTTCAACTTCCGGTTTCTTTAGTATCCCGGGTTATTCTTACCGTTCAGAGTATAGTTGACCTGCATTTCGTCTTCCGGAATAGGGAAAAGCTCGTGCTTACCACTCTGAAAGTTGTTTCCGGCAGGGAAAGGTGTATTTCTATCGGTATTGACACTGGTTTGGCTGCCTATCAACTGCAATGCCTCTTTCAAGATGCCCCAACGGATAAGGTCGTATTTGCGTACCCCTTCGCAGGCAAGTTCAAAAGCGCGTTCCCAATAGAGAACGGTACGTATTTTTCCGGCTTCGTTGGAGTCGTCTATGAAATCGAGGTTTAATACCTGCGGGGCTTTCATCAGTTCGTTGTAATTGCCGGCATTTAATTTCGTGGCTTTTGCACGGTCACGTACCCTGTTGATCAGTTCCCAGGCTTTGGCTGTTTCTCCCAGCTCGTTGTACGCTTCAGCGGCCGATAATACTACTTCGGCATAACGTATGTAGCAGAAGTTGACATCGGTCGCATTCAGCTCATCGTATCCCAAAGGCATCCATTCACGTCTCCATTTGCCTACAAATGCATAGCCGGAAATATCTTTCTTGACATGTGTATGCTTTTCTTTGTCCCAGTTCCAAACGTGTGTGGCAACCATAACCTCACGGCGCTGGTCTGTCGCTTCATAGAAGTTGCCCCATTCGGGCAGGCAACGGTATTGTACGGAGGCGCGTCCCATGACATTGTTCTTTTCATTGCCGGAAACGATGGCTTGCGCTACTTGTACGCCTATGATTGAGCCGAGGCTGCCTTTGCGGTTGGGATATTGGAAAGCTATCTCGAACAGGCTTTCTTTATTATTCAGTATTTCACCGGAAAAACTCTTGAATAGGGCTTCATAACTGTTAGCGTCGTCTTCGTAGAATCCGTGGAACTTTCCTTCTTCTTGAAAGGCCTTCCATTCTTCTATAATCGCTTTGAAGTATTCCTGACGTTTATCGTTGTCGGGACGTTTCAGTGTACCGTCCATTTGGAGGCTGTAACCGGTACGTTGCAGCAGCACACGCATCAGCAATGCTCTTGCTGCCCCTTGTGTGGCACGTTCCGGTGAGGATGAGGCAGTACCCCACGCCAGATGTTGCTTGGCAAAGGTCAGGTCGCTGATTATCCGGTCATAAATTAGCTCACGGTCGGTACGGGGTTTGTAAGTGGCTTCGTAGCTCTTGCTGTATTCGGTTGCGTAGGGTACGTCTCCCCACATACGCACCAGGTCGAAAGAAACCATGGCACGTATGAACATGGCTTCCGCTACATAAGACTGTAATATTTCATTGTTCCGGTATCCGTCCATCCCCTGAATGCCTTCAATCGTATAGTTGGCACGGTTCAGGGTTTTGTACTTGGCCTTCCAGGCGGTGTTGACAATCTGATTGGCGGGAGTCATGATGTAACTGAAGATAGCATCTTTGGCATTGTCGTTCTGCACACGGGTAGAGTAGTAAATATCGTCCGCCCCCCAAAGATTGTAGTCCTCGGTCAACCCTTCATAGGTACCGATTACTGCCATTTCGGCATTTTCTTCTCTGATGAAATATCCGTCCTTTTCGTAGGTGTTTTCCGGTTTTTCCGTAAGCATATCGGTACAGGCGGATATGGATATGGCTCCCATAAAGAGCATGCTTGAAAAATATAGGTATTTAATTCGTTTCATATCGGCATTTGTTTTTATAAGATTTATAGGGTAAGGTTGAATCCCAGAACGAAGGAACGGCTGCGTGGATAGGAACCGAAGTCGACACCGCGCGTCAGGCCGTTACCTGATACGGATGTTTCGGGATCGAATCCGCTGTAAGGAGTCCATACAAAGAGGTTGCTGGCTGTGAAGTAGAGGCGCAACCGCTGGATGGAAAGTTGCCTGATGAGCTTTTTGGGGAAGGTATACCCCAGGGAGATATTCTTCAAGCGCAAGAAAGAGGCATCTTCCACTGCCCAGGAGTGGATGTATTTGTCTCCCTGCTCCATATCGTATACGCTGGCTATGGTACGTCCGGCATTGACGGCTGCCAGTTGGGCAGGGTCGGTTATCAGTTCGCCTGTCTGTTTGTTGATGTATGTCCAGCGGCTGTCTATATCACAGATGCCCAACACATTGTAGTTTCTTTTGCCGCTTTGGGTATTGGAAAGCTTGGTGGCGTTCAGAATCTCGCCGCCATAGCTGAAGTTGAAGAAGATATTCAAATCGAAATCCTTGTATCTGAATGTATTGTTGATACCTCCGTAAAAGTCGGGGGTGGCATTGCCGATAACGGTTTTGTCTTTCTCGTCGACCACTCCCTTGCTGTCGCCTGTGTCATCGAGGTTGGCGAACTTCCAATCGCCGGGACGCACACTGTTGCGGTCGCTTCCTTTATAGGGAATACCTTCTTTCAGGGTATATTTTTGAGTATCGGGGTCATAGTCGAATTCATCCACTTGATAGAGACCGATGGTTTTGTAACCGTAGAATTGTCCGATGGCTTTGCCTACCTCAATCTTGTGAGTCTTCTGTTGCCAACCGAAAGCGTACTCTTCGTAAAAATAGTCTTCACCCGAGAGCGCGCGAATCGTGTTCTTGTTATATGAGATGTTGAAATCCGTTTTCCATGAAAACTTTTTCCGCTGTATGTTGAAAGAGCTTATGGCAAGGTCAAAACCTATATTCTGCGTTTCGCCCACATTACGTATCATATTGGTGAAACCGGAAGAGGATGGAACGCGTGAGTTCAGCAGCAAATGGTCGCTGCGGTTCAGATAGAACTCCGGTGTGACGATGAGGCGTTGGGCAAGGAAACCCATGTCCAAACCGATGTTCAGCGTCTTATTGGCTTCCCATTGTAGGTCGATGCTGGGGATGCCTGAGGGAACATAACCTGTAATGATGTCAGAACCGTTGGGGTATTTTACGGAGTCCAGAGTTTCCAGTGACATGAAGTCGCTGATGCGGTTGTTTCCGGCAAGACCGTAACCGATACGCAGTTTCAAGTCGGAGAAGATGTTCAGCTTCTTGATGAAAGGTTCTTCCGCCATACGCCAGGCTCCTGATACGGATGGGAAGACGCCCCATTTGTGTCCGGAGCTGAACTTGGAAGAGCCGTCGGCACGCAAGGTGGCTGTGAACAGGTATTTATCTTTGAAGTTATAGTTGGCACGTGTAAAGAAAGAAATCATTCGGTTGCTGTTGACATAGCTTGAGGAGATGGAAGTGGGAACACCTGCGCCCATGTCGTTCAATCCCAAGTCGTCGTTGGTAAACTGGTAGGCATCCGCACGGAGTGATTTGCTCCAGCTGCCTATCCATTCCTGACCGAGCATCAAAGTGAGGCGGTGTTTTTTCTTATAGGAATTATTAAAGGTAAGTACATTGGAGGTTTGGAAGCTGTTGCTTTCGGAATATTGTATGTATCCGCCGATACTGGAACGTTTGGCGATAGCGGACAAGTCACCGTTGAACTGGTCGTTGCGGTTCAGCTGGTAGCGGGTACCGATGGTATTGCGAAAACTCAGTCTCTTTGAAAAGTTGAATGTGAATCCGCCATTGGCTTGCAGGCTGCGGGTAAAGCGCGTTCTGGCTTCTTCCTGTGCTGAGATGATGGGGTTCTGCATCGGGTTGTCCTGTTCATCCTCGAACATGGGGTCTTCACCGGAGAGCAAGTCCGTATCGGTACCTTTGATACCGCTCATGGGACGGTATTGGAGGATATGTTCCATCTTATTGAAACGCGTACTTTGTCCCGAAGTACCCATACCGTAGGTTTTGCCTTGGTTGTAATTGAAACGGGCGTTTGCCTGAAAGCGTGACGAGGCCTTGTGAGAGATATTGAAAGATATGTTATGACGGTAATTACCGCTGTATACCATGGCTCCCAACTCTTTGAAGTAGTTGTAACTCATGCCGTATTTCAGTTCTTTAGTACCGCCGGATATATTAACGCGATAGTTTTGAGAAGTGGTGATACGTCCTAACGCTTCTTCCTGCCAGTCGATACCTTCGCGGTTGGCATAGTTTTCGTCGATGTCTTGGAAAGAACCGTAACGGTTTTGGAAACCGGTCACCCCTTTGCTGCCGTCCAAAACATAGTTGCGTTCATAGTCGAGCAGTGCAAACTCTTTGGGAGACAGTACATCCAACTTTCTGGCTATTTTACTGACACCTATATAACTGTCGAAGCTGACGTTCATCTTGCTTGTGTCTTTGGGCCCTTTCTTGGTCGTGATTACTACTACACCGTTGGCGCCGCGCGCACCGTAGATAGCGGTGGAAGAAGCGTCTTTCAGAATGTCGATGCTTTCAATCTCTCCAGGGTCGAGGCCGGACATACCGTCTTCGCTGGGATAACCGTCAATGACGTAGAGCGGTTCGTTGCTTTGAGTCATGGAGATGCCACCGCGTACATTAATGGAAATAGAGGAACCCGGACCGCCTTCACTTTGTGAGATTTGTACACCCGCCACACGTCCTGCCAGAGCTTGCGCCACGTCGGAAGTGGGAGTTTGCATCAAATCCTCGCTTTTTACCGATACGACGGAACCGGTAAGGTCGCTGCGCTTGGATGTACCGTAACCGATGACAACTACTTCGTCGAGTAACTTACTGTCCGATTGCAGCGTTACGTCAATCCGTTTTTTCCCCTTTACATGTACTTCTTGGGTTCTCATTCCGATGAACGAAAAGACAAGGATATCTTTGGACGGATTGTTTACTTTCAGCGTATATTGTCCGTTTAAATCGGTAATGGTACCGACACCCGCGCTTCCTTTGACTGAGATGTTGGCGCCGATTACTTCCAATCCTTCTTCATCTATGACTTTTCCGGTGACGTTGATACTTTGCGCATACGTGCCTAAGGTTATGAAGAGGCACGATGTCAACAGGAGAATCTTTCGAATGTTTTCCATATTTAGAATCTTATAGTATTATGTTTGTAATCACTGATTTTCCGGTTGCTAAATTATGCCTTTTCTCCATACAGGACTTTTCCCCATGTATTTTGATGTTATCGGTATGTTGATTTAACTTTCAGTTTTGTGCATCCGGCTTTCATTTCTGTACAAACAGGGGGATATATATGGTATAAGCAACAGAAAGCCCTTTTCCAAGACTCGGAAAAGGGCTTTCTGTTGCTTATATCTATATGCGGATAGATAAAGGATAAAATACTCCTTATACTATCAATCAGGTTTATATTTCCAGTTCGGGAACTTCGTCTTTCAGTTCCGTCGTTTTACCGTTGTCGCGTACCACCGTTGTACCGTAATCTTTATAGCTTACGCTTGCATCGCATCCTTTGCGTGTGTTCCGCACCTCGAAAGAGGGTTTCCCGCCGGTGGAGATATTCGCTTTGATATTCCAGTCACCTATCTGAATGCTACCGTCTTTCAGTCTTTTGGGGGCAACCTGTCCGGCTTCCGCATTCTTGTCTTTGGCATGCGTATACACAATCGTTGCGAAACGATACACCTTTTGCTTATCCGATGTGGCGGTGAAGTGCCAATGGTTGGGATAGGGTTTGAACCGGCCTTTCTCGTCTGCACGCAGCCAGTTGACGGCAGGCACGAAGAATTGGTCGGTGGTATCCGTCTTTACGGTTCCGGCCGAAAAGAGATAAGCGTCCGATACGCCGTCTTTGCTGGTGGCCTGTACGTGTACATACTCTTTGGTTTTATCTACATTCATCGGATTGGTGACAGTATGCAGCAAGTAACTCCAAGTTACGGGCTCGGCAGCTTCCAGTTCATCGTATATGAAAGAATACCCGCTTTTGCCCAGCGTTACGATGTGGCGGCGGAATGTTTTCAGTCCTGTATCGTCCCAACCGTTTTCCGGAGAATATTCCAGGTTGCTTTGCTTGCCGCGCAGCAGCCATAGCGGAGAGATAACCTTTCCGTAAGCATTGGAAGCATCCCCCGCTACATAGCTGATATTGTCACTTACATAGTAGCGTGGAATCCAGCCGTAACCTTCCGTTCCTATACGTTGTCCCATGCCATTTACCAAGATAGTATTGTGGGCGCGGGTACCGCGATGGCAATAAATGCTGTGCTTATCGGTGAAACTGATGTGATGTCCGCTGCTGTAAAAGAGCGACTGACCGTTCCAGAATGTATTGAAGGCATTCTGGTTGGCTATGGCGTGCGAAGTACTGCCGTAAGGGCTGCTGCGGAAACTGAGCATGGCGCTTTTGCCGGTGTCGTCCAAATCGGTGGAGAACGAAGCCAGGCCGCTTTGCGGGAATACATGTCCCATGGGCAGGTCTTTCAAGCCCGGTCCGTTTGGCAAAGGTTTGTCGCATTGCAGGCGGAACCATGCGAGGCCACCGGCTTTCGAGGTGCTTCCTTGTTCGAGTATATCGGGCTGACGGGCGCTGATATGGCGCACATAGTCTGCGGCATACGTATTTCCCGTCATACGTGCCAAAGCGTCGGCGTAGCCTACACGCGTACCGCCCGGAGTCAGGATGTTCTGATGTGAGCTGCCGTTACCGCCCGATTTGGAGAATGGCGGTTGCTGGTAGATGACATATAGCGCATTTCCCTGATACCACGGATCGGAGAAGTAATTATAACCGGTAAGACGGGTATAGAAATAAGGCACTTCTACGAGTGTACGGAGATTGACATGGAAATATGAATCGCCGTTGTGCCAGGCTCCGTCCTTGTTCAGACCGGGGAAACGGGCGAGCCACAGGTTATAGCAGTAGTCCGTCCACTCGTCGGCTTCGGGCAATTCACCGTAAACGGTAAAGGCTGCCATGGTCAGGATACGGAAAGTCATTTGCCACACATGGTTGTCGGCAATGTGATTTTCCAGACGGTTGATGTCGTGCTTGTACATGCTGCTGCCGAAATCTTTTATTTCATTCAGCAGAAACTTGCGTGTGGCATCGTCCAAAACATCATACAGCGCATCGTATGCCATGGAGCAGAGAGACAGCAGGGTAGCCTCGTTGAAGTCGCCCACCACATTCTTGTTGTCTCCCCACGTAGCCATTTCCTTGACACGCTTCACGGCTTCATCGGCGTAGCGGCGGTCTTTGGTGAGCAGATAGGCGCGAATCAGTACGTCTGTGTTGGCTTCTTCGCTGTCGACGATGCGGCGGCTTTCACGAGTGAGCATGGCGTTCTTCTGCACTTCGTTGGTCAGTCCCTTCGCCAAGTCCGAATTGATGTCGTTTACGGACTTCATCGGCGTAGCGAGTACCCTGTCGGCACGTTTGAGGTAAGTCTTGCGTTCAATCTTTCCCTCGCTGCGCTTTATGAAACCGTCCCATTCATCCTTGTCGAGCCATACGCGGGGATGGTGGGCGGGCAGGTTTTTAAGTACGACTTTCAGAGCGGGCGGACAGAATTTATGCGGATTGGCTTCTACTGTAAATTGTAACGTATCGCTCCATTCGGTCTTTCCGTCCGTAACGTAGCCGTATTGCCAGTACCATGTACCCGGAGCCAAATCTTGTTCGGGATTGAAGAAAGGCCAGCGTGTTTCCGTTTGCACGGTATTTTCCTGTCCGAATGCCGGGCTTTGTGAGTAACGCAGGAAGTAGCGCAACTTACTCTTGTCTATTTCCTTTTTGGGAGTATTCTCTTCCGCGCCGTCCAATCCGCTTCGCAGAATGTTGAGGCTTGCGGGCAACGGCCATTGAAAAGATACGGCGCGATCACTGACCGTAGCGCCGTTCAGCGGTGAGGGAGTTGCGCGCATTTCGTGCATCAGCGTCGTATCGGAGAGTTTGATTGTGGCCTTTCCGGGAGTTTGCGCCTGTACGCAGACTGCCGAAAAAGTGAGTATGGTAATTGATAGAATCTTATTCATATGGAATAGTTGTTTGAGGTTAATAAAAATATG
This sequence comes from Bacteroides clarus YIT 12056, assembly GCF_900129655.1. Lineage (GTDB taxonomy): Bacteria > Bacteroidota > Bacteroidia > Bacteroidales > Bacteroidaceae > Bacteroides > Bacteroides clarus. The sequence continues at coordinate 434,239 of NZ_FQWK01000001.1, forward strand.
AATACGGTATTACTCAAATTCTTTCGGAATAAACTGTAGTGTTGAAATGCGTCCGGGTAAGGGGTGCTTCTTCATCCATTCCTGTAACATTTGGCGGTGTTGGAGAAGGATGTTGCGGTACTTGCTTTCAATGGCAAGATTACACATTTCTTTGCGGTCGGTCTGCATATTGTATAGCATTTCACGGTTTATCCCACTTTCGTACAATACATATTTGTATTTTGGAGTACGGACTAACCAACCACGCGTACCGCCTGTTTGGAAAAAATAGGTTTCACTTACCACATAAGGCTGATGGGCCTTTTGTGTGTCACCTTCCTCGACGATGGAACAGAAACTTACGCCCTGACAGTCTGCAGGTACTTGTGCTCCTGTCCATTCACAGATACTTGGCAACAGGTCTACACCGTTGTTGATGAGTTGTGGCAATACTTTGCCGGCATTCTTGCCTTTAGGTAAGCAGACAATGAATGGTATGTTCGTAACTTCTTCATAGAGTACAGTCTTTTGATTCCAACGGTGCGCTGCTGCCCCGTCGCCATGATCACTGGTGAAGATAATAACAGTATTTTTCCATAGATTCTGTCTGTCTATCTCGGTAATGATTTTTCCTATTTCGATATCTATATGCTCTACAAGACGATAGTATGCATTGAGATACCGCCGCCAATCGTCAGGAGTGTAGTTACCGGTTGGGTAGATACGATAGCTAAGTGCTTTTTCGCGTACCAATACATCGGCATCATAGGGAGATACATTGAAGTTTTCGGGCAAATTGGGGCAGTCTTCTATTCGGGGTTCTTTTACGGTGGCAAAAGGCAATGTCTGTTTACGTGCATATTGACAGATATTGTGGGGATTGTCAAAAGACGCAACGAGAAAGAACGGTTTGTTATGTTTGCGCTGCAGAAAATTTACGCAAGCTTCTGCCAGTCCGAAATCATTGTGACCATGAAGATTCTCGAAACCAAAAGCATATTTGCCCGGAAGCGATCCGGTATGTACATGCCACTTGCCGGCGTAGGCGGTAGTATATCCGGCTTGTTCTACAAGACTACCTAAGGTACGGGTGCGTAACGAATCGGGCATTGGAGTGCCGTTCTTGTCCAAACCTACCTCTCCGGAAGTATGTCCTGTAAACATAGCGGCCCGTGAAGGTCCGCTTAAGGGATGTGCGCAGTAAGCATTGTCGAAACGGATGCCCCGTTGCGCCAGCTTATCCATATTAGGAGTATGTAAGTCTTTGTTGCCTGCACAGCTCATGGCCTTGGCTGTCTGCTGGTCGGTCATTATATAGATGATGTTCGGTTTTTCCTGTGCCGGAAGAGCGGCAGGAAAAACGGTACTTATCATTAAAAACGGTTTCAGTGTATTCATTGCGGATGTTGATGCTTTGTATTTAGCGGAATTGTACTAAGCAATTAGGAGCTGGTGATAAAAAATATTATTTATACGCCGTCTGGTAATTGGCCGTTTTGGGAAGCACCTTTCCCGGTACGTCATGCAATTTGGGACGTGTCGGTCTGATTTTATACGTATTCATATACTTCTCGAGAATGTCACGATGTTGCTGCGCCACTTTCTCGTAAGCGTTTTCCATCATCAGGTTTCTTGTTTCGCCTCTGTCGTTCTTCATGTCGAACAACTGTTCGCGGTGTCTTCCCTTATCGTACAGTACATATTTGTAGCGCTCGGTACGTACCATCCAGCCTCGTGTTTTGCTTCCGTCGAAACGCGTTTCGGTAATGACGTAATCCTGATGGGGAGCTTGTGGGTTACCTTCTTCGGCTATTTTGCGGAATGATTTTCCGGCAGCGCTTTTGGGTAGTTTGGCTCCTGTCCAGTCGCAGATGGTGGCGAAGAAGTCGACGCCGTTGCTGATAAGTTGCGGCAACTTCCCGCCTGCGTGCTTCTTGCCGGGCAGGGTTACGATGAACGGAATGTTGACCACTTCTTCGTATAAGGCCGATTTCTGATTCCAGTGGTGAGCGCCTATGCCGTCTCCGTGGTCGCTGGAGAAGATAACGACGGTATTTTCCCACAGGTTGTTTTTGTCGATGGCATCGACAATCTTACCGATTTCACGGTCTACTTTCTCTACCAGGCGGTAGTACGTATAGCGGTACATACGCCAGTCTTCGGGAGTAAAGGTAGCGGTGGGGTACACGTTGAAGTTGTTGGCTCTTTCGTTTTCGATGACATCGGCGTCGTACGGATTCTTGGCGAAGTTGGGTGGAAGTCCCGGACAGTTACGCAGTTCCGGTGTGTCTGTATTGCCGTAAGGCAGGTTCTGGCTGCGCGCATATTCGCAGATGTTGTGCGGGTTATCGTACGAAGCTACCAGGAAGAAGGGCTTGTTGTGCTTCTTGGACAGGAATTTCACGCAAGCTTCGGCCAGTCCGTCGTCGCTGTGCTTGTATATCTGGTCGAAACCGTATTGCTTGTCGGGAATATCGAGTTCGGGCACATGCCATTTGCCGCCGTATGCACACTCGTATCCGGCATTCTTGACGAGCGTACCCAGTGTCTGTGTCTTGAGAGAGTCGGGAAGCGGAGAGCCGTTAACCGACAAACCTACCGCATCGGGATAATGCCCCGTAAACATGGAGCCGCGTGAAGGACCGCTCAGCGGTGCGGTACAGTAAGCGTTCTGGAACATGATGCCGGCGGCAGCCAGTCTGTCCAGGTTGGGCGTGTGCAAATCCGGATTTCCGGCGCAGCTCATGGCGTTTGCCGTATGCTGGTCGGTAAAGATGTAAATGATGTTGGGACGTTCGGCAGCGTATGCCATTGATGAGCTGAGCAGGGATAGGCAGGCTATGTGCTTCATTGAGATTTGTTTTACCATATTATTAGTTTTATAATTGATTTCGGAGATTGTTTCCTCGATTGCTAAATTACGCCTTTTTCCATGTATCTGCGAACTCTAATGTTTTTTTTATGATGCGGAATGTTTATTTGATTGTCAATTTTGTACAGTCAGCTTTTAAATTTGTGCTAAATGCTCTTACAGCCGCTTGAATCCGTCTCGTGAGATGGTTTTTTTCGTCTTGCGGGACGGTTTTATTCATCTCACGGGATGGATTTATTTATCTCGTGAGACGAATTTATTTGTCCCGCGGGATGATTTCATTTGCTTCTGCTCTCGGTTTGCATTATCTTTGCCGCACCTAAAAAGAAAAGTGAATGATAGTTTGTATTGCCGAAAAGCCTTCTGTGGCGCGTGACATAGCCGATGTACTCGGAGCGAAAGATAAGAGAGACGGATACATCGAAGGAAACGGATACCAGGTGACCTGGACGTTCGGCCACCTCTGCACCCTTAAGGAGCCGCACGAATACACGCCCAACTGGAAATCGTGGAGCTTGGGCAGCCTGCCTATGGTTCCGCCCCGTTTCGGTATCAAGCTTATCAGCAACCCTACGTACGAACGCCAGTTTCACGTGATTGAGAACCTCATGCAGCATGCCGACATGATTATAAACTGCGGTGATGCCGGACAAGAGGGAGAGCTGATTCAGCGTTGGGTGATGCAGAAAGCCGGTGCGCGTTGCCCGGTGAAGCGTCTGTGGATTTCCTCGCTGACGGAAGAAGCCATCCGCGAGGGATTTGCCAAGCTGAGGGATGCGTCCGATTTCCAGCCGTTGTACGAGGCAGGGCTTTCGCGTGCCATCGGCGACTGGCTGCTGGGTATGAATGCCACCCGCCTGTACACCATGAAGTACGGTCAGAACCGGCAGGTGCTTTCTATCGGACGTGTACAGACGCCTACGCTTGCGCTAATCGTAAACCGTCAGCTCGAAATACAGAACTTTGTTCCCAAACAATACTGGGAGCTGAAGACAGTGTATCGGGATACCACTTTCTCCGCCATTCTCCGCAAAAGTGATGAAGAACTGGTATTGGAAGCGGAAAAGCAGAAAGAGGGAACCGCCGCCAAAGCCGCAAAACCCGAAGAAAACCGGGGGATAGAACCCATCACCGACCGGGAGCGCGGAATGGCTCTGCTGGAGCAGATAAAGGATTCTCCTTTTGCCATAACGAACGTCACCCGCAAGAACGGCAAAGAGGCTCCGCCCCGTTTGTTCGACCTGACGTCCCTGCAGGTGGAGTGCAACAAGAAGTTTGCTTTCTCCGCCGACGAAACGTTGAAAACCATACAGTCGCTTTACGAGAAGAAAGTAACGACCTACCCGCGTGTCGATACCACTTTCCTCAGTGACGACATCTATCCCAAATGCCCCGGCATACTGAAAGGTTTGCGTGATTATCAGACATTGACCGCCCCGCTGGATGGAGCTACGCTGCCGAAGTCGAAGAAAGTGTTCGACAATTCGAAGGTTACAGACCACCATGCCATCATTCCTACCGGCCAGCCTCCTCAGAACCTGACGGATATGGAACGTCGCGTATTCGACCTGATTGCACGCCGTTTCATTGCCGTATTCTATCCGGACTGCCTGTTTGCGACGACTGCCGTAATAGGTGAGGTGGAACAGATCGAGTTCAAAGTTTCGGGTAAGCAGATATTGGAGCCCGGCTGGCGTGTGGTGTTCGGTACACTCTCGGAACGGTCGCAAGAAGAAAAAGAGGAGAAAGGCGGAGAAGATGAAAACGTGCTCCCTGCGTTTGTGGTGGGAGAGAGCGGTCCTCATCTGCCGGATTTGTACGAAAAGTGGACGCAACCGCCACGCCCTTATACCGAGGCTACCTTGCTGCGCGCCATGGAAACCGCCGGTAAACTGGTGGATAACGACGAACTGCGCGACGCTTTGAAAGAAAACGGCATCGGCCGTCCTTCCACGCGTGCCGCCATTATCGAAACGCTCTTCAAGCGTAACTATATCCGTAAGGAGAAAAAGAACCTGATAGCCACCCCTACGGGTGTGGAGCTGATTCAGATTATTCACGAGGAACTGTTGAAATCTGCCGAGCTGACCGGTATGTGGGAAAAGAAATTGCGTGAAATAGAAAAGCGTACCTACAACGCTTCGCAGTTTCTGGAAGAACTGAAGCAAATGGTATCGGAGATTGTGATGAGCGTCCTTTCCGATAACAGCAACCGTCATATCACCATACAAGCCCCTGCGTTGGAAAAGGGCGAAAAGACATCTGCCGCATCAGCTTCCGCTGCCGGTAAACCGAAAAAAGAGCCAAAGAAAAGAGCGCCGCGAAAGTCCGCGGCAAAGAAAACGGAGCAAACGGCCGGTGAGAATCAGCCTGCCGATGCATTGGTTGGCACACCTTGTCCGCTTTGCGGAAAAGGAACGATTATTAAAGGAAAAACGGCTTACGGCTGTTCCGAATGGAAAGGCGGCTGTACATTCCGCAAGCCGTTTGAGTAGAGCGGTAGCCGGATTATAGTCCTTTCTCGGCTATATATTTCCACAATGGAGCGGCCATCAGCGCTTGCTTTATCTCTCCTTTTTGCAGCAGCTCCTTTACTTCTGCAAGCGTAAGCAGATGTACGCTGAGGCTTTCCGTATCTTCCAAATGCTGCTCCGAAATCTTTTCCACATCGGTAGCCAAAAAGCAATACGTAATATTGGTATGGGTACTCGGGTTGGGGGAGATTTGCATGTATTCCTGCCACGTACCGTTGCCGTAGCCGGTTTCTTCAAGCAGCTCCCGCTGTGCGGAAATCAGCGGAGAAGCATCTTCTTCCTCACATACGCCGGCACAAAGTTCATAGGATGTTTCTTGCAGACCATGTCGGTACTGGCGGATAAAAACGAATTGCCCGTCGCGCGTGATGGCGATGGTATTTACCCAATCGGGATATTCCAATATGTAATAGGAAGGGATATGATTACCGTTCGGCAAGACTACATGGTCTTTGCGTACGGTGAGCCACGGGGCTTTATGCAGGTACTCGCTGGAAATGATTTCCCAGGGGCTGTCGGAATCGTTCATAGGTTTCATGATTTTTATACTTTGAATAATATTCCGCCTATATTGTCCATCGACGCTCCGGTGACGGATGCAAGGCAGCCGGGTTCGTCTGCCATGTAGAGCGCACCGAGAAAGGCGAATATCAATGCTTCTTTATATTCTATAATCTGTCGGCCGGGGATTACGATTTGGCAGGGGCATAAGGCTTCAATCCGTTCTACGAGGAATTTATTGAATGCTCCGCCGCCTGTAATCAGCAGTTTGCCATTACCCGCTGAAGACGGATTGGCGTTGATGATGCGGAATATCTGGAAAGCGGCGTGCTCGTAGAAAGTACGCAGCTTGTCTTCCAAACTCAGTCCGTATCGTTCCAGCATGGGGTAGACTTGTGTTTCCACCCACTCGCGTCCCAATGATTTAGGGCCGGACTGGTGGTAGAATTCCATTCCGTTCAGTTCGTCCAGCAACGGTCGGCAGATAGCGCCACGGCGGGCAATCTCTCCGTCACGGTCGAACTCCAGACCGATTTGGCGGCAATAGTGGTTGATTACGTAATTCACCGGGCTTATGTCGAAAGCGATACGTTTGCCGTCTTGCTCGAACGAGATATTGGAAAATCCTCCGATGTTCAGGCAGTAGTCATAGTCGGCGAAGAGCAGGCGGTCGCCGATGGGTACGAGCGGGGCGCCTTGCCCGCCCAGCATGATGTCCAGCCTGCGGAAGTCGGACACCGTGGGAATACGGGTTTCGGCGGCAATGGCCGCACCGTCTCCAATCTGGTACATGATTTTCCTTTGCGGTTCGTGGAAGATGGTATGCCCGTGCGATGCGATGATGTCCGGCCGTACGCCGAACTCCTGCATGAACTCGTTGACGCGCTTCCCGAGAAATGAGCCATAGGCGCTGTGAAAGGTGATGAATTCAAGCGCGCTCATATTTTGCGCGCCTGTACCCAGTTTATATTTCAGTTCTTCCGGATAGCCGTAACCTTTGGCGCAGTCGATGTGAAATGACCATTTGCCCGCTTTGCGGCGGAAGGTACAACAGCAAACGTCCAGCCCGTCGAGCGACGTGCCGGACATAAGACCGATAGCTTGTATCTGAAAGTCGTCCATATCAATAGTTCAGGTGAAATTCAACAACTGCTTCAATGCCTTTGCGCAGAATATCCAACGGGATATTTTCGTTGGGAGAGTGAATGGCGTTGGATTCCAGGCCGAAGCCCATCAGTATGGTTTTAATTCCCAATACCTGCTCGAATGTGGAGATGATAGGAATACTACCGCCGCGACGTACTGCCAACGGTTTCTTGCCGAAAGCTTTGGTGAAGCCTTTCTCCGCCGCCTGGTATGCGGGGAGCGTGATGGGGCATACATAGCCTTGTCCGCCATGCATGGGAGTGACTTTTACCTGTACGGTATCGGGAGCGATAGCCATGATATAATCGGCAAACAGTTGCGAAATCTTATGGTGATCCTGATGCGGAACCAGCCGGCACGATACTTTGGCATAGGCTTTGGAAGGGAGTACGGTTTTGGAACCTTCGCCCGTATAGCCGCCCCAGATGCCGCATACATCGAAAGACGGACGGCAACTGTTACGCTCCAGCGTGCTGTACCCTTTTTCTCCGAAAAGGGCGTTTACGCCGATGGCTTTTTTGTATTTCTCCTCGTCGAACGGGATGCGCGCTATCATTTCACGTTCTGCCTGCGGTACTTCTTCCACATCATCGTAGAAGCCGGGAACGGTGATGCGTCCGTCGGCGTCCGTTACTTTGCTTATCATCCGGCAAAGTACATTGATGGGATTGGCTACCGCACCGCCGAAGTGTCCGGAGTGCAGGTCGCGGTTCGGGCCGGTCACTTCTATTTCCCAATAGGCAAGTCCGCGTAGGCCGGTAGTCAGTGAGGGGAGGTCTGCGCCCAGCATGCTGGTGTCGGAAACGAGGATTACATCGGCTTTCAACAGCTCTTTATGCTCTTGGCAGAAGCCCTCGAGGCTGGGTGAACCAATCTCTTCCTCTCCTTCAAAGATAAACTTTACGTTGTGTGTCAGCAGGTTGTTCTTTACCAGATATTCAAACGCTTTTACCTGAATGAAAGACTGTCCTTTATCATCGTCCGCGCCACGTGCCCAGATATGGCCGTCACGTACTTCCGGTTCAAAGGGGTTGCTTTTCCAAAGCTCCAGCGGTTCGGCGGGCATCACGTCGTAATGTGCGTATATTAATACTGTTTTAGCTTCCGGGTCTACAATCTTCTGTCCGAATACGATAGGATTGCCCGCAGAAGGCATTACCAACGCTTCGTCCGCGCCCGCTGCGAGCAGCAGTTGGGCCCAGCGTTCTGCGCATGCCAGCATATCGTCGTGATGTTCGGGTTTGGCACTGATACTGGGAATACGGATAAGGCTGAACAGGTCTTCCAACATCCTGGACTCGTTCTCTGCAATATATTTCTTTATTTCCATATAATGTAAAGCGGTATTTATTATAATTGCGTAGTACGGTCAATCAAGTAGAAATCGAGCAGGGTCATGGCGGCCATGGCTTCTACGATAGGCACGGCACGGGGCAATACACAGGGGTCGTGGCGTCCGCGGGCTTTGAGTGTGGTGTCTATGCCGTTCATATTTACGGTATGCTGCTCCATGAGTACGGTGGCCACAGGCTTGAAAGCTACGCGGAAGTAGATGTCCTGTCCGTTACTGATGCCGCCTTGAATACCGCCGGAGTGGTTGGTATGCGTTTCGATGCGTCCGTTGTTATTAAAGAACACGTCGTTTTGTTCGGAACCTTTCATCTTCAAACCCTTGAATCCTTCGCCGTATTCAAATGCCTTTGCGGCATTGATACTGAGCATGCCGGCAGCAAGGGCTGATTGCAGTTTACCGTAAATGGGTTGTCCCAGTCCGATAGGGCATCCTTTGATTACGCAAGTCACCACGCCGCCAATGGTATCGCCTTCGCCTTTTATCTTGAAGATAAGCTCTTCCATTTCTTTCGCTTTCTCCGGGTCGGGGCAGCGTACCGGATTGGTTTCAATCAAGTCGAGATCGTAAGCGGTATAGTTTTCTTCCAGCTTGATGGGGCCTACCTGTGAAGTATATGCTGTGATGCGGATGCCAAGCTGTTTCAAAGCCAACTTGGCCAAAGCTCCCGCTACAACACGCGAAATGGTCTCGCGCGCCGATGAACGTCCGCCGCCACGGTGGTCGCGTATTCCGTATTTTACATTATATGTATAGTCGGCGTGCGAGGGACGGTATACTTCTTTCAGATTGTTATAATCGTTAGAGTGCTGGTTCTCGTTCCATACGATGAATCCGATGGGACATCCGGTAGATTTACCTTCGAAAATGCCGGATAGGAATTCTACTTTATCAGATTCTTTTCGTGAGGTAGTGATACGTGATTGTCCCGGACGGCGACGGTCGAGCTCCGATTGCACGAAGTCCATATCGATGGTAATTCCTGCGGGGAATCCATCTATTACGCCGCCTATGCCTTTACCATGTGATTCTCCGAAACTGGTAAGACGGAGAATATTGCCGAATGAGTTGAACATATCAATTGCTTTAAGAGTTTATAATGAGGTTAATGCGCCAATTTGCCTTGCTATAAGAGGCTTTGACTTTTTAAAGGTAACAATTTTTTTTGTAAAACGTTTCAAAAATGACAATAAATCTTTTATTTTCGGGCTTTTGGTTACGCCGATTATCGGTTCAAAGCATGGATTCCGCCTTAAAATACATAGAAGTATTTAAGAATGTGAAGAAACTTTATAATTGTTCCTATCTGAAAAAAGGAACATCTATTTTATAGAAAAGACCTTGTTTAAAGGTTTTAAAAACTGTTATTTTGTGCCCTTGATAAAAAAGAGAGTATTATGTATCCCCTAACTATATGGGGAATTTATTAACTAAACAAGTACTTAGTATGAAGAAAAATTTGTTTTATTTATTTGCATTGATCTGTTCAATGAGTTTGTTTACTGCTTGTAGTGACGATGATGATACACAGAATAATTCTAAAGTAATTGAAGAAGTTGCAGGTGACTACAAAGGTTTGATGAATGTTTACTATGAGGAACCAGATGTAGAAATAGCTAAAGATATGCAACAGAAAATAACTATCAAGAAGTCTTCTGATACTTCAATTGGTTTGGAACTGAAGAACTTTGTGATAACAATTGCAGGTACTCCACTCCCTATTGGAGATTTAGCTATTGATAATTGCCCTTTGAAAGTTGAAAGTAATAAATATTCATTTACTGGTAGTGCTAACTTGGATTTAATTGTTGGTAAGTGTGCGGTTTCTGTTGAAGGAGCGATCAATGGTGAAGATATTGAATTGATCATCAAGGTCAATGTGGATAATGGTTCAATGAAAGTCCGTGTAGAATATAGGGGACACAAAATGACAGGTAGTGAAAGTTCGGAAGCTTTGATTAAAGAGTTTAAGTTTGATAGTGATATTATAGCTGAACAGCCAGTAATCAACGAAGATAATACTATAACTTTCAAGGTGGTTGAAACGGCAACAGCTGATGACTTAAAGACATTGAAGCCGATAATTACAATTTCTGAAAATGCAACAGTTTCTCCTGAACCGGAGATGGCGCAAGATTTTTCTGATAATAAGGTAGTGATTTATAAGGTTACTTCTGAAGATGGTACAACGGTAACAGAGTACAAGGTTTCTGCTCGAAAGAGTTCAGATGCTTTCATTGTGAACTTTGTTTTCGAGAATAATCCTTTTGTAGTAGAACAACCAGTAATTAATGAGGATAATACGATTACTTTTAAGGTAAAAGCTTCTGCTACAGCTGATGATTTAAGGGCTTTAGTGCCTACAATTACTTATTCTCATAAGGCAACGGTAGTTCCTAAGCCTGGTGTGGCGCAGGACTTTTCTGATAATAAAAAAGTTGTTTATACTGTTACTTCTGAGGATGGTACAGTTATAAAGGAGTATCAAGTTTTTATTTCAGGTACTGTGGAAAATAAAGTTGTATATGATTTTGAAAAGTGGGTTGCCGGGGTAGAAGGACAAGAGCCAGAAATGACTTTTTATGAACCAGAAGGATGGGCAAGTAGTAATACTGGAGCACATTTCTTGAAGGCTTTGCAACTTGCTGATAGTTATGTTATAATGCAAACTGATAATGCTCGTTCGGGTTCTGCTGCAGCAAAAATTCAGTCTATTGATACAAAAGGGAAGGATATGTATTTTGCCAAAGCTCCTAAAGTAACTACTGGTTCTTTATTTTTGGGAAAATTTATAACTGATACGGGGAATACTTTAAATAGTACGAAATTTGGTATCCCTTATGAAGAAAAACCTATATCTTTGCGAGGGTGGTATAAATATGTTCCTGGTGATGTATACTATATTGTGAATACCAAACCATATAAAGATAATTGTCATAATGCTGTAATAGACAATACTAAGATTGATGAATTTATGATTAGTGTAGTTTTATATGAAACAACCACTTATGATGAAACTGACTGGTCTGATTGTTTAACTGGTACAGATGAAGTAGAAAATAATATTTATACTTCAAGTCGCATTGCTGCTATTGGACAATTGACTGGTGGTGCTCAATCTAGTTGGAAAAAGTTTGAGTTACCTTTGGAATGGAAAAAACTGTATGATGCCAATAAGAAATATCGTATGACTATTACTTGTTCTTCAAGTAAGGATGGTGACAAGTTTTGGGGTGCTCCGGGTAGTACATTAATTGTTGATGATTTTGAATTGGTAAGAGAGTAATCTGATTTTTTTCAGTAAAAGTAATTAAAGTGTTGAAAATAACCAGATGATGCAATACATCAGCTGGTTATTTTATTTTTCGCCCACTCATCACCTAAATATATTAATTGGCGTTTTTCTAATTCTAATCTGTCTTTTCGTGTATGCCATGATATTTTAAGGTTATGGATATAAAAAAGAAGGAGTAAATTGTTTTTCCTTAATCTGGTTTGGAAATACATGTCATAACAATGGGATAAGTTTATGTTTTTCTCATAGCTCGCTATATATAATATGCTAAAAATATAGCAATTATTAAGTGATTATAACCGTTACCAATTTAAATAGCCAATGCGAATTTTATCTTTTGAATAGGTGTATTAGAACTTGCGCTCTACTTTCTTACTTATATAAGGAGAAGCGATTCTTCACTTCGCCCTGAATGACAGAATAATCAATTAGTTTGATTTAGGATGATACAGAAAGTGACGACCAATATTGGGTCGTCACTGCTCATATACCTTGTCGTTACTCGATAACTGTTTTATCCTTAATGCATTGAGGTGAAAAGTGACGAGTGACGATAAAAATAAGAAATTCTTGTTTAGAACGCATATCCAAACCCTAAATTCAGATAAATGGGGTACATGTTAAACGTTATCGTATCAAAATCTTTCTGGAAGATATTATTCAGTCCCCATGTCAGGTCGGCATGGACGGTAAGGTGTTTGAATGCTTTCCATTCTCCACCGAGTTGTAAGCCCCATTGGAATTTTCTTAAATCATTGGAGAAGTCATAAGTCGCAATACTTTCACCTGTGAATTCCACTTTTGAACCTGTCTGGTCGGGAGTACGCAGATGTCCTTCGTAAACGTGTCCGGAGAAGTTACCTTCCAGCAGATAGGAGAAATAGGGACCGGCGGACAATATCCAGCGTTTGCTGATATGGTAGTTTGCCAGAATAGGAATCGTCAGATAAGAGTTCTTCACTTTGGTCTTGACACCGCCTGTCCAAAGACCTGCCAATTCTCCACCGTTGGTGTTGATGATTTTCATACCGTAGTTCTTTACGGTGGCTTCGGTAGTCATATTTTTATTCTCTAACCGCAGGCCTAATGTAAGTCCCCACTTCTTGTCTTTGTCAAACCACTTGGTGGCATTACCCTCGATGGCAATGGCTATACCCGGTGCGTAACTGTCTATTTTACGTATCTCTTTAGGCAGAGGGATGGGGGATGTACCGCCGATGTTGAATCCGGCCTTTATACCGTATTCCCAACCATGCAGATAGGAGTTGATAAGACTTTTGTTTCTTTCTTCTTGTGCCTGTACGCCGGTAACCATTGCCAGCAGAACGGCTATGATGCAAATAAAATGATACTTTTTCATACTTTATATTAGTTGTCTTGGCTTATAAGTTCTAATTCGTCTACATACAATGTACTGCCAACAGCTCCTTTGAAGTAAGCGCCGTCTACACTGGAAGAAAGGACAATACTTAATTTGTATTTACCATTCTGCAATTTGCCGGTATCGATACTTTTACCGTTTACCGCTTCAAAAGGCAAGTCGAATGCTGTCCATGTATCGGTTTCTTTAGCATCTGCTTCTTTGATACGGGCGATAGACACAAGTTTGCCGGAAGTCAAATCTAAGCTGTTACCGCCATCCAGCATGAAAGTGTTATCATCGGCTTCATATAGTATGGCATAAATATCGAAACGGTCTTTTTTGTCTTTCTGGACGACGCCTTCATCGGTATAAATCTCTCCGGCTTTGAACTTATAGTAGCCTTTTAAAGATACGGGACGCTTATAATATTGTATACCGAATTTAGTGGCGCGTAACGGGTCTTTTAAAGCATTCGCCAGGTCGAAAGAACCGATAAACAGGTTCCCTGCCGCGATATACATTTTCACCATGGCACCGAAACTGCCGGTGTCGCAGGTTGTCAGCTTTAATCCTTTGCCGCGATAGCCGTCGGTGATTTGCTGGGTAGGATAACCGGTACGGCCGTCGGCCATGCTGGTTAGCTTGAAACCGGGGTTGCCGCTTGACCATTGCAGAACGCGTGACACGCTGGTTGAAGTTCCGGGTTCGAACTCATAAAGAATATCGTATTCGGTATTGTTCGATGGAAGTAATTCCTCAAAATGAAAAGAACCGGGAACCTCGGTCGGTATAATCTTTACGGTATAAGTAGAGTGCCATTCGCCGTCTTCGGAAGTTACGGTAAAGGTACGTGAGCGCGACTCGTTGCTGAAGTCATAGGTATTCATTATGTCGTCCGGATAATGTTGGTCTGCGCTGAGCGTCGCACCGGCAGGCAATGTAAACGACAGTTGTTGTTTCGATAAATTCGCTCCTTTGTGCACATATATATTTATTTCTTTCGAGTCACTGTTGATGTGAGCTAATTGTACATCCGCGCCCGTACAGGCATCAATGGCTGCTTCGGAGTTAAGCGCTTCATCCTGTATACAGGACGAGACGGCTAAGGCAAGCATGAGGGCAGTAGTCCACTTCTTAAAGTTCATATACTTCTTTTTTGAAAGTTGATAATTTGATATAGTTTAGTGAGTTGCAAAAATACGCTATTATTTTGTAATAACAGATTCAAGATGAAAAAAGTGCGATAAAGTCTGTTATTTATTTGTTATTCCGTCTATCTTTGCATAAATATCGAATAAAATATATGTCTATAATATGACTGAAACAGAAAGGAAACAGATTATTGCCTTGGTGCAGCGTGAAGTAGTTCCTGCCATTGGATGTACGGAACCTATCGCCGTTGCTTTATGTGTGGCAAAAGCAACCGAAACCTTGGGCGCAAAGCCGGAAAAGATAGAAGTCCTGTTGAGCGCCAATATCCTGAAAAACGCAATGGGTGTCGGGATTCCCGGTACGGGCATGATCGGGTTACCTATTGCCGTAGCTTTGGGAGCGTTAATCGGTAAATCGGAATATCAACTGGAAGTGCTGAAAGACAGTAACCCTGATGCCGTGAACGAGGGAAAGCGGTTTATCGGTGAAAAGCGTATCAATATATCCCTGAAAGAGGATATTACGGAGAAACTCTATATCGAAGTCTGTTGCGAGGCAGCGGGAAACAAGGCTACCGCCATTATAGCCGGAGGTCATACCACCTTTATATATATAGCCCGTAACGATGATGTCTTTTTAAATAAGCAAAATACAAGTTGCGGAGAGACGGAAGAGCAAACCGTAGATTTGACCTTGAGAAAAGTGTACGACTTTGCCATGAATGCTCCATTGGACGAAATTCGTTTCATTCTCGAGACTGCCCGTTTGAATAAAGCCGCTGCCGAACGGTCTTTCGACGGGAATTACGGTCACGGACTGGGCAGGATGCTGCGTGGTACTTATGAACATAAGATATTGGGTGATAGCGTGTTCTCCCATATCCTCTCGTATACGTCCGGTGCATGCGATGCCCGTATGGCAGGTGCCATGATACCGGTAATGAGTAATTCGGGAAGTGGAAATCAGGGTATCTCCGCTACATTACCCGTTCTTGTCTATGCCGAGGAGAACGGTAAATCGGAAGAAGAACTGATTCGCGCCCTGATGCTTAGTCATCTGACCGTGATTTATATCAAACAAAGTCTGGGACGCCTGTCCGCCCTGTGCGGTTGCGTGGTAGCTGCCACAGGCTCCAGTTGCGGTATTACCTGGCTGATGGGCGGTACTTACGAACAGGTAGCCTTTGCTGTTCAGAATATGATTGCCAACCTTACCGGAATGATTTGTGACGGCGCCAAGCCCAGTTGCGCTTTGAAAGTAACTACCGGTGTTTCTACCGCCGTTCTTTCCGCCATCATGGCAATGGAAAATCGTTGTGTCACTTCCGTTGAAGGAATTATTGATGAAGATGTAGACCAAAGTATCCGTAACCTGACAAAGATAGGTTCTAAAGGAATGGATGAAACGGATAGACTGGTACTGGAGATAATGACGAATAAAAATTGAGAATTGAGAATTAAAAATTGAGAAATAAATGCTGCGCTATATGCTGCATAGTATTTCTCAATTTTTAATTCTCAATTCTCAATTTATCAATGGCAGCATCCGTCTCCACATTCATGGTCGCCGCATCCGCCGCCGCAGTCTCCACAGTCGCATCCGCCACTGCATCCGCCGCCACTCATCATGCGTGCCATTTCTGACAATTCATCGTTGGTAGCCGGACGGTTTTCTGTGATTTCACCTACAAAGTTCAAGTCGCAACCTGCCAAGGGGTGATTCATGTCCATTACTACTACATCGTCTTTTACTTCTACTACACTTCCGTTGATGCGTTGACCTTCTGAGGTCATCAAAGGAATTACAGCGCCTTCTACTACACGTTCGCTATCGAACTTACCTTCTATCTCGAAAATATTCTTCGGGAGATCGATAACGTGCTCGTCGTCATATTCGCCGTAAGCCTCTTCGGCTTTGATTGTAAAGTCGAACTTGTCGCCTTTCTTCAAATCTTTCACTTGGTTCTCGAAAGACTCCAATGTCAGGCCTAAACCGGAGATGAATTGAAACGGATGTTCTGCAGGAGCTTCTTCTGTGAATTCTTTTTCTCCGTTTTCGATTGTGTACAACTTATATGCTAAGGTGATGTACTTGTTTTCTACTGTTTCCATTAATTTTGTTATTTCTATTGGTAAATACTGTTTTTGTCTTTACAGTGTGCAAAGATACGAATATTTTGCTTCGAGAGGGGGAAGCGTCCCGGTAATTTTCAGATTATTAAGTGCTTTGTAATTGATTAATACCTTCCTCTGAAAGCGTCCGAATGGTTTTATCTGAAACTAATAAGTGATAAAATAAGATTTTAAGGCACGGTTTCCTTACGATTATTCATGTTTATATCTTTTTTTTCTTCAATTTGTTTGGAGTTTATAAAAAAGCACTTACCTTTGCAGCATATTTATATGAAATAACAAATAAAAGAACAATAAAGATACTTTAGTTATGAATTTGCATACATCTATTAACCTGGCAGTCCTGCATATTATTCGCGTCGTGGTGGTGGCATCAAGAGCGTGAGAAAGGTTGTGTATGTATTCGTACGGTAAAGATATTTATAATAAGCCTTTCTCATTATGGTGAGAAAGGCTTTTTTCATAAAAGGAGACAGATAAGATGAAACATCAGTTACGCAGTTCGTTCAGTACACAAGGCCGCCGTATGGCAGGTGCCCGCGCATTGTGGGCGGCCAACGGTATGAAGAAAGAACAGATGGGTAAGCCCATAATCGCGATAGTCAATTCTTTTACCCAGTTTGTACCGGGGCATGTGCATCTGCATGAAATAGGCCAGTTTGTAAAGGCAGAGATAGAAAAGCAAGGTTGCTTTGCCGCCGAATTCAATACGATTGCCATTGATGACGGTATTGCGATGGGGCATGACGGTATGCTGTATTCATTGCCTTCACGCGATATTATAGCCGACAGTGTGGAGTATATGGTGAATGCGCATAAGGCGGATGCCATGGTCTGCATCAGCAATTGCGACAAGATTACTCCGGGTATGCTCATGGCTGCGATGAGGCTGAACATCCCTACGGTATTCGTTTCCGGAGGTCCTATGGAAGCCGGAGAATGGAACGGACAGCACCTCGATTTGATTGATGCTATGATTAAGTCGGCTGATGAGAGCGTGAGTGACAATGAGGTTGCCAAGATTGAACAGCACGCTTGTCCCACTTGCGGATGTTGCTCGGGTATGTTTACCGCCAATTCCATGAACTGTCTGAACGAAGCTATCGGGTTGGCGCTTCCGGGTAATGGTACGATTGTGGCTACTCATAAAAATCGTAAGGAACTGTTTAAAGATGCCGCCAAACTGATTGTTGAAAACGCTTATAAGTATTACGAGGAAGGAGATGAAAGCGTACTTCCCCGCAGCATTGCCACTCGTGAAGCTTTTCTGAATGCCATGACATTGGATATTGCAATGGGCGGTTCTACCAATACGGTGCTTCATTTGCTGGCGGTAGCCCATGAAGCCGGAGCGGATTTCACGATGGATGATATCGATATGTTGTCTCGTAAGACTCCTTGCTTGTGTAAAGTAGCTCCCAATACCCAGAAATATCATGTACAGGATGTAAATCGTGCCGGCGGTATCGTTGCCATTATGGGCGAACTTGCCAAAGGCGGCTTGGTGGATACGAATGTACGCCGTGTAGACGGAATGACGTTGGCTGAGGAAATAGACCGGTATTGCATCACCGACCCGAATGTTTGTAAGGAAGCAATCAAGAAATATTCCAGTGCCGCTGCCGGAAAGTTCAATCTGGTACTCGGTTCGCAGGATGCTTATTATAAGGAATTGGACACAGACCGTGCCGAAGGTTGTATCCGTGACCTGCAGCATGCTTATAGCAAGGACGGCGGATTGGCTGTACTGAAAGGAAATATAGCGCAGGACGGTTGCGTGGTCAAGACTGCCGGAGTGGACGAAAGTATATGGAAGTTTACCGGTCCTGCCAAAGTTTTTGATTCACAGGAAGCTGCCTGTGACGGTATTTTGGGTGGAAAGGTTGTCAGCGGCGATGTTGTCGTTATCACTCATGAAGGTCCGAAAGGCGGTCCGGGTATGCAGGAAATGCTTTATCCTACTTCTTATATCAAATCCCGTCATTTAGGTAAGGAGTGCGCGTTGATTACCGACGGACGCTTTAGTGGCGGTACTTCCGGGCTGAGCATCGGACATATCTCTCCTGAAGCTGCTGCGGGTGGTAATATCGGTAAGATTCAGGACGGTGACATCATCGAAATAGATATACCGAACCGCTCTATTAATGTGAAGCTGACGGATGAAGAGTTGGCTGCCCGTCCTATGACACCGGTAACCCGAGACCGCCAAGTGTCGAAAGCGTTGAAAGCGTATGCCAGTATGGTAAGTTCTGCAGATAAAGGGGCTGTAAGGCTGATAGAATAATTTAGGAATCCGTGCCCGAAAACAATAATAAATAGATATGGAAAACTTAATAACAGGCGCAGAAGCATTGATGCGCTCTCTGGAACATCAGGGAGTAAAGACCATTTTCGGTTATCCGGGTGGCAGCATCATGCCGGTATTCGATGCCTTATACGACCACCGAGAGAATCTGAATCATATCCTTGTTCGCCATGAACAGGGGGCTACTCATGCAGCACAAGGCTTTGCACGTGTATCGGGCGAGGTCGGCGTATGTCTGGTCACCAGCGGTCCGGGCGCAACAAATACCATTACAGGTATTGCGGATGCCATGATAGACAGTACACCGATCGTTGTCATTGCCGGACAGGTCGCTACGGGATTTCTCGGAACAGACGCCTTTCAAGAGGTGGATTTGGTAGGCATTACACAACCTATCACGAAGTGGAGTTACCAGATTCGTCGTGCGGAAGACGTTGCATGGGCTGTGGCCCGCGCTTTCTATATTGCACAGAGCGGACGTCCCGGTCCGGTTGTACTGGACTTTGCCAAAAATGCCCAAGTGGATAAGACGGAATATACTCCTACCAAAGTGGATTATGTACGCAGTTATCTTCCGGTACCCGAAATGGAACAGGAAGCCATACAACAGGCTGCAGATTTGATAAATGAGGCGGAGCGTCCGTTGGTGTTGGTGGGACAAGGTGTAGAGCTCGGCAATGCGCAGAACGAATTACGTGCTTTCATTGAAAAGGCGGGTATGCCTGCCGGTTGTACTTTGCTGGGACTTTCCGCATTACCTACGGACCATCCACTGAATAAAGGTATGTTGGGTATGCACGGTAATCTGGGTCCGAATATCAATACCAATAAATGCGATGTGCTGATTGCGGTGGGTATGCGCTTTGATGACCGTGTTACGGGTAAAATATCTACTTATGCGTCACAAGCAAAAGTAATTCATTTCGATATCGATCCTGCGGAGATAGATAAGAATGTAAAAACGGATGTGGCTGTATTGGGTGACTGTAAAGATACTCTTGCCGCAGTAACCGAATTGCTGAAACCTGCCGAACATAAAGAGTGGTTGGAAAGTTTCCTGCCCTACGAACAGATGGAGGAGGAGAAAGTAATCCGTCCCGAGCTGCATCCGACAGGTGATACATTGAGCATGGGAGAAGTAGTGCGTGCCGTTAGTGAGGCCACGAATAACGAGGCTGTTTTGGTAACGGATGTAGGCCAGAACCAGATGATGTCCGCTCGCTATTTTAAATATAGCAGGGAACGCAGTATTGTCACTTCCGGTGGTTTGGGCACAATGGGCTTCGGTCTTCCTGCCGCTATCGGTGCAACTTTCGGACGCCCCGACCGTACGGTTTGCGTCTTTATGGGTGATGGCGGTTTGCAGATGAACTTGCAGGAATTGGGTACGGTAATGGAGCAGAAAGCTCCCGTTAAGATGATTTTGCTGAACAATAACTTCCTCGGTAATGTTCGTCAATGGCAGGCTATGTTCTTCAATCACCGTTATTCGTTTACTCCAATGATGAACCCTGACTATATGAAGATCGCTTCCGCATACGAAATTCCGGCACGTCGGGTATTTACCCGCGAAGAGCTGATGAAAGCCATTGATGAGATGATTGCGGCAGACGGCCCGTTCCTGTTGGAAGCTTGCGTAGAAGAAGAAGGAAATGTTATGCCGATGACACCTCCGGGTGGCTCTGTGAATCAGATGTTGCTGGAATGCTAATATAAATGAAGAATTGAGAATTAAGAATGAAGAATTCCGGGATGTTTCTCTTTTATTCTACATTCTTCATTAAGGAGATATATACAAAATGTAATTCTTCATTCTTCATTTTTCATTCTTAATTAAAAAAGGTATGGACAAGACATTATATACAATTATCGTTCATTCGGAGAACTTTGCAGGTTTGCTGAATCAGGTAACGGCGGTATTTACCCGCCGACAAATCAATATCGAGAGTTTGAACGTTTCGGCATCCTCCATCAAGGGGGTACATAAATATACCATTACAGCTTGGACGGACAAGGATACTATCGAGAAGGTGACAAAACAAATCACCAAAAAGATAGATGTGCTGCAGGCGCACTATTTTACGGATGATGAAATCTATCAGCATGAGATCGCGCTTTACAAGATAACGACTCCCACCTTGGAGGAGAAGCCGGAAGTATCTAAAATTATCCGTAAATACAATGCGCGTATCGTGGAGGTAAATTCCGTATTCTCTATTGTAGAGAAGAACGGCATGAGTGAAGAGATAACCAATCTCTATGAGGAGCTTCGTGCGTTGGAGTGTGTGCTCCAATTTGTACGTTCCGGCCGTGTGGCTATCACAACAAGTTGCTTTGAACGTGTAAATGAATATTTGGCGGATCGTGAAGCGAAATATCGCCGGAGTAAAGAACAACAAGAATAATGAGTGAGAATAACAAAATAGGAACTTATAGGTTTGTTGCGGAACCGTTTCATGTGGACTTTACCGGGCGCCTGACAATGGGTGTGCTTGGTAACCATCTGTTGAACTGTGCAGGGTTTCATGCTACGGAACGCGGTTTCGGTATCGCAACCTTGAATGAGGATAATTATACGTGGGTGCTGTCGCGTTTGGCTATCGAGTTGGACGAGATGCCGTATCAATACGAGGATTTCTCTATCCAGACTTGGGTGGAAAATGTATACCGCCTCTTTACCGACCGTAACTTTGCCATTATCAATAAAGATGGAAAGAAAATAGGGTATGCTCGTTCCGTATGGGCGATGATTAGTCTCAATACCCGTAAGCCTGCCGATTTGCTGGCTTTGCATGGCGGCAGTATCGTGGACTATGTGTGCGACGAACTTTGCCCCATCGAAAAACCTTCGCGCATAAAAGTGACTTCTATGGAACCGGCTTCTTCCCTGAATGCCAGATATAGCGATATTGATATTAACGGGCACGTAAACAGCATCCGTTATATCGAGCATATTCTTGATTTATTTCCGATAGAGTTGTATAAGGAGAGCCGTATCCGTCGTTTTGAAATGGCGTATGTAGCCGAGAGTTATTACGGTGACGAGCTTACTTTTTATAAGGATTATGTCGGTGACGGCACGTATGATGTGGAAGTTAGAAAGAATGGTAACGAAGTGGTTTGTCGTTCTAAAGTGATATTTGTAGGAAAATAATTTATTAATCAATTAGTTGGCGTAAGCCATAAATAAAAATTAAAACAAAAAATGGCACAATTGAATTTTGGCGGTGTTATTGAAAATGTAATGACCCGCGAAGAATTTCCTTTGGAAAAAGCACGTGAGATTTTAAAGGATGAAACAATCGCAGTTATCGGTTACGGTGTACAAGGTCCCGGTCAGGCTTGTAACCTGCGCGACAATGGTTTCAATGTAATCGTAGGCCAGCGTCAGGGTAAGACTTATGAAAAAGCTGTTGCAGACGGATGGGTTCCGGGTGAAACTCTGTTCAGCATTGAAGATGCTTGCCAAAAAGGTACTATTATTATGTGTCTTTTGTCTGATGCAGCCGTAATGTCCGTATGGCCTACCATGAAACCGTTCCTGACACCCGGAAAGGCTCTTTACTTCTCTCATGGTTTCGCTATTACATGGAGCGATCGTACCGGTGTAGTTCCTCCTACGGATATCGATGTTATCATGGTTGCTCCTAAAGGTTCGGGTACGTCATTGCGTACAATGTTCCTCGAAGGCCGCGGCTTGAATTCTTCTTACGCTATCTATCAGGATGCTACCGGCAAGGCTTTGGACAGAACGCTTGCGTTAGGCATCGGTATCGGTTCCGGTTATTTGTTTGAAACTACTTTCATCCGTGAAGCTACTTCAGACTTGACAGGTGAACGCGGCTCTTTGATGGGCGCTATCCAGGGATTACTGTTGGCTCAATACGAGGTTTTGCGTGAAAACGGCCATACTCCGTCGGAAGCTTTCAATGAAACGGTTGAAGAATTGACTCAGTCATTGATGCCGTTGTTTGCAAAGAACGGTATGGACTGGATGTACGCCAACTGTTCTACTACAGCTCAACGCGGTGCGTTGGATTGGATGACTCCGTTCCACGATGCTATCAAACCGGTTGTACAGAAATTGTATCAGAGCGTTAAGTCCGGTAACGAAGCTCAGATTTCTATTGACAGTAACTCTAAGCCTGATTATCGTGAGAAACTGAACGAAGAACTAAAAGCGTTGCGTGAAAGTGAAATGTGGCAGACTGCCGTAACGGTTCGTAAACTCCGTCCGGAAAATAACTGATTCCTGATATAAATCAGAGAATAATAAAAACCTCTTTCAATTTATGTTGAGAGAGGTTTTTTCATTGCTTGTCATTAATGGTTCTTACATATTCAAGCAGCCTCTTATAGAAAGTGTGGTGGCTTAGCGTCGTTGCTTCTCCCAGGATAACCAACTTCATGCGCGCCCTTGTTATTGCTACATTCATTCTGCGTAAATCGTTCAGGAAACCGATTTGTCCTTCTTCATTGGCACGTACCAAACTGATAAAGATAACGTCACGTTCCTGCCCTTGAAACCCGTCAACGGTATTGACTGTTATCAAACTGCGGTAAGGACGTAATGAAGCGCTGCTTTTTATTTTTCCCCGCAAGTATTGTACTTGTGCCTTGTAGGGCGAGATTAGTCCGAAGTCGATTCGCTCCTCGAGAATGCGGCTACCGCCTATTCGTTGAATGTAAGCTTCCAGTTCTTTTAGTAATAAGTGGGCTTCCTCTTTGTTGATACGTCCGAATGTTTCTCCGACAAATTCTTCCTTGAAATCCATTTCGGAGGTGTCAAGCCAAGTAATGGGTGTGTCCCAATCTAATATTCCCCGGTGGCGTATTTCGGGAGCCGCTTCCAGTGCTCCGTCATAAAACCAATCTGAGGAGAAACGCATGATATCCTCATGCATGCGATACTGCACTTTCAGTAAAGATACGACAGACGGTTTGTTGGCTACCACCTTTTCCATTAAAGTTTGTTCCAGTCCACTACGTGCGGCTTCATAACATTTGATGGTAGGGGGGAGCTGGCAGTGGTCTCCTGCCAACACTACCCGGTCTGCCTTACGGATGGCTATCCAACAAGCGGCTTCCAAAGCCTGGGCGGCTTCATCAATGAACAGTGTACCGAAACGGCGCCCGTTTAAAAGGCGATGATTGCTGCTTACAAGCGTAGAAGCGATGACATGGGCGCTATCGAACAGTTCGGCATTGATTTGTATTTCCAGTGTTGTGGCACGGTCGCGCAGACGGCTCATGCGGCTACGTATTCCTTCGCGTTCATCGTAACTGCCGTGGCGGGCTTTACCGCCCAATTGCCGCAGTTCTTTACGGATACTCCATAATTCAGGATAAAGCGGATGGTTTTCAAAACGGCGTTCGTACGTAAAAGACAGCATTTTGTCATTGACACGTGTGGGGTTGCCGATTCGTAGAACGTTTACGCCTCTGTCCACCAACTTTTCGGAAATCCAATCGACAGCCATATTGCTTTGGGCGCATACCAATACTTGAGGTTCACGATGTAGAGTTTCGTAGATAGCTTCTACAAGCGTAGTGGTTTTTCCTGTTCCCGGGGGACCGTGTACGATGGCTGTATCGCGAGCGCATAATACTTTGTTTACGGCAGTTTCCTGAGTAGAATTCAACCAAGGGAAACGTACCGGGTAAAGTTCACGGAATCCGGCTCTGACCGTACCCAACAGAATATCCCGCAATTCTGCAAGACGATTGCCTTTTGCACGAAGGACATCTTCCAGCGCCTCGAACATCGTGCGGTAAGAGGTTTCGTCGAAATAAAGCTGAACTCCGAGATTATCGGCGGATTGTATATCCATGATAGTTCCCGCACCGGGCATAATCACTACCATGTATGCCTCGTTTGCATAACTGACGGTGGCTGTAAAGTTAAAGTAAGTGATTTTTCCATCGGCGGATTGGCGGAAGAAACAGACGGGACGTCCGAATTCAAAGTTATGTTCTATATCGGTATTCTCGGTATGTGTAATTTCTATTACTAATTGATTCAACGAATTATAGTAACTTCGACCCGGTGAGGCAGGATACCAGCAAAGTCCCCGTTTGATTTTTCGGGCGACACCCATATTCTCTGTCTGTCGTTTGAATTCTTCTTTTTCGTATTCGTATTCCATACGTAGCAGGAGTTGCTGCCGTTGGAGATGTATAATGGGACTGTTCGTATCTTGTTCTTTCATATCTGCAAAGGTAATAAATCTCAGTCTTTAGGGGAAGAAATGCTTTATTTTGTTAAACTTTTCCTTATTTTAATTTGTTTATTATATTAATTTGTAATCTTTACAATATTGAAAAACTAAAAAAATAAGAGTGGTTATGGTATATGATTTAACAATGCTCAAAACGTTTTATGCACTTTATGAGAGGAAAATAGAACGTATTCGGACTATATTGCAACGTCCGTTGACTTTAGCGGAAAAAATCTTGTATGCTCATTTGTATGATGAGAAGAATGTGAAGAACTATAAACGCGGCGAAGACTATGTAAACTTTCGTCCCGACCGTGTGGCTATGCAGGATGCAACTGCGCAGATGGCTTTATTGCAGTTTATGAATGCCGGTCGTGATGAGGCGGCGGTTCCTTCGACCGTACATTGTGACCATTTGATTCAGGCTTACAAAGGGGCAAAAGAAGATATTGCCACTGCAACCAAAACGAACGAGGAAGTGTATAAGTTCCTTCGGGATGTTTCTTCCCGTTACGGTATCGGTTTCTGGCAACCCGGAGCAGGTATCATTCATCAAGTTGTGTTGGAAAACTATGCTTTTCCCGGTGGTATGATGGTAGGTACCGATTCTCATACTCCGAATGCCGGCGGTTTGGGTATGGTGGCTATCGGTGTAGGCGGTGCTGATGCGGTGGATGTAATGACCGGTATGGAATGGGAACTGAAAATGCCCCGCTTGATCGGTGTCCGTCTTACAGGAACATTAAACGGATGGGCGGCTCCTAAAGATGTTATTCTGAAGTTGGCGGGAATTCTGACAGTCAAAGGCGGAACGAATGCCATTATCGAATATTTCGGGTCGGGTACCGCTTCGCTTTCGGCTACCGGAAAGGCTACGATTTGTAATATGGGTGCGGAAGTAGGTGCCACTACCTCTCTTTTTCCTTATGACGAGCGTATGGCTGCTTATCTGAAAGCTACCGGACGTGCGGAAGTGGCGGATATGGCTACTGCCGTTGCCGCAGGGCTTCGTACCGATGACGAGGTGGTTGCAAATCCGGAGAAGTACTATGACCGTATTATCGACATAGACCTTTCTACATTGGAACCTTATATCAACGGACCGTTTACTCCGGATGCGGCTACGCCTATTTCTGAATTTTCCGAGAAAGTTTTAAAGAACGGTTATCCTCGTAAGATGGAAGTGGGGCTCATTGGTTCCTGTACCAATTCATCTTATCAGGATTTGAGTCGTGCGGTATCTTTGGCGCGTCAGGTAACGGCGAAACATTTACATGTGGCCGCTCCTTTGATTGTCAATCCGGGTTCGGAACGCATACGTGCGACAGCAGAGCGTGACGGTATGATTGACGCTTTTGAAAAAATAGGCGCTACAATTATGGCAAATGCCTGCGGACCTTGTATCGGACAGTGGAAGCGTGTGACCGATGATCCTACCCGCAAGAATTCTATCGTAACTTCTTTCAATCGGAATTTTGCCAAACGGGCGGACGGTAATCCGAATACATACGCGTTTGTAGCCTCTCCCGAACTGACCATGGCGTTGACTATTGCCGGGGATTTGTGTTTTAATCCGCTGAAAGATACATTGGTGAATGCCGACGGTGAAAGGGTTAAGCTCTCCGAACCCGTAGGCGAAGAACTGCCTCTAAAGGGATTTACGGCAGGAAGTGAGGGATATACCGCACCTTCCAATGTAAAGGCGGATATTGTGGTAGAGCCTCAGTCACAGCGCTTACAACTCCTTACTCCTTTCCCTGCCTGGGATGGCGCAGACTTACTGAATATGCCTCTGTTGATTAAGACGCAGGGCAAGTGTACTACCGATCATATATCGATGGCAGGTCCGTGGCTCCGTTTTCGCGGACACTTGGAGAATATCTCGGATAATATGTTAATGGGTGCTGTCAATGCTTTCAACGGAGAAACAAATAAAGTATGGAACCGCTCTACAAACACGTACGGAACAGTTTCCGGTACGGCTAAATTGTATAAATCGGAAGGGATTCCTTCCATTGTCGTTGCCGAAGAAAACTATGGTGAGGGTTCCAGTCGTGAGCATGCTGCTATGGAACCTCGTTTTCTGAATGTACGTACTATCTTGGCTAAAAGCTTCGCGCGTATTCACGAGACGAATTTGAAGAAACAAGGCATGCTGGCGCTGACTTTTATCGATAAGGCGGATTATGATAAGATTCAGGAGCATGATTTACTGTCTGTTGTGGGCTTGAAAGATTTTGTTCCGGAACGTAACTTGACGGTGGTACTCCATCACGAGGACGGAAGTCAAGAAAGTTTTGAAGTACAACATACGTATAATGAACAGCAGATAGGCTGGTTTCGTGCCGGTTCTGCATTAAATGCACGATAGAATATGGAAAAGATTACTGTACCTTTTATTACAGGTGACGGAGTCGGGGCGGAGATAACCCCGTCTATGCAGGCTGTTGTGAATACAGCTCTGAAAAAAGCTTATGGAGACAGCCGGAGTATCGAATGGAAAGAAGTGTTGGCGGGTGAGCGGGCATTTAATGAAGCGGGTTCCTGGTTACCGGAAGAAACGATGGAAGCATTCCGAACTTATAAGGTTGGTATTAAAGGTCCGCTGACTACCCCTATCGGCGGAGGCATCCGTTCGCTGAACGTGGCATTACGCCAAACGCTCGATTTGTATGTTTGTTTGCGTCCTGTGCGTTGGTATAAAGGCGTAGTCTCTCCGGTGAAAGAACCGCAGAAGGTAAATATGTGTGTATTTCGTGAGAATACGGAAGATATTTATGCAGGTATCGAATGGGAAGCCGGAACACCGGAAGCCGATAAGTTCTACCGTTTCTTGCATGATGAAATGGGTGTGACTAAAGTACGTTTTCCCGAAACTTCTTCTTTTGGTGTAAAACCTGTGTCTAAAGAAGGAACGGAGCGGTTGGTACGCGCAGCTTGCCTGTACGCACTTGAAAATAATCTGCCTTCTGTGACATTGGTGCACAAAGGCAACATTATGAAATTCACCGAAGGCGGTTTCAAGAAATGGGGGTACGAAGTGGCGGAACGTGAATTTGGCAAAGAAATAGAGGACGGGCGTCTTGTTATCAAAGATTGTATAGCTGATGCTTTTTTGCAGAATACGCTGCTTATTCCCGAAGAATACTCGGTCATTGCAACACTGAACCTGAACGGTGATTACGTTTCCGACCAACTGGCTGCCATGGTGGGCGGTATCGGTATCGCTCCGGGCGCCAATATCAATTATAAGACAGGTCACGCTATTTTTGAAGCTACTCATGGCACGGCTCCAAATATTGCCGGAAAAGATGTTGTAAATCCATGTTCTATCATTCTTTCAGCGGTGATGATGCTTGAACATCTGGGCTGGAAAGAAGCGGCTTTGCTAATAGAGAAAGCATTGGAGAATAGTTTTACGGAAGGTCGTGCCACTGCTGATTTAGCTCGCTTTATGCAGGGTGGTGTCTCATTGTCTACATCTGCTTTTACACGGGAAATTGTGGAAAGAATCGAAAAATAATAAAAAACATACATAATTATGAAGAAGGAATATTTGATTTACAAGCTCTCTGAGGACCTGAAAGAAGCGACCAGGATTGAGAACGAACTGTTCAAGAAGTTTGATGTAAAGCGCGGTTTGCGTAATGAGGATGGAACGGGGGTATTGGTCGGATTGACCAAAATTGGTAATGTAGTAGGCTACGAACGTATTCCGGGCGGTGGGTTAAAGCCTATTCCGGGTAAATTATTCTATCGTGGTTACGACCTTGAGGATTTGGCGCATGCCATTCTTAAAGAAAAACGTTTTGGCTTTGAAGAGGTAGCCTATCTGTTGCTTTCCGGTCGTCTTCCCGATAAGGAAGAGTTGATTTCCTTTCGCGAACTGATAAACGATAATATGCCGTTGGAACAGAAAACGAAGATGAATATCATTGAACTCGAGGGAAACAATATTATGAACATTCTGGCACGTAGTGTGCTTGAGATGTATCGTTTCGACCCGAATGCCGATGATACTTCCCGAGATAACCTGATGCGCCAAAGCATCGAACTGATTTCAAAGTTCCCAACTATCATAGCCTACGCCTTCAATATGCTTCGCCATGCCACTCATGGCCGTTCGTTGCACATCCGTCATCCACAGGAAAATCTTTCTCTCGCAGAAAACTTCTTGTATATGCTGAAAAAGGATTATACGGAACTGGATGCTCGTACTCTCGACCTGTTGCTGGTGTTGCAGGCAGAGCATGGCGGCGGTAACAACTCTACATTTACTGTACGTGTAACTTCTTCTACCGGGACGGATACTTATTCTTCTATTGCAGCGGGTATCGGTTCTTTGAAAGGGCCGCTTCACGGCGGTGCCAATATTCAGGTTGCCGATATGTTCCACCATTTGCAGGAGAACATTCAGGATTGGACAAATGTGGATGAGATTGATACTTACTTTACCCGTATGTTGAACAAGGAGGTTTACAACAAGACGGGGCTGATATATGGTATCGGTCATGCCGTTTATACCATTTCCGATCCGCGTGCCATACTGTTGAAGGAACTTGCCCGCGACCTTGCTCGCGAGAAAGGCAAGGAACGTGAGTTCGCGTTCCTAGAACTGCTGGAAGAACGTGCTATCGAAGTCTTTGGACGTGTGAAGAATAACGGAAAGACCGTTTCGAGCAATGTTGATTTCTATTCCGGCTTTGTATATGAGATGATTGGTTTGCCGCAGGAAATCTTTACACCGCTGTTTGCTATGGCTCGTATCGTAGGTTGGTGTGCACACCGCAATGAGGAACTGAACTTCGAGGGTAAACGTATCATCCGCCCGGCGTACAAGAATGTATTGGATGATGTGACTTATATTCCTATCAAGAAACGTTAGAGAATAACAGTGTTCGTAATCATTTGAAGATGGTTATGTATTTCATTTCTTTTTTCCTACGGGGAATTTGTCAGTGGTATAATTGACAAGTTCCCCGTAGAAAGTATAAGGCGGAAAGTTAGTGTATTTTGTTTGTAAATTATAAGCCTTCGGTTTCGATTATCAAAACTTTTGTTTCCGATTGGTGCAGATAATGCAATATTTCCTATTTGCTATCTGTTCTTTTCTATATTCAAGACATCTTCTTGCGGTAATAGTATAATTAGTTGTCTATCCATATTTCCATTGTCTATATCAGAAATGGATATAATTCATTCTCTTCTTTAATTCAACGATATTTGTGATATGAGATTCGAGTTGGTCTCATGTTACAAAAGATGTTGAATTATGGTGGTACAGAAATCTATAATAAATAAGAGTGTGATATTCATTTTATTGCTGGCGGCTTTGTCCTCCTGCATAGATGAAATACATACTCATGGTATAGACGTCTCATCTATTTCTGTGAGAGGGATGGAACTTATGAATGCTACACATCCGGGTGAAGCGGATGATAATGTAGTCCGTTCTCTCCGTATCTTATCCTTTGAACGTTCCACAGGTAATCTTACTACTAATATTCGTTATAATGCATGGTTGGGTGATATCGTTCATCATGCGGTTTCTCCGGGAGGCTACGATTTTGTGTTTTTGGCAAACGAGCCCTTACATCAGGATATTGTGAATACCTTGAACGGTATTGAGAAATATGCTGATTTGGATAGGATTGCTTATCCAGCGGAGTATTTCTCTTCGGAACAGATAATTCCAATGATACAGGAACTTAAAAATATAACTGTCTTGTCCGGTGGAAAAGGAATCCGGTTGAGTGATGGAACGGAATTTTCCGTATTGGAACTGGCTCTTGACAGACTTGGAGTGCGGGTCGATGTTACAGTGGAATCTGCAGATAATTTCGATGAAACATTTAATGGTATCATTTTCAGTAATGTACCGAATTCAGTTCCTCTCACTGCCGGATATAGCGGTCCTGCAATTAAACGGACAGTAATACGCGCATTTACTAAAAATGAAGATGGAAATTATTTTTCGGATGCTGTACCTGTTACGGAGGGAGCCAATTGGGCTAAGAAAGTGAAACGTATCATACTGCCTTCCAGTGGACTGATGGAACAGGATGATAAGGGAAAGGCAGTGAACTTTATTATTGATATGGGGGATAATTACAGCCCTTCTTGTGAGTTGAAGATTAGTAAAGAACCACTTGATTACAGATTGCCGCTCAATACCAAACTGGATTTGACAGCGATTATCAAGGAACCGCTTGAAGTGAATATAAAAGCCTCCGAATGGGATTACATCGCCAATGATTGGGAGATAGCGGGAAATAGGATGTTGAATGTTTCGCATACGGAAGTCAGCATAACCGATTTTAATGGGGCACGTATTTCATTTTGGTCAAATATGCCGGTAGTGAGAGTTCTGGAAACCGTAAAAGTGAGAAGCTCCAATCGGCAGGAAGATACGAATGTAGTATTTAATGCATTGGCATCTCAAAGTTGGAATGTGAATAATGACGAGAGATTCTTATACAATCCTCAAACGGGAGCAGGTTATATGGACATTCTGTTGGACTGGCCTAATGAAATAGGGGAGGAAACTTATGAAATAACGTTGATGGCTGCGGAAGATTATGATGGAAAGAATAAGCTTTTAAAGACTGTTACCGTACATGTAAAGCAAGAGGGGAAACGCTTTGATTTTATTGCAAACTCGGAGAAATATCCCTGGTCCCAGCCTTATGTAGGCGCTTTCTATAAGAATAATGAAACGGGAGAGAGAGTGATTAGCGGCCTGAGATATACATACTGGCATCAGTGGACGGCAAAAGTTCCTGACGCTTATAAGGATTTTATTGTATTGAGCTCTACACCCAGTTTTGATCCGGGTATAGGTACGGCTTTACCGGGCGACCCGGAGAAATATCCGGTTATTCCCAATGAATATAGAGGTGAAACCGGAGACTTTGTACATGGAAAAGGGAGAATTTATTTCCGGATAGGACTCAAAAGTAGGAATACCGATATCGATAAACCGAGATACGGAGTCGTAGAACTTACCTATGAGGGTAATGACGATAGTGGAAACTTTCTTACCTACAAGACTAAAGTCTATGTACGTCAGGGGGAGGCTCCGGATTATCTGATGCGAAGCGGAAGTTCGGGGAGTTCTTTCGGAAGAAAGTTTTCTCCATATAACTTGACGGCTAAAGCATATAAAAACAACCCGGGTAGTATTGCCGAATGGTATGGAGTCGATATATCCAATCTCGGAAATGAAGTGGCGTTTGTGGATTATCCCACTCAAGCCGGCGCACATTTTCAATGGGGGCTTGCCAAAGGACATACCCGATTGGCTAATAGAGCCTATCATCCTACGAATAAGAACGTATCATCCGGTTGGAGCATACCCGATTGGCCGAAATTCTATACGGATAGTCCGCCTCTTTGGGATCCTGCTACAGGATTCAAGTATAAAGATTCGTTGGAAATATGCCCTCCGGGGTATTATCGCCCCACAGATGGTCCGATAAATAAAATCGCAACTAATAGTTTTGGCTACGATCAAGTGTATCAGTCCGAATGGAGAATGTCTTTGTTTAATGAGCCGATGAAGGGAGACGGAAGCCCTACGACTGTATATCAGCCTATCGATCCGACTGTAAAGACGGAACTGTACGTCCCTAAAATCCTGAATGAAGTGATGTATGGATTCTATGCGGATGGTTTTTTTGACAGACGTCCTATAAAAACGGAAGCAATGATAGATGGGCTGGATAGGGCGAACGGTACTGTTACCCGATATAAGGGAGTGGCTCTGAATAGTGCCGATGCGGCTTATGGCGGAACGCTTATCGTCAATTCGGCAACTGATGCGTCATTGTTTTTTCCATCGGCAGGAAGAAGATGGCATGATGACGGCAGTTTGGAGTTTGCCGGTGAAACAGGTTATTACTGGTCTTCTTCGGTAGCTCCGGGATGGGTGGGAAAAGATAATGAAGGTAATACGATAGGTACGCCTTATGCTAATATTTGGACTATGGAGTTCAATTATGTGGCTACCCAGGCCAAATCGGTTATAAATCAGTTTGCTCATTCAATTCGATGTGTAAAAAGATGAAGAAAGTTATAATACATATAATCCGTTTGTTCAGTTTGACTTTTCTCATGCTGACGGCATCATGTGAACATGAGACGCTTTTGGTGGAGAACCCGGAAGGGGAGACAGTTGCGGAAGAAAAGGTACAGATTGAAATCTTTACCCGTGTCAACTCATATCGACTTCCGGCGACAAGAGGATTGGAAGATGAGGAAACCGTTGGCAAAACCCCGTGGGTATTTGTGTTTAAGGGAGCAGGCGGAAATGCCCGGCTGATAGAAGTTGTACAAGCTTTTGAGATGATAAAGAAAAGATATGTACTCCTGACGAAACAAGCTGATGATAGTAAATATCAACTATTGATATTGGCTAATCCCCAGGTGGAGTTTTATTATGGTGATGCGGTGAACGGTTATGAGTTTAATATGGAAAAACTGTTGGGAAAGATGAAGCCGGGTGTTGTGACCTTGTCTGAGGTTTGTGAGAATCTGCTGACAGAACCATTGGCAACTCCTGCGCTTGCGGTTATGCCGTTTAATTATAGTGGCGCAACTATTCCGATGAGCTATTTACTGGAAGTAGACCGAGTGGATAATACGACCCAAATAGCCAATGCTGACGGAAGTCCGTTATTGCTTGTTCGTTCTATCGCTAAAATGACAGTTACCAATAAGGCCGTTAATTTTGAACTGAAAGGAATTACCGCAGTGGTCAATGTTCCCCGACAAGGGCAACTTCATAATTGGGGAAATTCTGTAATGGACAATACTTCTAATCTGACCGAATACAGAACTGATGCCGGCTACTCGGCTCCTTTGATAATGCCGGAAACGGTTAACGATTGGCAACAGACGGGAAACAGTCCTGTTTATTTGTACGAGTCAGGTATGCAAAATAATACTTATCTCATTCTTCAAGGGACTTACGAAGGTAAAGATTACTATTATAAAATGGCATTGATCGGTAGCGGCAAACATATGCTGGATATACTGCGTAATCATGCTTATGCATTCACGATTAATACAGTGAACGGACCGGGATATGATACGGTAGCGGACGCCAAGGCATCGAAAGCATCCAATGTCGATATTGATTATAGCATCTTGATAGATGATAGTAATACGTATGAGGTAGTTGCCAATAACGATTACTATTTGGGAGTAAGCAATTCTGTGTTCATTGCCTATACGGATGAGAATAAAGACCATGAGGCCTTCGAGTTTATCACTGATTGTAAAACTGATTTTCCGGAGGCAAAAACAATTCGTGATAATGAGAATATGCTGGCCGGCGGTGTATTCGGCTTGAAAAAACCGATTGACGGGCTTATACCTATCGTGAATCAAGAAACAACCGATCCGCGTAAAACGGCAGTGGAAGTATATGTTTCCAATTGGTTAAAATGGTATGAAGATACCCAATATTATC
Source organism: Bacteroides clarus YIT 12056 (assembly GCF_900129655.1). Taxonomy (GTDB): domain Bacteria; phylum Bacteroidota; class Bacteroidia; order Bacteroidales; family Bacteroidaceae; genus Bacteroides; species Bacteroides clarus. The sequence goes on from NZ_FQWK01000001.1 coordinate 468,559, forward strand.
AAGGTGTGAGAAGAGATAACGCATATATAACGCTTAAGTTGGGTAATCTTGTAAAATCCGTTCATATCAGACAAAGGGATGCCCTTCCGGCAGGGGGAACGACCTTGAAATATATGCCGACCGGAAATACGGATGTTGCCGTGCATGAAATGAATTATTATTGTCTTTCAGCCTTTGTGGAGAAGGGTAGTGATAATCCGCCGGCTTGGATAAAACTCCGTCCTTCCACCGGAGCGGCAAGGGATGATACGGAAAGTATAACGGTGGATGACGGGAAGATATATATTGAAGTATTACCCAATGTAGCCTCTGCGCCGCGAACGGGTATTATATACTTGGTTACAATAAGAGATCCTGACGGATCGGTTGGAAGCCATGTTACTCAACGGATTAAAGTAAGTGTCACCCAATTAGGGAAAAGCATTTCATAACCTAATAAAAATATAAATGAAGAAAGTATTGATATTCATATTGTTGATGTCGGGATGCTTTATCTCGGAGGGTCAAGCGCAGAAAATTGCTTTGAAGAGTAATCTTCTATATGACTTTACCGGAACTCTGAATTTGGGAGTAGAGATAGGCTTGGGACGTAAATGGACATTAGAAGTGCCGGTTAATTATAATCCGTGGAAGCCGGATAGCGGTAGACGCCTGCGGCATTGGGGGATACAACCGGAAGCCCGTTATTGGTTCTGTGAACGTTTCAACCGCACTTTTGTAGGACTGCACGGGCATTATGCCGATTTCAATGTCGGTGGCTGGCCGGACTGGTCTTTCATAAGCAAGAATATGCAACGTAACCGTTATCAGGGACATTTGTACGGTGGCGGTATCTCGATAGGACATTCTTGGATATTGAAGAAACGTTGGAGTATAGAGGCTTCTTTGGGGTTGGGATATGCGCATATTGTATACGAGAAATATCCGTGTGCTACATGTGGCACGAAGTTGAAAGATGGCAATAAAAATTATTTCGGGCCTACTAAGGCAAGTGTGGCATTGATTTATGTAATTAAATAGAATAAAAAAATGAAGAGAAATATACAATTTATCCTATTCGTATTCTTTGCTTTATGCTTGAGCCAAGCTGCAGCTCAGAAACGTCCTTACAGTGGAACTATAAATATAGAACCGGTGAGGTTTGAGCAGCATGGCGATTTTCTTCATATAGAAATAAATTTTATTACGGATGGTATGAAAGTGAAATCCGTACGCAGTGTGAATTTTACCCCCCAGTTGATTTCTTCGTCGGATACTTGTAATCTTCCGGAAGTCTCTTTTAAAGGGCGGAATGAGTTTTTGGCCTATGAGCGTACACTCGCCATATCGGCTAAAAAAAATGCGGACTTAAAGAAACCTTATGCTGTGCAAAGGGGCTATGGAATACGAAACGATACGCTTCGCTACCGATACGTGATACCTTATGAACCCTGGATGGCTGACGCCCGCCTTGACATCCGGAGTGAAGAATGCGGTTGCGGAGAAACAGTATTTATGAATATGCAGACGGTTACCGATAAAGTTGTGCTTGAGCGTTTGTTGACTCCGTATGTTGTAGTTCCTCATTTGACTTATGTGGAACCGGTAACGGAGAAAGTGAAAAACAGAGAAATACAAGTAGAGTGTTTCTTGGATTTTGAGGTGAACAAAGTGGACATCCGTCCCGAATATATGAATAATCCTGTGGAACTGACTAAGATTCATACGGCAATTGATGACTTGAAATCAGATAAAAGTATTGAAGTACAGCGTTTGGAGATAATCGGCTATGCTTCTCCTGAAGGGACATTGGCTGTAAACAAGCGGTTATCCGAGGGACGGGCGATGGCATTACGCCGTTATCTGACTGCCCGATATGATTTTCCACGAAATCTGTATCATATCGTTTTTGGCGGTGAAAACTGGGAGGGTTTGGTCAAAGCGCTCCATACCATTGACATGGATTATAAGGATGAGGTGCTGGAGATTATAAAGAATACGTCTGTCGAAGAAGGGCGGGAAACGAAATTGATGCGGCTGCATGGTGGAGTACCCTATCGGTATCTCCTGAAGAACATATTTCCAGGCCTTCGTGTAGCCATTTGTAAAGTGAATTATGATATTAGGAATTTCAGTATGGATGAAGCGAAAGATATGATAAAAAAACGTCCGCAGAATCTGAGTCTGAATGAATTGTTCTTGGTAGCTGATAGTTACCCTAAAGGTTCGCAGGAATTTATAGAGGTCTTTGAAACGGCTGTAAGGCTATATCCGGAAGATGAAGTTGCCAATATTAACGCAGCTTCTGCATGCCTTCTGCGTGGTGATACGCTTTCCGCGGAGCGTTATTTGAAAAAAGTGAAATCGAATAAGTATTTACCGGAGTATAACAATGCCGTGGGAGTACTTGCATTATTGAAAGGAGATTATGAACAGGCGGAGAAACATTTAAGGACGGCTGTAAAGCTGGGAGTGGCGATAGCCGAAGAGAATTTAAAGGAATTGGCGGAGAAAAAGGCTAATGCCATTGAGATTGAATCCCGGAGAGGGAACAGATAGAATAAACGTAGATTGAACAGTATTAATTAAAATGTAGAAGAAATGAGAAAAAGAAATTATTTTTTGTTAGCACTTGCATCGATGGCATTTGCTGCATGTAGTAATGATGATTTTGTAGCGGATGTAGACAATGGAATCATTACTGAACCGACCGGTGATGCATGGGTGGCATTGAATGTCAGACCGCCGTCTTTGGCGTCTACTCGTGGATTGCACGTACCCGACCATGAAAATGGTACACCTGCCGAAACAGAGATTAAATCTGTTAGAGCCATATTTTTCACATCAGGAGCAAGCCCTACCGTGACTGCCGATATTGAACTTACTTTGTCGCAGGCGGGAGCAAACGCTTCGGGACAGCCCACCGGAAATGCCGGGGAAGCATTCAAAGTTCCGGCTGCTTCCAAACGTGTTTTGATTGTAGCCAACGCTTCCAAAGAGTTTAAAGACAAAGCGCCAAGCGGCTGGAGCGGTGGTACTCCTTACGCTACGGTTAACGATGCACTCGTTCTTAGCACTGGGAACGGAGTTTTAAGCTTTACCGATGGTTTTATGATGTCTAATGCCAAAGGAGGCTTGGAACCTTCCAAGACCGAAGAACCGGGATTGGGCGACCCGGTAGACCTGACCCTCTATAAAAATGCGACGGGAGCGGTAGCCAATCCGTTGGTTATTAATATAGACCGTGTGGTTGCAAAAGTCCGTGTTTTCATCACTAAAGCAAGTGATGTGGCTTCCATCGAAAATGAAGGTTGGCTTTTGAACGCTACCAATACGAAGTTCTATCCGACATCGGAAAGAATCTCCACTTGGTTTGAACTGAATCCGGCCGGTGGTTTCCGTGCGCCGTTCGACCAGTATAAAAAAGGTTCTTATAGGAAAGACCCTAATTATGACGCTCCGCATTCCGGAGTGGATTATACTTACATTACTACCGACCCCGGTACTTGGAATGTATCGAATACCAGTGAATACTGCCTTGAAAATACCCAGGATAAAGCAGGAAATGTACATGCTTATACCACCCACGTATTGTTGAGAGCCAAGTTTATACCTAAGAAATATAAGAAAGCTGATATGACGGACACCGATGTCCAGGATGCAACGGGAGACTGGATGCTGATTGATGGCGGTTACTACACTTTTGCCACTTTAACGGAATGGATTGAAGCCGAATTGAAATATAAATATAGCAAGGCTGTTCCAACCTCGATAACTACTCCGCTTACTACTGCATATAACAAGTATTTAGGAGCGGATGGAGTAAATGTCGGTGAGGTTACTTTGCCGGATGCCGCTGATGATACTGAAATAGGAGACTTGGTGAATAAGTTTACCGGAAAAAGGGCTTCGGTTATTGGCGTTGAGGACAGAGGGAAAACTGTAGGCAGCCTTACGTATTATAAAAATGCCTTCAATTATTACAAGATCATGATTAAGCATGATGACACCGACCTGGCGGTGAATGAGCTGGGAGAGTTTGGCGTTGTCCGTAACTCGGTTTACGATATTAATGTCAACAAATTCAATAATCCTGGCTATCCCGACGTGCCCAAACCGGATCCGGGTGAGGAAGATGAAGACGAGGACGGTTGGCTGTCAATCAAGATTAATGTGAATCCTTGGACTTGGTATACTCAGACAGAGGAACTGTGACGACAGCTTGGTAAAGCAATCTTCATACTGTATAAAGGTAGGGAGGAGAGAACTTCTCCCATACTTTTATCTTGATGGGAAGGTTCTCGGAAGATTCTCAAGAAATTTGAAAATGGTAAAAAAGGAAAATATGAAACAGGGAATACTTGTGCGTTACATGGTTACCGGGATGCTTATCGTTACTTCGTGGATGATAACTTCTTGCAATAGCTTCAATGAACATTTGCCGGAATGCCGTTTGTTTGTCAAATTCAAATATGATTATAATATGCTTTTTACAGATGCGTTTCATACGCAGGTGGATAAAGTGGAGCTTTATGTGTTTGACAAGGAGGGGTTGTTCTTATTTAAGCAGATGGAAGAAGGTGATGCTCTGTCAACGGGTAATTACCGGATGGAAGTAGAACTGTCTGTCGGTGAGTACCAATTTATGGCATGGGCAGGCGCACGTGGTTCGTATGATATCGTTTCTTTGATTCCGGGAGTCTCTTCTATTACAGAGTTGAGATTACAATTAAAACGGGAAGAATCCTTGATTGTTCTGCATGAGTTGGAGCCGCTTTGGTATGGTGAGATTCATAATATTGCGTTTACAGGAACAGATAATCAGGTGGAGACTATTAATTTGATAAAGGATACCAATAAAGTAAGGTTTATATTCCAGGGGTACTCGGATGATAGCTGGAAACTGAATGTGGAGGATTATGATTACGAAATCATAGAATCCAACGGGCATTTGGGACATGATAATTCATTGTTGGATGATGATGTCCTGAGCTTCCGTCCGTATCATATGGAGCAAAGAAACCCTTCGGCGGCCGCTGTTGAGTTGAATACGATGCGATTGATGTCGGATCGTCAAACCCGTTTTGTCGTGACTGAAAAAAATACAAGGAAAAAGGTGTTTAACATAAATCTGATTGATTATCTGGCAATGACGGATATGGAAGGCAACAATTGGGGAGTGCAAGAATATCTTGACCGTCAGGATGAGTATAAAATAGTCTTTTTCTTTTCCGAACCATGGCATGCCGTCCAAATTAATATCAATGGCTGGACTCATTATATTCAGCCGGAGGAAGAGATGTAGATACGGGACAAGATGACTTATTGCTCAAAAGGGTAAACCGGCATATCCCGGTTTACCCTTTTGAACGTTTATTCGAGTGCAGCTATAAAGTTTCGATTATCCTCCTTTGCCTTTCAAGGAAAGCGATGCGTTGTGCTTCTCCGCTTCCAGAAATAAGTGTGGAATGCCTTTTCAAAGATTGTATCCAGTCCTTTTGCATTTGGCAGATATGCGGATTTTGCGAATCCATGAAATTGATGGAATATACTCTGAAGAGACTGATTTGGAAATCTTTTTTCGTTATATAGCTGTATGTTGCCTCAAAATTTATATTTGATAAATAGATGGAGGCTTCATGACCGTTGTTGAATTGTCCCTTGACGGACAGCCTTTCCAGTTCGGTGAGTAACTGTAACAGTTCCTCCTTTAGATGGATGCCGTCATTGGCTGAGATTAGGTTTAGTTCGGCAAAGTACTTTATTTCTTTCACGAGTGAATGGAATATGTCCGTATCCCATATGAAATAGGTCTTTCCGCATCTTTTCATGCTGTTGCTTAACTCATTATGAGCGGCCACGATTTTTTCCTGAACCTGCATTTCCGCTAAGGAATTCGGCGTTTTTATCTTTTCATACTGATACATCCAGTGGCATAACCTGAATTTGGAAAGATATTCATAGGAAGAGTAGAGAGTGAAAGGAATCGTGTTGGAAGCTGTATATATTTCGGTACTGCTATCTCCTTTTACGAAGTTGAAAACCTGCAGGTAATGTTCTATAATTTCATTATAGCTTTTAAACAAGTCCGGTGAGAGTAACAAGTTTACATCGAATGTGGCGCGGTTAGGAAGGTGATTTCCTATTATCTGGTCGATGGAAATCCCGAAATTACAGGAAATCATTGCTATCTCATCGAAAGTGAACGCGACTTCTCCGCGCAGCCTGCGGTAAACGGACTCTTTTCCCATACATAGGGTATCTGCCAGATAATTGGCCAAATTCTGTCCGTGGGGTATTCTCTCTTTCATTTCATCAATCAGGTTTGTTACAATATAGTTCTTATTCATAATTCACTTCCCATATTTAGTTATTAATTCGAGACTTGGCATAAAGATTTGTGGTATCTGCAAATATAGAATTAGATGATGAAACATTGGTGAACTATATCATGTATGGAGGATGGTGTCTTTTTCTATTTGAAAGGATTGGAAGGATAAAACATTGTCGAATGAAAAAGACAGGTAGAAATTCTATCTGTCTTTCATTATCAGACACATTTGAGGTTTGGTTTTTCAGATTTCGGCAAACAGGGAATTAAAGTGCGTTGATAATTTCCCTTTGCTTTTTAAAAAACAGGATACGCTGCATCTCACCGCTTTCCGATATCAGGGTGGAGAACTTCTTTAATGATTGAATCCATTCTTTGAAATCGCCGAACATTTCATTGTCTTGCGTTGTGATAGAATTAATGGCATATACTCTAATCATACTTAAGTGCATGGAAGTTGTTTCCAGATAACTGTAAGTCGCTTCAAAGTTTATATTGGATATATAGATTCTTATATCATTACCGGTCTCGGATTTTCCCCGGCCGGCGAGTTCTTCCAGTTCGTCAATCAATAAAAGCGTCTCTTCTTTGATGTTGTCTTTATTTTCCTCTGACAGTAAATGGATATCCGAGAAATACTGAATATCGTTTACCAGATTACTGAAAATCATTTTATCCCAGATGTAATCTCTGGAATGTATGTGAGATGTCATTCGGGTAAATTCTCTTTGTACGTTGATGAGCTTTTGGGGTATTTCCAGTTCATCGAAATGCTTGCATCTCATGCTTTCGTTTTGGTACATCCATTTGAATAGCCTGAATTTGGAAAGTATATCGTGCTTCATTGAAAGAGTCAGTGGAATGATGTTCGATGAAGTTCCCATTTCCGAACTCGTATCCCCTTTTATGGTATGGAACAGTTTCACGTATCGGTCGAGAATTGTGAAATAAGTCTCGAAAGGGTTCTGATAGTCTACGATATTCATGTCGAATACGGCATTTTCCCGGAAACTCGTTCCTATAATGGTATCCAGGGATATACCTAATTTCCTTGATAGGATAGCCGCTTCGGCCAACGTAAAGGGTACTTCGCCTCTTAAACGGCGATAGGTGGCTTCTTTCCCTATATAAAGAATATCCATTAAAGTGTTTGCCAAATTATCTTTTTGCGGAAGTTTGGTTTTGACAGCTTCAATGATTCCTGTGCTTAGCTCGTCTGTAATCATGATTTTTGTGAGTTATATATTTATATGATTATCCCTGTTTATACCTCTGGATGAGAACCGGTATGATTTAGGATGTTTCCTTTGCTGCATCTGCCAAGCTCTTCCCTATGGTGATTGACTGTTAAAAGGCTTTTAGATTGATATTAAAAGGCTTTCAATACTATATTATAAGGCTTTTAATATCATATTGTAAGGCTTCTAATAATATCTCAGCCGTAAGTGTATCTTATCTTCCATCTGCCTTTTTCTCGTTTAAAGGGTATTTACTGCGGAGAATCATATATGATTTATCTATTTAACACTTATCTCATCAGTCTTGTTTCGAAATATGCAACATATCTATTAAGTCTGACGAATTAATGAACTCCGGAATCAATATTCATGGAATGTTCGCTATCAGAAAAAAGAGAGGCTGGAAAGACATTCTTTTAGCCATGGAACTTTATCGGCTGTGGAGTAATTTTGCCATGCAGCCCGGAAGACCGTATAGGTGGGATGGGTATGGAAAATATCATTAAAGAGTGTGGTAAATATGGAGAAGATACTGAATACACCGTTTATAAAAGATATATATGATCCTTTGACAGGTTCTCACGACGGTACTATTACCCCGAGTGCGCCTATTGTAGTGACCGGTGAGAATTTGCGTTTATCCGCTTTGGAGGAAATTGTGTTAGGACTTGCCCCGCTTGAAAATAGCGGTTGTCCGATACAAATCAGTCATGTCTGTAAATATACGGATACGCAATTGTTGGTCGTTCTTCCCAATTTGGATCCGGGTACATATTCTCCGGTGTTACAAGTATATGAGGCGGGGAAGCTGGTGCTTGTTTATGTTTTTCCGGTGGTATGGAGAGTTTGCAGGGAGGGTGATGTTGATTATTCGATTAGATATTACCGCAATAAGATTATTTGAACGGCATTGATACCGGTTTCGTGAGTTTTCCGTATATTTGTTGCACTTAAATTGAATAATATGAGTCAACAAACATTTCAAGTGTTCCTATGTGCGATGGGCTTAACGGCTCTTTTCGTTTTTATTGCGCTTTATTTCATTAAGGCCGGTTATGGAATGTTTCGTACAGCTTCGTGGGGTGTATCTATTGATAACAAGTTAGCCTGGATATTGATGGAGTCTCCCGTTTTCTTTGTGATGTTGATTCTTTGGGCGTATAGTGGAACGGGTACTGCCGTACCGGAATTTATTTTTCTGTTGTTATTTTTGCTGCACTATTTTCAGCGTTCGTTTATCTTTCCGCTATTATTAAAAGGTAAGTCCCGCATGCCGGTCGCCATCATGGCGATGGGTATTGTTTTTAATCTGCTGAACGGGATAATGCAGGCGGGCGGAATTTTCTATTTCACCGTAGAAGGGCAGCAATATGCTGCCGGCTGGCACTATTTCCTTTCTTTTCGGGGGATTGGGGGATTATTGCTGTTTTTCATAGGAATGGGGATAAACCTGCATTCCGATTATGTGATACGCCATTTGCGTAAGCCCGGTGATACAAGACATTATCTTCCGAATAAAGGCCTTTATCGATATATCACGTCCGCCAACTATTTCGGTGAGTTGGTGGAATGGGTGGGATTTGCAGTGCTGACGGCTTCTCCGGCTGCCTGGGTTTTTGTGTGGTGGACATTTGCCAATTTGGTACCCCGCGCAGATGCGATTAACAAACACTATCGTGCGGAATTTGGTGTTGAGGCCGTAGGAAAAAGAAAATGTATTATACCTTTTGTATATTAAAGATAAGGAATAATGGGAAACTCAAAATTATTCACACCGGTCACTTTCGGACCGCTGACTTTACGCAACCGTACCATCCGTTCGGCCGCTTTTGAGAGTATGTGTCCGGGCAATGCGCCTTCGGATATGCTGCTCGACTATCATCGCTCGGTCGCGGCGGGCGGTATCGGTATGACTACCGTGGCTTATGCCGCCGTTACCCGGAGCGGCCTTTCTTTTGACCGCCAGTTGTGGATGCGTCCTGAAATCATTCCGGGACTTCGCAAGCTGACTGATGCGATACACGCGGAGGGCGCTGCTGCCGGCATTCAGTTGGGGCATTGCGGGAATATGTCGCATAAAAGTATTTGCGGATGTACTCCTGTCGGTGCAAGCGGTGGCTTTAACCTGTATTCACCCACTTTTGTACGAGGGCTGCGTGCCGATGAATTGCCGGAGATGGCGCATGCCTACGGGCGTTCGGTGAATCTGGCGCGTGAGGCGGGGTTTGATGCTGTGGAAATCCATGCGGGGCATGGTTATCTTATCAGCCAGTTCCTTTCACCCTCTACCAATCATCGTAAAGATGAATTCGGCGGTTCGTTGCAGAACCGTATGCGTTTTATGGATATGGTAATGGAGGAGGTGATGAAGGCTGCCGGCAGTGATATGGCGGTACTTGTGAAGATGAACATGCGTGACGGATTCCGGGGTGGTATGGAGATGGACGAAACGATGCAGGTGGCCAAGCGTCTCGAACAGTCGGGAGCGCACGGGCTGGTGCTGAGTGGCGGGTTTGTAAGCAAAGCCCCTATGTATGTGATGCGCGGGGAAATGCCGATTCGCAGCATGACGCATTATATGACGTGCTGGTGGTTGAAGTACGGAGTACGCATGGCAGGTAAGTGGATGATACCCGCTGTGCCGTTTAAAGAAGCCTATTTCCTGGAAGATGCCTTGAAGTTCCGTGCGGAGTTGAAGATGCCGTTGATATACGTAGGCGGACTGGTGTCGCGTTCCAAAATAGACGAGGTTTTGGACGATGGTTTTGATGCCGTACAAATGGCGCGTGCGCTACTTAATGAACCGGGCTTTGTGAACCGTATGCGTGATGAGGAGAACGCGCGCTGTAATTGCAGGCATAGCAACTATTGTATAGCACGGATGTACTCCATTGAAATGGCTTGTCATCAGCATTTGGGCGAGGAGCTTCCGGCTTGCTTGAAGCGGGAGATTGAGAGAATAGAAGCGAAAGGGTGATTACCGTCTTCTTGGATTTTGTAATTTATAATTTGTAACAGATAAACGTGAAACTTGCTATCATAACCGGTGCAGACGGCGGTATGGGAACGGAAATAACGCGCGCTGTGGCTAAGGCCGGATATAAGATTATTATGGCTTGTTACCGTCCGGAAAAGGCGGAGAAGGTGAGGGAAATGTTGGTGCGAGATACGGGCAATCCGCATCTTGAGGTATTGGGCGTAGACTTGTCTTCGCTTGCGTCTGTGGCGGCTTTTGCCGAAACCGTTTTGAAACGTGGCGATGCTGTCAGTCTGCTGATGAATAATGCGGGGACGATGGAAACGTGCCGCCGTATCACGGAGGATGGTTTGGAACGTACGGTAAGCGTTAATTATGTCGCTCCTTATTTATTGACACGCAAGCTTCTTCCTCTGATGGGAGAGGGAAGCCGTATCGTTAATATGGTATCTTGTACCTATGCTGTCGGATGTCTCGACTTTCCCGATTTCTTTCTTCAGGGAAGGAAAGGAGGCTTCTGGCGTATTCCTGTGTACAGTAATACGAAACTGGCGCTGACTTTGTTTACTCTTAATCTGGCTGCCCGTCTTAAAGAAAAAGGTATTGTGGTTAATGCGGCTGACCCGGGCATTGTTTCCACCAATATCATAACGATGCACATGTGGTTCGACCCGTTGACGGATATTCTTTTCCGTCCTTTCATCCGTACTCCCAGTAAAGGGGCCGCAACGGCTGTTCATCTGCTGCTGGATGAGGATGCGGGAAAACGTACGGGTACTCTGAATGTAAGTTGCCGTCCGAAACCGCTTTCCGGAAAGTTCACCGACCATGTGCAGATGCAGGAGTTGTGGGACAGTACGGAGAGGATTGTGGAGAAGTGGTTATAATGCAAAAGGCGCAAGATTCCACTCTTGCGCCTTTTGCATTATATTTTACAGGTCTTTGTCAAATGGAAAGTGCTCTCAATACATTGACCAAGTCTTTCTTGATAGGCTTGTCGTTCTTGATGGCTTTTGTGAAAGGTACATAAACCACTTCATCATGGTCTATACCTATCATGACATTGCGCTGTCCTTCCATAATGGCATCTACTGCCGCCGCACCCAAACGGCTGGCAAGGATACGGTCGTGCGCTGTAGGACTGCCACCACGTTGTAGATGGCCGAGGATTGTAACACGTACGTCGTATTGAGGATATTCGTTTTTCACACGTTCGGCATAGTGCATGGCGCCGCCGGTTAATTCGCTTTCGGCAACGAGTACGATACTGCTGTTCTTGGATTTGCGGAAACCGTTCTTGATGAACTCTTCCAGTTGGTCTACTTCGGTGCTGAATTCCGGGATAATGGCTGCCTCTGCTCCGGATGCGATGGCGCCGTTCAGGGCGAGGAAACCGGCGTCACGTCCCATAACTTCAACGAAGAAAAGACGTTCGTGTGAAGTTGCCGTATCGCGAATCTTGTCCACAGCACCCAGAATCGTATTCAAGGCGGTGTCATAGCCGATGGTTGTATCTGTGCCGTAAAGGTCGTTGTCGATTGTTCCCGGTAAGCCGATGCATGGTACATCGAATTCCTGCGCGAAGATACGTGCGCCTGTCAAAGAACCGTCTCCACCGATAACTACCAAGGCGTCAATGCCTTCTTTCTTCATGTTGTCGTATGCAATCTGACGCCCTTCGGGAGTGGTGAATTCCTTGCAACGCGCTGTTTTCAGGATAGTACCGCCCAATTGGATGATATTGCTTACATTCTGGCTTTTGAATTCTTTGATTTCACCGGTTACCAAACCTTTGTAACCTCTATATATGCCTTTTACTTGAAGTCCGTTGTAAATAGCTGCGCGTGTCACCGCACGAATCGCCGCATTCATTCCCGGAGCGTCACCGCCCGATGTTAAAATACCGATACACTTAATTGTTCCCATAACAATCTCCTTGTTTAGTGTTAATAATTACCTTGAAAATCTGCTGGCAAAGATAACAAAAGCTTTTTAAATTCGTGATTTTATTGCCTTGGATATTTCTTCCATTAACCATTTGGGCGTGGAAGTCGCTCCACAGATGCCAATGGACTCTGCACCAATGAGTAACTGGTTGTCTATCTCTTCTGCACTGTCAATCAGATGTGAGTTCGGATTGACTTTCTTGCATTCGTTGAACAGGATTTTTCCATTGGAACTTTTCTTTCCGCTGACAAAAAACACCAAGTCGTGGGAAGCGGCGAATTTTCGGATATGAGGAATGCGGTTGGCAACTTGCCTGCATATGGTATCGTAATATTCGAAAGTAACGTCCGGAGATATATGTTCCTTTATATATTCCACTATCTTTTGGAACTCATCCAGTGATTTGGTGGTTTGGGAATAAAGACGGATGCTCTTGCTGAAATTTAAGCTTTTGGCTTCTTCAAGTTTTTCGATAACGATTGCTTTCCCTGTGGTTTGCCCTACCAATCCCAGTACCTCGGCATGCCCGTTTTTCCCGTATATGACGATTTGTTTTTCTTCATTATCTTCCTGAGTGTACTCCTGCTTGATTTTCTTTTGCAAGCGAAGAACTACCGGACAGGTGGCGTCGATTATTTCAATATTGTTACGTTTAGCGGTTATGTAGGTTTCGGGGGGCTCACCATGTGCCCGTAATAATACTTTAGCGTCGTGCAGGTGATTGAACTCCTCATGGTTGATGGTGATCAGCCCCATTGCTTTCAAACGTTCCACTTCACGGCTGTTATGTACAATGTCTCCCAAACAGTATAATGTTCCGCCTTTGGCCAATTCTTCTTCCGCTTTATTGATTGCGGTAACTACTCCGAAGCAGAAACCGGAACCTTCATCTATTTCAACTTTTGCCATATTGCAGGTTTTAGGATTATGATTTGCAAACCTTGTCGAATTGCTCGGCCAGCCATTCTTTTTGTTGAGAAATGGTCATGTGACTATTGTCCAGCAACAGCGCGTCATCGGCTTTGCGAAGCGGACTTACTTCTCTATTCTGGTCTATATAATCCCGTTGTCTCACATTTTCCAGAATTTCATCGAAACCTGCCTCTTCTCCTTTGGCTTTTAGCTCATCGTATCTGCGCTGTGCACGGATTTCGGGGGAGGCCGTTACAAAAATCTTAAGTTCGGCATCCGGAAATACGGTTGTGCCGATGTCGCGGCCGTCCATTACAATACCTTTGGCCTTTCCCATCGCCTGCTGCCGGGCCACCATCGCTTCACGTACAAAGTCGAGAGCGGCAATGGGGCTGACGCGGGAAGACACTTCCATTGTACGAATCTTTTTTTCTACATTGGCTCCGTTCAGATATGTGTCCGGGCGTCCCGTCTCCGGGTTCAGTTGGAAAGATATATGAATATCCTTAATTTGCTTTTTCAGTTTCTCCGTATCGATGTCGTTACCTGTGAATATACCGTTCTCTATACTATATAAAGTAACGGCACGATACATGGCTCCGCTGTCTATGTAAATATAACCTATTTCACGGGCAAGGTCTTTGGCCATGGTACTTTTTCCGCATGATGAAAAGCCGTCGATTGCGATTGTTATCTTTTTCATATGAAATGATTTTATACTATATTTATATAGAAAAACTCTTCCTTATAGAAAATTTTGAATGTTTCATCTAAAATTCTTGCCAAAGATACGGTATTTTTAAAATATCTCGTTACATTTGTGGCACAAAAGCTGATGAGGGCTTTTGAAGAATTAAAAAAATGAAAATGCACTGCTTATTGTGTAAAAAAACACAGCTAAGCAAGAACAATCGTGGGAAAAGTACTATATTTGCCACAAATGAGAAACACTAAAATTATATTATAAATTATGGAAATTAAAAAGACACCTAAGGCAGACTTGGAGAACAAAAAGTCAACTTGGCTGCTCGTCGGTTACGTGATTGTGCTCGCGTTTATGTTCATCGCATTCGAATGGACCAAACGTGATATCAAGATTGATACGAGCCAGGCTATTACCGACCTTGTATTTGAAGAGGAAATCATTCCTATTACGGAACAACCCGAGCAGGTAGCTCCTCCCCCTCCCGAAGCTCCTTCGATTGCAGAAACTTTGACAATCGTGGATGATGATGCCGATGTGGAAGAAACTACTATCGCTACATCCGAGGAAACCAATCAGGCTGTAGAAATCAAGTATGTTCCCGTAGCTGTTGAAGAGGAAGAACCGGAAGAACAGACTATCTTCGAGGTAGTAGAGCAGATGCCGGAATTCCCTAACGGTGGCATGGCTGGCTTGATGCAGTATTTGAGCAAGAATATCAAATATCCTACTATCGCTCAGGAAAACGGAACTCAAGGCCGTGTAACCGTACAGTTCGTTGTTAACAGAGACGGTAGTATCGTAGATGCTAAAGTGCTTAGAGGTGTTGACCCGTATTTGGATAAGGAAGCTATCCGCGTGATTAGCTCAATGCCGAAATGGAAACCGGGCATGCAACGTGGTAAGGCAGTACGTGTGAAGTATACGGTGCCTGTAATGTTCCGATTGCAGTAATAAAATTATTTATAGCGTAAAGAGGCTGCCTAAAAGCAGCCTCTTTTCATTCTCCACCACTCCTAAATTGAAATACTTATGTTTACAGCTTCCGAGCTTCTCGAAAAAATAAATTCTCATATTGCGGATTTGCGATTTGTTCGCAGCCCGAAGGGCTTGTATGATCCTATCACCTATGTTTTGTCAATGGGTGGGAAAAGAATTCGTCCCGTACTGATGTTGATGGCTTATAATCTTTATAAGGAGAATGTTGAACCTGCGTTCTCATCGGCAACAGGTATTGAAGTATATCATAATTATACATTATTACATGATGACTTGATGGATCGTGCCGATAAACGTCGTGGAAAAGAAACCGTACATAAGGTATGGAATGATAATGCGGCTATTCTTTCGGGGGATGCAATGTTGGTATTGGCCTATCAGTTCATGGCGCAGTGTCCGGTAAAGCATTTGAAAGAAGTAATGGATTTATTCAGTTTGACTGCATTTGAAATATGCGAAGGACAGCAAATGGATATGGAGTTTGAACAACGGAATGATGTAAAAGAGGAGGAATATCTGGAGATGATTCGCCTGAAAACATCCGTGTTGTTGGCTGCGAGCTTGAAAATCGGCGCATTGTTGGGAGGAGCTTCTGCGGATGACGCGGCACGTTTGTATGATTTCGGAATGAATATGGGAGTGGCTTTTCAGCTGAAAGATGACTTGTTGGATGTGTACGGTGATGCTGCTGTCTTTGGGAAAAATATCGGTGGAGATATTCTGTGCAATAAGAAAACCTATATGTTGATTAAAGCTTTGGAGCATGCGAGTCAGGAGCAGGCAAGCCGGTTACAACACTGGATAACTGTTGTGGATTTTAATCCGGCCGAGAAGATTACAGCTGTAACCGATTTGTATAATCAGATAGGGGTTAAAACTCTTTGTGAGAATAAAATAACGGAATACAGCAATAGGGCGATGGATAGTCTGGTGGCTGTGAATGTAGCGGATGAAAAGAAAAAAGAGCTTGAGAAGCTTATAAAAGAGCTGATGTACCGGGAAGTGTAACTGATATTAATCCGATTAGCAAATGCCTTATAGGAGATTACCAAATACAGACCAAGCAAGAATACGGGCGTTAAAGGCCGTAGTTGCGAAAGGTGATATATATAACGTATATGATTTGGCAGTGTCTTTAAAGACTCTTACGGATGCCCGGAACTTCTTGATGAAATTTGAAGCTGCACAGGCTTATTATGCGGAATGTTTTGAACGTCAGGCAAAGGCGGGACGTAAGCATCAGTCGAATGTAAAGATTGCCCGTCTTTATATTTCGCATTTCATTCAAGTCCTGAACCTGGCCGTGATTCGTTCGGAAGTGCGTACCGCTCATAAAGAATATTACGGATTGGATATTAAAAATCATAGTGTTCCGGATTTATCTACAGAGACAGCTTTGGCGGAATGGGGACGTAAGGTCGTTGACGGTGAGAATAGACGTACTTCTCAAGGGGGGATTCCTATCTATAATCCTACCATTGCTAAAGTCAGAGTTCATTATGATATTTTTATGGAGAGTTATGAGAAACAGAAGAATTTGCAGGCTTTGACAGCTCGCAGTCTGGAAACTCTTGCTTCCATGCGAGACGAGGCCGATACTCTGATTTTAGATATCTGGAATCAGGTAGAACGGAAGTATGCCGAGGTGATGCCGAATGAAAAACGCTTGGATTTGTGTCGCGGCTATGGTTTGATTTATTATTACCGTACCGGTGAAAAAACGAAAGAAGAGATAGCGAAATGAGGTTAGTAGATTCACATTCCCACCTTTTTCTGGAAGAATTTCAATCTGATTTGCCGCAAGTAATGGAGCGTGCTCAGGCAGCGGGAGTAAGTCATATCTTTATGCCTAATATCGATAGTACGACCATAGAGCCGATGCTTCGTGTTTGTTCGGACTATAAAGGTTATTGTTACCCGATGATGGGATTGCATCCGACATCTGTGAATGCCGATTATGAGAAAGAATTGGCCGTTGTGTCCGAATATTTGGTAATGCCGAACGACTATGTGGCAATTGGTGAAATCGGAATGGATCTGTATTGGGATAAAACATTTTTGAAGGAACAACAAATCGTTTTTGAGCAGCAGATACAATGGGCCTTGGAGTATAAGTTACCTATAGTCATTCATTGTCGTGAGGCATTCGATTATATATATAATGTGTTGAAACCTTATAAGGCCTCTCCTTTGGCAGGCGTCTTTCATAGCTTTACGGGAACATTGGAGGAGGCCCTTCGGATATTGGAGTTTTCTAATTTCTTTATTGGTGTCAATGGTGTGGTAACATTCAAAAAATCGGGCTTACCGGAAGTTTTGCGAAATATTCCTTTGGAACGGATTGTTCTCGAAACCGATTCTCCCTATCTTACTCCTGTGCCGAATCGGGGGAAGAGAAACGAGAGCGCAAATGTAAAGGATACTCTGTTAAAAGTAGCGGAAATATACGGTAAGTCGCCTGAGGAAGTAGGTTGTATCACTTCTGAAAATGCCTTAAAAGTGTTTGGAATACTCAAATAACGTTCCAAAGATTTTAAAGTTTATTAATTTTGAGATTTTATTGAGGATAAAACTTTGAGAATGCTGTGGAAGAACAAAAAAAAGAATACATTTGTAGCTGAAAACGCTTGTGGTTCGCATTTTTTTTGTAATTTGCACCCGATTTCAAGGAAGGCGTAGATTGGAGAGATGCTCGAGTGGTTGAAGAGGCACGCCTGGAAAGCGTGTATACTCCTAAAGGGTATCCGGGGTTCGAATCCCCGTCTCTCCGCAAGATTTAAGATAAGAGAAAAACAATAAATAAACATAATAAGTAATTTAATTAATTAATCTTAAAAATTAGACACACAATGAAAAAGTTATTTGCAATTGTTGCTGTGATGGGAGTCTTAACATTTGGCTCAACTCAACTTGCTCAGGCTCAAGATGCTCCTGCTGCTGAACAAACAGAACAAGCTGCTCCCGCAGCACAAGCAGCTCCTGCTGACGAAGCTGCAGCTCCTGCTGTTGTAGCTGAAGAGGGCGGTATTCACAAAGAAATCAAGACTAAATTTATTGAAGGTACTGCATCTTTCATGAGTTTGGTTGCTATCGCATTGGTTATCGGTCTTGCTTTCTGTATTGAACGTATCATTTATTTGAGCTTGGCTGAAATCAACACTAAGAAATTTATGGCTGCTATTGAAGCTGCTTTGGAAAAAGGTGACGTTGAAGCTGCCAAAGACATTGCGCGCAGCACAAGAGGTCCTATCGCTTCTATCTATTATCAAGGTTTGATGAGAATCGACCAAGGTATCGATGTTGTTGAAAAATCAGTTGTTTCTTACGGTGGTGTACAAGCCGGTTATCTGGAAAAAGGCTGTTCTTGGATCACGCTGTTTATCGCAATGGCTCCGTCATTAGGATTCTTGGGTACTGTAATCGGTATGGTGCAGGCATTTGATAAGATTCAACAAGTAGGTGATATCTCTCCGACGGTTGTTGCAGGCGGTATGAAAGTTGCCTTGATTACAACTATCTTCGGTTTGATCGTTGCTTTGATTCTGCAGGTATTCTATAACTATATCTTGTCTAAGATCGAAGCTTTGACCAGCGAAATGGAAGATTCTTCTATCTCTCTGTTGGATATGGTTATCAAATATGACTTGAAATACAAAAAATAAGTAAAATGGCTAAGTTATCATATAAAGTATCATACTACGTACTGTACGTAATGTTCGCTGCCATCTTGGTAGTGTTGGGCTTATTCTACTTCGGTGGAGATGCTCAAGGCGATGCAGTACTTATGAGCGTTGACTCTGAAATGTGGCAACCTGCCCAAACTGATGCCTTGATCTATTTGATGTATGGCCTGTTTGGTATAGCTGTCGTTGCTACAGTGGCTGCTTTCCTGTTCCAATTCGGAACTGCCTTGAAAGATAATCCCGGAACTGCATTAAAGTCTTTAATCGGTGTAATCGTATTGGTTGCTGTTGTTGTTATAGCATGGGCTATGGGTAGTGAAGAACCTCTCAATATCCCGGGTTATGATGGTACAGACAATGTTCCGTTCTGGTTGAAGATAACTGATATGTTCCTTTATTCTATCTATATTTTGTTTGCGGCAACAGTGCTTGCAATCATCTTTAGTAGCATTAAGAAGAAATTATCATAATCAATTGAGATAACTCAATTTAAAGAGTAATTACAATGGCAAAAGGAAAAAGAAAAGTTCCTGATATTAACTCAAGTTCTACGGCGGATATTGCTTTCCTGTTGTTAATCTTCTTCTTGATTACAACGTCTATGGATACTGACCGTGGTTTGGCAAGACGTTTGCCGCCTCCACCGGAACAGAACCAGAAAAATGACGATATTAAGTTGAAAGAGCGCAACGTATTGCAGGTCTTCCTGAATATGAACGACCAGTTGATGTGCGGAAACGACTATATCACAACAGAACAGTTACGTGCTAAAGCAAAAGAATTTATTGCTAATCCGTATAATGATGAAGCCAAACCTGAGAAATATGCAAAAGATATTCCTTTCTTTGGCAACATGATGATTACGGAAAAGCATGTAGTTTCTTTGCGCTGTGACCGTGGCTCTTCTTACAAAGCATATCTTGCTGTTCAAAATGAGTTGGTAGCGGCTTATAATGAGTTGCGTGATGAATTGGCTCAGGAAAAATGGCAAAAGAAATATGCTGAATTGAACGATGAGCAACAAAAGGCAATTCGTGATATTTATCCTCAGAAGATCTCTGAGGCAGAACCTAAAAAATACGGAGATAAGAAGTAATGGGAAAATTTAATAAGACTGGTAAAAAAGAAATGCCGGCGTTGAACACTTCTTCTCTGCCTGACCTTATCTTCACTCTGTTGTTCTTCTTTATGATTGTAACAACTATGCGTGAGGTAACATTGAAGGTTGAGTTTAAGGTTCCGCAAGCTACAGAGTTGGAAAAACTTGAAAAGAAGTCTTTGGTTACGTTTATCTATGTAGGAAAACCTACTGCTGAATTCCGTAAGAAATTAGGTAATGAAAGCCGTATCCAGTTGAATGACAGCTATGCTGAAGTTGCTGCAATCCAAGACTATATTATTGGTGAACGTGCCAGTATGAAAGAAGAGGATCAGCCGCAAATGACAGTGTCTTTGAAAGTTGACCAAGATACAAAGATGGGTATCGTAACAGATATCAAAGAGGCTCTTCGTAAAGCTTATGCATTGAAGATTAACTATTCTGCGCAACCGCGTCAGTAAGAAGTTAATTCAGACTATATAAATAAAGGCCGTTTGTAACAAGCGGCCTTTATTTTTTACTGTACATTGTATACTTCCCGATAAATACGTTCTTTTACGTATTCAAAATCCTTTTCGCACTCCAGATTGCCATAAGCCATTAACAGCATGGGAAGATAGCCATCTCCGGGTTTATAGGGAGGTTGCATATATGGTTTCTCCCATAAGGTAAAGCCATGCCGTTTATAGAAATTAATACGGCGTATTGCCATTTCCTCTTCCGGTGCCTCTACTTCCAATATGATAGGTTTGTTTATCTGTTGGCACAAATGGCTTAGAACATTCTTGCCATGACCGCCATTGCGTTGGGACGGATCGATAGCAAAGTGCTCTACATAATAGAAATGTCCGAAATCCCAGTATGTAATCAAACCGATTGGATTGTCATCATGGAGAATGATATTGCAATAAAAATGCGGTTTGGCATCTGTATAATTACGTAGTTCTGCCAATGAGCGATATTCTTCCGGAGGAAAAGAGGTTGTCATCAGTTTTTCCATGTAATCATACAAGGCTGTATCCGAAGTTGCGATACGTTGAAATTTAATCATAGGGTCAGTCTTTTGAAGTTTGATTATTGTTATTCGGTATAAAATTCGATTATTCTACGCAGGGCACGTTGGCACACGGGACAGAAAGTAGGGTATTCGTTGGTACGCATGCGGCAATCATCGGCAGGACGGTAAATGCCCTTTGCCGAATAGCCGCCACCCTCATACACTCCAACCGGATATTTCTCACTGTTACCGGTTGGAGTAGGGATGGGAGTATCTTTGGCAAGCATATCTTTCCATTTTGATGTAAAATTCACTTGCGTACTGATATTTTGTTCCCATGATTCTACATCCAGAGGATAGGTATCTGTCATAACATCATTGTCATAGAAGTATTCATCGGCAAGTCCGCCGAAGCTATGTCCGAATTCATGTACCACTACCGGGCGGAACATCGGATGATGGGCCGTAGTGAGGGTATATGAGTTATAGATACCGCCACCGCCATATTCTTTTGTGTTGGCCAATATGATAATGTGTTCATAGGGTATTCCGGCTAAAGCATCATGAATTGTTTTTACGCGCGATGTAGTTAAATAACGATCGGAATAGAACGTACTGAAATGAGAACCGAAGGCGGTGTGTTTCCATTCGTTCAGCCTTGGTACGCTGACTCCGCTGTCGATGGAAGGGCTGGCTACAGCTACGATATTGAACCGCTCTTTCATAGATTTGAAAGGCTCATGCGCAAAAAGACTTTCACAGGCAATGCCGGCGTCTTCATAGAATGTCTGCATTTCTTGAGGAGTATATCCCTCTGCAAGAATGGCTACGTCAATACATTTTCCCGGGTTGCCATTTTGTAGCAGATACTTGTGCGGAGTGATATGCGAGATACCTTTTTGCGCTATTAAAACATCATCCGGGCGCACAATGTGCTTCATAGAGGCACGAACATTACGGCGTGGGTCGAGTAGGGTTATTTCTATTTCCACCGGCTGAAGCGGATAGGGAAGAAGGAACGTATTTTCAAATCCCTTGGTTATACTTTTGGCTTCATCGGTTTCCAGCCATTCCTGAAAGAGCGAAGAGAAGGATGTGGTATAAATAATCTTTCCATCGGCTATATTACGCATAACAATCTGTCCGTTGCCTTGCAATGGAAGCTCTGCCAGATGATGCTTTCGTCCTGCCCAGGCGGGAAGAGAAGATAATCCGTCCAGGCAGATACTTTGTTCGGATGCATTGCCGTTAAAGATATAATCTATACGAAGAGTTTTATCAGCAAAAAGGTCGGTGAAGACCTGTGCGTAAATGGGCACGACAGTTATTAAACAGAGTAAGAGTACAATATACTTTTTCATATCCATTATAATTTAATCATTTCACAAAGATACGATTTTTGTCTGTATAACCCGGTATATGCGATTATTCTCTTTTTAGCAAGAAAAGTTATAATTCGTATTTTTATTGGAGAAAAAATGGCTAACTTTGCACATTGCCGTAGCGGAATACGGTGAAATCATTCATTTAATTAATTATTGAGATTAGAAATGGGACATCATCAATTGGATACTTTAGACGAGCAAATACTGCAGTTGATCGCCGATAATGCGCGCATTCCTTTCCTTGAAGTAGCCAGAGCCTGCAATGTCTCTGGAGCGGCTATTCACCAGCGCATCCAGAAACTCACCAATCTGGGAATATTGAAAGGCTCGGAATACGTTATAGATCCGGAGAAGATAGGATATGAAACTTGTGCATATATCGGAATCTATTTAAAAGATCCCGCTACTTTTGATGCCGTAACAAAAGCGTTGGAGGCTATTCCCGAAATCGTGGAGTGCCACTTTACTACAGGTAAGTACGATATGTTTATTAAACTGTATGCACGGAATAATCATCACCTGTTGAGCATTATTCATGATAAGCTGCAACCGTTGGGATTATCACGTACGGAAACGCTGATTTCATTCCATGAAGCGATTAAACGTCAGATGCCGATAGTAATAGACGATGAGGAAGAATAGTCCTATCGGCGGATATAATCGACAAAAGCATAAGGGCAGGGATGCTTCTCGTCTATCGGATGAGCATCCCTGCTTTTTTCTTGCCAGATTTCGAGGTCTACGTCCGGGAAGTAAGCGTCCGCCCGGGGAGCTTCAGCATCTATTTCAGTAAGACAGAGTGCATCTGCCAGAGGGAGCGCCTGACGGTACACGCTGGCTCCGCCCATGATATAGACTTGCTCATCCTGCTCGCAGTTTTTCAAGGCTTCCTCAAGAGAGGGGAACACTTCTGCTCCCGGACATTGGGTGTCGGGATGCGTAGACAAGACGATATTGCGGCGGTTTGGCAAGGCGCCTTTGGGGAGTGACTCAAACGTTTTTCGTCCCATGATGATTGTATTTCCCGTGGTAAGCGCTTTGAAGCGTTTCAGGTCATTGGGGAGCCAGAATAATAACTTGTTTTCATAACCGATACCCATGCGGCGGTCTACTGCGGCAATAATGCTAATCATATATCTAATATAATCAAATGGTTTTCAATGATAAAGGACATCTTTTTATACCGCTACCTTTCCGGCGATATGCGGATGCGGGTCATAATTTACTAATTCGAAGTCCTCATACGTAAAGTCGAAGATACTCTTCACATCCGGATTGATTCTCATTTGCGGGAGCGTTCTCGGCTCACGGCTCAGTTGGAGTTTCACTTGTTCCAAATGGTTCAGATAGATATGCGCATCTCCTAAAGTATGTACGAAATCCCCCGCTTTCAGTCCGGTCACTTGCGCCACCATTTGCAGGAGCAATGCGTACGATGCGATATTGAAAGGCACTCCCAAGAAAATATCAGCGCTGCGCTGGTAAAGTTGCAGGCTGAGCCGTCCGTTGGCTACATAAAACTGGAAGAATGCGTGGCAGGGCGGCAGATTCATGTTGTCCAAATCACCGACGTTCCAGGCGCTCACTATAATACGGCGTGAGTCTGGATTGTGTTTGATTGTTTCCACCGCTTCACTGATTTGGTCAATTGTTCCGCCTTTGTAATCCGGCCACGAACGCCATTGGTAACCGTAGATATGTCCCAAATCCCCATTTTCATCAGCCCATTCATTCCAGATACGTACCCCGTTCTCTTGCAGGTACTTTACATTCGTATCCCCCTTTAAGAACCATAGCAGTTCATGGATAATAGATTTCAAATGGAGTTTTTTGGTTGTCAGACAAGGAAAACCTTCGTCCATATTAAAACGCATCTGATGTCCGAATACGCTGATGGTACCCGTACCCGTGCGGTCGCTTTTCTCTATGCCTTCAGTCAGCACGCGGTTGAGCAAGTCTAAATATTGTTTCATGGGTTATTTATTAAACGCTTTGCCAAAGGTAGACAAAGTTCTCGGGAAATTAAAGATTCGGGATTAAAAAATAGTGGAACGGCTTATAGGAACGGGGTCAGCAAATTACCCACCCAACCGATAAACTTTTTCCAGCCGGAACGCTTCTTCCATATTTCGGGAGTAAGCAGAGTACTGTTCTTCTTGTCCCTTTCGAACATGCCGTTCAGTTGATGCGTTGTCAGCGGGTCGAAGATGAAAGCGTTTGTCTCATAGTCGTAGCGTAAACTGCGGCTGTTAAGGTTTGCCGTGCCTACTGTGCAGAAAGAGCTGTCCACCATCATTACTTTGGAATGGTGGAATCCGTCTTTGAACAAGTAGATTTTTGCTCCCCGCTTCATCAGTTTGTGTGCGATGTAGAACGAAGCTTCGGGAGTAAAAGGAATGTCCGATACTGCCGGTATCATTATCTCCACTTCCGTACCTTTCTTTAACGCTTTCTTGATGGCTTTACGAATGGATTTCGTCGGCACGAAATAAGGATTTACTATCTGGATGTTTTTCCGGGCGGCTTCTATTGAAACGGCGTAGGCATGGCTGATGGAACGGGGCGTTTCCCGCGGAGTACGGTCTACTATCGAAATCTCCTCGGCTATGCTGTCCGGAAATTGGGGCAGGTCGGGGAAGTAGGCCGGACCGCCGATGTGTTGTCCGGTTTCCTGATTCCACATCGTCAGGAAGATACCTTGCAGATAGCGTACCGCATCTCCTTCTATGTGCATGTGTATATCGTGCCATTTACCGATTTTGGGCAGACCGTTGATGTAATAGTCGGCAATGTTCATTCCGCCTGTATAACCGATTTTCCCGTCGATGACGACAATCTTGCGGTGGTCGCGGTGCATGGCGTGGTTGATATAAGGAAAGGTGATAGGGTCGAATTTGACAATTTCGATGCCGCGTGCCTTTATCGCTTGCAAATGACGCTTTTTCAGCGGTTGGTTGTTCGACCAGTTACCGAACGCATCGAACATGGCACGCACTTCTACACCCTCTTTTACCTTTTCCGCCAGTAAGTCAAAGAGAGCGTTGGCGATAGAGTCGTTACGGAAATTGAAATATTCCAGGTGGATGTGATGCCGGGCATGGCGAATCGTTTCAAATAAATCGGTGAATTTGTCACGGCCGGTCATTAACAGTTCAACTTTATTGTTGCAGGTCAGGGGGATTCCCATTTCCCGCATATAGCCCATTACAAGAGAGTCGCTGGTACTTTGCGCCCGGATGCTTCCAAAGAATAAAGTAAATAATATGATGAATAGAACCTGTCTCAAAACTTTGTAAGTTTATTTAGTTTTATGAGTTGGCAAATATACAATATATCATTGAGATATGTTCATTCGTTTATAAAAAATTAGCCCTTGCCTTACTGTAAATAAGGTAGGGGCTAAGTACATTATCCTGCGGGGAAGTTTATTTATCCTGCGAGGAAAATACGGTTCGCAATAACCGCGGCGTTTAAGCCAGCGAACATATTTTGCGATAGAGCAGGAAAAGCAACACTATGCCTGCGACCAATAGAGATTTGGGGCTGGCTTCGGTAACTCCGCTTTGGGCGGCAACGGTAAATGTTTCACGGAGCGTGCCCAGTACCAGTTGCAGACCGTCGAAAGCAAAGAACAGCACTAACGCCAGTGTGAAACAAAACGTTGCCCATAATTGTGAAATCCGTCGGGTACGGTCGGGCAGATGGCGCATCACACGGCGGGTGAAACCATTGTCCGGTATTTCCTGCCGGTTTTCGTCAAAGAAAGCAACTAAGAGTTTATCATCGTTTTCCATCATAACCATTTTGTTTTAAGTAAGTAGCCATTTTTTCTTTGGCCCGTGACAGGTGGCTTTTTACAGTTCCTGCGGGGCAACCGGTAATACCTGCAATTTTCTCGATACTCTGGTCTTCCATGTAAAAGAGAGTGATGCAGGTTCGTTCCATTTCTTTCAGCATACTCAGCGCACGGTAAATATCCATGCGCCGTCCTATGTCGTTTTGCAGCGTACTGCATTGAGCATCCACTTGGCGCGTTTCCAGGCAGTCTGTCTCTTTACGGGTGCGAAGATAATCATAAAATACATTATAAGCAATACGGTAGAGCCAGGTAGAGAAACTGGATAAGTTTTTGAACGAGGCCAGGTTGGTGTACGCTTTAATGAATGTATCCTGCGCCAAGTCGTCGCTCAATTCGCTGTCGCCGCAGGTCAGGTGCAGAAAGAATCGCCGTACGGACGACTGGTACTTTCCTACCAACTGGTCGAAGGCCCTGGTGTTGCGAAACACCACGACCTGTGCGACTAACGATATATCATTGAGCTGACTCATTTTTCTTCAATCTTTTCCGGAAAGGCCGTCCTCGCAGTATCGGCTTTCTCCTTGTTTCTAGGCGCTCTGTCCTGCTGCGTGTAGTAGATAACGAGCTGTCCGAAGCCTGTGAACATTATAAGCAGACCGATGCAGCCCAGTCCGAATTCGTCGGTAATGGCCCAAAGGAAGATGAACAGTCCGATACCGACAAACACATTTTTGATTCCCTTGCTGCGGATATCTATCGAGTCGGTCTCTTTAAACAGGTTTTCCGGTAGCGGTTGCCCACTGGCCAGCGCTTGCTCTACCAGGCGGTACTTGGCTTTCCGGTTTTTATAGCGGAAGAAGAATATGATGAATACAATCACCAGAGGGAATCCGAATACGAACACGATGGCCGTAATGGCGATAGCCGCCTCTTTGGCGTCATGACCAAGGTTCCAGCCGAAATCGTAAGCACTGCTGTGGTGCTTGTAATCCTTATGGCTTTCCGTGCCGCTGCTTGGGCTGTTTTCGTAAGTCATGACGCTAAGGGTGTCCGTAACGGCTTTTCCGTCAATCATGGTGTCCCTCAGTTCTATAACTCTCTGCTTGTTTCCCAGACTGTCGTTTTCCGTAACGGTTCTGTTCTTTCCCTGTGCCAACGTGCAGAGCATCATGGCTGCCATTAATGCGAAGATGATACGTTTCATAATCATGTTATTTTTGTTTTTATTGGTTTCTTTGTGTGTTAGACGCATCCGGATATCCGGAAAGTTGCAAAGAGACGATATTTTTTTTAGAATAGCTACTATCGGCCGCAAAATATTTATGTTACCTTTGCCGGCATAAAACAGTACGACACATGGAACTACCCGCTTCTTTCATAGACTATACCCGCGCCCTGCTGGGAGATGAGGAGTATACGGAATTAGTAACCGCTTTGGAGTCGGAGCAACCCGTCAGCATCCGGTTGAACCCGTTAAAGCCTTTTGGCTTTCAGTCCGGGGAGAGCGCGGTTCCCTGGTGTACTTCCGGCTTTTATCTTAAAGAGCGCCTGACGTTCACTTTCGACCCTTTGTTTCATGCAGGATGCTATTATGTGCAGGAAGCCTCGTCCATGTTTGTGGAACAGGCCTTAAGACAATATGCGGGCGAAGAACCGGCAGTGATGCTCGACCTCTGTGCCGCTCCGGGCGGTAAGTCGACGCATGTCCGCGGTATCCTTCCGGAAAATAGCTTGTTGGTAGCGAACGAGGTTATTCGCAACCGTTCCCAAATACTTGCCGAGAACCTGACTAAGTGGGGACATCCCGACGTTGTGGTTACTAACAGCGATCCGTCGGACTTTACACCGTTGGAAGAGTTCTTTGATGTGATATTGACGGATGTACCCTGTTCCGGTGAAGGCATGTTCCGTAAAGACCCTGTCGCCGTGAGCGAGTGGAGTTCGGAGAATGTGGAAATCTGCCGACAGCGGCAACGGAGAATTATTTCGGATATCTGGCCTTGTCTGAAACCGGGTGGGCTATTGATATATAGCACCTGCACGTATAATACGAAAGAGAATGAAGAAAACGTCCGTTGGATAAAGGACGAATTCGGCGCGGAAGTACTCCCGCTCGATGTGGCGGAAGATTGGAATATAACGGGTAATTTATTGCAGGGAGAGCGGTTTCCGGTTTACCGCTTTTTGCCTCATAAGACAAAGGGTGAAGGCTTCTTTCTGGCTGTTCTCCGCAAGCCGAGGGCGAGCGTCCGTAAGCCCGGGGCTGAACAGGCGTTTGCCCTGGGCAAAGCTTCTGAAACTCCGGCTGTGAGAGGAGAAAAACCCAGGGGAAAGGGAAGGAAACCCCAGGGGAAAGGGATGAAAACTCCGGGGCTTTCTAAAGAGCAGCTTTCGGTATTGGCGGAATGGCTTCTTGCTCCGGATATATATGAGTTTATTCAAAAAGGCGGTAGTGTCAGCGCTTTCCCTAAACGCTATCTTCCGGAACTATCGGCATTGCAGTCGTCTGTGCGCATTGTGCAGGCCGGATTGGAGATTGCCGGACAGAAAGGTAAAGACTGGATTCCCGCTCATGCGCTGGCTGTGAGCCATGCATTGGCACCGGATGCTTTCCCTCGCGAAGAAATATCCTATGAACAGGCCGTTGCCTATTTACGAAAAGAGGCTGTCACCCTTTCGGATGCAGCCCCTCGCGGAGTGGTTTTACTCACGTATAAGAATATGCCTCTTGGTTTTGTTAAGAATATCGGTAACCGTGCCAATAATCTTTATCCGCAGGAATGGCGCATTCGCAGCGGCCACTTGCCGGAAAAACCAAAAATAGTTATAAGTTATGAGTTATGAGTTATAAGTTACGAATCATAACTCATAACTTATAACTCATAACTCCTACAACCTGCTCTTATATATCCGTGCCATTGCTTTTTGGTATTGATTTTCCAATTGCAAAAGGTTGGTTTTGCTTTGGAAAACAACGGAAACCTCTACGAAATACTCTATCATGCTGATTTGTCCGCCTGTAAGAGCCTGTTTCAGCAACGTCAAATCCTGTTGATCTTGGAAGGTCTGTTTGTATTCTTGCATGGAGGCGTCCAGGTTGCGGGCTTCTTCATAGAGCTGCCATAGTTCGGAGCTTGCTTTTACTTTTGCGTTGTCTTTCTGGAAGTCGATGTTCATAGCCTGCGCTTTGGCTATCTTTACCTTTCCTTTATTTGCAAACAGAGGGAAGGAGAAGCCTACGACAACGCCGTTCAGCGGATGTCCTGACTCTGTATTGCGGCGATAGCCCAACTCCAGTTTCGGTAACCAGCCCTGCTTGCTTGCCGAAATAAGTTTGCGGGCTGCCGCACTCTCGTTGTCGAACGATTGCAGGGAAGGGTCGGCTGCCAATAGTTCATCGCATACCTGATGGAAATCGGCCGGCAATGGAATGGCGGGATACTCTGTCAGGCCGAGGGCTTGGGCGGTAGGTGTTGCCGTGCCGTCGGGAAAGGGGCGGCCGGGAGTAAGCGGCCGGTTGCCGTTAAGTACCAGCAATTCCTTGATTTTATTGTTCAGGGCTGTGCTGTTCGTACGGGATTCGGTACGGACATTCAGCAATTCCAGATTGATTTTATTTGTTTCCAGCGCATTGGCATCTCCTGTCGCCAATCGTTTGGCATACATGGCGGCCAGTTCCTCGGCGTTCTTCAACCGGGCGTCGAGCAGTTCCTGCTGATGTTGCAACATGATGATGTCCAGGCACACCTCTTTGGCTTGCAGCAATATCTGTTGGCGTACGGTTGCTGCCTGTGCGTCCAGCGCTCCGGTTTTGAGACGGTTCATCTTTCCCCTTGTTACATACAACGTAGGGAAATCGAAACTCTGGGAAACAACCATTTCACCTACGGTCTCACTGCTGTTCTTGGAGTCCCAAAGATGGGCGTACGAGAGGGTGGGGTCAGGCAGATTGTTCTCTGTCTTGTTTTCCAGCTTCTGCGAGGAGATAAGCTGTGCATTGGCTTGCAATTCCTTGTTGTTCGCCTCTATCTGGCGAAGTACGGAGTCGATGCCTGTATTTTGCGCCCTCATCCCTATGCAGGAGAGGAGGGCGGCGGCTATAAGTATATGTTTCATACATTCTGTTATTAAGTTATTTACTCGTTATCGTGTCCACCTGTAATTGCCGGTTTCTTGTGCATCATCAGATAAACAATCGGAATAATGAAACCGTTCAGGAAAGTGGAAGTCAGCAATCCGCCCAGAATAACTTTTGCCATGGGGCTTTGTATCTCGTTGCCGGGCAGGTCGCCGCTGAGTGCCAACGGAATCAATGCAAGCGCACTGGACAGGGCGGTCATCAGGATCGGATTCAATCTGTCCAACGAACCGCGTATCACGCTGTCGTACACTCCGTACCCTTCTTCCTGTTGCAAATGGTTGTAATGGCTTATCAGCAGCATACCGTTTCGGGTGGCGATACCGAATAGCGAGATAAAGCCGATGATGGCGGGAATGCTGACTTCACCCGTTGTGATGAGCAGGGCGAATACACCGCCAATCAATGCCAAAGGCAGGTTGATAAGGATAATCGCACTTTCCTTTACGCTACGGAACTCATGATACAGCAGCAGGAATATCACCACGATGGACATGAATGAAGTTAAAGCCAGTGTGCGGCTTGCGGCCTGTTCGCTTTCAAACTGACCGCCGTATTCGATGTGATAACCTTCCGGCAGTTTCACCGAGGCGTCCACACGTTCCTGTATGTCGTTTACCACGCTGCGCAGGTCACGGTCGGCCACGTTGGCGGAGATTACGATTTTCCGTTTCACGTTCTCGCGGCTGATGGTGTTCGGACCCATTGCCGAGCGGACTTCCGCTACATAGTTCAGCGGTATTTTCTGTCCGTTGCCGGTATCGATCATCAGGTTGCGTATCTTTTCCATTTCATCCCGCAAGTCGTCCTTTACGCGTACGGTCAGGTCGAAGCTTTTTCCTTTCTCATATACCTGGGATACGGACTCACCGGCAAGGCATACATTGACAAACTCCGAGAACTCCGGCAAGGAAATGCCATATTTGGCAAGCACTTCCCGCTTGGGAGCGATGATGAGCTGCGGACGTTCGATCTGTTGTTCCACGTTCAGGTCGGCAATGCCGGGAATGTCCTGAATGGTGTTCTTGATTTCATTACCCAAAGAGAACATACGGTTCAAATCGTCGCCGAACAGCTTGATGGCTATGTTGGCTTTCGTACCGGACAGCATGGCGTCGATACGGTGGCTGATAGGTTGCCCGATTTCTACATTGGCGCCCACAATCGTGCCCAGCTTTTCGCGCACGTCGGCCACCAGCTCGCTGCGCGAACGGTCTTTCAGTTCGAACGGAGCTTCTATTTCGGAGACATTCACGCCTAAGGCATGCTCGTCCAGTTCGGCACGTCCGGTCTTGCGGGCTACGGTCTGTATTTCGGGGATGGAAAGCAGCAGCTCTTCGGCACGATGTCCTATCTTGTCACTTTCTTCCAGCGAGATACCCGGCAGGGACGATATGTTGATTGTGAACGAACCTTCATTAAACGGCGGCAGGAACGAACGTCCCAATGTGAAGAAGCAGGCAAGCGCCACCACAAACAGGCCGATGGTTCCGCCCAATACGCTCTTCTTATGCCCCAGCACAAAGGTAAGAGCCGTGCCGTACCATTCTTTCATTTTGCGCGCTACCGGCGAGTCGCCGGTGGAACGTTTTTCATCTTTTATCTTTTCTCTTCCCAGCAGATAGGAACACAGTACGGGCGTCACTGTCAGCGCCACGACCGTGGAAGCAGCCAGCGCCACGATGAACGCGATGCCCAGAGGTACGAGCATCCGGCCTTCCATGCCGCTCAGGAAGAATAACGGAACGAAACTTACCACAATGATAAGCGTGGAGTTCAGGATAGGCATACGTACTTCTTTGGAAGCGTTGAACACGACTTCCAGTATCGACAGGCGTTCCGCTTCCGGCTTCAGCCGGTTTTCCCGCAACCGCTTGTACACGTTCTCCACATCGACAATGGCGTCATCTACCAGCGAGCCGATGGCGATAGCCATACCGCCGAGGCTCATTGTGTTGATGGTGAATCCCATATAGTGCAACGCCAGCAGCGAAGCTATCAGTGACAAGGGAAGCGTCACCAGCGAGATTACGGTAGTCCGTACATTGGCAAGGAACAGGAACAGGACGATAACGACGAAGATACCGCCTTCAAACAGTGATTTCTGTACGTTACCGATGGAGCTTTCTATAAAGCGGCTTTGTCTGAAAATGTCGGTGCTGACCTTCACATCGGACGGCAGGTTCTTCTGCAAGTCTTTCAGGGATGTTTCCAGCTTGTCGGTCAGTTCCAGAGTGCTTGTGGCGGGTTGCTTGGTCACGGTCAGCAGTACGGCGGGTTTGCCGCGTTCGGAAGCCGTACCCAGTTTCGGAAGCTTGGCTCCGATACGTACATCCGCTATGTCTTCCAGTAATACGGGAGAAGCGGCGGCCAAAGGCCGGGCGTTGGCGGTTGCGGTCTGTGCACCGCCGTCCTGCAGCTTGACTACGGCTTTTGCCAGTTGTTCTACCCGGTCGGTGGAGATTACCCCGCGTACGATGTATTCGTTTCCGTATTCATAAAGTACCCCGCCGTTGGCATTCAGATTCATCTCGCGCGTAACGTTCATCACTTCGGTAAGGGTTACGCCGTAATGACGCATTCGTTCCGGGTCGAGTTGTATCTGGTATTCTTTAATATCGCCACCCAGCACGGCCACTTGCGCCACGCCGCCGGTAGAAAGAAGGCGCGGGCGGATAGTCCAGTCGGCTATGGTGCGCAGGTCGAGCATGGAAGTCGAGTCGGCGGTCAGTCCCACAATCAGCATCTCGCCTAAGATAGACGATTGCGGGCCGAGGGTCGGCTTGCCTACGTTAGAGGGAAGGGATTCGCTGACAACCGCCAGCTTCTCGCTTACAATCTGGCGTGCCAGGTAAACGTCCGTTTCCCAATCGAATTCAACCCATACGACGGAGAAGCCGTTGGTGGACGAAGAACGTACGCGACGTACTCCCGTAGCGCCGTTTACGGCTGTTTCCACAGGAAAAGTAACCAGTTGTTCCACTTCCTCGGCCGCCATGCCGTTGGCTTCGGTCATGATAACCACGGTCGGCGCATTCAAGTCGGGGAACACATCCACTTCCGTATGCATTGCGGTATACGTACCGCCAATCAGCAGCAGTACCGACGCCACCAGCACCAGTATGCGGTTCTGAAGAGAGAAATGTATAATCTTGTTTAGCATGATTTCTTTAGTTATGAGTTGTGAGCTATGAGTTATAAAGTTATCAAGTTACGCGTTTTTATCAGCAAATAGCTTATAACTAATAACTCATCACCGAATTAGTGTTCGTGGCTGTGCGCCGGAATTGCGTTGGTAGCGCCTGCAAGTTTCACCTGATAAGCGCCCTGGGTCACGACTTTGTCACCTGCTTTGACGCCGGAAAGGATTTGCACCTTCTCGCCGTTATCGGCTCCGAGAGTGACGAGTTGCTTTTTGTATCCTTCCTCATCCACTTGCAGATATACGAAGAAACTGCCTTGTTCTTCGGTCAGAGCTGTATGGGGGAGTGAAATAACGTTCTCCATAGGAGAGGAGAGCAGGAATATTTCGACAAAAGAACCGGGAATGACATCTCCTTTGTTATCGAATTCAAAGGTAACGGGCACATAGTAGCCGTTGTCGCCCGATGCCTTTCCGTAAGAAAGCAGGCGGCCGTTCAAGTCCTTCAGTGTATATACCTTATTGTTGTAGGGAGTACGGAAGTTGGCGGAACCGATGGTGCGGAGATAAGGATAATACTTCTCCGAAACATCGGCGCGCAGGAACAGTCTGCGGTTTTGAGTGATGCTTACGAGCGGCTGGCCTACGGTAACATAGTCGCCTTCCTTTACTAACAGATTTTTCACATACCCGTTGATAGGAGAAGGTACGGCCTGTCCCTGAGCCGAATGGTTCTTGGCAACGGCCTCGTAGCTGATACGGGCGTTCTCATACGCCTGTCGAGCTTGGGCGAAGTCTTTCTCCGAAACGATTTTATTGGGGAGAAGCTCTTTCATCCGTTCGTACTCTTTCCTGGCTGTTTCGTAAGCGATGCGTGCTCTTTGTACGGGGTCTCCGTCTGCCATGTTTTTGGATGAGAGCACTACGAGCGGCGTGCCTTTGTTCACGCTCATACCTTCTACTACTTTGCCATGGAACGAAACTACGCCCGCCACCGTAGCTACGGCAACGCTTTCATCGCCTTGCGCGGCCATTACCTGACCGCTGGTTTTTATTACCTGATTGAATACGCCCGGCTCGATGATGTCCGCCTCTACTCCGGCAGCCTGCGCTTTGGCCGGCGGCAATATGATTTCGTCACTGTGCGCGGCGGCGGCTTCCGCACCGTGGTCATGTCCGTCGTCATGCTTATGTCCGGCGCCTTCGTTCGCATGGTCGTGCCCTTCGTGGTCATGCCCCGCATGAGCGTGTTCTTCCGTTTCGTGATTATGTCCTTCACCGGACTTGCTGTTACAGGAGCCTAACAGGAATAATCCTATAACTCCCATGAATATAAACTTCTTCATGATAATTGTTTTTGTTCTTAACTTGTTTCGGATTGCAAAATTAGGGAATGGACGGTGCAACCGAGTTGCATACATTCCGATGCCGGCAGCATGGCCGCTTTCGGCGGCTGTCGGTCAGGCAAGAACAAAAGGTGGCGCGCGAAGCCCTGTGGCACGTGTAATGAACGTGCCATGAAGAGATTCCAAGTAGACGAACTCTTGCCTTATACCTGTTTCTTCGGGTAAAGTCAGGAGTTTGAGCAACGGTTCGGAAAATAAAGTATGTACCCACACGAAACAGGGCTGTAAGTTGCTGTTGTCCGAGCTGGGCGTCTGTTGGTAGAAGTGAGTGGTCATACAGCCGGTGTCGCAGCAACAATGCTCGTTGCAAGGACCCTGATGATGACAGCATCCGTCGGACGGCAGGTCGTTTTTCATACAGATTGCGCCGTCTTCGTGGTGATGATGGGGAATGACAGGTACTATCAGCATAATCATGCTGATGAAGAACAGGAAATATGCGATGTACCTTTTCGTTTTCATTCTTCTCTCTTTGATTAGCCGCAAAGATAGAAGTTAATCATTTAACTGCCAAACGCAAGATGCTAAAAAGCCTTGAATAAGTCATTTAATCCTTCGCTCATGCTGGGATGCGTAAAGATGAAGTCACGCAGGGCGCTGTAATGCAGGTCGTTCTTCATGGCCAGCGATACCAGGTTGATGACTTCGGGCGCATCGACGCAAAACAGGGTACAGCCTATTATGCGTCCCGTATGCGCGTTGACGATGGCTTTCATCATACCGTCTATGTGCTGCAATGTACGGGCGCGCGGTATGGCGGCGGCAGGTAGCCGGGACACTTGGAGCGAATAACCGCGTTTCACGGCTTCTTCTTCAGTCAGGCCGATATGCGCCAGCGGCGGGTCTGTAAAAATTACATAGGGCACCGGAACCCTGTCATCGGTATTTCGCTTCTTGTTGCCGAACAATTGGTTGGCGATAACGCGGAAGTCATCGATGGATAAATAGTCGTACAAAGCGCCGCCTCTAACGTCTCCCATGGCCCATATGTGCGGGGAAGAAGTTTGAAGATGCCCGTTGACAATGACGGCTCCCTGAGCGTCGGTGCGTATGCCGGCCGCGTGCAGATTGAGCTCGTCGGTCATCGGCCTGCGCCCGGTGGCAAGCAGCAGGGCGTCTCCTTCCAAAAAGTAGGGAGTACCGTCGGCATTGTCCGTATAGGTCAGTGTCACGCCGTCGGCGGTATCGTATACGGACAGGGCATAGGCGTTCAAACGTATCTCGATGCCTTTCCTTTTCAGAGATTCCAGCATGGACTCCGCAATGTCCCGGTCTGATTTGGGCATGAAGCGGCTGCCCGATTCCAATAACGTGACTTGGCTTCCAAAGCCCGCATACATGGTGGCGAGCTCCATTCCGATGGCTCCGGCGCCGAGAATGAGCAGGCGATGGGGAAGCTTGCTCTGCCGGAGCAGCGTTTCGCTGGTGAACACATGCTTACTTCCGTTGATGCCTTCCACATCGGGCAGGATAGGGGTAGACCCGGTATTGATAAAGACTTCTTTCCCTTTGAGGAGAATTTCCTTTTTATCCCGGGAAACGACCTTTACCGTATCGTTGGACGCAAAGGATGCCGTACCGTCATACAAGGTAATGTTGGGATGGGCTTTTATATGTTCGTAATTCTTGTCCCGCAAGAATGACACGAGCTTGTTTTTCCGTCCGACGGCGAGCGCATAGTACTTGGCCTGATTGCTGTAATCGTCCCGGTAGAGCCGTTCGGCCTGTTCCGATTCGTGAATAAGCGTCTTGGTGGGAATGCACCCTGCGTTTACACATGTCCCCCCGTACATCTGCGGGGAACGTTCAATGATTGCCACTTTCCAGTTACGGTTGGCAAGTTCGGCTGCCAGCAGTTTCCCGCCTTTGCCGAACCCTATGATGATAGCGTCATATTGTTTCATTTAATTCGTAGTTAAGGATTTATGGAAATGAAACAACAGGAGCAATTTATTTGTTGCGGGAAGTTAGTTAATGAAAGTTTACCGTTCCAGTTCGCGAAGCGAATCCATTTTCTTCTTTTCAAGGAATTCATAGATACCGCTCAAATGCTCGGTTACCCGTTTGTTGCCGAACTCATAAACTTTGCTCACCAGCCCGTCCAGGAAGTCACGGTCGTGGCTTACGAGTATCAGAGTGCCGTCGAAATCCATGAGAGCCTGTTTCAGAATATCTTTGGTTTTCATGTCCAGGTGGTTGGTAGGCTCATCCAGAATCAACAAGTTTACGGGCTCCAGCAGCAGCTTAATCATGGCCAGTCGTGTACGTTCGCCGCCGGACAGCACTTTCACTTTCTTCATGGACTCTTCCGGACCGCCGAACATGAAAGCTCCCAGCAAGTCGCGTATCTTGTTGCGTATTTCGCCTTTGGCCACGTCGTCGATGGTTTGGAATACGGTCAGGTTCTCATCCAGCAAGGATGCCTGGTTTTGGGCGAAATAACCTATCTGTACATTATGACCGATGGTAAGCGTTCCTTCGTGTTCCAGTTCTCCCATGATGCACTTTACCAGCGTGGATTTACCTTCGCCGTTCTTGCCTACGAAAGCCACTTTGTCGCCTCTCTCTATGGTGAGGTTGGCATTTTTGAACACGACGTGCTCTCCGTATGTCTTTCCTACATTCTCCATAATGACCGGATAATTGCCGGAACGCGGAGAGGGCGGGAACTTCAGCCGCAAGGCCGAGGTATCTTCTTCATCTACTTCCAGCAGTACCAGTTTCTCCAACATCTTGACACGGCTTTGCACTTGCAGGGTTTTGGAATAGGTCCCTTTGAAACGCTCGATGAATTCTTTGGTTTCGGCGATGAACTTCTGTTGCTCGTCATAAGCCTTTTGCTGCTGTTCGCGGCGTTCTTTGCGGAGTTCCAGGTATTTGGAGTAGTTTACTTTGTAATCGTAGATGCGTCCCATGGTTACCTCAATGGTGCGGGTCGTGATGTTATCCACGAATTTGCGGTCGTGGCTGATGACGATAACGGCTTTCCCGTTGTTGATAAGGAAGTCTTCCAGCCATTGGATGGACTCGATGTCCAGGTGGTTGGTCGGCTCGTCCAGCAGGAGCACGTCCGGCTTCTGCAACAGCAGTTTGGCGAGTTCGATACGCATGCGCCAGCCGCCGCTGAAGTCGCTGGTCTGGCGGTTGAAGTCCTCTCTTGTGAATCCGAGGCCGAGCAATGCCTTTTCAACGTCCTCTTCGTAATTGGTGGCGTCGATGGCGTAGAATTTCTCGCTTAGGGCGGACACCTGCTCGATAAGTTCCATGTAGCTGTCGCTTTCGTAGTCGGTACGGGTTTCCAGCTCTTTGTTCATACGGTCTATTTCGGCTTCCATCTCATGCAGGTGGGCAAAGGCCTGCGCGGTTTCCTGAAAAACGGTACGTCCGTCCTCTGTCATCAGGTGCTGGGGAAGATAGGCGATGACGCAATCTTTGGGAGCGGAAATTTTACCGCGGGTAGGTTGCCGCACCCCGGCAAGTATCTTTAACAGCGTACTTTTCCCGGCTCCGTTTTTGCCCATGAGGGCGATACGGTCTTTTTCGTTGATTACGAAAGATATGTCACTGAATAAGGTTGTGCCGCCAAATTCTACGGCGAGTCCGTCAATAGAAATCATTATGTCATTTTTAAAAATAAGGCGCAAAGATAATGCAAATATATTATTTTTTATATCTTTGTCTCGGACAAACAATAATATAGGTCATGGAAATCGGAAATCAATCAGTAGATTACCGCCCGCTCATTCTCGTCGCGGAAGATGATGATAGTAATTTTAAATTAATAAAAGCTATTATAGGAAAAAGGTGTGAGATAATGTGGGCGAAGAACGGTGAGGAGATCGTCTCTTTGTTTCACGAGAATCGTGACAAAACGGATGCGATACTGATGGACATCAAGATGCCTATTATGAACGGATTGGAAGCTACGCGGCTCATACGTGAGGAAGGCGGAACATTACCTATCATCATGCAGACGGCCTACGCGTTCTCCGCCGACCGTGAAAACGCCATCAAAAGCGGCGCTTCGGAAGTATTGGTAAAGCCTATTACGTTGCAGGCATTGCGCGACTGTCTGAGCAGTTTCCTGCCCAGGCTGAAGTGGTAGGCTCCCGACAGGAAAGGGACGGAATCCTCTTAATTGAATTAACAAGCGTATACTACGCGGATAGCGGGAGTGAAAAAAAATAGGCATAGCTGAACAAAGTTTATTTTCTTCTGTTAATGAAGTCTAACCAAACTTTAACGGAATGAATAGTAAACTGCGCTTTTTCTTAACCTCACTGTTTATACTCTTCGTGGTGACGTTATATGCCGCTCCGGGCGGCGATATCCGTGTATCGGGCGTTGTGATGTCGGAAGGGGAACCTTTGCCGGGAGCATCGGTATTGGTGAAAGGAACTCACAACGGAACGGTAACCGACGTCGATGGAAAATATACCCTTACCGTACCGGCGGACGCTACACTGGTCTTTAGCTTCATCGGGCTGAAAACCACCGAACAAAAAGTCAATGGGCGTTCGGTCATTAATGCGGAACTGATTCCGGACAGTGAACAACTGGATGAGGTAATGGTGGTGGCTTACGCCACTGCCAAGAAGTATAGCTTTACGGGAGCGGCTTCCACGGTCAAGGGGAGCGAAATAGCCAAGATGCAGGTATCCAACGTGTCGCGTGCGCTCGAGGGAACGGTATCCGGACTTCAGGCAAGCGCGCCCAGCGGCCAGCCGGGTACGGATGCGGAAATACGTATTCGCGGCATCGGCTCTATCAATGCTTCGAGCGCTCCGCTTTATGTGGTGGACGGCGTACCTTTCGACGGCAGCATCAACTCCATTAATCCGGAAGATATAGCCTCGTTGACGGTTTTGAAAGACGCCGCTTCGGCAGCCCTCTACGGTTCGCGTGGGGCCAACGGTGTCATTATCATAACCACCAAGCAGGGACAGACCGACTCGAAAACCACGGTCAGCGTCAATGCCAGCTTCGGCGGCTCCAGCCGGGCTATCCGCGATTACGACCGTGTCGGTACCGATCAGTACTTTGAGCTCTATTGGGAAGCATTGCGCAACCAATATGCTCTGAATACGGATAAATATACTCCGCAGACCGCAGCCGCACAGGCCTCTAAAGACCTGGTGGGCAAGTTGATGGGCGGTGGACCTAATCCTTATGGCCCCAACTATCCGCAACCGGTGGGCACGGACGGTAAGCTGCTTGCCGGAGCCACTCCGCTTTGGAATGTGGACTGGCAGAAAGAAATGGAGCAACAGGCGTTGCGTACGGAAATCGGATTGAATGTTTCCGGAGGCGGAAAGACCAATCAGTACTATTTCTCGGCCGGTTATCTGAATGACAAGGGTATTGCCCTTGAATCCGGTTACCAACGTTTCAACCTGCGTTCCAATATCTCGAGCGAGATAACCGGTTGGTTGCGTGGCGGCGTGAATATGAGCTACGCCCACTCCATACAGAACTATCCGGTGTCGTCCGATACCAAGACAAGCAATGTCATCAACGCCGGACGTTTAATGCCCGATTTCTACCCTGTGTACGAGATGAACGCCGACGGCACATACAAGCTCGACTCGGAAGGAAAGCGGATTTACGATTTCGGTTCCTACCGGCCGTCAGGAGCCACGGCCAACTGGAACCTGCCCGCAACCTTGCCCAATGATAAATCCGAGCGTATGCGGGATGAGTTCTCCGGACGTACCTTCCTTGAGGTCACTTTCCTGGAAGGATTGAAATTCAAGACCAGCTTCAACTTCGACCTGATAGATTACAATACGCTGGATTATACCAATCCCAAGATTGGCCCTGCGGTCAATACGGGTGGCGGAGCAAGCCGCGAATATACCCGCACTTTCTCCTGGACATGGAATAATATTGTGACTTACGATAAGACTGTCGGCGAGCATCATTTCAATATCCTTGCCGGACAAGAGGCTTACTCTTACCGTTATGATGTGTTACAGGCCGCACGCAGCAACATGGCTGTGCCCGATATGCCGGAGCTGGCTGTCGGTTCGCTTGTAACCGCAGGTACGGGGTATCGCATTGACTATTCACTGTTGGGCTATCTTATTAATACCCGGTATGACTACCGGAGCAAGTATTTCTTCTCCGCTTCCTACCGTCGCGACGGTTCTTCGCGTTTCGCGCCGGGCACACGCTGGGGCAACTTCTGGTCATTGGGAGCTTCGTGGCGCATAGACCGCGAAGAATTCATGCAGAGCGCCACCGACTGGCTCTCCGCCCTGACCTTAAAGGCCAGCTACGGAGCGCAAGGCAATGACAATCTGGGCACTTACTATGCCAGCAGCGGGCTGTATTCCATCGTTTCGCAAGCAGGTGAGAACGCTTTGGTGTCCGACCGCCTTGCAACGCCCGCCTTGAAATGGGAGACTAATCTCAACCTCAATGTAGGCATTGATTTCTCATTGTTCGACAACCGTTTCTCCGGTTCGTTCGATTTCTTCCAGCGCCGTTCCAAAGACCTGCTGTATTCCCGTCCTTTGGCAACTTCCCTGGGTTATACCTCGATGGATGAGAATATAGGCGCATTGAAGAATACGGGCTTTGAGATAGACCTTAAAGGAACGCTCATACACACCCGTGATTTTATGTGGCGTATGGGCGTCAACCTTACGCACTACAAGAATGTCGTGACCGACCTACCGTTGAAAGACATGCCTGTTACCGGGGTTACCCGTTTGAAAGAGGGACGTTCGGTTTACGATTTCTATCTGCGCGAATGGGCAGGGGTAGACCCTGATAACGGTGATCCGTTGTGGTACAGGAATGTAAAGGATGCGCAGGGTAATGTTACCGGGCGCACTACTACCAACGATTACGCCCAGGCGGATTATTATTACGTGGATAAGTCCTCGCTTCCCAAGGTTTACGGCGGTTTCAATACGGCGTTCTCATACAAAGGCTTTGAGTTGTCCGCCATCTTCGCGTACAGTATAGGCGGCTATATCGTAGACCGTGACGTTACGATGCTGTGGAGCAATGGAAGCAATCCCGGACGCGCCTGGTCTACCGAGATACTGAAACGTTGGACACCGGAGAACCGTGATACGGACGTGCCGGCCTTGAAAACGGTGTCCAATAACTGGAACTCCAACTCTACCCGTAACCTGTTCAACAACTCGTACCTGCGGATGAAGAACATTACGCTGTCTTATAACTTCCCGCAGCCGTTGATAAAGAAAATCAGCCTCAGCAGTCTGCAGCTCTTTGTACAGGCGGACAACCTGCTGACTTTCTCCAAGAATCAGGGAATGGACCCGGAACAGGGTATTACAGGACTGACTTATTACCGTTATCCTGCCATGCGTTCCATTTCGGGCGGACTTAATGTTTCATTCTAAATCACTTGTTCACATGAATACTTCAATTAAAAATATAGCAGTCTTTACACTGGGATTATTATCCGTCCTGTCTTCGTGCGGCGGAGATTTTCTCGATAACAAACCTACGGACGCCGTAGATTCGGGTATCGTCCCCGTGCCTTCCAATGCCGGTCGGATATTTAACGGCGCGTGGTATAACCTGTTCGAGTACAGCAGCACCTATGCCAATATCGGTTATCGCGCCCTGATGCTGCAGGACGATATGATGGCGGACGATGTGGTGTCGCGTCCGATGTACGGCTTCAACTCGTCCTATCAGTTTAACGATGTGGGGATGCCTGCCAACAACCGTACCGCATTTGCCTGGTATCTGATGTACAAAACCATAGACAATTGCAATACGGCCATTTCCATTACCGCCACCGGTGACGATGATACGGCCGATTTCCGTCATTCACAGGGACAAGCCTATGCTTTGCGGGCTTTCTGTTATCTGCATCTGGCTCAGCACTACCAGTTTACTTACCTGAAAGACCCTGCCGCGCCGGCTGTTCCGCTTTATACGGAGCCTACCGCCTCTACGACAGAGCCTAAAGGGAAGGCTACTCTGGAAGAGATATATACGCAGATATTCAAAGACCTGAATAAGGCCAAGGAGCTTCTTGAAGGGTATGTCCGTCCGGACGACAATTCCAAGTTCAAACCGGATTCAAGCGTCGTCAACGGATTGCTGGCACGTGCGTATTTGCTTACCGGACAATGGGACGAAGCCGCCGGGGCTGCTCTTGAGGCTGCCGATGGATATGCTTTGATGACGGACTCCAAAACGTATATGGGCTTTAACGATATATCCAATACCGAGTGGATGTGGGGACATCCTCAGTCCGTAAGCCAGTCCGATGCCAGCTATAATTTCTATTATATCGATGTGGTGACGCCCGACGCATATAACAGCTTTATGGCCGACCCGCACTTCAAGGACACTTTCGAAGCGGGGGATATTCGCCTGGATTTGTTCCAGTGGATGCGTGAAGGTTATTTGGGTTATCGTAAGTTCCGTATCCGCGCCGACCAGACCGGTGATATTGTCGTGATGCGTTCCGCCGAGATGTATCTGATAGCGGCGGAAGCGCTGGCTCGCGAGGGACGGTTGGAAGACGCCGTGAAACCGTTGAACACATTACGCAATGCCCGCGGACTTGCCGGCTATGACCTGACGGGGAAGACGCAAGACCGGCTTATCGATGATATTTTGCTGGAACGCCGGCGCGAACTGTGGGGTGAGGGATTCGGCATTACCGATATTCTCCGTACGCAACGTTCCGTAGAGCGTGTACCGTTGACGAAAGAGGAAGCGGAGCGGAAATACGATTGCTGGCAGCAAGGCGATACTTATAAAGAATATAATCCCGAAGGCCATTGGTTTACTTCCTTCCCCGACGGAACGAAGTTTGTACCGAACAGTGTGTATTATCTATATGCCATTCCGGAAAAGGAGACGAATGCGAATCCTAATTTATAAGAGAGGGGGTGGAACGCAGTGAAGCATCTGCCCTCTTTATGAGCGGGGAGTAGACGCTTCACTGTGTTTTGCGTAACGGGCTGTCATCAACTATGCTCGAAGCGTTATTTTATATCTTTGCTTGCTCTTTCCTGTATCTTGCGTTTCACGAACTCAATCTTCAGGTTGGCTTCTTCCATCTCTCTCTTGATTTCCGTAATGGAAGACAGTAACTGCGCCAGTTCATAAACAGCCGCCACCGCCTTGCGGTCGTTCGGTGTCATGACAGTGGTATAGGAGCGTTCGCCAAGATAGTTGACACGTATGTTCTTGTCTTTGTTCAGGTTGAGGAAAGCGATTACATTGCCGTCTTCTCCCAACTTATAATCCGCTTTTTCTATCTTCTCTCCCAAATCGGTCGTTTCATAGCTGTCTTTGGAAGCCGGAGTTTCGGCAAAGCTGCCGTCGGGCGCGGTAACTTTTACGGCTAAGTGATGAATGTTGTGCGGACCGCAATAGATGGAAGTCATGCTCATAACCCCTGTTTCATCTACTTGGAAACGCAGGTAAGAGCGGTGCAGGTTCTTTTCTATCACTTGCGAGGGATGCAGGTAATTGCCTGTCCGTTGA
Organism: Bacteroides clarus YIT 12056; assembly: GCF_900129655.1. GTDB lineage: Bacteria > Bacteroidota > Bacteroidia > Bacteroidales > Bacteroidaceae > Bacteroides > Bacteroides clarus. The sequence goes on from NZ_FQWK01000001.1 coordinate 512,783, forward strand.
TATTCGGCGTCTTTCTCGAAAGTATAATTCTTCTTGAGGGCGTCCACTTCTTTTTGCTTGTCTTGGAGCATGCTGTCGAGGTAGACAAGTGTTTTCTCCTGCTCTTTCAGCTCCACCTGTTGCATAAGCCCGATACCCTCGCGCCGTGTTTCAAAAGCTTTCGGATAGAGTATCTTGATGCTGTCAATCTGTATCTTCGCTTCGCTGTAATCTCCGCGTTGAAACGCTTCGCGGGCTGCCCGGAGTTTCTCGCCTGCTTTTTTCTCCACATTGCTGCAAGAGAAGAGCGTGCAGCAGAGGCACGCAAGGAACACTGCTTTCTTCATAATTTTCATTCTTGATGTTAGTGGGGACAAAAATAAAAAATAATATCCGTATCTTTGCACCCTCAAAATGATTTATTGGCAAATGATTGAATTGACGACAGAAGAACTGAAGCAACGTTTCAGTGACAACATATTTAAGCGGATTTCCGAAACGGCGGATGAGTTGGGGCTGGAGTGTTACGTAGTCGGCGGCTACGTGCGCGACATATTCCTGCAACGCCCTTCCAAAGATATCGATGTGGTGGTGGTGGGCAGCGGCATTGCGATGGCCGAGGCGCTTGCCAAGCGTTTGGGACGCGGCGCCCACCTTTCTGTTTTCAAGAATTTCGGTACGGCGCAGTTAAAGTATCACGGCACGGAAGTGGAGTTCGTGGGGGCGCGTAAAGAGTCCTACACGCACGACTCGCGTAAGCCGATTGTAGAGGACGGCTCGTTGGAAGACGACCAGAACCGTCGGGATTTTACCATCAATGCCTTGGCGGTGTGCCTGAACCGGGAACGCTATGGAGAATTGGCAGACCCTTTTGGCGGAATGGCGGACATGAGGGAGAAAACCATCCGCACGCCGCTCGACCCGGACATCACTTTCAGTGACGATCCCTTGCGCATGATGCGTTGCATCCGTTTTGCCACCCAACTGAATTTCTACATCGATGATGATACCTTTGAATCTTTGTGCCGTAACAAAGAACGCATCTCCATCATATCCAGAGAGCGCATTGCGGATGAACTGAACAAGATATTGCTATCTCCCGTTCCATCCAAAGGATTTATCGACTTAGACCGTTCCGGCCTGTTGCAACTTATCTTCCCGGAGCTGGTTGCCCTGCAAGGCGTTGAAACCCGCAATGGCAGAGCGCATAAGGATAATTTCTACCATACGCTCGAAGTGCTCGATAACATCAGCAAAAAGACCGGTAACCTCTGGCTGCGCTGGGCGGCCCTGTTGCACGATATAGCCAAACCGGCGACCAAACGTTGGGAACCCCGTGCCGGATGGACATTCCACAACCATAATTTCATCGGCGAGAAGATGATACCCGACATCTTTCGGAGAATGAAGCTTCCCATGAACGAGAAGATGAAATACGTGCAGAAACTGGTGGGGCTGCACATGCGTCCCATCGTGATAGCGGACGATGTGGTGACCGACTCCGCCGTCCGCCGTTTGCTGTTTGAGGCGGGAGACGATATAGACGACCTTATGACGCTGTGCGAGGCCGATATCACTTCCAAGAACATGGAGCGCAAACAACGCTTTCTGAACAACTTCCAACTGGTGCGCCAGAAACTGAAAGACTTGGAAGAACGCGACCGTATCCGCAATTTCCAGCCCCCTGTCAGCGGTGAGGAGATTATGAAAACATTCAATCTGCCGCCCTGCCGGCAGGTCGGGGCATTGAAAAGCGCCATCAAGGACGCCATATTGGACGGCATCATTCCCAATGAGTACGAAGCCGCCCGCGCGTTTATGCTGCAACGGGCGGAAAAGATGGGACTGAAATAGGCTTTGACATGTTTTTTCTTAACAGGGCGTTTACCGGAGAAGGGGGAAATCACGGAAAATCCGGGAAAATGAGTGGTGAAAAGATAAAACGGCGGATGTAGCCCATCTATTTGGTAATTAGTGTTTTACCTTGCGTTTTTATCGGTATGTCCGAAGTTTTAGGGTTCATTTCGGGGTCAGGTTCACTTTGACCCCCTTTACCCCCCCGAAAATCACTTCCAAGCAAGTATGGAATGACTTGTTTTTTTACTATATCCTGCTGATTATCCTTTTTGTGTATATCCTACAATCGGCGGTAATGGATATATCCTTACAATGCGGTAAATCCGCATGAGAACGGAAATTGATTGAATTAGTGATTGTTGAAACAGTCAATATATTGTAAATCAGATAAATATCTTCAAAAGGGGCCCTAAAATAGGGTCATAGTGAACCTTTGAACCTTCTGAACCCTAAAGCGGGTTTTATTGGGTAAAAATAATATATAATACTTGTTCTGTTTGTCCATTTTTACGAAAAAATGAGTCTGCTCCGCAGCATAAAGATATTCGTTCCGCAGGACGGAAATATTCCTTTCACGGGATGAAAACATTCGTCCTGCGGGATAAAATAAATCGTCCCGTAAGACGAAATAAAACATCTCACGGGACGAACTGAACGGGTTTCGGTTATCATTCCGTCATTCTGGACGGAGCGATTTTCATTTTGATATACTCTCTTGGCCGCTTTGGCTACTCTTCCGCCTGGAACTTTCTGCTCACCTTCATCAGGTTGATGGAGTAGGTCACTATATTCTGCGCTTCCTGTATCATCGTCAGATATACCATGCTGACCTTGATGCTGCCGGATTGGCTTTGAATACGCTGCAATTCTTCACGTTTCAGGTGGGCAAGCTGGCCGTTCAGCTCGTTGGCTTTGTGTATATCTTCCTCGAAGTTGCTGTAATCGTTATTCTCCAGCTTGTGACGGCAAACTTGAAGCAGGTACACGATATCTTCCGTTACGTCTGCGAATTCGCCTTTCTGGATTGTATCGAGCGGTTTGAAGTTGTTGTCAATGTGTTCCAGACACGGTTCGCAAAGACGTCCTACACTGTATACCAACTCACTGGCGAAGTCATTGCCCTGATAGTAATAAAGTCCCTTTTCGAGAACGGTATTGTTGTCCAGGCGGCACATGGCGAGCGTTCCGGTACGCTTCATCTGTTTTACCAATTGCTTCTCGAACTTCACGGAACCCATTGCACGACGCAATCCGCGCAGGTTTTCGTGCAGGAAGGCGGTAACCGTACGTTCAAAATTATCTTCGGTGAATTCCAGTATTCTGCCGAGTTCCTCACGGGTATGCTTGCGCAATAATTCCAGAATCTCCATATTGTCCGTGCTCTGCATCAGTTGCTTGATGGTGGCGTTGCCTTTTTCTTTCTCTTTACGCTTCTTGTACATTACCTGACTGCGTATCAGCATGAATACGGCCAGGCCGATAAGGGCGACGATAGCGATTGTTCCGCCGAAATAGATGACGAAAGTAACGAAGAAACAGATGGTGAACGCCGCTCCGGCAGTAATGAACCAACCGCCGATAACGCTCAGCACACCGGTGATACGGAATACGGCGGAGTCGCGTCCCCAGGCACGGTCGGCGAGCGAGGTACCCATAGCCACCATGAAAGTGACGTAAGTGGTGGAGAGCGGAAGTTTCAGCGAAGTACCTAAGGCAATCAGCAGGCCGGCGAGTACCAGATTGACGGAAGCGCGTACCAAGTCGAATGCCGCACCGTCCGCGATAATGGCTTCGTCCTTTTGGAAGCGGGTTTCAACCCAGCGTTTGCCGCTTTCGGGCATTACCTTGGAAAGTCCGTTTGCCACCGTCATGCTGAAGCGCACCAATGTACGTGCTATGGGAGTGCTGCCGAAGTTTTCTTCGCCTTCATCCTGACGGGAAAGGTCAACGGAAGTCTTGATTACATTATGGGCTTTTTTGGATGTGCACAGCGCATATACCATGATGGCGCCCGCGCCGATAAGGAAATACCACGGCGTTTTGGCGGGGCCGAGCAGCGAGGTCATCAGGAAACCGTCGGGGCCGGCAGCAGTGCCGTTGGCGGTATAGTCGATGAAAGAGGAGTAACCGGCGAGAGGCACACCGATAAAGTTCACCAAGTCGTTGCCGGCAAAGGCGAGGGCAAGGGCGAAAGTTCCCAAGAGCACGATTATCTTGAACACATTTACTTTGCACCAATGCAGCACCTGCATCAATATGGTAAAGAATACGAAGAAACAGCCGATAAGCATGGCGGTGTTGTCTTGTATCCAGTGCTTGTTTTCCGGTGTCATGAACGAGCTGTCCTTCAAGCCTTTTATCAGCATGAAGTAGACGATGGAAGTAGCCGCGATACCGCCGAAGATACCGATGCTGTACTTCATCTTCCCGGTGTAGTTGAAGGTAAAGACTATACGCGCCAGCCATTGTACCAGCATACCGAAGAAGAAAGCGATGGCTACCGACACGAATATAGCCATGATGACGGACAATGCCTTGTCGGTGTTGATAAGGTCTCCCAGTCCGAGAGTGTCGCTGCCGTACACTTTGATAAGCGCGAGGGCGAACGTACCGCCCAACAATTCAAAGACCATGGACACGGTAGTGGATGTCGGCATTCCCATGGTGTTGAATACATCCAACAGCACCACGTCCGTCAGCATCACGGCCAACAGGATACACATGATTTCCGCGAAATAGAAATGCTCCGGCTGGTAGATACCGTGGCGGGCGATGTCCATCATACCGTTGGATAGGGCGGCGCCGATAAATACGCCGATACCCGCTATGAACAGTATGGTCTTGAACGATGCTGCTTTTGCTCCGACAGCAGATTGTAGAAAGTTAACCGCATCATTACTGACACCCACCACAAGGTCGAAGACCGCGAGGACGAACAGGAAGATGACAATGCATAAGTAGATAGTTTCCATAACATGTATTTTATTTCCGGCTGCAAAGGAACGTTTTTTGTGTTGCAAGGAAATGTCATATATGTTACAGAAATGTTACATCGGCGAATAGAGGGTTGTATAAATGGTCTGCTTGTTGTTAATATTATTTTTTGTACTTTTGTTCATTATAGTAAAATATAATATAAGATAGATGTAAATTAATGTGATACATTTTTTTATGATGAGAAGGATATCGGCACTATTGTTATTGCTTGTCGTCTCTGGAACGCTTTATTCCAGAAGTAACGAAATGAGTTTGCTGCTTGCCAGACTGGATTCGGTATTGGCAAACAGCGGAAAGTATGTTTTGGAGAAAGAAGAAAGGATAGAAGAACTGCAGGGTAAGCGGGCTTCGGCATTGAAACTGGAAGACAAACTGTGGATTAACAAAATGTTGTATGATGAATATTTTGTTTATAATGCAGACTCGGCTATGGCATATGTGGATGATAATATAGAGATAGCGGGTTTGTTGGGGCGGAAAGACAAGAAGCAGGAGTGGATATTGAATAAAGTTTTTCTTCTTACGGCTCAAGGTCTGCTGCACGAAGCCGAAAAGGAGCTGCAACATGTGGACATGGCTTCGCTGGGTGAGGAGACGATATTTCAATATTATGATACGAAAATATACTTGTACTCGCACCTGGTGCAATTTATCGGGAGCCGTCTGGAACTGGTAAACTCTTATCATACTCTTGAAACGGAATTAAAGCACGAGGCCAAGCATCACATTACGCCTGAACATCCTTCGTATTATAGCTTTTGCGCATCGCTGCACAAGGAGTATCCCCGTTCCGCGGAAGGCGACAGCATAAAAGCGAAGCTAAAGGAGATAGTGGATAAGTCGTTGCTTGCTACCCGGACTGACGCTATCAACGCCTATGCGCTTGCCGTTATGTATTATAATGAGGGCGATGAATATAATTACGAAAAGTATCTGGCCTGCTCGGCGATAGCGGATATAAAAAACTGTAACCGTGATATAGCTTCTTTGGAAGAACTCTCCAATATGCTTTACCTGCAAGGAGACATAGACAGGGGGTATGTCTATATAAGCCATTGCCTGAAGGCGGCCTTGTTATATCCCAACAGGGTACGTGTGATAAATATTTCGGCGGTAATGGACAAACTTCAGCATGCTTACAGCCAAAGGAATGAAATGCAGGAAGGCAAATTGCGTAAGTCGCTCCGCATTGTCAGCATCTTGTCCGTCGTTCTGTTCGTATCCGTATTGTTCATCTGCCTTCAATTCGGGAAATTGTCGCGTTCCCGCAAAAAACTGGATGAAGCGAACCGGCTTCTTAACTTGCACGTTGGAGAACTTTCCGATGCTCACAGGATGCTGGCGGATGTAAACAAGGAGCTCAGCGAGATAAACGAGCGGTTGAAGGAAAGTAATAACAGGTTGCTGGAATCCAATTATGTAAAAGAGGAATACATAGGATATGTGTTTTCTCTATGCTCCAATTATATCACCAAACTCGAGGAGTATAGGAAAAACATCGGCAGGAAGCTTAAAGCAGGTCAAATAGATGATATAAAATCACTGGTTTCGGGTAATACCATTGTACAGGGGGAACTGAAAGAGTTTTACCATAGCTTCGACGCTATTTTTCTTCATGTATATCCGGATTTTGTGGAGGACTTCAATTCTCTTTTGCGTGATGAAGAAAGAATTGTCCTGAAAGAAGGCGAACTCCTGAATACGGAGTTGAGAATATATGCTCTTGTCCGGCTCGGAATAAACGACAGTGTAAAGATTGCGGAGTTTCTCCATTGCTCTCCGCAGACGGTTTATAACAATCGGCTGAAGACCCGGAATAAGGCGGCTATCCCTAAAGACGAATTTGCCGAAAGAGTGCATTTGTTAGGGAAAATGCAGAAATAGGAAAGGTGTCTTTATCATTTATCATCGGAAAAAGTTTACTCTTTGTGTTTGTTATGTTGCTGGTAATCAGTGAAGTGATATTAACGCTTATTTACTTCTACTGCTTACTTGCGTATACATGGTATGTACTGCCATGTTACCTTTGTTTCAGAAAATTAAAAATAGTGTTACCTTTTAAATTTAATTTATGAGACAAGAAAAAAACAATTCACAGAGTGCTAATTTGTTATCTTTTTACTAATTATGAAAAATGCATTATTATTATCTTTATTAATTCTTCTGGCAGGTCCTCTGCGGGCACAGCAGGAGAAAGTTTCTGTATTGAACGACCATACGGGAGCTAAACTGCTTGTAGGCGGCAAGCCTTTTATGGTGAATGGCATGAACTGGGATTACTTCCCGATAGGGACCAACTATTCGTATTCTTTATGGACCAGACCGGACGACGTGATTAAAGCCGCGTTGGATATCGACATGTCTCTATTGAAGAATATGGGAGTAAACGCCATCAGGCAGCATATGGGTGTGCCTGCCAGGTGGATACAATATATTTATGAGAAATACGGTATCTATACCATGATATACAGTTCTTTCGGACGTTATGGAGTGACGCTGAACGGCGCGTGGATGAGCAATACCGACTATTCTTTGCCTGAAGTGCGGAAAGTCCTGTTGGATGAGGCCAAGGAACTGGTGAAAGAATATGATAATACACCGGGATTGCTTCTCTATCTGCTCGGTAATGAAAACAACTACGGTTTGTTCTGGCAGGGAGCCGAAACCGAAGATATTCCGGTGGAAGACTGTAAATCTACCATTCAGGCAATTCATCTCTATAAATTGTTTAATGAGGCGGCGGTAGAAATGAAGAAGATGAACGCATCCTATCCCATAGCCATTTGTAACGGTGACCTTTTGTTCCTCGACATCATAGCCCGGGAGTGCAAGGATGTTGATATCTTTGGCGTGAACTGCTATCGCGGCGACTCTTTCGGTGATTTGTTCAGCAGGGTAAAGGCGGAATATGGAAAGCCGGTACTGTTTACCGAGTTCGGTTCGGACGCCTTCAATGCCGTAACGATGAAAGAAGCCCAAAAGGAACAGGCGGATATATTGTTCAAGAACTGGGCGGAGATATATCTGAATGCGGCCGGAGTAGGCAACAACAATAACTCCATCGGCGGTTTTACCTTCCAGTTTGCCGACGGATGGTGGAAATCAGGGCAGACGACCAATCTGGATGTACACGACACCGAGGCTTCGTGGAGCAACGGCGGATATTTGTTCGACCACGTGGAGGGAGAAAACAATATGAATGAGGAGTGGTTTGGCATATGCGCCAAAGGAACGCCTGACAACAGGGGGATATACGAGCTTTATCCGCGTGCCGCATACTATGTGCTGCGAGATATACATAAGATTAATCCTTATGTTTCGGGAACCAATACTTCCTCAATCCTGAATAAGTTTTCCGATATAAACGTAATGTCTTCTGTCTTATCCGCCCGTAGCGACAAGGCTGCCTTGCAGGGTGAAACCACCCGGTTGATACGGCTCAGCGAGCTTAGAGGAGAATTTTCGACTTACAATACGGGAGGGACGCACACGACTACTCCAAGCTCCAAACCGGATGTTCCTACCGAATTTCCCGCTTTTAAAGGTTTCGACCATACGGAGTCTTTCTATGTAGGCGTCGCTTCGAATCCGACGGAGAATGTGCAGGCGGAGGTTACCGTAAACTTTCTGGGAAATGTAGCCGAGAACCCGATAGATGAGATATTCTATGAGAACAGGGGACGTTCCAGATATATAGTGGACGGAAACGGCGAGTATGTGGATTTAGGTCCGTTGGAACGGTTTAAACTTTATAGCGCGGGCTTTGACTGGAACGGCAAACTCTTTAACCTGAAAACATTCTTCCGCAAGGGGCACTATCATTGGGGATACGAAGGAGACTTCTTCGGATTTTATCCGGAAGCCAATTATGGCGACAATATGGACATTTATGGCGGTGAAGCCCCTTTCGGGACGGAAATCGAAGGTAAGGGATTCTTTAAAGGCTTTAAAGCGGCCTTCGGTCCGGAATTGTGGTGGGGAGCGAACCCGGCTCTGCTCGTCAAGTATCAACGGAATATAGGCAAGTTCGATGTAGCCGGTATTTTCCATTACGACTTATCGCAACGCAGAGGCTCTACTACGTCATACGCCATTCCTTCGCCCAAGAACACCAGGGCTTCCTTTATGGTAGGACGGACATTCGGACGTTTCAACATCGTGGCCGGCGGTTTATGGTCGGGAACGACGTTGGTGGGACGTACATTTCAGGCTACCAAGGAAGATAAGGCGGATGCCGTTGTCTATTCGGACGTAGTGAAGACCTCCGATACGTTTGGCGGCAAGCTGAAGCTTACTTATAGCGGCGGCCGGTTCAACGCCTATGCGCAGGGTGCGATAATGGGATTGGTGGCCGAAGGTGGAACGGACTATACCCGTACGCTTACCGGGTGGCGGCTGAAAGATAGCGGCAGCGGAAACCAGTCCAATGTTCTTGCGGGTTTTACCTATAATATAGGCAATTTCCAGATAGCGCCTAATTTCTTATGGCAGAAACCGCTTGTAGGTCCGATGCCTAATGGCGTGAATGCTCCCGGCCGACCCAGAAATATCCTCGATGACCCCTTTGCCGTGAGAGATAACAGGGAAACGACCGCGGGCGAGCTTCTGTTGACCTACGACCCTACACCCGCCACATGGATGTACGACTGGGAGAATGAGAACAACGAAGACGCTCCGTTTGCCGCTTCATTGGGCTTTATTTACCGTCATCATCCCACTTCACAGGATGCGGCGATAGGTATACAGGCTAACGGACGTTCCACTTTTGCCTTTGGGGGAGCTGCCCCGGCGCACGATCTCTGGGAGACGAACCTTAAAATAACTTCGCGCATCACCAATGATTTCGGAATAATAGGAAGCGCATACTACGGAACGGGTCAGGCTAATGGAGACGATGCGCGCCTTATCAGAAGGGCCGGTGCCGAAGTGAGAATGATTTATAAGAAATTAAGACTGAACATGGAGGCAAAGTTCAACGACTGGGGGCCTTATGACTATCACAAGGATTTTAATCTGACTTTCCCTTTCCAGGGTATGCTGGACTTGTCCACCAACCTCGCGCAGCCTAAATGGCTTGGCAAGTTGTCTACCCGTGTGGGTATCAGAGGTACGTACAGAACATTGGACCAATACTCTCCCCGCTATGTCGCCGGATATGTTGCGGACGGAGTAGGCGGCTTTGAGTCGAGTACGGATATCATCGGTGCGGGACGCGGCAACGAATGGGAAGTGAGAACTTACATAGCATTCAGTCTTTTCTAATCAACGGATAAATAAATACGATACTTATGAAATACAAAAACAATATATCAGCCAAACTTCTGGTTGCGGTGGCTGTGCTTTCGCTGTCCGGATGCACAAGGGAGATAGATACGGATGTGTTGGCGACTTACCCCAATCTGCCGGAAGTATTTATCGACGGATTCTCGTCCGATTTGCAGTATCAGGCATGGGGAAAAGTGACAAATTTCGATACGGATACGGATACCAAATACAGCGGTACTACATCTATAAGGGTGGAAGTGCCTGTTCCGAGCGACCCGATGGGCAACTATGCGGGAGGTGTCTTCTATTCTTCTACCGGCAGAAACCTTTCGGAGTATGACGCGTTGACGTTCTATGCCAAATCTTCCGTGCCGGCTAAAATGGAAGTCGGGATAGGAAATTATGACACGGAAGACTATTTGGTAGGATTACAGGACGTAAAGCTGAATGCCAACTGGAACAAGGTTATTATTCCTATTCCCAACGCGGCGAAGCTGCTTTCGGAAAAAGGCTTGTTCTATTACTCCGCCGGCGCGGTGGATGGCGAGGGCTATACGATATGGATTGATGAGGTTAAGTTTGAATACCTCGGTACGTTGGCTCATGCCCATATAGAGGATGTGGAACGACCCGGCTTCCCCGGAAAAGTGGATATAGGGACACTTACGGAAACCATAAACCTGCCGAATGGAGTAAACCAGACGATGCAGGTTTCCTCGAAGTTCTTCACCTTCGAATCTTCCGACCCGGATGTGGCTTCTGTGGCAGATAACGCCATAACGGTTCATAAAAGCGGAGAGGCGGTTATTTCTTTGAAAGAGGCGGGCGGACAGATAAAACTGCACTGTTATGATTTCGCTCCTACGCCCGAAAGAAATGAATCGGAAGTACTCTCTTTGTTCAGCGATTCTTATAGGAACAAGATTACCGCCAACTGGAATCCCCGGTGGCAGTACTCCACAGCGGAGTATGAGGATATGGATACCGGCGACAATCATATCGGATATTACAGCAATCTGAACTTTGTGGGCATCGTATTCAATTCGGTTGCCGATTGCTCGGCGATGACACATCTTCATTTGGATGTATTGAGCATGGACGAGATAGGTACAGGCTCTGAATTCAAAGTCGAGATACACGAAAGTAACAGCAATAACAATATTGTCTATTTGGCTACAAAGGCCACGCATCCCGATTTCAAAGCGGGGCAATGGCTTTCGCTCGATATTCCGCTGAACGATGCGGGCAAGCAGATAACGCAACTGGTTCTGGGATGTGACAGTAATACCAAGAACATTCTTTTGGATAATATTTATTTTTATTAAAGATGATGACTTATGAAACATTATAGAATCGTATTATTGGGCTTATTTACCATTTCCTTATCATTGTTGCTGGGTAGCTGCGAAAAGGATGAGGAAATCATCGAGCGTACGGAATGGGTACTTTCCTGGTCGGATGAATTTGATACGCCGACCGAAGACGGTAAACCCGATCCTTCGAAATGGGTGCACGAAACGGGCGCTACGGGAAACGGCAACCAGGAACTGCAAAACTACACCGACAGAGTAGAGAACGCCTCTTATGTAACTTACAACAACCTGGGATGCCTGAAGATAACCGCATTGGAGGACAACTATGAGGGGATAACGTATTCTTCCGCCAGAATTAAGACGGAAGGACTGTTTGAACAGAAATACGGACGCTTTGAAGCGCGTCTGATGTTGCCGTACGGTCCGGGCATCTGGCCTGCATTCTGGTTGCTGGGCGCCAACTACGCTACGGACGAATGGCCTGCATGCGGCGAGATAGACATTATGGAGAACAAGGGATACCAGCCCAATATCGTATCGAGCGCCTTGCATCTTCCGGGGCATTCGGCGGGAAACGCCATAACCCAGACGTTTGGATACGAGAAACAGCGGTTTGACACCGACTTCCATGTGTTTGCGGCAGAATGGGATGAGACTAAAATAGACTTCTTTGTGGATAATGTGCTTTATAAAAGAGTAAAGGCTGTTGATGTAACCGATGGCGAATGGGTGTTCGACCACCCGTTCTTCATTATCCTGAATGTGGCGGTAGGAGGAACTTTCGGCGGCAATCCTACGGAAGACACCGTATTTCCCCAAAGCATGTATGTGGATTATGTAAGGGTGTACCGCAAATCGACAAGTCCCGAACAACCCGGTGCCGCGGGAGGCGACGTTTCTTCCAACGGAACGATAGGAAGCTGGGACTTTAACGGAGCAGACTCCGACAAAGGACTTTTAGAGCCCGACCTTAATTAAATTGTCAATCTACTTTTAAAGAATCAGAATTATGAATCTAATAAATATACACAACTGTTATATAGGACTTATGGCGGTTATGTCCCTTGTGCTCGTTTCGTGCGCGGATGAAACCGGATTGGATAACAGCCGGGAGAGAGGTGACATCGTTTTCTCCGCCCAGATAGGCAAGGCGGTAAGCAGAATAACAAATAATCAATGGGACGGTGACGAACTGGTAGGCATAAAAGTAGGCGAAACCGTGAAAACCTACAAAGTGGCAGCCGACGGAAAAATGTCTACCGAGGACACGCCTTATGTGTGGGACGGAACAAGCTACGACGTGTTGGCATGGAGCCCGCTTACCGATGAACTGATAGACCTGACAGATCAGACTACGGAGAAGAAACTCTTTGACTGCGATTTGCTGGTAAGTACTGCCAAAGTCAATTCCAAGAATATGCGCCTTGTGTTTAAGCACCGGATGACCCGGATGTGGTGGGAGCTTCAGAAGTTTGAAGGGTACACGGAAGAAGAGGTAAACAACGCGAAGATTTCGTTTGTAGGCTATGGAGCGGTAATGTACACGGATGGTGAGGTGACACCGGTAGGCGAGGCAGACCAACTGATTGCTACTCACAATACGAGAGGAGAATATTACAGAAACGGAGAAGCCATGCTGGTGTCGGGTGATATGTGGGGAAAGCCTCTGATACGGATAGAAATCGGAGGAGACGTATATACGTATACCCCGAGCAAGGACGATGCGAACGATGTGGCGAAGAAGACGGGTGACTTGCTGCCTAATGTATGGCAGCGGTATTACTTATCGGTCAGCAAACAGGGATTGAAAGTGGATATGGAGTCCGGTGAAATAGGTTGGAGCAATGGGAATATCGATGGTGGTGATATTGTGGATGCTAATTTTAAGGTTGTGATTCCTGAAGAAATAAAAGAAATGGATGGTTATGGATATGATGGCTTGGATGAGCAAGGCTTTATAATCAATACTGATAATAGTTTCTCCATAACTTATAAGGAGAGTAAACCGAGCGGCGGTATCAATTTCGAAGGTTTATGTGACCGGGTACGTACGGTAGCTCAGAGTAGTGGTATGGTTACGTTTACTTTCAGCAATATCCGTTCAGACATAAAGTTGGCATATACTGAGGAGTATATGGAAATAGGTTATTACTTCTATAAAGACGGAAAGTTCGGCTCGGATTATAAAGATGGCAATACAATAGGTATAATATATAAGATAGGCAAGCATGCTACGGATGATATTGCAAATTATGCAGGTTCAAAACTTGAAGACAATATCCGCGGCTATGTAGTGGCTTTAAAGGATGAGGTAAATGATGAAGATGATACCTTCCAATGGCGGACTGGAACTGATAGTGAAGGTTTATCCGGGGATGACTATCCGGAGAATGGAGTAGGAGATGGAAAAACCACTAAGTATTTGGGATATCCTAATACGAAATATCTTATAGCGAAAGCTGAGGAAAAAAGGATAGAAGTGCCGGCGGCATCGGCTTCTACCAGTAAGGATGCACCGGAGAATACATCCGGTTGGTATTTGCCTTCTCACACACAGTTGAAGGACTTGGCTGTTCTTGCGAATGCTTCATACCCCAATTACATTCCGTTGAACGGTACTTATTGGGATAGTTCATTCGATGGCGGGAATACCAATGCTTACGTTGTAAACTTCAATGCGAACGGAGCCATAGGCAGTACCGAATTTTATAAGCAGGTGGACGCTAAAAACAAAGTCCGTCTTATCCTGACTTTCTAATCAATCACTAAAAATAAACAATTATGAAACAACTATATTTATATATCAGACTGGCATCTGTGTTATTGCTGCTCTCGGCTTGCGCACAAGATAATATGCCGGGCTTGGACGAAGAAAGCGCAACGGGTGTTTCTGATGACATTCTCACTATCCATACAGTAGAGCAAACCGGTTTTAGAGCAAATCAGAGTACGCGTTCATTCTATACGGACTATGCCATAAAGTTTGAGAACGATGATAAACTCGGGCTTATACTGATAGATGATAATGAACAGATAGGCAACGTTCCATTCTCCTATACGGAAGCCGGAGGCTGGTTTGGCGGTGATGACGCATATTATACTTCTGCCATAAGCAAGATTATCGCTTACTATCCGTATAACGAGAGTCTCCCAACGAATATAGCTTCTTTAGAAGCCTTGAAGAATACAGTGGAGATAAAGGCCGATCAAAGTTCTTTAGACGATTTTAAGCAAATGGATTTGCTGGTATGCGAGATTGCCAATCCTGTTCCGGAACTGGATATCAACTTCGAGCACGCTTTTTCCCTGATAGAGCTTTCGGCTGAATCTGTTGTAGATGTGGACGGGGAGGAGTTCACATACAATGTGGAAATGTCCGATGTTGGATTATCCATAGGTGATGCCATGTACACTCCGGCTACTCTAAACGGTACTTATGTTTGTCTGATAAAGGATGGTGTACAGTTGGAGCAGAACGAATTCAGATATTTCTATACCATATCGGGCAACGTATCGGCAAAGACGATAAGCAGCACTACTTCTATGGTATCCGGTACGCAATATACTTTCCCGTGCACGATACCGTCGGCGGGTGGTGATGAGGAAACTGTGGCAGCAGGTGATTTTTATTGCGTATCCGACGCTACCAATAATGTGGTTATCATTCCGGGTAGCGCCGCTGCTATTCCTGCCGGACTGACATGTAAAGGTGTTGTGTTCCATATACTGGATGATGATGATTTCAGTAGTTTTAAAACAACGAATGGTTTGGAAAACGTAACTTTGAGAGGATATAAAGGTATACACGGTTTGGTGGTTTCGTTGAAAAAAGGACAGGGCTTTGGAAGCTTAGATGCAAATAGCATAGAAAATGCTTTAAAAGAAATAGATAATGATAATTACACAAATAAAAATATATCCAATGGCTATATGATGACGCAGAATTTATTAGAATCAGAAGATATTTCATTTACTGCTTTGGATAGCCATAAGTCGGAAATCATACCGAATACCACTTCTTGGTATGCTTCTTCCTTCAATGAACTTAAATATCTTATAAGAGGTAAAGATGCGTTAGAGGATAATTCTGCTTTAGGCCAAGAGTGCATCAATAAATCGTTAAAGAAAATTGGGGCGGAAACTTTATTAGGTAATATTCCTTCTGTTACCTACTATTATGCAGAAGCAGGTGGTGATAAGGGACTATACCTAATGAATAGTACTAATGGGGTACAAACTTTTTGGCCTGCACCTACTGAAGCCTTTTATCCGATTTGTGCTTTCTGATGCAAATGGCACACGGTGGCTTAGTGATATTTAAAGAACTAAATTTCAACACAGATTTATGAAACTGACCAATACATTATTTACCGTAGCCGTTGCCGCCTTGTCGCTGACAGCTTGCGGTACAAAAAATACGAATGCCGATTTGGAAATAGAGAATAAAGTGGAAGCCTTGCTCGGCAAGATGACCCTTGAAGAAAAGTTGGGGCAGATGAACCAGCTAAGCCCGTGGGATTTCAACGAGCTGGCAGGCAAGGTACGTAAGGGCGAGGTAGGCTCTATACTGAACTATACCGATTCGGCATTGGTGAACAAGATACAGAGAGTGGCGGTAGAGGAGTCCCGTTTGGGTATTCCCCTGTTGGTATCCCGAGATGTGATACATGGCTATAAAACTATCTTCCCCATTCCGCTGGGGCAAGCCGCCACATTCAATCCTCAGATAGTAGAGCGCGGTGCACGTATAGCTGCCGTGGAAGCTTCTGCCGATGGTATCCGCTGGACGTTTGCGCCTATGATAGACATTTCACGCGACCCGCGTTGGGGACGCATCGCTGAAAGTTGCGGAGAAGACCCTTATCTGACTTCGGTAATGGGTACGGCAATGATAAAGGGCTTTCAGGGAAGCTCACTGAACAGCCCTACTTCAATGGCAGCATGTGCAAAGCACTTTGTGGCTTATGGCGCTTCCGAAGGCGGTAAGGATTATAATTCTACGTTTGTTCCCGAAAGAGTGTTGCGTAATGTGTATCTTCCCCCTTTCAAGGCCGCAGTAGATGCGGGATGTGCCACTTTCATGACTTCGTTCAATGATAACGACGGCGTGCCGGGTACGGCAAACAAGTTCGTACTGAAAGACATCCTGCGCGATGAATGGAAGTTTGACGGAATGGTAGTGACAGACTGGGCTTCGGCTGCCGAAATGATAAATCACGGCTTCTGCGCAGACGGTAAGGATGCCGCCGAGAAGTCGGTCAATGCCGGGGTGGATATGGATATGGTGAGTGAGACCTTTATCAAGAACCTGAAGCGGTCTTTGGAGGAAAATGTAGTGTCCATGCAGGCGATAGACAATGCGGTGCGCAATATTCTCCGCCTGAAATTCCGTATGGGCTTGTTCGATAATCCTTATATCGCTACACCGCAACGTGTGAAATATGCGGAGGAACATCTGAAGGCCGCAAAAGAAGCTGTAGAACAATCGGTAATTCTCTTGAAGAACAGTAACGGGACACTTCCGCTGACGGATAATGTACGTACGATAGCCGTCGTCGGCCCTATGGCGGACGCTCCGTACGAGCAACTGGGAACATGGGTGTTCGACGGCGAAAAGGAACATACCGTTACCCCGTTGAAAGCCATTAAGGAGATGTACGGCGACAAGGTGAATGTCATATTCGAACCTGCGCTGGCTTATAGCCGCGACAAGGACCGGAGCGGTATTGTGAAAGCCGTAAGCGCGGCACGCCGTGCGGACGCGGTAATTGTTTTTGTAGGAGAGGAGTCTATTCTTTCGGGTGAAGCGCATTCTCTTGCCAACCTCGACCTGCAAGGAGCGCAGAGCGAGCTTATAAAATCATTGTCTGCTGTCGGCAAGCCGTTGGTGACGGTAGTCATGGCAGGTCGCCAGCTCACTATCGGTAAAGAGGTGGAGGCTTCGGATGCTGTGCTTTACTCATTCCACCCGGGTACAATGGGCGGCCCTGCCATTGCCGACATTCTGTTCGGAAAGGTCAATCCCAGTGCAAAGACTCCGGTTACTTTCCCGCGTATGACGGGACAACTACCTATGTATTACGCGCATAATAATACCGGACGTCCTGCCAATCCTACCGAAATGTTGATAGACGAAATTCCTGTTGAGGCGGGGCAGACTTCCGTAGGATGCCGTTCATTCTATCTTGATGCAGGTGATACGCCGTTGTTCCCGTTCGGTTATGGCTTGTCTTACACGACGTTCGAGTATAGTAATCTGAAGTTGGCTTCGGACATGCTTACCGTAGGCGGTGAACTGCTTGTAACAGTGGATTTGAAGAATACGGGGCGGTATGACGGTGTGGAAGTTGTCCAACTGTATATCCAGGATAAGATAGGCTCGGTGACCCGTCCGGTAAAGGAACTCAAGGCTTTTCGCCGTGTGGCACTTAAGGCAGGAGAGTCTACGGTCGTTTCATTCTCCCTGCTTGTTTCCGAGCTTGCCTTTTGGGGGTATGACATGACTTACGGCGTGGAACCGGGTGACTTCAGGTTATGGGTAGGAACAAGCAGTGCCGAGGGGTTGTCTGCCGACTTTACCGTAGCGGCTCGTTGACACGCGCATCGTAGTTCAGGATAACAATAGATAGCACGGTATATGTGCAAAATATAAGTAGCCCTTTACGCTTCCTGAAGTAATATTTTGGAAGCCTGAGGGGCTACTTTACAATGTTGAGGGGTTATGTTATGAGGGGAATTGTCGTTGTTTGTCCCTCAAGTATTCGTAGAAAGTATATTGCGACCGTATCTTCTCCTTTTGCGGACGGGCTGATTTCCAACGGTTATGCAGGCGGTCGTCCACAAAACAGGCCTTGCGCTTGTCCGATAGCTGAATGGAGAGCATATCAGACAGCTCCCGTTTCAAGTCCGGGTCTAAGATGGGAGTTACGGCTTCGATGCGGCGGTATAGGTTGCGGCGCATCCAGTCCGGTGAGCCGAGAAAGAGTTTCGGTTTTCCGCCATTCCCGAAGTACCATACGCGGGCATGCTCGAGGAAAGTGTCTACGATACGTGTTACACGGATGTTACGGCTGAATTTCCGTCCGGGAATCAGGCAGCAGATACCCCGTACGATAAGGTCTGTCTTGACTCCCGCCTGCGAAGCCTCGTACAGCCGCTCTATCATGGCGGGGTCTTGCAGGGCGTTCATTTTGAGGATAATCCTTCCCTGCTTTCCGCTTTTTGCCAGTTCTATCTCATGGTCGATGAGGCGGTTCAGTTCGGGTATCAGATTGAAACGCGCTACCAGCAGACGGTGGAATACGGGATTTTCCTTACCCTGGAAAGTGCGGAACAGGTTGTGCAAGTCGTTTACGAGTACCGGGTTGCAGGTGAACAGGCCGGAGTCGGCATAGAGCGTGGCTGTCTTCTCATTAAAGTTTCCGGTACTTATATAGGCATAACTGGGCAGTTTGTGTCCTTGCCTGTCGCGGCGCAGCACAAGGGCTACTTTGGCATGTACCTTCAGTCCGGGCAGGCTGAACAGGATATTGATGCCGGCTGCTTTCATCATCTCGGCGGTTGCCAGGTTGTTCTCCTCATCGAAGCGGGCTTTCAGCTCCACGAAAACGGTTACTTTCTTGCCATTCTGCGCAGCGGCTATCAGGGTGTTGATAACGGCGGAGTTTTCCGCGACACGATACTGGGTGACCATAATTTCGCGTACGGTAGGCTCGTGTACGGCTTCGTACAGGAAATGGATGAAGTGCTCGAAAGAGTGGTAGGGATAGTGCAGCAGCAAATCCTTTTTCTCCACATACCGGAAGATGGACTCCCGTTCGTCCAGGCAAGTCAGCTTCATGGGCTGGGGCTTGCGGATGGGGCGTACGGCACTGTTCGGGTTGGGCAGATGCCGCAGGTCTTCCATGTTGAGGTGCTTGTCGCCGGGTACCAGCTCTTGACGGTTGATGCGGAAAGCGTCTACCAGAAAGTCCAGAAAATCGTCGGGCATGGCACGGTCGTATACAAAACGGCAGACTGCTCCTATCTTGCGCTTTTTAACCTTACTCTTTACCTGCTCTATAATCTCGGATGTATTGGCCGATTCATCTATCAGTATATCCGCATCCCGTGAAATCTTGATGCAATAACTGCTGTCTACGTCATAACCGGGAAAAATCGTATCGATATTGGCCTTGATAATGTCCTCGATGAACATCAGGTAATAGTTCTTTTCATGCTTGGGCAGCTCAATGAAGCGGGGCACTTTACTGTAGGGCAGCTTCATGACGAAGTATTGTATACGGTTGGGATCGTCCGAGGGCACACCTTTTAAATAGAGGCGTACGGCCAGATACAGACGGTTGTCGCGCAAGAATGATATGACTTTGTCCTTGCTGACGGGCACGGGAGTGAGATATGGAAAGATTTCTTCCCGGAAGAAGCGTCTCAGGAATTCTTTATGGAAAGGCTCTACGTTGCGGCTCTGATAAAAAATGATGTGCTGTTGCCGCAGTGCGGGCAGTATCTTCTGTTCATAGATGCGGATACGCTCTTCCAGCTGGCGGTTTACTTCCTCGTTGATTTCGGCTACCAGCTGCATGGCAGACTGTACGCTCTCTTCATCGCTATGCGCGGCGCCGGTGGCGATGGCCTTATGGTCGGCTACACGTATTTTGTAGAACTCTTCCAGGTTGGACGAGTATATGGATATAAAGTTGATGCGCTCGTACAGCGGCAGTGTGTCGTCTTCTGCTTCCAGGAGTACCCGGTAGTTGAATGACAGCCAACTGATGTCGCGCTTGAAATATCTGCTCTCCATAAGATTAGGTTTATTTTCCAAATATAGCTACCTTTGCAGATATAAACAAAGGAAAGATGACAAAAGTTGGTTTACTGTCGGATACGCACGGATATTGGGATGAGAAGTACTTGCAATACTTCGAGCCGTGTGACGAAATATGGCATGCGGGTGATATCGGTACATTGGAAGTTGCGCGGAAACTGGCGGCTTTCCGTCCGTTTCGCGCGGTGTACGGCAACATAGACGGGCAAGACCTGCGTCAGCTTTATCCCCAGGTGCTCCGTTTTACGGTAGACGGTGCCGAGGTGCTGATGAAACATATCGGCGGTTATCCCGGCAAGTACGATCCGTCCGTACAGGGAAGCATTCTGGTACGTCCGCCCAAGCTGTTCGTCAGCGGGCATTCGCACATATTAAAGGTGAAGTTCGACAAGACACTGGGTATGCTTCATATAAACCCCGGTGCGGCAGGTATTTACGGTTTTCACAAGGTGCGTACGATGGTGCGTTTCGTTATAGACGGCGGTGTGTTTAAAGACCTTGAAGTCATAGAGCTTGCAGGCTGAGAGCTTTTAAACAAATATTGATACATTAGGAAAATAAATATTGCAGTTAAGAGTTTTGTCAATTAAAAAAATTACCTTTGTGAGGTAATAACTGATTTATTATGAAAGGAATACAGAATACTACAACGAGTAATTTTGGTTCATTAATTGGTAATGGGCGTAGATATATAGTACCTAAATTTCAAAGAGATTACTCTTGGGATAGTGAGCAATGGGATGATTTATGGGTTGATATTGATAAGATGATATTGGAAAATGGAGATCACTATATGGGGTATTTAGTATTACAAACTACAAA
Source organism: Bacteroides clarus YIT 12056 (assembly GCF_900129655.1). Taxonomy (GTDB): domain Bacteria; phylum Bacteroidota; class Bacteroidia; order Bacteroidales; family Bacteroidaceae; genus Bacteroides; species Bacteroides clarus. The sequence goes on from NZ_FQWK01000001.1 coordinate 533,840, forward strand.
TAGTAAGGAATATCTCATTATTGATGGTCAACAACGTTTTACTACGATTACTCTTATCATTCTTGCCGCAATTAAATCGATACAAAAACTTATAGATAGGGGAGAAGATGTAGAAGAAAATGAAAAGCGAAAACAAAGCCTACTCAATACATATATCGGAAATATAGATCCGGTTACTTTGGAATATGATAATCTTCTTGTATTGAACAGAAATAATAATGGGTATTACAAAGAATATATAGTGAAGCTTGGGGATCTTAGAACGAGAAATACCTCATCAACAGAAAAATTGATGAAACAATGTTTTGAATGGTATGAACGTGAACTGAGCAGTAAGTTTAATAGCGGAAGGGAATATGCACAATTTATCACTACTCTTGTAGATAATTTGTTTTTTACAATTATTACAGTGAATGATGAAATGAATGCATTTAGGGTATTTGAGACATTGAATGCTCGAGGTGTCCAATTATCTTCATCAGATTTACTGAAAAACTATTTATTTTCTTTAGTCGATACTAATGTACAACATCCGGGGCGGCTAGATACCCTTGAAGATAAATGGTCTATACTTACTAAAAATATAAGGGCCGAGAAACTTCCTGATTTTGTGCGTTATTATTGGAATTCTAAAAATAAAACAGTCAGGGCAAATGATTTATTTAAAGCTATTCGAAATGATATAAAGACTGATATACAGGTCTTTGAAATCATCAATGATATGATAGTTTATAGTGATATTTACATGGCGTTAAAAGATCATACTGATGAATATTGGGAAGGAAATCAAAGTATCTGTCATCAAGTTGAACTTTTGAATATGTTTGGTTTAAAGCAACCTTACTCTTTACTGATGGCTGCGAAGATTAATTTGTCAGAGAATTTATTTATTGAAGTATTAAAGGATGTTACGATTTTAGGCTTTAGATATAATGTTATCTGTGGTAAAAATCCGAATGACATTGAACGAGTATTTAATGAAATTGCTATCAAAATAACCAAAGAAAAGAGTTATCCTAAATCTTTATTAAAGAAAATCTATGTTGATGATCAAGAGTTCGTTGGTATGTTTAATACTAAAAGTATGGTCAACAACTCTCGCAATAATAGAATCGTTAAATATATATTGGGCAAATTGAATAAGTATAATGGTGGTCAGCGAGAAGTTGATTTATATAGTGAGGTGGATACTATAGAACATATCTTGCCACAAAATCCAAGTGAAAATTGGCAAATAGATGAAGAATCCGCTGAACAATTAGTGTATAGATTAGGAAATCAATGTTTACTTGAAAAAAGTTTAAATAAAAACTTAGGTAATTCTGAATATAGTGTAAAAAAAGAGATTTATAGAGAATCGTCTTTTAAAGATACCAAAGACATTGCTGAAAATTATGACCAATGGGATAAAAATGCAATTAATAGTCGTCAAAGTAAGATGGGAAGAAGTGCCAAAGCCATTTGGAAAATAGATTTTTAGGTTTCAATTTGGGTAGGTCTTATTTTTTTTAGATATTTGCACCTTGAATAGCAACGAGAGCCGTGGGGCATTGTCCTCCTTCTTATTTTATTCTACATTTGAAGTCAATCCAATAAAGAACTGAAATATGAAAGGAATTATTCTTGCAGGTGGCAGCGCCACTCGTCTCTATCCATTGTCCAAGGCTATCTCCAAGCAGATTATGCCTGTCTACGACAAGCCCATGATTTACTACCCCCTTTCCACTTTGATGCTGGCGGGAATACGTGAAGTGCTGATTATCTCCACTCCGCGCGACTTACCCATGTTTCGCGATTTGTTAGGAACGGGCGAGGAGCTTGGCATGTCTTTTTCTTATAAGGTACAGGAGAATCCCAACGGATTGGCACAGGCCTTTGTGCTTGGAGCGGAGTTTCTGAACGGTGAGCCGGGATGCCTTATTCTGGGTGACAATATGTTCTATGGTCAGGGCTTTTCCGCCATGTTGAAGCGTGCCGCTTCCATCGAGAAAGGCGCGTGTATCTTCGGTTATTATGTAAAAGACCCGCGTGCGTATGGCGTGGTGGAGTTCGATGCCGACGGTAAGGCCATTTCTTTGGAAGAGAAGCCTGCACAGCCCAAGAGCAATTATGCGGTTCCTGGTTTATACTTCTATGACTCCACAGTGACGGAAAAAGCCGCCGCTTTGAAACCGTCTGCCCGCGGTGAATATGAAATTACCGACCTCAACCGTCTTTATCTGGAAGAAGGTACATTGAAAGTAGAGCTTTTCGGCCGTGGCTTCGCCTGGCTTGATACGGGTAACTGTGACAGTCTGCTCGAAGCCAGCAATTTCGTTGCTACCATACAGAACCGTCAGGGATTCCGTGTGAGCTGTATCGAGGAGATAGCATGGCGCAAAGGATGGATAGATGTAGACCAGCTCCATCGCCTCGGTGAACAACTGGGCAAGACGGAATATGGCAAGTATTTGATGGAACTTGCGGACTCGTACCGCTGACAAGAAGCATGTGACTTCTCTATTTCTTAATTTTTAATTCTCAATTTTTAATTTATGAAGACTTATCTTGTAACCGGCGCTGCCGGATTTATCGGAGCTAATTATATAAAGTATATTCTGGCGAAGCACGATGATATAAGAGTTGTGATATTGGACGCCTTGACTTACGCCGGAAATCTGGGTACTGTTGCCAAAGATATTGATGATGAACGTTGTTTTTTCGTTAAAGGCGATATCTGCGACCGCATTCTTGCCGACGAACTGTTTGCGAAATATAAATTCGATTATGTGGTGAACTTTGCAGCAGAAAGCCATGTAGACCGCAGTATCGAGAATCCTCAGCTTTTCCTTATGACTAATATTCTGGGTACTCAGAATCTGCTGGATGCCGCTCGTCGTGCGTGGGTAACGGGAAAGGACGAATCCGGTTATCCTACCTGGCGTAACGGAGTGCGCTATCACCAGGTGTCTACTGACGAAGTTTACGGCTCGCTGGGAGCGGAAGGTTTCTTCACGGAGAATACGCCGCTGTGTCCGCATAGCCCGTACAGTGCGTCTAAGACCAGTGCCGATATGGTGGTGATGGCCTATCATGATACCTATAAAATGCCGGTTACCATTACCCGCTGTTCCAATAACTACGGCCCGTATCACTTCCCGGAAAAACTGATTCCGTTGATTATAAAGAATATCCTCGAAGGTAAGAGTCTTCCGGTATACGGTGACGGCAGCAATGTACGTGACTGGCTGTACGTGGAAGACCATTGCAAAGCCATCGACCTCGTTGTGCGCAAAGGCGTAGAGGGTGAGGTTTATAATGTAGGCGGCCATAACGAAAAGACCAATCTGGAGATTGTGAAACTGACTATCGCCACTATCCGCCGTCTGATGGAAGAAGAACCGAAATATCGCGCAGTCTTGAAAAAACAAGTGAAAGACGCCGACGGACAGATTGACATCAGCTGGATAAACGAAGAGTTGATAACGTTCGTGAAAGACCGTTTAGGTCACGACCAGCGTTATGCCATCGACCCCACCAAGATAACGAACGCCTTAGGCTGGTATCCCGAAACAAAATTTGAAGTCGGTATCGTTAAGACCATCGAATGGTATCTGAATAATCAGGACTGGGTGGAAGAGGTGACCAGCGGCGATTATCAGAAGTACTACGAAAGAATGTACGGAAAGAAATAATAGTTACTGAATAAAGGCAAGGCTCAGCAGCAGGCCAAAGAACAGCATATTACGTGAGGTCTCACCTAATATGCTGTTCAGTTTTTTACCGCTTCGTATTGCTGCCATTTTACGCCATGTCAGTACGTGCAGGTACAGGTAGACACAGGGAGCCCAAATGAAGGCAAGCGGTTCTATTTTATCGTTGTAAACAAACCACAGGCTGAGCAAGGCGGCTGCTATGCCTAATCCCAGATACAGGTAACGGCCGAAAGGTTCGCCGAAGCGGACAATCAGTGTGCGCTTGCCGCTGAGAGCATCCTGTTCCCGGTCGCGGTAGTTGTTTACGACCAGTAAGGTGTCTATTACCAGGCCGCAGATGAGCGAGGCTACCCATACGTCGGCCGTAATGATATGGGCCTGTACGTAGTAAGTTCCGCCTACGGGGATGAAGCCGAAGAAAACCAATACGAGTAGGTCGCCCCATCCTTGATAGGAGAGGATGGTGGTATATAAGAATGCGAATATTACGCAGAGCAGCCCTAACAGTATCAGTTCCCAGCCGCCGTGGGGTAAGCGTCCCCAACATTGTTGCAGCAGGGCGCAACCCATGAGGCAGGAGAATATAAGCGTTCCTGCTATTCCCCGTTTCATGGCTATGGGGGTAATCCAGCCCTGTGCACAGGCGCGTTCAGGGCCGAGGCGGTCTGCACGGTCGCTGCCTTTCAGATAATCGTAAAGGTCGTTGATAAAGTTGGCGGCAATCTGCATGCCGCAGGCGAACAATACGCATAGCAGTGCCGGTATGATGTCGAATTTTCCATCGGCGAATGCCAGGGAAGAGCCTATCAGTACGGGAATGACGGCTCCCGTCAATGTCTTGGGACGGGCGGCGAGTATCCATGCGTAGAACGAGTTGGTCGTTATTGCTTTCATGTTGTTCTTTTAGAAAGTTATACCACAAAGATAGTTAAAGGATTTGTTATCTTTGCACTACTGTTCGGGTAAAATTATTCATTGTATCAAACAATAAAGATAAGTCCATGGGTCAGGTGTTGTGTTATAGAGGGTGTAAGAGCCTGTTGTTTTTTTCTGTTTTGGGATTGCTGTTCTTTTCTTCGTGTCGGTCTACGCAGAGTTTTACCTCACCTCTCCCTGAAGAGTATTCCATTCGGATGTCCAAGTCTTCGGCATCCGGATATAAGAATGTGAAGCGTGTCAGGAAGTATGAGTTTACACACCGTGATGTACCTGCCGCGTTCGACGGATGCAGGCTGGGGTTTGTTTCCGATTTGCATTACCGGAGTTTGCTGAAGGAGAAAGGATTGAGGGATATAACCCGCCTGCTGAATAATTTGCGTCTCGATGCTCTGCTGATAGGCGGTGATTTGCATGAAGGTTGTGAGTATGTTCCGGATGTCATTGCGGCATTGGGAGTTGTGAAAACACCTTTGGGGACTTATGCTGTTCTTGGAAACAATGATTATGAAGCTTGTTATCATGATATCCTGAAGGAAATGGAACGTCAAGGTATTCACTTACTGGAGCATAAAGCCGATACTCTGAAACGAAACGGTGGGCGGATTGTGATAGCCGGAGTACGCAATCCTTTCAACCTCGGACAGAACGGGCAGTCGCCTACGCTTTCGCTCTCTCCCGATGACTTCGTTATATTGCTTTCGCATACTCCCGACTATGCCGAGGATGTTCCTGTTACCAATACCGACCTCGTGCTTGCCGGACATACGCATGGCGGACAGGTTACTTTATTCGGACTGTATGCTCCTGTCATTCCGTCTCGTTACGGGCAGCGTTTCCTTACCGGGTTGAGGTATAACTCAAATAATACGCCGATTATCATTACTAATGGTATCGGTACGTCCCGTAAGAACGTACGTTTGTTTGCGCCGAGCGAGGTGGTGGTGATAACGCTGCGGCGGTTTGTTAATATAGAACACACCATGCATTATGAGTGAATACACGGTGTGTTTATTTAGTAATCGTATTCTAAACTGAAATCGTCTACATAAAGTAAAGCTCCAGGTCCACCTACAAAGAAATCACCAAATTTACTGGCAGAGCAAACGAGAACTAAATAAGTAGGAACCCGACTTGTGTCCCGATAGTCCAAAGTCAGTTCGAATGACTTATATTCTGTGACTGTCTCGCCACTATAAAATTCTGCATAGGCAATGACACCCGGATCATTCTTGTTGAATACAGATAAATCAGAGGGTTTGGTACGTATCTCTAAAGGTTCTTTCCAATCTGTCAGCGCTATATAGATAGCACAAGTGTCCGGCTTTTCTTTCAAATGTTCATATCCGGAAGATACATAAGATATTGGGGCTGTAGAGTATTTGTAATGTCCTTTTAGTTTGGTCGGCCGAGCTGTAAAAGGTTTCCCGAAATCAAGTACTCCATTCGTTCCTTCAGTTCTGATATATTCTCCAATGAATAAATTACCGGCAGCAAACTTGCCAATACTGCCGAGACCTATAAATTTGGATTCAAGTCTGGCCGCTTTTCCTTTACCATTCCAAGTGTCATCAGTCGGTTGAGTGTTACTATCTCCCATTGTAGTGGCGCCTTTATTTCCAGTATCCCAAATAGGAGTACCGTTTATAGCCCAAGGATTCCAAACTTTATCTACTTGATGCCATTCGTCGAAAGAACCGCCCGGCAGTGTAACGGGTTCACTTGTAGTAAAAGATACTTCTTCTCCGTAGTCACTACCCGAATAAGCACGGTAAACATAGGTTGTGTTAGACTTCAATCCTGAAAGACGTGCAGTTAATTCTCCGTCATCGTCGTTTACATTTTCGGCTGCTACGACCTTCCATTCTGAAGAATCTGCAGGTTTATATTCAAATCCATTGTTGGCGCCTTCTTCACCATTACCATGAAGCCATGCCACATTGACCCATGCGTCAGCTTCGCCGGTTGCCACACTTTTATCACTTCTAGATATGGAGATAGTCCATTTCTCTTCAATGTCATGGTAGCGTACTATCACGGTCTTTGGAAAAGAAAAATCAAGGGCAGTGTTTAATGGAATCTCTACCTCGTTTCCTGATGGATCTAAGAAAGTCTGGGTTGAGATTTCGGCCGGACCTAATTTGATATCTGATATATATACGTTCTTTTGGCTGGCCATTTTAGCAACTTCGGCAGTGATTTCATGTGTCTTGCTATTGATTTTAGGTTTACCGAACTGATTCTTGATTGTCAATTTTCTTTCAATTGTCTGACTTGCTTGGATTGTCCATTCATAGTCTTGATATAAAGATATAGTATACTTCTTGGGTGAAGATAAGTCAATAACTGTTGCAGAGTCCAATGGAGCTTCTACACCTTCGGTCACCTTACACTGTTTGACTACTACCTCTTTTAAATTGATAGTCTCTTTTAACGGTACAGTGACAGTACGAGTTACCTTATCGATAATTGTACTTCCTTCCTGTCCTTCTACTTCAAATGTAAGTATCTGAAGTGAGATGACCGGGTAGGGAATATCATTGCTGATACAGGAAATATTGATTTGCATACAAGATAGGAAACAAATCAATATGAGGCTGATATTTAGAATTCTTCTCTTCATAATTATAAATATGCAACAATACCTATGCTTATATTCAGTATATTAATTTTAAAATTCGCTCCACTTGATTTTCTCCAACCGGAACTTTCTCCATTGGTGGTTTGATTTTCTTCCCTATATTTGAATCCTGCCACTCCGAATGAAAGTTCTGCACTGATATTCTCCATAATAAATACTGTAGCTCCCGGATTTAATCCGATGTGTACTTCACGAATACGTGTTTGGGTATCTTTAAAATTTTCTTCACTACCACGTTTGTAACGTGAACTGCCTGTGTTGAATGAGAGAGAGGTTTCATTGAAAAGTCCAAAACGTTTTCCCCTGTCCAGCCCTACGTATGAACGGTAGAAAACGGTGGTACTTAGCAAGTGCTCGTCAAAAGACATGTTTTTTAATGAGAAGCTTAAGTCATCATCTATATCCAAACTTATATTCCCTAAATTGGCGTATACGTTTTGGTATCCAAATTTAATACCGATACAAATGTTTTCTTTAATGAAGTAGCCAACAAAAGGATTGATCGTGAATAACTTCGCTTTACAATCAAAATCTTTCAATAGTGATAAGAATTGAGTATCTTCACTGTCGTATCCGGCATAGGATACGGTTAAGCCAGTCATCCATGTTTTTCGTTTCACGAACAAATGGTTCACAATTCCTCTGTCGAACCTTCCTAAAAATCTCTTTTCAGAGATTGTATCTGATACATTGGTTATCTTATGGTCATCTGCTATCCTTAAAGTGTCGGTTTGAGCATATAAAGGAAAAGCAAGACAGACTAGGCAAGTGCAACACAATATTCTGATATATGTATTCATTGGCTGTATTCTTATAAATAAAAAGCAATCCCCATTCCAATAGAGAATATATTGATTCTAAAATTGATGGAACTGGAAGATTGATTAGCGATATGTATCTGATCAGTTACCTGACGGGTATGCCCATAATTGAGACCTAATACACCAATATTCACTTCTACTGCCGTATAATTGTTTATGAAAGCTACTAATCCCGGAGCTACTCCTAACTCTACACTGTACTTTTTACTGAATGTACCGGTAAGATCATCTCCTTTACCATTTATGAATTTAGACTGTCCGCCTTCAAACGTTAGCTGGGTTTCTGCAAATAAAGCGAATCGTCTGCTGTTACCCAGGCTGATATAATTTCTAAACATAGCCATACCGGAATAACTGTGGCTCAAAGAATAAACATCGTTCAAGTTAAAACTTAGGTCTTCACCTATTTCCAAATCCATCTGGTTGATTTTGGTCAGCGAACGTTTATAACCGAAACGTCCGCCTGCAGCCATATTATCTGCAAAAGCATAACATAATAATGGACTGATTTTGAAAGTGTATCCATCTCCAGACACAGATTCTATTACAAGAAAATTATAATCTTTCTGTTCGGACTGTGAATAAGAGATTGAACTGCCCACGATCCATTGACCTTTGGGTACAAACTTATGCATCGTTATATTTCTCATTCCCTGAGCATTTATTGTCGGAATTATGCTACATAGCAGGCTAATGAGAAATATAAACTTTATTATTAGTTTAATCATTATTATAAATCAATTCTAAGTCGTCTAACCATAATGTACTACCGGTACCACCGGTAAAGTAATCACCGTATCGGCTGGAAGTTGCTACCAGAATGATATATTTGGCTTTACGATTTGTATCTTTGTATTTTAACTCTATTTCAAAAGGTATCATACCATCCCCCTCTGTTGCTTCCGGGAAAATAATCTCTCCATAGGCAATGACATTTGGCCCTGTTTTGTCGAAAAACTTTTTAGCAGAAGTGTCTACCAGAAATGGAACATTATTGTCACCGGTTCCGTCTTCCGGCCAGTCACCAATAGCTACATAAACATATCCGTTGTCCATATCGCCTTTTTTTACATAATCTAAATCGGAATAGTTTATGGCAACGGGATTGTATTTGGCATATCCTACTAATTTATCCGGGCGGGCAGCGTGTGGACGCCCAAAACCTATTTGCGCACCGCTTGTTCCGATAGTTTTGATATATTTGCCCACAAAGGCATTACCAGCTGCAAATTTGCCGATAGAACCTAAACCGACAAAGGCGGATTTCATCTTGATAGAACGTGTGCCGGTTGTTCCCGGTGCTCTCAACGACTCGTCATAAGTAGTGACATTATCGTTAGCAGACAGGGTTGTGGACCCCCAGTTACCACTATCCCAATACATATCGTCTCCACTTTTGTATAAGAGTAGGGGCTTGTCCGGTTGCGACCAATCCTCAAAGCTGGAGTTCTTAAGTTGGATTGTTCGTTCCGTGGTGAATGTATAGGTTGGCGATTCACTGCTTTGACCTGAGCACCATGCTCGATATTCGTAAGTTGTACCAGGGGTAAGTCCTATGATAAGTGCGGACATTTTACTTTGGTTGTTTTCTTCAATTGTGGCAACAGCTTTATCCCATTCATTTTCACTGCCTAATACTCTATATTCAAAAGCCAAATCTTTTGATTCCGCTGCGTCATAGGCCGTTTTGTTGACATTTGCTTCTACTGTAACTCTATGTGCCCAAACGGCATAGTCATTTACCAATTCTGTGGTTACAATAGCATTCGATACTAAAATACGTAAATTTGCCGTACGATATTTACCATTGGCATCGGTTGCTTTTATAACTACCAGATAATCTCCCCCTTTGTCTTCTTCTCCTTCTTTTTTTGCGAAAGCGGCAAAAAATGCAGCCTTAAAAGTCATTTTAACAATAGAGTTGGTAGTCTCTTCGTCATAGTAATTTGCAAAAGTAACCTTATCTTTGATAGTTTCTTTGACATTATCCGCCATCGTCAGTACGTCAATAGAGCTTGATTTTAAGCCTACCTTTGAAATAAATTCCGGGCATGTTAGTGTTAAACTTTTAAGTTCCGAGGTAGTAAGAACAAATACGTCTACATCTTTTCCGGAATCGTCAAGAGCAAAGTTAACAGGGTCATTTAAGGAGTGAAAAACACCATTTTCATATCGTTCTATACGAGGTTGCCGGCTAATCCCTATATTCCATGCTTTTAACATAGGCTCTTCGGCTACATTCAAGGTTATGGCCATACCGCCATCTTGTGGGTCTAATTCTTCGTAATCAAAAGTCAGAGTATATTTGGTAGATATTTTTATATCTTTCAATGTGCCTTCTTTAGTGTAGGAAATATCATCTACTGTCACTGCTTCGACTTTCCAGTCCAGTTCTGTTTCTCCTGTAGGAAGCATAAAATAACCAGTCAGTTCCGGATGCTCTTTGTCAAATTCCAAAGCTCCTCTTGACATGGATACGGTTACTTTACTGCTTTTAAACTTTGCAGCAGCTACTTCTGTATAAGCTGTGGTTACCACAGTGTTCTGTACATAGAGAGGAAGAGTAATGGGGGTCGTTTGATTTCGTTTAATCTCAAAGTCCATAGAACCACTATAATAAGGTGCATCATATGCCGCATCTACTTTGATGCCGGCTGACCCGCTTATTGTATACATGCCTGTGACTAATTCTAGACTTGAAGGTACAGTGCTGATTCCTTCGTACTCCCGGATTAGTTTACTATCGCTATTACGAAGTTTGACGACACAGCCGTTATTGAGTTCATCAAGCGTTGGCAGAGTGCGGGTAGTAGAAGGAACACTTGCCCCCATCTTAACCGATAAGGCTAAAATTCCATTGCCGTTCAATTCTTCTTCACTACAAGAAGTCAGACAGCATAGAACGCATAATAAGATATATAAAAATAGCTTTTTCATATTTTATTAGTTGCCGGTAATCAATGTCAACGTTTCTTCTGTTACCACGTTGTTTTGATCAACTGCTTTGATTATGAACTTGTGCGTACCGGAACCTAAACCGGCAAGCAATGGAACGAAAGTTGTAATATTGAATTCTAATGATTTCTGTCCGATTACCTGATCTGCAACAGGGAATCCTAAACTACCTAATCCTTCTTGCAATTCTTCCGGATAAGCAAGATCAAAGCTCTTTTTCAAGCCTACTCCGGCCAATTCGTCTTCGGTAAGAACTTCCGAGTCAATCGTCACATACAAATGTGTCAAACGATTAGAAGCAGTAATATCCACTACACACGTCAGTTGGCCACTGGAAGGAACTTTTTGGGCTTCTTTTATATCAAAACCACGCCCTGTAATAGTAGGCTTAGTTTTATCTTCTTCTTCATCTTCATCATCAGGGATTGTTTCCTCACCAGCTATGATGTTATAATTTTTATCAATAATTGTCACACTTAAATCTACTTTCATTTTTAAAGATACCAAACCGGAATCTTCGATAACATCTTCACTCACATTTGTTAATGTAAAGTTAATGTTCACTGCACTGCCTGATGTCGCAGAGTATGTTTTAGTAAAGTTTTCTTTATAGGTATCCACTGTACCGTCAAAGATTACATAGACCACTGTAATTTCACCTTTTGCAGGTGCAAAATAGATAGGATTGTTGATGGCCTCTTCAATATCTGAATAAGTATGGGAGTTCTCTCCAACAACTATGGTAACGGTAACATCTGTCCCCAAAAATTTTTTAAGGGCTTCATCGAAAGTAACCACCGCTTTTATGTTTTTCATTTCACATGTAATCGGTTTTACTTCTGTAATAGCACTTGGCTTAATACTGAAGACTTCCGAAGTCCCTTCAAAATATGCTTTCGTATCCACCTGTTTTAATTGATGGGACATTGCTTTGATATAATAATCACCGGATAATACACTGATTAAGTCCGGCATATCTTTATAAGTCCATGATTCTACTAAACTATTGTCTTTTGTGTATAATGAAACAATGTATTCATCGGTATTTGTAACAGAACGTGCTGTAGGAGCTTCTGTTACTTGTACGTTTAAAAGTTCTTTTAAACGTATATCCACCATTTGAGGATCGCCTCCTTCTGTATATTCTACTTTTTCTCTATCACATGCAATAAAACTGATTAGAATACAGCATAAATAAAAAAAGGTGTATAGTTTCTTCATATCTATATAATTAATAGATTAATTCAATATCGTCAATATATAATTCGGAGCCGGTAACACAGGCTTGAGCTTTGCTTTCTGGGCTTGTAACACTTGGATTATCAATTTTTTCTTCGCTCGTTAACCAATCTTTTCCACCAATAGAAGAACAAAACATTATACATATATTATCTGGTTTTTCACATCCTACTGATGGGTATTGGATATCAAGAGTTTTTGTTAATATATTAGCTGTTTCATCCAAATCTAATTCAAGATATTCTTTATCCTTTAATATACTTTTAGAACCTTTCCGTAGCATAATTCTTACATATCCTTTGTCGGTGGTAAGCCCACTTGTTTTGGATGTATATTTGTATTTAAATTTTAATTGAGAAGGACGATTAAAGAAAGGATATCCTTCATTTACTATATCTTTTTCGTTTTGATATGAATAAGAACCTAAAAATAATCGACCTGCAGATTGTTGTAAGGTTATTGATGGAGTATTTAATTGTTCAAATCCAGGAAAACTGGCATAACATTCGTTTTTATTTATAAAATATCCAATACTACCTAATGGGGAAATATCGCCTCCTACTCCACTCCAACTTACATTCCTTATTCTTACATATGTGTTATCATCAATTATGACTTTATCTGTAGAGGGTACAATATACCAAGTATTAACAGCATTTCCTGTTAAATTTGGCATTGTTTTTTCATTTACATTTTCCCATGCTACAGGCGTATTTACACTTAATGTTGTTTTTTGATATTCTTCTGTTGTTGTATATCCAGAAAAATCGAATCCAGCTCCTCGTTTTGCCCATGGGCCACCTTTATTTATAGTTGTCCCGTTGTAACGTCCAGAAGTCCATTCGTTAAATGTTGGATTGGGCAACTGTATTTTTGCTTCTGTTAGTAAGGAGTATTCTACATTATTTGTAACCTCTCCACCTTCATTGCATATTCCGACTATGGTATATGTAACTCCAGGTTCTAATCCACTCCACAAGTATGTATTTCCTTTTCGCGTAGTTGATATTTCAGAACCGTTGTATGTCAATTTTAAATATTTCAGTACTGCATTTTGAGCTTCTACTGTGTTAGCTTTTACCTGTAAAGTTGCTTTCCGTGCCCAGATGTCATTCTCATCAGCCGTAATAGTAAATTCTGGTATATGGTAGCTCAATGTCTGTTCTTCAGAAATTTTACTACCATATCGTGCGCGTACTACTAAGTTTCTATGTATTTCGGGCAACTTCTTGATTTTTACTTTATGTTTTTTGACCTCTTCTGTATTATCGCTTACCCATTCGGTGGTAGCTTTTACCCATTCGCTCGCTTCATTTTTGTATTCAAAGATAACATTATTAACATCCTGTTCTCCTGTAATGCCGGATGTTAAGAGGTTAATTTCTGCTTCGGCTTCAGTGCTTCCAATAAGTACCGTTTTGGCAATTGCAGGGAATGAGAATTGATTGCTTTGCAAAGTAGTAGTAAAGGAGAGTTCCGTTTCATGTACTACACCTCGTTTATCCACTGCACGTAGGGTAAACTTACTGGATTCGTCATTATCTCCGGTACATACCATATTCATTATTAATTGTGTAAAGTCAATCAATGCCAACCGTTCTATCTTTCCATCCTCCAGTCCGAGAAGACGTAGTCCTTTGTCTACTACTTTCTGTTTCATCGCTTTGGCGGCATCACTTGTAGGCACAAGCTTCACTAAACCATCTATTCCTACTGGTTCAGAATTCAAATAAGGAGATTCTATAAGTAAATCACACTCTCTGATACCTGCACGGGCATTTAAAGTAACTTTCATTGATTCCGGTTGAGAACCTTCACGTAAGGTAATAGTTTGACCGTTATCAAAACCTTGCGCAGTAAATTCCGGAGCTTTTAAATTGAGCGATGCGTCCGAAATATCTATTGTTACAACCTCTTCGGATTTGACGGTATTATAGGTAATGTTCAATGTTCCACTTCCCGTATCACCACCATTTACATCGACTTGAATAATGTAGTGCTGGCGTGCTTCGGTCTCATCAATATCCAGTAGTCTTAAAGTTTGTCCTATACCATTTTGTTTTTTTACTTTTGCTTCAAGTTGTAAACTGCCGGGCTTTAAATAGACAGGACGTTGGTCGTCTTTTGCAATATCAATAGTTGTGCCGGTGTTTGAACGGGCCTGCATCTCAAATGTTGTAAAATACTTTTGAACAGCTTCTGAACAAATCACGGTAAGCTGTACATTGGCTATGTAGCAGGTGATGTCAGCAGTGGTATTCTGATTCTCAAGGATCTGGATATTTGTACTTCCTTCATAGTAGGCAGCATTAAAACCTTCTTTCTTTTCGTCACCATAGTAGGCCTTCAGCGTGTAATTGCCAATAGCTATTTTCTCTCCTTCTTTAAAGTCTGCATAAGAATCCCAATGCTTCACTTCTGCCTTTTCATTGGATAAAGATAATGAAAATGATGACGCTTCCGGTACTTCTTCCATACGGGTGGTCGTAATAGCCGATTGCTTATCGGATTGACCGCGTGTATCGGATGAACTGCCTACTTCTATCATGCTTGGATTAGCGGATAGTTGTATGTTCATTGTGCCATAACCTGTAGCATGTCTTTCGTCTTGTTCGCATCCCGCGAATAAAACTGATATTATGACAAACAGAGTTAAAATAGTTGTGTATTTTTTGCCCATTGACAATACTTAATTATCTTTTTTACCTATTAAAACTTGAAACTGGGCGCAAAGATACTGTTTTTTGGCAATAAAATAACCGTGTAAAGCTCTATTTTACAGCGATAAATGAAAAATGGGACATCATTTGTCCCATTTCCTACAAAAAAAGAAAAGTTGATTAATGTACTTTTTAGCTTATTTTTAATTATAAAATGTTACGGTTCGGGTAGTAATACTATTCCTTGCTTTTTCTTTCCGTCCATCTTAGCTGTTATCGGATGTTCAAAGTGTACATGACGCAGGTATTTGGTCTCATGTACAGCAGGTTGCGCATTCAGAAAGTCTTGATTATATACACCGTCATTTATAAACGCGTTGATTGTGAAATAACCGACACCGAAAGAAGTCAGGTTCTGAAAAAAGTGCGTTCCCTGGCTGGGATCGACACGATAGTTTGTCAGCCCGGCTTCTACAATAATACGTGCTGCACTGATATGAGGCCATTTTACAGGAATGCCGAGCCATGTATCGCTACTGCCCCAGCGGCCCGGGCCTATCAGGACGTAGTTCTTTCCTTCGTTCAAGAATTGCTGGTTCAGTTTTTCTATCTCCCAGGCTATTTCCTGATTGTGGGAAGCGCTGTAATCATCAGTTTTTACGTAAATTACATCCTGCAATTCATTCATTATTCCATGTCCCAATGAATTGTTGGAACGGAGCAATAGTTGTTCATCGGGAATGGCTGTAAGGTCTTCATCAAGCATTTCCTTACTATCGACAATCGGACGGATTTGTAACAGATAGAATGTGCCGGTCTTGTCTTTTTCCCGGCTCATGGTAGCTGCGAATTCGATTTCAACAGGGCGGCGCATTTCCTGCTGTCCGTATTTCAATGCCAATTGTAGGATACGGGGCAGTGGGAATACATCATGCTGCAAGATATTGGCAAAGGTGATCACTTTACGCCCACCCGGATATAAACCGTCACGGATTATCTGGTCGTAAGGGTCATAGGTGGAAGCTATATAATTGAGGGAACCGTCTTTCTCAGCCTCTTTAACATGTAATTTCAATAGGTTGAAACCGTCATCAATGGAGAAGTTATGACCGGCATTACGCAGGTCGAGCGCATAAAAACGCGTTTGGGTTTCTTTTAGTGCAATCTCCATCTCGCTGGTTTGCAAGACCTGGTTGGGGTGATAGGGAGAGAAACGAAGTGTCATACCGCCGTCTACAATATATTTACCCAATCCGAGTGCCAGATTGACAATGCCCTCTTCCGCCTTTTCATCTCCGATAGGGTAGTAGTTGAGCGAGCGTGCTACACCCGACATGGATGGATAGTAGCGGTCGCCATACTGATTTCCGACTACCTCTTGCAGGATGACTGCCATTTTTTCCTGGTCGATAACGTTGCTTGTTGCTTGCATATAGGCTTTTGAATCACGGAAATATACAGAAGCGTAAACTCCCTTGATGGCATCGCTGAGCATGCGGAGCATTTCATACTTGTCGTCCAGATAAGGAATCATATAAGTATTGTATATTCCGGCGAAAGGCTGGTAATGCGAATCTTCCAATAGTGAGGAAGAACGGATAGCGATAGGGGATTTTACTACATCAAAGAAAGTGAAAAAGTCCTCAACCAAGCGGTCGGGCAGTTTGGCTTTCAGGAAGTATCGTAAAATCAAATCATCATCCGCATCGGAGAGGGCTATTTGATACAGGTTGTTGGTATCCATGAACTCGTCGAATACATCCGTACAAAGCACTACCGTTTTGGGTATGGCGACGTGGGCATTCTCAAATTCGTCGAATTCCGGATGGTGCTTCACCATATTGTCAATGAATGCCAGGCCACGTCCTTTACCGCCCAATGAGCCGTCGCCAATGCGGGCGAAGTTCGAGTAGCGGTCAAAGCGGTCACGCTTAAAGACAGCCACCACACCCTGATTCTTCATCTTGCGATACTTTACGATTGCCTCAAAAATGATTTTACGGTGGGCATCTACATCCTGAAGACTGTTCCAGGTAATAGGCTTCAAGAACTCGCCAATGGGGAACATGGCACGCGAATAGAGCCAGCGGCTCACATGATTGCGGCTGATATGATAGAGGAACGACTCTGCCGGAACCGCAAAAAGGATGTTTTGGAGTTCTTTCAAGTTTTTGACGCGGGCAATCTCTTCCAGCGTATCGGGATTACGGAAGATGAAGTCGCCGAAACCGAAATTGTCCGATACGATACGTCGCAGGTCTACGTCCATCTTCTTGGAGTTTTTATCGATGAAAGACGCATCATATTTAGCTGCGTACGAAACGTTATCCGATTCGGAAGATTGTATAATCAACGGGACAAACGGATCTTCCTTTCGTATGGCGGCGCATAACTTGATACCGGCAAGCGCGTCTTTTTCACCACGTTCTACACGGGGGAAGCGAACGTCTGTGATAACTCCCAGTATATTGTTTTTGTATTTTTCGTATATGCCGATTGCTTCATTATAGGTACGCGCAAGGACGATTTTAGGGCGTCCTCTCATGCGTAGCGTACGTTGGTGGGCATTCAGCGCTTCGGTAGAAAATTCCTGGCTCTGCTTCAATACGAATTTATAAAGATTGGGCAGGATAGAGGAGTAGAAGCGGATTCCGTCCTCTACCAGAAGAATAATCTGTACGCCCACTTCACTGACGTCATGCTCCAGATTCATTTTGTCCTCAATCAGTTTGATGATGGACACCAGTAAATCGGTATTTCCCAACCAGCAGAAGATATAATCGAACGAACTGAGGTCCTCGTTGGCAATACGTTTGGTAATGCCATGACTGAACGGCGTTAGAATTACCATGGGAATATGCTCGTATCGTCCTTTGATGGTTCGCGCTACGTCAAATCCCTCGTTATCTCCTGTTCCCGGCATACATATGATAAGGTCGTATGGCATGGACGATAGTTGGGCCAGCGCTTCCTCGCAAGTAGATACCTGTGTAAAGCGCGGCGGGTAACGCAGGGAGAGCGAGGTATATTCATTGAAGATTTTTTCGTCGATACGGCCATCGTCTTCCAGCATGAAAGCATCATAAGGGTTGGCGATTAAAAGCACATTGAAGATACGTCGTGTCATGAGGTTTGCAAACTGCGTATCTTTGAAATAGAGCTGATTTAGTTTAAACTTACTAAGCATGTTTTCTCATGGTTTATTAGTTCGGAGGACAAAAGTAGCAATTTAAATGAAGAATGAGGAATGAAGAATGAAGAATTACCTTTGCAAGACACTTGTATGGCGCTGCTCAATTCTGTTTTTGTTATTCTTTATAATTTATGAGATTTGACGTTTTATTATTATTTAATCAAAATATTGCCGTAAAGTTTAGGTGTTTTGAAAAGTTTTCCTATATTTGCAATGTTATTTATTGACATTTTGCTCGAATGATTATTGAATAACGAGGTAAGAACCTTTAAAACGTAATATTATGAATATCGAACGTATCATGTCCTCTTTGGAGGCAAAGCATCCCGGCGAGTCTGAATATCTTCAAGCCGTAAAGGAAGTACTTCTTTCTATCGAAGATATCTACAATCAGCATCCTGAGTTCGAGAAGGCAAAGATTATAGAACGATTGGTTGAACCTGACCGTATTTTTACTTTCCGCGTTACGTGGGTAGATGATAAAGGCGAGGTGCAGACGAACCTCGGTTATCGTGTACAGTTCAATAACGCCATCGGTCCGTACAAAGGCGGTATCCGTTTCCATGCTTCTGTAAATCTCTCTATTCTGAAATTCTTGGGATTTGAACAAACCTTCAAAAATGCGTTGACTACTCTGCCTATGGGGGGTGGTAAAGGTGGTTCCGATTTCTCTCCGCGCGGTAAGAGCGATGCGGAAGTGATGCGTTTCTGCCAGGCTTTCATGCTTGAATTATGGCGTCATCTTGGTCCGGATATGGATGTGCCTGCCGGTGATATCGGTGTGGGCGGCCGTGAAGTGGGTTATATGTTCGGTATGTATAAGAAGCTGACGCGTGAGTTTACGGGAACTTTCACCGGTAAAGGGTTGGAATTCGGCGGCTCATTGATACGTCCTGAAGCAACAGGATTTGGCGGATTGTATTTTGTACATCAGATGTTGGAAACCAAAGGTATCGATATTAAAGGTAAGACGGTTGCCATCTCCGGTTTCGGAAACGTGGCTTGGGGAGCAGCTACCAAAGCTACCCAGTTGGGGGCGAAAGTCATTACCATTTCAGGTCCCGACGGTTATATTTATGACCCGAACGGTATCAGTGGCGAAAAGATAGATTATATGTTGGAGCTTCGTGCATCGGGCAATGATATTGTAGCTCCGTATGCCGATGAATTCCCGGGTTCTACTTTTGTTCCGGGTAAACGTCCGTGGGAAGTGAAAGCCGATATCGCCTTGCCTTGCGCAACGCAGAATGAGCTGAATGGTGAAGACGCACAGCATCTGATTGATAATAAGGTGACTTGCGTAGGTGAAATCTCCAATATGGGATGTACGCCCGAAGCCATCGACCTATTTATCGAAAACAAGATTATGTATGCACCGGGTAAGGCTGTGAATGCGGGCGGTGTGGCTACCAGTGGTTTGGAAATGTCACAGAATGCTATGCATATCAGCTGGAGTGCAGCCGAAGTGGATGAAAAACTTCACGCCATTATGCACGGTATCCATACCCAGTGTGTGAAATACGGAACCGAACCTGACGGTTACATTAACTATGTGAAAGGCGCTAATATTGCCGGTTTCATGAAAGTAGCCCATGCCATGATGGGTCAGGGAATTATCTAAGGAAAAACTTTGTTTAGTTGTATTTGTATTTGTGGTTTGTGCTGCCCCGGCCTGCGAAGGTGTGGGCAGCATCTTTTTTAATGATGGGCGGTTAATGATTAATCACTATTTTTCTTACCTTTGCATTCCAGAATAATAAATAACAAAGAGATGTTACAACCGGAATTGAAATTAAGACGTGATAAGATACGTGTTCTCATGGTGCAGCAGGGCATTGATGCTGCTCTTATCACCTGCAATGTAAACTTAATCTATACGTACGGTCGCGTTGTCAGCGGATATTTATATTTGCCGTTGAATGCTCCTGCGCGTTTGTTCATAAAACGCCCTAATGATATCGAGGGCGAACATATCCATCCTATCCGTAAGCCGGAACAAATTACCGAATTGTTGAAGGAATGTGGTTTGCCTTTGCCTGCTAAGTTGATGCTGGAAGGTGATGAACTATCCTTTACGGAATATAATCGCTTGGCTGCCTGTTTTCCCGAAACAGAGGTTGTGCCTTGCGGTACCGCGTTGATTCGTCAGGCTCGAAGTGTAAAAACTCCGATAGAAATTGAAATGTTCCGCCGTTCCGGAGCTGCCCACACAAAGGCGTACGAACAGATTCCCTCGGTTTATCAGCCGGGAATGACCGACCGTCAGCTATCCATTGAAATAGAACGGTTGATGCGTTTGGAGGGATGTTTGGGGATATTCCGCGTATTCGGACAGAGTATGGAGATTTTTATGGGAAGTCTTTTGGCCGGTGACAATGCGGCGGTTCCCTCTCCGTATGATTTTGCATTGGGCGGTAAAGGGCTCGATCCTTCCTTGCCGGGCGGTGTGAGTGGTACTCTCCTGCAAGCGGGACAGTGCTTTATGGTAGATATGGGTGGAAATTTCTATGGCTATATGGGTGATATGAGCCGTGTATTTTCCATAGGCAGGTTGCCGGAACAGGCATATACCGCGCATCAGACGTGTATAGAAATACAAGAGGAGATTGCGGCGATGGCAAAACCGGGAACTGTTTGTGAAGATATGTACAACAAAGCTATTGAAATAGTAACGAAAGCCGGTTTTGCGGATTACTTTATGGGAGTAGACCAAAAAGCGAAATTCATAGGTCATGGCATTGGTCTGGAAATAAATGAAATGCCCGTACTGGCGCCCCGTATGAAGCAGGAGTTGGAGCCGGGTATGGTCTTTGCTCTGGAACCCAAAATCGTTTTGCCCGGTATAGGTCCTGTCGGAATTGAAAACTCATGGGCTGTAACAACCGATGGTTTGGAGAAACTGACTTTGTGCAAAGAGGAAATCATAGAATTATGATAAACAATAAACAATAAGCGGTTAGCGATTAGTGATAAGTGATTAGCTGACAATTATGCCGTATGGCAATCACTAATCACTAATCACTTATCACTTATCACTTATCATTAATCGCTAACCGCTTATCACTCACTTCACCCTTCTGTTCAATTGGTTATTAGCCTTGGATGGTTTTGATTTACCGATTCTCTTTCCTGTAGGTTTGGCTTTATTGTTCCGATTGGGGTGCGATTGTGTGTTTTTACTCACCTTCATAATATTCACATAGATAATAACGGGCGATAAAGTCCCAATTTTTCTGTAATACTTCTTTGCCGTTGGTAAATGGAAGCTGCACGTCAGGTAATATTCCTTTGAGCATACCGTACTTTATTAAGTCGAACGGGCAGGTTCCCGGACGGCAAAAGAGTTTGTAGCCTTCGGCAGCAGCGCGTTCGGCATTATACATCGGGTTGTGCCCTTCACAAAAATAGGCGGCTACATTATGGGCTATTAGCATGCCTTTGGCATTGGCGTATATTACGAATTCTTTCTTATACTCTAAGTCGGGGAGTAGAGCGGAAGGAGTATCTTCCCATCTCAGGACTTCAACAAAGAATTTGCAGAGTTCTTTATAGGTAGCAAAGTATAGTAAAGATTTGCCACCGCTGTATTCCAGGCAATGTTCAACATCCTTGCTCAATTTTGTTTCAGGAGTGATTTCCGGAAGAGGAGTGGAAGGCATATCTAACAAATCCGGTCCCATTACCCATAAAAATGAAGAGGGTTCTTCGTTGATAGGCGCTTCTTCAAATTCTTCATCCATCAGTTTATAAACTTCTTGAGCCAAATCCAGCAAGTCCTTATCATACGGATCTTGCAATGTGTATTCATCCGGTCCATAGAGTGCGAAGTGGGATTTTAATGTCCACAGTACAAATGCAATATCTTCCGGATTGATTTCATCGGGGATGTAGCTGTCGGATAACCGATAGAAAGGAAGATACGTATTATACAGCGCATAATATGATTCGGTGAATGTTTTCCAACCGCCGGTCTGGGCAATTACATCTTGAAAATACATACAGAGCGAGACCGTGGCGTCTTTTTGCACATAGTCGTTTTCCTTGAACAGAGGAGATTGTTGTACTAGCGGGAAGATACTCGCTGCAAATTTGAGATACCATTGGTCACCGGGTAGCACACGCGTGCGCTCATTGGCGCCCAACCATTGTTTCATGAGAATAGGAACTGGCTTCATTGTTTGTTTGCTTTTAATGTGTGAATAATATGTATGGGGTTATAATCTTTTCAGAGCCAGTTTGATAACCTGTTCTACCGGTGCATTGGCATCTTCCTTTAGGATGGCCATTACTACTTTTTGCGAAGGAGCTTGTGCGAATCCCAACATTGTGAGGGCGGCCACAGCTTCTTCTTGTACTTGCGCATTGGCGGCAGTAAAGGCAGGACCGGTTATATCGGCCGCTCCGGAAACCATTCCACCGGTTTTTATTTTGTCTTTTAAGTCAACTATCACACGCTGGGCTGTTTTTAAACCGATTCCTTTCACCGTTTTCAGCAGATTGGCATTCTCCGTGCTGATAACATTTATCAACTCGGAGGGGGATAAGGCTGAAAGAATCATACGGGCCGTATTGCCACCGATACCTGATACGGAAATCAACAGCAGAAACAACTCACGTTCTTGCTTGTCTGCAAAACCATAAAGGATATATGCATCTTCACGGATAGCTTCATAAATATATAGTTTGCAGCTTTTTTTTCCTTGTATGGCGGCATATGTGTTCAAGGAGATATTTGCGGCATACCCCAAACCGTTACAGTCTATAATTGCGCTTGCCGGACTCAACTCGGCAATTTCACCTTTAATGTATTCTATCATATAATTATTATTCCTATTCTGCGAATGTAGGAATTATTATTGACTTTTAGTCTCTAAAAAAAGAAAAACTCTGTGAAACTTGAAGTCTTCTATACTAAGATATAAATGAAAATGCTTACTTTTGCGCTCATAAAATAGAAAGTTGATAACTAAAATCGGTAAAAAGATGAAAAAAGTAAGAGCAGCCATCGTTGGTTATGGCAATATCGGACATTTTGTACTTGAGGCATTACAAGCGGCTCCTGATTTTGAAATAGCCGGAGTAGTACGTCGTGCGGGGGCGGAGAACCGTCCTGCGGAATTGAGTGAGTATTCCGTTGTGAAAGATATTAAAGAGCTGAAGGATGTGGATGTGGCCATCCTTTGTACTCCTACACGTAGCGTTGAGAAATATGCTAAAGAGATATTGGCGCTTGGAATTCACACGGTAGACAGTTTCGATATTCATACCGGCATTCCGGCATTACGTCGTACCCTGGATACTGAAGCGAAAGCTCATAACACTGTTTCTATTATTTCTGCGGGTTGGGATCCGGGAAGCGATTCCGTTGTACGCACCTTGCTGGAAGCTATTGCGCCGAAGGGAATTACTTATACCAACTTCGGTCCGGGTATGAGTATGGGACATACGGTGGCGGTAAAAGCCATCGAAGGTGTAAAAGCTGCCCTCTCAATGACTATTCCTACCGGTACGGGTATACATCGCCGTATGGTCTACATCGAGCTGAACGACGGTTACGAATTTGAGAAAGTAGCTGCCGCTATCAAGGCCGATCCGTATTTTGTAAATGATGAGACGCATGTGAAACTTGTTCCGAGCGTAGACGCGTTGCTCGATATGGGACATGGTGTAAACCTGACCCGTAAAGGCGTTTCAGGAAAAACGCAGAACCAGTTGTTCGAATTCAATATGCGTATCAATAATCCTGCGCTTACCGCGCAAGTGCTGGTATGTGTGGCGCGTGCCGCAATGCGTCAGCAACCGGGTTGCTATACAATGGTTGAGATTCCGGTTATCGACCTTCTGCCGGGCGACCGCGAGGAGTGGATTGCACACTTGGTATAAGAATATAAAAAAACAGATGATACGTTTATATGAAATGCACCATCTGTCAGTACTGAACACATCATCTGTTTGACCATAACAGACGATGTGTTTTTTTGTATCTTGTTATCAGAAAAAGAACCGGAGTATATCGTTAAAGTTTGCCCAGATTAGCAGGCCGAATAACAGGAACATTCCCACCATTTGTGCACGCTCCATAAACTTATCGCTGGGTTTGCGACGTGCTACAATCTCGTAGATGAGGAACAAAACATGTCCGCCGTCCAATGCCGGAATGGGCAGAATGTTCATGAAAGCGAGTATAATCGAAAGGAATGCCGTCATGTACCAGAACTGATACCAGTCCCATGTTGCAGGGAATATACTACCGATTGTTCCGAAACCGCCAAGTTGCTTGGCGCCCTCTTTAGAGAAAAGATACTTCATCTGGCTGACATACCCTTTCAGCGTATTTACCCCCAAAGTAACTCCGGCAGGAATAGACGAGAAGAAACTATATTCTTTCTTGACAACAGGTAGCAGCTTGTTTGTCTGCAGGGATGCGGCGATGCCGATTTGATATAAAGAATCTGCGGTCAGCGTTACGGTATCCGCTACTCCGGCTCTGACGTAAGTCAGGGTGAGGAGACGGCCGGTACTGTCGTCAGCCGCTTTTTGCCGGTTCTGCATTTCTTCTTTAAAGTCGAAGTAAGCAATATTGCGTCCGTCCAATTGCGTGATACTGTCGCCCGGTTGTAATCCGGCAAGTGCGGCAGGCTGTCCCGGCATAATACTGTCAATGACAAACGGGTAGCGGAATGAAGCGAAGCGAACACTGTCGGCAAGCAGGCGTTCCATCATATCTTCGGGAATGTATACGGATGCTTCCTGTCCGTCACGCAATACGGTAACCTGACGTGCATCGACGATGCTTGTCAGCATATCTCCTCCATAGCGTTCAAAAGGAACGCCGTCGGCGGAAACTAATATATCACCGTCACGGAAGCCGATCGCTTTAGCCGTTTCGTTGAAGTCCATACCCAGCGGAGCTTTCTGCAAAGGTACATATTCGTCTCCCCAGGTAAAGAGTATCATGGAATAGATGAACAACGCCAACAGGAAATTGAACAATACACCGCCTACCATAATCAGCAGACGTTGCCATGCCGGTTTGGCACGGAATTCCCACGGTTGTACAGGCTGTTTCATCTGTTCGGTATCCATGGATTCGTCTATCATACCTGCGATTTTGACATACCCGCCTAAAGGTAACCAACCGATGCCGTATTCTGTTTCACTGTTTTTCGGTTTAAACTTGAACAGAGTGAACCACGGGTCAAAGAATAAACAAAATTTTTCCACTCGTGTCTTAAATAAGCGGGCGAAGAGGAAGTGCCCGCCTTCATGGATTATTACGAGCAATGAAAGGCTCATTATAAGTTGCAGGGCACGGATCAAGAATGTTTCCATCTAATTATTTACTATTTTATTATTTACAATTTAATTTTTAACTATCAGTTCTTTGGCTATTCGTCTGGCTTCTGCGTCAGTTGCTACATAGTCTTCGTAAGTAGGTTTCTGTATAAAAGAGACGCGTGCCATTGTCTTCTCAATGACATCGCTCATGCCGAGGAACGATATTTCGTCCCGTAAGAAAGCGGCTACTACCACTTCATTGGCGGCATTGACGATACATGGCATATTTCCTGCGCGATGCAAGGCTTCGTATGCCAGCGCCAGATTACGGAAACGTTTCGTATCCGGTTGCTCGAATGTCAGGTCTGTACATAGCTTGAAGTCCAGTCGGGGGAAAGACGCTTTCAGGCGTTCCGGATAAGAGAATGCGTATTGAATGGGCAATCGCATATCCGGCATTCCCAACTGTGCTTTTACCGCTCCGTCCTCAAACTGTACCATCGAGTGAATGACGGATTGCGGATGTACCACTACTTCTATCTGGTCGGGGCGTACGCCGAACAGCCATTTTGCTTCAATCACTTCAAAGCCTTTGTTCATCATGGAAGCAGAGTCTATTGTGATTTTGGCTCCCATATCCCAATTGGGGTGTTTCAAAGCCTGTGCTTTGGTTACGGTGGCGAGCTGTTCCATTGTACAAGTGCGGAACGGACCGCCGGAGGCTGTCAGTATAACTTTCTCGATGGGATTGCCTACCTCTCCGGCTAAACACTGGAATACGGCGGAATGTTCGGAATCCACCGGTAGGATAGGAGTGCCGCTGAAACGCGCCAAGTCATTGATGAGTTCGCCTGCTACGACTAATGTTTCCTTGTTGGCGAGGGCTATCACTTTGCGCGCGCGAATGGCGTTCATGGTCGGCTTCAGTCCGGCATAGCCCACCATGGCGGTCAGTACCATGTCGATAGGAGCTTCCGCTACAATTTGGCATAAAGCTTCTTCACCGGCATACACTTTAATCGGCAGGTCGGCAAGCGCGTCTTTCAGTTGTTGATATTTCGTTTCGTTTGCTATTACCACTGCTTCGGGCTTGAACTTGCGAGCCTGGGCAATCAGATCATCTACCCGGTTATTAGCAGTCAGTACATAGGCTTCGTATTGGTCGGGATGTTCCTTTATGACCTGTAATGCCTGTGTACCGATAGAACCGGTAGAGCCAAGTATGGCAATTTGTTTCTTCATCAGTTTTATGATTTCAGATTTATAAATTATACCTTATGTCTTACTTTATATTTTATTTCTCATTCTCAAAATACAATATAAAGTTCCGGATTCACCGCCCTTCCTTTGTGCCACAACTCGAAGTGCAGATGCGGTCCGGTTGTCAGTTGTCCGGTATTTCCTACCAGAGCAATGGCTTCTCCGCCTTTTACGGTATCGCCTTCACGTTTCAACAGAGAACCGCAATGCTTGTAGACGGATACAAAATCCTGATTATGCTGTACTTCTATCAAATAGCCGGTTTCGGCTGTGTAGGTGCTCAGAATGACCGTTCCGTCCAGAGTAGCCAATACGCTTTCTCCCGGATTGGCGACTATATCCGTTCCGAAGTGTTTCTTTTCGGCATTGAAGGGAGATGAAATCATACCGCGGGTGGGACGGTAGAATATCAGTCCGTCTACTTCGGGGCGTGAGGTGATACTTGTCAGGTTGTATTTTTCCGTTTCTTCGTACTGTTTACGGAATTCAGCCTCGCGTTGCGTACGTTCCATGAGTGAATCTTCCCGTACAGTCGTCAGCGAGTCAATGGAATGAACCGTATCGGCTTTTATTCTACCCTGGAAAATATCCTGAATATTCATTATGTACAGGTTCTGTCTGTCCACCAGTTGCTGGAGTGAATCCACACGCAAGGCGTTCTCTACGACCTGTGCGCGAATTTCACTGTTCATATATCCGGGCAGGTAATTGCGCAACGGAGTGAAAGCGACAATCAGAGAGGCGATAAGAAAGAGTACCGTCAGTACGGAAAGCAGTACGGAGATTCCGTTCAGTTTGGACACACGTAATGTGACAATATCCTCGAGGGTATTCTCGTTCGTAATGGTCAGCCTGTATTTGAACTTGATATTACTCCAGAAGGCTTTTCTTCTTTTTTTCTTCTTATTCGCTGTCACTTATAAACTTTTCTATTTATACTTTGAACCTTACACTTTACTGCCTTATTTACACCTCTTCCGTATCGTCCAAAGCGAGTAATCCTTCCGGTAAGTCTACCGTAATAACCTTATGCTTTTGGTCGATGTCCATAATAAAATCTTCCTGTGCCGGAATCAGCAATTCTTCTCCTTTATAATCTACCACGAACAAAGTGTTGATGGTAGAAGTATCTACATCCGTTACTTCACCCAGTTTGCCGTGATGCGTTTCTTCCATACGGAAACCTACGAAGAAATCCCAACTGAGTTCTCCCGGTCCGGCTTCCTCGGCATGTTTCACTGGAAAATAAACCTCAATGTTGGTAAACATCCGTGCGCGTTCCGCCGTATCTACTCCTTCGAGTTTGACGAGAGCCGTGGTGTCTGAGCGAAAACGGTATTCTTCGATAAAGAACGGTACGAATATCCCGTCCAGCAAGCAAATGAGATATTCAGCCTCTACACGGTCGAAAATATCATCCGTAAAGGTGAATGACAATTCTCCGTGAATGCCGTGAGGTTTGTTGAATATACCTATTTTATATACTTCTTCTTTTCGTATCATCTCGTTTTATCGCCTTATCACGTTTATATTCTCGTTATTCTCGCTCCGAGCGCATTCAGCCGTCCTTCTATGTTCTGATATCCCCGGTCTATCTGCTCGATGTTATGAATACGGCTGATACCGTCGGCGCTCATGGCGGCTATCAGCAAAGCGATGCCGGCACGGATATCCGGTGACGTCATATTACCGCCACGCAGTTTGAAGCCGTGATTATGTCCGATTACTACGGCACGGTGCGGGTCGCACAGAATGATTTGCGCTCCCATATCTATCAGTTTATCCACAAAGAAGAGGCGGCTCTCAAACATTTTCTGATGAATCAACACACTGCCTTTTGCCTGTGTGGCGACTACCAGTAATACGCTCAGCAAGTCCGGTGTCAGGCCGGGCCAGGGAGCGTCGGCTATTGTCATGATAGAACCGTCGATAAAGGATTCTATCTGATAGGTGTCCTGTGCAGGTACATGGATATCATCACCCCGTTGTTCCATTTTGATGCCCAAACGCCGGAAACTGTCGGGGATGATACCTAAGTTTTCGTGCGAAACGTTCTTGATGGTTAGCTCGCTTTTCGTCATGGCCGCCATACCGATGAAGCTTCCTACTTCAATCATGTCCGGAAGAATGGTATGGTCTGTTCCATGCAGTTCGTCTACCCCCTCGATGGTGAGCAGATT
Source organism: Bacteroides clarus YIT 12056 (assembly GCF_900129655.1). Lineage (GTDB taxonomy): Bacteria > Bacteroidota > Bacteroidia > Bacteroidales > Bacteroidaceae > Bacteroides > Bacteroides clarus. Next base: position 562,698 of record NZ_FQWK01000001.1, read on the forward strand.
GGAAGCGATGCCTTCTATTTTTGCGCCCATACGGTTCAGCATCCGGCATAGCTGTTGTATGTAAGGCTCGCAGGCGGCATTGTAAATGGTTGTTTTACCTTTCGCCAGTACAGCCGTCATTACGATATTGGCGGTTCCCGTTACAGATGCTTCGTCCAGCAACATATAGCTTCCCTGCAACTGCCGGGCGGATATTTCGTAGACTTCCCGCCTTTCGTTGTAAACAAAGTCGGCTCCTAAATTCCGTATACCGATGAAATGTGTATCCAAACGGCGGCGTCCTATCTTGTCTCCGCCCGGTTTGGAAATCATAGCCTTGCCAAAGCGCGCTACCATTGGTCCTACGAGCATAACCGAACCGCGCAGGCTGGAGCATCTTTTCAGGAACTCGTCGCTCTCCAAATAGGCAAAATCAACATTGGCCGCTTGAAAGCTGTATGTATCGATGCCTTTTTTCGATACGTTCACTCCCATATCCCGCATCAGTTGAATCAGGTTATTCACGTCCAGAATATCCGGTATGTTGTGCACTGTCACCTCTTCGGCGGTGAGCAGCGTGGCGCAGATAATCTGCAACACCTCGTTCTTCGCTCCTTGAGGATAAATGTCACCGGAAAGGCTGTGTCCGCCTTCTATTACAAATGAGGCCATGGAAGTAGTGGTTAGTGATTAGCGGTTAGTGATTAGCGATTAGTGGTGGAAGGGTGATGTCGTATGGCATTAAAAGCTAATCACTGACCACTAATCGCTAATCGCTTTATTTAGTATTTTCTTTTATTATTTCTATTGTTATTCCTGTTGTTCTGATTATTCATTTTCGGACGATAATTCTGCTCGATCCGTTCAGACATAAGGCGGAGAAGGTTATCGGTCATTTGCAGTTTGCCGTCGGACAGTTCTGCAAGGTCGTCCGCTATTTTGCGGTCGTCGATAGTATCCTTATTCCAGGACATATAGTCTTTCTTCATGTGGTTGCATATCAGTGCAACGAGATTTTGCTTCTCGTCTCCTTCGGGGAAGTCGATGGCTTTCTTAATCAGTACTTCCAAAGTACGGCCGTAGTGGCGGTAACGTATTTTGGTACTGGGATAAGGGACTGTTTCCGGTTTGGTTTTCAAATTATCTTTGCGGATAATTTCGTATGGATAATCAATGTCCAGCTTGAAGTCGGACATGATGGCAAGATGGTCCCAAAGTTTATGCTTGAAATCGGGTACATCACGCAAGTGGGGAAACATATTTCCCATGATGTTGATAATCGTGTTTGCACAACGTTGACGTTCGGAGCGGTTTTCGATTGTCAATGCGTGGTCTACCATGTTTTGGATACTGCGTCCGTATTCGGGCAAAGGCATCCGTTTTTGTTGAGTATTATATTGCATAATCTTTTAGTAATTAACGATTAATGATTAGTGATTAGTGATTAATGATTAGTGTTTAGCGATTAGTAGGCTGCGCTATTATGCCGCATGGCATTAATCACTAATCACTAAACACTCATCACTAAATAAGTTTTTTCGGTTGGCTCGCTACGAACTCTTTCAAATAGAACGGTTCGAAGTAGGCGACGTCTTTAAAATCTTCTTCGGCTATTGCCTTTTCCGCCAGTGGAAACATCATGCTTGCCAGTGGACGGATACCGTCGATGAAATGCGCATTGGGATGGACTATCTTTTCTTTGCATTTGGCCGCACCGTCACCGAAGAAGTAGACGGGGGACTTATCCAAGAACTCCCGGTATGAGTTTTCATCTACAATGTCCGCTGCTATGTCACGTACGGGTTTCAGTGCGCGGTCGTACACGGCGGCGTACACTTCCATGCGCCGGGCGTCAATCATAGGGCACAGCAATGCATCTTCCGGTAAATCGTCGTGATAAAGCAACACCGGCACGCATTGCACCTTCAGGGTAGGAAGGCCGATGAGAGGCAGGTTCCGGCCATAACAAACGCCTTTCGCCATGGATACACCGATGCGTAATCCTGTGTACGAACCGGGGCCGCAACTTACGGCAACGGCATCCAGCGGCATGGCATGGCTGTCGGCAAACGACAACGCCTCGTCCACGAATACTCCCAATGATACTGCGTGTGAAGGACCGTTCAGGTCTTCTTTTTTGAAAACGTTCTGCCCGTCTTCGCTCACAGCTACGGAGCAGGCTGAAGTGGACGTTTCAATGTGCAAGATACATGACATAACTTCTATTCTGAATTTTATTGTGGCAAATTTACGTGATTTGTTTCGATTACACAAGTTGTTTGTAGGAAAGCTTGGTTTGACATTTGCTCAAAGAATTCTCAATGAATGCAATAAATAATCATTGAGAATAGCTATCTTTGTCGGATATTTTGGAGAAGAGTTACGGGCGAGAGAGATTTACGCGGATTGTAACTCTTTGATAATTAGCTAAGAAAATAAAATTATACTGTTATGATACAATCTATGACAGGCTATGGCAAAGCAACTGCCGAATTGCCCGATAAGAAAATCAATGTTGAAATTAAGTCGCTCAACAGCAAAGCTATGGATTTGTCTGCCCGTATCGCTCCGCTTTACAGGGAAAAGGAAATGGAAATCCGCAATGAAATATCCAGGATGCTGGAACGCGGCAAGGTCGATTTCAGCCTTTGGATTGAAAAGAAAGATGCGGAACAACTGGCCACTCCTATCAACCAGGAGTTGGTAGAGGCGTACTATAAGCGGATTAAGGAGATTTCCGCGTCTGCCGGTATCCCCGAACCTGCCGATTGGTTTGCTACACTGCTTCGTATGCCGGACGTAATGACGAAGAATGAAACGCAGGAATTGAGTGACGAGGAGTGGGCGGTGGCTCACGTAGCGGTAGAAGAGGCTATCGGGCATCTGATAGATTTCCGCAAGCAGGAAGGCGCGGCGTTGGAGAAGAAGTTCCGTGAGAAAATCGGGAATATAGCCCGGTTGCTTGAGTCGGTCGCCCCGTACGAGCAGGAACGGGTAGGAAAGGTCAAAGACCGTATCACGGATGCCCTTGAAAAGACATTGAGCGTAGATTATGATAAGAACCGTTTGGAACAGGAACTTATCTACTATATTGAGAAACTTGATGTCAATGAAGAGAAGCAACGTCTTTCCAATCATCTGAAATACTTTATCAGCACGCTCGAGAGCGGCAGCGGACAAGGCAAGAAGTTAGGCTTTATCGCGCAGGAGATGGGACGCGAAATCAATACTTTGGGCAGTAAATCCAATCACGCTGAAATGCAGAAGATTGTAGTGCAGATGAAAGATGAGTTGGAGCAGATTAAGGAACAAGTCCTGAATGTGATGTAAGGAACAAGTCCCGAATATTCATGCAGCGTATTAAATAGTAAATTGTCAATCGTCAAATAGCAAATACCATAGATGGGTAAACTGATTATATTTTCCGCCCCCTCCGGTTCGGGCAAGTCCACAATTATCAACTATCTGCTGACGCAGAACCTGAACCTGGCTTTTTCTATCTCCGCAACCAGCCGTCCGCCACGCGGCGCCGAACGGAATGGTGTGGAATATTTCTTCCTCGCTCCTGAAGAGTTCCGGAGCCGCATCGCCAATGATGAGTTTCTGGAATACGAAGAAGTGTATCAGGACCGCTTTTACGGAACGCTGAAAGCGCAGGTGGAAAAGCAGTTGGCGGCCGGACAGAATGTTGTATTCGACGTAGATGTAGTGGGCGGTTGTAATATCAAGAAATTCTACGGAGAGCGTGCCTTGTCCGTTTTTATCCAGCCGCCCTCGGTGGAAGAACTGCGGAAGCGTTTGGTAGGCCGCGGCACGGATGCTCCCGAAGTAATTGAGAGCCGTGTGGCGAAAGCCGAATACGAACTGGGTTTCGCGCCGAAGTTCGATACGGTGATTGTGAACGATGATTTGGAGACGGCTAAAGCGGAAGCTTTAAAAGTAATAACTCAATTCTTGAACCGATGAAGCGGACAAAAATCAAAAAGCTATCGCCGAGAGCCAATAAGCTCCTGTTAGTCCTGAATATCGTTCTGTTCCTGGGAGCTATTGTTTTGGCTATATTGAATGTCGACCTGAAGGAATACACTCCGACCGCAGCCATGCTTATCGTGATGTTCATAAGCGGCGTAAATATTTACGGCTGTTGGAAGCGTCTGAAAGGAGAACTTTGATAGCATAGTCTCCGGCATTTTTTAATTCTCAATTCTTAATTTTCAATTTACCAAGTGAATATAGGTATTTTCAGCGGTTCGTTCAATCCGGTACATATCGGACATCTGGCTCTTGCCAATTATCTTTGTGAATACGAAGGGTTGGACGAGGTTTGGTTTATGGTGACACCGCATAATCCGCTGAAAGAAGAAGTTTCTCTGATGAGCGATGAGCTTCGCCTGAAGCTGGTGCGGCTTGCCATCGAGGGGTATCCCAAGTTCCGGGCTTCCGATTTCGAGTTTCATCTGCCGCGCCCGTCTTATACCGTCCATACGCTTGATAAATTGAAACAGGCTTACCCGCAGGATACTTTCCACCTTATCATAGGTTCTGATAACTGGGCGCTCTTTTCCCGCTGGTATCAGTCGGAGCGTATTCTTGCGGAAAACTTTATTCTTATTTATCCCCGTCCCGGTTATGCGGTGGACGGGAATACTTTACCTCAAAATGTAAAACTGGCCTCTTCGCCCACATTCGAAATAAGTTCTACCTTTATCCGCCAGGCGATGGAAGAGGGCAGGGACGTGCGCTATTTCCTGCATCCGGCTGTCTATGAAGCGTTGAGACAAACTAATCTGTAAAATAAATGAATAACTTAGAGAATTCGCAGGCGCCTTACAACTTCGGTGTATGTGCCTCTGCCGATTGTACGAAACGCTTTACCTGCCTGCGCTATATAGCCTTGCGGAACGCTTCCCCGCAATATCCGTTCCTGCCTACGCTTAGTCCCCGGAAGTTGGAGTCGATGAAAGGAGAGTGCGAATATTACCGTCCGAATACGCCGGTGCGCTACGCCCGCGGTTTCACCCGGGTGGCAGAGTTGCTGACGGTTCGGGTGGCGGGCACATTCCGCTTGCGGCTTATTTCCTACTTCGGGCGTAAGAACTATTACCTCGCCCGTAAAGGGGAATACCTTATTGACCCTACGGCCCAGCAGTACATTGTCAGCCAGGCGGAAGCTCTCGGCCTGCGGCTTGATGACTACTTCGACGAGTACGTAGAACGGTATGACTGGTGGGGATAGCCGGCTGAAATGCAGCGTAATGTGGCTGCCCCATGGCGGGAACTCCGGTTTCCTTAAAGGGAAACGTCAGTTTCCTACGGTAGAAACTTCGGTTTCCCTGCTTGGAAATTCGGGTTTCCTTTAAGGGGAACGGGCGTTTCCATTAGGGAAACAGCCGTCTTCTCCGGTGGAAACGGAAATACGCCTTATTCAAGGCATTCGTCGAGGTCGCGTATAATCTGCTCTTTGTCCATGTGCTGTCCTATGAAGACTATCTTCTGCATACGGTCTCCGTACTTATCATCCCAGTCACGCATCAGGCCGGGTTCCTGACGCATTAATTCAATCAGGTCTTCTTCGGGTGCTGTGGCATACCACAAGCCGGCTTCGGTCAGTTGCTTCTGGGCGCCTGCCTGTTCAAAGAGGTAGGACATGTCGCGGTTGTGGCTGAAATAGCATACGCCTTTGGCACGGATGATGTTGCGGCTCCATCTGGTGGCGATGAAGTGGTCGAATTTGTGAATGTCGAATGCCGGACGGCGGTAGTAAACGAAAGTGCCGATGCCGTACTCTTCCACTTCGCCCCCTTCGTGATGGTGATGATGGTGTCCGTGCGCTTCGTGACGGTGCTCGTGTTCTTCGTGAGGATGCGCATGCCCGTCTTCATGGTGGCGGTGATGTCCGTGCGCTTCTTTCTCTTCCTCTTCGGTGGCCTGTTTCTCTATTCCGCGAATCCATTCCGCCGAAGTAGCCACCCGTTCAAAGTCGAACATGCCTGTATGGATAATCTTCTTTAAATTCACATCCGCGTAATTGCATTCGATGATTTCGGCCGCGGGTTGCAGGGTACGTATGATCAGCTTGATGCGTTCCAGCTCTTCGGGCTTTACTTCCGTCGCCTTGTTCAGAAGAATGATATTACAGAATTCAATCTGCCGGATGATAAGATTTTCAATGTCTTCTTCGTCAATCCCTTTCCGGGTAAGGTCGTCGCCGCAGGAGAATTCGCTTTGCAGGCGCAGGGCGTCCACTACGGTAGTGATGCAGTCCAAGCGGCAGATGCCATACTTGGTGTACATGCCGCCCAGGCGGGGAATGGAGCAGATGGTCTGCGCGATGGGTTCCGGTTCGCAGATGCCGCTGGCTTCGATGACGATATAATCGAAACGCTCCATCCGCATGATTTCGCCTATTTGCTCTATCAAGTCCGTTTTCAGCGTACAACAGATGCAACCGTTTTGAAGCGCAACGAGGCTTTCGTCTTTCTTGCCCACAACGCCGCCTTTTTGGATGAGGTCTGCATCGATGTTTACCTCGCCTATGTCATTGACGATAACCGCGAATCTGATACCTTGTTTATTGGCGAGAATATGGTTTACCAAGGTCGTTTTGCCACTGCCCAGATAACCGGTAAGGAGTAGTACGGGAATTTCTTTTGTTGTCATATCGTTTTGAAATCTCTTTTAACGGGGAGTAAATGTAGACAATATTATTAAATAAAAAAATAGAGGCGGGGAACATTGTATCTTCCCGCCTCTGTTTTATTATACTATGGCTGTCTGTTCTTACAGAATACCTTGTGCCATCATGGCTTTGGCTACTTTCATGAATCCGGCAACGTTAGCTCCCTTCACATAGTTCACGTAACCGTTCTCTTCCGTACCGTATTGCACGCAAGCGGCGTGGATATTCTTCATGATGCTTTTCAGCTTCTCGTCTACTTCTTCGGAGCTCCAACCCAGTTTGATGGAGTTCTGAGTCATTTCCAGACCCGATACCGATACACCGCCGGCGTTGGCCGCCTTACCCGGAGCATACAGAATCTTGGCTTCCTGGAATACTTTGATGGCTTCGGGAGTAGAAGGCATGTTGGCGCCTTCGGATACCGCCATTACACCGTTGGCGATAAGTTTTCTGGCATCGTCACCGTTGATTTCATTCTGAGTGGCGGACGGCAAGGCAATATCCGCTTTTTCACTCCAGGGACGTGCGCCTTCTACGTATTTAACGCCCGGATATTGCTCTGCATATTCGCGGATACGTCCACGGTAGAGGTTCTTCAACTCCATGATGTAATCCAGTTTTTCACGGTCGATACCTGCGGGGTCGTATATGTAACCGTCGGAGTCGGACATCGTTAAAACTTTACCGCCCATTTCCAATACTTTCTCGGCAGTGTACTGGGCTACGTTACCCGAACCGGAAATCAGACAGGTCTTACCTTTAAGGTCTGTGCCTTTGGTTTTCAGCATTTCCAGCAAGAAGTAGATGTTACCGTAACCCGTAGCTTCCGGACGGATCAGCGAACCGCCGAATTCGCGGCCTTTTCCTGTAAATGTTCCGGTAAACTCGTGGGTCAGCTTCTTGTACATACCGAACATGAAACCTACTTCACGGCCGCCTACACCGATGTCACCGGCGGGAACGTCAGTCTCGGGACCGATGTGACGCCACAGTTCCAGCATGAAAGCCTGAACGAAGCGCATAACCTCTGCGTTTGACTTGCCGCGCGGAGAGAAGTCCGAACCGCCTTTACCGCCACCCATAGGCAGGGTAGTCAGTGAGTTTTTGAAAGTCTGTTCGAAAGCAAGGAATTTCAGAATGGACAGGTTCACGGAAGCGTGGAAGCGGATACCGCCTTTGTACGGACCGATGGCGTTGTTGTGCTGTACACGGTAACCCATGTTGGTTTGTACGTTACCCTTGTCATCCACCCAAGTAACACGGAATTGGTAAACGCGATCGGGGATGCAAAGACGTTCAATCAGATTGGCTTTGTCAAACTCCGGATGTTTGTTGTACTCTTCTTCAATGGTAGAAAGAACTTCTTCTACTGCCTGATGATACTCCGGTTCGTTGGGGAACCGTCTTTTCAAATCTTCTAATACCTTAGCTGCATTCATAATCTATTTCTTTAAATTGGTTACATATTTGTGTTATAAAGTGGTGATGCGGTAGGGTGATGGCGTTGCTTTTGTATCATCGTGCGATGAACATGAGTGTAAGCCTCATCACTTTATTACCTTATCGCCTTATCTCTCGTTGCGGTTGCAAAAGTAAACATAAAAATGATACAAGCAAACAATTTATAAAGAAAATGCGGGATAAAACAGCAAAAATGTTGTTTTATCCCGCAAAAAGGAATAAAAAGATATTATTTATCCTCTTTTGAGAGCTTTTATTACAGGAATGAATACCAATGCCGCCGAAATGATAAGCGTTAGAATGATTGGCCCGTCAATTCGTTCGGCGGAAGTCAAGACGATGTAACAAAGTGCCGCCCAAAGAAGCGTAATGCAAACTATTTGGAATTTGGATAATCGTCTTTTCATTTACCGGCTTTCTTTTTATCTACAATGGCGTCGATAACCGCCACCGCAGTGATGTTTACTATATCGCGTACGGAGCTTTCAAAGTCGGTGAAGTGGATAGGCTTGTTCAACCCCATTTGTATCGGGCCGATAAGCTCGGAATCCATATCCATTGTCTGCAACAATTTGTATGCGGAGTTGGCGGAGCTCAGGTTCGGGAAGATAAGCGTATTCACATCCTTTCCTTTCAGACGGGTGAAGGGGTATTTGGCATCGCGCAGTTCGCGGTTCATGGCAAAGTTCACTTGCATTTCGCCGTCAATGGCAAGGTCGGGATAGTTTTGCTGCATATAGTCCACGGCTTCGTGCACGCTTACCGGACTTCCTTCTTTGTCTGTTCCGAAGTTGGAGTAGCTCAACATGGCCATAACGGGCGTATGGTTGAAGAAACGTACGGTATATTCCGACAGTTTGGCGATATCAATCAGTGTTTCCGCGTTGGGATGGCGGTTGATGAGCGTGTCGGCAAGGAAGTACGTACCTTTTTTGGAGTTAAGGATGTGCATGGTACCGAAATGCTTGTATTCCGGACGGATGCCGATTACTTCTTTGGCTACCTTGATGGTATTGCTGTATTTGGTGTACAATCCGGTGATGAAAGCGTCGGCCTCGCCGGTTTCCACCATCATCATACCGAAGTAGTTGCGCTCGAACATCTTGTCGTTGGCTTCTTCGTAGGTAACGCCTTCGCGGGCACGCTTTTCGGAAAGGATACGTGCATAACGCTCGCGGCGTTCCGATTCGTCAGGATGGCGCAGGTTTACGATTTCGATGCCTTCGAGGCTGAGGTCGAGTTCTTTCGCCAATTTCTCGATTGCTTCGTCATTACCTAATATAATAGGGTGGCAGATACCTTCGGCTTTGGCTTCAACGGCAGCTTTCAGCATATTCGGGTGAATGCCTTCGGCAAAGACTACGCGCTGCGGGTTGCGGCGGGCAGTGTCGTAGAGCTGGCGGGTGAGTTTGCTTTCGTAGCCCATCAGTTCGCGCAGTTGCAGTTTGTAGGCATCCCAATCTTCGATGCTCTTGCCGGCTACGCCGCTGTCCATGGCAGCTTTGGCTACCGCGCAAGATACTTCGGTGATGAGGCGCGGGTCTACCGGTTTCGGGATGAAGTATTCAGGACCGAAAGTGAAGTTGTTTACATGGTAGGCCTCGTTCACTACATCGGGTACGGGTTGCTTGGCGAGGTTGGCGATGGCGTGTACCGCGGCAATCTTCATTTCCTCGTTGATGGCTTTGGCTTGCGTGTCGAGCGCGCCGCGGAAGATGTAGGGGAAGCCGATGACGTTGTTAATCTGGTTCGGATAGTCGGAACGGCCGGTAGACATCAATACATCCGGGCGTGCGGCCATGGCGTCCTCGTAAGATATTTCCGGAGTAGGGTTGGCAAGGGCGAACACAATGGGATGGTCGGCCATGCTGCGTACCATATCCTGTGTCAATACATTGCCTTTGGACAGGCCGAGGAATACGTCGGCGCCTTTGATGGCTTCGGCAAGGGTATGCACGTCGCGACGGTCGGTTGCAAAGTAACGTTTCTGTTCGGTCAGGTTTTCGCGGTCGCTGGTGATGACGCCTTTGCTGTCCAGCATCAGGATGTTTTCACGGCGCGCGCCGAGCGACTCGTATAGCTTGGTGCAAGAGGTGGCGGAAGCGCCTGCGCCGTTCACCACAATTCTTACATCTTCAATCTTCTTGCCTGCCACTTCCAGGGCGTTCAGCAGTCCGGCGCTGGAGATGATGGCTGTACCGTGCTGGTCGTCGTGCATCACAGGGATGTCGAGCTCTTCTTTCAGACGGCGTTCTATTTCAAAACATTCGGGAGCTTTGATATCTTCCAGATTGATACCGCCGAAAGTGGGGGCGATTGCCTTGACCGCTTCGATAAACTTATCGGGGTCTTTTTCGTTCACTTCAATATCGAATACATCGATACCGGCATAAATTTTGAATAACAGCCCTTTTCCTTCCATAACGGGCTTGCCGCTGAGCGCGCCTATGTCGCCCAAACCGAGAACGGCGGTTCCGTTGGAAATTACAGCTACCAGATTACCTTTTGCTGTATATTTGTACGCGTCTTGCGGATTCTTCTCGATTTCGAGACAAGGTTCCGCAACGCCCGGAGAATAAGCGAGTGAAAGATCGGTTTGTGTACTGTAGGGCTTGGTCGGCACTACCTCAATTTTTCCCGGTTTGCCTTGCGAGTGATAAAGCAAGGCGGCTTCTTTGGTTATCTTAGCCATGGTAGATTAGTTAAAATGGTTATAATTTGGTCGCAAATTTAGAGATAAAAGTTCTAAATTGTAGCTTGTGACTGATAATTTCTATTAGATTTATCAGTAAATAAACTAAAAATGCTTATTTTTGGCAGTAGATTTAAGTAATTACCCCCGATTATTAACTTAACACAAGTATTTTATGAAAATTTTGAAACTTCCTTTTGCAGGATTATTGTTTTGCACCGTGCCGTTTTGGGCGGGATGCGGAACGAGTGACAAATCCGAAGCTCCGGTTTCCCTGACCTGGGAAATGGGGGCGAGCGACATTGCTCCCGGCTATTATGAGAACTCCTTTGTTCTTAAAAACATCTCCGATGCTCCTCTTCCCAAAGATTGGACAATCTATTATTCACAGCTTCCCCGCAATGTGAAGCAGGCGGGGAATCCTGCCGTTAAGGTGGAGTCGGTGAACGGAAACTTCTTTAAGATGTATCCGACGGAAAGCTTCACTTCGCTGGCACCCGGCGATTCCATGCGTATCACTTTCCTGTGTTCTTACAAGCTGGACCGGAACTCGCATGTGCCCGAGGGTACTTATTGGGTAGCTGCGACAGACGGTAAGGAAGGCAAGCCGCTTCCCGTAACGCTGAATGCGCTTGGGTTGCCCTCGCCGGAATCACTGTCCGGCTATCCGGATGCGGTTAAGATATACGAATCGAACCTCCGTTTGGCGCATGCGCCGGCTTTGAAGCAGTCGGATATATTGCCGTCGGTAAAGAAAGTAACGCCTGCCGAGGGTGGTGTTGTGCTGGACGGTAAGGTGGCTTTGGCTTATCCGGGCGAGTATGCCGGCGAGGCGAGGCTGCTGAAAGAGAAACTGTCCGCCTTGTATGGTTTGGAGATAGTTGACCAAGCTCCCGTCACAATTGCTTTGGAAACTTTGGCCGACAAGGCGAAAGCTGTGAACGATGAATACTATGATATGGTTATAGGCAGCGACCGGATAAAAATCAGCGCCGCCACGCCGCACGGAGTTTTCAACGGTACGCAGACTTTGCTGGCGATGCTGAAAGATAAAAAAGCGCCGTACCGGCTGGACGCCATGTCCGTGGAAGATTATCCCGACCTTTTGTACCGCGGGCAGATGATAGACATTGCCCGTAACTTCACTACCGCGGACAATCTGAAAAAGCTGGTGGATATTTTCGCTTCTTACAAAATGAATGTGCTTCATTTCCATTTTGCGGATGACGAAGCATGGCGTCTGGAAATTCCGGGACTGGAAGAACTGACGGCCGTAGGCAGCTGTCGCGGACATACCACTGACGAGAGCCGATGCCTCTATCCCTGTTACGATGGCGGCTATGACCCGGATGCCTCAACGGTAGGCAACGGACATTACTCCCGCGAGGATTTTATCGGTTTGCTACGTTACGCCGCCGAAAGGCATATCCGCGTCATACCGGAAATAGAATCTCCCGGACATGCCCGTGCGGCTATCGTTTCCATGAAAGCACGTTACAACAGGTATAAGGATACGGATATGGAAAAGGCCGCCGAATATCTGTTGAGTGAGCCGGAAGATACTTCCCGCTATGCGTCCGTGCAGTATTATACGGACAATGTGATAAATGTGGCCATGCCTTCCGCCTACCGCTTTATGGAGAAAGTGATTCAGGAACTTGCGGCTATGTATGAGGAAGCCGGCGTACCGCTGACTACGGTGCATCTTGGCGGTGATGAGGTGGCGCGCGGCGTATGGCTGGGTTCTCCCAAGTGCCGGGCATTGATGAAAGAGGAAGGTATGACGAAACCGCATGATTTGGCAGAGTATTTCATCACGCAAATGGCCGGCATCATGCAAAGGAACGGTCTGAAGTTCAGCGGGTGGCAGGAAGTGGCTTTGGGGCATACCGAAGAGGCTCACCGGCAATTGCGGACTCAGGCGGCAGGCGTGTACTGCTGGAATACGGTTCCGGGCTACGATGAAGTGGTTTATCAGATTGCCAACAACGGTTATCCGGTGATTCTCTGCAATGTGGGTAATTTCTATATGGATATGGCTTACAACGGGCATCCTGATGAGCGCGGGCTCGACTGGGGCGGCTATGTGGATGAGGCAATCTCTTTTTCCATGCTTCCTTTCAGCATCTATCGTTCATTGCGTACGGATGGAGCAGGGGATTCTGTTGATTTGGATAAAGCGGAAAAAGGAAAAACTGTTCTGACGGCAGAAGGCCGAAAGAATATTCTGGGTGTACAAGGTCAGCTGTTTGCCGAAACAATCCGTAGCTTCAGCGGTGTGGAATATCTTCTTTTCCCGAAAATCATGGGACTGGCAGAGCGTGGTTGGAATGCTTATCCGGCATGGGAAAAACTGCGAGGCGCACAGGAACAACAAGCTTTCGACAAAGCGCTGGCGCTGTATTATGAAAAAATCAGTGATATGGAAATGCCTTATTGGGCGAAGAACGGTATCAATTTCCGCCTGCCGCATCCGGGATTGCTGGTGAAAGACGGTACACTTTACGCCAATACAGCCATTCGAGGCGCTGAAATACGTTATACAATGGATGGTTCAGAACCGACTGTAAATTCCGCTTTGTGGGAAATGCCGATGAAGTGCGATGCTTCGGTCGTTAAGGCAGGGACATTCTATCAGGGTAAGGCGAGTTTGCCGATTACGTTGAAAGTGGAATAAGACTTCCGGCTTATCAGGCCGAAATCATCTGAAAAAAGGTTTTGCACCACAGCGATATTTCTTTTTCGCTGTGGTGCAAAATTTATTTGGTTACGCATTCAGCGCTTGCTCTATATCAGCGATAATATCATCCGCGTTTTCAATACCCACCGAGAAGCGGATAAGGTCGGGACGGATACCGGCTTCCAACAGTTGCTCGTCAGAAAGCTGACGATGCGTATGGCTGGCAGGGTGAAGCACGCAGGTACGCGCATCGGCAACGTGGGTTACGATAGCAGCCAGCTTCAGTGAATCCATAAATTTGATGGACACCTCACGACCGCCTTTCAGCCCGAAGGAGATAACGCCGCACGAACCGCCCGGCATGTATTTCTGTGCCAACTCGTAGTACTTATTGTCGGGCAGACCGCAATAGTTTACCCATGCCACTTTGTCATTCTTAGAAAGGTATTCGGCGACTTTCTGGGCATTGCCGCAATGTTGAGGCATACGCAGGTGCAGCGTTTCCAGACCGAGGTTCAGCAAGAAGGCATTCTGTGGAGACTGGATGCTGCCGAGGTCGCGCATCAACTGCGCCGTAGCTTTTGTGATGTAAGCCAGTTTGCCGAAAGCTTTTGTATAAGTGAGCCCGTGATACGATTCGTCCGGAGTGCAGAGGCCGGGGAATTTGTCGGCATGCGCGTCCCAGTCGAAATTACCGCTGTCTACAATTGCGCCGCCTACGCTGGTGGCGTGTCCGTCCATGTATTTGGTGGTGGAGTGGACTACTATATCGGCTCCCCATTCAAACGGGCGGCAGTTGATAGGAGTGGGGAAAGTGTTGTCTACAATCAACGGCACCCCATGCTTGTGGGCGATGCGGGCAAATTTTTCAATATCGAGAACCTCCAGCGTTGGGTTGGAGATCGTTTCGCCGAACAAGGCTTTGGTGTTCGGACGGAAAGCTGCGGAGATTTCCTCTTCGGGCGCATCCGGGTTGACAAAAGTCACGTCGACACCCAGTTTTTTCATTGTTACGCCAAACAGGTTGAATGTTCCGCCATAGATAGTGGATGAGCATACGAAGTGGTCGCCTGCCTGACAGATGTTGAAGATGGCATAGAAATTCGCAGCCTGTCCGCTCGATGTCAGCATAGCGGCTACACCGCCTTCAAGAGCGGCTATCTTGGCGGCAACGGCATCGTTCGTAGGATTCTGCAGACGGGTGTAGAAGTAACCGCTGTCTTCGAGGTCGAACAGACGAGCCATTTGTTCGCTGGTGTCATATTTGAAAGTTGTACTTTGATAAATGGGGAGTACACGGGGTTCACCCTTTTTAGGAGTCCACCCTGCCTGTACGCACAGTGTCTCCGGCTTGAATTGCTTTGCCATAATGCTATCTGTTTTTAGAGTTTCTTTTCTTTAAAACGCGTAAGTTGTCGCAAAAGTAGGGAAAAAAATATAAATTTGTACGCGTGAATGGTAAAATGCAATAATTTAGCGGTTGAAAATTTACTGCCGATACGAATAAATGACGAATAACGGGAATATGAAACGTATATTTTGCTTGCTGGCTATCCTCTTTTGTACTTTTCTTGTTTTTGAGGTCTCTGCTCAGGGAGAATATGCCACACCCAAGGCGGGTGAGGGTATTTCCGCTTTTCTGGAGCGGAACAAGCGTCCCGGAAAAGCCTGCTATAACGAGTTTATGAAGCTGAACGAGAAACGTCTGCGTGGAAAAGAGGAATTGCGATTGGGAGTGAAGTATATATTGCCTCCCTTGAAGAAGGGGACTTCTGCCGCCGCTTCATCCAAATCTGCCGCCGGCAAAAAGGGAGCGGTTCGGGAACGGTTGTTCGGGAAAAAACTGGCTGATGTGAAAGTGACTTCCAACCGCTTACAGGGCGCTTGCTTCTATGTAGTCAGCGGGCATGGCGGTCCCGACCCGGGAGCTATCGGGAAAATAGGAAAGGTGGAGTTGCATGAGGATGAATATGCCTATGATGTTGCCTTGCGCCTTGCCCGTAACCTGATGCAGGAAGGGGCGGAAGTACGTATCATCATTCAGGATGCCAAAGACGGAATTCGTGACGACCGCTATCTTTCCAACAGTAAGCGGGAAACTTGTATGGGAGAAGCTATTCCGCTGAACCAGGTAGCCCGTCTGCAACAGCGTTGTGCCAAAATCAATGAACTCTATCGGAAAGACCGTCAGAAATATAAGTATTGCCGGGCCATCTTTCTGCACGTAGACAGCCGTAGCAAGAGCGCGCAAACGGATGTCTTCTTTTACCATGCCCCGAAAAGCGTGTTGGGAAAGAAGCTGGCGGTTACCATGAAAGAAACTTTCGAGTCGAAGTACGACAAACATCAGCCGAACCGCGGGTTTGAGGGGACTGTCAGCTCACGCAACCTTTATGTATTGCTGAAAGCCGCGCCGACTTCCGTTTTTGTGGAATTGGGCAATATCCAGAATACGTTCGACCAACGTCGTTTCGTTATCAGCTCCAACCGCCAGGCTTTGGCAAAGTGGATGATGGAAGGATTTATCGCGGATTATAAGCGGACGAAGTAGGATTACTTGCGCACTTTGCCCGTGCCGTTTTCGTGCAGGATGACTACTGTCACTGCCGTCACAATCAGGGCGATTCCGATAGCGCTGCTCCATGTGAAGCTTTCTTTGAATACGCAACATCCGATGACTATGGCGGTCAGAGGTTCCAATGCTCCGAAGATGGATGTAAGCGTGGGGCCTACATGTTTGATTGCCTTTACCAGACTGATATTGGAAACGGCCGTTGCCGGTATTGCCAGTCCGAGGATGTTCAGCCATGCATGGCCGTCTGTTGCCGGTCGGATGCCGTCTGTCAGACAGCCGCCTATAATATAGAATAGGGTTCCGAATCCCATGACATAGCAGGTCAGTGCCGTAGACGGGATGCTGGCAGCGCGGCTTTTCCGTACACCTATAATATATCCGCCGTACGAGAATATGGAAATGGCGGCGGCGATCAGTCCTGTTGCAGTATCTCCGCCTTTGAAATCTATCTCGCCCGATGACAGTAACGCCGCGCCTATCAATGAAATGAACACTGCAAACAGGATGGAGAAAGACTTCTTTTCCTTGAAAAACAGCATCATGGTGAGCGCTACCGCCAGGGGGTACATGAAGTGAATGGTGGATGCTACGCCGCTGGCAATATTTTGGTAGGCTATCACGAGGCTGAATGAGGTGGTGGCTCTGAACAGGCTTAGTATGAATACGGTCTGCCAGTCTTTCCCGGTGATTCGGAACCGCTCTCCCAATATGATGCCGGCAATTGCCAAAATGAGTGAAGCGATTCCCCAGCGGTATGTCAGCACTTCAAAGGATGAGAATCCCGCTACTAACAATGATATGCTGAAGAAAGGCGCCAGTCCGAATGTGGACGAGGAGAGTGCCGCATATAGAAAACCTTTTATAGTAGTGTTTTGCATCTTTTTCTTGAAAATTAAACGATATACCGGAACCTATCTCTTTCATCGTTTGTTTGTTCCGCATAATGATTTGCAAAATTAGTGAATAAAAGCGTACATGCGAATGGTACGTGCATATTAAAAAATGAAAGGAAACCTTATGAGAAAGAATTTAATGTTTGCGGGAGCGTTTGCGGTTACTCTTATGTTGGCTGCTTGCGGTAGCGGTGTTCAGCGGAAAACTTCCGAAAAATATTCTGCTGCGGAAGTGGAACAGGCGGATAAGGTGATGAAGTACTATAATGCCTCGCTCGCCCTGTTGAAGAATTTGGTGGTGGAGAAGGATGTGAATTCCGTATTGGGATATATGGAACAGAATGGGGATGCGCCGATACTGACGGCTGTTGTTCCGCCGGCTTTCTCTCAGAAAGATTCTGCATCGGTCGTCAACCCCGGTACGTATTTTAATGAAGAAACCCGGCGCAATCTGAAACAGAGCTTTATGCAGTTGTTTCAGATTAGAAAGCAATTTTATGCTAATTTCAATCGGTATCTTTCCTCGCTGAAAGCAAAAGATAAGTCTGCTGCCGATAAACTGCTGCCTGTTAATTACCGGCTGAGCGTCGAGATGGCGGAGTATAAAGAGAATATTCTTGATATGCTGTCTTCTTTTACCGAAGAAGCGCAGAAGGTATTGCTGAATGATAACCCGATGAAGGAACAGATACCTGCCATGAACAGGATGTCTGCCACGATGCAGAGTATTCTGCAATTGTGTATGCGCAAACCCTCTCCCGATATGGCCCGGCTGGATATGAAAATGATGAAGTTGGTTATTCAGTTGGACATTGCCAAACGTTTGCCGACGATGGAAGGACATCCTCGAGAGATGAAGATTTTCCGGGACTTTCTGGCTCATGCCGAGACATTCATGAAGGAAGTACAGCATATCAAGTCCCAGGGAAGTTATACGGCAGACGAGATGGAGACCTTAGGTACGTATGGACTGAGCCTGAACTAAGGCTGTCTTAGGCTCAGTCCATAGGCCTCCTTTCTTTATCTTACAAATCCGTTTTTATAGAAATCATAGGATTCATGAATTCTTTCCGGCGTATCGGCTTTTAACAACAAAAGAAGCTCGCGACAGAATTCCAGCTGCCCGGTGCCGTTGGCTGTGACGATATTTTGGTCGCTGACGGCCTGCTTCTCTTCATAACCGGTTTCGTTGGTATAGTTCTGTTCACCCCAAAGCTTCAACTGTTGTATGGTATTTCCCGTATGTTTTACGTTATTAAGGAAGCCGTGCTTTGCCATGAAAGAGGCGGCATTGCAGATGGCGCCAATGATTTTTCCACGTTGTAGAGCATCCTTCACCAAAGGAACCACTTGTGCCGCTTCGGGAGAATTCCATTGCATGCCGCCTATCAGTATCAATGCCGCATAATCTGTGGGCATCGTCTGGAAACTATAATCGGGTAGCGTACGGAAACCGCCGATAGAACGCACAGCATCCAATGTCGGGGCAACGACTTTGGGTGTATACATCACTTCGCTGCCCGGCATTACTCCCATGTTCAGGCAGGCTGCTATGAAAGCGCCTTCCCAGTCGGCATATTCATTTAATATTATAAACAATACTTCTTGCTTCATTTTTGTTTTTGTTTAGTGCTTCACAAAAGTACGAATACTAAATCATAAACTTATAAATATTATAATGAAAGTTCGGTATCGAAATTTATTCTATAGGAATATAAATCTCTGTTAACAGTTCATCCGGTGCTGTTTCTGCAGGATTGTTCAGATATCGTTCGGCGCTGGCTTCATTTCTGAAAGTACATTCCATTTCAGGGATATATTTTCCATAGATTGTATCGTACACGGCTTGCAGGTGCTCATAAGACCCCTTATATAGGAATATGGCGTAACGTCCTGCCGGAAGCTGTTTGAAGCCGATATCACCTTTAGGTGTTACGGCAGCTGGCATAACCATACATACATCGGTACGCAATTTTTCTACCGGAGTTACTTTGGGGTCATCATGATAAATACAATAGGGCATCACTTCTCCCATTGGCAGTTTCTCCTCTTGGATAAACTGTTGAAGGCGTATCCATGTGCCGCAATAATCATTCAGTTTATAGTCTCCGAATAATCGGATATAAATCACGTTTCGGGCCGGGAGCTCTTTGATTTCTCGTTTCAGTTCGAGTTCCGGACGGATAATGGCTGGTTTCATAATTACAAAGTTTTTATTGTTACGATATTCTAAAGGTGAAATACCATAGAACTGTTTGAATACTTTAGACAACGACGAGAGTGACGAATAACCGATGCGATAAGCGATGTCGGCTATCGGCAGTTGGGAATGACGCAACAACCGTGCAGCTGCTTCGGTACGTGTCCGGACAATAAACGTACCTATGGGTTCGCCCAAAAAAGCTTTCATGATGCGGTGAAAGTAGAAAGGAGAGAAATGGGAAATCTTGGCCAGTGATTTCAGGTCGATTTCTTCTCCGAGGTGGAGATTGATATAATCTACCACTGCATTCACACATTTTTGATACTCTTCCCGGGTTGTCTTCTTGGTTTCCATATATTCTATCGGTTTGTTCACGATGCAAAAATAAGGGGAAAAGGGATAGAGGACTTGTCCGATGTTGCTATAAATATGGTTTATCACATATTTATTGAACGGAAGGTTGTTAATAATCATTGTTTAGTTTGTCTGTAAAGATAAAATATATGTACTTTTGCAATGGAATTATATTATATAAATAGCTTTTGAAAAAGTATATGAAAGGAGCTTTACTTATTTTAGGACGCGGTATAGGGCAGGTGATGTTTCAGAATAATGCACTGTCAGGGTTATTAATGTTGGTAGGTATTCTTCTGAATTCTTGGCAAATGGCTTTGTTGGCGATTGCAGGTAATGTTGTAAGTACATTGGCGGCTTATTTTTCCGGTTATAGTCGCGAAGATATACGGAACGGACTTTACGGGTTTAACGGAACTTTGGTGGGAATAGCAATCGGGGTGTTTATGCCGATAACTGTTGCTTCCCTATTACTGTTGGTTGCAGGCTCGTGCTTATCTACCTGGATAGCCCGTCTTTTTGGTTTGCAGCGGCTGGTATCTGGGTTCACCGCTCCCTTTATTATTTCTGTGTGGATATTGTTGGTTGCCTGCAATTGGATGATGCCGTCTTTGTTACTGCCTTCCGGAGATGCTGTGACGGCTCAGACGCTTTCTTTTTTACAGGCTTTTTGTCTGAATATCGGTCAGGTAATGTTTCAGGGAAATACTGTGTTGGCAGGGGTGTTCTTTCTGCTGGGTATCTTGGTGAATTCCCGTATCAATGGTCTTTATACCATACTGGGGGCATTGCTTCCCATTCCCTTCGCCCTGCTGCTTGGAGTGGATTATGCCGCTCTGAATGCCGGATTGATGGGATATAACGGCGTGTTGTGCGCCATTGCTTTGGGGGATAAAACATGGAAAGGCGGTGTGTGGGCTGTAATGGCCGTATTGCTGTCCGTTTTGCTTCAGATAGGCGGAATGGAATGGGGGATAACAACTCTCACTGCACCTTTTGTTGTCGCTGTATGGATTGTGGCGGGATTACAGCAATTGGATAGAAAGGCAAAGACAGAAACTACAAACAGCTGAATCTTATAAGGCATGACCGAGAAAACACGATTGCAACTTTTGGCATGGGCAAGAGAATATCATTGCGCCGCCTTTATACAAGGTGATCCTGTTCAGTTTCCACATCGGTATACGCAGAAACAGGATATTGAGATTAGCGGTTTGCTCACAGCTATAATGAGTTTTGGAAATCGCAAACAGATATTGAAAAAAGCGGATGAACTGCATCAATTAATGGGAGTTTCACCTTATCGGTATGTCTTGTCCTGTCAATGGAAAGAAGATTTCCGACCGACAGATAAGAGCAGTTTTTACCGTATGCTTTCTCATGCGGATTTTTATACTTACTTCGCCCGGTTGCATGCCGCCTATTCTCAGTTTGATAGTTTGGAAAACGCCTTGTTGGGCTATTCGGGTACACCGATGGAGAAGCTGTGCGCATTTCTGGAAGTTTCAGCCAAGAGCCCTCAAAAGAAGCTGAATATGTTTCTGCGCTGGATGATACGAAAAGAATCGGAAGTGGACTTCGGCATTTGGGACAGCTTTGACCGTCGTGACTTGCTGATTCCCTTAGATACCCATGTTTGTAGGGTAGCTTATCTTTTAGGGCTTACCGATGCGGAAACATTCTCTCTTAAAAATGCGCGGAACATAACTGCGGCTTTGGCGGAGGTCTTTCCGGATGACCCTTGTTTGGGAGATTTCGCATTGTTCGGTAGCGGGGTGAACGGAGCGTTGTAAAATCGGGCTTTTTCTTACCAATCTATCTCCTCAATGCCTTTGCTTCGTAAATAATCGTTGGCTTTGCTAAAGTGTTTGCATCCGAAGAAACCGTATTCGGCGGAACGAGGCGAAGGATGGACGGTTGTCAGTATAAGGTGCTTACTGCTGTCTATCAAAGTTGCCTTTTCTTTGGCATACGCTCCCCAAAGCATGAATACGAGATGTTCCCGTTCATCACTTAATTTCTTGATTACCGCGTCTGTGAAAGTTTCCCAGCCCATGTTACGGTGCGAACCGCTTGCGTGGGCGCGTACCGTAAGGACAGAATTCATGGAGAGTACTCCCTGAGCTACCCAACGGTCCAGATTACCGGAAGTAGGAATCGGTTTGCCCAAATCCTGATGTATCTCCTTGAAGATATTGGTGAGTGAACCCGGTATAGCTACTCCTTCCGGTACGGAAAAACATATTCCGTAATATTGTCCGGGGGTGGGGTAGGGATCTTGTCCTAAGATAACCACTTTTACCTTCTCAAAAGGACATGAGTTGAAAACATGAAAGATAAGATGTCCCGGCGGAAGCACATTGGCGCGTCCGTATTCGCTTTTCACAAATGATACCAATCTCTCAAAGTAGGGCTTGTCGAATTCTTCTTGTAAACGCTGCCGCCAGCTCTCTTCTATCTTGACTTTCATAGGATACTGCATCTAAGTACGATGCAACAAATGTACAAATAATCTCTGTGAGTGCGTATGTGTTTTACAGATAAAAAGAAAGCCCCGTATTCGTTAGAATGTCTCATCGTACAGGGCTTTCACGTATTGCTTATGCTTTTAGGGCTGCTACTACCTTTTCTATCATGCTCCGGATATTGTTTTCATCCTGAGCGGTATAGAAGTTCCCGTCTGCTTCGGAAGGATTGTCGGTTGCTTCTCCGTTTTGGATGGCGGGTTTCGCCAATGGATGAACGGCTACTTTCTTACCTTTGGTGATACCCGTAAAATCGAACATCATGGCGGCTGCACAGTGTCCGATCATGATTTTACCTTTTCCACCGAATGTTTTGATGATTTCCAGCATGGTAACGTTATACGGTTTGTCGGCATTCTGTTGAAATACGGGGACGGCATCACCGCAAGCGAATACAAGCGCATCGTACTCATCTTCATGTCCTTTCAGGTTAGCTACCACATCGTCTGCTGTCAGAGCGATACCGGAGTTGGTCTTGATTTCCTTGCTGTCTGCCACCGCAAATACCTTATAAGCAATGCCATTCTCAAAAAACGCTTCCAAGTACTGGAACAAACCGCACCCGTTTACCGGATTTACTGCCAAAACCGCAACTTTCTTTGTCATAATCTTAATTATTAAGTGAAACAATAGTTATTTTCAGTAAGTTTATTACTTTTGTGCTGCAAAGTTAGGTTTCCTATTGGTTGTAAACAAGAAGGCACTTGAATGTTAGATAGTTACAGCGATGTAACCATTGTTGACGTTCAGACAATTAGTAAAAGTTAAAAAATGGAAAACTTTCATCATATAGGTAGTTGCCCGATACGGGATGTTTTGAGCAAGTTGGGAGATAAGTGGACAATGCTTATCATGGTTACATTAAAGACGAATGGTACGATGCGTTTCTGTGATATTCAGAAAACAATCGGCGATATTTCACAACGTATGCTTACGGTTACGCTGCGTTCGTTGGAAACGGATGGGCTGATAGTCAGGAAAGTGTATGCGGAAGTTCCTCCACGTGTGGAATATTCCCTTACGGAAACGGGATATAGCTTGATGCCGCATATCGAATCACTGGTAGGTTGGGCATTGGAGCACATGGCGGATATTATGGAACGGCGGGGAGTACGGGAAGAAGTAAGGTCATAAGCACGCTATACATTGTTGTAATATAAGAATTCAGATTCATTATGAACCGGAATTCTTTTTTATGAGATTTACATTCATTACACAGAATCGTAACGGACTTCTTATTTATTCTATATAAATTTGCGGCGCATTTAAAATAGATACGAGTATGATTAGACTGAATGTTTTTATTCAAGTAAGTGCGGATAACCGTGCTGCTGTAATGGAAATGGCAAACGAACTGGTAGCTTGTTCCTTGAAAGATAATGGCTGCATTGCCTATGATATTTTTGAAAGTGCAACCCGTGAAGATGTTCTTATGATTTGCGAAACATGGAAAGACGAGGAATCTTTGGCTGCGCACGAAAAGGCTACACATTTTGTAACCTTAGTTCCTAAAATACAGGATCTTGCCTCTATGAAACTGGAGAAATTCAGTTTCTGATGATATCGTTGCAGACATATTGTTTGGAAAAGTCAACCATTGTGTTGACTTTTTTGTTTTTACAGTTTATACGATAAGTGGTATGAAACAAATAATCTTTATTTTTGTAATGCTAATAAGTTGCCTGTCCTTTGCCGGTAAACCGGCAAATCAGGCGGAAAGGAGAAGTGATATGAAGCCAATGAAAGAGATTTATCTGGCAGGGGGATGTTTTTGGGGAACCGAACATTTTCTGAAACAAATAGAAGGGGTAGAAGCTACCCGGGTGGGATATGCAAACGGAAATATAGCCAACCCTACCTATCAACAGGTGTGCACCGGTACTACAAACTTTGCCGAAACAGTAAAGGTACAGTATGACCCCGATAAGGCAGACTTGCCTTTTCTTATCGACCTTTACTTCAAAACAATTGACCCTACCAGTCTGAACCGTCAGGGCAATGACCGTGGAACTCAATATCGTACAGGCATCTATTATACAGATGTCGTGGACCTGCCTGTTATCCGTGAAACCGTTAACCGTCTGGCAGCCAACTACACCCGTCCGTTGGAGGTAGAGATTGAACCGTTGAAGAATTTTTATCCGGCAGAAGAGTATCATCAAGATTATCTGGATAAAAATCCGGGTGGCTATTGTCATATCAATTCTGCGTTGTTCGACCTGGCACGTAAAGCGAAGATGAAGGGTACGTACGGAAGTTCGCAGCAAAACAGGTGATGCCCATTTGGGACATGTTTTTACAGATGGTCCTGCCGATAAAGGCGGATTGCGTTATTGTATCAACAGCGCCTCTTTACGTTTTATCCCTAAAGACAAGATGCAGGCAGAAGGATATGGTGAATATTTAGAACTGGTAAAATAACACACAATGGATATATTATTAATAAGTAATGAAGATACGTGCCGTAGCCGTATCGCACAAGAACTCCTGCACGCATTTGGCAGAGGGATGAATATTTCTACGGCAGGAGTTATGGAAGGAAATTGCGTTCCCGATGCTGTATGCAATGTGATGGAGCAGAATGGTTATGGCATATCGCGTAAAAAGCCTTTTGGTGTCGGAGCATATGCACATCGGTCATGGGACTATGTTGTTACCTTGTGTAAAGAAGCTGAGGAAGAACTGAGCTTCCTTACCCTCAATGCCAAACGGCAAGCGCATTTTAATTTTGAAGACCCTTTTAAAAATCGTTTTCAAAGTGAGAGTGAACAAGAGCAACAAATAGCAACCCTCTATGAAACAATGTATCGACAACTGTACGAGTTCTATCGCGATGAATTGAGTGAGCAACTATTGCCTCGTTGTACGTGCGGTGTAAATACTTATTGCCGTTGCGAATAACCTCTTGTGTCACATAGACAAGATGTGCATGAACAACAAAAAGAATACCTAAAAATAGGGATAGGTAATCATATTTTCTTCCTTATTACTCTCTTTTTCCGAATCTTTTTGCCTTCCTTCGTGTTTTCTCACCTTTTATTTTATTAAAATGGTGAGTATGAATGTTTAACTCTTTAAAAATTGTTTTATGAAACAAGAAAGTTTTACAGGATTCATGCACGAAGTCATGGATGGGTTGAGGCAGGAAGAGCGGTTTGCTACTGCCCACATTTACAAGTATGCTTTGGCGGCTGTTACCGATTTTGTCGGTGGCGGTGAAATCTTTTTCGGTGCGCTGACACGCCGCTGGTTGAAGCGTTTTCAGGAATATCTGGATGATTTACAACGAAGTTATAATACGATTTCCACTTATGTACGTGTGTTGCGTGCGGTGTACAATCGTGCGGTCGATTGTGGATTGATAGCGGGTGAATACCGCCTGTTTGCCGGGATGAAGACAGGAGTTTCATCCGGGCGCAAACTGGCGGTGACGGCGGTACAGATGAATAATCTGCTGGATAAGAATCTTCGTAACCGCCTTTCTCCGGATGTGTGCGAAGCGCAGGACACGCTGGCTTTGATGTTGCTTTTGCAAGGGATGCCCTACGCTGATTTGGCGCATCTGCATAAAGGAAATCTGAACGGCGATTTGCTTATCTGCCGTCGTCGCAAGACGGGTACGGAGCTTTGTGTCAGATTGCTCCCCGAAACGATGCGTTTGATAGACCGCTATAAAAGTAGTGATGCCGATTCACCCTATTTGCTGAATATACTTAGCGGCAAGCGAAGTGGTGAAGCCGCATTCCATGAATATCGCGATAAGCTGCGTTCTTTAAACTTCCATCTGTCCCGCCTTTCGGAGTGTTGTGGTTTGGAGGGGGTAAAGGTTAGCTCATACACCGCCCGTCACACTTGGGCTACACTTGCCAAATACTGCCAAGTACCTGAAGAGGTTATTTCGGAAGGGCTGGGGCACTCATCGTTGGAAGTAACCCGTACCTATCTGAAAAGCTTTGAGGGCGATGAGCTTGATAAAGCAAATCGTTTGATAATTAATTACATTTATTCGGGAAGAAAAACGCTGTGGAATAGAGCGTAAAGTATCTGTTAATCCGTAAGTAACGGAATGATAACTCTCTGCAAAGATATGAACTTTTTTATGAAAACAAATTATAAAAATTGATTTTTGTAATGAATAGGGACTAAAACATAGTTTACGCAAACAAGCAAAACGACAAATTAACATAATGCAGTCTTTCTGACTATGAGAACGCACATGAATCTCTACTCCAAGTTCTAATACTTAACATGGATACGCTATTTCCTATGCCATTTTTCAACTGGTTTTCTGTAATAAACATCTTTGTCATGCCTATAACGCTTTATATTTCTTGTGTTTGTGTATTCCTGTTACTTACGGAGTAATATTCTCTTTACCCGTTACTTACGGAGTAACAGCAAACAAACAAAACTTGATTACTATGTTGACGATACAGACACAGGTAGCGATCACTATCTTACATTCCATTGCGACCTCCCATGAGTCGCACTCACTTGGCAGGTTATTCTCTACGAATATTGTATCTGAATTGCTGGAACAGTTGGAGATGGGAAAAATCATCAGACTTATTCCGGGTAAAGAGAAGGGTAAGATTACTTCTTATGAACTGACACGCCCTTCGGTGAATATCTCGTTGCTCGACATCCTTGAAGCCACGGGTGAACATCTTAATTGCACTCATCCCGCTACCGAGGATTTTTACTTGCGTTACGGCAATACGGCTAAAAAACTCGGAGTGGTCAACCACATGACGCGGCTCTATCTGGAAGAAATAAAGTTAAACGATCTGTAACCGATTATCCCCCATATATAATAATGTATATAAGACGAATCATCAGCACAATTTTTCTGCTTGCTCTGATAGTAACGACTGTCCGGGCACAGAATTTGGGGACGGAAAAGAAAGACTTTATTCTGCATTTCCGTTTCGACCGTTCACTTGTGGATAGCGGCTATCGTAATAGCAACCACACTCTCCGTGCATTGCAGGAACTGTTGTCAGACAGTCTTACTGCTGCCGAAATCGATACTATCGACATTCACGCCTATTCCTCGCCCGATGGCAACGGGGTATACAATCACGCTTTGGCACGTCGTCGTGCAAAGGCCATGAAAGGCTATCTTGTATGGAAATACCCCCATCTGAACCAACGTTCCATCCATACGGGTGCCGGTGTGGCAGAATGGAGGGCATTGCTTCCTCTTATTGAAAACTCTCCTGATATGCCTTGTCGCAAGCAAGTGATGGAAATCCTCGCTTCCAATGTGAGTGCCGGAGTGATGGAGATTCGTTTGAGAACAGTGGGTGGCGGAGCTGCCTACCGATATATCCGACGGCACATTCTGCCGGAATTACGAAATGCGTCCGTCTGTACGGTATGGCTGAAAAAGCCCCGATTTACTACGATCCTTGAGGGCGTACGGAAAGAAACTCTCACCTCTCTTTGTCGTATCGGGAATTACCGGAATATCTTTTCCTCCTCATGCGTAAAGAGAGCGAACGATTTAACCGTATCCGGCAGGGAAGGTACGACGCGGAACGTATCTCCCGCTTTTACCGGGAAAGTTCCCAAACGTCCCTTTATCGCTTTGAAAACCAACCTTTTGTTCGACTTTGCCTTTATGCCGAATGTAGAATTGGAAGTTCCTATCGGCGAACGCTGGTCGGTGAATGGCGAACTGATGTTCCCGTGGTGGCTTTTCGATGGTGATAAATACTGCTTGCAGATTCTCTCCGGCGGAGTGGAAGGCCGTTACTGGTTGGGTAACCGCAGTAACCGCCGTGTGCTTACCGGCCATTTCTTCGGTTTGTATGCGGGTGGTGGCAAGTACGACCTTCAATGGGACAAAAACGGCTATCAGGGCGAGTTCTTCATAGCGGCAGGCGTCAGTTACGGATATAGTATGCGCATAGTCCGTAACCTCAATCTGGAATTCAGTCTCGGTATAGGGCTTCTGCGTACAGGATACGAGCACTACCACGCCCGCGACAGTTATCAAACCCTATTATGGCAGAACAATGGACGCTATACATGGATTGGTCCTACTAAAGCAAAGATTTCTCTTGTATGGATGCTCAACCGTAAGATGAAAGGAGGGAAGAAATGAAAAAAGTGATAAGTGATAGACAGACAGACGATAGGCAGGCAGGAATATTTGCATTATATTCCCTGTGCTGTATCTTTTTATCATTGTGTCTTGCAGGTTGCGACCGTCGTGAACTGACCTATTACATGGAATCCGAAATCGAAATCCATGCCGATTGGAGCGAGTCCGGACTGGACGATGAGGAGGCTGCCTATGGAGCTACCGCAATATTTTATCCCGAGAATGGCGGAATTCCGAAAGTCGTGCTTATGGGAAACCGTGAATATGCCAAAGTTCGCTTGCCGGAAGGGCGTTACAATGCCGTTCTTTTTAATCGCTCTTTCGATGACTTTGCCTGCATTGCGTTCCGGGGCAGCGATAGCTATCGTACGCTCGAAGCCTATGCCAGCCGTGCGGAAAGTCGTGCGGACGAGTTGGCGGACAGTCCCGAAACGCTTTGCGCCGACCGTATAGAAAGCTTTGAAGTGACCGAAGATATGCTTGGAAATTACAGTGATGTGATGAAAGCCGGCATTCCTGCTGCGGAAGACTGTTCTCTTTGCTTTACTCCCCGCCAACTCATTGAAGAGTTGCAGGTAACGGTACACATCAAAGGGCTGAATAATGTGCGCAGCGCAGTGGCTACCATAAACGGGGTGTCATCTTCCGTATTCCTTGCCACGGGAGAGGTTTCACAGCAAACCTTGACGCAGCGTTTTGAACTGGACAATCCCGTATACTATCCCGATTCGCCTTTCAACGGTACAATGGAGACTACTTTCAATTCTTTTGCGTTCAATCCCGACCGTCCGCACGACGTGAGCATACAGGCTCGACTGGTGGACGGACAGAGCACCTATGAACAGGAATTCACGGGGTTGGATATCTCGGAAGATGTCAGTGAAGAAGGTACGCTTATCCTTACTTTGGAAGTACAGACGGATAAGGTTCCCGATGTGAAACCGGAAGATGGCGGCGATTCGGGTTTTAATCCGAAAGTGGAAGATTGGGGAGAGGAACAGAAAGGCGACATCAAAGTATGATAATATATGCGTATAATAAAAAATAATTGATACATTAATTTTATGACAATGAGAACAAGGAATTTATTGACAGTTGCAGCGGCGCTGCTGTTGGCAGGCTGCTCGCAGAATGAGATTACTGAAATGAGCCCGGATGCCAATCCGGCGGTGGGTTTCAATGTGTACAGCGGTGTACAGACCAAAGGGACGCAAACCGATGTGACCGCTTTGAAAACAGGCTTCGGTGTATTTGCCTATCACACCAATAGTCAGTCGTGGGCAGCGGCTGCTTCCGGCGCCGGACCTAACTTCATGTACAACCAAAAGGTGGAAAGCTCCAATGGTTCTGCGTGGACGTATACTCCCGTGAAGTATTGGCCGAAAGATGAGGAAAAGGTGACGTTTTTCGCCTACGGTCCTCACAGCACTCTTAGCGGTAGCGGAGTGACCGTACCGGCAGTAGGTAGCATCACCAATGCGCCCAAACTGACTTTTACCATTGAATCTATGAATGATGCTGCCAAGATGACAGACTTTGTGGTAGCTAAGAACGATGCAAGCGCCACGCAAGACCGTACACATGCCAATAGCGCAAGCGGTGTCACATTTACTTTCCGGCACGTGTTGTCAAGATTGACTTTCGAGGCTAAACCGAGCGTAGAGTTGTCAACCACCACAGGAGCTAAAGGTACTACCTACGTCATGGTGAGAACCGCCAAAATCTTGCAATCT
Source organism: Bacteroides clarus YIT 12056 (assembly GCF_900129655.1). Classification (GTDB taxonomy): domain Bacteria; phylum Bacteroidota; class Bacteroidia; order Bacteroidales; family Bacteroidaceae; genus Bacteroides; species Bacteroides clarus. The sequence continues at coordinate 592,581 of NZ_FQWK01000001.1, forward strand.
TCAAGCCCCAAGTTCTATAAGAGCGGCGTTCTGGATTGTGCGGATGAATCCTGGAGCGGCAAGGTAACGGCAACCGACGATTACGATATCACTAAAGTGCTGGCGCTTACCGATGAGAAAGCGATAGTAAATACTCCGGCAGACCAGACAAGCAATAAATACGATGCGGTAAAACTGACATCGAATACTACTCCCATAACATTATTTATTTCTAATGAATACTTGTTCCTGATACCCGAAACCGCCAAAGCGGGAGCCGGCACAGCTTCGGCAGGTGATGTGACTATCCGGTTCGATTATGATATTGTAACCGTAGATACCGCACTCGGCAAAGGATATGCCATTACGCATCACACTACCGATGCTAAATTGCCTGCCGGAGCGTTGAAACAAGGGGTAGCATACAAATACACCATCGAATTCGGTATCAATGAGGTTAAGATTCTCACACCTGCTGTCGAAAATTGGGGAAGCGAAACGCCAGGAAACATCACTGTCTGAATTGTCTTTCTCACAGGAAGCGGCGTCCCACCCGGCCGCTTCCTGATTAAAAAAACTGAAAAAGAGAGGTCTTTGATATGTTGGGGATGAAATACCTGCTATTTCATTTCCAACATATTAAAACCTTTATACACCGATTAAGTATAAAGATTTGAATATGAAGGGAATGAACTTTTTACTCCTTGCCTCGTCCTGCCTGCTTGTTACGGCATTTGCCGCCTGCACCTCGGTTGACGAACCTGTATCGGAACCTTTCGTCCCGATAGGTTTCTCTCCTGCGATGAACGATGCGAACACCCGTTATGCCTCGGATGATTTACCCGCCACCATGGGTGTTTTCGCCTATCTCACCGAAGGCGGAGGTTTCAACGCGTCTGCTTCCACTCCCAACTTTATGTACAATCAGTTGGTAACCCGCAATGGAACCGCATGGAGCTATACCCCCGTAAAATACTGGCCGACGAATACAAATGACAAAGTCAGCTTCTTTGCCTATGCACCGCATAACGCAAGCGGCCTGACTCCCTGTGCAAACACGCAGAAAGGCTATCCGTATCTCACTTATACGGTGGCTCAGGCAGAAAAAGACCAGACAGACCTGCTGGCTACCGCTCCGTTTGCGGATAAGAATGCCGGAGATGTCAATTTCACCCTGCGTCATGCTTTGACAAAAGTTACCCTCAAAGTAAAAAGCGGAGATAAATACGTCAAGGAAATCACTTCACTCTCTATCAATGCGGCTACCAGTGGCGAACTTCATTTTAAAGACGGTGGTTTCGAGTGGAAGAATGTAACAGGTAATTATGGCTATCCCCCCGCAACCACCACCGACCTGAAGTTTGCAGCGACAGACCGGGAACGGGAAATTGCCACATTCTTTCTGCTGCCGACAGCCACCGTCACCGCCACTTACTCCATAGCCTATACAGTGAAAACCACAACCGGAACCGATGTACTGACCCGGACGTTCTCCGCGTTGCCACTTTCCTCTGCGCCCTTGTGGACAGCGGGAACACACATCGTCTATACGATAAACCTGTCGGAGAGAACCGCCACTGTAACAGCCGGCGTCACCGACTGGGAAAGAGATACAGGCAACAGTTATGATGTCTGTACTTACTATCCGGATGATTTGAAAGTGGGCGATTACTTCTATGATGACGGGTCGTGGAGCGACGGCGGCCTGAGGATGTACGTCACCGGTACCAACCAGCGGCAGTGGGAAACACCGTTCCCTGCTCCGGTATTGATCAATCCCAGCACCGGAATTTCCAGAAACGTGATAGGTATCGTGTTCCATACCACCGCCAGCGATACGGATAAGGCGAACGGATGGACGCACGGCTATGCCATGGGATTGAAATACTATACCGGTAATAAAGCGGATGGAAGCTGGGCGAGAAATGCGGGGTATAACACTGCCATTCCCGATGGTGGCGGTGAAAGCGATTTTGATGGTTATACTCACTGCCAACAGTTGATGGCGGATGCGGAATGGACGGCAAACAACACCAACTTTCCGGCATTCAACAACACCTGCGTTACACACAACGCCAATGTACCCGCTCCCGCTACGACAAGCGGCTGGTATCTTCCGTCTGCCGGACAGTTGGTTTCCATATTTAATAACATAGGTGGGGGTGTCAGTAATAACGGTTTGACTAATATAGGCAGCCATATGGGGAAAGCCACAGGTTCAACCGTAGGGCTTTCCAACTGGTGCATTTATTATAGTTCGAATGAGAGTGGAGATAGAGCCTGGGCAATAATGTTTTACGGTGGCGGAGCGCTTATTCAACGATTGCTCTATGCGAAAGTGCCTTATGACAGCCGATGCCAAACAGGAGGACACATCCCTGTACTTGCTTTCTAAAAACAAAGAAAAAAATGAAGAAACGAACATATATCACACTGTTTTTGTGGGCAGCCGCCCTACTGTCGGGATGTACGGGAGATGAAGAAATCGTCGGTGGACAATCGTCATTGTTGACGGTGGCAGTTACGGCGGCGGACTTTTCTTCCGATGAGGGTATGGCGACCCGTACCACCGATATCGGGTATTCCACCACCTTTGCCGCCGGCGACCGGATAGGGATTTTCGCCATTGCGGACGACGGTATAATATTGGATAATAACATTCCTTACACGTACAGCGGCACTCAATGGAACCCGGTAGATACGGACAACACAATCCATCATTATAATTATGCCGGGGTCACTTATTATGCCTATTATCCATACTCGGCAAGTATGGATGATGCTTCCGGCGAACAGACCATCATAGATAAGTTTACTCCGAAGCAAGACCAAAGTGACAAAGCCGATTATACCGCTTCCGATTTAATGACCGGTACGGGAGAAGTTGCGGATGCCGATACCGACTCTCCCAAACTGACGTTGACATTGAAACACAAAATGTCTGTGATAGTAGTGGATATAAAAAGTAACTCCTATGTGACAACCGGCGGCTATGAATATTTCGAACCGATAGCTTGCAGCAGCATCGACATAGGCGGTACGGACATATTGCAAAACAATCTGGCATTTGTTTCTTCGGTGGGTGTTTACAGATATATTGTTCCGCCCGGCTCAACGCCTTATTCCGTCAGTGTCAGCTATAATGCTGGTGAGATTAACAAAGAATATAGTTACAGCACTACCGTAAAACAGACTTCGGCCGGAAAATATCATCTGATAAAACTACATAGGGAAGAGGCCGCTACTCAACGTGATTTGAAAGTAGGTGATTTTTATTATCAGGACGGTTCTATTCTGCCCGGAGATTCTACGTTTTATAATCTTGCATCGAATCCATGTATAGGCATTGTGTTTAAGGTGGGAGCGGGAAAGTGGGATAGTGATCCAAATAGATATGACGGGAAATTGTTAGCCGTGCATGGATATGTACTGTCTCTCGACCAGGCAAATAAGTCTTGGGGAGATAACTCGAAAAGTTGGAATGGTACTTCTTGGTATGAATATCAGGGCTACGTTTATACGAAGAACTTATTGGCAGGTATGGCTGAAGGCAAGTCCTTTCCTGCTTGCTCATGGTGTGTGGAACATACTCCTGTTCCTACAGGAATGACCAGCGGATGGCATTTCCCTTCTCTAAATCCCGTATTGGACTTTGTCGATAATGCTGCTACTTTGAATACTTTTTTGAGTAGAATACCCGGTAGCACTACAATTTCAGGTACGTATATATCGGGTACCGAATCCGGCTATAATACAACTACTCATTGTAATGGGCGGGTAACAGGAAATACAGGCAGTGTGTATCGGTATGCTAAAACTGAAGCCCATCTTATTCGTGCAATGCTTACTTTCTAATCCTTTTTATCATCAGTAAAATAGGTGCAGCTAATCGAAAAGAATCCGTTTGCTCTTGTCGCTGATAAGAGCCTGTCAAGTCAGCGACAAGACGTGCCCATAGGTTAGCTCCCTTGTATATTGTATAAAAAATAAAGAGAGTATGTCATTTGAAAATTCTGACATACTCTCTTTATCTTTATCAATTGTCTATTTTATCAATCGTCAATATCAATGACTCTCATTTTAGAGTCGAATGTAATTTCCCAGCGATTCGATAACTTTATCTCATATTCATTATCATCATATTCTATTTGGAGAATTCTTGCATCCGGGTAGTTTGTCTTTACATAGTTACGGATAGCTTCCGGTACAATCTGTGCAGGCACTTCACTTTGTCTGCATCGTACTTCTTTCCATTCTCCCGATTTATCGAATTCCACTTTTTCTCCATTCGTAAACACCACATCGTAGCTTTTATAAAACATTCCCGACTCCAATTTCGCCATTGCCACCTTGTGATCCTTGAAATAAGTCTTGATAAATGTCTGCGCCTTCGCTGGCAATTGGTTTACCTGTATCGGCTTATCATTATCCGCCATAACCATTGTGTGCACCGCAAACATACAAACCAACATCATAATTAACTTTTTCATACTTCCTTATTTTTTAATGATTAATACTTTATTTGTTTTCTATATTGCAAAGATGGTAAGGAAATCTGGAAAGAATTGGGAAAAGGAACATAACTCTCTATTTTTTTTAAGTATTTTTCTTGAAAAGAAAAATACTTTGTTTCTTAAAAACGAATGTGATTTTAATTTATAAAAGTAGCTATATATTATCTTAATAGTAAAACCCTCTATAAACGATTATACGACTTATAGAGGGTTTATCTTCTAACATATTCTATTTCTTAGCAAAAAATCACACTGTAAGGCAATATATGGTTACCAAATATTATTGTATACCTACAAGTTTTTTGTATCGATTGTCCTCTCTACAATTTTCAAATGCAGGCCAATCTTGTACAGAATATTTAAGCATATTGTCCTCTTTTATTGCTCTTGATAGATAATCTAAAGCATTTGGAATATCCCCAATCAGTGAATAAGCAGCAGCTATAACGTCATTATCATACAATTCTTTATTATTGAGAATTTTATTTTTTATTTTCTTTTCATCGAGTTTATTATGTTTGATATCTGCAATAAAGTAATTAATGGCAAGTGCGGGTATGCAGGTTTGGGGATTGTCGTAATATTGTTTTAGTTCCCAATAAACGTCTTTATATCGTTTTAACTTTAATTTTGCATAAGAATAACTGATGAGTGTACTGATTTCTCTTTTATGTTTTATCCAATATTCTTCGATTAAGTCACAAGCTGTTTCGTATTCCTCAAATTCTATATAATATAAAAATAAAATATCTGGTTCAATTGTAGAGAATTTATCAGCAATTTTTTTAGCTTTTTCTTTTTCCTTTGTAATTGCATATAATTTAATTAGCATATTATTATGAATATAACTATCTTCTCCAATATCCTCAAGTATTTTTATGGCTTCTGAAATATTATCAAAATGTTTTGCTAAAATGATAGCTTTTTTTAATAAATAATCATAGGATGGATTATATTCATCTTCAAATTCGTGCATAAACTTATTGACTTCATTAATTTTATCTTTGTTGATAAAATAATCTAATAAGATTAGTAGTATAGATTCTACCCACACAGGGGCATCTGCTTCTTTTGCAAATTTATATCCATCAATTAGAAGTTGATCAACTTCTTTGTTTATTATATCTCTATATTGATAGCAAACTTTTAAGTAGTTTGGGTGGTATTTATTTTGTTTTTCATATTCATTGAGTAATTCTAATACTTTGTCTTTCCTTTTTTCATTTTCTTTTTCATACAGATGGTTATACCAATTGCATAGATTTACCCACGAAGTATTAAAAATACTTCCATCTAATTTTATGCTAGCAAGATAACACTCTGTTATTGATTCCACTGTTATGTCAGATTCTTCTTTTTTTACTAAAGAGTTATAATAGTCAACCATGAAATCTCCTTTTTTCCTATATAAGCTATAATCTGTAGGATATATTGATATTGCTTTGTTTATATATTCTATTTTGTCTTTTATACAAGGAAATGAATTTACTGCATCTAAATAATACATTTCCGTATTAGGATTAATTGCAATAAGTAAATCTATTGTTGATTTATATTGGATACTATTCTCAAGATTCATATCGTGAAGTATAGATAATTTCATTTCTAATAATTCAGTTTTGAATCTTATATTTTCTATTTTTTCAAGATTTTGTTCATCGATTAATTTTAAAGCTTCTTCTATTTCATCTTCCATAAATAAAATTCTAATTTTATTTAAGGCTTTTTTTTCTTCATCTTTTATTAGTGGTGAATTATCTTTTTTAGTAGTGTTATTTTTCTTTCTTTCTTTTTTTATATCAACGTGCTTAAAAAAATCTTCGAAGATATTATGACTGACCATTTTCTTTAGCCTTTTAGAATCTTCTTGAATTATTTGCGAGTTAGATTTTGCTACATATTCATTTGATGTTAAACTTTTTATTAGTTTTATTTGATGTTCACTACTTAAAATTGCATTATCAATAGGTAATACACCTTTGTTTAGACGTTTGTTTAGTTCAGCCATTAATTCATCAAATCCATCTATTTGAACGAAATATACTTTGTCTTTCCATAATAATTTTTTTAAATCGTCTGAAATACATTCATCTCCCTTTCTAATGCACCAATATATACCATTTTTGAAAAATTCTTCTTTTTTTAAGAGGAATGATAATATGTCCATAATGGATCGGTCATTGCCTGCATATCCTACAACAATTAATCCATAATCTTTTGAGAATTCAATAAATTTATTTTTCATATTTCCTTCTAAAGATTCAGTTTCTCTTAGAGTGCTTTTTATATCCTCAAATAAATAATCTCCATGTAATTTGATTATTTTGGGACGTTTAGAAGTTACTGTTATACTTGTTATGGCAGAGTCATGAGCGCATACGACAGGGCGTACATTAGAAAATCTATAGAAAGCTTCATTTAATAAATCATCAAAATTAGTTGTAAATATAGCGTTAAAATAGTTGTTCTCGATAAGTTTTACTAAATATGCATATCCTATTGAAGGATTTTTATTAGCAACTTCATTTTCAACAAAGGCCCTTCTTTGGCGTTGTAAATCATATCGTTTTTCAAAGAGAGAGGAGTATGGATTTCTTTCATCAAACCAATTTTGTTTTTCGAAATATTCATCAGGGGTGATACTAGTGTCATAATCATCGGCATATTCAATAATTTCCTTTTTCCAATCATTTATTAATTGAGTTCCTGATTTTATTCCTGAAGTAATAGAACATCCAGCCCCCATTAATAGAGAATAGTTGGGGGTATCATCACATCTGATACTTAGAAATCTAACTATATCTGATATTTTCTTTTCTTTATGCCTTAACTCAAATAGTATATCTTTAATGTTTTCCATAATGTAATTTATAGGTTTTGTAAAAATGTATATCTTTACAAAGATAAGACTTTAAGAATATTTTTATGAAAGAATATTGATAAATATTTGTATTGTTCAATTTTTATTTTTCAGATGATAGATTACTTTGTGTTATGTTCATAAGTTATAGATTAGCTATTAATACAGAAAAGATTTTTCTATCAAGCTATTATATGGAGTGTAAATAGTTTGCATTTATTAGATGATTAAAATTAAAAAACTTATTTTACACGTAAAAGAACTTTTATTTGAATAGCGATAATTTAATTAGAGTATTACAGTAACGTTTTGTAGCAGAGATACTCTTTCCTATTAGCTTTGTTATTTTGGACGGATTAAATTTAGGATACTGCTTGATGATATTTAGGACTTCCTGTTCTTTTGAGTTTATGGTATCATTTACAGTATCATTTATAACTTCATTTTTGATACTGTACCTTTTTTGAACACTGCTGTAAGTATTTCCTCTGTATGAAACTCTGATTCGGATACATTAGTATCCTTTATGGATTTATGTATACGCGGAATTCTATATACTATTTTGTTAATCAAGTGCAGGCTTTTCAGTATTCAGCATAGATTTTTGTAATGGCGATACAAAGTTAGTGATTTATTTAGTGGGTGAAGATTTGATTCTCTTTTATTTGTATAAAAAAGTAGAATCCCAAAACTTTCTATAAATGTTTTACCGAGGATAAATAAAAAAAACGCTGTAAATTATTCATTTACAACGTTTTATTCTTATTTTCAAGTGGTGCCACCAGGAATCGAACCGGGGACACAAGGATTTTCAGTCCTTTGCTCTACCAACTGAGCTATGGCACCATTTCTATCTCTTTTGCGGTTGCAAAGGTAGTGAAAGTTTTGGACTATGCAAGAGGTTAAGAGATAAAAAACGCTGATAATTGGCTACGTGGCTAAGTATCAGCGTTTTTTATTTTAGAAAAAATACTGAAAAACTTTGTAAGAACATTGTTTGTCCGTTTTTTACTCGGCTTTTCAGCTCTACCCTTTGCTTTTCAGTTCTATTCTTTAGAATCTTCCATATCCTCTGTCGCCTCGGAAGTAGCGGATTCCTCTTTAAGCGGGTTCCAGCCTTGTGCTTTCAACTCAAATTCCTGTCCGTCGCGGGTGATAAGGGCACAACCTAATTCCGGTTTAGTGATATGACCTATCAGCTTGACACCTTCCATGTCAGACACTTTCTCATGGTCGGCAATAGGTACGGTGAACAGAAGTTCGTAATCCTCGCCGCCGTTGAGGGCGCAAGTCGTCAGGTTCATATTGAATTCCTCTGCCATAACAGCAGTTTGGTAGTCGATAGGGATATGCTCCTCATAAATGCGGCAACCGACCTTGCTTTGCGTGCAGATATGCAGTAATTCCGAAGATAATCCGTCGGAAACGTCCATCATGGAAGTAGGCTGAATACCTTCTTTAGCCAATTTCTGAATAATATCGCGACGGGCTTCCGGTTTCAGTTGCCGTTCCAGCAGATACTCTTTGCCTGCGAAATCAGGTTGTAAATCTTTGTCGCCACCTTTTAGGACGCTCTTTTCACGTTCCAGCAGTTGCAGACCCATATAAGCTGCACCTAAGTCACCGGAAACGCAGATAAGGTCAGTCTCTTTGGCGCCGTTGCGATAAACGATCTTTCCTTTTTCACCTTCTCCAATGCAAGTGATGCTGATTGTAAGCCCCGTATAAGAAGAAGACGTGTCACCGCCCACAATATCCACGCCATATTCCTCACAGGCAAGGCGGACGCCGGCATACAGTTCTTCCATATCCTCTACGCTGAAACGTTTGGACAGTCCCAACGAAACGGTGATTTGCCGGGGTGTACCGTTCATGGCATATATATCGGAAAAATTCACTATGGCCGCTTTATATCCCAAATGCTTCAAAGGCACATACGTCAAATCGAAATGTACGCCTTCCAGTAATAAATCGGTGGTAACCAGCACTTCTTTGTCCGCCGGGTAGGAGAGGACGGCGGCATCATCACCGATGCCGTACCGGCTTGATTCGTTTTTTAATTCGATACCCTCGGTCAGGTGGCGGATGAGGCCGAACTCACCGAGAGTTGCTATTTCTGTTCTCATCTTAATTAGTTGAAAGGTGAAAGTTGATAGTTGAAAGCGAATAGTTACTACGTACTTACACTGCACGGCAACTTTCAACTCCCGACTATCAACTTTCAACTATTTGTTTACTTACGCTCTGTTAATCAACTCCCTCATAATTTCCGTCATCTTCGGCTGTGCGGCATCCGCAGCTTTCTGCACCTCTTCGTGAGACACCTCTACAATCTTACCTTCCACGCCTAAGTCCGTGATAACCGATACGCCGAACACCTTGATGCCGCAGTGGTTCGCAACGATTACTTCGGGAACGGTAGACATACCTACCGCATCCGCACCCAGGATACGGAACATTTTGTATTCCGCCGGAGTTTCAAACGTAGGCCCTTGCGTACCGATGTACACGCCATGTTGTACTTTGATACCCTTTTCGGCGGCAATTGCGTCCGCCTTACGGATAAGTTCTTTATCGTAGGCCTCACTCATATCCGGAAAACGCGGGCCGTAAGGAATATTCCTGCCGTGCAGCGGATGTTCGGGGAAGAAATTGATGTGATCGGTGATAATCATCAGGTCGCCGATTTCAAAATCAGGATTCGTACCACCGCTGGCGTTAGAAACGAATAAGGTCTTGATGCCCAATTCGCGCATCACACGCACCGGGAACGTCACTTCTTTCATGGAATATCCCTCGTAGAAATGGAAGCGTCCCTGCATGGCCAGAATATCTTTATCGCCCAGCTTGCCGCAAATCAGCTTACCGCTGTGTCCCTCTACCGTAGAAACGGGGAAGTTGGGAATATCCTCATACTTTATTTCATACTTCTCGGTAATCTCGCCTGCAAGGCTGCCAAGTCCGGTTCCGAGGATAATCGCTGTCTCAGGATGCGTGTGCATCTTACCTTTCAGATAAGCTGCGGTTTCTTGAATACGTTCTAACATAGCCAATAATGTTTTGGTTAAATATATATTGTTGATTTTGCAAAAACTCTATTTCGATGGGGAGTACATAAATGTACGGTTTCAGCGTTTCGTTCAGAGCCGGATGATTTTTCAGTCGGGTAGCATCCTTTTCCGTTGTGATAATCAGTCTTTTACCCTCTTTCAACCGGGCAAATTGCTCCTCAATGAGTTGCAGGTCTTTTTCGCCGAAGTCGTGATGGTCGCCGAATTCCAGCAGATTGACATTGGGAGTGTACGATTCCACTTCTTCCACCAGCGGGGCGGGAGAGGCGATGCCCGTAACGAGTAGTACCTGCTCGCTTCCCGTACAGGATATTCTCTCTTTCGTCTTTTCGGGGAATAACGGTAGTAGCGAGCCATAGCGGAATCTGGAGAAATACAATTGCTGGTACGGATACAGATGCAGCCTTTTGGTAATAATGTTGAAGTCTATCGGCTTGATGTCATCCGGACACTTCGTTACAATGACTATCTGGGCGCGGTTCTTCCCGCAGGCAGGTTCGCGCAGTCTTCCCGCAGGCAACAGGACATCATCACAAAGCAACCGGTGGTAGTCGGTCAGCAGAATATTCATTCCCGCCTTTACGTGGCGATGCTGGAAAGCATCATCCAGCAGCACTGCATCCACAGCGGGACTTTTCAAGTTAAGCAACTGCTCGATACCATGACAGCGGTTTTCATCTACCGCCACCCGTATGTCCGGAAACTTGCTTTTTATCTGATACGGCTCGTCACCGATTTTCTGTACACTGCTCTCGGCGGTTGCCAGTACATACCCTTTACTTTTTCGTTTGTAGCCGCGGCTCAGTGTCGCCACATTTACGCCCTCATTCTGCAATAACCTTATCAGATACTCCGTATGTGGCGTCTTGCCCGTTCCACCTACGGCAAGATTGCCTACACATATCACAGGAACGTCAAAACTCTTTGACCGGAGCCAGCCCCAGTCAAAGAGTTTATTTCGCAAGCATACTCCTATCCCGTAGAGCCAGGACAGGGGATATAGCCAATGGTGTATTTTTACGGATGCATCTCTCATTTAAATTTATTGTATGTTCAGTTCAAACGGTACACGTGCCTGTATACGGTCTATCTTGTCAAAGTTCTCGATAATGCTGAATTGACGGTACACATCGTTCATTTTTCCGTTCAGCATGCGAACCTTGATATAATTTCCGGGATTCGTATTCATCAGGCTTTCCAAAAATCCCTCTTTCTTAGGATAGTTCATTACGGTGTAAGCGTCTACACCCGCTTTGGCAATGGCAATCTCCAAAGCCTTGTCCAGACCGCCCAGTTCGTCCACCAGTCCCAGCTCTTTGGCAGTGCTTCCGGTCCATACGCGGCCTTGCGCTATCTTGTCTAACTCTTCCATGCTGATGCCGCGTCCGTCGGAACAACGGGTCAGGAAGAGTTCGTAACCTTTGTTGACGTACATCTGCATCAATCCTTTCTCACCATCGTTCATCGGGCGGGTCAGGTTGCCGAAATCGGCATACGGATTGGTCTTTACTACGTCGAAGTTCACACCGAGTTTTTCGGTCAGCCCTTTGGCGTTGGGCATCATTCCGAAGATGCCGATAGAGCCGGTCAGCGTGGTAGGTTCGGCAACGATGGTGTCGGCGTTGCAGGCGATGTAGTAACCGCCGGATGCGGCATAGTCACCCATAGATACGATTACGGGTTTTTCTTTTTTCAGTTGGTTTACGGCGTACCATATCTGTTCGGAACCGTATGCGCTACCGCCCGGAGAGTTCACACGCAGCACGACGGCCTTTACATTTTCATCATCTTTCAGTTTGCGCAAGTCTTTGATAACCTTTTCGGAATTGATGCCCTCGTCGGTAGAGGCGGACGAACCGCCGTCAATCTCACCATACGCGTAATATACGGCAATCACGTTTCCGCTCTTGTCTCTGGGTACGTTTTTCTTTACGTTTATCATGTCCTGAATACCCAGCACCGGCATGTTGTCGTCTTTGTCGATACCTACCATGTTTTTCAGGTAGTCGCGTACATCATTCTTATATATCAGGGTATCCACCAATCCGTTCTTCACGCTCTCCTCTGCCGGGTAGAACATCAGCATGCGGTCTGCTTCCTTATTCAGCGCTTCTACAGAAAGGTTGCGCGATTCGGCAACGGAGCTCGTAATCTGTCCCCAAATGGAAGACAGATATACATTTACCTGCTCGCGGTTGGCGGGGCTCATTTCAGTGGAGATGAACGGTTCTACTGCGGATTTGTATGTACCCACTTTGAATATCTGCATCTCTACACCGATTTTTTCCAGTAAATCTTTAAAGAACATCGGAGTAGCTGCCAGTCCTCGCCATTCGAGCATACCTTGCGGGTTCAGCAGCACTTTGTCCGCAACGCTGGACAGGTAGTAAAGGTTCTGCGTGTAAGTATCGCCGTAAGCCACGATGAATTTACCCGATTCCTTGAAGTCTTTCAGCGCGTCTCGAATTTCTTCCAGCGAAGCGAATCCGGCTCCCAGTGAAGTTGCCTGAATGTAAATACCTTTGATATCTTCATTTTCTTTCGCTTTCCTGATAGAAGAAAGAATATCGTCCAGTCCATACGTTTTGTAGTCTTCTTTCATAAGGAAATCCAGCGGATTCTCCTGGCTTCGTTCGGTCAGTGTACCGTTCAAGTCCAGCATCATGACGGAATTCTTACGCACTTGCGTTTCCGATTCCGAGGATGAAACCATGCTGAAAACTACGAGAATGCTGATGAAAAACAACACGACGCTCGATATGATAATACCCGTTACGGTGGCGAGCGTAAATTTCAAGAAATCTTTCATTGTTTTATTGTTTTTGGTATGCTAACTTTTCAAGCTAACAAAGATAAATAATTAGGTTGATATTTTCTCTATCTGTCGCATGATTTTTCGGTTTTGTCACACCGAGGTTTTAATATTTTATTTGTACCGCCATATTTATCCGTATTCGTAAACGCCGATGGATTATCGTCATTATGCCGAAAACGAAGCTTCGGTTACTTTCTTTCCCTATGTGTGGAGATAAATCATTTTTCCTATATTTGTTATGTTTTAATAGATAAGGATTATCTGATAAATGTAGATGATATATGAACTTTCAAGAAGATAGATATGCGGCAAACTAATCTTACCCCGCCCGTGTTCTTTTCGTACCACGGCTGTTGTATGCAAAGACCACGGATGAAGTAATTAAGTACCACTGCCGTGGTACGAATAGTTCTTTATATTTTTGTTTCTTACTTCCGTTGACGCCAGCGTTTACCTTTCCGTTATTTCAGAACTGTTCTTCCTTGTTTCTCAATAAACCATTTGAGGTTTATATAAAAGCGTGAGTGTTTAAGGTTCTGTGAATATATACGTGTTATGTATACACGTGTGCGCTTGTATACGCGCCCGCCTACTTGCCCGCGCGCACGTGCGCATATATTATAATGTGTCCCTTCCTTTCATCAGCCTGTTTCCTGCTTTTTTTATGCTCTACAACATCTTTACTAATCAGCGAGTTAGGAAAAAGTTTCAAAAATATTTGGAAAAAGAGAAAGATATATTTGGTGTGTATTCTAAAAAGCCCTACTTTTGCATCCGCTTTCGAGAACGGGAGCGGCGTTTGATTGACATTCTGACAGAAACGGAGTAAGAACCCTTACTTTTTTCTTCCTTAACCGGCTGGTTTCTTTCGAAACTTTCCCCTTTAAAAAGAAAAATGAAAAAAACTTCCGAAAACATTTGGAAGATATGAGATAAAGTTCTTACCTTTGCACCCGCTTTCAAAAAGGAAGCAGCGTTGATTGAAATACTTTTTTAAAGCCGGGCGGTAAAGACAACCTTTTCCCAGTTCTCCCTTTCGCAAGAGAGTTGTTTTGAATGAGAAAAAAAATTAAAAAAACTTCCGAAAACATTTGGAGTATATGCTTAAAAGTTTTTACCTTTGCATCCGCTTTTGAAAAGGAGCATTCTTCGAAAAGAAGCGATCTTTGAACAGATTTACATAAACAATACAA
>NZ_FQWK01000009.1 GCF_900129655.1 Bacteroides clarus YIT 12056
AAAACCAATCCGGGCTACTCCTGCATCGGTCGTCTGAGAGGACTGGCGGAACTGAGAGGACTGGAAATGGGAATTGCCAAATCATTGTTTGAATAGGAGATTCATGCTATGGAAATTCGTTTTTACATTGACTCCCAATCCGATATATAACGAAACTGCTAAAATAAAATAAGCTGTTGTAAAGAAACAACAGCTTATTTTATTTGTGTCGGAATGAGGCGACTCGAACGCCCGACCCCTACGTCCCGAACGTAGTGCGCTACCAACTGCGCTACATTCCGATACCTTTTTCGAAAAGTGGTGCCACCAGGAATCGAACCGGGGACACAAGGATTTTCAGTCCTTTGCTCTACCAACTGAGCTATGGCACCTTTTTCGTTTGCGGGTGCAAAGATAAAGAGATTTTTTTATACTACAAGGCTTTTTGAGGAAAAATATTAGAAAAATCCCCTTTGTGACTTTCTAAATAAGGACAAAGGGGATATTCGTATTATTTATCGGTATAGATTTCCGCGTAATCGTCTAATCTATATTCGGATTTATGCTGTGCCAATCCTTAATCGGCGGTAACACCCCCATTCCGATAACTTCATCACGCAGCTTACAGAGATGTTCGTAGCTTTCTTTCAGTTTGGCCTCCTCTTCGGGAGTACCTTTCAGCTCTTTATAATGTACGCCGTCCTTATTGATTTCGGTTTCCATGGCCATCATGATATGGTCGAAACCGTGACTGTGCACGTATGTACCTGCCGGCCAGCGGAAAGGCTTTCCACCCATGGCGGCGGCAATCATTTCAATGGAAACATAGGCAGGGCTTTGGAACGAAGAGCGGCCACGTAAGGCGATAATGTTAGCGCCGCCTTTGGTAACTTTGGTTTGTATCTCTGTCCATTGTTCCTTTGTCAGGGCGGGAGTGCCGATGATGTCCGGCAACGGTTTTCCATCCACTTTGGCGGTAGAGGCATATACGGCCATTTGTTCGCCATGCCCGCCGTACGTACGGCAGTTCTCTATTTTATCGGGAGCAATTCCGAAGTGTTTGGAAAGCTCGCTGCGTAGACGGGTGCTGTCGAGAGCGGCCAGTGTTGTAACCTGAGATGGCTTCAACCCTGAATACAATAACGTAATCAAGCCGGTAATATCCGCAGGGTTAAAGATGACAACCACGTGCTTCACATCCGGGCAGTAAGCTTTTACATTTTTTCCGAATTCTTCGGCGATGGCGGCATTGCCTTTCAGCAAATCTTCGCGGGTCATGCCGGCTTTACGGGCAGCACCACCGGAAGATACTACATATTTGGCGTCGGTCAAGGCTTCTTTGATGTCGGATGTGAACGTAAGGTTCAAACCTTCGAATCCACAGTGGAACATTTCTTCCGCTACACCCTCCAGCCCGGGAGCATAAGGGTCGTATAAACAGATGTTCGGGGTGAGGTGCATCATGATTGCGGTCTGCGCCATATTGGAGCCAATCATACCGGCCGCACCTACAATGGTCAGTTTTTCGTTTGTAAGAAATTCCATAATTATATTGTTTAAAGATGAATAACAAGCGCTTTTGTTGATTGCTATGTTACAAAGATAACCGTTTTCAGGCGGAGTTGTTCATATAAAAAAGTTATCTTTTAGAGTGAAAAGTTATTCCTTATCTTTATCTTTGCGCTGAATGCCGGGATAAGTTGTGCGCCGTTGTGCATTATCCTTGCTGTAAACGTTACGAAATATAATTTATATGAGCATAGAGTTAGGGAAGTTCAATACTTTGAGGGTGGTGAAAGAGGTCGATTTCGGAATGTATCTGGATGGCGGTGAAGAAGGAGAGATTCTGCTTCCGTCGCGTTATGTGCCCGAAGAGTGCAAGCCGGGAGATGAGTTGACTGTGTTTATCTACCTGGATAATGAAGAACGGCTGGTAGCTACCACGTTGACGCCGCTGGTGCAGGTCGGGCAATTCGCTTGTCTGGAAGTGGCATGGATAAATCAGTACGGCGCTTTCCTCAACTGGGGATTGATGAAAGATTTGTTTGTCCCTTTCCGTGAGCAGAAGATGAAGATGCAGGTTGGGAAACGATATGTAGTCCATGCGCATCTGGATGATGAAAGCTACCGGATTGTAGCCTCTGCGAAAGTAGACCGTTATCTGTCGAAAGAAAAAGCGCCTTATGCCCCCGGCCAGGAAGTCAACATACTTATCTGGCAGAAAACGGATTTAGGTTTCAAGGCTATCATTGAGAACCGATATAGCGGCTTATTGTATGAAAGCGAAATATTTCAGCCCCTGCATACGGGCATGATGCTGAAAGCCTATGTAAAGCAGGTACGTGAGGATGGTAAGATTGACTTGATACTCCAGAAACCGGGTCAGGGTAAAGTGGAAGATTTTGCGACCACCTTGTTGGACTATATCCGCGAACAGGGAGGACACATTACCTTGCATGACAAGAGCCCTGCCGAAGATATTTACGATACATTCGGTGTCAGCAAGAAAACCTTTAAGAAAGCAGTTGGCGATTTATATAAAAAGCATCTGATATCGTTGCAGGAGAATGGCATCGAGCTGGTAAATACCTCTAACCTCTAATTGCGATAGGGTTTTCCCTATAACATATTAGAGAGAAACAAAAGGATGGGGGAAAATATTCCCCTATTTTTGTTTTTACTAAAGAACCGATGGAATATAAACTTGTAAAGAACGCTACCATGAAACGAATATTATTTATATTATTTGCCGCAATAATGAGTACCGCTGTCTGCCATGCGGCTATGAGTAACAGTAAAGTGCGTAAAGAGACACGCTTCCTTACGGACAAGATGGCCTATGAGCTGAAACTGAATACGGAACAGTATAATGATGTGTACGAAATCAATTATGACTTTATCTCGGGTATACGGTATTTGATGGACGATGTCTTGAGGGGGGAAGAATGGGCTTTGAATCGTTATTACGATTATCTGGATATACGTAATGACGATTTGCGCTGGGTGCTGAGCAGCAGACAGTATTCCCGTTTCATGCAGGCCGCTTATTTTTTCCGTCCGGTCTATGTGAGTGGCGGACGATGGTCTTTCCGGATTTATGTTACTTATACCAATCCGAATCATTTCTATTATCCGCGTCCTTACCATTATCGTACTTACTGTGGCGGACATTATCGTACCCATTATCAAAATGTAAGTTACTATCGGGGAAGGCACAATCATCCCGCTTATAACGGTTCTTTCCGTATCCGTGATAACAAATCGTACCACACGAGCCGCCGTTCTGATTTCGGCTCGGTCAATATCCGCCCCAACTCCGGTACACGCCCTCGCGTGGAACAGTCCAATCGCCGTCCTGCCGCCAACGGCCCGACACGCCGTTCCGATGCCGGGAAAGAAGTGAATGCGCCGAAACGGGAACAGAGTACTCAAAAAGAAAGCGTAAGGCGCGGTAGCTCTAAAAGGCAGGTGGAGAGCAATAGCAGTTCACGCAGAAGCGGCGGTTCTTCTTCCTCTTCTACGCGTACGACACGTTCTTCTTCCCGTTCGTCGGAAAAAAGTAATGGAACGTCAAGACGAAATTAAACTCTTGTCTGTGTGACTTAACTGACAAAAGCCCCTTTCCCTCTGTATACGCAGAAGAAAAGGGGCTTATCAACACACAACAACTAAAATTATATTTATTTGATAGGCTCCCCTTTATAAAAGTCCAGTATCTTGGTACGGAAGAGGTACTCATATTTGGCCTGGAGTTCGTCGGATTGCGCTTTCATTAAGTTCTGCTTTGCCTCATTATATTCTACGGCATTCGCTTTTCCGTTCTCGTACTTCTCGCTCATCAACTTAAAGGATGCCTTGCTCGCCGAGGCTGCCGTACTGCTGCTTGTATACTTGCTCTCGGATGCTGCCGCATTGTACCATGCTTGCTGAATTTCTTTGTAGAGGTTCTTTTTGGCATTATCCAGTTGCAAAGAGTAGTTCTCGCGTTGCAGGCGGGCTGTACGTACCCGGTTGCGTGTAGCCAGTCGGTTGAAGATAGGTACGCTCAGATTGAAACCGATGTATTTGTTGAAGTTATCACTCATCTGCTGACTGAAAGTCCGGTTGATGGTCGAATAGTAGTTCGTACCGAGGCTTCCGTTGAAACTCAGTTGCGGATAATAACCGCTTTGGGCGATTCGGATGCTGTGTTTGCTTCCTTCCAGACGATACTGCGCAGCTTGTATAGAAGCCTTGCTGCCCAATGCTATCTGGAAAATTTCATCCGGCGGAGTTAGAGGAGTGAGCTCTATCTTTACGGCGGGCTCTTCCAAAAGGAAACCTTCCGGTGTTTCCAACTCGATAAGTTGGCTGAGGTCGAGTAATGCCAGCCGGTAATCATTGTTCGCTTGTACCGCGTTCATCTCATCCTGCGCTACACGCGCTTTGGCTTCGGCGACTTCTGCCGGAGAGGCTTTCCCTACTTCCGCCAACCGCTCTATACGGTTATACTGTTCTTTGCTCAGTTCCACTTGTCCTAAGGATACCCGGTACAGTTCCTCATTGAACAATACCTGCAGGTAGACTGAGGCTATGTTGATGGAAATATCTTCTTTGGCTTTCTCCAAGTCGGCAAGGGCGGCTTTGAGGTTCAGCTTGGCCAAAGCATATTGGTTGGGTATCTCGAGCCCGGTAAACAGCGGAATGCTGGTAGAAACGGACATGTTTGTGCCGTGACTGCCCGTGTTGACATATACAGTGGAGTAATCGCCGGTATTTTCGTCCTTGATTGCCGTCTGTGTACGTCCCCAGTTCCAGTTTTGTCCGGCGCTGGCATTAAGGTTCGGCAGCCGTGCCCATTTGGCGGTATTTACTTCAACATTACTTTGTTCGGCGGCATTGGCTGTCTGGCGGATGTCGATATTATGTTCGATGGCGTAGTCTATGCATTGGCGTAATGACCAACGCTCTTGAGCCTGGATTTGCATACAAGCCAGCATAGCCAGAGATATGCATATATTTCTCTTCATGGTGTTCCTGATTCTTCTGATGGTGAGGGTTATTTATCTTTCTTTTCGGCGCCACGTACCTTGTCTTTGGCGGTGAGACCGCTCTTGACGGCTATCTTGATGCCGTCGCTCATGCCCACCTCTATTTGCCGGCGTTTGAACTTTTGTTGAGGTACACTGTCGGTCAACACATATACGAAGGTGCTGTCGCCGCTGAATTCAACCGTGCTTTCCGGCAGCGCGAGCGTCTTTTGGGCACGTTCCAGTACAATTTCCGCATTGGCGGAATACCCTGAACGGATTTGTACGCTATCCGGTGCTTGAACGGCCGCTTTGATTTCAAACTGGTTGGCGCCGTTTTCTTCCACTCCTTTCGGAGATATGTATTCCAGTACGGCATTGAATGACAGGTTTTGCAGTGCCCCGATAGTCAGTTTCACCGGCATGCCTTCGTGTACGCGTCCTACTTCGGTCTCGTCCAGATTGCCCCGGAAGATAAGGTCGTTCATATTGGCGACGGTAGCGATTGTTGTTCCGTCGTTGAAAGTGTTACTCATAATAACGGAGTTGCCGACTTTGATGGGTACATCCAGAATCAGTCCGGTGATGGTGGAACGAATCAGTGTGCTGCTGAATGAAGCGCTGTTCTTGGTGATACCTTCCTTTACGATTTCCAGATTATCTTTGGCTGTTTGCAGTTCTTCCCGTGCCTGCTTTACGTTCACCTCGCCCTTTTCGTATTCTTCGTTGCTGATGAGCTTGTCATTAAATAACTTCTCGATGCGCGCAAAGTCCGTTTCGGCTTGCTTGGCGTTGATTTCAGCCAGGCGGACGCGACTTTCGGCGGAGTTCAGCGTACCCAGTTCGGGGATGACCTTTACTTTGGCAATCACTTCACCTTGCTTCACGCTTTGTCCGGCTTCTTTATATACTTCGGAAATGATACCGGAGATTTGCGGTTTGATAAGTACTTCATCTCTCGGCTCCACTTTCCCGGTAGCCACGGTTGTCTTTTCCAAATCGGCTGTTTCCGGGACGATGGTCTCATATACTTTTACCTTAGGCTGTGACTTCTGATATAAGAACACGAATGTCCAGATAAATATGGCAGCTACCACTACCAACGACGCGATTTTCAGATACTTCTTTGTTTTCATCTTATTATTGTATTATTGTTTTATTTCTCTACGTTATCACCCTGTCACCTCGTATCACTCATCCCTTATCGCTTCAATCGGCTTGATGGCCATTGCACGGTAGGCGGGCGCCAGTCCCGCCAATACTCCCAATGCGATGAGGAGGGCGCAGGTGCCGATAGCCAACCCGAAAGACACCTGATAATGCGTCTTGATTATTCCCGGTTCATTCGCCGCGCTTTCCAGTATTTGCAGCACAAGGACGGCAAAAGAGATGCCTGCCATACCGGCTGCGGTGGTCAGTACCATGCTTTCCGAAAGGATTTGTTGCAGAATGTCTTTGGGACGGGCGCCGATGGCACGCCGTATGCCTATCTCCGTAGTGCGTTCCCTTACCGTAACCATCATAATGTTGGATACGCCGATGGCGCCGGCAAACAGGGTACCCAAGCCTACCATCCAGATAAGGATGCGCGTGCCTGTCATCAGGGTATCCATCATGGAGAACATTGCCTCTGCGTTAAGGAACATGACCGCTTGTTTGTCGTCCGGTGAGATATAATGGGCGGCTTTGACAAGACGTTCTATCTCCGGTTCTACATCCGTAACCTTTACTCCCGGTTTCATGATAAAGCACACGACATCTATTCTTTGTCCCAGGTTGTACGTTTGCTGCATCGTTGTGAAAGGCAGGGTGACGGCTTCCGAAGCCTGTCCCTGTATGTTGACGTTACCTTCGGAAGAGCACATGCCGATGACGCGGTAGTAAATGCCGTTTACCCTGATATATTTCCCGCAGGGGTCCTCACCCGGTCTGAAAAGACTTTCGTACACGCGCTTGCCTATGACGCATACCTTTCGCGCTTCCCGTATATCCACGTCATTGATAAAGCGGCCGTAGGTCATTTCCTGATGCTCTACCTGTTCGTACTCAGGGTACAAGCCTTTGACGCTGCATTCGTATTTGTTTTCGCCGTAAACGGCTGTTTGTCCCCAAAGAGCGAATGACGGAGTGGCTATCTTTATTCCGTCGATGCCGCGCACCCGTTCCACATCTTCCAATTCCAAGTCCCACCGGCGGCCTTTGCGGAAGCCTTTATAAGCCTCACTCGTCTTTTGCGCGGCGATAAATCCGGAGTTGGTGGCAAAGCCCTCGAACTGCGATTTCATTTTCTCCTGCATGCCTTGTCCGCCGCCGATGAGTGCCACAAGCATAAAGATGCCCCAAAACACCCCGAAGGCCGTCAGCAGGCTGCGCGTCTTGTTTCTTGTTATCGTGACGAGGATTTCCTCGCACGTATCCATGTCTATTCTCATAATCGTTTAATCTGCTCTAAGTGCTTCAATGGGACTGATGCTTACCGCCTTTCTGGCCGGAAAGAATCCCGCGAGCGTACCTGCGATAATCAAAGTCAGCGTAGCTTGTATGGCGATGCCGATGTCTACTGTGGGGTCGGAGAACATTCTGGCCTGGAACATACCCGTGTCTGCCGTTTGGGTGCCGAAGGCGGAATTCATCCACTCGGTCACTCCGATGCCCGCTACCATGCCGATGTAGCCGAAGAAGGTCGTAATCGTGACGCTTTCCACAATAATCAGCCAAAGGATGGAGAAAGGCTTTGCGCCCAGCGCTTTCCGTATGCCGAACTCGCGTGTGCGCTCCTTGACGGTAATCAGCATGATATTCGATACGCCTACAATACCGCTCAGCAACGTAAAGATACCTATCACCCAAATGGCCGTACGAAGCAGATCGGCAACGTTCTGCGTCTGTATGTACTGTGTGAAGCGGTTCCATATCCAGATTGCGCCTTCATCTTCCGGGTCGAAACGATGATTGGCGGCAATGACTTTCCGGTATTCTTTTTCAAAGGCTTCATTGGCTTCCTCACTCGTGAGGTTTTTGGTGGTGAAGATGATGTTGTTAAGCTTGTCGCCCTTGTTATAAATGGTTTGCAGGGTAGAGAAGGGGATAAAGGCCACGCTGCTCTGGTCGCCCTGGTCTTCGTACAGTCCGGCTACCTGATAGGCTACGCCGCCTGCATTGACAAACCGGCCGACAGGCTCCGTATTCGACTTTCCGAAAAGAATCTCCGCCGACTTTTTATGAAGAATGATAACTTTCCGCCGTTCTTTGATATCGTTCCGGTTGATGAAGCGTCCGGTTGCGGTTTTTATGGCTTCGGATTGCACGTAGTTCGGGTGTACGCCCATTAGCGAGATATTGATGTATTCTTGTCCGAAGCTGATGTTTACATCGCCTTGCCGCAGTGTGGCGCCGGCGGTGATAATGTTATCCGGAAAGTATTTCTCGGTTGCGGCGAGGTCTTTGTTCTCCATTTGGATGCGTCGTCCCTCTTTCAGTCCTTCGTATGACTTGGTAGTCCAGCCGCCGCCCAGACGAATGGAGTTCAGCGCGCGCTCGGAGGCGTTTTGCTCGAAAGCGTGGATGATACCGTTGCCCGCTCCCAGCAGTACGATAAGCATAAAGATGCCCCATGCCACCGCAAAACCGGTGAGGAACGTACGCAACTTGTTACGCTTGATGGTACCGTATATTTCTTGCCAAAGGTCTATCATGATTAATGTGGTAATGCTATAAGGTGGTCATTATTTCATATATCCGTCTTTGCCGAATGGCGACGCGTCATGATTCGGATTATCTTCGATACTGCCTATCACGCCGTCCTTGATGTGGATAATCTTATCCGTCTGATTGGCCACGCCGCTCTCGTGAGTTACGACGACGATGGTCATGCCCGTTTCGTGCAAGTCCTTCAGAATCTGCATAACCTCTACGGAAGTTTTGCTGTCGAGGGCGCCGGTCGGTTCGTCGGCAAGGATAATCTGGGGTTGGGTAATCAGCGCACGGGCAATGGCGACACGCTGCTTCTGTCCGCCGGACATCTCATTGGGCATGTGGTGCGCCCAGTCTTTCAGTCCCAAACGCTCCAGATACTCCAGTGCCATGGCATTGCGCTTCCGGCGGCCTACGCCTTGATAGAAGAGCGGGAGAGCTACATTCTCTACCGCATCCTTAAAGGAAATCAAGTTGAATGACTGGAAGATAAAGCCAATCATACGGTTACGGTATTCGGCGGCTTTGTTCTCGCTCAGGTTTTTGATAAGCGTACCGTTCAGATAGTACTCTCCGGTATCGTAATTATCCAGAATGCCTAATATATTAAGTAACGTGGATTTTCCGGAACCCGACGCTCCCATAATGGACACGAACTCTCCTTTCCGGATGTCGAGATCGATGCCTTTGAGAACGTGTAACGGCGCCCCGTTATGATAGGTTTTGTTGATGTCTTTTAGTTGTATCACGATTTTCCCTGTTTATTGCTTTGTTCTTATTAATTTTCACTATTAGACGCACCGATGTCACGAAAAGTTGCAAATGGAGCGAAGTTTTTTAAAAAAAGATTTTGCAGTGTCGTTTTTCTTTGTGTAATTTGTAACCATTAATGTTATAACTAACCCTTTAAACAAAAAAGTAAATATCATGAATTCAAACATGGAAAAACCCTATGTAGTGGGGATTGACATAGGCGGAACGAACACCGTCTTTGGTATCGTGGACGCACGTGGCACTATTCTTGCAAGTGGTTCCATCAAGACGGGAGCTTATGAACGGGCGGAAGATTACGTAGACGAAGTATGTAAGAATCTTCTTCCGCTGATTATCGCAAATGGCGGTGTCGATAAAATAAAAGGTATCGGTATCGGCGCTCCTAACGGCAACTATTATAGCGGTACAATCGAATTCGCCCCGAACCTTCCGTGGAAAGGGGTAATCCCCTTGGCCGCCATGTTTGAAGAACGTCTGGGTATTCCCACCGCGCTGACCAATGACGCCAATGCCGCCGCCATCGGTGAAATGACCTACGGCGCCGCACGCGGTATGAAAGACTTCATCATGATAACGCTGGGTACAGGCGTAGGTAGCGGTATCGTTATTAACGGCCAGATGGTATACGGACACGACGGTTTCGCCGGAGAGCTGGGACATACCATTATCCGCCGCGAAAACGGTCGTCTTTGCGGATGTGGCCGTCACGGTTGTTTGGAAACTTATTGCTCGGCTACCGGTGTGGCGCGTACTGCACGTGAGTTCCTTACCGCACGTACCGAACCGAGTTTGTTGCGTTCCATTCCCGCCGAAAATATCACGTCTAAGGATGTGTACGACGCGGCCGTTCAAGGAGACAAGCTGGCGCAAGATATTTTTGATTTTACCGGTACCATTCTGGGCGAGGCTCTTGCGGACTTTATCGCTTTCTCCAGTCCCGAAGCCATTATTCTGTTCGGCGGATTGGCTAAATCAGGCGATTATATCTTCAAGCCTATTCAGAAAGCTCTCGATGACAATGTCCTGACTATTTACAAAGGCAAGGCCAAACTGATGATGTCTGAGCTGAAAGACTCTGATGCCGCCGTACTGGGAGCCAGTGCACTGGGTTGGGAGTTGAGAGATATTAAATAAGCGCAGTCTTTAATAAAGGTATAGCTGCCCTGCCGGAACGTCACGTTCCGGCAGGGCAGCATTGTTTTTTGATGTACATCAAAAGAGATTTCCAACCGTATCGAACGAATTTTTTCCTATGGTGAAAAGTCTTTTTCATCCTACGAAAATAGAATATCCTTGTAAGGAACATAAGTTTTCCTGTACCCCTTCACCTTTCACATCCCTTTATCCATACTGGATAGCGGGTGAAGGGGTGTTGTTGGTGTACACCGCGAGAACCGGCTTGCGGGACGGATGTTTTTGTCTCGCGAGACGGTTGCATTCGTCTCGTGAAATGGATTTATCCGTCTCCTGAGACAAATAATTCCATCCCGTGGGACGGGGCTTTTGAGATATTAAAAAAGGGAAACCGAATCAATCGGCTTCCCTTTTTTATTTAGAAATAGGAGTTCGGAATTAACCGTTGACTCTTTTTTCTTTAATTCTTGCTTTCTTACCGGTAAGAGCGCGCAGATAGTACAATTTGGCGCGACGAACTTTACCCACTTTGTTCACTTCGATGCTGTCGATAGCCGGTGATTCAATCGGGAAAATACGTTCTACACCTACAGTACCAGACATTTTACGTACGGTAAAACGCTTCTTGTCTCCATGTCCGGCAATCTTGATAACAACGCCGCGGTACAACTGTACACGTTCTTTGTTACCTTCGACGATACGATATGCTACTGTAACAGTGTCACCTGCCTTGAAGCTCGGGTGTTGTTTGCCGGTAGCAAATGCTTCTTCTGCAATTTTAATTAAATCCATTGTTCTTATTATTAAATTGTTTGATCGTTACAACGCAACATACCAGGCTTCTCACTCGGTGTCCTGACAGCGATTGCGCGAAAGCGGTGCAAAGGTAGAGTTTTTCTTTTGATTGACAAAGAGATGTACGCTTTTTCTTTTTTGTCAGATTGAAAGAAAAACTATCCCCCCCTTTGGGATTACAGCAAAAGAAAAGTATATTTGTAGCAATTTAAAACGAACGAATATGAAGAAAAGTTATTTGAAATTCGTCTCCGGCGCAGCGTTGGCAATGATGTTTTTGTTGGCATCTTGCCATTCGGCCTGCGAAGTGACGAAAGTGGAAGGACGTATGCGACCGATGGATTCCACGTATGATGTTAATCCCGATACGGAAGCTATGGCGTTGCTTGCCCCCTATAAGGCAAAGATAGACAGTATGATGTACCGGGTGGTGGGCACTGCCGAAATGTCTATGGATAAAGGCGCTCCCGAAAGTCTCCTTTCCAATCTGGTGGCCGACGTGCTGCGCGGAGCGGCCGCGCAAGTGCTCGGAAAACCTGCCGATATGGGGCTTGTGAACATGGGCGGTCTGCGCAATGTGCTGACCGAAGGTGCCGTTACCTGCGGTAATATCTACGAAATACTGCCGTTTGAGAACTCGCTTTGTGTGGTAACTCTGAAGGGCGTTTATCTGAACCATCTGTTTGAAAATATAGCGGCGCGCGGCGGCGAAGGAGTCAGCGGCGTGCAATTGCAGATTACCAAAGACGGCAAACTGCTCCGGGCTGCCGTAGCCGGCAAGCCGGTTGTCGACGACAAGCTGTACACGGTTGCCACCATCGACTATCTGGCCGACGGCAATGACGGTATGACCGCCCTTATTCAGGGCGAGAAGAGAGACTGTTCTCCGGGAGCAACCTTGCGTGGTCTGTTTATGGACTATGTGGAGCGGCAGACGGCAGCGGGAAAGAAGATTACTTCGCGCATGGAAGGACGAATCACGGTAGAAGATTAAGAACGGAAAACTAAAAAAAGAGAATTCGATGAAACGTATATCTATATATTGCTTGCTGATATTCTGCGTATTGCTGACAGCATCGGCACAGCAGACCAAACAACTGGTCATTCTGCACACAAGTGATACCCATAGCCGTATCGAACCGATTGACCCGCATGCTGCCGACCGGTATGCCGGTATGGGCGGTGTGGTGCGCCGTGCCACTTTTCTGAAAGATTTTCGTGCCGGAAATCCGGATGTCCTGCTCTTTGACTGCGGTGACATTTCGCAAGGTACGCCGTATTACAACCTTTTCCAAGGTGAGGTGGAAGTCAAGATGATGAACCTCATGGGCTATGACGCCATGACTATCGGTAACCATGAGTTTGACTTCGGGCTGGATAATATGGCGCGTTTGTTCCGCATGGCCGATTTCCCGGTGGTGTGCGCCAACTATGATGTCACCGGAACCGTCCTTGAAGGGCTGGTGAAGCCTTACGTTGTACTGAACCGCGACGGAATGAAAATCGGCGTATTTGGGTTGAGTCCCAAAATGGAAGGCTTGGTACAGGCCGATAAGTGCGAAGGCGTCGTTTACAACGACCCGATTGCCGCGGCGCAGGAAGTGACCGACCGGCTGCGCGCACAAGAGGGATGCGATGTGGTTATCTGCCTTTCTCATCTCGGATTCCGCATAAAGAATGAAGTTTGCGACGAGAAACTGGCGGCGGAAACCAAAGGTATTGATGTAATTCTGGGCGGGCATTCCCACACCTTTATGGAGAAGCCGGCCTTTTACCTGAATGCCGAGGGCAAGAGTGTCCCGGTATTGCACACCGGAAAGAGCGGTATTTTCGTAGGAGAATTGGATTTGACGTTGACTAAGGAGTAGTAGATGAAAAGACTGTTACTATTTGTTCTGATGATAATGGGATGTTGCGGCCGTTTCGCTTCGGATGCGAAACGGTGTCCGGCGACACCTGCCGTTGCGGCTCCCGTGGAACCGTTGTTGGTAAGGCCGGTACTGGATGACGTGCGGTGCAGGCAGTGGGTGGACTCGGTGTTGGATAAACTGAGTCTGAAGGAACGTATAGGACAGCTTTTTATTTATACAATCGCCCCCTATCAGGATAAAGCCAACAAGGAGTTGTTGCGCAAGGTGGTTGAGGATTACAAGGTCGGCGGCCTGCTGTTCTCCGGCGGCTTGATGCAGAACCAGGCTATGTTGACGAATGAGGCGCAGCGCATGGCGGATATTCCTCTGCTGATTACGTTCGACGGGGAGTGGGGGCTGTCCATGCGCTTGCGGGGTACGCCCGTCTTTCCGAAGAATATGGTGCTGGGCTGCATACGGAACGACAGCTTGCTTTATGAATACGGCCGGGAGATGGCAAGGCAGTGCCGGGAACTGGGTGTACAGGTGAATTTCGCCCCTGTGGCGGATGTCAATATCAATCCGAAGAATCCGGTTATCAATACCCGCTCTTTCGGTGAGAGTCCGGTGAACGTGGCCGATAAGGTTACCGCTTATGCCAAAGGGCTGGAAGACGGCGGGGTACTCTCGGTGTCCAAGCATTTCCCCGGTCATGGGGATACGGATGTGGATTCGCACAAGGCGCTTCCTACGTTACCTTTCACACGCGCGCGTCTGGATAGTGTGGAGCTGTATCCTTTTAAGAAAGTCATTCAGGAAGGGTTGAGCGGTATTATGGTAGGGCATCTGGAAGTTCCCGCTTTTGAGGCGCAAAGCGGATTGCCGTCTTCTCTTTCCCGTAATGTGGTTTATGACTTGCTGACACGCGAGTTGAAGTTTCGGGGACTTATCTTTACGGATGCCTTGGCGATGAAAGGGGTGTCGAATAATGGGTCGCTCTGTTTGAAAGCGTTGAAAGCGGGCAATGATTTGCTGCTCGTTCCACGGCGTATCAAGGAAGAAGTGGATGCCGTATTGGCTGCCGTAAAACGTGGCGAGCTGACGGAACAGGCGGTAGAGGAGAAGTGCAGGAAGGTGTTGACTTATAAATATGCTTTGGGGCTGAATAAGAAGCCGATGATTCGTCTTTCCGGTTTGGGAACCCGGATTAATACGCCTTATACACGTGATTTGATTCGCCGTCTGAACATGGCTGCCATTACCGTGCTGGGTAATGCAACGGAAGTGCTGCCGCTGGACCCGTCGATAAAGGATGTTGCCGTACTGAATGTAGGTGCGGCTGCGGAGATACGGCCTTTCATCAAACAATTGTCCGGATATACGCGTCCGGTAGAGTTCCAATTGGGGAAAGACCTGCCGGCAGCGGGGCGTAAGGCTTTGAGGGATAAGCTGTCAAAATATAAACGTATTCTGGTATGCGTCACCGAGCATCGTTTGGCCGCTTATCAGTCTTTCTTTGCGGAGTTTGCCCCGGATGTTCCGGTGGTGTACGTGTTCTTCATTCCCGCTAAGCAACTGTTGCAGATACATCGGGGCATATCGGCCGCCGAAGCGGTGGTATTGGCTCATTCTTCGGATGAGGATGTGCAGCGGCAGGTAGCCGGGATACTCTATGCGGACGCTGTGGCTGACGGCAGGCTTTCGGCAAGTATCGGCGGTTTGTTTGCTACCGGAGAGGGGGTAGACCTGAACCCGCAGACAGAGCCGCATTTCGTACCCGAAGAGCATGGGCTGGATTCACGCTTGCTGGCGCGGATTGATACGCTGGCGCGCGAAGGTATACGGGAAGGCGCCTATCCGGGATGTCAGGTAGTGATTTTGAAGGATGGGAAAGAGATGTATAATAAGGCTTTCGGCACTTATACATGGAATACGGCTAAGAATAAAGCCGCTGTTCCGGTGACGCCGGCATCCGTATATGATATTGCGTCTTTGACGAAGACCACGGCTACCTTATTGGCCGTAATGAAGCTGTATGATAAAGGACGCTTGAACCTGACAGACCGTGTGGCTGATTATCTTCCATACTTGCAAGATACGGATAAACGTAATATCACTGTCAGGGAGTTGTTGTTCCATCAGTCGGGGTTGCCTTCCACTTTGTTGTTCTATCTGGAGGCCGTCGACAAGGACAGTTATGATGGTACATTGTTCAAGGCAAGGGCGGATGCGCAGCATCCTACCCGTATCGGGCGGCAGACATGGGCTAATCCGAAGTTCCGTTTCCGTCCGGGACTGACTTCAAAAGTACGTACAGCCGAATGTACGTTGCAGGTTTGTGACAGCCTCTGGCTGAACAAGTCTTTCAAAAAAGAGTATCTTCAAAAAATCGCGGATACCCCTCTGAAGGATAAACGGTATCGTTATAGCTGCGTGGGCTTTATTCTGTTGCAGCAACTGGTTGAGGCGCGTGCGGGAATGCCTATGGATGAGTTTCTGGCTCAGGAGTTTTATACTCCGATGGGGTTGAAGCGCACCGGGTATCTTCCGTTACGGTTCTTACCTGAAGAGGAGATTGTTCCTTCGTCCGTTGACCCTTTCCTGAGGAAAACAACTCTGCAAGGATTCGTGCATGATGAGTCTGCCGCTTTTCAGGGTGGTGTTTCCGGCAACGCGGGATTATTCTCTACGGCTGGGGAAGTGGCACGGATTTATCAAATGTTGCTGAACGGCGGTGAACTGGATGGAAAACGCTATTTGAGCAAGGAAACTTGCAGGCTCTTTACCACTACGGTTGCCAGAAGCTGTCGCCGCGGCCTGGGATTCGATAAGCCGGATATGCAGAACCCTGCAAAAAGTCCTTGCGCGCCTTCCGCCCCGGCATCGGTGTACGGGCATACGGGTTTTACCGGTACTTGCGCATGGGTGGACCCGGATAATGGCTTGGTTTATGTTTTTCTCAGCAACCGTATTTATCCGGACGTATGGAACTCGAAGCTGCTAAAGCTGGATATTAGGGGGAGAATACAGGAAGCGATGTATCGGGCGGTGTTGAAGTAAGGTATCACGTCCGAATAAAAAATAGAGGAGAGGCTGGCTGACTTTGGATTGTCAGGCAGCCTCTCCTTTTCTTGAAACAATTAATTTATTCTGTTAAGCTTTAGGTGTGTATGTCAGAATGCGATACCGATACGTAAGCCTAAGTTGTTCACACCGTCTACACTGTAAGTGAAGAGGTCGCCTTTGTTGGTGCCGTAGCTATAATAGGCCGCGAAGTGCAGCCCCGGACCGTAAGCCCACGGATAGACGTTGAAGCCGATTTCGGGGGATACGTAGAAGCCCCATGTATCTTTGTTGGTTTCGAACGCGTTGAAAGTGGACTTCAACTGCGCATATTGTGCGCCGAGTTTGACGCCTACATACGGCTGGAATGCACCGCCGCGGTTCCATGCGTAACGCGTGGCAAGACCGAAAGGCAACTGGAATACAGTGTGCTGCTGGTCGGTGTTCAAGCTACCGCTTTCGCCAACCGGCAAGGTCTGACGGCTGAAATATTCATGATTGCTATGATAAGCAAGGAAGCCTCCTAAGGCAAAATTGGACGTCAGGAAGTAACCGCCTTCAAAGTTCATACCCCATCCGCTGGCTTTATCGGCGAAGTGGTTACTTAAGGGGAAGTTGAACTGCCAATCGATGTTGGCGTAACCGTTATCGGTCATCTGTGCCTTTGCCGGCATGGCGAAGACAAGGGCGAGGGCTGCAATGGCGAATGCCCTCAAAGATATATATTTCAATGTTTTCATACTTGTTCTTGTTTTATAAATTCAACAATAGCTTGCTATCGGGATAGAAGAAGCTGGCTGCTTATCTCGGTTGAGCACTCATTCTGTTCAGATAGGCAGATTGTGTAAAGGATTGGTTTACGCCTTCTACGGCCATCTTGGTGTTGAAAGAAGTCGAACCGCTCAATAATCCGCTCATGTAGCTGGTCCACAGAACAGGGAGTTTCTCTTTCTCGCCTTGAGGAGCGTCGAGGTTCAGCAATTCGGTGATGAAGGAACCGGTGCTATAAGCATAGTTTACGGCATACGGATAGTACCATCCGCCCCAGTTACCCCAGTAAGGAGCGTCCCAATAGCCCGGATAGTTCCACCACCATTCGGGGCGTCCGTAGTCTGTAAAGTAGTAAGTGCTCTTTACGTAGCTGACTTGCAAACCGAGGTCGGCGTCTTCACGGTTGTCCACACGGAGATAACCGCGGTTGTTCATATTGGTAACGTATGCGCTGAGGATTTCCTGCGCGCTTTCGTCTTTCCAATATTCGGCGTCTTTACTGTTGCCGATAACAAGGATGCTATCCGGTAAGTAGTAAGTTTCGAAAGCTTTGAAGTCTGCTTTCGTGTCATAATTGGTATAAACCAGATACTTGCTGTCCAGCTTATCCATGTCGGGGTCTTTTTCGCAAGAAACAAATGCTATTGCGAAGACCGCTAATAATAAGGGAATAAATTTCTTCATACTTCTATAATTGTTTAGGTTAAATATAAATTCCTGCCCTATTGGTACCTTAGGCTTTTGGAGAAAGAACAAGATAAAAAATAAAAGGTTCAAAAATAAATGTGTTAAATGTGCGGCGAACGATAAAGAAATAGGGTGATGAATGTATGGTAAATACATCATCACCCTATTGTATGCAGGCTTATCGCAACTATTTTACAATCTGATAAATACTTTCTAATTCTTCTGCAGAGAAAGCCGTGTTTTCCATCGCTCTCAGATTATCTGCCAATTGTCCGACGGAACTTGCCCCGATAATGACCGAGGTCACCAAGTCGTCTTTCAGTATCCATGCGAGCGCCATTTCGGCAAGGGTCTGGCCGCGACGGATAGCGAGTGCATTCAGTGCTTGGATTTTGCTCAAGACTTCCTCTGTCAGCGCTTCTTTTTTAAGAAAGCCGCCTTTGGCGATGCGCGAGTTTTCTGGAATACCGTTCAGGTAGCGGTCGGTAAGCAAGCCTTGTGCCAGAGGAGAGAAGGCGATGAATCCGGTACCGTTCTCTTTGGCTTGTCGCAGGATGCCTTCTTCTTCCGGTTCGCGATTGAACAGATTGTATCTGCCTTGGTAGAGGAGACAGTGAACATCTCTCTCTTCCAGATATTTATAGGCGAGCTCTGCTTTGTCTTTAGGATATTTGGAAATGCCGATATATAGCGCTTTGCCTTGTCGTACGATATCAACCAGTGTTTGAAGTGTTTCTTCGAGAGGAGTGTTGGGATCGTAACGGTGGGTATAAAAGATGTCTACATAATCCAGATTCATTCGTTTCAGACTCTGGTTGAGGCTGCTCATCAAAGATTTTCGGGAACCCCAATCTCCGTAAGGACCCGGCCACATTTCATGTCCTGCTTTGGTGGAAATGAATAATTCGTCCCGATAGGGCATGAATGATTTCTTCATGATCATGCCGAATGTTTCTTCTGCGGAGCCATAGGAAGGGCCGTAGTTATTGGCAAGGTCAAAGTGGGTGATACCTTTGTCGAATGCGTAATGCGCCATTGACAGAGAGTTGGCAAATGTATTGATATCGCCGAAGTTGTGCCATAACCCTAAAGAAATCTCAGGCAGCAGGATGCCGCTCTTACCGCAGCAGCGGTATTTCATACCGTTATCGTATCTGTCGGGGGCCGGGGAATAGGTGGGATTTATCATATCTGTTGGTTTTAGTAAAAGTGTTAGTACTTGATTAGTAGTTGTTGTAAAATAATTCTATATTCATTGGGAGTATTACCCTTTTTCTTTTTAAACGTCCGGATAAAATTAGATAAGTTATTGAAACCGCATGAATAACAAATCTCTGCTACTGTGTGAGAAGTCTCGGTCAGCATTTGACAGGCATGCGCTATTCGTAAGTTAGTCACATATTCTATAAAAGTGAAGTTCGTTTTTTTCTTGAAGAAATGGCTAAATGCAGATTCTGACATATTGACCAAATCTGCTGCTTCTTTTAATTTAATGGGTTCTTGGTAGTTTAATTCTATATATTTACAGACTTTGGCTATCCTTCTGCTTTTTGATGTACGAACTGTATCTAGGGTGTTGTAGAGATTGTCTACTAATGTATGATACTCTGATGTAGATAATTCGTGCAGAATAGAAAAGAATTCCAATACAGTGTGGAAGCCTTGCATACGTGTCAACAGGAGGATTCTCTCTTTCATTCTGAGCATCGTTTCTTCAGAGAAGGAAATCCCTTTTTGTGCATCGTGCAAGAGTTGCTTTATTGTACTGAATAATCGTTTGTTTAAAATAGGGAAGTTCAATAGATTCTCTGAAAATTGAATTGTTACTACATGATTGCCTTCTATAATTTCTCCTTTCCAAGCGTGAGGGAGTCCTGGCCCAATCATTATTAAATCCAACTCACCGAATTTTTCTATGGAATCACCGATAATTCTTTCTCCATATGTATTTAATACCAGATTTAGTTCAAAATCGGAATGATAATGTATAGGATAGTCGAATTTAGCATCAGGATGATTCAAAACAATGAATAAATCATCATTAGAGATAGGTGTTATTTCTTTTTGAATGTCTTTCATTGGTACAAGCCTGTTTTGTGCACAAAGCTACAAATAATTATGAAAAAGCAGTGAAGTATTCAAAAAAGTATAATCATTAAACAATATACTATCAGAATGTTATAGTGTCATACTCTACCTTTGCAAAATAAATTATATCCTTTAAATTAATGTTGAAATATCATGGAGGCATTTTCTATCGGAACTATTGATATTGTTATTGTAGCAGTCTATCTTCTGTTTATAATATGGTGGGGAATAAAGAATGGAAAGAGTACAGATGCGCAGTCTTATTTTTTGGCTGGACGCTCGATGCCTTGGTGGGTAGTTGGACTTTCGTTATTTGCAGCCAGTATATCCAGTACAACATTAATTGGACAGTCTGGAGATGCTTACCATACAGGACTGGCTGTTTTCAATTATAACTTGACAGGCATTATAGTTATGGTCTTTTTTGCAGTCTTCCTCCTCCCCTTATATATAAGATCAAAGGTATTTACTATTCCTGAGTTTTTAGAAAGGCGATTTGATAAACGTTCCCGATATTACTTTTCTGCTATTTGTATTGTAGGTAATATATTTCTTGATGCAGCCGGAGCTCTTTATGCTGCTGCATTGATTATTAAATTAGTATTGCCGGAAGTGGATCTGCATCTGATTATTGTAGTCTTTGCTATTATAGCAGCTTCATATACTATTCCAGGCGGACTATCTTCTGCTATTAATGCAGAGCTCATTCAGGCTGTCGTTTTAATTTTGGGTTCAGTATTACTTACTTATTTTTGCTTTTCGCAAGGTGGTGATTATTTCTTTAATCTTTGGGCAAATGATGATATTTTAGTAAAATTAATTCGCCCGTTATCAGACAATGCAACTCCTTGGTTAGGCTTGATTGTAGGAATGCCTGTATTGGGTATCTATTTTTGGGCAAATAATCAGACTCTGGTACAACGTGTTTTAAGTGCAAAAACTATTGATGAGGGAAGAAAAGGAGTAATTTTCACGGGCTTTCTGACAATGAGTACGTTGTTTATTATTGCTGTTCCGGGATTGATAGCCCGTAATTTATTTCCTGGACTGGAGAAACCGGATATGGTATATCCTAATATGGTAATGCAATTGATGCCGGTAGGGTTATTAGGTGTAATGTTAGCTGCATTGTTGTCTGCTTTAACTTCTACAATCAGTGCGATCTTAAATTCAACTTCTACGTTGTTTACAATGGACTTTTATGCACAAATTACTAAAGAGGCAGACGCTAAGAAATTGGTATTAGTAGGAAAAATAGCTTCTTGTATAATTATTATACTTGCGGCACTGTGGGCTCCTCAGATAGGAAAGTTTGGGTCACTTTTGAAATACTATCAAGAAATGCTTTCTTATATTGCTCCACCTATTGTAGCGGCTTTTTTACTTGGAATTTTTAATAAAAGGGTGAATGGAAGTGGGGCTTTTATAGGATTAATTTCAGGTTTTTTGATAGCTCTTCTTTTGTTGTTTTATAAGAATGCAATATTTGGAGATTTACATTTCTTGTTAATGGTACCTTTTTTACTGATATTCAGTATGATGGTAATTTATGTAGCTAGTTTGTTTTTTGAAGTTCCGAAGATGCAGGCGTTAATCGATACCACTTTTTCTTTTATAGATTTAAAAGAAGAATATGTGATCTTAAGAAGAACAGCTTGGTATAAGAATTATCAGATATGGGCTGCTATTTTACTTGTGTTGAGTGCTTTTATTTGGATCATTTTTTAATAGAACTATGAAGATGTATGAAACTGAAGAAATTTGAAGGGAATCCTATCTTGGCTCCCTTTCCAGGTAATGAATGGGAATCACTGGTAACTTGTAATCCTGGAGTTTATTATGATAATGGAACATTTTACATGTTATACCGTGCGGCAGGGAATGATACTGAACATGTTATTCGTTTAGGACTGGCTACTAGTAAAGATGGATTCCATTTTGAGAGACAGTCTGATAAACCAGTATTTGCACCTAGTTTGGATGGTCCGGATGCCGGTTGTGTGGAAGATCCTCGTATTGTGAAGTTTGATAATGAATATTACATAACCTATGCATATCGTCCGGTACCCCCCGGACAATATTGGAAATTTGCTCATGATGAGGTTTCTGTCCCTGCATGTGGGAGATATGCACCAGCTGCTATCGTTAAAAATTTAGGGAACACAGGGCTGGCTGTTACTAAAGATTTTAAAGACTTTCGTCGTTTAGGACGTTTGACTTCTCCTGTATTGGATGATCGTGATGTTATTCTGTTTCCAGAAAAGATAAATGAGCAATTTGTTATGCTGCATCGCCCTAAACAATATATCGGTAAAGAATATGGAGTAGATTATCCTTCAATTTGGGTGAAGTTCTCTGATGATATCTTAAACTGGGAGAATAAAAAAAGTTATCTCCTCTTATCAGGTCAAGAAGGTACTTGGGAGGAAAAGATAGGAGGTAGTACGCCGCCTTTGAAAACAGAAAAAGGTTGGTTGGTTCTTTATCATGGCGTAGAACACGGTGGAAGAGGGTATTATAGAGTCGGAGCAATGTTACTTGATTTGAATAATCCATTGAAAATCATATCTAAGACAAAGCGTTTTATTTTAGAACCGGAAATGGTATTTGAAACCCAAGGATATTATAATGGTTGTGTATTTCCGACAGGTAATGTTATTGTAAATGATACACTTTTTGTATATTATGGCGGGGCGGATAAGTATGTTTGTGTGGCTACTTGCTCAATCTCTGAGTTACTTTCATTTTTGTTGACTGAGTGTAAGTTATGATTATTAATAGATTAAAAAAAGATACTATGAATATAAGGCAAATTATATTGACCATAGCGTTTTTAATGGTGTGTATCGCTTGCGAAAATAGGAGAAGTGATGTCCAGATAACAATATTACCAGAGGTAGTTAGTACTGGATTTATAGGTAATGGCGCTGAATGGGACCCGTATGACGAGGCGGAAGCTTGGGGTAGTACCATTTCGGATGAAGACTGGAATAAACTTTTTTCCAGGCTTGATTATATGAAGCCCCAATATATTCGTTGCATGATTAATAGCCCTTATCGTTATTATAATGTTGAAACTGGCAAGTATGATAAAAATAGAAATATAGAATCTATTTCACGGTTGTTAAAGTATTGTACAGAACATGATATAACGGTTATTTATGGCGAGTATAATCCGCCTACTTGGGATATGAAACAAGATCAAGAGTGGATTGATATGTCTGTTGATTATTTGAATTATCTTGTTACCGATTTAGGATTTTCATGTATAAAACATTTTGTCATATTTAACGAACCAGATGGAAATTGGGCATCTACTAATGGCGATTATGAATTATGGAAGAATGTCTTATTCCGTTTTCATGAGAAAATGAAAACATATCCGGGATTATTGGAGAAAGTGTCTTTTGCGGGGCCTGATGTTGTGGTAAATTATAAGAATCCTGTATCACCTTATGATGCCGAGGGTTGGGTAAAACAGACAGTTTCGGATGTAGATAGTCTAATCGGTATATATGATATTCATGCCTATCCAGGACAAGGACAAGTACGTGCCGGTGAATATAAGGAGATATTAGCTAAATATAAACGGCACATTCCAAAAGGAAAGAAGATTTTATTAGGTGAAGCTGGGTATAAATATTGGAATCCGGCAGATAGCATATTGGGTGCGGAGTATCGTCATAGGGTGGAGAATCATCCTTTCACAAAAGGGTCAGACTGTAATATGTTTGTTTATGATTATTTTTATGGATTGGATATGCCGCTTCTTGCTATGGAAGTTATGAATAGTGGATATGCCGGAGTAGCTGCTTGGATGTTAGATGATGCCATGCATAGTAAAAACGATTCTGGGAAAACTGAAGATATTAAAATATGGGGAATGTGGAATATACTTGGTGAAGAGGTGTTTAGTAAGCCAGATGAAGAGAATATACGACCTTGGTATTATACTTGGGCCTTGATGTGCCGATATTTTCCAGCAGGAAGCGAAATTCTGAAAACATCATTATC
This sequence comes from Bacteroides clarus YIT 12056, assembly GCF_900129655.1. Lineage (GTDB taxonomy): Bacteria > Bacteroidota > Bacteroidia > Bacteroidales > Bacteroidaceae > Bacteroides > Bacteroides clarus. The sequence goes on from NZ_FQWK01000009.1 coordinate 23,858, forward strand.
AGATATTGCACAGGGCATTTATGCTGTTGCAGGCAGGTATAAGGGGTTGTTTACTATAGCTCTGGTAAATGTTGGAAATGAAGATAAAGAAGTGGTGCTAAATATTCCTAAGGATTTGAATGGTGTTCAACTCTTTAAATATGAAGAACAAAATATGCCTGCTAATCAATATGGTTTTCCTATACCGGTAGAACAGAAGCTCGATTTATCTAAGTATTTTTCTATTAAGATAAAAGCGCAGAGTTTTATTCTTCTGACTCAATTACAGGAATAAGAAGATTAAAGTAATCTTTTATAATATTTAGAGATTAAAATAAAAACACATAAAAAAGTTTATCACAGTAAGGTTACTTTGCTGTGATAAACTAAATAATCTATTTTTGTTCAACGGAAACGGGTTACAAGCTTTCTTAAACAAACAAAATTACGGATCAAATACTATGGAAAATCAGAATTACATAATGCGGGAAATCACCCCTCTATCTGAACGTGACTGTTTTTATATTGCTGATCGTCGGAAAACAGAGTTTACTTATCCGATTCATTGTCATGCAGAATACGAATTAAATTTTACTGAACATGCCTCTGGTGTACGTCGTGTTGTTGGTGATTCTACTGAAATTATAGGTGATTATGATTTGGTGTTGATTACAGGGAAAGAGTTAGAACATGTATGGGAACAACATGAATGTACTTCTAAAGAGATTCGTGAAATAACAATTCAATTTTCATCTAATCTGTTCTTTAAAGATTTTATTAATAAAAGTCAGTTTGATAGTATTCGCCGAATGTTGGAGCGTGCACAATGCGGTCTTTCTTTTCCTATGCAAGCTATTATGAAAGTATATAACTGGTTAGATAAACTGGCTTCTGAAGAACAAGGATTTTATGCTGTAATGAATTTTTTACGTATTCTCTATGAGCTTTCTTTGTATGAAGATGCTAAAGTTTTATCAAGTTCTTCGTTTGCCAAAATTGAAACATTTGCTGATAGTAGGCGCGTGCAAAGAGTACAGAAATATGTTGCAGAACACTATCAGGAGAATATCCGTTTAAATACTTTAGCAGATATGGTTGGTATGACTCCAGTAGCTTTTAGTCGTTTCTTTCGTTTACGTACGGGGAAAACACTTTCTGATTATATTATTGATATCCGTATTGGATTTGCTTCTCGTTTATTAGTAGATTCGGTAATGTCTATCGCTGAAATTTGTTATGAATGCGGCTTCAATAATCTTTCTAATTTTAATAGGATGTTTAAGCGTAAGAAAGGATGTGCTCCAAAAGAATTTAGAGAAAACTATAGAAAGAAAAAACTTGTAGTATAAGGCTATCCTGTAATAAAAACATTGGAAATTGTATGTTCATTAAATAACTATCCTATACTCTATTTGTTTTTAAGCATAGATTATATTGTTGATTGTCATCGTATTATATTGATAATGAAGGCGTCTGTGATAAAAATAAATTGTATATGCTTTTGATAAAATAGTATCAAAGACTCTGCTGCAATCCCCCTATATTTGCAATATCACTTTTTAACACTAATCTAATTGGTTATGAAACAAAGTAAGAGTCTTTTTTTTGTTGTGATTCTATTGGTTCTAATGGGTTGCACTGGAATGAAAAAGAATGGATACGTTCCGGTAAATAAGAATGCAATTCCTGAAGCTGTTCAATTATTGGATTTTTTGTATTCAATACAAGGTAAGTATACGTTGACTGGAATGCATAATTTTGCGAGTGATATAAATCGCTATGATCAGGTTGTGGATTCTCTAACAGGGAAAACGCCTGTTGTATGGGGCTCTGACTTTAGTTTCAATGCATTGGGAAACAATCAATGCGAGTTTCGCCATTGCGGGCCGTTGAATTTAACAGTTCCCGGCAATAAGGGGATATCCTGTGGAGAGCTTAGCTTATCTCCAATTCAGCAACGACAATTAATAATTGATACTGCTATAAAGAGACACTCGGAAGGACGTATTATAACATTGATGTGGCATTGCTGTTGGCCAACTAATGGCGATGATTGTAATGGTGATGATATTTGGCGCTGGGCTGATAATCTTCCAAGTCAGCAAGAATGGGATGAGTTGACAACTGATGGTACAGCACTTAATGGTATTTGGAAAAAACAGATGGACGGAATTGCTATGTGTCTGAGAGAACTTCAAAATGCAGGTGTTCCAGTACTGTGGAGACCTTTTCATGAGATGAATGGAGTTTGGTTTTGGTGGTGCAATAAACCAGGTGAAAATGGATTTAAGAAGTTATGGATAGCGATGTATGACTATTTTACAAATTATCATAAATTGAATAATTTGCTTTGGGTGTGGGATGCTAATGCTCCACGTAATAATCCGGGTGATGAGGCCGGTCCATATGCTGATTATTACCCAGGGTCAGAGTATGTAGACGTATTGGCTGCTGATGTTTATCATAGTGATTGGAAACAATCACATCATGATGAACTCTTAGAATTGGGTAAGGGTAAAATTATTTCTTTAGGTGAGGTGGGTAATCTACCTTCGGTAGAAGTATATGAGAGGCAACCAAAATGGTCATGGTTTATGCCTTGGGGGTATTTTATTCAAAATAAGGAGAATATAAAAATAGCAAAAGATATCTATAATCATCCGCATAGTATCAATTTGGATATGATAGACTTTACCGATAGGATATATAAGTTAAAAAAGTAACTACTTTTTTACATGAAGCTTATACATATAAAGATATTGTTTTTAGTTTTTGTCTTTTTCCTCTTTGGAGAATTAAAATGTCAAGAATACCCTGTTCATACTATAACAAATGGAATAGTAACTGCTCAAATATATTTGCCTGATCAAGATAAAGGTTTTTATAGGGCTACACGGTTTGATTGGTCAGGAATTATTGGCAGTTTGATTTATCAAGGTATAGATTATTTTGGGCAATGGTATTCAAAACATAATCCAAGAGTGAATGATGCGATATCTGGTCCTGTTGAAGAGTTTAATGAAATAGGATATGAATGTATTGAGGATGAAGATGAGTTTTTAAAAATAGGAATAGGTGGTCTTCGTAAATCTAATAATGAGCAATATGATAGATTTAAACTTTATGAGATTATTAATCCTGGAGAATGGATTGTAGAACGAACAGGCCGTAAAGTAGTATTTAGACATTTGATTAAGGATGTTTCAGGCTATTCTTATTGTTATACAAAATGTGTAGAACTAACAGTTGGTATACCTGAATTACTTATAACACATACATTGAAGAATACAGGAAGAAAAGTCATTAAGACCAAAGTTTATAATCATAATTTTTTGACTATAGGACATTTGTTTACTGACTCCAATGTAGTGGTAACATTTCCGGAGAACATTGTTAAGAGTATCTCAGATAATAAAAATAGAATTTTGAATATTGATAAAAATAGAGTTGGATTTACAAGAGCAATTTTTCCTAATGAAAGTGTGATGGTAATGAATATTAATGATAATCCTGTCGCGAGTAGTATTATTGTTGAGAATGAAAAGTTGAAAGCTGGAGTAGAGATTATCTCAGATGCTAGATATTCTACAATCCATTTTTGGGCATCGGAGAGAACGTGCTGCCCAGAACCTTATATTAATATTGAACTGTCTCCTCGGCAGGAGATTGACTGGAGTTTTAAATATGTTTTTTATGTAAAATAAAATACTCTCTTGCAAGATTTGAATTATATAACATGATATCGTTAACATATAAATAGACATGCCTATGGAAAATAAATAATGGATAGAGTGAAGTATAACTTAATATATAAATTATAATCATTAAAAAACAACCTAAAAAATGAAAAACATGCAAAATCATTATGTAAATGGAATAGATGCAAGGTCTTTGATGGCAAAGATACCTTTGTTTATGAAATTATGCTCTTTTTTGTTATTGATTAATGTAAGTGTTGCTTTTGCTAGTGCTTCCAATAGTAGGATAAGTCTTTCTTCTGAAAGTATTATGCAATCTGGTATCACTGTTACGGGGACAGTGGTTGATACGGAAGGTTTAACAATGCCGGGTGTGAATATTATTGTTAAAGGGACTACTACTGGAGTTATTACTGATATTGATGGCAATTTTAGAATTTCTGTTCCAGATAAGAACTCTGTTCTAGTCTTCTCATTCGTTGGATATACTGCTCAAGATATTGTAGTTGGTAATCAAACAAATATCAAAGTTACTTTACAAGCTGATGCATTGGAATTGGAAGATGTTGTTGTGGTAGGGTATGGTGTCCAAAAGAAAAAGTTGGTAACGGGTGCTACTTCACAAGTGAAAGGTGAAGATATTACTAAATTAAATACTGTAAATGCTTTAGGCGCATTAGCCAGCCAAACTCCAGGTGTGAATATAACCTCCATATCCGGAATGCCTGGTGAGGGTTTTAAGGTTGCTGTTCGCGGTCTTGGTACAGTAGGTAATTCAGAACCGTTATATATCATAGATGGTGTTACAGGTGGTGATATCAACTCTTTGAATCCGGCAGATATCGAATCAATTGATATTTTGAAAGATGCGGCATCCGCTGCTATTTATGGTGCTCGTGCTGCAAATGGTGTTGTTTTAGTTACAACGAAGCAAGGGCGTACAGGCAAGTTGGATATAACATTAGATACTTATGTTGGATGGCAAAATGTATATAAAAAGCCGGAACTTTTGAACGCACAACAGTATGTTGAAATTATGAATGAGGCATATGCTTATGATAATAAAACATTAGATTGGACTAATCTTGTTCCTGATTGGGATCGAATTCAGAATGGTTGGGAAGGTCCTCAGTGGTTTGAGAGTGCATTAAATAAGAATGCCTTAATTAGAAATCATTCATTAAATATAAGTGGTGGTAGTGAACGTTCTGTTTTTTCAATGGGTATATCGAATACGAGTCAGGAAGGCACTATTGGTAAGCCTGTTGCTCCGGTTTATGAAAGAACGACAGTTCGCATTAACTCAGAACATACCCTATATAAACACAATGATTTGGATATATTGAAGTTTGGAGAAAATATTAATTTCCATGCCGGTAGTAAAAATGGTATTGCCATTGGCAATATGGATTCTAATAGCATTTATAGATTATTAAATACCTATCCTGTTTTTGATATTTATGATGCTGCTGGTAATTACACAACTGCTATTCCTCTTAATAGTAGTAGAGCTAATCCTATTGGAATGATGGATTATGAACATGGGCAAAATGAAACAAAGACTTATGGTCTTCATGCAAATGCTTATCTTGTGCTACAACCAATCAAAAATTTAAAGTTCAGAAGTAGTTTTGGGGTACGTTATTTACAAAATAATTATAGAAAATTTGCTCCTGTATATAATCTTTCAAGTGATAACTTTAGGAATGAGAATGAAGTGCAGCAGCAGATGACAACAAGAATGAATTGGATGATTGAAAATACCATTAATTATACATTTTCGGCTGGACGAAATAATTTTGATATCTTATTGGGGCAATCTGTTGAAAATAACGGTTTAGGCATGAGTATGAACGGCTCAAATAAGAATTCTTTGTTTAATGATTTTGAGCATGCTTATTTAGATAACACCAAGGTAATTCTTGCTGGTTCGACAACTCTTGGTGGTGCGCCTATTACCCCTCATAAAATGGCATCATTTTTTGGTCGCGTGAATTATGATTATAATGAAAAGTACATGTTGACTTTTGTAATGAGAGCTGATGGTTCGTCAAATTTTAAGCGTGGAAAGCGTTGGGGATATTTCCCATCAGTGTCAGCAGGCTGGGTGTTAACCAATGAATCTTTTATGGAAGGTATAACTTCTTTTATGGATTTCTTTAAATTGAGAGCAAGTTGGGGACAAAATGGAAATCAGTCCATTGATGGCTTCCAGTATTTATCCACTATTGATTTTAATGCTCGTTATTTCTTTGGTACTGACAAAGGGGCTATTACTACAGGAGCTTATCCTGATATTCTTGCCAATGAGGATGTGACTTGGGAAACTTCTGAACAGATAAATGTAGGTTTTGATGCTCGTTTCTTGAGAAGTCGTTTAGGTGTAACATTTGATTATTATGTAAAGAATACCAAAGATTGGTTGTTAAAAGCTCCTGCATTAACAAGTTATGGAGCAGGTGCACCTTATATTAATGGTGGCGATGTACAAAATAAAGGTATTGAATTGGGATTAACTTGGAGAGATCAAGTAGGTGACTTTTCTTATGGCTTGAGTTATAATATAGCACATAATAAGAATGAAGTGACTAAGATTAATAATAGTGAACAAATTATCTATGGTAGTACAGGTACATTATTTAGAAACAGTGATGAAATGTATCGTGCACAGGTCGGTTATCCTATAGGTTTCTTCTATGGTTATAAAACAGCGGGAGTTTTCCAGAATCAGGCTCAGATTGATGCATACAAAGGTGCTAAATATGATAATGTGCAGCCGGGTGATCTTATTTTTGTGGATACTAATCATGATAATAAGATTGATTCCAAAGACCGTACCATGATAGGTAACCCTTATCCTAAGGTGAATATGGGATTTAATGTCAATATGGAATATAAAGGATTCGATTTGAATATTGCAACAGTTGCTGTTTTAGGAAATCAGATTGCTCAGTCCTATCGGAACTATAAAGATGAACCATTGGATAATTATACAACAGAGATATATGGACGTTGGCATGGTGACGGTACTTCTAATACATTGCCAAGGTTAACGAGTACTTCACATTTAAATTGGCAGAATATTTCTGATATATATATTAAAGATGGTGATTATTTCCGTATTCAAAATCTTGCTATTGGATATGATTTTAAGAAATTATTTCCACAAATGTTTCTTGAAAAGGCGCGTTTGTATTTTGCAGTGCAAAACCTCTTGACAATTACTGGCTATTCAGGCATGGACCCTGAAGTCGGTTATGGCGATGGAAAGAGCTGGGCATCAGGTATTGATATTGGTTCTTACCCTTCTCCACGTACAATAATCATAGGTTTCAATCTTAAATTTTAATAAGCGATGAAAAAAATACTATTATTATGCATTTCTGTATTTATGTTTATGGGTTGCGAGAGCTTCTTGGATACAGATAATTTGACGAAAAAAGATTCTTCAAGCTTTCCTAAGACCGAAGCTGATGTTAATATGTTAATAGCAGCGACATATCAGACTATCGTTCAAATAGCACCATTAAATAATCCCTTTTTTATGAGTGATTTGGCTTCTGATGATCGTTTTGGCGGAGCTGGGCAGAGTGATAGGGACAATCGAGCTATCGGACGTTTGAAACGTAATGGTGAAGATCAATATAAGAATCCTTGGCAGCAGATGTATTCTACCATCTTTAGAGTAAACACAATTCTGAATAGTATGGATATGGTTGCTTGGAGCAGTGAAGTTAATAGAGAGGCTGTTGAAGGAGAAAGCTTATTTTTGAGAGCTTATGCTTATATGAATCTTTGCCGTACTTATGGAACGGTTCCTTTAGTACTGACAACAGAACAAGTGAATTTGCCTCGTGCAACTCCCGAAGAACTTTGGGGGCAGATAGCCTCAGATTTTAAGGCTGCCATTGAGAAAATACCTGCTATAAAATTTCAAGCCATGGATAAGTCTCGTTTAGGTCATGCTACGAAGTGGGCTGCAGAATCTATGATGGCAAGAGCCTGGTTGTTTTATACAGGTTATTATGAGGAAGAGAATATGCCGCTCGCCGATGGAGGGAGTATTTCCAAAGAACAGGTAATTGATTGGCTTAAGGATGTTGTAACTAATAGTGGGCATGGACTTTTACCTAATTTTTGGTCATTGTGGCCTTATAGTAATGAGGAAACTTCCAAAGACTATAAATATATGAAAAAAATTAAGGCTGATTACGCCCAAAAATATGGTGATATTACTTGGATTAAAGAAGAGGGAGCTAATTATGAAAATATATTCAGCTACAAATATTCATCGTTAGCTGATACTTATGGTGAAAATCATGCAAATCAGCTTGTATTGTATAGCTCTATCCGTGGTTGGGGGGTAGCTGATGCGGGTGCCGAGATGTTTCCTTTAGGTTTAGGATGGGGAGGTGGAACCGTCAATCCTCAATTGTGGGATGAATGGGAGGCAAATGAGCCTAATGACCTTCGTCGACAAGCTTCTATTATGGATGTGAGAGATCCGAATGAGATGGATAAATATACTTGGGGAGGAGATGGCCAAATGGAAGAGACTGGTTATTGGAATAAGAAGTACATTGCAATGAATGCTAAAAGAGAAAACGATGAAGGTGGTATCGATTATGTAAATTATAGTTGTATTCTGTTTAATGCTCCGGATGATTATAGAAAGAATAATACTCAGGATACATATATTATGCGTTTCTCAGATGTGCTTTTGATGTTGGCTGAGCTAACTAAAGATGTTTCCTATATTAATCAAGTAAGAGATAGAGTGGGATTACCGGCATTAGGAGCATATACGGAAGAAGCATTACGTAATGAGCGTAGATATGAGCTATGTTTTGAAGGTATTCGTTATTATGATTTGTTACGTTGGCATATAGCTGGTACACAATTAGATAAGAAAAATGGAGTGCCTATTTGTAATGCCGGTGTGTGGACAACAGCCAATATGGGGGATATGCAGAAAAGAATTGAAGAAACAGGTGGATTTTTCCCTATACCTGTTAGTCAGGTGAATCTTTCAGCGGGTGTTTTGGTACAAGACCCTGCATGGGAAGGTGCTGGAGCTATTTATACAGACTAACGAGGCGGGGATTGGCTAAAATAATGTTGAAATCCGTTTTTAGTCAATCCCCTTTTCCAAATAGGGCATAAGTAATCAATTTAATATAAAATGAACATGAAGAATAAAATACTTCTTTTAGTTTGTTTGTTGGGCATGAATGTTCCAATGATTGGACAAACAATTAAAAGCAGCATACATCCTATTCAATACAAGCAATATGATAAGGTAGAAATTGATATTGAACTTGTGCAGAAATTTAATAATCCATATGTGCAAGAGGAGATTGCATTGGATATGTTGATTACTACCCCTTCCCAAAAAGAACAGATATTACCTTGTTACTTTGTCTCAAAAAAGAGTAATAATCTTTCTTGTTGGAAAGCAAGATATACTCCTCAGGAAAGTGGAATATATCAGTATAAAATTCAACTAATAAAGAGTGGCATAAAAAAAGATACTTCAAAGGTTGAACGTTTTGAAGTAAATAAGTCTGCTGAGCCCGGCTTTTTGCATACAAAGTCTAATTGGATATTAGCATTTGACAACGGGCAACCTTTTCGTGGAATAGGGGAAAATATTTGTTGGGAATCAAGAGATAACGATGATTCTAAGTTCTTTAAGAAACTGCATGAAAAGTCAGAACGATATAACTACGATTATTTGTTAACGGAATTTGCGAAGAATGGTGGGAACTTCTTTCGTACATGGATATGTTCATGGAACCTGCCGATTGATTACGAAGGACCATTTAATAATAGTCGGTATACAAAAAGTGATGAATTTTATAACCCGGATGCATTGGCCCGCATGGATTATTTGATAGAGTTGTCGGAAGAACTGAATTTATATATAATGTTAACCTTAGGCCAAGGTGGTTATTTAATCAAAGAACGTGGAGTAGTGGATACTGCTGAAGACTTCTTTGTTGATAAACAAGCACGCGCATGGTATAAAAATCGATTACGTTATATTGTTGCTCGTTGGGGATATAGTACTTCGATTGCAATGTGGGAATTTATTAATGAAGTGGATAATATACAATTCCGTAATAGTAATAATCCAATTGATAGCAAATTTATCGTAGATTGGCATGATGAGATGAGCACTTATATTAAACAAATAGATCCATATTGCCATATTGTTACTACTAGTATTTCTCATAGGGATATTGAAGGGTTAAATTCCATAGCAAATATGGATATTAACCAAAAGCATATATATAATAAAACATCCAGTATACCAACTGAAATAGAACGATATGTTCAGGAATTCGGTAAACCTTATATAATCGGAGAATTTGGCCGGGAATGGGATTGGTCGAAAAATTTTGATGATTTCTCTCATGAGATGGATATTGATTTTAAAAGAGGATTGTGGTATGGTTTGTTTTCCCCGACTCCGGTTACCCCTATGAGTTGGTGGTGGGAATATTTCGATACTCGTGGTATGACACCTTATTTTCGAGCTGTTAGAAAAATTAGTGATAGAATGCTTGCCGCTGGTAATGGCTCTTTTGAGCCTTTATCTATAGAAGTAGAAAATGTGGATGCTTTTGGAGTAAAGTGCGGTAAGGAAATTTTTGTATATTTATTTAATCCAGAGCATTCAACTCTGGTTATTGATGTTAATATTCCTATTACAGAACATCAAAAATATAAAGTGCAGGCTATGGATCCGACAATGTTGGTTGTTAAGGATATTTTGGGGATTGATAATACATCTTCTTTTATAACCTTGAAAGGCATAACATTAGGTGCGGAAAAAGAGGTTGTATATATTTTAACCCCTTCATTAGAATGAATAGATTAGGTTTATAAAATATTTAATTATTAATATTATGAAGAAGAATTATTTGAAGGTTTTGACTATAGGCTCATTGCTGACTTGTTGTGTTGGGGTACTGAGCGCACAGGAGATTGAAGCATGGGTAACCAATGCTGACCGTTCGATGCTTTTCCAGCGACAATCGGAAAAAATAACTTTTGGAAATGAAGAAGGCAAAGGTCTGCCAATTATTATAGATGACCGCCAAGAATTTCAAACGATAGATGGATTTGGATTTGCGTTGACGGAGGGTAGCGCTTTCCATCTTCATCATATGAGTGATTCAGCACGTGAACAAATTTTGAAAGAGATGTTTGGCACTGAGGGAAATCATGTGGGTTTTAGCTATATACGATTAACCTTGGGAGCATCTGATTTAAATAACTTTGTATACTCCTATAATGACCTTCCGGATGGCAAAAAAGATTTAGAAATGAAAAAGTTTGACCTAGGGCATGATTATGATGATATAATCCCTGTCATGAAAGAGATATTGAAAATTGTTCCTGATATCAAAATTATGGCTTCACCCTGGTCTGCTCCTGCATGGATGAAGGAAAGTAAGAATGTACGGGGAGGAGCTCTCAAGAATGAATGTTATGATGCCTATGCCCGTTACTTTACAAAATATGTTCAGGCTATGGCGAAAGAGGGTATTAATATTGATGTAGTTACAGTGCAGAATGAGCCTCTCAATTCTCGTAACACTCCAAGTATGCCATGGTTTTGGCAGCAACAGAATGAATTTGTAAGAGAGCATTTGGGTCCGGCTTTTAAAGCGGCTGGTTTAAAAACTAAAATAGTAATCTTTGATCATAACTGTGATAGGCCGGATTATCCGTTAGCTATATTGAGCGATCCTGTTACTTCGGAATATGTAGATGGTTCTGCTTTTCATCATTATCGTGGTTATATGAGTGGCATGAATATAGTACATAGGGCACGTCCTGATAAGAATATCTACTTTACAGAGCAGATGTTGACAGAACGTCCGGGAAGTGAAACTATTAATATTGCCTCTGCCGTCAAACGTTTGATTGTGAATGTAACTCGTAATTGGAGTAAAAATTCTATTTTATGGAACTATGCAGCGGACCCGCAGTTTGACCCGCATACAGATAATGGAGGGTGCTCAATGTGTCAGGGAGCAATTACTATTGACGGGGATAAAGTAACCCGCAATATAGCATATTATACCATAGCGCATGCTTCTAAATTTATTCGCCCAGGTTCGGTTCGTATATCCTCTACCGATGCTTTTGATCCGGGAGTGGATATTACGGAAGATGAGGAACGGGCGGAAATTCGTCGTGCTACCGTTGTTGAACATAGCGATGTACTGCCAAATGTTGCGTTTAAAACTCCTGAGGGGAAAATAGTTCTGGTCATAGCTAATGATAGTTGGTCACAGCAAACAGCTAAGATACAGTACAATGGCCGTTTTGCAAATTTACATTTAGCGCCCGGTTCTGTAGGAACATTTATTTGGTAAGGTAAAAAACAAAATTATGGGTATCAATAGAAGAAAATTTCTTAAGAGTGTAGGATTGGGTACTATTATGTTAGGTGCCCAACCTCTCACTGCACTGGCTTCGGAAGCATTGGTCTCTGATAGCTCTTCTCAAGATAGAAAAGATATTACAGATGATGGACCTCAAGTTCAGATCGGTGACCATATTGCTATTGCTGATACAGAGTATGGAAAGGTGAAGGGATATATAATGCGTGGTATTTATACTTTCTTAGGAATTCCTTACGCTGCTGATACCTCTGGCAAAAATCGTTTTATGCCTCCTTGTAAGCATAAGCCGTGGACAGGAGTTAGACCTGCTGTTTTTTATGGAAATACAGCGCCTCAAGATGTATATAGTCGTGCATCCACTTCATATGATATGTTCGTTGATCATTGGAACTATGATGAGATCAGTGAAAATTGTCTTTGCTTAAATATATGGACTCAGGGTATTGCTGACGGAAAAAAGCGCCCGGTGGTGGTTTGGTTACATGGGGGAGGCTTTACACGTGGTAACGGTATTGAACAGGATGGATATAATGGGGAGAATATTACTCGATATGGTGATATTGTTTATTGTTCCATTAATCATCGTTTGGGAGTATTCGGATTTACAGATTTATCAGCTTTTGGAGAAAAATATAAAGACTCTGGTAATGCCGGTTTATTGGATATGGTTGCAGCCATACGGTGGATACATGACAATATTGCTAATTTTGGGGGTGATCCTGATAATGTGACGGTAATTGGACAGTCTGGCGGTGGCGCTAAGGTTTGTCTATTAGCAGCTATGCCCGAAATGCGCGGTTTGATTCATAAGGGTGTGGCATTAAGTGGATCGACCATTAGGGCGAATAAGCCTGAATATTCTCGATTGTTGGGCGAGTATATACTCAGGGAAGCGGGGTTGTCTGCCACAGAAGTAGACAAGCTTCAAGATATGCCGTGGAGAGATTATATGGAATTGGCGTATCGTGCTTCTGCCCGTATGGAGCGAGAAGAAGGAGCTTCTGGTATGGTCAGAGGTAATTTCGGTCCGATTGGAGATGGTGTACATCTCCCTCAAGAGAAGTTTTTCCGTTCTTCATCCTCTTTGGATATTCCTATGATTTTTTGCACAACTTTCCATGAATGGGGAGTAAATCGTGCAGACTCTACTCAGGAAATGATTACCGCTGCACAGGCAATAGAACGATTATCAGAACATTATGGCGAGAAAGCAAAAGATATTTATAACGCTTATTCTCGAAATTTTCCTGAAGCAAAACCTATAGAAGTATTAATCTTAGTACACTCCAATCGTTTATCTGTCATTGAAGCAGCAACAGCTAAAAAGCAGCAGAATGCTCCTGTTTATATGGCATGGTTTGGATTTTGCCCTTCATTATTTGATGGAAGGATGCGTGCGTTTCATTGTTTGGATATTAGTTTTTGGTTCTTGAATACGGACTTGATGGTAACTCATTCCGGTGGTGGTAGTCGTCCACGGAAATTGTCCTATAAAATGGCTGATGCGTTATTGAGTTTTGTTCGGACAGGAAATCCGAACTGTTCCTCTTTGCCGAAATGGCCGGAGTTTACGGTAAAGAACGGAGAAACAATGATATTTAATGATGTATGTGAAGTAAAAAATGATCCGGATAGAGAGGGACGTACTGTTTTGATGAATTATTTTAAAAAATAGGTACCTTTTAGAGTGTAGGATTGGTTTTTAGTTATGATTAAAATTTTAAATGATGAAAGTAAAGGTTTTGTCTATTTTAGTGTTGATATTGGCTCTGTGTATGATAACACAAACCACTATGGCTCAACGGCGGGAAAAAGTTTTTAGTACTGAAGGTTGGTGGAAACCGGCTGAACCACCATTTTCGCCGGTCGTCAATGATGATCATAGTATAACTTTTAGAGTAAAGGCGCCGAATGCGAAAAATGTTCTTTTAATCTTTGATGAATGGGATGTATTGTCAACTCCAATGGAGAAAGATAAACATGGAATATGGACTACTACCATTAAACCGGTATCTCCTCGTTTATATCAATATCTCTTTGAAATTGATGGTGTTCGTACTATTGATTTTGCTAATCCTGTAGTGAAAGCCGGAACCTCGGTTTATGGAAGTGTAGTAGAAGTACATGGCAATTCTGTACGTTATGATGAGTTGCAAAATGTGCAGCATGGGGAAATTCATATTTTGAAGTATATATCTACTCCCTTAAAAAGACCACGTGAAATGTATGTATATGTACCTGCTGAATATAGAAAAACATCTACGCGGGATTTTCCTGTTCTTTATTTGCGCCATGGGGGTGGTGATAATGAAAGTAGCTGGGTAAAAGATGGACGTGCGGCTGTAATTTTAGATAATCTGATTGCCGCAGATAAAGCTAGACCAATGTTAGTTGTAATGTCCAATGGGCTTACAGACGGCTCTTGGGCGGGTGGAAGTACTGTTGAAGGAATGAATACATTAGAAGAAGAACTTTTCATAGATATTATTCCTATGATAGAATGCAATTATAGAGTTGCAAAAAATAAGGAGAGTAGGGCAATAGCCGGACTTTCCATGGGTGGTGGTCAGGCGTACGTACTTGGTTTACGAAATTTGGATAAATTTTCTTATATAGGTCAATTTAGCGCAGGCATAATGGGAGATGGCAAGTTCAGTCATGATAAGTATGTTCCCGGAGTGATGGACCATCCGGAGAATATCAATCAGCAACTTCAATTATTATGGATTAGTTGCGGTACTAAAGATCCGCGTTATGAAGGCCATGTTTCCTTTGTTCAGGATCTTAAGAAGTATGGTGTGAATTGTGAGTTCCATGATGCTGCCTATGGACATGAATGGGAATTTTGGAGAGAACAATTGTATGAATTCTCACAAAGGTTATTCAAAAAATAATAGGGCTAATTGATAACCTCTGCTTATAATATAAAAATGCTGTTATGAGAAAAATAATCTTCTTGATATTATTGGCGAGCTGTTTAGTCTCTTGTATTGGTAAAAAAGAACTAGGAGAGACTTTCATTAAGGTAGAGAATGGATACTTTACAAAAAATGGTATACCTTATTACTATATTGGTACTAATTACTGGTATGGTGCAATTTTAGGGTCTACAGGAAGAGGTGGAGACCGTGAGCGTCTTGTACGGGAACTTGATCTGATGAAAGAGAATGGAGTGGACAATTTGCGTATTCTTGTAGGAGCGGATGGCGAAGAGGGAATACCTTTTCGGGTAATGCCAACTTTGCAGAAAGAGGCTGGTATATATAATGATACAATTTTTGAAGGATTAGATTTTCTCTTATCAGAAATGGGAAAAAGGGATATGTATGCAGTTCTCTATCTGAATAATAGCTGGGAATGGAGTGGAGGATATAGTAAATATCTGAATTGGACCGGGCATGGTAAGGAACCTATTCCTGGAATTGATGGTTGGGATGCTTTTAATAAATATGTAGCTCAATATGCAGAATGTGAAGAATGTCATTCTTTGTTTCTTAATCACATCAGAACCGTAGTTAGTAGAACAAACCGCTATACTAATAAAAAATATACTGATGATCCTGCCATTATGGCTTGGCAAGTTGGAAATGAACCACGTGCTTTTAGTAGTGAGGGAAAAACAGCTTTTGCTAAATGGCTGAGCAAAGCTACTCGTCTAATTCGTACACTTGATTCTAATCATTTGATAACAATTGGGAGTGAAGGAAAAATGGGCTGTGAAAATGATATGGCTCTGTTTGAAGAAATCCATCATGATGAAAATGTCGATTATCTTACAATGCATATCTGGCCTAAAAATTGGCGTTGGATAAATGCAGATAGTATTCCGCAAAATGTAAGAAGAGCTATTAGTTTGACTACCCAATATATGGCAGAACATATTATTGTTGCTCGCCAATTGAATAAACCCATTGTGTTGGAAGAGTTTGGCTTGCCTCGTGATAATCATAAGTATCACCGTACAGATCCTACTACAGCTAGAGATAGATATTACAGTGCTGTTTTTGATAAAATATACCAATCGTTGAAACAGCGAGATGTGTTGGCGGGGTGTAATTTTTGGGCATGGGGTGGTACTGGACAACCTCAACATGAATTTTGGCAACCTTGGGATGACTATGTCGGTGACCCGGGACAAGAAGAACAGGGGCTTAATTCTGTCTTTGACACAGATACTGCTATGCGCATAATAAAACGATATAATTCCCTTCTGGATAAGGCCGGAACGAATAATATATCTATCAAAAGTAAGGAAACCAATAACTTATTGGATAATTTGAAGAAAGTATCATTGCGGGGTTTTATGTTTGGGCATCATGATGATACTGTGTATGGCATTGGCTGGGAAGGAGATGAGGGAGAGTCAGATGTAAAAAGAGTATGTGGCGATTATCCGGCTGTTATCAGTTTTGATTTAGGAGAGTTAGAACTGGATAGTACGGTTAATTTGGATAAAGTACCTTTTGATAAAATTAAGAAAGAAATAATTAATCAATATTATCGGGGAGGGATGATATCATTAAGTTGGCATGCCCGTAATCCTATGACAGGTGGAGATGCTTGGGATATAAAAGACAGTACTGTTGTAAAGTCTATTCTGCCTGGTGGTATTAATCATCAAAAGTTCGTAGGATGGCTGGATAAAGTGTCTGCTTTCATCAGCTCACTGCAAACGGCAGATAATGTTAAAGTCCCGATACTTTTCCGTCCATGGCATGAAAATACTGGTAGTTGGTTTTGGTGGGGTGAGCAGTTATGTACTCCCGATGAATATAAAGCTTTATGGGAAATGACAGTGAATCATTTTAGGCTAAATGGTGTTAATAATATACTCTATGCATATTCTCCGGGGACTGAACCTAAAGACACAGCTCAGTATTTGGAACGTTATCCGGGAGATGAGATGGTGGATGTTATAGGCCTTGATACTTACCAATTTAATCGTAATATTTTTCTATCCAAGCTTGATAAGTCACTTGCTATTTTGGATAGTATAGGTAAAACCCATGATAAAGTATATGCTGTAACAGAAATCGGATATGAGGGGATTCCTGATGCAAAATGGTGGACAGGCACATTACTTCCTGCATTAGCCCAATATTCTCTTGCTTATGCGTTGGTATGGCGTAATGCGCGTGAAAGGGTTACACATTTTTATGCTCCTTATCCGGGACAGGTTTCTGCTACGGATTTCGTAGAATTCTATAAGCATCCCAAAACATTATTTGCAGAAGAAGTTAATTTGTATCAATAACAAACTAATATAAAATTAGATGAAAACTTATACACAGAAAATCGCAGAACTCTATCGCTTACATGAAGAGTTGATAACCAGAACCAATATACCCCAAGAAACAAGCAACGGTATATTCACCCGTTATAAATATCCTGTACTGACAGCTGCGCATACCCCTGTCTTTTGGCGATATGATTTGGATGAAAACAGTAATCCTTATCTAATGGAGCGTATTGGTATGAATGCCACAATGAATTCCGGCGCTATCAAATGGAATGATAAATACTTGTTGGTGGTTCGTGTGGAAGGAGCCGACCGTAAATCATTCTTTGCCATAGCCGAAAGTCCGAATGGCATTGACAACTTCCGTTTTTGGGACTATCCGATAACGATGCCCGAAGACATTATTCCGGCAACCAATGTTTATGACATGCGTCTTACTGCCCATGAAGACGGTTGGATATACGGCCTTTTCTGTGCGGAGCGCCATGACGATACGGCCCCTGCGGGAGATTTGTCTTCGGCAACGGCAACGGCAGCTATTGCCCGTACCAAAGATTTGAAGACTTGGGAGCGTCTGCCGGATTTGAAAACCAAAAGCCAGCAACGCAATGTAGTACTTCATCCGGAATTTGTAGATGGTAAATACGCTCTTTATACCCGTCCGCAGGACGGTTTCATCGATACCGGAAGCGGTGGCGGTATTGGTTGGGCATTGGTAGACGATATAACGCATGCAGAAGTAAAAGAAGAAAAGATTATCGACCAACGCTACTATCACACTATTAAAGAAGTGAAGAACGGCGAAGGCCCTCATCCTATCAAAACTCCTAAGGGATGGTTACATTTGGCGCATGGTGTACGCGCTTGTGCCGCCGGATTGCGTTATGTGCTATATATGTACATGACGGCCTTGGACGACCCGACCAGACTGATAGCCGCTCCCGGCGGTTACTTCATGGCTCCCGAGGACGAAGAGCGTATAGGCGATGTAAGCAACGTACTTTTCTCCAACGGCTGGATTGCCGATGATGACGGGACGGTATTTATCTATTATGCTTCTTCCGATACGCGGATGCATGTAGCGACGTCCACCATTGACAAGTTGGTGGATTATTGCATGAATACCCCTGCCGACGGTTTGAACTCCTCTGCTTCGGTAGAGACTTTGAAGAGATTGATAGACAAGAATTTGAAACTATTGAAACAACAGGTTGTTTCTAAATAAACACAGTATGATAAAACTTACAGAGAAAATAGGCTATGGATTTGGGGATATGGCATCATCCATGTTCTGGAAACTGTTTGGCGCCTATCTGATGATATTCTATACGGATGTTTTCGGTTTGCCGGCTGCGGTGGTGGGAACTATGTTCCTGATAACGAGAATATGGGATTCGGCTTTCGACCCTATTGTCGGCGTCGTTGCCGACCGTACACACTCCCGTTGGGGAAAGTTCCGGCCTTATCTCTTGTGGTTGGCTGTCCCGTTCGGCATCATCGGTATTCTGACTTTTGTTACTCCGGACTGGAGCCCGACCGGTAAGTTGATTTATGCCTACGTCACCTATTCGTTGATGATGATGATATACTCTGCCATCAACGTACCTTACGCTTCCCTGCTGGGAGTAATGAGCCCTAATCCTAAAGAACGCAACACACTTTCTACTTATAGAATGACCTTTGCCTACATCGGTAGCTTCATAGCCCTGCTGTTGTTTATGCCGTTGGTGAATTTTTTCAGTGGCAACAGTAAGGAGTTGGCCGATCAGCAGACGGGCTGGACTATGGCAGTCGTTGTTATAGCCATCTTATGCATCGTGTTATTTTTCGGATGCTTTGCCTGGACTAAAGAACGGGTAAAGCCAATCAAAGAAACACAAAACCCGCTGAAAGAAGACTTGAAAGATTTGTTTAAAAACAAGCCTTGGTGGATCTTATTGGGTGCGGGTGTGGCTGCTTTGGTATTCAACTCCATTCGTGATGGCGCTACTGTCTATTACTTTAAGTATTTTGTCGTAGAGGAAGATTATGCGACCGTCTCTTTCTTCGGCATGTCATTCGTGTTGAGCGGACTATACCTCGCTTTGGGGCAGGCTGCCAATATAATAGGCGTAATAGCAGCCGCTCCCGTCAGCAACCGCATCGGCAAGCGTAACACCTATATGTGGGCGATGATTATCGCCACAGTACTTAGCGTTATCTTTTATTGGTTTGATAAGGAAGACCTGATATGGATGTTTGTATTTCAAGCGTTAATCAGCGTTTGCGCGGGTAGTATCTTTCCGTTGCTCTGGTCTATGTATGCCGATTGCGCCGACTATTCGGAACTGAAAACCGGTAACCGTGCCACAGGACTGATATTCTCCTCTTCTTCCATGAGCCAGAAATTCGGTTGGGCTATCGGTACGGCGGTAACCGGCTGGCTGCTCGGATTCTTTGGCTTCCAGGCAAACGCAGTGCAAAGTGAAGAAGCGATTAGCGGTATCAAGATGTTCCTGAGCTTCTTGCCGGCCATAGGTACTATCCTGAGTGTGGTGTTCATCAGCATGTATCCGCTTACAGAAAACAAAATGAAAGATATAACAACAGAACTGGAACACAAAAGACAATTATAAGAAAATGATGTGCATGAATATACTAAGCGGGATGCAGCAAGAGATGCGTACTATACTGGAAGATAATATCCTTTCGTTTTGGGCGGATAAAATGACAGACCCGGTGCATGGCGGTTTCTATGGCCGCATCACCGGAACGGATAAACTGGAACCGCAGGCTGTGAAAGGCGCTGTACTCAATGCCCGCATATTGTGGACGTTCTCATCGGCTTACCGTTTGTTGAAGAAGCCCGGATGCTTGGAAATGGCTACCCGTGCCAAACGTGTCATTATCGACGAATTCTACGACAAGGAACAGGGTGGAATATACTGGTCGCTCGACTATACAGGCCATCCCTCGGATACCAAAAAGCAGATTTATGCTTTAGGTTTTGCTATTTACGGTCTGAGTGAGTATCATCGCGCCACCGGAGACGAAGAAGCATTGGACTATGCCATCCGCCTCTTCAGAAGCATCGAACAATATAGCTTCGACTCCGTAAAGAACGGTTATTGCGAGGCCTTGACCCGCGATTGGCACGAAATCTCCGATATGCGGCTTAGCGACAAGGATGAGAATGAGCGCAAGACCATGAATACCCATTTGCATATTCTGGAACCTTACACAAATCTCTATCGGGTATGGAAAGATGACGGTCTTGAGAAGCAACTCCGCAACTTGATACTACTCTTCACAGATAGAATACTGAACCAGCAAACCGGGCATTTGGAACTCTTTTTTGATGATGATTGGGTGAGCAAATACCGCATAGTATCCTATGGACATGATATTGAGGCTTCCTGGCTGATTCATGAGGCGGCTTTAGTCTTGGGAGATAAAACGCTCTTGGAGAAAGTAGAGCCTCTGGTTGGGTACATCGCGGCGGCTGCCGATGAGGGATTGACATCCGAGGGCAGCATGATTTACGAGACTTTCCCCGACAAGGGGATAACGGACAGGGACTGCCATTGGTGGGTGCAAGCCGAAAATGTGGTAGGCCACATTAATCTCTATCAGCATTTCGATGATGAAGTGGCTCTTCAGAAGGCATTCCGCTGTTGGGAGTATATCAAGAAACATCTGATAGATTATCAAAACGGAGAATGGTATTGGAGCGTTCGTGCCGACGGAACGGTAAACACCGCCGATGATAAGGCGGGTTTCTGGAAATGCCCCTATCATAACGGGCGCATGTGTATGGAGATGCTTGAACGCTTTTCGTAAAAAACAGGTTAGTTGTTTTCAGGTTGAGGCTATATTAGAATGAGGTACTGATGAATATCCATTCTGATATAGCCTCTCCATTATGTATAGGGGCGGGTTTCTATTTGATGATTTTATCTGTTTCCGGCTCAAAGAGCTTATTGCTGAGCGCCTGCAAAGCCTTTTTCTTATCTTCCGTCTTAATGACGAATGCCACGTCGCTGTCATTGCTTCCATACGAAATCATCCGTAACGGAATATCCGCCAGCGCTTCTATAATCTGCGCCTCGACACCGGCATACTGCCAGCGTATGTTTCCCACTACGGATACAATAGACATGCGGTCTTCCGTCAGAATTTTTGCATATTGCTCCAGTTCCGCAAGGATTTTGCATAAGCGTTCGCTATTGTCTATGGCGACGGACACGCCCTGATTGGATGAAACCAACAGACAAAGCGGGGTTCTGTACTTGGCAAACGTATCAAAAATCTTACTGATAAACTGATAAGGGCACAGACTGTGTTTCGATTCGAATTTCACGTAGAAGATATTGTCTTTGGCGGCTATGGCCTTGATGATATTATCGTCCTGCAAATCCGAAATCAATGTCCCCTCTGCCTGAGGATTCATCGAGTTGAGCAATCGTACCGGAATATTGCGTTTGCGTGCCGGAGCGATACAAAACGGGTGCAATATTTTCGCTCCGTAAAAGGCCAGTTGCTCGGCTTCGTTGAAACTGAGATGTTTTACGGAACGGGTTCCCGATACTTCACGCGGGTCATTATTGTGCATTCCGTCAATGTCCGTCCATATCTGTATTTCCTCTGCGCGGATAGCGGCTCCGATGAGTGATGCCGTATAGTCGCTGCCACCCCGTTTCAGATTATCCGTTTCATTATAAGCGTTTTTACAGATGTACCCTTGAGTAATAAAAAGATTGATGCCGGGGTACTGTGCCAATTGCGCTTGCAGTTTTTCCTCTATATACTTCAAGTCCGGTTCCCCTTCCGTTCCGGTACGCATAAAGTCGAAAGCAGAGAGCAAAATATTGGCAATCTTTCGTTCCCGCAGGTAGAAGTGGAGCAGGGCTGTACTGATAAGTTCCCCTTGCGCCAGTACCTCTTTTTCCTCGACCGAGGTAAATTCATCGTTGATAAATTGCCAGAGCCGCTGGAAGCGGTCGAGAATATAATCTATCGCTTCCCGCTTTATGGACTCGTCTGTCAACAGTTCGTTGGCGAAGTCTATGAACTGGAATTCCAGCCGGGTTATTTTCTCGTGTGCCTGTTCTATATCACGGCTGAAGAGGTTGGCTGCGATTTCTTCCAGATGATTGGTGGTACCTGCCGTTGCGGACAGGACTACAATCTTCGGTGCGGACTCTGAAATGAGTTCCGCCACGTGTTTCATTCTCTCTACTGTGCCGACGGAAGTACCGCCGAATTTGTAAACTTTCATTTTTAATTCTTTTTTAGTTATTCTTTTTTCCGTTGCCGGGTGGAGCCACCGTACGCCTTTTCGTTTTAGAAGGCTCATTCCCAAAATGAAAGGGAGAGTTTCTTTTTCTGTTCTCTTGCAATGCCCCCGAGGATGCATTGTAAGGCGATTTACTACTTTTCCGTAGCCTTATGTAGCCCCCCTTCACTTATAAAAGTTCAAAAGACATGCCGTTCGTTTCCCGGAAAACATTTATATTTGCGCATCCCCTGTTTTTACCATTTATCACTTTAAACTTATCCGAGAAATATGAGCAAGATTTTAGTCGTTGACGATGAAGTACAGATTCGTACCCTTCTGTCGCGTATGTTGGAGTTGGAAGGATATGAAGTATGTCAGGCCGGTGATTGCAGGACTGCTTTGAAGCAGTTGGAATTTCAGAGTCCGGATGTGGCCTTGTGCGATGTATTCCTTCCAGACGGTAATGGGGTAGACCTTGTGTCGTCTATCAAGAAAACGGCCCCTAACGTCGAGATAATCCTATTGACGGCGCATGGCAATATCCCGGACGGGGTACAGGCCATTAAGAACGGCGCTTTCGATTATATCACCAAAGGTGATGATAACAATAAGATTATACCGCTTGTCAGCCGCGCCGTGGAAAAGGCGCGCATGAACGTCCGTTTGGAGAAACTGGAAAAGAAAGTAGGGCAGACGTATTCTTTCGATTCTGTTTTGGGTGATTCGAAAGCATTGAAAGATGCCGTTTCACTGGCACGGAAAGTCTCGGGAACGGACGTGCCTGTATTGCTGACGGGCGAAACGGGTACGGGAAAGGAAGTCTTTGCGCAAGCCATACATTATAATAGTAAGCGTGCCGGGCAGAATTTTGTGGCGGTCAACTGCTCTTCTTTCAGTAAAGAGCTGCTGGAAAGCGAGATGTTCGGTCATAAGGCCGGTTCGTTTACAGGCGCATTGAAAGACAAGAAAGGATTGTTTGAAGAGGCCAGCAATGGTACAATCTTTCTGGATGAAATCGGTGAAATGGCATTTGAACTGCAAGCCAAGCTTCTGCGTATTCTCGAAACGGGTGAATATATAAAGATTGGCGATACCAAACCTACCCGCGTGAATGTGCGTATCATTGCCGCAACCAACCGTAATCTGCCGGAAGAGATTGCCGCAGGACGTTTCCGCGAAGATTTATTCTACCGGCTTTCCGTATTCCAAATACATCTGCCGCCGTTACGCGAACGGGCGGGCGATGTGCGTCTTTTGGCAAAAGCCTTTGTGAAGAACTTCTCCGCCCGGTTGGCGCGTCCCGTTACGGATATTACGCCCGCCTTTCTCGAAGCTCTCGAGCAACAACCCTGGAAAGGCAATATCCGTGAACTGCGTAATGTGATAGAGCGCAGTCTGATTGTTAGCGAAGGTGAACGGCTGGACGTGGCCGACTTGCCGCTCGATATACAGAACGCACATTACGAACAATCCGATGAAACCAGTCCCGACAGTTTTGAACTTTCGGCTATGGAGCGTCGTCACATCGCCCGTGTACTGGAATATACGAAAGGTAATAAGACCGAAGCCGCCCGTCTGCTCAAAATCGGA
Source organism: Bacteroides clarus YIT 12056 (assembly GCF_900129655.1). Taxonomy (GTDB): domain Bacteria; phylum Bacteroidota; class Bacteroidia; order Bacteroidales; family Bacteroidaceae; genus Bacteroides; species Bacteroides clarus. The sequence continues at coordinate 48,041 of NZ_FQWK01000009.1, forward strand.
CTGACCACCCTCTACCGTAAAATCGAAGAGTACGGAATATAATCTGTTCCTTTCCCATAGCTTACCGAAAGTTCCCCGGCATGGAACAAAGTGTTCCGCAGCGGGAAACAAAGTGTTCCATGCCGTGAAACACTCCGTTTCACACCGGGGAACTCTCGTTCCCAACCCTTGGAACAAATGGTTCCGCCGGATGAACCCCGAATCATGCAGTATTCCTTTTCTATTTTGATAAGCACCCTTTCATTTTGGAAGGGTGTTTTCTTTTTTTGTGAGTCCCTGTTTTGCTTTATTCCTTTAGAAATCAAAATCTTATCTTTTTAGCTTCTCTTTTGGCACGCATTTGGCGATTATGAGGGCGGTAAAACATGAATATTAATTTAACAAAGTAAAAACATGGGAGTAACGATTTCATTTATTTTCTGCCTGTTAAGCGGGTTTCTCGCTTTCTGGCTATTCTGGAAATGTGTGGATTGGTTTGAGAAGATTTAAAGAGGAGAGAAAAGATTATGTACACAGTATTATTTGTATTAGGTGTTGCAGTGTTCGGGTACCTGATGTATGTTCTGGTGAGACCCGAAAAGTTCTAAAAGATTAAAGAAATGAATACGGAAATTTTAGGTGTAGTTTTACAGATTTTCCTGTTGGTGGTGATTTCTTATCCACTGGGAAAGTATATTGCAAAGGTTTATAAAGGAGAGAAGACATGGTCGGACTTTATGAAACCGGTAGAGAGATTGATATTTAAGGCAGTGGGGATTAATCCCGATGAAGAAATGAACTGGAAGCAGTTCCTCAAGGCATTGTTGATATTGAATGCGTTCTGGTTTGTTTGGGGAATGGTGCTGTTGGTCAGTCAAGGGTGGCTGCCGTTGAATCCTGACGGTAATGGCCCGCAAACTCCCGACCAGGCATTCAATACCTGCATCAGCTTTATGGTAAACTGCAACTTGCAGCATTATTCCGGTGAGAGCGGACTGACGTATTTCACTCAGTTGTTCGTCATCACGCTCTTCCAGTTTATTACCGCAGCGACAGGTATGGCGGCTATGGCGGGTATTATGAAGTCCATCAGCCGTAAAACAACGAGTACAATCGGTAACTTCTGGAACTTTCTTGTATTGAGTTGCACGCGTATTCTGTTGCCGCTTTCCCTGATAGTCGGCTTTATCCTTATTACGCAAGGCACTCCGATGGGCTTTGACGGTAAGATGGAAGTGACTACGCTCGAAGGACAAGAACAAATCGTTTCACAAGGTCCTGTGGCGGCCATCGTTCCTATCAAGCAGTTGGGTACGAACGGCGGCGGTTACTTCGGCGTAAATTCCTCCCATCCGTTGGAAAATCCTACCTACTTGTCCAATATCGCCGAGTGCTGGTCTATCCTGATTATACCTATGGCTATGGTTTTTGCGTTGGGCTTCTATACAAAACGCATGAAACTGGCTTATAGTATTTACGGCGTAATGCTCTGCGCTTATCTGGCGGGTGTCGGTATCAATGTCTATCAGGAGATGAACGGTAATCCGCGCATCGATGATATGGGCATCGCACAGGACAATGGAGCGATGGAAGGCAAGGAAATCCGTTTGGGAGCGGGCGCCACTGCATTGTGGAGCATTACGACCACGGTTACTTCCAACGGTTCCGTCAATGGTATGCACGACTCCACGATGCCGTTGTCCGGTATGATGGAGATGCTGAACATGCAGATAAACACTTGGTTCGGCGGTGTCGGAGTAGGGTGGATGAACTATTATACGTTTATTATTATCGCGGTCTTTATCAGCGGACTGATGGTGGGACGTACACCGGAATTCTTAGGAAAGAAGGTGGAAGCCCGGGAGATGAAAATAGCGACAATCGTCGCGTTGCTTCATCCGTTTGTGATATTGGTGGGTACGGCTTTGTCCTGCTATCTCTTTGCGCATCATCCGGGGTTTGTGGAGAGTGAGGGCGGTTGGCTGAATAATCCCGGTTTCCACGGACTGAGCGAGCAGTTCTATGAGTTTACCTCGTGCGCTGCCAACAACGGTTCCGGTTTCGAAGGTTTGGGCGACAACACTTATTTTTGGAACTATGCCTGCGGATGGGTACTTATTCTGAGCCGTTTTCTTCCTATTGTGGGACAGGTCGCCATTGCAGGTCTACTGGCGCAGAAGAGGTTTGTGCCCGAAAGCGCCGGTACGCTGAAAACCGATACGTTTACCTTTGCCGTAATGACTTTTGCCGTAATCTTTATCGTGGCAGCGCTGTCTTTCTTCCCGGCACATGCGTTGAGTACCATTGCCGAACACTTCAGTTTGTAACGAGATAAGAATAATTAGATATGTTTATGAAAGATAAAAAATCAGCTTCTTTGTTTCAGAAGGAGCAAGTAATGGAAAGTTTGAAACAGTCATTCGTGAAGTTGAATCCGCGGGTGATGATAAAGAACCCGATAATGTTCACCGTGGAGCTGGTGACACTGGTGATGCTGGTGGTCTGCATCCTCTCTTTGGGAACATCGGAATATGGGACGTTCGGCTATAACTTCTTGGTGTTTGTGATATTGTTTGTAACTTTATTGTTTGCCAACTTTGCCGAGGCCATTGCCGAAGCCCGTGGCAAGGCACAGGCGGACAGCCTGCGTAAGACGCGTGAGGAAACTCCCGCCAAGGTCTTGGTGGAAGGTAAGTTGCGTACCGTCAGCAGCGCGCGTCTCAAAAAGGGAGATTTCTTTATTTGCGAAGCCGGCGATACGATTCCTGCCGATGGAGAGATTGTGGAAGGGTTGGCTTCTATTGACGAGAGCGCCATTACCGGTGAGTCCGCTCCGGTAATCCGTGAGGCGGGCGGTGATAAAAGCTCCGTCACCGGCGGCACAAAGGTTCTGTCGGATAAGATAAAGGTGTTGGTTACGCAGCAACAGGGCGAGAGTTTCCTCGACAAGATGATTGCGCTGGTAGAGGGCGCCACCCGTAAGAAAACACCGAACGAAATAGCGCTGACTATCTTATTGGCCGGTTTTACGTTAGTGTTCGTAATCGTATGTATTACGTTGATTCCGATGGCGGACTATACCGCTATCGACCATCCGGGTACGTATATCTCCATTGCGGCCATACTCTCATTATTTGTCTGCCTGATACCGACAACCATCGGCGGTCTGCTTTCGGCCATCGGTATTGCCGGTATGGATCGTGCCCTGCGTGCCAATGTGATTACAAAGTCGGGTAAAGCCGTTGAGACTGCCGGTGACATTGATACGTTGCTGCTGGACAAGACCGGTACAATCACTATCGGTAATCGTAAGGCTACCAAGTTCCACCCGGCTCCGGGCATTGATGAAAAGGTGTTTGTGGAGGCCTGCCTGCTGTCCTCGCTCTCCGATGAAACCCCGGAAGGGAAATCCATCATCGAGCTGGGACGTGAGAACGGACATCGTATGCGCGACCTCAACACAGCGGGCGCTCACATGATTAAGTTTACAGCCGAAACCAAATGCTCCGGTGTCGACCTGCAAGACGGTACTCAAATACGTAAAGGCGCGTTCGACGCGATTCGTCGGATTGTGGAAAGTGCGGGGAATAAGTTCCCGAAGGAAGTAGAAGGAGCGATTGCCGCCATTTCGGGCAACGGCGGTACTCCGCTGGTGGTATGTGTCAATAAAGCGGTGTTGGGAGTCATTGAATTGCAGGACATCATCAAGCCGGGTATTCAGGAGCGCTTTGAGCGTCTTCGCAAAATGGGGGTGAAGACGGTGATGGTAACCGGTGACAACCCGTTGACCGCCAAATACATTGCCGAAAAAGCCGGTGTGGATGATTTCATCGCCGAAGCAAAGCCGGAGGATAAAATGGAATATATCAGGAAAGAGCAGCAGGCCGGCAAACTGGTTGCCATGATGGGAGACGGAACCAATGACGCCCCCGCGCTGGCGCAGGCAAATGTGGGTGTCGCCATGAATAGCGGTACGCAGGCTGCAAAGGAAGCCGGTAATATGGTAGACCTTGACAACGACCCGACCAAGCTGATTGAAATTGTAGAGATAGGCAAGCAGTTGCTGATGACACGCGGCACGCTCACCACGTTCTCCATCGCGAATGATGTGGCCAAATACTTTGCCATTATTCCCGCGCTGTTCATGGCGGCCATTCCTCAGTTGGCTCCGTTGAATATCATGGGGTTGCATAGCCCTGAGACGGCCATTCTTTCGGCTATCATCTTTAATGCCGTCATCATCCCCATACTGATACCGTTGGCATTGAAGGGCGTCCGGTACAAACCGATCGGCGCAAGCGCGCTACTTCGCCGCAACTTGCTGATTTATGGTTTGGGCGGTGTCATAGCGCCGTTCATAGGTATCAAGTTAATAGATATGTTTGTCAGTTTGTTTTTTTAATTTAAAATAGAAAGAAAATGAAAACTCTTTGGAAATCAGTTAAAATAACCATTGCTTTCTGCGTATTCTTTTCCGTGTTCTATATCCTTGTCTTATGGATATTCGCGCAATTTGCAGGACCGAATAAAGGTAATGCCGAGGTCTTGACCCTGAACGGCAAGGTAGTGGGCGCCGCCAATGTGGGGCAGATGTTTACGGAAGACACTTTTTTCTGGGGACGGCCTTCCTGTGCCGGTGACGGTTACGACGCGAGCAGTTCGGCGGGTAGTAACAAAGGTCCTACAAACGAAGAATACCTTGCGGAGGTGGAAGCGCGCATAGATACATTCTTGCTGCATCATCCTTATTTGCAACGCAAAGAGGTTCCCGCCGAAATGGTAACGGCCAGCGCTTCGGGTCTTGACCCTGACATTACGCCTGCCAGCGCTTATGTACAGGTAAAGCGTGTGGCTGAGGCGAGGGGACTGGATGAGGCTACTGTCCGGAGCATCGTTGACAAGGCTGTTGAAAAACCGTTGCTGGGGTTGTTCGGTACGGCGAAAGTGAATGTGTTGAAGTTGAATATCGCATTGGAAGAAACAAATGGAAAATAAGAAAATAATGAAAGATATGAATAGGATAAGAGTAACAGTAATAGGTTTTATCGCCGTTTTGGCGGCAAGTGTTATGGGAGTGGACAAGGTACAGGCGCAGGAGTTTAAGATACAGGGTGATTTAGTCAGTTCCTATGTGTGGCGCGGCTTTTATCAAACCGGGGTTAGCTTCCAGCCGACTTTAGGATTTGGGATAGGTGGCTTTTCGTTGACGGCATGGGGCTCTACCGATTTTGACGGAACAAGCTCCTCGGATGGTGAGGCTGCAAAAGAAATAGATTTGACGGCAGCTTATACGTTCGGCGATTCCGGTTTGACCTTGTCCGTTGCCAGTCTTTGGTGGGCAGGTCAGGGAAGCAATAAGTACTTTAACTTCAAAAGCCATGAGACGGCTCATCATTTTGAGGCGGGGCTTGCCTATACGCTGCCGTTGGAGAAGTTTCCGCTGTCAATAGCCTGGTACACGATGTTTGCCGGCGCGGATAAGAATGAGAAGGGAGAACAGAATTATTCTTCTTATGTAGAGTTGAACTATCCGTTCAGCATCAAGTCCGTCGATTTGAATGCCACTTGCGGTTTTCTGCCTTATGAAGCCGGCTCGGGTGTTTACGGAGTTCCAAACAGCGGCTTTGCCGTAACCAATCTGGCGCTGAAAGCCACGAAAGACATCAAGGTAACGGATAGGTTCGCTATACCGGTATTTGCGCAGGCTATTTGGAATCCCCGTATGGAAGATGCGCACCTGGTGTTCGGTATAACTCTGAAGCCATGAGCAGGGAAGAGAGCGTACAACATTTCCTCGACCTGATTAAGAAATCACGTCGCGGTAAGTTTAAGGTCTACATCGGCATGATTGCCGGTGTAGGCAAAACTTATCGTATGCTTCAGGAAGCCCATGACTTGCTGGATAATGGGGTAGACGTGAATATCGGCTATGTGGAGACGCATGGACGCGCCGGTACGGAGGCGGTGTTGGCCGGACTGCCCGTAATTCCCCGGCGTAAGATATTCTATAAGGGCAAGGAACTCGAGGAAATGGACCTTGACGCCATCATCCGTATCCATCCGGAAATCGTCGTTGTGGACGAGCTGGCGCATACCAATGTAGAAGGCAGCCGGAATGAGAAGCGTTGGCAGGATGTAATGGATTTGCTGGATGAGGGTATCAATGTCATATCCGCCGTCAACATACAGCACATTGAGAGTATTAATGAAGAAGTGCAAGGTATTTCCGGTATCGAGGTAAAGGAGCGCATTCCCGACAGTGTGCTGGAAGAAGCGGATGAAGTGGTGAATATCGACCTGACGGCGGAAGAACTGATAACCCGCCTGAAAGCCGGCAAGATATACAAGCCGGATAAAGTAGCCCTTGCGTTGAACAACTTCTTCAAGACGGAAAATATTCTGCAACTGCGTGAGCTGGCTCTGAAAGAAGTGGCGTTAAGGGTGGAGAAGAAAGTGGAGAATGAAGTGGTGGTTTCCAGTGTCGGTGTGCGGCATGAGAAGTTCATGGCGTGTATCAGCAGCCATGAAAAGACGCCGCGCCGTATTATCCGTAAGGCGGCGCGGCTGGCAACCCGTTATAATACATCATTCGTGGCTCTCTATGTACAGACTCCCCGGGAGAGCGCCGACCGCATCGCGCTTGCGAATCAGCGGCATCTGCTGAATCATTTCAAACTGGTGACCGAATTGGGCGGAGAGGTTATGCAGGTGCAGTCCAAAGACGTGCCGGGCAGTATCGTTACGGCTTGCAGAGAGAAACAGATAACGACCGTTTGTATGGGCAGTCCCTCGTTCGCTTTGCCGCAATCTTTGTTTATGGTGCTGAGATATAGAAAATTTGTGAGCGAACTGGCGCAAGCAAACATAGATTTGATTATACTTGCATAAAATTTAATTCCTTGAGCGTTATGAACATTCGTACTAAATTGATACTCAGTGTAGGCATTCTCGCAGGTATGATAATCCTGCTGGTAGCCCTCTCGGTTGTGAATCTCCAGATACTGACGGCTACGGAGCCGGATAGCCCTGCCGCCATGCCCGGCTTGCAGCGCGCCTTGCTGTGGATTTCCGTAACGGGCGGCATTTGCATTCTTGCCAGTATCGTGCTGCTGGTATGGTTGCCCCGTTCCATAAATAAACCTATCAGGGAACTGACGCAAGGCATCCTCGAAATAGCCAACCATAACTATGAAAAGCGCCTTGATATGAGCGAGCACGAAGAATTTCGCGAAGTGGCCGATAGCTTTAACAGCATGGCGGAACGCCTCACGGAATATCGTACCAGTACGCTGAATGATATTTTATCTGCCAAAAAGTTCCTGGAAGCCATTGTAAACAGCATCCATGAGCCTATTATCGGCTTAAACCGCGGGCACGAAATCCTTTTCATCAATAAAGAGGCGTTGACCGTACTGAATCTGAAACGTGAAGATGTCATACGCCGTTCTGCCGAGGAACTGTCGCTGAAAAACGACCTGCTCCGGCGGCTGGTGAGGGAATTAATCAATCCGGGCGAGAAGAAAGAGCCTTTGAAGATTTATGCGGATAATAAGGAAAGCTATTTTCAGGCATCCTATATTACCATTATGAATACGGATGCCGATACGGATGAATCCCATAATCTGGGCGATGTTATTCTGTTGAAGAATATCACCGAATTTAAAGAGCTGGATACGGCGAAAACAACCTTTATCTCTACGATTTCGCATGAGCTGAAAACCCCTATCTCCGCCATCCTTATGAGTCTGCAGCTTTTGGAAGACAATCGTGTGGGCGCCTTGAACGAGGAACAGGAACAACTTTCAAAGAGCATCAGGGAGAACGCCGACCGCCTGCTGGGTATTACGGGCGAGCTTCTTAACATGACGCAAGTGGAAGCCGGCAAGTTGCAGATGATACCGAAGATAACGAAGCCTATCGAACTGATAGAGTATGCTATCAAGGCGAATCAGGTACAGGCTGATAAGTTCAATATCCAGATTGAGGTGGAATATCCGGAAGAGAAGATGCCGAAGCTGTTTGTGGATAGCGAGAAGATAGCATGGGTGCTCACTAACTTATTGAGCAATGCCATTCGTTATTCCAAAGAAAACGGCCGCGTCGTTATCGGTGCAAAGCAGGAAGATAATTTTGTGGAGCTCTATGTGCAGGACTTCGGCAAAGGTATCGACCCGCGTTATCACCAAAGTATCTTCGACCGCTACTTCCGCGTACCCGGTACGAAAGTGCAGGGAAGCGGTTTGGGGCTTTCCATATCCAAAGATTTTGTAGAGGCTCATGGAGGCACGCTGACTGTCCGGAGCGAGTTGGGAAAAGGCAGCCGTTTCGTTATTCGGCTGAAAGCGTAGTGGCGGTTTGCCGTTTACCTATTTTCTGCGGTACTGTTGGGGCGACATTCCTGTCTGTTTTTTAAAGAAAGTGCCGAAATAGGATGCGTTCGGGAAGTTGAAGAAATCGGAGATTTCCTGTACGTTCTTCTGTGTATTCTTGAGCAATGAAATGCTCTTGCGGATGATGGATTTGAACACCAACTCCTGTACCGTATATCCGCAGATAGACTTGGACAGAGCCGAAAGATATTTGGGCGACAGGCACAGCTTGTCCGCATAGAAGTCCACTCCCCGCTCTTTCGTATAGTATTGTTCTATCAACTGAACCAGGCGGATAAAGATGTCATGCTTGTGGCTTACGGATGCTTTCTCCGCAATGAGTTTACGGGTGTAGACCGAACAAAGCCTGTATGTCAATGCCAGCAGGAGCAGTTTCTGCTCGTATCGGTTGAACGTGTTCTCTTCTATTTTCAGCGTATTGTCCAGTAGCGACAGGTATTTCAAGACCTCTTCTTCCTCTCCGGTGTTCCATACATAGCACGGTTCGGTGGCCAGATGTGAATACAGGTTCATGGATACTACCGAATTTCCCATAATATCCCGTATGGGATCGGTCTGATAAATGAAGATGACTACTTCCACGTCGTCGGATACGTACAGTACTTGAAACAGGGAGTCTTTCGGAAGAAAGAGCGTATCGCCGTCTTTGGCGGAAAACGATTTCTGATTGAGGATGAAGGTAAAACTTCCCCGGCGGCAAATCACCAGTCCCACCCCGTCTATCATAAACGGGCTTTGCAAGGCAGACGGAAAAGAGCGGAGCACGCCTTCCGAACTGCAAATTTGTTGTTTGCTCGATAGCGCATTGTCAAGGTGCGATAAACGTTCTTGCCGGGTATCCATGATGATAGAGATTACAGGTTTCGTTTGAAAACAGCGCTAAGTTAATAATTTCCGTTTAGGATAGGGCAGTATCACGACAAATATCATGCAAAAAAGGCAGGCGTACAGCGTCCAACCCGCCATTTCCTTGACCGCCGATAAGGTGGCCTGCACCTGAATGCGTCCTTTAGCGGACATGGCTGCCATGTGGACGGCTTCCTGTTTGCTTTTTCCTTGATATTGCATTCCTTGCACGGTTTGCGTAAACGAGGCGGACGCTTCGGGATGCATCATATCCACATTCTGCGCATAACGGGTGATGTAGTATTGCTGCCGTTCCTGCAACACATTACTATATAAGGCGGTTCCGATGCAGGGAGCGAGCACCATGCGTACGGTAAGCATCGTGCAAATCCACGAGGACAGGAACTTGTAGGGCATACGCTGGGTGGCAAAAGTCGGTATCAGCGAGTATAGGAGCATCATACCCGTGGAGCGGATAATGACGGGATATTTCATCCGTTCGTATAATCCCGCGTCCTGTACCTCGAAATACATAAACATGGCGGATAATCCCAAAAACAGGAATCCGGCGGCAAAGAGGTATTTGAAGTGCACTCCTTTTACGCTGAGCCAGATTGTTGCGATACCGCCGATAAAGTAGCCTAACATAGACCAATTGCCCAGCGTAGCGTTTTGGTAGTTGTCCAATTTCATTCCTATGCCTGTAAATACGTTGACAAACAGAGAGCTGGAGTTCAGCACCATTAGCAGAAAGTAGAACAGGAATCCGAAGCGGATGGTACGCAGCTTGAGTACATCGAACTGATAATAGGGATTGCGCCGGGTTGCTTCTATATAGACGAACAGGATGCCCGCGACCACAGCTCCTACCGTTGCCCAACGGATGGTAGGGTCGTCATACCAGTCGAGAACCTTACCATAGGTCAGCACATAAGTGATGCACATCAGTGTGATGCAGAAAATGGAGGCATTGCCAAACTGCTTGAAGTTAATGGGAAAACGGCGGGTGGCATATTTATGATAAGGCATCGTGACAAACGAAATAAGGATGCAAAGCAGCAACAGTCCCATCATGAAGTAATAAACGTATTGCCATTCGTATTCGTAAGTGAGCCATGCGGTGAGCGATGTACCCAACTGTCCCAGTACCATGAAAAACAGATAAATGGCAGGCTGCGCGGCGCTTCGTTCGATATCCAGCTTGTCCCAGCCTTCGCCGGTAGCGGGTTCGTTGCCGGGGGTAATTTTCTCGGTTGCTTCCACATGCCCCGCATATTTGATGAGAGTGAACAGGTTGACCATCATCAGCACCATGCGCAGGAATCCCATGAACAGACTGCACAATGCCAATAGGAATATGCTGTCCGTCTTGGCGCAGATATAACTGAAGATATACATCAGCGAGAATCCTGCGATGCACATCATCTTCTCCCTGCGTATGCATACCAGCCGGTACAGGAAAGGGCAGAATGCCGCCATACCTATGGACGTGGCGAAGTTGGCAAACTGGATATGTTCGGATATGATACCCAGGCCGCTCATCATTTCCGTACCGTTGGCGGAGTAGGTTCCGCCTACCGTAAGAATAGGCAGGAAGAACACTAACAGAATGATGATGCCTATCGGTTTGGGCACCCAGTTATAGAAAGGATAGTTCTTGGGATATGAGGGCATTTCCTTAATGATTAATCGTTGAGAATCAGAGTTTGGCTTTTACTATTACCATCATGCCGGCCGCAAGTTTCCCGTTCTCCTCTTTGGACAGATGGGTGAAGTCGATGCGTACGGGTATGCGTTGCTGTATCTTTACGAAGTTTCCGGCGGAGTTGTCGGTGGGCACCAATGAGTATTTGGAACCCGTCGCACCGGAAATGGCGGTGATGGTTCCTGTAAACTCCTTGTCACTGATGGCGTCTACGGTGATGGCTACCTCTTGTCCTATACGCAGGTTCTCCACTTGTGTCTCTTTGTAGTTGGCGACAATCCATTTTTGAGTGTCGGGCAGAATGTAGGTGATGGTTTGCCCGGCTGTAATGAACTGGCCTTCTTCCAAGGTACGGCGTCCCAATTTGCCGTCGCAGGGAGCTGTTACTACGGTGTAGGAGAGGTTCAGGCGTGCCATCTCCAAAGCGGCCGTTGCCCGCTGAATGGCGGCTTCCGTACTTTCGCGGCGGTGTGATACCTCGTTTACGCCCGATAAGGCTGCTTTCTGTTGCCGTTTTGTAGCTTCCAGCTTTTTGCGGGTAGCTTCGTATTCCGTTTCTATCTGCTCGAGTTGTATAGGGGTGGCCGCGTTTCTCTGTACCAGATTCTGGTAACGTTGGCGGTCTTTCTCCAGTTTGGCGAGGCGGATTTCTATTTCGGAGATGGAAGCGTCGTATACAGAGGCGGTGGTCTGCGTGGTTTGCAGTGTAGCCCCGATTACGGTAGCCCCGGCTTGCGCATCTTTCAGCGCGGCTTCGGCTTCCATTACGCGTATCTTATATTCGCGGTCGTCCAGTACAAGCAACGTGTCGCCTTTGCGTACTTCCTGATGCTCGGTGAAATAAATCTTCTTGATATAACCCGATGCACGCAGGTTGATGGGAGAGATATACTGTTCTATCTGCGCGTCATTGCTGACCTCTGTCTGTTTATAATCAAGGAAGAGGCAAACAACCTCTATCACTCCCCAAACTACGATTGCCGCTCCCAGCAGGCTGACCGCGATTTGCCAACGGCGCAGCTTGCGCAGTTTCTTGGCTTTCTCCTGGTGTGTGCCCGACGTGTTATTTTTCGCTGTTGTTTCCATATGATGATTTGATTAACTTGTTATTTTACTAATGTATCTATTTGCCCTGTCAGTTTCAGCAGCAACAAGGTGGTTACCCGGTAGCTGTAATGGGCGCTGATGTAGCTGTTTTGCGCTTCGCTCATCTGCATTTCGTCTTGCAGCACCTCGGTCATGGAAGCGATGCCTTCGCGATAGCGCTCCATGGTGACTGTATATACATCTTCGGCAAGCAGGTAGTTGTCTTTCTGCTTTTTGAAGTTGCGTTGGTTGTTCATCAGGTCGTTGGTGGCGTTCAGGTACTGGGTTTGCAGGCTTTTGCGGGTATTTTCCTGCGCCAGCTTTATGTTCTCGATATCTATGGCGGCCTTCCGGGTTTTGTAACGCTTGTCCAGCCCGTCAAATATCGGAATGCGCAGTGACAGTCCCAGTCCGTAGGAACGGAACCAGTGATTGGACGGTCCGGAGTGAAACCAATGGTAGGCTTTGTCTGTATAGGCGGAGAACATCCAGTTGCCGGTCAGGTTCAGTGAGGGGATATAGCCATAGCCAATCATTTTTTTCTGCTGTTCCGCCGCTGCCTTTTGCGATTGCAGCAGTTGGAGCTCGTACAGGTTTTCGGATAATCCGGTCAGCGCGACGGGGGTGATGTTTTCGGAGTTCACCGGCACTAAGGCTATCTGTTCATCGGCGGGATAGTCCATGATATATTTCAGCAGGTTCAGTTGCTGCTCCTGCATTGCCCGGACATTGTCGTATTGCACTTTCAGGTTTTCCAGATTGATATTGACGCGTTTTACGTCCACTTCCATAGCCATTCCGTTGTCATGGAAAGCCATGGTGATGTCTTTCAGCTCTTCCAGCCGGGTGATGTTGGCTTTTATCAAAGTGATTTGTTCGGCAGTGGTCTGTCCCAGATAGTACATCTTGCATATCTCCAGAATGAGGTCTTCCCGCGCTTTCTCGTAAGAAAGACGGTTTATCTCATCCATGACTTTTGCAATGGATACGGTGGTATAAAGCGTCTGATTATAAAGAGGCATCTGCAATTGCAAACCTGCGTTGGCGTTGTAGCGCAAGGTCCGGGTTATGTTATACGGGTTTCCGTAGGCGGAGCCGTCGGTAACGGATACGGGCGGGTCTATATTATCATTATAGTTGGCGAACCCGTTGATTTGAGGTAACAGCCTTGCACGGTTTTCGGAAATCCCGTATTTGCTTTTCCGCATTTCCTTGCGTTTGCTTTCCAAAGACAGGTTGTTCTCGATACCTGTTTCGAGGCAATCTTTCAGTGTCAAGGTCTTTTGGGCGTGTCCTGCGGCGGCCGGCAAACAAAGAAAGGAAAAAATGAATAGTAGCTTTTTCATAATAATCACCAATAATTTGTGCAAAGTTAGCGGCTTATCATGGAAGAATGCTATCCATATATAGACTGCTTATGTTCATATTTTCCTTTTTCTTAGCTCTTTAAAGGAAGAAAACAGGCAAAAAACAACTGTTTTAAATTTCCGCATGTACTTAATAAATGATAATAATCGTCTTTCTTATGAAAAAAAACGGGAAGAAACGTATTTATCAACTTTATTATACTACCTTTGTCCCCAGAGTTTGAGTTACGAATCATTATCGTATAGTTCTTCTTTTAATATATTATTAGTAAGCAGTCCTCTCCTTTAATTATCCTCCTCACTCCAATTTATTATTTATTTTATAACATTTTTAGAATGAACATTTACATTTCAGGTTTAAGTTATGGCGTTAATAATGCCGACTTGACAAATTTATTTGCAGAGTTTGGAGAAGTTTCTTCAGCTAAAGTTATTCTCGACAGAGAAACCGGTAGATCCAGAGGATTTGCGTTTGTGGAGATGAGCAATGACACAGAAGGACAGAAAGCTATTGACGAATTGAACGGCGTAGAATATGACAGCAAAGTTATCTCTGTAAGCGTTGCGCGCCCTCGTGAGGAAAGACCCTCAAACAGTAGACCTCATGGCGGTTATAACAACTCCAGAAGATACTAATATCAGAATAAAGGCAGGAAACCCGATTTCCTGCCTTTCATAAACAAATTCCGTCTTTTTTTATTTAGCGGAAGCGTTCCGCTCCACCACCTGCACTTTTCATTCTACAAAGATTTATCAGACTTTTTGTATGGGCCACTTGAGTGAAGCGTGCTCCCATTATACCTGTGCTAATGTTTTGGCACGCTCATAAAACAATATATATATATGACATTTAAAGATTTAAATATAACCGAACCGATTTTAAAAGCAATTGAAGAAAAAGGATATACCAGTCCTACCCCTATACAAGTAAAAGCAATCCCCGCCGCCTTAACGGGAAAAGATATATTAGGCTGTGCGCAGACCGGAACAGGAAAGACCGCCGCATTCGCCATTCCCATTATTCAGCATCTGCAGGCCGGAAAAGAACGGGATAAGAGTATCAAAGCCTTGATACTGACGCCTACCCGCGAACTGGCGTTACAGATTAGCGAGTGCATAGACGACTACGCCAAATATACGCAAGTCCGTCATGGAGTTATCTTCGGAGGAGTAAACCAGCGTGCGCAGGTAAATATGCTGCACAAAGGAGTCGACATATTGGTTGCCACTCCGGGACGCCTGCTGGATTTGATGAACCAGGGATATATCCGTCTGGATAGTGTACGGCACTTCGTATTGGATGAGGCCGACCGCATGCTCGACATGGGATTTATCCATGACATCAAACGTTTGTTGCCGAAACTCCCTAAAGAAAAGCAAACCTTATTCTTCTCGGCTACCATGCCCGATACGATAATCGCTTTGACGAACTCACTGCTGAAGCAACCGGTAAAGATTGCCATAACCCCAAAATCGTCTACGGTGGATACCATCGAACAGACCGTCTACTTTGTGGAGAAGAAAGAGAAAAGCAAACTGTTGATTTCCATTTTGCATAAAGCGGAAGGACAGTCGGTACTTGTTTTCTCACGTACCAAGCACAATGCGGACAGAATCGTCCGCGTATTAAGCAAAGCGGGTATCGGCAGCCAGGCCATTCATGGAAACAAAAGCCAGAATGCCAGGCAATCCGCATTGGAAAACTTCAAAACGGGTAAGATACGTGTAATGATAGCCACCGATATTGCGGCCAGGGGTATTGATATCAACGAATTGCCGTTGGTCATTAACTATGACCTTCCCGATGTGCCCGAAACGTATGTGCATCGTATCGGACGTACCGGCAGAGCCGGTAACTCAGGGACGGCGCTGACTTTTTGCTCGCAGGAAGAGCGTAAATTGGTCAGCGATATTCAAAAGCTGACGGGCAAGAAGCTCAGTAAGGCTGAGTTCGCTATCTGAGTTCGTTTATAAGTTTATTATTTATTCGACGAGTATACACCAATTAAAAAATATAAGTTCTATGGCAAAATCCATGACAGCGGGAAAGCGTGAAAATGAAAAGAAAAGACTTGCTAAGCGGGAAGAGAAATTAAAGAGAAAAGAAGGCAGAAAATCTACTAAAGGCAGTTTTGACGACATGATTGCCTATGTGGACGAATATGGAATGATTACTTCAACTCCACCCGAAGAGAATATCAAAAAGCAAGAGATTAATGTAGAGGAGATAATGATTTCCACTCCCAAAAAGGAAGATGAAGAACCGGTGATTCTGCGAGGAAGAGTTGAGTTCTTCAATGAAGCCAGAGGATTTGGATTTATCAAAGACCTTGCAGGAATTGAGAAATACTTTTTTCATGTAAACAATGTTGTTACGGAAGTCAAAGAGGGTAATATCGTTACGTTCGACCTCGAGCGCGGGGCGAAAGGAATGAATGCTGTCAATATCAATTTGGAAAGATAATCTGTGATAGTCAAGGCTTGTCCAGATAATCTGCCGGCTCGGAACAAAGTACAGTATTTGCCTTCACCTTCCACGCCTTTATTCATCAGGGATAGCGGGTGAACCCCCTGTCAAAGATATATATGCGGCATGATTGGTGGCGAAAGCGTCTTACGGTATGGATAAATCCGCCTCACGGGATAAATTTATTTATCCCGTGAGGCGGATTTATTTGTCTTATGGAACGAAAATTCCCGCCTTGCGGGATGATTCGGAGGGAAATCCGTAATGTCAGGGTTCACCCGCTATTCCTCATGGATAGGGGAGTGTGAAAGGTGAAGGGTAGATAAGGAAATCTTGTTCATACGATGATAGCTTGCTTTCACGGGATGGAAACCGTTTTTTCACCGCAGTATAAATCTCGTTTGATACGGTTGAAAACTTTTTTGGATATATATCAAAAACGGAGTTATCGGAAAGTTCGGTCGCTCCGGCCGGTGCCGGTACGAACCGCGAATACTGAAAACAAAAAAGACCGCCAAGAGTGGAAGCCTCTCAACAGTCTCAATACTCATCTTGTAGCGGGACCCGGGATTGAACCGGGGACCTCATGATTATGAATCATGCGCTCTAACCAGCTGAGCTATCCCGCCATCATTTCTCGATTGCGGGTGCAAAGATATAGCTTTTATTTAAACTGCCAAAACTTTTGGACGTATTTTCTGTTATTTATTTTATCATTAGGATAAAGAAAAACTATTTCTTTCTTTTCTTCCGATGATATAATATAACATTATCAGTGCTTTAGCCGGTTGCGCTAAAGTAAAGCCGAATAAAATTAATGAATTATTTTTTCTAATTAGAAAAAAGTATTTATCTTGGCTGGCGCAATAAAAAGCAGAATAGACTATGGAAAGAAAAAAAATACATTTGGAATATCTCTTGAATGCGACTTCTAAAAGTATTCTTTGGACAGCAATAAGTACTCCTACCGGTTTGGAGGGCTGGTTTGCGGACAGGGTTCAATCGGACGATAAGACCGTCTCCTTCTTCTGGGGGAAAACAGAAAGACGCGATGCCGAGATTATTGCCGTGCGGGCATACTCATTCATCCGCTTCCGCTGGCTCGATGATGAAAACTCGCGTGAGTATTTTGAATTAAAAATGACAAACAACGAGTTAACCAATGATTTTGTACTTGAAATAACTGACTTCACCAACGCAGACGAAGCAAACGATTTACGTGAATTGTGGGAATCCCAGGTAGATACTTTGCGTAGAACATGCGGTTTTTAGTTAACTTTCAATTAAAAATTTCCCGTACTCCCTTTTTTGTGCTACTTTTGTGCGTTCATTGCATGAAACAAGTAAAATGCTGCGCATAAAAAAGTTAGATATATTTATATTAAAGAGCTTTTGCATGCTCTTTATGGGCACTTTCTTCATCTGCCTTTTCATCTTCATGATGCAGTTTCTGTGGAAATATGTAGACGAAATGGTGGGAAAAGGATTGGAGATGAACGTTCTTGCCCAGTTCTTTTTCTATTCGGCGCTGACGTTGGTGCCGGCCTCGTTGCCTTTGGCGATATTGCTGGCGGCTCTCATCACTTTTGGAAATTTCGGAGAACGTTTTGAATTGCTTGCCATGAAAGCGGCAGGTATCTCTCTGTTGAAGATTATGCGTCCGCTGATAATCTTCATATCCATCATTTGTTGTGTTTCTTTCTATTTTCAGAACGTTATCGGCCCTAAGGCGCAGACCAAGTTATGGACGCTGCTGATTTCCATGAAGCAGAAGTCGCCCGAAGTGGATATTCCCGAAGGGGTGTTTTATGACGAGATAGACGGCTACAACCTTTACGTAAAGCATAAGAACCGTAAGACGGGTATGCTGTACGATGTGCTGATTTATAATTTCGAGAAAGGATTTGAGAATGCGCAGATAATCAAGTCGGACTCCGGCAGATTGGAAATGACGGCCGACAAGCAGCACCTTTATCTGCACCTTTACAGCGGTGAGCAGTTTGAAAATCTGAAGTCGCAGAATATGAACCAGAAGAATGTGCCCTATCGTCGGGAAGCGTTCGTGGAGAAGCATGCGATTATAGAATTCAACTCGGATTTCAATATGGTGGATGCCGGATTTATGAGCAATCAGTCCAATAGTAAGGATATGAGAATGTTGCAGGCCGGCATCGACTCCATGAAAGTACAGAACGACAGTGTGGGGCGGTCTTACTATAAAGAGGCTATGGCAAGTACTTACAAAGCCACTACCAATACCTTGAGCAAGACGGATACGATGAAGATAGAATCTGCCCGCTTGGGCAATTACGATGTGGACAGTCTGTTCAATGCGGCTACTTTGATGCAGAAGCAGAAGATTATGTCTACGGCTGTCAGCCGTGCGGAAAGCGCGGCGAGCGATTGGAGCTTCAAGGGCTTCAATATATCGCAGACGGAAACCAGCTTGAGACGTCACATGACGTCCTGGCACGAGAAACTGACGCTTTCGTTGGCGTGCCTTATTTTCTTCTTTATCGGTGCACCGTTGGGCGGTATCATCCGTAAAGGCGGTTTGGGTATGCCTGTGGTGGTGTCCGTGCTTATTTTCATCATCTATTACATCATCAATAATACGGGCTATAAGATGGCGCGTGACGGCAAATGGATTGTATGGATGGGCATGTGGACCAGTACGGCTGTGCTGGCGCCGCTGGGTGCATTCCTTACTTATAAATCCAATAACGACTCGGTGGTGCTGAATGCCGATGCTTATGTCAACTGGTTTAAGAAGATAGCGGGTATCCGCAGTGTCCGCCACCTGTTCAGGAAGGAAGTGATTATTCACGATCCGGATTATGCCCGTCTGCCGGGAGAACTTCAGCAACTGTCGGCGGATTGTCGCGCGTATGCCGAAAAGAAAGCTTTGATGCGTGCGCCCAATTATTTCAGGCTGTGGATGAATGATACGCCGTATGACGAGGAAGTGGCGGAGCTCAACGACCGGATGGAGGCTTTGATAGACGAGATGTCCAATACAAGGTCTATACCGTTGCTGACGGCATTGAATAATTATCCTGTCATAGCCGTTCACGCCCATGTGCGTCCTTTCCGTAATTACTGGCTGAATATGTTGTGTGGAGTGATAGTGCCTGTCGGCTTGTTTTTCTATTTCCGTATCTGGGCATTCCGCATCCGGTTGAACAAGGATATGGAGCGGATTATCCGTACAAACGAAGAGATACGGAATATCATAAAAGTCAATCAGAATAAATAATAAAGAATGAAATATATGGAAAAAGTAAAGTTGAATACGATAGAAGAGGCCATTGAGGATTTCAAGGCCGGTAATTTCGTGATTGTAGTCGATGATGAAGATCGTGAAAATGAGGGCGACCTGATTATCGCAGCCGAAAAGATAACGCCGGAAAAGGTGAACTTCATGCTGAAACACGCACGCGGGGTATTGTGTGCTCCGATTACGGTGTCGCGTTGCAAAGAACTGGATTTACCTCATCAGGTGTCCGATAATACCTCTGTATTGGGTACTCCCTTTACGGTAACAATCGATAAGCTGGAAGGTTGTACGACCGGTGTTTCTGCCGCCGACCGTGCCGCAACCATTCAGGCGTTGGCCGACCCTGCTTCTACTCCGGCCACATTCGGCCGTCCCGGACACATCAATCCGCTGTACGCACAGGAGAAAGGCGTGTTGCGCCGTGCCGGTCATACCGAAGCCACGATTGATATGTGCCGCCTGTCCGGTTTCTATCCTGCCGGTGCGCTCATGGAGATTATGAACGAAGACGGCACGATGGCGCGTTTGCCCGAATTGCGTAAAATGGCGGACGAGTTCAATTTGAAACTGATTTCTATCCGCGATATGATAGCCTATCGCTTGCAGCAGGAATCTATCGTGGAGAAAGGTGTGGAGGTGGATATGCCGACAGAGCACGGACATTTCCGTCTGATTCCTTTCCGTCAGAAGTCCAACGGCTTGGAGCACGTGGCTTTGTTCAAGGGTACTTGGGCGCCTGATGAACCTGTACTGGTGCGTGTACACTCCTCTTGCGCCACGGGAGATATATTCGGCTCCATGCGTTGCGATTGCGGCGAGCAGTTGCACAAGGCGATGGAGATGATAGAGAAAGCCGGTAAGGGAGCTATCGTATACCTCAATCAGGAAGGCCGCGGCATCGGTCTGATGGAAAAGATGAGAGCATACAAACTTCAGGAAGACGGCATGGATACGGTGGATGCCAACATTTGTCTCGGACATCTGGCTGATGAACGCGATTACGGTGTGGGCGCTCAGATTTTGCGCGAGCTGGGTGTGCATAAGATGCGTCTGCTTACAAACAACCCGGTGAAACGCGTAGGCTTGGAAGCCTATGGCCTGGAGATTGTGGAGAATGTGCCGGTGGAAACCAACCCGAATCAGTATAACGAACGTTACCTGCGTACAAAGAAGGAACGTATGGGGCATACTCTTCATTTTAATAAGTAACTGTCTTTTTGTTTTATTATATCAAAGAAAATCGCTTATTTTGCAACCGGATTTGCATAACAACCATTAAATAGAAACAAGATGAACCAATTATCAGATCGTTTGAACAGCTTGTCGCCCTCTGCGACGCTGGCTATGTCTCAGAAAAGCGCAGAGCTGAAAGCTCAAGGCGTAGATGTAATTAACTTGAGTGTCGGAGAACCTGATTTTAATACTCCCGACCACATTAAAGAGGCTGCCAAAAAGGCGATAGACGATAACTTCTCTCGCTATTCTCCCGTTCCGGGGTATCCGGCCTTGCGTAATGCTATCGTAGAGAAATTGAAAAAAGAGAACGGTCTGGAATATACGGCTGCACAAATTTCTTGTGCCAACGGAGCCAAGCAATCGGTTTGCAATGCAATCTTGGTATTGGTGAACCCGGGTGATGAAGTGATTGTGCCTGCACCGTATTGGGTGAGCTATCCTGAAATGGTGAAGCTGGCGGAAGGCAATCCGGTGATTGTTACAGCAGGTATCGAGCAGGACTTCAAGATTACCCCCGCCCAGTTGGAAGCCGCCATTACGCCGAAGACCAAAGCTTTGATTCTTTGTTCTCCTTCCAACCCTACCGGTTCTGTATATAGCAAGGAAGAGTTGGCCGGACTGGCCGCTGTGTTGGCCAAGCATCCGCAGGTAGTTGTCATTGCCGATGAAATCTATGAACATATCAACTACATCGGTAAGCACCAAAGCATCGCGCAGTTCCCTGAAATGAAAGAGCGTACCGTGATTGTAAACGGCGTTTCCAAGGCTTATGCCATGACGGGCTGGCGTATCGGTTTCATTGCCGGACCGGAATGGATTGTAAAGGCTTGCAACAAATTGCAGGGACAGTATACATCAGGCCCGTGTTCCGTATCTCAGAAAGCTGCGGAAGCCGCTTATACGGGAACGCAAGCTCCGGTGGAAGAAATGCGTAAGGCTTTTGAACGTCGCCGCGACCTTATTGTGAAACTGGCTAAGGAAGTGCCGGGATTCGAAGTAAACGTACCGGAAGGCGCTTTCTACCTCTTCCCGAAATGCAGCTCGTTTTTCGGTAAGTCCGCCGGCGACCGTAAGATTGAAAACTCCGATGATTTGGCCATGTACTTACTGGAAGTAGCTCACGTGGCTTGCGTAGGCGGTACGTCATTTGGCGCTCCCGAATGTATTCGTATGAGCTATGCTACCAGCGATGAGAATATCGTGGAAGCTATCAGCCGCATCAAGGAAGCATTGTCAAAGCTTGCATAATCTTTGGATGGCAGGAACTCATCGCAGGCGTATGGATGGAAGGTCTGTGTAGTCTGGGGTGAGTTGCGATATATACTTCTTGGTACTGAAATAAAAAGGCCCGGTTTCATTGAAACCGAGCCTTTCTTCTTTTTCTTAGGATTGTATTATTCTCCCGGATGAATTGCTTCAGAAGGGCAAACATCTGCACAAGTACCGCATTCAGTACAAGTTTCAGGATCGATAGAATAGATATCGCCTTCAGAGATAGCGCCTACCGGACACTCGTCGATACAAGTTCCGCAAGCAATACAATCGTCACTAATTACGTAAGCCATTTTCTTTAATTTTTTAATTATTAGTACTAATTGGTTCGGCAAAAATAGCTGTTTTCTTCAATACTTGCTATCAATCTTGATTAAAAACGTTTAATTTGTACCCTGTCTAAATAGCGGCAGGGACAAACGTGCATATAATCAGGTAGTAAGCGTGGGATATGTGAAATATATGATTGGATTGTCACCGCTTTTCTCTACACGATAGCTGCCGTTGAAGTGCTCGAAAAACAATAGATTGATTCTGTGCGATATGGATTCCTTTTGTGAAGAAAATGCGGGATCGGTGAGCGGACTGTTCTCTATCCGGCAGTTTATTGCCTGTGTTTCCGGATTGTAAGTCAGTTGCATGTTCACTATCCTTGTTCTCTTGCATTCGACAGGGTATAGCAGCATGCCGGAAACCAGTTGCGTGAGGCGGCTGACGTCGGTATGGATGATTGCATTGCCGGTATCTGCCACCAACTCCAAATGTATGCTTCCTTCGCTTCGCATCTGTACCAGGCAGGGGAGTTCGTTGCACCACTCTTGTACGTTGCAGTTCTGTAACTGAAACTTCATCATGTTGGCTTCCAAACGTGAGAGGTCCAGTATATTGTTGACAAGCCGGATGAGTTCCGCCGAATTACTTTGGATGATACCGGAATATTCTCTTTTCT
Source organism: Bacteroides clarus YIT 12056 (assembly GCF_900129655.1). Classification (GTDB taxonomy): domain Bacteria; phylum Bacteroidota; class Bacteroidia; order Bacteroidales; family Bacteroidaceae; genus Bacteroides; species Bacteroides clarus. Next base: position 70,615 of record NZ_FQWK01000009.1, read on the forward strand.
CGTCTTCACTCAGGTTGGCGTCCTCGGTCATGAGTTGTGAAAATCCTACTACGTTGTTAAGAGGAATGCGTATGTTATAACTTATAGTTGTCAGGAAACGGCTTTTTATCTCATTCGCTTCTTCGGCAATGGCGGTTAATCTTCTCATTTCCTTTTCATCTTTTTGCAGGCGTTTCCGGCTCCGGTATATGTGGATGTTGAAAAGCAACAATGCAAAAATGATGATAACGGATATGGATAAGCAGATTTGGTGGAACATATTGCGCCTTTGCTCTTTTTGCAGCGTGAGCTTGTCCATATTGTAAAGAGAGAGTATCTCTTCCATCTGCGAGGTGGTAATACGATTGTATAGCGAGTCTTTGCTTTTGAGGCTCTTTTTGTAGAATGTGAGCGCTTCGTCCGGTTTTCCCGCTTTTACTAATGAGTCGGCTTTCTGAATGTCGCGGTTTATGGCACATTCTATTTCGGCCGGATACCGGCGCGGCGAGGAGTACTGTTTTTTCGCGTCTGTACCGACAGCTTGTACGGGTAGGAGCAGAGCGAGTAAGGCCGTTATGATAAGCAGTCTTTTCATACTTCGCTCTCCTTTCTGCCTTTGGCCGGCTGTGGCTGTTGGAAGGGGTGGGTGAAAAAGAACCGTGAACCGCCTGTATAGTCAGGGTCTATCCATATTCTGCCACCTATATGTTCGATGATGAGCTGGCAGATGGAAAGTCCTAATCCGCTGCCTTGCGCATTTTCGTTTAGTTTCTCGAAACGCTGGAAGATAGCGGCTTGCTTGTCTTTGGGAATGCCGCAGCCCGTATCTGTCACGGAAAAGAGCAACTCTTGTTCCGACTGTTTTTTAAGTTCCAGGGTAATGCTGCCTTGCGGTGTAAATTTGGTGGCGTTAATCAGCAAGTTTATCAAGACTTGTTGCAGGCGTGAGTCGTCCGTTTCTATTTCCATGCTTTCCAGCTCCGTCGTGAAGTATATTTCTGCCTGGGTCTGTTTAATTTTACTGACAGTATCGGCTACATTCCTGCAGATGCTGACGACATCATACCGGCCAATGCTGAATTGTATTTTCCCGAATTCAAGGCTCGACAGGTCTATCACATCGTTGATGAGCTTTAGTAATAACTCGGAGTTTTGCAGGATTACTTCATTGCATTGGCGACGTGTGTCGTCATCCAGCCCTTCTTCTGTCAGCAGGGACGAAAAACCGGAGAGGGCATTGAGCGGCGTACGTATTTCATGGCTCATATTCGAAAGGAATATGCTTTTGGCGGATGTGGCGTTTTCGGCATCGGTACGCAGGCGCTCCAATCTTTGGGTGGATAGGGTTAGCTTCTGACGCTGCCTTCTGAGCACGATAGTTATAACGATAAACATGAGGAGTAGCAGGATACTGCCTGTCAATATGCCGGTGATAAGCTTGCTGTGCTCTTCTTTATTGGCCAGCTCCATTTGGTCTACCCGGTATTTGGCACGCAGGATACCGATTTGCCGTGCGTAACCTTCGGCGGTGAGCGTGTCGACCGTGGGATATAATTCTTGATACAACCGGCAGGCATCCATTGCTTCTCCTTGTATCTTATATAGATATATTGTTTCCTGTGTAATCCATCGGTAATAAGCCGACCGTTTGTTGACTGAATATTCCTGTCTCAGTTCCTCGTACAGTTTCAAGGCCTTGTCCCAATAAGCTTTATCCCAGTTACCCATGGCACGGTAGTAGGCGGCAGCGGTATACTTCAGATGAAAATAGTAAAACTTCTCGGGATACAGCCGATAGATAGAATCCATATCTTGCAGGTACTTGGCGGCTTCTTTAAGGTAAGTCTTTGAAAGATGTCCGTGTGAGATGGCATAGTTGGCTTTTTCGATGGCGGCGAAGAAGCCGGTGGCATAATCCGGTTGTTGCAGAAGGGCTTTATCTATATCGTTTAATACTCTCCTTGCTTTTTCCAGTCGGCCTTTGCGCTGTAAAGTATTGGATGCTTTTAGTAAAAGTTGCGTACGGTAGGGATGTTGCGGAGAGATAAGGCTTAATTCCTTTAAAGCGTTTTGATACGCCTCCGATGCTTTATCGTATTGACTGGCTATGGTGTAAGCGTCGCCGATAGCTTGGTTGGCAACTACCATGCCGAAATCGTATCCGGTTTCTTTGGCTTCTTCGTACATCAGCCGTGCCCGGTCTATGGCAAGGCTGATATCTCCCCGCAGTGTATAGGCGTTGGCAAGTTGTAGCTGTAATAAGAAGTAGGTTTCTTTATTGCGGTTGTCTGCTTTGAGGTCCGGCAGAATGTTTTCACTCCAGCAGATGACGCTATCCACCGATACGTATTCGTCGTAAAGTATCTTCTTTTGGATAAAAACTTTCAACGTATCCAATTTGTTGGGAACGGTTGCGGCGCATATTGAGGTAGCACATGTCATACATATTACCCATAGTCCTATCAATATGGCGGCACTTTTTCTCATCGTTTGTTTTGTTTGTCTTCTTTGTCTATTATTGGCAAAAATAAACATAAAACATGATATACAAAATAAAATATAATGATTTTATTTTCAATATGTTCGGTAACAAACGGATGAATATGGCCTCTCCTTGTCCGGACGATTTAGTAAAGCTCCAATCCGAATTCGTCTTTCAATTGCAGCAGGGCGTCGTTCTTTTGCGCCATCATTTGAAATTTTTCGACACGGCCGTATGCACGAACCTTCTCGGCGGGAGCGCTGATACGTACAGTCATGGTTACCTTACGGTTTTTCAAACGGATACGCAGGTACTCTTGCAGCCGGGGAATCATCGAAGTAAACTCTTTTGCAACGATTTCATTATCCACGACGGCTTCGAACGTGGTGGCGTTCAGCAGGGTGACATGCATATTCTGCATACGTTTGGCGATGGCTACTTGCTCTTTGGGCATGCGTCCGGCGTATTCTTGCCAGTAGTAATTTACATCTCTTTCATTGAAGATATAGTCTTCTTCCGGTTGCGCTGTTTGCTGTGCGGCAGGGGTTGGAGCCGTGTTCTTTGCCTCTTCTTCCGCTTTCGGCCGTTTAATGGATACGCCGAGACCGGACATTTTTACTACCGGAATCTTCTTTTCTTCTTTTCCTTGTGCCAGTAAAATGGCGGTAGGAGTGGCGTGCGAAGCCGTATTTGCCGGTGTAGCAGTGGCATTGGCAGGAGGGGCTGCAGTGGGGGCGGCTTGCGGTTTCGCAGTGGCGGATACCTGCGGTTGGGGCGTAGCGGGAGCTGCCTGTGGCTGTTGTGTGGCGGCAGGCTGCGTAAATATGGGTTTTATGGCTTGTTTAGGGCTACGCCCATTGGCAACATCGTCTCCTTCGGCTGTGATTTGAGCTACTTGTATTAAGGTCAGCTCTACCAGTAGCCGCTTGTTCTTGCTGGCACGATAGTTCAAGTCGCAATCGTTACACAGTTTCATGGCACGGTACAGGAAAGGCAACGGGCATTTTTGCGCCTGCGTTTGGTAGCGTTGCCGGATACTTGCCCCTACTTCGAGAAGGGGCAGGGTGGCCGGATCTTTGCTTACCAGCAAATCGCGGAAATGTGAGGACAGGCCGGTAATGAAATGACTGCCGTCAAATCCTTTGTTCAGCACATCGTTCAGCAGCAGCAGGGCGTCACTGACTTTATTTTCAAGAAAATGGTCGGTCAGTTTGAAGTAGTATTCGTAATCCAGCACATTCAAATTCTCGATTACGCTTTGGTAAGTGATGTGTCCACCGGTAAAACTTACTACCTGGTCGAAGATGGACAAGGCGTCACGCATACCGCCGTCGGCTTTCAGCGCAATGACGTTCAGAGCTTCCGGTTCGGCGGTAATTCCCTCTTTAGAGGCTACATAGGCCAAGTGAGCTACGGTATCTTCCACACCGATACGGTTGAAGTCGTATATCTGACAGCGAGAAAGGATGGTAGGCAGTATCTTATGTTTTTCGGTGGTGGCAAGAATGAATATGGCATGACGGGGCGGCTCTTCCAGCGTTTTCAGGAAAGCATTGAAAGCGGAAGCCGACAGCATATGTACCTCGTCAATGATATATACCTTGTATTTACCTATCTGAGGCGGGATACGTACCTGCTCTACCAGTTGGCGGATGTCGTCCACGGAGTTGTTGGATGCGGCATCCAATTCATGAATGTTGTACGAACGCTGTTCATTGAAAGCTGTACACGATTCACATTGGTTACAGGCTTCTCCCTCTGCCGTGGGAGCCATGCAGTTTATAGTTTTGGCAAAAATACGTGCGCAAGTAGTCTTTCCAACGCCACGCGGACCGCAGAAAAGATAGGCGTGCGCCAGTTTGCCTGTGGCGATGGCATTCTTTAAAGTGGTAGTCAACGCGCGTTGCCCCACTACCGACTCAAAGGTCGAGGGGCGGTATTTTCGTGCCGATACGATATAATTTTCCATATTCAGGGTGTTCTTATCACTAATATAGAGCACAAAGACAGCGTGGCTTGTCTCAGCTTTTGTGCAAATGTACGCAAAAAAAAGAAATTTCTCAGTTATTCGTCTTATCTTTGTACTCAAAGAAACAATAACTGAATTACATGGATAAACTTGCTTCCCTCTGGTTGTTTGTCCGCAGACGTAAATATCTGATAACGTTTGTGCTGTTTGTTGTGCTTGTCGGTTTTCTGGATGAGAACAGTATTGTGCGCCGTCTCGGTTATTACCGCGAGGAAACGCGCTTACGCGGAGAGATAGACAGGTATCGTACTGAATATGAGGAGAATACCCGTCGCCTGAATGAGCTTGCCGTCGACTCCGGCGCTATCGAGAAGATAGCCCGTGAAAAGTATCTGATGAAGAAGCCCAACGAAGATATTTATGTATTTCAAGATGATATAGAAGAATGAAACAACTGATACCCGCCCTTTTTGCAGTAGGAGCTGTAATGCTTCTGATAGGCGCTGCCGTTTATGTCACCGGATGGCAACTCTCGCCTTATATATATACGATAGGTGCGACATTTGTTGCTTTAGCGCAAATAAATTCACCTTCAAAATGCAAAAGTCCCACTATCAAACGTCTGCGGCGCCAGCAGATATTCGGCGCGTTGCTCTTGGTGCTTACCGGAGCTTTTATGTTCTTTACGCATGGTAATGAATGGATTGTTTCGCTGACTATTGCTGCTATCCTTGAGCTCTATACGTCGGTACGTATTCCGCAGGAAGAAGCTAAGGAGCAGTAGCTATATAGATTTGGTAAAGAGCGGTTTTATTGATGTATGGATGGCTGAAAACATCATTGCTTTTAGTTTGCATCTGCAAAAACTTTTCAGAAGTCTTTTGAGATAAGGTTTCAACCGAACTCTATGAGATGGAATCTTGCGTAGTGACGTATTAAGTATTAAAATCTTTTTCTCATAAAAAAAGGCTATCTCTCCCAGACAGCCAATCTTTTTTGTTAACCTTAAATCTAATACTATGAAAAACACACTGCAAAGATACTTCTTTGTCCGTATTCTCCAAACTTTGGGGAATAATCCTTCCTTTTTATAACATGCTTTAGCTGCGTGATATTTCCGTTAACATTTAACATAATGCCCGTTTTCCCTTTAACTTATACAACACCCGGCCGTTGATACAGGCCACTGGCGTATAGGCATGGAATCTGAGGTTTTATAGTGATTGGCATTCTGCATGACTCAATGATGTCCGGCCGCACGAGTGAACTGGTCTGTTGATAGAGCTTATAGGTCAAGTCTCATCACGGCTCTAAGCAAGGAAAGGCCATGCCTGACTGTACATGCCATACAGTTCTTTGAAGGAGATGGATATACGGCAAACTAATCTTACCCCGCCCGTGTTCTTTTCGTACCACGGCTGTTGTATGCAAAGAACACAGGTGAAGTAATTAAGTACCACTGCCGTGGTACGAATAGTTCTTTATATTTTTGTTTCTTACTTCCGTTGACGCCAGCGTTTACCTTTCCGTTATTTC